>CAWBZR010000015.1:0-227485 GCA_963793315.1 uncultured Actinomycetota bacterium | reverse complement strand
GCTCTTCACAAAGGCCTCACCTCGGGTGGACCTCCGCGCCCGACTCCTGCGCCGACGGTGATTTCGCGTCGTCTGTTCGTACCTGTCGCTGCACTGCCATTCGAAAGGGTTATATCAGCGAAATGAGATACCGAAAATAATGCAGATGTAATGTAACCTAATTTGACCTGGATCGTCCTGATATTAGGAATTTTGTATCAACAGACATATTAAGAACGAATATAATTTAGGGTCTCCATACAATCAAAATAGGATACTCAAAAGTTCCAACCGGGTAATACATCATGATGAACTCCATTCTAGAGGAAACTCGGGCTCGTACAAAATTTTTGGCAGAACTGATCGAGAGATGGCGCTGGGTTATCCTGGCGTTGATTGGCCTGTCCCTGTTGTGGGTGGAAGTACAGGAATTCCTGGTGCTCAGAGTGCTCAACCAGGCCTTTCATTATTTTGAAGTATTGCAATATGCTGTGCTTCTCGTCGCAACAGGGTTGTTGATCGAACTGCTGGCGCGTTCCAACCGCGGACATAAACAGGCGGTCAGGATTTTCGGAAAACAAACACCGCATCAGTCAAAAACTGACCTCCCATGAAGATTGGAAATCAGTAATTCAAAAACTTACTGAATTTCCCAGCGAGATAACAGATGGTGTTGAAGAAGCTTATCTGTTGACCATGGAGCCGATCACCGGGAAATTTGAAATTACTGAACACTGGCCTGTTAAACATCAGCCCCTGCCTTCAAAGAAGTGGGACCCTACTATTTCTTGTGAGAAATGCCTGAAGAAGATACCAGGCAAAAAATCGATCATTCATTTATGCATGAATGTCGGTGGTGGCTCATCCATGAATGTGTATAGCCTGGATGTGCCCAATCAGGAGGCTCCCGCCTCATTATTGAAATTTAAAGATGAAACCGGGTCGAAGGCTTTCGAGGAGGAGGAGAAGATTTAAGAATATTAATGATGAAATTACCCTGGCTCTTCAATTTAGTCAGGATCGCAAACGTCTTTCCGAGATGCGAACGGCAGAGGCCGCTATTGCCGAGCGGCGTTTGGTATCCACCTATGTTCATGATCAGTTGGGACAGAATTTGGGCTATCTCCATTTGAGGTTGGATCAACTCCGTAGTCATGAGGATCTTGGCAGGTTCAAGAGTGTCAAGAAAGAGTTAAGACACTTGCAGAGAGTTGCACACGAGTCTCCTACGATATTGTGCGGGACATCCTCAAAAGGATTTAACCTGAGACCTTTCCTCATTTGACCAATCTGCTGAAGGAACAGTCGCGGACCATTTCCCGCCGGGGGAATTTGGGACTCGACTTCAAAACAGTGGGAACACCACTGCCACTCATGCCGGCTATTCGACAGGAAATATTCTTTACATATTGTGAAATGTTGAATAACGTGGAGAAACATGCGAATGCGGACAAGATTGAGGTCCCGGGCGATATGGAGCAGGGAATTGCTGGAGGTTTCGGTCAAGGATAACGGCGTGGGTTTTGCTCCCAGGGCGGATGGGGAGGATGATCACTTTGGGTTGGAGATTATGCGGGAGCGGGTTAAAAAACTCAATGGTAAGCTGACCATTGAGTCCCATTTGAACGAAGGTACATTGATTTCGATGTCCATTCCATTGGAAGCAAAGGTTTTGGTGACTGCATGAATGAACAAATTAATGCTGTACAAAGAATCCTCATCGTTGATGACCATGTCTTGTTCAGGGAAGGACTGGTTGGCCTATTCCGAACCACACCTGATTTTCAGGTTGTAGATCAGGCCGGCAGTGTGCAGGAAGGAATTGAAAAAGCCTTCCACCATAAACCTGATATCGCGCTTATGGATTTTTCCCTGCCCGATGGCACAGGCCTGGAGGCGACTCAGACTATATTGAAGGAACTACCTTGTTGCAAGATTATTTTCCTGACGGTCTATGAAACCGACGAAAATCTTTTGGCTGCCATTCGAATGGGGGCAATGGGCTATATGTTGAAAAATATATCCAGTTCCTCTTTGCCGGCAAGTTTGCGCGTGTGGCTCGTGGCGAAATTGCGATGTCACGTAAAATGATGAGCAGGGTAGTGGAGTTCTCACGCGCTGCGCCGCTGCCACCCTCGATGGACGTGGTGGATAAACTCAGCCCCCGGGAAATCGAAATTCTTAATGAACTCCAGGATGGTGCTTCGAATATGGCCATATCACGGAAATTGTATCTTTCCGAAAACACCGTGAAGCATCATATTCATAGTATTTTGGAAAAACTGGGGGCCGAGAATTGTCGTCAGGCAGGGGAGATTGCACGGCAGTTGAATTTGAAAAGACATAGTTTTTCTCAATAGGAACATAGGCAATCATATTTGCATCATTATCAAGAGAGGGTTAACCCCCGCATTAACCCTCTCCTGGAAAAGAGCCATCGAAAAGATGGCTCTTTTTTTATATCGAAATCATCCTCAAGGTTATGGAGATTAAAGATAAATAAGACTATCTTTATAGATATTCAATCTATTACCTCGGAGAAGGTTATTTTGGGTACAGAGTGCATTCTCGTGATTGGAAATGATTTACCACTAATTTATGCCATGGATACGTTGCTCATTCCGGAAACGGGCATTAACGCAATAAAAAGTACAGCTAATGATCTTCAAAATTCCTGAGGAAATTTGTGAACTTAATGCACGTGTGGTGATCCTGGAAGATGTGGAAATCACGTCTGACGAAAGTCAGTCTCTTGCACAAATGCTCATGTCCAAGCGTGAGTTGAAATTTATCGTGGTTTTGCGGAACAGCAACCACATTTATGTTTTTAGAAAGGATGAAGTGTTAATTCAAAATTCATCTGATTTTATTGAGGCGATTGGTCAGCTTAGGCACATCAACATTAATTCGGAGGAGGATGTTTGTATGAGTGACGAAAACCTTCAGTTCGTGATCCCGGGCAATTTTTATACGATTATTCAATCCGACTATCACCAAGGAGGCCAAGCATGATTTAGGCAGGAAAAAACTTTTTGAGGAGTCAGAGTGTCAAGCTACAGCGATGGATTTTTCCATCTATATGATCTTGGCTGTAGTCATTGGCAACATTGTTCCTTTTACCAATCCTAATATTGTACTGGCCCAGTCCGCGAAGTGCTCCGACCAATCACATGGTGCTGAACGTGGTCGATGCAGTCGACGGCTCGACGATTGCGGATTACAAATACCTGATCAACATCGACAACGCTGGGGATCCGCTCCAAGCACGAGACGCGGGCTGCTCTCCACAGAACGCTGGTTATCCGGATTTCTGTCAATGGGTCTCTGTGGCCGGTGTAAAAAGCAACAGCCCCATTTTGACCCAGGGCGATCAGAGTGATTTCGCAAGCGCCGTGGTCATCACCCTGCTGGTGCTGCTGGGCCCGGAGCGGCTCGGCACGGGCTTCGTGCTGCTCGCGATGTTCACCGCCCCGCAGAACTCCGTCCGCCCGATCCCGACCGCCGACTTCGTCACCTTCTCCGACCTGTTCCTGCTCGTCGGCGGCGGACTGCTGCTGCCCACGCTGCTGCGGCGGCGCGGCCGCTACCCCGCGCTGTTCCTCGTCGGCGCGGTGGGGCTGAGCGCGATGGTGCTCGTCTCCGCGGCGATCGGGCCGTCGCGGCTGCTGGGGCTGCTCTACGGTCTGCGGCTGCCGGCCGCCGCCGTGGCGCTGCCGTTCTTCTTCCTGGCCTGGCGCCCGCAGGGCCGGATGGTCGAGGCGCTGGCCTGGTCCTACGTCGCGGGCCACGTGCTCAGCACCTGCTACGCCGTGGTCGAGGGCCGGGCCATCAACGACCGCTACGACGGCCTCACCACCCACTTCAACTTCTTCGGCATCGCCGCCCTGATGGCCAGCACGATGCTGGTCCACCTCTACCACGCGACGCCGCGCCGCTATCGCTGGCTGGTCATGCCGTCGCGGCGCTCTTCTGCGCGGCGTCGATCAGCATGAGCGGCAGCCGGGCCGCGGCGATCGTGGTGGGCGTGATCCTGGTCCTCTACCCGCTGCTGGAGCGCTCGGTCCTCTCGGCGTACCTGCTCATCGCCGCCGCGCTCGCCTTCGTCGCGGTCGGCAACCGGCTGCTGGCCAACTTCGGCAACGGCTCGGTCGTCGAACGGCTCCAGGGTGATGCCACCACGTCGTTCTCCGACAACGAGCGCACCGTGGCGCTGCAGACGGGCTGGGACAAGTTCTTCGCCCATCCGATCCTCGGTAACGGCTTCGACGCGACCGCACTGGACGCCCACAACATCTACCTCGAGGTCGGTATCGGCATCGGGCTGGTCGGGCTGATCTGCTACCTGCTGGTCCTCGGCATCGGCGTCCTCCCCGTGCTGCGCAGCGGACCGTTGCGCCGGCTCGGCTACATCGCACTGGGCTACGCCGCGATCGGCATGCTCACCAACAGCCTCTGGGACCGCTTCGTCTGGATGGGATCTCCCTGTCGGTGCTGGCCGCGACGGACATGGGCCCGCGGTCGAGCCGTCCGCGCGACGAGGCCGAGGAGCCGGTCGCTCGACCCCACCGAGGCGCGGCGCCCGCCGGCCGCCGGCCGCGGCGCCCGCATCCCAGGAGGCCCTATGAGCCGCTCCCCCGCCCTGGCCGCGCGCCGGGTCCGCCAGACCCTCGGCTTCGCCAACGGCCCGCGGCGTGCTGGCCGACCTCGGCTCCGCGCTGACCCCGTGGCGGCGCGAGGAGCTGCGGTTCCGGACCCGCGGCGGGCTACCGATCGCCTGCCCCAACCACGCCGGCGCCCGGGTGCCCGTCTACGAGGTCTTCGCGGAGGACACCTACCGCCTGGACGACCTGGTGGCCGGGCTGCCGGAGCGGCCCGGTGGTGCTCGACATCGGCGCGCAGATCGGCTGCTTCTCGCTGGCGGCTGCCACCCGGCTTCCCCGACGCCGCCGTGCACGCCTACGAGGCCTCCCCGTCCACGGCCCGCTGGCTCGAGCGCAACGTGCGCGACAACGGCCTGGGCGGCCGGGTCAGCCGCCCATGCGGTGGCGGTCTCCGACCACGACGGCACGCTCGAGCTGGCCGACAACGTGCACGCGAGCGCCCTCAACGGGCTCACCAGCCCCGAGGGGAGCCTGGTCACCGTGCCGTGCCGCACCTTCGCGGGCGTGGTCGCCGAGGCCGGCGGACGGGCCGACCTGGTCAAGCTCGACACCGAGGGCGCGGAGTACGCCATCGTGCTGGGCAGCCGGCCCGAGGACTGGGCCGGCGTGAGACCCTGGTCATGGAGTACCACGACGTGCCGGGCCACTCGTGGCCCGAGCTGAAGGAGTTCTTCGCCGACGCCGGGCTGCACGAGGTCGCGCACGAGCCGGCCGGTTCGCGCCAGGGCACCGTCTGGCTCCGGCGTAGCCCTCGGTGATCCCCGGGGTGGCGGTGGGTTGGCAACCTTCTCCACACCCGGGGGGTGGGCCAGCAACCGTTCTCCCTGGGGAGGACGGTTGGACACCCTCCGCCACGCCCGGCCAACCGGCTGTGATGCTTGCCCGTGAAAGCAGTCGTACAGCGTGTCCTCAGTGCATCGGTGTCCGTCGACGGCGCGGTGGTCGGGTGGCTGTCCCGGCCCGGGCCTGCTGGCCTACGTGGGTGTCACCCACACCGACGGTCCGGCCGAGGTCGCCTGGCTGGCGCGCAAGCTGTGGGAGCTGCGGCTCCTGCGCGACGAGCGGTCCGCCTCCGACGTGGACGCCCCGATCCTCGTGGTCAGCCAGTTCACGCTCTACGGCGACGCCCGCAAGGGCCGGCGCCCGACCTGGCTGGCGGCCGCGCCGGGGCCGGTCTCCGAGCCGGTCTACGAGGCGGTATGCGCGGAGCTCGAGCGGCTCGGCGCGCACGTCGAGCGCGGGGTGTTCGGCGCGGACATGCGGGTCGAGTCCGTCAACGACGGCCCGATCACGGTGCTCCTCGAGACGTCGATAGGCCCCGGTGGCCCACTGCACCAAAGACACACCGCACACCACAGACGAGGGGCACGGATGGTGAGAGCCGGCATCAGCGCCAACTGCCTCAATGCAGGCGAGGACACTAGTAGCGCGTCGCAGCTAATTCTTGGTCCTGGCGACGCCCGGGCACGCACTTCGCTGCGTTGGCGAAGCTCGACAGACGACCCGGTATGCCGTCGCTCCGCCGTCTTGCGATGCACGCACCCGGACGCCGCCAGACCACAAGCCTTAGCTGCAACACGCTACTAGCTCCGCACCCTCATGAGGGCAGCGCACGACCAGCGTGGGGACTCGCTCCCGGCGCGGCAGTGCAAGCAAGGACGTTGGCTCCTCGACGGGCCAAGCGGCGCCCTCGCGTCGTCGCCCGCGTCATGTCATCCTGTCGCCGTGGAGTTCCGCACCGTGCCGCCCAGGTGGCGCGAGCAGCACGCGGTCGCCGACGCGCGCCTGGCGCTCGAGGTCAGTGGGGTCTGCCTAGCCGCCCTGACGGTCCTGCTCCTCACGGCATCGCCTATGGGCGGGGCTCCCAGCGACTGGCAGCCGCCCGGCCCCGACGCGTTCTGGCTCCCAGGCAGCCTCGCGACAGTCGTGCTGGGCCCTGTGGCGATCGGTCTCTCAGCCTGGACCAGCCTCACGGCCCTGTGGTTGCACGACGACCTGCCGGGTCGGGCCCGACGGCTGCACCTGCTGACGCTGGCGCTCGCAGCGGCGTTCGCGGTGACCTTCGCCGCTGCCTGGGCAGGCGGGCGTTCGCCTGGTTCCGCGGCTGACGCATGCGCGCACTGAAGCGTCGCGGAAAGGGTGCCTCCCGACCTGGCAGACCGCCGCTCCGGGTCCGGTATCGAAGAAGCCTCTCTACGAGGCCGTCTGCGCCGAGCTCGAGCGGCTGGGCGCGCACGTCGGGCGCGGGGTGTTCGGCGCCGACATGCGGGTGGAGTCGGTCAACGACGGCCCGATCACGCTGGTGCTCGAGACGCCCTGAGCCAGGTCACCAAGGGACGCCGAACGCAGGTTCGGCGTGGGCCTCGAGCTCCCGCGCGGTCATCCTCGCCACCTCCACGGCCCCGCCGCTCGGCTGCCGCCGGCAGACGTAGATCTCGCCCTTCTGCTGGGCGACCTCTCGATGGGTCTCCCTGCGGCTGAGCAGAGACCCGTCGTCGGAAAACCAGTACGTCCTGCCGAGCGGTGGATTGAACCGCTTGGCGACCTCCATTGCCTGTGCGTGGCTGAGCACCACGGTTGACCCCCCAGTCGTCGTGTGTCACATGGTGAACGACGTGTCCGGGAAGACATGACGCGAACCGCCCATTGGTCTGGACCACTCGGTGGGCTCAGTCTGGATTCACCGATTCGCGGCGTAGCGAGCGTCACCAGACGGGTGTGAGGTCTTTCGTGGGGTGGTGGCCAGGCGCCGGCGCGAACGGCAGACTGGGCGTCTTTCGAGCGTCGGCAACGCCGCGAGCGCGCCCGTGTGGTGGCGCGTAGCAGCCGGGAATCGATGGATCCAGGCGGCGTCGGGTCAGTCGGGACGCAGCTCGGCCCAGGTGATCTTGCCCGGCGGTCTGGCGTCGATGCCCCACGACGCGGACAGCGCGGAGACGATGACGATCCCGCGACCGTTCTCGGCGACGGCGCTGAACGGCTGCGGCTCCGGCGTGCCGGCGTCACCGTCGGCGACCTCGATGCGGACCACGCCCGTCGGACGCGGCTCAGCCGGACCTCGTAGGGCGAGCCGGCGTGGAGGACCGCGTTGGCCGCGAGCTCGGTGACGACGAGCGCGGCCTCGTCGAGCACGTGGCCGGCGCCCCAGTCCTCGAGGCACCGGCGCACGAAGTCGCGGGCCAGCGGCACGGTGCTCCAGGTCGGCGTCGAAGCGGGCGGCCTCGTGGCGGTCCGCGGTGCGGCCGACGTCGTCGAGCAGCTCCACGAGGTAGTCCAGCTCGCCGCCCTTGAGGACGTAGCCGGCGGTGTGCTCCTCGATACCAGGCCCGGTCGTCGTCGGTCCCGGTGAAGACCACCACCTTGGCGTCGGGCGCCACCTCGCGGAGCCGGGTCAGCACGTCGCGGCCGGCCAGGTCGGGGAGCCCCAGGTCCAGGAGCACGACGTCGGGCCGGTGCTCGGTCGCCAGCTCGATCGCCTGGAGCCCGGCCCTGGCCTCGCCCACGACCTCGAAGCCGCCGTGGTAGCGCAGCGCGATGCGGACCAGACGGCGCACGTCTGCCACGTCGTCGACCAGCAGCACGCGGACGGTCACGACTCCGCGGCAGCTCTCGGCAGGCAGACCACGAACGCATTCTCGCTCCGCGTTGTAGGTCACGTCTCCACCTTGGGCCCGGGCGAGCTCGCGGACGATGTGCAGCCCGAGCCCGGTGCCCTGGCCACCGCGGCTGGCGAACCGCTCGAAGAGCCGCTCGCGCAGCTCGCGCGGGCACACCGGCGCCGTCGTCGCGCACGGTGACCTCGACCTGGTCGCCGACCTGCCGGGTGGCGACCCGGATCGTGCCGCGGCCGTAGGCGACCGAGTTGGCCACCAGGTTGTCGACGATCTGGGCCAGCCGGTCCGCGTCGACCATCGCCCGCACGCCCGGCGCGCGAGCTCGCCCTCGACGACGGCGTCCGGGTGGGCGATGCGGAGCCGCTGGAGCACCGGGGTCAGCACCTCGGCGAGGTCGTGCTCCGCCAGGTCGAGGTCGAGGGTCGCCTGCTGCAGCCGCGAGGTCGTGAGCAGGTCGCCGAGCAGCCGCTGGAGCCGCGCGGAGCTGGTCTGCAGCCCGGAGAGCAGCTCGCTGCGCTCCTCGTCCTCCAGCTTGTCCCAGTTCTCGCGCGAGCAGCCGGCCCGACATGCTCAGCACGCCCACCGGGGAGCGCAGCTCGTGGGCGGTCACGGCGAGGAAGCGCGACTGCTCGTCGGCCGCCGCGGCCAGCTCGGCGTTGGCTCGCTCGAGCCGCTCGTTGGCCTCGGCCAGGGCGTGGGCGTACTGGCCCTGCTGCTCGAGCAGCTGCATCCGCTCGGTGTGGTCGCGGGTGACCTTCGCGAAGCCGACGTGCTGACCGTCCTCGTCGAAGACCGCCGTGATCGTGACGTGCGCCCAGAACCGGCTGCCGTCCTTGCGGACCCGCCAGCCCTCCTCCTGGTAGACGCCATCCGCTCAGCGCCAGCTCGAGCTCGTGCTCGGGATGGCGGGCGGCCTGCTGCTCCGCGGGGTAGAAGACCCGGAAGTGCTGGCCGATGATCTCCTCCGCGCGTCCAGCCCTTGGCGCGCTGGGCACCGACGTTCCAGCTGACGACCCGGCCCTCGGGGTCGAGCATGAAGATGGCGTAGTCGCGGACCGCCTCGACGATCAGCCGGAACCGGCGCTCCGACTCCCGCAGCCCGCGCTCGGCCTCGCGCTGCCGGGTGACGTCCTGGCACTGGGCCAGCAGGTAGAGCGGCTGGCCGCTCCGGTCGCGGACCACCGACAGCGTCGTGCGCAGGTAGGCGTCGTCGACCTCGCGGGTGCTCGAGGGTGAGGACGTCGGCGCCCTTCTCGACGATCGTCGCGATGGCGTCGGCCGTCCCGGGCTCGTCACCCACCGCCGCGCCGTACGACGCCGCCCAGCAGGTCGCCCCCGACGCGTCCGCAGGATCCGCGACAGCGCGTCGTTGGCCCGCACGATCCGGCCCTGCAGGGTCATCGTGGCCATGCCGATCGCGGCGTCGTCGAAGACGCTCTGGAACCGTTCGACCTGGTCCTCGAGCAGCTCCCGGGCGTGGTCGGCCGCGGGATCGTCCTGCTGGTCGGCGCGCTGGTCGGCGCGCTGGTCGGCCCTGGTCGGCCCCCGGTCGGCCCGCTGGTCGGCCTGCGCCGCGCGGCCGTGCGGCTCCGGCTGAGGGTCGGCGTCCGCACCGGCGCCCACGAGCTCGCTGACCACGTCGTCCAGCGACGACGTCTTGGTGAGGTACGACGCGGCGCCGAGCTCGAGCGCCCGCAGCGCGAGCGGCTCCTCGTCGAAGCCGCTGAACATGACCACCCGCGTGCGCGGTGACGCCTCGAGCACCAGCGGCAGCGCCGCCAGGCCGTCCATGCCCGGCATCGAGACGTCGAGCAGCATGGCGTCGGGCTGGAGCCGGCGGGCCAGGTCGACGGCGTCGCCGCCGTCCGCGCCCTCGCCCTCGACGACCGCGGCCCCCGGACAGCCGCAGCTTGGTGCGGACCAGGGTGCGCACCTCGGCCGAGTCGTCGACCACCACGACCCGCACCGAGCCGGTGGGGCCGGTGGCCACGGGACCGGGCGCCGGATAGCCGGTCAGCGACCATGCTCCGGGCTGCCGCCAGGCGCGCCAGCGCCGTCCCTGCTCAGGCATAGTGCCCGGGAGGGTAACGACCCGACGTTCCCTGGCTCACCCCTAAGGGCGAACTCGCGCGTGTCGCCCACGACGCAGTTGTAGCGCCCGTTCGCCCGGGACGGGTCACTGGGACAGACCTGCTCGTCGCCGAGCGCCCCGGCTTCCGGCGAGGGCCGCTCGCGGGACCTGCGGGTCAGAGCGCGACGGTCACCTCGGCGACGGAGCCGACCTGCGGCGTGCACCGCGTTGTCGACCGGCTCGGCCTGCGGGGCCAGCGTGCGCAGCGTCCACTCGCCCTCGCCGGCGAAGAACCGGAAGTGGCCGGTCGCCGAGGTCGGGACCTCGGCGGTGAACTCGCCGGTGCGGTCGAGCAGGCGCACGTAGGCGTTGCCGACGGGCTCGTCACCTCGGAGCACCTGGCCCTGGATCACCGCCTCCTTGGCGACGTTGACGCCGTCGAGCGAGAGGCCGCCCTCGGTCGCGCCGCACATCAGGCGTCTGCCCGTTGCCTGGCCGGGCTCGTCGCCGAGGGCGACCGGGACGCCGACGAGCGAGCCGTACTCGGTCCACGAGCCGTCGTAGTTCTTGACGTTGTCCTGGCCCGAGCAGCTCCTTGAGCACGAACCAGGTGTGCGAGGAGCGCTCGCCGATGCGGCAGTAGGCGATGGTGTCCTTGCTCCAGTCGACGCCGGCCTCGGTGTAGATCTCGCTTGAGCTCGTCGTCGGACTTGAAGGTGCCGTCGTCGTTGGCCGCCTTGCTCCACGGCACGTTGGCCGCGGTCGGGATGTGGCCGGCGCGCTGCGCCTGCTCCTGCGGCAGGTGGGCCGGGGCGAGCAGCCGGCCGGCGTACTCGTCGGGGCTGCGGACGTCGACGAGGTTCTGGGCGCCGATCGCGGCGACGACCTCGTCGCGGAACGCGCGGATCGAGTTGTCCTGCTCCTGGGCGGTGTACGACGTCGTCTCGCGGGTCGGCGAGCTCGTCGGTCAGCTCGCGGGAGTCGAGCTCCCACTTCTTGCGGCCGCCGTCGAGCAGCTTGACGTCCTGGTGGCCGTAGAGCTTGAAGTACCAGTAGGCGTAGGCGGCGAACCAGTTGTTGTTGCCGCCGTAGAGCACGACGGTGTCGTCGTTGGCGACGCCGCGGCCGGAGAGCAGCGCCTCGAACTGCTGCCTTGTTGACGAAGTCGCGGCGGACCTGGTCCTGCAGGTCGGTGGTCCAGTCGAGCTTGATGGCGCCCTGGATGTGGCCCTTGTCGTAGGCGGTGGTGTCCTCGTCGACCTCGATCAGGACGACGCTGCGGGTCGTCGAGGTGCTCCTCGACCCACTGGGCGGTGACGAGCGAGCTCTCGCGGCTCATGTGGTTCCTTCTTCCTGTTGGTTGCGTGGATGTCGTGGGTCGGTTCGAGGCTCGCTGCGGGCGCCTCGACCAGCGGCGGTGGCTGAGCCGCTTGATCGAGCAGGTACAGCTCGCAGCCCAGGCAGAACCCGAAGACCGCGTTGAGGAGCGGCCGCGACCAGGGCGAACCCGATCGCGACCTGGCCGAGCAGGGTCGAGCGCCGGAGGCGAAGCCGACCAGCGCGACGACGGCGAAGGCCAGGCCGACGGCCTGGGCGAACCGCGGCGGCGCCGGGTCCTCGAGCTGGTCGGGCGCGGCGAGCCGCGGGCGGACCAGCGTCGCGGAACAGCCACGCGTGCGGCGTGTGCTGCACGCCGCGCGGCGCCCCGATCGCGAACAGCACGCGCCTGGACGCCGGCAGCACGGCGGCCCACGGGCTGGGCAGCAGCAGGACGGCGACCAGCACGACGGCGGTGATGCGCGGCGGTGAACTGCGGACCGCGCGGGTCGATGCCGGCGCGGCCCGGGCGGGCGCGTGCTCGAGGACGGGGCGGTGGTGGTCATGGGCTCTCCTGGGTCGCGAGGACGGCGGGGCGGCGGGCAGCCGGCGCGCGCGACGAGACTGCAGTCAGATTCAGACCAGAAAGACCGAAGAGGGGGCAGCGTCGTCAGGACATTCGACACAGCGACGAGCGCACGCGGCAGTGGTCCACTGCGCGGCGCTTGGTCAGCCATGGTCGTGAACACCCTGGAGAGTAGCGTAGGCGGCCGCGCAGGGCCACCGAATACGCAGTCTCGCATCAGGTGGACGTACCGTCTCGACTATCGAGATGCGCAACGGCGGCGACTCCGCGCCCGACCAGGATCTCCTCGAACCGGTCGGCGCAGCCGTCGAGGGCGAACTCCCGCTCGGCCAGCGCACGCGCCTTGCTGCCCAGCTCGGCGCGGCAGCCGGGCGTCGCGCAGCACCGTCGCGACCCAGGCGGCCGCCGTCGGGCAGCGCGCCCTCGTCCGGCGGCAGCACGCAGCCGTCGACCTCGGCGACCAGCTGGCGCGGCGAGGTTCTCGGCCGGCATCAGCCCGAGCACCGGCCGGCCGGCGCACAGGTAGGACAGCGTCTTCGACGGCACCGAGAAGGCGCCCGCGGCCTGCTCGAGCAGGACGACCAGCACGTCGCCGCTGCCGAGCACCTCGGGCAGCCGGTCGTAGGGCTGGAACGGCAGCAGCGTGATCGGTACGTCGAGCCGCGTCGGCCTCCGCGCGCAGCGACGTCGACCGCCGGCCCCTCGTTGACCACGACGAGGTGCACCGGCGACCCGGCGTCGCGCACCCGGCGGGCCAGCCCGACCAGCAGCGCCGGGTTGTGCTTGAGCCCGAGGGTGCCCGGAGTAGAGCGAGGTCGGACGCCGTCGAGGCCCTGCTCGGCGCGCCCAGGCGTTGTTGCGCGGCGATCGGGACGATCTCGTCGAGCGGCGCCCAGTTCGGGATCACCGTGGTCTTGTCCGCGGTCCCCCACTCCCGGTGCACGTCGACGAACGAGTCGGCGATCACCACGACGGCCGCCGACCGCCGGGCGCACCCAGCGCTCGCCGCGGCGCGACGACGCCGGCGACCAGCGCGGAAGCCCCGGCCGAGCTTGGCGCCGGCGAACGACCTGATCGCGACCGCCTGCACGTCCTGGTGCCAGAGCACCCAGCGGGATGCGCCGCACGCGCAGGTAGGCAGCCAGCGACGCACCAGCGTCGGGATCGGGCGTGTTCGCCACCATCGACGACGTCGGGCTTGCGCCGGCGTACCTGGCGGGCAGCTGCGACGCCGAACCGCAGCTCCTGCACGATCCGCTTGCCGAACTCGACCTTGTCGACGACCTCGTCGCGGCCGATCGGCGTCGAAGCTCACCCGCGACCCGGGGTCCGTCCAGCTTGCCCTTGCCGGAGACGTAGGCCGCGCAGTAGGAGTGCGTGACGTCGTGGCCGCGGCGGGCCAGCTCGCGGCTGAGCTCGACCTGGAACGGGTGGCCGCTGTAGTCGTGGACCAGGATCCGCATGGCTTGCTCGGCGCAGGTGAGCCGCTCAGCCGAGCGAGCGCTTCACCTGGTCGTAGACCCAGCGCGTAGGTCTGCTCGAGGCCGTCGACCAGCGTGATCGAGGGCTCCCAGCCGTAGGTCTCGAGGATCTGGGTGTTGTCGCTGTTGCGGCCGCGCACGCCCTGCGGCGCGTCGAGCTCGTAGTCGCGCTCGCAGCGGATGCCGGCGATGCCCTCGACGATGTCGACGAGCCGGTTGATCGTGACCAGCTCGGAGCTGCCGAGGTTGACCGGCTCGGTGCTGTCGCCGTTGAGGATCATCTGGGTGCCCTTGACGCAGTCGTCGATGTACATGAAGCTGCGGGTCTGCTCGCCGTCGCCCCAGATCTCGATGCGGTGCTCGCCGGTGATCGCCGCCGTCGCGACCTTGCGGCAGATCGCCGCCGGCGCCTTCTCGCGGCCGCCGGTCCAGGTGCCGTGCGGGCCGTAGACGTTGTGGTAGCGCGCCACCCGCGTGGTGAGCCCGAAGTCCTCGAGGAAGTGGCGGCACATCCGCTCGGTGAAGAGCTTCTCCCAGCCGTAGCCGTCCTCGGGCATGGCGGGGTAGGCGTCGGCCTCCTCGAGCGCGGTGATGTCGGCGTCGGTCTGCTTGTCGGCGGCGTAGACGCAGGCCGAGGAGGAGTAGAAGTAGCGCTCGACGCCGTGGTCGCGCGCGGCCTGCAGCATGTGGGTGCTGGTCAGCACCGTGAGCATGCAGAGCGCCTTGTTGTTCTCGATGAAGCCCATGCCGCCCATGTCGGCGGCGAGCATGTAGACCTCGCCGGCGCCCGTCGGTCTGCGCCATCGCGTGCTCGAGCAGCGAGAGGTCGGCGACGACGTTCTCGGCGTCGGCGTGCACCTGGTACCACTCGGCCTGTCGGCTTCACGTCGACCGAGCGGACGCTGCGGCCCTGGCTCAGCAGGTCGGCGACCAGGTGGCCACCGATGAAGCCGCCGCCACCGGCGACCAGGACGTCGACGGGCTCGGACATGCTCACTCCTCGAAGTCGCGCGGGGACTGGGCGCGCTGCCGACCATAACGAAGCGGGCCGGTTGCGGTTATGTGAAGACCACCCGGACGAGGTCGCCGCGGTCCAGACCGCATCCCGGCCGCTGTCCGGGCGGCGTCGTCCCACCCATGGCGATGCGGCTCCCAACCGGACCGTCAGTGGGAGGATCCCCCTCGTCCGGCACGACCCAGGCAAGACGGAGCTCAGGTGACAAAGCGCGCATTCATCACCGGCATCACCGGCCAGGACGGCTCCTACCTCGCCGAGCTCCTGCTCGCGAAGGGCTACGAGGTCCACGGCCTGGTCCGCCGCGCCTCGACCATCAACCGGGGCCGGATCGACCACCTGCACGAGCCCCGACCTGCACCTGCACTACGGCGACCTCACCGACGGGGTCAGCCTGGTGAACCTGATCCGCGCAGATCGAGCCGCACGAGGTCTACAACCTCGGCGCGCAGAGCCACGTGAAGGTCTCCTTCGAGATGCCGGACTACACCGCCTCGACCGACGGCACCGGCGCGCTGCGGCTGCTCGAGGCGATCCGCGCGGCCGGCCTCGACTGCCGCTACTACCAGGCCTCGACCTCGGAGATGTTCGGCGCGACCCCGCCGCCGCAGAACGAGGAGCACGGCGTTCTACCCGCGCTCGCCGTACGGCGCCTCGAAGCTCTACGCGCACTGGGTGACGGTCAACTACCGCGAGGCCTACGGCCTGTTCGCGGTCTCCGGGATCCTGTTCAACCACGAGTCCCCGCGCCGCGGCGAGAACTTCGTGACCCGCAAGATCACCCTGGCCGTCGCCGCGATCGTGCTCGGCGCCCGCGACTCGCTCGACCTCGGCAACCTCGACTCGGTCCGCGACTGGGGCTACGCGCCGGAGTACGTCGAGGGGATGTGGCGGATGCTCCAGCACGACGAGCCCGACGACTACGTGCTCGCCACCGGCGAGGGGCGCACGGTGCGGGAGTTCGTGCAGGCGGCGTTCTCCCACGCGGGGCTCGACTGGGAGCAGTACGTCAACTACGACGAGCAGTACGAGCGGCCCACCGAGGTCGACGCCCTGATCGGCGACCCCTCCAAGGCCCGCGAGGTGCTCGGCTGGAAGGCGGAGACCAACGCCGACCGGCTGGCCCGGCTGATGGTCGACGCGGACATCGAGCAGATGACCCGCCTGCTGAAGGCGTGACCGCGGTGGACGACTTCGAGCCCAACCCGACGCTGTCGCGGCTCTACCCGGAGGCGGCGGTCGGCGGCTACACCCAGCTCGACGGGCAGGTCGAGTTCTACACGCGGGTCAACGCGCTGGTCGACGAGGACAGCCACGTGCTCGACTTCGGCGCCGGCCGCGGGCAGTGGGCCGTCGACCCCATGCCGGCGATCTCGCGGCGGCTGCGGATGCTGCGCGGCCGGGTGGCGCGCGTGGTCGGCACCGACGTCGACGAGGCGGTGCTGACCAACCCGTCGCTCGACGAGGCGAAGGTCGTGGCGCCGGGCGAGCCGCTCCCCTACGACGACGGCACCTTCGACCTGATCGTCGCCGACCACGTCCTCGAGCACGTCGACGCCGAGCACGCACCCGAGGTCGCCGCGGAGATGATGCGGCTGCTCGAGCCGGGCGGCTGGCTGGCCGCCCGCACCCCCAACAAGTGGGGGATGATCGGCGTCGGCGCCCGCGCCGTCCCCAACCAGCTGCACGCCCGCGTGCTCGACCGGCTCCAGCCCGGCCGCAAGGCCGAGGACGTCTTCCCCGTCCGCTACGCGATGAACACCCGCAAGGACCTGGCCCGGCTCTTCGCCCCGCACGCCGTGCACGTCTACGGGCACGCCAGCGAGCCGACGTACTTCGGCCGCTCGCGCACCATGTGGCGGGTCGCGGCCGGCGTCGACCGGCTCACGCCCGCCCGGCTGCGGCCCACGCTCATGATCTTCGTCCAGAAGGCTGTCCGGGTGAAGCTGCTGGTCGACGCGATGTGTGCGGAGTACGGCGGGATCCGCACCTACGTCGACCACCTGCTCGGCCAGTGGGCCGAGGTGTTCCCCGACGACGAGGTGCACGTCGCCCTCCGGGTCGGGCTCGACGCTGACCACGGGCCGCGGGGTGCGCCACGAGCTGCCGGTGCGCGGGCCGGACGTGCTCGGCCGGCCGCTGGCGCAGACCCTGGCGCTGCCCCGGCTGGCGCGGTCGCTCGAGGTCGACGCGGTGCTCGCGACCGCCCCGACGACATCGGTGCGCCGGGTGGGGGCGCCGCTGTGCGTCGTCGTCCTCGACCTGCGCCACGAGCTGCGGCCCGAGCAGTTCAGCCGCGGCCGCCGGCTGCTGCGCGACGTGTCCTACGGCCGCTCCTACGCGATGGCCGACGCGTTCGTCGCGATCTCGCAGCGCAGCCTCGACGACCTGCACCGGCTGCACCCCTCGACGGCCTCGGTGCCCGGCCGCGTGGTGCACCTCGGCGGCGACCACGTGCTGGCCTGGCCGGCTCCTCGTCGTACGGGACCGTCGGTCGGCTTCGCCCACCACTCCAACAAGAACCCCGACCTGCTCTTCGAGGCCTGGGCGCTGCTCGCCGGCGACGCGGGTGGTGCGCCGCCGCTGAAGCTGCTCGGGGTGGGCTCGGCCCGGCGCGAGGCCATCGCCGCCCGGGTGGCCGCGCTCGGGCTGTCCGGCGTCGTCGAGCTGGCGCCGTTCCTGCCGGACGAGGAGTTCCACCGCGTCTTCGCCGAGGCCGACCTGGTCGTCTTCCCGTCCGACTTCGAGGGGTTCGGGCTGCCGGTGGTCGAGGGGATGCTGCTGGGCAAGCCGGTGGTGCTCGGTCCTGAGCCGGCCACCACCGAGGTCGCGGGCGGCCACGCCGCGGTGGCGGCCGAGTGGACGGCGGCCGCGCTGGCGGACGCCGTACGCCGGGCGCGGGCGATGACCGCCGCGGACCTCGAGGCCGCGCGGGCGTGGGCGGCGACGTTCACGTGGGAGCGGACGATCCGGCAGACCCGCGAGGTGCTGGCCGAGATGAGCCAGCCGGTGAGTCGACTACCGCACCGGCTGCAGCCGCTGTGGCCGGTCGTGAAGCGGCTGCACCGGTGGGCCACCGGGTTGCTGGGCGCGGTGTTCCGCCGCACGTCGCGGCTGTCGGGCCGACGGGCCCTGCCGAGCCGGGCCACCGCGCGGTCGGTCGAGACGGCGGCGCGGGACCACGCACACGTCACGCTGCACCCGGGCGGCCCCGCCGAGGAGCTGGTGCGCTCGATGCCGGTCGGCGAGCCGGCCGGCCACGCGGCGTTCGAGCCGTGGCTGCGGCGCGCGGTCTCGGCGCGCTACGTGCTGGACGTGCGCGGCGGGCTGCTGGTCGGCGACTACGCGGCGACCATCGCGCCCGGCGGTGTCCTGGACTACGAGACCAGTGGCTACTTCGGGATCTCCGGCTGGCGCCAGCACCCGGTGTTCCTGCGGCCGCGGCTCCCGTCGCCCACGCCCGTGCCCGGCACCCTGCTCTCGCTGGCGACCCGCGGCACCAGCACGAACTACTACCACTTCCTCCTCGACCTGCTGCCCCGCTGGGGGATCTTCGAGGAGGCCCTGCCCGGCGCCGAGGTGGACGCGGTCTACCTCGGCACGCGGGCGTCGTACCAGCGACAGCTGCTGGACCTGGTCGGGCTCAGCGGGCTGCCGGTGGTCGAGGTCGAGAAGCACGCCTGCCTGGCGCCCGAGCGGCTGCTCGTGCCGTCGACGCCCAACCAGGACCTGATGGCGCCGCACTGGGTCGTCTCGTGGCTGCGCGCCCGCCTGCCGGCGTCGCCCGACCTGTCGGCGTACGGCCGCGGCCTCTACGTCACCCGCGGCTCCAGCCCCCACACCCGCCGCTACGTCGAGGAGGCCGCCCTCTGGCCGACGCTGGAGGAGCGCGGCTTCACCCGCCTCGACCCCGGCACCGTGTCCGTCCAGGAGCAGATCGACCACTTCGCGGCCGCCGACGTGATCGTCGCCCCGCACGGCGCCGCCCTCGCCAACCTGGTCTTCTGCCGGCCCGGCGTCCGGGTGCTCGAGCTGTTCGCCCCCGACTACGTCAACCCCTGCTACTGGGCCATCACCGACGCCATCCCCGACGCCCGCTACCGCTACCTCGTCGCCGGCACCCCCTCCGAGATCTCGTCGGCCGCCCGCCGCCCCATGACCGGCGTACTCCGCGACATCTCCATCCCTCCCTCCCGCGTCCTCGCCGCCCTCGACCGCCTCTCCACCTGACCTGTCGGGATAGTCCGTGACGTTTGAGTTGTGGAACCGGCAGTTCCACAGGCACAGACGTCGCGGACTATCCCGACATGGGGGCCTGTGGATGAGCCAAGCGCGGCAGCGTCTCTGCGGGGCAGAGTCCGAACATGTCCCGGGTACGTCGACTCCAGGTGCTGGAGAGCAGGCCGCATCTCGTGCTGCCGACGCGCCGCGATCCGGAGGGGCTGACGGGTCCGACTCCCAACGAGGCGCGGGGACCACATTGGCGCTCCACCAGCTGGGGGTTTTACGTACCGTCCGACATCGAGGTCACGTCCGAGCAACGAATCGTCGAAGCGGCTACGGTCTGTCCGCCGCACGGTGGGATCACCGGATGGGCGGGGCTGCACTGGGAGCACGCCCGCTGGTTCCCCGGCACGAGGGCCGACGACACACCTCTGCCGGTCTGCCTCGCGGTGGGCGGCGAGGACGTCAGGGCCCAGAGCGGCATCGAGGTCTGCGCCGAGCGGCTCGATCCGCGCGACCTCATCGTCGTGGACGAGGTGCCGATCACGATTGCCGTCCGGTCGGTCTGCTTCGAGATGCGGTACGCCGTCGACGTGCGCGCAGCCGCGCGGGTGCTCAGCATGGCGGCGTACTCCGATCTCGTGTCCGTCGCTGAGCTGGCGGACTACGCGAGCCGGCACTCCGGCTGGACCGGAATACCGCAGTGCCGTCTGGCCATCCCACTGGCGCAGGAGAACTGCTGGTCGCCACCAGAGCTCGATTGCGTGCTCGTGTGGTGCATCGACGCCGGGCTCCCTGGTCCCTTGTGCAACCGACCGGTCTTCCACCGTGACGGTGGCAGCCACATCGGCACGCCGGACTTCATCGACGTGGAGTCCGGGTTGCTGGTGCAGTACGACGGAGAGCTGCACCTCGCCGGCGCACAGCGGTCGCGCGACCTGCGGCTGGAGGAGAAGTACCGCGCCGCCGGGCTCGAGTGCCTGACCGTGATGAAGAGCGACCTCCGAGACCGCACTGCCCTGGCCGAGCGGATGCACGCTGCGCGGGGACGGGCACGTTGGGAGGCCGAGTCGAGCCGACAGTGGACCGTCGACTACCCGCCGTGGTGGATCCCGACCGACACGGTGGAGCTGCGCCGCGCCCTCTCAGACAGCCAGCGTCGCAAGGTGCTGGGGTACCGCTCAGCCTGATCGGCCTCGCGTCGGGATAGTCCGTGACATCTGTGCCTGTGGAACCGACGTTTCCACAACTCAAACGTCACGGACTATCCCGACGTGAGTCCCGAAGCCCACTACTGCCAGATGCCGTCGGCGTTCCTGGTGGCGGCGCCGCGGAGCTTGCCGACGAGGCGGGGGAAGCGGGTGCGGAGGCGGCCGTACTCCTCGGGGAGGGCGAGGCGGGCGCTCTTGACGGCGTCGCCCACCAGCTCGCGGGCCTCGGTCTTGAGGGCGCGGCGGCGCCAGGCGTCGTAGGCCGCAGCCTCCTCGGGGAGGTACGGCGACGGCAGCGGCGAGGAGGTACGCCGCTCCTCGATCCGCCAGGCGCGGCGCAGCTGGCGGGAGACCCGGCGGCCGCGGGTGTCGGTCCAGTAGGGGTACGGCGCGGCCGCGGGCAGGGCCCGTTCGTGGGCGATCAGCGCGTCGGCGTACTCCCGGCAGAGCTGGTCGATCGCGGTGCCCTCGGTGCGCAGGTGCGCGGTCGACGTCGCGAGCCGGGTCGAGAGCTCCTCGGGGCGCGAGGTGTCGAAGGCGTGGAAGTGGAAGAGCCGGAGCCGGTCCGCGTGACCCGCGATCGCATAGCCGTCGGAGTCGAGGACGATCGGCCGCTCGTGCAGGTTGGCGACGCTGACGTTGTAGCCGCGGTGCCGCCACGCGCCGGCGCGGAAGGTCACCGACCCGATGTCGCACCACTTCTGGTCGACGAACAGCCCCGACAGCGGGTCCCAGAGGCACTCGTGCTCGAGGTGACCCCACCACCAGTCGAGGAAGCCGCCCGGAGCCGCGGCGCGCCGGTCGACCGCGCAGAAGCCGAGGTTGTAGACGCCGACCGTGAGCAGGTGCCCCTCGGTGAGCTCCGCGCCGGCCGGCACGGGGTCGAGGAAGTGCGGAGTCAGCAGGATGCCGCCCTCGGTCGCCTCGAGGTCGGGCGAGAGCTCGGCCATCGGGCTGGTGACGTAGGTGTCCGGGTCGAGGTACGCCGCCTGCTCGGCGTCCGCGAGCAGCGCCTTGAGGAGCAGCGGCTTGACGGCCGTGGCCAGCTCGACGAGGTCGTAGATGGTGGCCAGCCGCAGCACCGAGCGGTGGGGCAGCCCGAGGACGTCGGTGCCGACGATCTCGACGCCCTCCTGGCGTACGTCGGTCAGGTGGTCGGCGGAGGCGGAGTCGATGACCAGCACGGTCAGCCGGGCGCCGGGGTGGTGCCGCTGGAGGGTGTCCGCGAGCGTGAGGGCCTTGGCGAGGTAGTTGGTCGACAAGATGGTGCAGTAGGCCATCCGCTGACCCGCATCCGGCTCTGACACGCGAGCACAGTAACGGCCCGGGCCGCTCGGCGTTGTCTGTCTGTGCTCGACTCCATCACCGACTCCGTCACGCTCACCGGCGAGCTGCGCTCGCTCTACCTCGACCTCGTCAAGCGCAGCCTCACCGGCGCGCTGGCCGAGGACAACGACTCGATCCTCGGCGGCGTCCGCACCGCCGGCTCCCCGTCGTTCAAGAAGCGCGCGGCCGCCACCGTCGGCGACCTGGCGCAGAAGGCCGGCTTCGAGATCGCCTACAAGAAGCCCTACGACCACGCGCTCCGCGAGAGCGGTCTCGACTGGCCCTCGCGGGCGGAGTCGATGATCGGCCTCAAGCGGATGAGCAACATCCAGGACTGCATCGCGCGGATCATCGAGGACGACGTGCCGGGCGACCTGATCGAGACCGGCGTCTGGCGCGGCGGCGCCTGCATCTTCATGAAGGCCAACCTCCGGGCGTGGGGCGACACCGGCCGCACGGTCTGGCTGGCCGACTCCTTCGAGGGGCTGCCCAGGCCGAACGCCGCCCTCTACCCCGCCGACGACGGCGACACGCTCTTCAAGCAGACCGGCCTCGCCGTCGGCGCCGACCAGGTGCGCCACAACTTCGAGCGCTACGGGCTGCTCGACGAGCGGGTGCGGTTCCTCGTCGGCTGGTTCAAGGACACCCTGCCCACCGCGCCGGTCGAGCAGCTCTCGCTGATGCGCCTCGACGGCGACATGTACGAGTCGACGATCCAGGCCATCGAGCCGCTCTACCCCAAGCTCTCCCCCGGCGGCTTCTGCATCATCGACGACTTCGGCAGCCACGCCTCGCAGGCCGGCCAGGCGATCCACGACTACCGCGCCGCGCACGGCATCACCGACGAGATCGTCCAGATCGACGAGTTCGGCGCCTACTGGCGCAAGAGCGGCTGACAGACGAACCGTCAGTGCGGCGTGCGACCCGCCGCCTTCTGCTCCCGCGCCCAGGCGATGAACGTGTCGATGTCGGTGTCGGCCAGCAGCGGCGTCGCCTCGACCACGAGCTCGTCGGGCCAGTCCCACCACCGGATCTCGAGGAGCGCCTCGATCTGCTCGGGGCTGAACCGGTAGCGGATCACCTTCGCCGGGTTGCCCCCGACGATCGCGAACGGCGGCACGTCGTTGATGACCACCGCGCCGGCGGCGACGATCGCGCCGTCGCCGATGGTGACCCCGCTGCGCACGAACGTCCGCATGGTCAGCCAGACGTCGCTGCCGATCACGGTGTCGCCGGTCTTGACCGGCATGCCGTCCTCCAGCGCGCCCGGCAGCCCGAGGGTGATCCGCAGCGGGAACGTCGTGACCTGGTCGACGGCGTGCTCGCCGCCGAGCATCACGATCGACTCCTCCGAGAGCGCCGAGTAGGAGCCGACCAGGAGCCGCTGGCGGGGCTCGTTCTCGTAGGTCTTGATGACCGGGATGCCGTAGGTGTGCCGGCCGACCGTCATCCGCCCGGCCTTCATGAGCCGGCGCTGCTGGGCGTAGCGCGGCTCCAGGATCGCGTCGTGGGCGCGGCGCAGCGCGTGCCGCAGCCAGCGCAGGAAGGTCAGCACGCCGCCTCCCTCCTCGTGGTCTCGACGGCGGGGTGGTGGGACCGGCCCAGGTAGGTGGCCCACCACATGATGGCAACGACCGCCTGCCCCGCGGCGAGGAACCAGAAGGCTCCCAGCGATCCGTTCACGAAGGCGCCCACCACGGTCAGCCCCAGGGTGATCACGGTCCCGGCGATGTCGAGGGTCGTCGTCGTGCGCACCGCCTTGAGCCCGAGCAGCGCCGAGCGGACGCCGCTGATCAGCCCGAGCATCACCATCTGCACGCACGCCGGCCAGAGCAGCCGCTCGGTCGGCTCCCACGTCGCGCCGAGCACCAGCCGACCCAGCACGTCGGGGAGCAGGAGGAGGGCCACGGCGTTCGCGAGCGCCACGCCCGCGGTGAGCGTCGTCGTACGCCGGACGTGGCGGGCCACCGCAGCGGCGCCGGCCTCCATCCGGGAGACCTCGGCCACCCCGGCCGCGATCGAGGCGGCCTGGAGCTGCGTGAACGGCCCGAGGAGCAGGAGCGCGCCCCGGACCGCACCCAGCGCCCGCGAGCCCGCGATGCCGACGATGGCGACCGAGACGCCGAGCGAGGCGGTCTGCATCGACGCGAACGACAGGGCGTAGCGCCACGAGAACGGCCAGGTCTCGCGCAGCCAGCCGAGCCCCAGCCGGATCTTCGAGTGGCGGTAGGGCAGCGGCGTCAGCAGCCCGGCGACGGCACCGGAGCCCGCCCACGCCACCACGAAGAGCACCAGGCTCTCCGAGCCCGAGACCAGCACCGCGCCCACCGCGACCACGAGCAGCCCCAGCCAGGTGAGGTCCAGCACGAGCGCCCGGCCGGGGCGGTGGGTGGCGAAGGCCAGGTAGCGGCCGAGGTCCTGCAGGAAGATCAGCGGCAGGAAGGCGCCGAGGGCCACCAGCCCCAGCCCGAGGTCGCGCTGGGCGAGGGTGGTGAGCAGCCCGGCAATGGTCACAATCAGCGCAATCGCGCCGGAAAGGACCAGGCCGGTGCCGATCGCCTCGCCCGGCCGGCTCTCGGCCTCGGCCGGCCGCACCAGGAGCGGCTCACCGACCAGGGCGCGCGCGGCTCCCTGGGTGGCGACGTAGGTGATCAGCACCAGCCCGAACCAGCCGAAGTCGGAGACCCCGAGCGCCCGCGCGGCGAGGACCGAGACCAGCACGTTGGAGGCGCTCGAGATGGCCTGGTCGACGGTGATCGTGCGCAGCCGGCGACCGGCGGTGGACGCCGGCACGTCGGCGCCCGCCGTCACCTGCTCTCCCGTCGCCGTGGACACGGGAACTCAACGGCACAGGCGCACAGGTGTCACGGAAGGCTCGGGGAAGGCTCAGGGAAGAGCCGACGCCAGCGCGTCGTAGACCTGGGCCTTCGTCGGTGCCCCCGAGGCGCGCACCACCTCGTGGCCCTGGGCGTCGAGCACGAGCGTGGTCGGCGTGCGCAGGATGCTCAGGCGGCGTACGACGTCGAGGTGGTGCTCGGCGTCGACCTCGATGTGGGTGACGCCCGCCACCTGGCCGGCGATGTCGCTGAGGATCCGGCGGGTCGACCGGCAGGGTGCGCAGAACGCCGAGGAGAACTGCAGCAGGGTGGCCCGCTCGCCGAGCTCCTCCTCCCAGGGGGAGCCAGCCAGCACCGATGCCGGTGGCTGCTCGTCCGTCCCGCCCGCGCCGCGGACGGCGTGGGTGCCGCGGAACCGGCCGTTGCGCAGCGCCAGCGTGGCGCCGGCCAGGAGGGCGAGGGCGACCGCCCCCAGCACGACGTAGACCCCACTGCTCATGCCGGTCTCAACCGTCGACGGCGCGGGGTTCTTCCGCAGCCTCGTCGGCTGCGGGCTCCCCGCGGTGGAAGTAGGCGAGGTGGTCGGGCAGCTCGCGGACCAGCTCGGCGGGGTTGCCGCGGTAGAGCGCCTGCTCCGTGGTCAGCCGGGTGGTGACGACCGAGCCGGCCGAGATGATCGCGCGGGCCGGCACCTGGGTGCCGCTCTGCAGGATGCAGCCCGACATCACCGCGCAGTGGTCGCCCAGGACCACCGCGCCGGTCGTCTGCCGGTCGGTGACCAGGTTGAGGCTGTGGGTGAGGATCTGCGACGCGAACCCGGCCAGCGCCGCGTGCCGCCCGAGCTCGACCCGGTCGGAGCAGTCGATCTCGTGGTTGTCGGTCACCTTGGCGCCCACCCCGAGGATCAGCACCGGCTCCCGGTTCGGCGAGTGCGGGAAGATGTCCTGCGACAGCTCGGCGGCCTTGGGGAACGCCGTGATCGAGTTGCGCGTCGCGATGTTGCTGTCCTCTGCCATCCGCAGCTCGGACAGGCCGCGGATGTTGTTGCGCGGGCCGATGGTCGTGCGCGGCCCCATGGTCACGTGGCCGACCCGGATCACGCTCCGGCCGAGGTAGGCCGTGGGGTGGATGTCCCACCCGAGGGCGACCCTGGCGACCCGCCGCGCCAGAGGCGACGGCAGGTAGCAGACCAGGAGCGCCCAGACCAGCTGCACCCGGGGATCGTAGCCATCTGGAATCCCGCTCGTTTGCGGTTCGTGAGCAGCGAGACGACCACCGTGCGCCAGACCGTCAGCGACTTCCTGGTGCGCGTGAAGAAGAGTCGCGACGACCTGCCCGACGACCTGGCGCTCTTCGGCGATGGCCTCGCCCTCGACTCGCTCGAGGCGGCCGAGCTGTCCGTCGTCCTGGAGGACGCCTACGGCCGCGACCCGTTCTCGGCGGGGGGCGAGCTGCCCCAGACCGTCGGCGACGTGCTGGCGTTCTACGAGGCCGCCACCGCACCATGACCGGCCCCCGAGAAGCATGATCGAGCTGCTCCGCGCGGCCGCGGAGGAGGCGCCCCACCGGGTGGCCATGGCGAGCGCGACCGGCGTGACGACGTACGCCGACCTGGTCGCCCGCGCCGAGACCGCTTCGGCCGAGCTCCGCTCGCGCGGCGTACGCCGCCTGGCCGTGCTCGACCCCGACCACGCCACGGTCTGGGCACTGCTCGCCGCCTGCTCGCTGGCCGGGGTCGAGTCGTGCCTCTACCCCGTGGCCGCGACCGACGAGACCGTGGCCGAGCTGCGCGAGCGGCTGGGCCACGACCTGCTGGTCACCCCCCGCGACCTGCCCGGCCTCGGTCTGGTCCGCCCCCACGAGCTGTGGGTCGGCACCGACCGCGACACCGGGCCGGTCCCCGACGGCCCGCGTCCGCTGCTGGTGCTCACGTCGGGCACGACGAGCGGCCGGCCCCAGGCGGCGCGGCACGACTGGTCGCGGATCCTCCGCGTGACGCTGCGCATCCGGCCCACGCCCGAGCAGCGCTGGCTGCTGGCCTACGCGCCCAACCAGTTCGCCGGGCTGCAGATGCTGCTCCACGTGGCCGCGGCCCGCGCCACCCTGGCCGCCGGCAGGTCGTTCCAGCCGCGCGACGGGCTCGAGGCGATGCGCCGCTTCGGGGTGACCCACGTCAGCGGCACGCCGACGTTCTGGCGGTTCCTGCTCGCGGAGCTGCGCACCGACGGCGAGCCGGCCCCGCCGCTCGAGCAGGTGACCCTCGGCGGCGAGGCGGTGCCGTCGGCGGTGGTCGAGGCGCTCCGCCAGGCCTTCCCCCGCGCGCACATCTCGCAGCTCTACGCCGCCACCGAGATGGGGCTCAGCATCAGCGTCCGCGACGGTGCGGCCGGGCTCCCGCTGAGCGTCCTCGACGCGACCGACGGCGAGGCGGAGTTCCGCATCGTCGACGGCGAGCTGTGGGTGCGCTCGCGCTCGTCGATGCTCGGCTACTACGACGACGAGCCGGTGCCCGACGACGGCTGGCGCGCCTCCGGCGACCTGGTCGAGGTGGTCGGCGACCGCATCCAGTTCCGCGGCCGCGCCACCGAGGTCATCAACGTCGGCGGCGTGAAGGTGCACCCGCTGCCCATCGAGGAGCGGGTGGCCCGGGTGCCCGGCGTCGCGCTCGCCCACGCGCACGGCCGCCCCAACGCGCTGGTCGGGCAGGTGGTCGCGCTCGACGTCGTGCTGGCCGACGGCGCCGACGCGGACGCGGTGGACGCCGCCATCCGCGAGGAGTTCGCCGACGACCCGGCCGCCCACCGGCCGCGCAGCATCACCTTCGTCGACACCCTCGACACCCACGGCGGCAAGCTGGTCCGAGGAAGGACACCATGAGTCGAGTCGTGATCGTCACCGGCGGGAGCCGCGGCCTCGGGGCCGGGATCGTGCAGTCCTACCTCGACTCCGGGGACCGGGTGGCCACCTGCGCCCGCTCCAGCACCGACGAGGTGGCGCGCTGGGAGGCCGAGCAGGCCGACCGGTTCCTGTTCGAGAAGGTGGACCTGGCCGACCGGGCCGCCTGCGCCGCCGTTCGTCAAGGCCGTCGTCGAGCGCTGGGGCGGTGTCGACGTCCTCGTCAACAACGCCGGCGTGGCCCGCGACGGCGTCATCGCGCTCGCGGACGACGACGACGTCGACACCGTCGTCGACCTCAACCTCAAGGGCACCCTCCAGATGACCAAGCTGGTCGTGCGCCGGATGCTCTCGGGCGGCCGCGGCCACATCGTCAACGTCTCCTCGATCGTCGGGCTGTCGGGCTACCGCGGCCTGGTCGTCTACAGCGCCACCAAGGCCGCCCTCGACGGCATGACCCGGGCGCTGGCGCGCGAGCTCGGCTCGCGCGGCATCACCGTCAACTCCGTGGCGCCGGGCTACCTGCGCACCGAGATGTCGCCACGGCCTCGACGAGGAGCAGCTCGAGCAGATCGTCCGGCGTACCCCGGCCGGCCGGCTCGGCGAACCCTCCGACATCGCGCGCGTCGTGCAGTTCCTCACCGCACCCGACCAGGACTACATCACCGGCCAGGTGATCGTGGCCGACGGAGGCCTGACGGCCTGAGCCCCGGCCGGGGCAGTCCGTCACCTTTGGCTGGTCAATCCACAGGATGACCCGCCAAAGGTGACGGACTACCCGCTTGGCGGCGGTCAGCAGCCCGTAGCCCAGCGTGCCGTCGTCCCACAACGCGCGGAGGATCTCGCAGGAGCGGTCGAACTGCTCCACGCTCTCCGCTCCCAGGATGCCGGTCACCTCGTCGCGGTGGGCGACCACGTTGGCCTGCCAGCGGTCGAACGTCGGCCGGGTCTGGGCGGTGACGTCCTCGGTCTCGACGTCGGTCAGCCCGGCGGTCCCGGCGTACGTCGCGTAGTCGGCCAGCGGGTCCATCCGGGCCGCGCCGAACGCCGCCCGCAGCACCGCGAACTCCTCGGTGCGCTGGCGCAGCTCGAGGAACGGGATCTCCCGGCGGCGGACGAGGTCGCAGAGCACCAGCCGGCCGCCCGGCCGGAGCACCCGCGCGCACTCCGAGAGCAGCCGTTGCCGCTCCGGCATCAGGTGCGAGGACTCCATCACCCAGACCCGGTCGAAGCTGGCGTCGGGGAGCTGGTTGTCGGTGCCGTCGCGCACCTCGAAGGTCGCGCCGGCCAGCCCGGCCTGCCGGGCGCGCTCGGTCGCCGCCGCGACGCCGACCTCGCTGGTGGTGATGCCGAGCACCTCCACACCGAAGTCCGCCGCGAGGCGACAGGCCGGAGCGCCGGTGCCGCAGCCCACGTCGAGGACGCGCTGCCCGGGTTCGAAACGGGCGTTGTCGATCATCCGCGAGGTCAGCGCCGCGGTGGCGACGGGCAGCTCCTCGGCACCCGTCGCGAAGTAGCCGTAGTGGAGCTCGTGGCCCAGCAGCAGCCCCCAAGCCGCCGTCACCCGGTCGTAGTGCGCCGCCGGCTCGTAGTCCTCTGAGGGAGTCTCACTCATGGTGGCCGGAGCCTAGTGGTCATCTCCCGAAGTTCTTCGGGTGTCCCGCACCCCGGGCACGCACCTGGCGGTGTCGGCGGAGCTCGGAAGACGACCCGGTATGCCATCGCTCCGCCGTCGTGCCATGCACGCACCCGGAGCACGGGCCACCCCCGAACAACTTCCGGAGATGACCACTGGTGGTCAGGGACGCCGACCCGGCAGAAGCTGCGGCATCTTGTGACGACTCGGCGGGAAGTCGGCAGCAACGTGCGACGACTCGGCGCGAAATCGACGGCCTTGTGTGCCGACTCGACAGGACACTAGTAGCGCGTCGCAGCTGATTCTTGGTCCTGGCGACGCCCGGGCACGCACTTCGCTGCGTTGGCGAAGCTCGACAGACGACCCGGTATGCCGTCGCTCCGCCGTCTTGCGATGCACGCACCCGGACGCCGCCAGACCACAAGCCTTAGCCGCGACCCGCTACTAGGACGTGACGGGGAGCTCGACGCGGAAGGTGCTGCCCTCGCCGACGGTGCTGTCCACCGTGACCAGCCCGCCGTGCGCCTCGACGATGGCGCGGACGATGCTCAGGCCGAGACCGACGCCGGGGATGTGCCGCTGGGTGGCCTGCCGGCCCCGGAAGAACCGCCGGAACAGCCGGCCGACCTCATCGGGGGCGACGCCGATGCCGGTGTCCGTGACCGCGAGCTCGACGAGCGCGCCGCGCCGGCGCAGCAGGACGGAGACGGATCCGGCCGCGCTCGGTGTACTTCACGGCGTTGCCCAGCAGGTTGTCGACCACCTGCCGCAGGCGCGGTCCGTCGACCGTGGCGACCACCGTGTCGTCGGGCAGGTCGACGTCGAGCGTGACCCCGGCAGCCACCGCCGCGGGCCCGACGGCGTGCGGCCGCCGTCGCCACCAGGTCGGCGAGGTCGACCGGCTGGCGCGTCAGCGCGAGGCGGCCGTCGGTCATCTGGGCGACGAGCAGGAGGTCGGCCACGAGCTCGCGCAGCCGCTCCGCGTTGCGCTGCACGACCCGGACCCGCTCGCTGACCTCGTCGGTCAGCTCCGGCGAGTCCGCGATCAGCTCGAGGTTGCCGAGCACCGACGTGAGCGGCGTCCGCAGCTCGTGGGAGACCGCCGCCACGAAGTGGTCCTTCGCGGTCAGCGCCCGCACCAGCTCGGTGACGTCGGTGTAGGCCAGCACCGCGCCGGAGAACTCCCCGCCGTCCCCGCGGACCGACCTGGCCGACACCGAGAGCGCGCGCTGGGTGACCGGGTCGGTGCCGACCCGGAGGATCAGGTCGTCGAACTCCTCACCGGCCGCGGCGCGGTTCGACGGGAGCTCCGGTGCCTCCAGCCGCCGTCCGTCCTCGGTGAAGATGTCACCCGGCTCGCCGGCCATGTCCTCGGCATCGTCCGGGTGGGCCAGCTCGATGTACTGCTGATGGCGGCGGTTCACCACGAGATAGCCGCTGTCGGGGTCGATGACCGCGACGCCGACGTCCACGGAGTCGAGGATCGCCTCGAGGTGGCGCCGCTGCCGGTCCAGGGCCCGGGAGGTCTCGGCCAGCCGCTCGGCGGCCTCGTGTGCCTCGGTGACGTCCAGGATCTGCGAGATGAAGTGGATCGGGGTCCCGTCGGGGGCGCGGAGCAGGGCCACCGACAGGTCGCCGTGCACGACGTGGCCGTCGGCGTGGAGGTAGCGCTTGCGCAGCCGGTACGACGAGCGCCGGCCCGCCAGGGTCTCCTCGACCATGGCCAGGTCCTGGGCGAGGTCGTCGGGGTGGGTGATCTGCTGGAAGGTCAGCGCCTGGATCTCGCGCTCGGTGTAGCCGAGCATGTCGCACAGCGCCTGGTTGGCGCTCAGCAGCCGCCCGTCGGGGTCGACCAGGGTGGTGCCCACCGGAGAGTGCTCGACCGTCGAGCTGCCACAGCTGCTCGCCGCCGACAACCCGAGTCGTCACGTCGTCCCACCTCTTCCACGGGTGTGACCCTCACCCGTTGTGATGACCCCACCGTCGCAGACCCGAGCCCGCCGCGGGGCGAAAGTGTCTAGACCGTGACCTCGTGTCGCCGCTCGACGGCCGATCAGCCGCCCGCGAACGGCGGCAGGAACTCCACCGAGGAGCCCGGCTCGATGACGTACGTCGCGGGGTCGGCGGTGCCGACCGGCTGCTCGCCGACCAGCGTCGAGCAGGCGCCGAGCACCTCGGCCAGGCGGCGTGCCGGGGTGCAGCGCGGCGGCCGCGGCGCGCAGCTCGGCCAGCGTCGGTCGGCCCGTTCACCGGCACGTCATCTGCGGCCGTTCCCGGCGGCCGCTTTCGCGGCGGCCCAGTAACGGACCTGGATGACGTTCGTCTCAACCACGGTTTGGATCCTTCCAATGTGACCGCTCGGATTACCTAAACTGATCCCACAACCGGAGCCCAGCGCTGTGCCTCGGTCCGATCCCCACACTCCTGGGAGGGACCCCGTTGAGCACCCTGCTGCTGCTGACCAACGCGCTCCAGCCCTCGGTCGAGGTGCTCCCGGGCCTTGCTCTGCTCGGCCACCAGGTCAAGATCCTGCCCGCCGAGGGCAGCGCGCTGCTCGAGGCCCCCGACTCCGACCTCGTCCTGGTCGACGGCCGCCAGGACCTCGCGCACGCCCGCGACCTGTGCCGGCTGATCCGCACCACCGGCACCGACGTGCCGGTCCTGCTCGTCGTCACCGAGGGCGGCCTCTCCGTCGTCACCCACGACTGGGGCATGGACGACGTGCTGCTCCACACCTGCGGCCCCGCCGAGCTCGAGGCCCGCATCAAGCTCGCCATCGGCCGGCTGACCGCCCAGCGCGAGGCCGCCGACCCCGAGGCGCACGTGATCCGCTCCGGCGAGGTGATCGTCGACGACGCGACCTACACCGCGAAGATCGGCAAGCGCCACCTCGACCTCACCTTCAAGGAGTTCGAGCTGCTGAAGTTCCTGGCCCAGCACCCCGGCCGGGTCTTCAGCCGCCAGCAGCTGCTCCAGGAGGTCTGGGGCTACGACTACTTCGGCGGCACCCGCACCGTCGACGTCCACGTCCGGCGGCTGCGCGCCAAGCTCGGCCCCGACAACGAGACGCTCATCGGCACGGTCCGCAACGTCGGCTACCGCTTCGTCATCCCGGCCAAGGAGTCTTCGGTCGCCCGCGAGACGGCCGAGGCCACCGAGCCGGCGGAGCAGCCGACCGCCTAGTGTCCTGAGTCGTGGTCACGAGGGTCGACGACGCGGCTGACGACGGGTGGCGCGACGTGCTCGAGGGAGTGCGGCGCGGCCGGCCGCGACGCCGGTGAGCAGGACCCCCTCGACGAGGCCGCGCAGCTGCGCGTGAAGCACCACGGGCTGGCGGGCAGCTGGCTGTGGCTGGCCGGCGAGGACGGGTTCGCACTCGCCCACGACGGCGGCGTGGACCTCGCGGTCGCCCCCGCGGCGCGGGGCCGCGGGCTGGGCCGCGACCTGGCGGCCGCGGCGCTGGTCCGGCGACGAGGCGGTGACCGCGTGGTCCCACAACGACCACCCGGCGGCGGCGGTCCTGGCCGCGCGGCACGGACTGCGGCGGGCCCGCGAGCTGTGGGTGATGCGGCGGCCGGCCGGCGAGCCGCTGCCCGAGCTCGTCGTCCCCGATGGCGTGACGGTCCGCGGCTACCGCGACGACGACCGCGACGAGGTGCTGCGGGTCAACGCCGCGGCGTTCGCGCACCACCCCGAGCAGGGCTCGCTGGACGCCGAGGGGCTGGCCGCGAGGATGGCCGAGGACTGGTTCGACCCGGCCGGGCTGCTGGTCGCGGACGACCGGCGCGGAGCTGCGGGGGTTCCACTGGACCAAGCAGCACGACGCCCGCCTCGGGGAGGTCTACGTCGTGGCGATCGACCCGGAGGCCCAGGGGCAGGGGCTCGGGCGGGTGCTGACCCTCGCGGGGCTGCAGCACCTGCACGGCCTCGGCGTCGGCGAGGTGCTCCTCTACGTGGAGTCCGACAACGCGCCCGCGGTGCACGTCTACGAGCGGCTGGGGTTCACCCACGCGCGAGAAGACACCCATGCGCAGTACCGCCGTCCCTGACATGCCGCGGTCGAAATCACGTCACCCCGACGCCGGTGCGTCGTTAGCCTCGATGTGATGAGCTCGGCGACCTCGGACGCGGAGCGGACGCCGGCCCCGTCGTCGGGCGGGTCGTCCGCCGGCGGGTCGCGGCTGCGCCGCTGGCGCCGGGGCAACGACGCGACCGACCTCGGTGACCTCGACGAGGGTCAGGGCGAGGAGCTGGTCCGGCGTTCGGCCCAGTCCTCGCGCGACCTCACCGAAGACCTCGCGGACGACGTCGCCGACGACGGCGAGCCGGTGAGCGCCGAGACCGCCGAGATCGAGGACGACGACGAGGACGACGACGAGGACGACGACGAGGACAGCGACGACGACCACGTCGTCATCGAGGTCCCGCGCTGGGGCGAGCCCGCGCCCACCGTCGAGGAGGTCGCCGCGCTCGAGGCCCAGCGCGAGGCCGCGGAGGCCGCCGCGGCCGCCGCCACCGAGCGGGTGATCGCCCAGGCGATCGCCCACGGCATGACCGACCCCGACGAGCTGCCCCAGGTGCGCCGCGGGCTCCTGCGCCGCAAGACCGGCTACTACTCGCCGGCCGCCGCTCGCCCGACCGCGCCCGTGCCCACCGCTGCGACCGTGGCCGCTTCCACAGCGGCCACCGTCACCGAGCGCGCCCAGGAGCTGAAGCTGCCGCGCAAGGTACGCCGCGAGCTCGAGCGGGCGACCAAGGAGCTGACCGAAGCCGCGGAGGCCGCCCACGCCGCGCGCGGGGCCGCGGAGCGTGCCGCGGCCGTGCACGCCGAGCAGACGGTCCGGGCCGAGGCCGCAGCGACGCAGGCCGCCAGGGAGCGCCTGGCCGCCGAGCACGCCGCACGCGAGCAGGCGTTCCAGGCCCGCACCGAGGCGCAGCGGCGCACGGTCGCCGAGCAGCTGGCCTCCGAGACCGTGGAGCAGATGGCCCTGGCGAACGCCGAACGGCTGCGGGTCGAGCAGGAGGCCCGCGACGCCGCCGCCGCCGCCGAGGCCGCACACCTGGCCCGCGCCGAGGCCGAGGAGGCCGCCCTCCGCGCCAGCCTGGAGCGGGAGGCGGCCGAGGCCAACGCCCGCTCCCAGGCCGAGATCGCCGAGCGGGCGCTCGCCGAACGGTCCGCTGCCGAGGCCCGGGCCCAGGAGCTGGCCTCCGAGACCGTGGAGCAGATGGCCGTGGCGAACGCCGAACGGCTGCGGGTCGAGCAGGAGGCCCGAGAGGCCGCCGCGGCCGCGGAGGCCGCACACCTGGCCCGCGCCAAGGCCGAGGAGAGCTGCCCTCCGCGCCAGCCAGGAGCGGGAGGCGGCCGAGGCCAACGCCCGCTCCCAGGCCGAGGCCGCCGAGCGGGCGCTCGCCGAACGGTCCGCCGCCGAGGCGCGGGCCCAGGAGCTCGCCGCCTCGCTGGAGGAGGCCCGGGCCGCGCTCCTGGAGCAGACGAAGGCCACCCTCGCCGCCGAGCAGGCCCGCGCCGCCGCTCCCCCGCCCGTCGCCGCTCCCGCACCGGCCCCTGTCGCGGCACCCGCGCCGGCGCCGGCGCCGGCGCAGCACGCCCGCGCCCCGGGCACCCGAGCCGCGGATCCAGCCCGACGGCGTGCCCGAGCTGGTCGAGTTCCGCTCCCCCAGCAGCTCCGCCGTGATCACCGTCCTGCTCGGCCTCGGCGCCCTGGTCGCGGCCGGCATCGCGGTCTACGAGGCCTACCTCGACCAGCTCACGACCACTCCCGGCATCCTCGCCAGCGCGGTCACGCTGCTGCTCGTCATCGTGGTCGGCCGCTCCAATGGCTCGGCCGGGCGGGTCTGGCTCGAGCAGGGCGTCCTCCACGTCGACGAGGGCGACAGCCATCGCCGCTTCGACCTCTCCACCCCCCACACCAAGGTGGAGATGGTCGGTCAGCCCGGCGACCGGCGCTGGAAGGTGCTGTTCCTCCGCAAGGGGATGGCGGCGTACGAGATCGACGCCCGCCTGGTCGACCCGGCGCCGTTCGTCGACGCGATCCGCCCCTGGCGGCCCCGGCTCGGCCGCTGAGGTTCCCCGTCGAGTGACCCCAAGTGGTCGCCAGATGGCTCGTCCGGGAGCCACTTGGGGTCACTCGACGAAAACTGACCCGAGCCCTACCGCAGCGGGCGCACGTGCAGCCCGACCTCGGGGTCGACCACGACCTCCTGGGCGGCGGGCATGCCGTCGACGATCAGCTCGGCGGCGAGGTCGACGTTGCGCTTGACCAGCGCGAGCGCGATCGGGCCGAGCTCGTGGTGGCGGGCCGAGGAGCCGACGAAGCCGACGGCCTTCTCCCCCAGCAGCAGGTCCGCGCCGGCGGGAGGCAGCCGGTTCTCGCTGCCGTCGAGGTGGAGCAGGGTGAGCCGCCGCGGCGGGCGGCCGAGGGTGTGCACCCGCGCGACGGTCTCCTGGCCGCGGTAGCAGCCCTTGTCCATGTGGACCGCCGAGCCGATCCAGCCGACCTCGTTGGGGATCGTGCGCGCGTCGGTGTCGATGCCGAACCGCGGCTCCCCGCGCGCGATGCGCAGCGCCTCGAAGGCCCACAGCCCGGCAGCGGGCCCGGCCGCCTCGGCGTACGACGCGAGCTGGTCGCGCGGCACCAGCTCGTAGCGGTCGTAGCCCTCGCCCCGGGCCGGCCGCCAGGTGACGGCGAGCGACGGAGGTCACGTCGGTGAGCTCGGCGCGCATCATGAACTTCATCCGCTCGAGGAACTCCACCAGCGCGGCCGCATGGCCGGGCTCGGTGTGCAGCGTGAAGGCCTCGCCGTCGTCGGCGCCGACGAACGCGTGCTCGACGTGGCCCTGCGGGTCGAGCACCAGCACCGGCAGCGGTGACGCCGGGCGCGAGCGACTCGAGGTGCTGGGTGGTGAGCGAGTGCAGCCAGGTGAGCCGGTCGGGGCCCTCGATGCGGACGACGTCGCGGTGCGAGAGGTCGACGAAGCCGTCGCCGGCGTCGAGCGCGCGCTGCTCGACGTTGAACGAGCCGTAGTGGGCGGCCACCGGGGCGTCGACGCCGTCGCCGGCCACCGCTCCGGGCAGGCTGAGAAGGGCACTCGCGCTCATCGAGCACTCCTTGCAGGTGCCGAACACCGTCAGGTGACCGACGTCGGCGGCGAAGCCGTGGTCGGCCTCGAGCCGGGTCAGCAGGGGTTGCAGCACATCGGGGTCAACGGAGATCACCTGCTGGCAATTCCGGCAGACCAGGTGGAAGTGCTCGTGGTCGCGCACCGAGTGGTAGGTCGGAGCGCGGTCGCTGAGGTGAGCGTGCCGCACGAGGCCGAGCTCCTCGAGCACCTCGAGCGTGCGGTAGACGGTGGAGACGTTGATCGCCGAGGAGTGCTTGCGGACCTCGGCGAGCACCTCGTCGGGGGTCGCGTGGCCGAGGGTGTCGACTGCGTCGAGGATGAGCTCGCGCTGCGGCGTGAGCCGGTAGCCCTGCTCGCGGAGCTTCTCGCGCCAGTCGGTGCTCACCATGGGCTCACTGTCGCTGCAGCCTCGCCCAGGTGTGCGGCTGGAGCGGCTGGCCCATCGCGGCCATGTCGTAGGCGTAGAGGAGGTCGCCCTCGACCAGGCCGTAGAGCCGCTTGCCCGCGGCGTACTCCTTGGCCGACTCGGTGCGGACCACGGCGTCGGTCACCAGCTCGAACTTGGCCGGCTCCGCCTCGCCGTGCCAGATCTCCACGAAGCCGGTGTTGTGGGCCAGCAGCAGCTCGAGCTTGCCCTCGGGCCGGCAGCGCAGGAACCCGGTCTCGAGCGCGGCGTCGCGCACCTTCTCGCCCTGCTCGTCGACGATCCACGCGCGGGAGAGGTAGTGGAAGAACGGCCGGCCGTCGTGGGTGAAGATCAGCTCCTGCCCGAACTGGTAGGGCTCGATCGTCGGGTAGTCGCCGTGGCCGTTGCCCTGCCAGGTGCCGAGCAGCCACGCCACCGGGCGCGCAGTCGGGGTGGAGGTTGTCGGGCAGCTCGAACGGCACGGGGTCCAGCCTAGGCTGGATGCGTGTCCAGGCCACTCGTCGTCAAGATCACGTGCGGCGCGGACGACGCCGAGCGGTGCAACCAGGGCTTCACGGTCGCGGCGACCGCGGTGGCGGCCGGCGCCGAGGTGTCCCTGTGGCTGACCGGTGAGGCGGCGTGGTTCGGCGTGCCGGGCCGGGCGGAGGAGTTCGCGCTGCCGCTGGCGACGCCGCTCGCCGACCTGCTGGCTGCCGTGCTCGCCGGCGGGACGGTGACCGTCTGCGCGCAGTGCGCGGCCCGCCGGGAGATCGGCCCGGACGACCTGGTCGTGGGCGCGCGGATCGCCGGCGCGGCGGCGTTCACCGAGGAGATCCTCCGTCAGGGCGCCCAGGCACTGGTCTACTGAGGGTCTCCCGAGGCTGCACCCGGTCCGGGCAGGCCGGAAGCCCTTCTCCCGGCGAGTCGCTTGACTGCCGCGCCACAACTACACTCGCGGCAATGACTCGAGCGGCCGACCCCCATTCGACCGCGCCGACCGCCCCACCCGACGAGTTGCCCGAGGCTCCTGACGCCGACGACGCCAAGGGCCCAGAGCTTCCTGACGTCGAGTCGGTGCAGGCGCGGCTGCTCGAGCACGCCCGCGCCGCCGAGCGGTCCGCCCAGCTGCGCCGGATCGCCGAGGAGGCGGCCGCCCAGCAGGCCGCCGAGCGGCTGGCCGCCGAGGAGGCCGCGCAGCACGCCGCCGAGGCCCGTCAGAGGGCCGAGGAGCTGGCGACCCAGCACGCCGCCGCTGCCCAGGAGGCCCACCAGGCCCGAGAGGTCGCCGAGCGAGCGACCGCCGAGCTCGGTCGAGGGGCGCCGGGTCGCCGAGGAGGCCGCGCTGGCCAGCGCCAGCGAGCGGCAGCTCGCCGAGCAGGCCGCCCTCGAGCAGACCAGGGCCGCCGAGGCCGCCGCGACGGAGCGCAAGCAGGCCGAGCAGCTCGCCGAGGCCCAGGCCAAGGCGCGGTTCGCGGCCGAGCAGGTCGCGCGCCAGCAGGCCGAGCAGACCGTCGAGGCGCAACGCCGCCCGCGCGGAGGCCGAGGAGCAGGCCAAGACCCAGCACGAGGCGGCGGCGGCCGCCCTGGCGGCTCGCGCGGAGGCCGACGAGCAGGCCCGCCAGCACGCTGCCAGCGCGGCGCAGGCGCACCGCGAGCGGCGGCGAGGCCGAGGCCCGGCTGACGGTGCTGGCCCAGGAGCTCGACACGGTCCGCTCCCAGGCGCTCGAGGAGACCCAGATCGCGACGCTGGCGCGCGAGCGCGCCGAGGCAGCGGCCCGCGAGCAGGCGACGCTGCGCGAGCAGGCCGAGCGGGCGGCCGCCGAGCACGCCGAGGCCCGGCAGATCGCCGACGAGGCCGCGGCCCGCCACGCCGAGCACGCCCAGGCCGCCCACGAGGCCCGGCTGGCGGCCGAGGAGAGCGCCCGCGACCTGGTCGCCTCCGCCGAGGAGACCGCCCGCGCCGTGGTGACCGAGGCCGAGCAGCGCGCCCGGGCCACCATCGCCCGCGCCGAGGGCCGGGCGCGCGACGCGCTGGCGCTGGCCGAGCGCCTCACCCAGGAGGCCGGGGCCGCGGCCGAGGCCGCCCACGCCGCCCGCGCCGAGGCCGAGGAGGCCGCCCGCGAGCACGGCCGGCTCGCGAGCCAGGCCGCGTCCTCGGAGCACGCCGCCCACGAGGCGGCCCGGGAGCGGGCCGAGGAGGCCGAGCACGCGCAGGCCGCGCGGTCAGCGGCCGAGGCGCTCGCCGCCGAGCACGCCGAGCTGGCGCGCGTCGCGCACGAGGCTCGCACCGAGGCCGAGGAGCTGGCCCGGGCGGCCCACGAGGCCCACACCGCCGCCGACGACAGTGCGACCGAGCACGCCCGGCTGGCCCAGGACGCCTACGCCGGACGCGCCCGCGCCGACACGGCCGCCGAGGCCGCGGTGCAGGCCCGGGTCACCGCCGAGGAGCTGGCCCGCGAGCACACCGACCGGACGGCCGAAGCGGCCGAGGCGGCGCGGCTGGCCCACGAGGCCGCCGAGGCCCGAGCCACCGAGGCCGCCGACGCACACACCGCCCGGCAGACCGCCGAGGAGGCCGCCGCCGAGCAGGCCTGGCAGGCCCGAGCCGCCCACGAGGGCCGCGCCACGGCCGACGACCTCGCCCGGTCGGCGCAGAGCCTGCGCGCCGCCGCCGAGGAGTCCGCGGCCGAGCAGGCGGAGCTGGCCCGGCAGGCCCACGAGGCCCGCCTGGCCGCCGAGCGGACCGCCGACGAGGCGCAGGCCGCCCGGTTCGCCGCCGAGTCGGCAGCGCTCGAGCACGCCACCGCGGCCGGCCAGGCCGCCGCCGCCGAGCACGCCGCCCACGAGGCCGCCCAGGCCCGCGCCACAGAGGCGGAGGCGGCGCTGGCCGCCCACACCGAGGCCCAGGTGCGCTTGGCCGAGCACGCCGAGGCCGCCCGCGAGGCCCACGACGCCCAGGCGGGGGCCGAGCAGCCTGGCCGCCGAGGCGCACGAGGCCCGCACCACCGCCGAGCAGGCCGCGGAGGAGCACGCCCGGCTGGCCGAGGACGCGCTCCAGGCCCGCACCGCGGCCGAGCAGGCGGCGCTCGAGGCCGCGGACGCCGGGGGGCAGGCGCAGCGCGCCCGCGAGCGGGCCGAGCAGGCCGCCACCGAGCAGGCCGCCCTGGCCGAGCAGGCCGGCGCCACCGCACAGGCGGCCCACGAGGCCGCCGAGGCGCGGGCCGCCGAGGCCGCCGAGGCGCACACCGCGCGCCGAGGTCGCGGAGCAGGCCGCCGCGGAGCAGGCCTGGCAGGCGCGGCTCGCGCACGAGGGCCGGGCCACCGCCGAGGACATCGCTCAGTCGGCCGCGGTGGTGCGCGCCGCCGCCGAGACCGCGCGCCGCCGAGCAGGTCGAGCTGGCCCGCGAGGCCCACGAGGCGCGGCTGGCCGCCGAGCAGGCCGCCGACGAGGCGCACGCCGCGCGGCTGGCCGCCGAGGAGGCCGCCGGCCGCCCAGGGCCGCGCCGCGGCGGCAGGCCGCCGAGGCCGAGCTGGCCGCCCACGAGAACGCCACCGAGCACGCCACCGCCGCCCAGGCCGCCCACGACGCCCGGGCCGCGGCCGAGCGGGCCACCGCCGAGCAGGCGGAGGCGGCGCCCGGCTGGCCCACGAGGCACAGGTCGCGGCGGAGGAGCTGGCCCGGCACGGCCCACGGCTCCCGCACCGCGGCGGAGGGCTCAGCCGCGGAGCAGGCCGAGCTGGCCCGGCAGGCCCACGAGGCCCGGCTGGCTCGCGGAGCGCGCCGCCGAGGAGGCCCAGACCCACCGCGACCGAGGCCGAGGAGGTCGCCGCCCAGCAGGGCAGCCCTCGCCGGCCAGGCCGCCGCCGCCGAGCTGGCCGCGCACGAGGCCGCAGCAGGCCCAGGCCGAGGCGGCCCGGCTCGCCCACGACGCGCCGCGCCGAGGCCGACGCCGTCGCGGCCCAGCACGCCGAGGCCGCCCGGCTCGCGCACGAGGCCCGGGCCGAGGCCGAGGCCGCGGCGCAGGCCGCCTTCGAGGCACGCACGGCCGCCGAGGACGCCGTACGCCGCCAGGCCGAGGCCGCCCGCGCCGCCGTCGCCGAGCGCGCCGCCGCCGAGCAGGTCGCAGCCATGCAGGCCTCCGACGCCGAGACCGCCCACGCCGCGCGCACCGTGGCCGAGGAAGCCAGCACCAGGTCGGCAACGGCCGCCGCGCAGGCCGCCGCGGCCGAGCATGCCGCGCACGAGGCGGCCGAGGCGCGAGCCGCCGAGGCCGCGACCGCCCACGCCGACCGCATCGAGGCCGAGGAGCTCACGGCCGCTGCGCTGGCCGAGACGACCGCGGCCCATGAGGCCCGGGCGGCCGCGGAGCGTGCCGCGCAGTCCGCGGAGCAGGCGCGCGAGGCCGCCGAGACCACCGCGCGCGAGCACAGCGCGGACGCCGCCGAGGCCCACGAGCAGCGCGCCGCGGCCGAGCAGCTGCCGCCGCCGAGGCCGCGGCGAGGGCCGACGAGGCGCAGCGGCTGCGCGAGGAGGCGGAGCAGCGCACCGCTCGACCAGCACGCGCTCACCGTCTCCGCCGCGGCCGCCGAGGAGACCGCGCACCGCACCGCCGAGGAGCACGCCGAGCTGGCCCGCGCCGCCCATGCCGCCCGCACCGCGGCCGAGGAGACGGCCAGGGCGCACGCCGAGGCCGCGACCGAGGCGCACCACGCCCGCACCGCGGCCGAGGACGCCGCGCTCGAGGCGCAGGAGGCGCGGCGTACGGCCGAGGAGACCGCCAAGGCCCAGGCCGAGCGGGCCACCCGGGCCGGCAAGGAGCGCGCCACCGCCGAGTGGCGGACCGCCGAGGCGCTGGCCAACCTCCAGGTCGCCGCCGAGGAGCACGACGAGCGGCTCCGCGAGGCCATCGACGCCCGCGTCGCCGCCGAGGAGGCCGCCGCCGAGGCGATCTCCGCCCGGACCGCCGCCGAGCGCGCCGCCGCCCGCCTGGCCGAGGAGCTCACCGAGGCCCGGCGAGCGGCTCCGCGACCTCGAAGAGGCGCAGGCCCACTCCTAGCGACCGGTCCAGCGGCGAGGTAGTCCGTCACCTTTGGCGGGCATACGTGCGGTGATCCCCAACCGAAGGTGACGGACTACCTCGTCACGGGCGACAGTTACTTCAAGGCGCGCAGGGCCCTGGCGAGCTTGCGGCCGCAGGCCCGGTGGCCGGCCGGTGTCGGGTGGTCGTAGTCGGGGCCGACCAGCTAGGGCTTGCCCTCCAGCCAGTGCTGCGCGTTGATGTAGGGGATGCCGAGCGCGGCGCGCAGCGGCGGCCAGCGCGCCGATCACGCCGTCGGTGTCGCTGAAGCCGTCGACGGTCGGGTCCATGGTCCCGACCAGCACCAGCCGCGCCTCGGGATGCCGCTTCGCGGCGGCCTTGAGCGTCCGGACCGCTCGCCGGGTGATCAGCCTCGGGTCGTAGTACTTGTCGTTGCCGCCGCCCTCGATGACCAGCCAGTCGACCGGGCCGACGTCGAGCGCGCCCTGCCTGGATCTGGCCGAGGAACGACGGGATGTCGTAGTCGCGGTTGCCCGCCACGAAGCCGGTGCCCCCGCCGCCGCGGATCTGGTACTTCCAGCCCAGCCGACGGGCCGCGATCGCCCCCATCGAGTTGTTGGGGCCGGTGTAGGCGCCACCGACGATGTAGGAGTCGCCGAAGAACAGCGACGTGGTCGATCCCGATGCGCGGTCCGGCCCGGCGGGCGCCGACGGGCCTGCTGCGGCGCTGGTGGTCGGCGCGGCCAGGGAGCCGGCGGATGCCGGGGCGTGCCCGACCGACCTCGCCCGCGACGTGTCCTGCTCGCCCGCGGCGCAGCCCACGAGGGACAGGAGCATCAGCGTCGCGGTGAGCGCGGCCACTGCTGGGAGCCGGCGGGGCACGCCTCACTGTAGGTCGCGATGCTAAGGAAGCGCTGATCAATCCAGGGGGTGGCGCTTCCTCAAGCGCCGCGCTTCCTCAGGGCCTTCGCCAGCCGCTGGCCCAGCGCGACCTGGGCGGCGTAGGTCGGGTGCACGTAGTCGTCGCACAGCCACTCGGGGTGGCTCTGCAGCCACCTCAGGTCGTCGATGAACGGCACGTGGAGCCGCTTCGCGACTCGGTGCAGCGCGTCGCGGATCGGGATGCTGTCGGCGTAGCCGCCGTAGGGGTCCATGGGGCCGACCAGGACCAGGAGCGCGCGGGGATACCTCTGGCGCGCGCTGCGGAGGATCTTCCGGGCGTTCTTGCTTCACCTGGTCGAGCGGCAGCCCGACGTCGTTCGAGCCACCAGCGATCACCACGAGCTGCGGGTGGCGCAGGTCGAGGGCACCCTCCTGGATCTGCGCGAGGTAGGGCGGGATGTCGTACTCCGGGTTGGCGGCGACGAAGCCGGTGCCGCCGGCACCCCGGACGGTCGGGCGGTAGCCGAGCTCGACGCCGGCCAGGTAGGCCATGTCCTGCTTCGCGTCCGGGCTGCAGCCGCCGCCGACGAAGTAGGAGTCGCCGAAGAACAGCGCCCGCGGCCGCGCCTTCTCCGCGAGCGCCACCGGCCGGGGTGACATGGCCTCGGCCGCCGCGGCGACCGTCACCGGCGCCAGCAGGGCCGCGCACAGCACCGCGAGCAGCGGGGCGAGGAAACGGCGCACCGGTCGAGGATATCGGCGGCGCGGGTTGCGGCTCACGACAGCGCGGCTCACGACAACGCGGAACGCAGGCCGCGCGCGATCCGCAGGTTGGCGGCCCGCGATGTGCGGCCGACGCCGACGATGTTGAAGAAGCCGTGGATCTGGTCGCCGAAGCGGGTCAGCCCGACCTCCGCCCCGGCCGCGCGGAGCCGGTCGGCGTACGCCTCGCCCTCGTCGCGGAGCGGGTCGAAGCCGGCGGTGTAGACGAGCGCGGGTGCCAGGCCCGGGGGCAGGTCGGCGTGCATCGGCGAGAGGCGTGGCTCGTCGGCGGGTACGCCGGCCGCGTAGGTCTCGTCGCCGCGGTCCATGAACCCCCGGGTCAGGTAGAAGCCCTCGGCGAACAGCTCGAAGCTGCGGGTCTCGCGCCTCAGCTGGGTGGCCGGGTAGACCAGCAGCTGCACCGCGCACGGCCAGCCGTGCCGGGCCGCCTCGATCGCGACCCCCGCCGCGAGGTTGCCGCCCGCGGAGTCGCCGCCGACGCCGAGCCGGGCCGGGTCGGCGCCCAGCTCGGCGGCGTGCTCCACGGTCCAGGCGTACGCCGCCGCGGCGTCGTCGTGGGCCGCGGGGAACGGGTGCTCGGGGGCGAGCCGGTAGCCCACGGACAGCACCCGGACCCCCGCCTGCTCGGCCAGGAACCGGCAGGCCGCGTCGTGGCTGTCGAGGTCACCGCACCAGAAGCCGCCGCCGTGGAAGAAGACCAGCAGCGGCCCGACCGGCGGCGCGCCGCTCGGGCACGTAGAGCCGGGCCGGCAGGTCGGCGACCCGCAGCGACGCGCACCGACCCGATCGGCTGGTCACCGGCGGTGTGCGCCGTCGGTGACGCGCAGGATCTCGCGGCCCTCCTCGACCGGCAGCTCCTCGGCCCCGGGCAGCCGCGCCAGCCGCTGCAGCCTGAGCATCAGCTGCACGTCGGTGGCCAGCGTGTTGCCGTCGACGCGGACCGGCCGCCCAGCCAGCGCTCGCTGCGCGGGCTCGGGCAGGGACATCGCCCCGACCAGCCCGAGCCGCTCCAGCCGGGTCTTCACATGCATGGTCCGCCGAGCGTATGGGGTAGGAACAGCGCGTGGCCCACCTGCTGTCCGCCCTCTGGGCGCTCGCCCTGCTGCTGGCCCCGGTGCGGCCCGACGAGGCGACGTACGTCGACGCGACGGTGGCCGCCTGGCAGGGCGGGGACCCGGTCTACGTCAGCCCGGACAGCGGGGCGCTCGGCGACGCGGACGCCGACCGGCTGCGCGACCGGGTCACCGGCTGGCGCGACGACGTCTTCGTCGCGGTGCTGCCGGCGCAGGCGATCCGGCAGGGCGACGGCGCCGACGTCGACGAGGCCTCGGCGCTGCTCGACGAGCTCTACGACCGCATGGGCCGCGTCGACGGCATCTACCTCGTCAACCTCAGCGGCGCCGGCACCTACGCCGCGGGCTACGGCGACGCCCCGGGCGCCGCGGAGGTGGGCCGGATCGTGGCCGACCAGGTGGACGACCACACGCTCGGCCAGGTCGACCAGATCCTCGACGGCACCCTCGACGAGCTCGGCGCGCCCGGACGACGGCGGCGTCTCCGCCGCCTGGGTGGTCGTCGCGCTGCTCGTCGGTGCGGCGGTGGCGACCGGCGCGATCCTCGGCTGGCCGCGCTGGCGACGCCGGCCGTCCGGCGCGCCTCCGGCGAGACCTGGGCCGGCGCCGGCCGACTACCGGCCCAGCTTCCCGACGTACGGCGACCAGCAGGACACCGTCGAGGACCGCGCCGCCCTCGCCCGCGAGGACGTGACCCGCCTGGGCGAGGAGCTCGACGCCGCCGACCCGCCGCTGACCGACCCGGCCGTCGCGGCCCACGTGCAGGCCGCGCTCGACGCCTACGCCGACGCCTCGCGCCGGGTCGACGCGCTCACGACCGACGACGAGCTGCGGCAGCTCGGCCAGGTCACGGAGTACGCCCGCTGGCAGCTGGCCTGCGCGCGAGGCCGGGGTCGCCGGGACCCCACCGCCGGCGCGCCGGCTGCCCTGCTTCGTCGACCCCGCGCACGGCGTCTCGGTCGCGGACGTGTCGTGGGCACCGCCCGGGGGCACGCTCCGACCGGTCCCGGTCTGCCGGGCCTGCTACGACCGGCTGACCGACGGGGGCACCCAGTGAGGATCGACCAGTGAGGATCAACCTGGCCAAGGTGGTGCCGTTCCTCGGCCTGGTGGTCGTCTTCCTCTTCTGGGCGGCGGCCCAGAGCACCGGCACCGACGATTCCCCCGGCGCCGGCTACGACTACGGCTACGACACGCCCGACACTCCCGACACCAGCCGGGCCGACGCCTACTTCGACCGCGTCGCGACCGAGCTTGCGCAGCCCGGCGTCTACGTCGACCCGGCGGTCACCGAGATCTCCGCCACCGAGGCCGCCCGGCTCGACGCGATCGCGCAGGAGACCGCGGGCCCGGTGCGGGTCCTCGTGGTGCCGGCCGACGCGCTGCGCGAGCTCGACCCCGAGCGACCCCGACGCGGCGTACGGCAACGACCTCTCCTACGCCGACGACGAGCTGCCCGGCCAGCTCTACGACCGGGTCGGCGTCGACGGCACCTACGCCGTGCTGGTCGACGCGGAGTCGTCATATGACGGACGCTCGTTCACGGCCTACCAGTTCTCCGAGGAGCGGCCCTTCTACGAGGTCGAGGACGCCCTCGACCACGCCGTCGACTGCTGTGCTCCCGACTACGTGTCGATGCTCGAGACGTTCCTCGACGATGCCGGCGAGGAGCAGACCAACCCGTGGCCGATCGTCGGCTGGCTGGTCGGCGGGATCGGCCTGGTGGTGGCGCTCATCATCGGTGGGAGCCGCTGGCAGCGGCACCGGCGACGAAAGACCGAGGACGCGCAGGTCGCGGACGCGCTGCGCCCCTCGCTGCAGGAGGAGGTCGTCGAGCTGTCGCAGACGGTGGCGGCGCTGCCTCCGGCGCCGGCCGGCGAGCGACGAGCTCAACAACCGGACCCGCCAGGTGCTGGACCTCGTCGAGGAGGCCCGGCACCGGCTCGACGCTGGTGCCGACGGGGGTGCCGGGGGTGCCGGGCTGAGCCGGATGGACACGCCGACGAGGTCGAGGACGTCGTACGCCGGCTCGCCGACGCGCGCTTCGAGCTGACCGCCATCGACGCGCTGCGCCACGGCCGGCCGGTGCCGCAGCGATCGGCGCCGTGCTTCTTCGACCCGCGGCACGGGCCGAGCGTCACCGAGCGGCCGTTCACCCCGGAGTTCGGCCTCGAGCGGCAGGTGCCGGTGTGCGCGACGTGCGCCGCCGAGGTGGACGCCGGCCGGAAGCCGGCGGTGCGCACCTTCAACCTCGACGGCGTGGTGAGGCCCTACTGGCAGTGGGACCGCTACACGCGTCCCTACGTCAACGGCTACTGGCAGCGCCACACCTTCGCCGACCCCGGCGTGCAGCGGATCCGGGTGGCGCCGTCACCGGCGGTGTCCCGCCCCGCCAAGCCGGCCTGGGGCGGGATCCAGTTCGTGTGGGAGAACGACGGCGGCTCGGGTGGCTCCTCGTCCAGCGGGGGAGGCGGCCGCCGGTTCTCGGGCAGCTCGGGCCACCGCAGCTCCTTCGGCGGCGGCAGCTCCAGCCGCTCCAGCCGCCGGTCCGGCGGCTCGCGCCGGTTCTGAGTCACCGTCCGTTCACGCCGCGGTGCCACACTGGCTGCCATGACGCTCGACCACGCCGACACCGGCCGCCACCGCCCGTGGCGACGGCGTCCCCGAGGAGACGTTCGACGTCGAGCCGCCGTACGTCGCGACCGAGGCGGCGCTCGCGGGGGTCGAGAAGTTCGAGGACCGGTTCCTCGACCGCGAGCTCTCCTGGCTGCGGCTCAACCAGCGGGTGCTCGAGCTGGCCGAGGACGAGACGCAGCCGCTCCTCGAGCGGGTCCGGTTCGCGGCCATCTTCACCAGCAACCTCGACGAGTTCTTCATGGTCCGGGTGGCCGGCCTCAAGCGCCGGATCGCCGCCGGCCTCGCGGTCAAGGCGGCGTCCGGGATGCTGCCGCGCGAGGTGCTCGAGGCGATCTGGGACAAGTCCCGCGCGCTGAGCGAGCAGCACGCGCGGCTGTTCGCCGACGAGCTCGTGCCCGCGCTGCTCGAGGCCGGCATCCAGCTGGTGCGCTGGGGCGACCTCGACCGCGACGAGCAGAAGTACTGCAAGAAGCTGTTCAAGGACCGGATCTTCCCGGTGCTCACGCCGCTCGCGGTCGACCCGGCGCACCCGTTCCCCTACATCTCCGGGCTCTCGCTCAACCTGGCCGTCACGATCCGCAACCCCAAGACCGGCAAGGAGCACTTCGCCCGGGTCAAGGTGCCGCCGATCTTCGCCAGGTTCGTGCCGCTCGGCAACCAGCGGTTCGTGCCGCTGGAGGACGTCATCGGCGAGCACCTCAAGCGGCTGTTCCCGGGGATGGAGGTGCTCGAGGTGCACACCTTCCGGGTCACCCGCAACGAGGACCTCGAGGTCGAGGAGGACGACGCGGAGAACCTCCTCGCCGCGCTCGAGAAGGAGCTCCTGCGCCGCCGCTTCGGCCCGCCCGTCCGGCTCGAGGTCGAGGAGACGATGACCCCGGACGTCCTCGACCTGCTCGTCACCGAGCTCGGCGTGAGCGACGAGGAGGTGTTCCGTCTCCCCGGGCCGCTCGACCTGCGCGGGCTGCACGGCATCGCCGACCAGAACCGCGAGGAGCTCAAGTACGCCGCGTTCGTGCCGACCACGCACCCGCTGCTGGCGGAGGTCGAGTCGTCGGCACCGGTCGACGTGTTCAAGGCGACCCGGCGCCACGACGTACTCCTGCACCATCCCTACGACTCGTTCGCGACGTCGGTGCAGCGGTTCATCGAGCAGGCCGCCGCCGACCCCCACGTGCTCGCGATCAAGCAGACGCTCTACCGGACGTCGGGCGACAGCCCGATCATCGACGCCCTCATCGACGCGGCCGAGGCCGGCAAGCAGGTGCTGGTGCTGGTCGAGATCAAGGCGCGCTTCGACGAGGAGGCCAACATCCGGTGGGCGCGCAAGCTCGAGCAGGCCGGCTGCCACGTGGTCTACGGCCAGGTGGGGCTCAAGACGCACTGCAAGCTCGCCATGGTGGTGCGTGACGAGCCGGACGGCATCCACCGCTACACCCACATCGGCACCGGCAACTACAACGGCAAGACCGCGCGGAGCTATGAGGACTTCGGTCTGCTCACCACCGACGAGCTGATCGGCGAGGACGTCGCCCACCTCTTCAACAACCTGTCGGGGTTCGCCCGCAACGCGTCCTACGAAGAGCTGCTGGTCGCTCCCGACTCGGTGCGCACCGGGCTGGTCGACCGGATCCACCGCGAGATCGAGCACCACCGCGCCGGCCGCCCGTCGCGGATCCGGATGAAGATGAACTCGCTGGTCGACGAGGGCATCATCGACGCGCTCTACCTCGCCTCCCAGGAGGGCATCCCCGTCCAGCTGGTCACGCGCGCGATCTGCGCGCTCCGGCCCGGGGTGCCCGGGCTGTCGGAGTCGATCGAGGTCCGCTCGATCCTCGGCAGGTTCCTCGAGCACAGCCGGGTCTACTGGTTCGACAACGGCGGGGAGCCGGAGGCGTGGATCGGCTCGGCCGACATGATGCACCGCAACCTCGACCGCCGCGTCGAGGTGCTGGTGCGGCTCCCCGAGACCCCGCTGGTCACGCAGGTCGAGCGACCTGCTCGACCTCGCCTTCGGACCGGAGACGGCTGCGTGGGTGCTGCACAGCAACGGCGACTGGGTGCACAACGGCGGCGCCACCGACTACCAGGAGGCCCTGATCGAGCGGCACCGGAGGCGGCGTACGCACGGGTGAACCCGGCGAGAACCCGGCGAGAACCCGGCGAGAACCCGGCGCGAACCCGGCGACGAACCGGATGTGACCGGCCCCGGACTTGCGCGTGGCGGCCGGGCACCCCCTAGTCTGTTCGGCGGTCAACCAACGGGCCTGCACAGGACCCCCGCCGTCTCGCCAGGAGTAGTCAGTGGCATTGCGCTTCCGCCCGGTCGACACGGCGTTCTACGACCTCTTCAGCGAACAGGCGCAGCACCTGGTCGTCGGCGCCGGGCTCCTGGCCGAGATGCTCAGCGAGACCGCCGTCCACGACGACGTCGCAGCCCGGATGCGCCAGGCCGAGCACGAGGCCGACGAGACGACCCACGCGCTGTTCAAGCGGGTCAACTCGACGTTCGTCACGCCGTTCGACCGCGAGGACATCTACCGGCTCGGCTCCGGCCTCGACGACGTCATGGACATGATGGACGAGGTCGTCGACCTGATCCTGCTCTACGAGGTGAAGGTCCTGCCGGCCGAGCTCTCGCAGCAGGTCGAGGTGCTCCAGCGGTGTGCCGAGCTGACCGCGGCCGCGATGCCGGGGCTGCAGTCACCGCAGAAGCTCGAGGAGTACTGGATCGAGATCAACCGCCTCGAGAACACCGGCGACAAGAACCACCGGCGGATGCTGGCCAAGCTGTTCTCCGGTGAGTTCAAGACGATCGAGGTGCTGAAGCTCAAGGACATCGTGGAGGCGCTGGAGCGCGCGATCGACGCGTTCGAGAGCGTGGCCCACACGGTCGAGCAGATCGCCGTCAAGGAGAGCTGAGAGCATGGACGGCTCCCCTCACCTGACGCCCTGCTGCGCGCCGCCATACGCGCACGCTGGCGGCGTTGCGGGCGCTCGACGGACAACCCCGGTACGCCCTCGCACCCGCGTCAAGCCACCACCCCACGAACACGCTCGCTGCACTCGCGCTTTCGCGGGGACCCCGAACCTCGTCGCACGCGTCTGACGACGCTCGCGACGGCCGCAGGTGAGGGGAACCGTCCATCATGGAGCTCGCGATCGTCATCGCGGTCGTGGTCGTCGCCCTGACCTTCGACTACACCAACGGCTTCCACGACGCCGCCAACGCCATCGCCACCTCGGTGTCGACCCGGGCGCTCACGCCCCGCGTGGCGCTGATCCTGGCCGCGGTCATGAACTTCGTCGGCGCGCTCCTCGGGCAGGAGGTCGCCAAGACCGTCCAGAGCGTCCTCACCATCGACGGGGTCTCGGAGAACCACGGCCTGGTGATCATCCTGTCGGGGCTGGTGGGCGCGATCTCGTGGAACCTCATCACCTGGTACTACGGCCTGCCGTCGTCCTCGTCTCACGCCCTGATCGGCGGCCTGGTCGGTGCGGGGCTGGCGGGCGGCGTGACCATCGAGTGGCACACCATCCTCGAGAAGGTGGTCATCCCGATGATCGCCTCACCGCTCGTGGGCTTCGCCATCGCGTTCGTCATCATGCTCGCGATCATGTGGATCTTCCGGCGCCGCAACCCGCACAAGGTCTTCCGCGGCTTCCGGATGCTGCAGACCCTCTCCGCCGCCGGCCTGGCCCTGGGCCACGGCCTCCAGGACGCCCAGAAGACGATGGGCGTGATCTTCCTGGCCGTCACCACCGCGGGCTACTACTCCGCGTCCGACGACGGCCTGCCGCTGTGGATCGTGCTGTCGGCCGCGGCGCGCGATCTCGCTCGGCACCTACTCCGGTGGCTGGCGGATCATGCGCACCCTGGGCCGCCGGATCATCCACCTCGACCCGGCCCGCGGCTTCTCCGCCGAGACCGCCGGCACGATCGTCCTCTACTCGACGGCGTTCATCTTCGAGGCCCCGATCTCGACCACCCACACGATCACCTCGGCGATCATGGGCGCCGGCGCCACCAAGCGCTTCTCCGCCGTCCGCTGGGGCGTCGCCCGCTCCATCGTCACCGCCTGGGTCCTCACCTTCCCCATGGCCGGCTCCGCCGCCGCGCTCGTCTACCTCGTCTGCCGGTTCGTCTTCCGCCTGCCCTGAGTTCCGTGTCGCGGGTAGTCCGTCACCTTTGGCTGGTGGATGTGGCTGAATTACCAGCCGAAGGTGACGGACTACCCCCGATGTCACGCCGCCCGCCGGTAGCGGAGGACGCGTTCCCGATCTTCGGGCGACAACGCCCTGCGTAGGGCGACGGTGTGGGTTTGGATCCACCACGGGGGCGGTACGGCGGTCCAGCTGCGGGTCGACTCGGCCTCGAACCGAGCGCGCCCTCGGGCTTCGTGCATCCGCGTCATGAGCGACGGCCTGTCCAAGAGATGGGGTCCAAGGATCGTGAGCGTCTCGATGTCGTGGCGCCGGAACGCCTCGTCTCGGCCAGTGTCGCGCATCCGTGTGCCCAGCTGCGCGTGATGCTCACCGTTGTAATCGATGGCCAGGCCGGCCTCGACGTCAAGCAGGTCCGGGGTGGCGAAGAATCGTCCTTGGAGGTCGAACAGAGGCGCGTTGCACAGCAGCCGGGGCAGACCAGCGTCCAGCGACCAGACATGCGTGACCTCGAGCTCCTTCGGCGACCAGATGTTCTCCTCGGCCAGTGCTATCGCCTCTCGGCATTTCGGGGCTCCCGTCCAACCTGGGTGCACGGCTGCGAAGCCGGCGAGCTCTTCGATGGAGACGAGGTCTGAGTACGCCGCCAGGCTCAGTGCCAGGGCGGCCGTCCGCGGGTTGTCGGCGTACCTCATCTCGAACCATGCGGATCGGACCGCGTTCGTGAGCCGGATGCCATCGATCGCGATGAGATCCTCGGGGTCGAGTCTCTCGTGCGAGATGGCGATGCCCGGCTGGGGGCGAATGTGGTCGCCCCCCGTGACGAGCACGACGGGCCGTTCCGCGCCGCCCACGCCCACGCCGTTGAACCAGCTCCCACCAAGCCAGCGGAGCGCTGCCCACCCCGTGACTCCCCCGTGGTCGAACGGCAGTACGGCCGCTGCTTCCAGGATTCTCTGCTCGACCGATTGGACGACGGTTGAGGGCACGAAGAAACCGCGGCTGCTCCCACGCCAGTCGGAGGTGCTCGCCGCCCATGCGGTCGGGCCCTCTCGACCGGTCGGGTCCCGCCGCACGGGCGCGAACAGACCCGGCCGTGTGAGTGACACGGGCCTGGTGGGTTCGTCGGGCGGTTGCACCCGAACATGTTCGGCGAAATCCTCAGAGCCCCGCTGAGCTCATCCACAGCCAGCCGTCGTCGGGGTAGTCCGTCACCTTTGTGGACGGAAACTGGCTCCGCGACCAGCCAAAGGTGACGGACTACCCCGACCGGCCGGCGTACGTCGTGGCCGCGAGGTAGACGGCCTGCACGTAGGTGGCGCTGTGGTTGTAGGCGAAGACGGCGGCGGACCAGCCGGGGCCGGTGGTGAGGTCCTGGCTGGTGCCGCAGAGGTACGCCGCGGCGGCGGCGGCCGCGTCGTCGAGGTCCTGCGGGTCGGCGGCGCCGTCTGCGTCGCCGTCGCGGCCCCAGGTCTCCCAGGTCGAGGGGAGGAACTGCAGCGGCCCGACGGCGTGGTCCCACTCCGGGTCGCCGTGCAGCAGCGAGCCCGCAGCACTGGCCCGGATCGCCGCGACCGGGCCGGCGCCGTCGAGGGCCGGACCGACGATCGGCGACGACGGCCGGCCGGCGGCATCGAGGGTGCGGCCGCCGAGGGTGCCGTGCTGCGACTCCACCCAGCCGATCCCCGCCAGCGTCGTCCAGCCGAGCCCGCAGGACGGCGGGGAGGCGAGCACCGCCCGGGCGTACGCCGCCACGGCCACCTCGGGGATCCCGGCCGCGGCCGCCGTACGCCGGACCCAGCCCGGGTCGGCCGACGCGGCCAGCACCGAGGGGAGCGACGCCGTGACGGCGGCAGCCGACGGAGCAGGACCCGGGCGCCGGCTGCGCCGCCAGCGACGGTGGCCCCGACGAGCTGAGCACCGGGTCGCCCGAGGGGCTCCGTTGCTGGGCGAGCCAGGCCACCGAGCTGACCAGCGCCAACCCGCAGGCGAAGAGCACCAGGTGGCGAAAGGTCACCCGAACCGGCCGTTGACGTAGTCCGCCGTCCGCTGGTCCTGCGGGCTGCCGAACATCGCGTCGGTCTGGCCGTGCTCGACGATCACCCCCGGCGTGCTGCTGCGACGCCAGGAAGAACGCGCAGGTGTCGGAGACCCGCGCGGCCTGCTGCATGTTGTGCGTGACGATCACGATCGTCACCTCGCGCGCGAGCTCGACCATGGTCTCCTCGATCACCCGGGTCGACGTCGGGTCGAGCGCCGAGCACGGCTCGTCCATGAGCAGCACGCGCGGCTTCACGGCCAGCGACCGGGCGATGCAGAGCCGCTGCTGCTGGCCACCGGACAGGCTGCCGCCGGGGGCGTCGAGCCGGTCCTTGACCTCGTTCCAGAGGCCGCCCTTGACCAGGCACGACTCGACCAGCACGTCCTTGGCCCCGCGGGAGGCGCGCGTGCCGGTGAGCTTGAGCCCGGACAGCACGTTCTCCCGGATCGACATCGCCGGGAACGGGTTCGGCTTCTGGAACACCATCCCGATCGCGCGCCGCGCGTCGATCAGCCGCCGCGACGGGTCGTAGATGTCCTCGCCGTCGAGCAGCACCTCCCCGGCCAGCGCGGCCGACGGCACCAGCTCGTGCATCCGGTTGAGGATGCGCAGGAACGTCGACTTGCCGCAGCCGGACGGTCCGATCAGGGCGGTGATCCCGCCCGCCGGCATCGTGAGCGAGACCCGGTCGAGCACCTTGTGCGTCCCGAACCACGCGGTGATGTCGGCCGCCCGCAGCTCGGCGAGCGCGGCCGTGGACGCGCGGCAGCCGGGGGTACGGCGGGGAGCAGGTCGGTGTGCTGCTGCGATGGCGTGAGGGTCATCGGTGTCTCTCTCGGTCGGTGGTGGGCGCCGGCCCGGGCGGGTGCCTGGGAGTGGTCTCCCGCCCGGGCCGGCGCTGGTGGTGCGGGTGCTACTTCTTCTTCTTGGGCTTGGCGAGCGCCTTGATCTTCACCTTGGTGTCGCTGCCGGCGGCGTTGCTGTCACCGGCCCACGAGACCGTGAGGCGTGTGCTTGCCGGGCTTGAGCTTCTTCTTCAGGGTGATCTTGACCTTGCCGTTGCTCAGGGTCCCGGTGCCGACGACCTTCTTGCCGTCCTTGATGGTCACCGTGCCGGTGGCCTTCGACGACGAGCCGGTCAGGGTCACGGTGACCGTGCCCTTCGCCTTCTTCCCGAACTTCACCGTCTTCGGGAACGACGCCGTGATCGACGACGAGGCCTTCTGGACCGTGCCGCTGCCGGTGCCCTCCGACGAGGTGAACGGCGAGTTCGCGGCCGGAGTGAAGACCGCCCGGTAGGTGTGCGTCCCGGGAGTGGTGGTCTGCACCCGCACCGCCTGCCCCGACGTCAGCGGCACACCGGACTGCAGCAGCGTGGCGCCCTCGAAGAACGAGACCGTGCCGCTGGGAGCGGTGCGAGCCGGTGACGGCCGCCGTGATGCGGGCCGAGGAAGCGCTCGCGCTGGTGACCGTCACCGTGGTCGTCGTCGTCACGTTCGCGACGACGAAGTTGCTGGTGGCGGTCTGGGTCGGCGCGCCGCACACGCCACCCTTCGACGGGGTGAACAGCTGCTTGAATCCGGACTGCCTCGATGAGCGGCTTGGCCGCGGCCGAGCAGAAGTAGCCGTTGGAGCCGAACGCCGCCAGGACCGAGGCGTTGCCCACGTCGGCGCCACGGACGACGTTGTAGACGGCCCGCTTGGCGGAGAAGCCGCTCTCGAGGTGCAGCGTGGAGCCGAGCAGGCCAGCGCGGCCCTCGGAGAACGGCGCGATGGCGTCCGGGTCGTTCTTGATGTCGGTGTCGGTCGTGCTCCTGGACCTCCTGGACCCCGGCGCCGTAGACCACCGTCACGCCGTTGTTCATGGCCTTGAGCTGCGCCATCCCAGAACGAGCGCGTGCCGGAGCCGGGCTGCGGGATCTTCGGGTGGATGACCCCGGCGGTGCCGCCCGGGATCTGGTTCCAGTTGGTGACGTCGCCCTTGTAGATGCTGACGATCTGGGCGGGCGTGAGGTTGGTCGGCGCGTGCGACGCGACGTTGCCCGACACCGCCATCACCAGGACGTCGAGGCCGAACGGGAACATCTGCAGCCCCGCCGCGGTCTCGGCGTCGCTGTTTGCCGACGAGGATCGGGCGAAGTCGATGTCGGTGTTGTTGCCCGCGCCGTAGAGCAGGGTCTTGCCGGCGCCCGACCCGTTGGGCCGGTTGATGTCGCCGCTCGGGAGCTGGACGGTGCCACACGTCGCGGGCGTCAGGCAGGCGGCCCAGGTCCAGATGGTCGCCGGCGGGGAGGTCAGGTTGTAGGCGTCTCCGACCAGCTTGACTGCGTGCTGGGTCGTGTCGGAGCCGACGCCGATCAGCTGGGCAGCGACGGGGGTGCCCGAGTCCGGTGTCGTCAGGGTGCGGGTTGTAGACCGCAGAGGCCGGGGAGGCCGTCAGGGCCAGGACCGACAGGGCGGCCGCGGAGGCCCCCAGACCGGCGAGGAGCTTGCGTGCGTGCATCGGGTTCTCTCTCCAAGGGTGAGGTGGTGCGGTGGTGGTGCGTGGTGGTGCAGTGGTGCGGTGGTGCGTACGCCGGTCAGACCACGTTGGGCAGGAGCCGCATCACCACGTCGGTCGTGGACCAGGCGAGGGCCACGGCGACGGGTGCGGCGACGATCCAGACCAACGGGGCGGACCAGCGCAGACGGGCGACGACGACCCCGAGGGTGGCCGCCAGGAGCAGCGCCAGGTGCAGCGCCAGGAGCGGGAAGGCCCCGTGGTCGCTGTGCATGAGCTGCTCCGGATCAGGGACCGTCGCGGGCAGGCCGGACGGTGGGATGAACCCCTTCGGGGCGTCGGCGTCGACGTAGAGCACCGAGCCCGGGGTGAAGGCGGCGAGCGGGCCGGAGCCTTCCGCCGTGCCGAGGACCAGCCGGGCTCCTCCGGCGGGCAGCGGCTGCGAGTACGGGTCGCCGGCGCGGCGGACGTTGACCACCGTGAAGTGGACCTCGCCCTGCGCCATCACGACGTCGATGTCGTCGCCGGGCCGCAGCGTGCCGAGATCGCGGAACGGGCCGCCGTACGTCGCCGCGCGGCCGAAGACGACCGACGTGCCGGCCTGGCCGGGCAGCACCGTCTTGCGCAGGTGCCCCGGCCCGGCGAGCGTGTCGCCGGACGCCGTGCCCTCGACCACGACCTGGAAGACGCCGAGCCGCGGGATGCTCAGCGTCGCGACCGGGTCTCCGACCGGCGTGGTCGGACCGAGCGGGGCGGTCGCGCTGGCGACCGAGACGCGGAACTCGCGGTAGAGCAGCTCCTGCGACCTGTTCTCGGCGAAGCTGCTGAGGAACAGCATCTGGCCGACCACCCAGAGGCAGACGATCGCGACCATCGTCCCCGCGGTCGAGACCACGGTCCACGAGGTCGTCACCGGGCCGGGGAAGCCGCGGCTCGGCGGTCTTCCTCGGGCGAGCCGGCCGGACCGGGGCAGGTGCCGCGCTCGTCTCGGGCGGGCTCATCGCGACGGTCTCGCGGTCGGGCAGGGTGGCCGTCACCGGAGCGGTCCCCGGGGAGGCCGCACGAAGAACCGCACCGCGCTGGTCAGCGCGATCCCGATCAGCCCCAGGATCAGCAGCACCGGCACGGCCCGGTCGCCCAGGTCGGAGCTGACCGCCTCGGTCGCGGGCATCGCCAGCGGCTCGGCGGGCGCGGTCGCCGGAGGACTCGGGGCCGCGCTGGGGGAGTCGGTGGGCACGTCGCCGCCGGGCACGTCACCGACGTCGCCCGGGTCGCCGGAGCCACCGGTGTTCGGCGGCAGCGTCGGAGCGCTCGTGTCGGACGGCGCCGGCTCGCTCCGTCGGCTCCGGGCGTCTGCTCCTCGACCGCCGTCGCCGACACTCTGCGCGAGGTCGAACAGCTTGCGGGTGGCGCCCTTCTTCTCGATCGGGAGGAAGCCCGCGGGCAGCTCGCCGTTGCCGGCACCCGCCTTCTGTCCCTCCGTGGTCGCGGTCCGGATGAACAGCGCGACCTTGTCCGCGTCGTCCTGGACCAGGTTGCGGAGCTTGGCCGCGGCGTAGACGACCATCGTGCCGGGGTAGGCCTTCCCCGACGTGCGGATGTCGGCCTGGTCGAGCACGAACGGGCGGCCGAGCTCGCTCAGACCGGGCTCGCCGCTCCCCCGGCGACTCTCGCCCCCCTGGTGACCCTTGCCGCCCTTGCTCGGCTCCTGCGGCTGCATCAGGTCGACCGCGGCGGCGAGCGACTCCTCGTCGGGAGCGACGAAGGTGCCCTTCTTGGTCTGCAGGGCGGCGGTGTGCAGGCCGTAGCGGGCCGCGTCACCGAGGCTGACCACGCCGAGCATGAACCGGGAGCCGTAGGACTGCCGATCGATCCGGCCCAGCTTGTAGCTGCTGGTCGCCAGGTCGGAGTCGCACCGGGTCTGCACGTTCGGCCAGGCGTCGAGCAGCGCGTCCGACGACCTTGCGCAGGGTGGTGACCGGTGCGGCCAGCTGGGTGAAGTAGACCGCCGGGTTGTGTCTGGCGGCAGCTGTTGTTGGTGGTCGGGATGTAGGTGTCGAGCAGCGGCCACTCCGACGCGCGGCAGCGTGAGCTTCTTGTAGCTCGGGTTGACCTTCATCCCCCACGGGTCGGCCTTGCCGTTGATGAAGTCCATCGCGTCCTGGTCCTGGGCGATCCAGTCGGTCAGCTGCTGGATGATGTCCGAGTCGTTCGACGAGCGACAGCAGCGTGGCGCCCGCCTCCTGGGCGTTCTGGCTCAGCCCGGGGTTGAGCGGCGGTGAACTCGGGGTCGCTCATGATCGCGAGCGGGTTGTCGCCGATCCCGGGATGGCCGCGCCCGAGGTCGGAGCCGAGGTAGGACTGGGTGAGCAGCTTGGCCACCAGCCGGGGGTTCAGCCGGAGGTCGGTGAACTCGCCCTGCGTTGTCCGGGCGGTCGATGTTGTAGCCGATGGCGAAGCCGGTGACCGCGGTCGGCGCGTAGCCGATCGGGTCGTCGCTCGGTCCGCCGGTGCGGCGAGGAGACGAAGGCTGCCGCCCCCACCGCCGCTCTCATCGAGGTTCCAGCCGGCGGCGTCGGACATCTGGTTGAGCTGGAACTTGAACCGCTTCTTGTCCAGGCAGTAGGCCGGCGACCACTGCAGCGACGCCTGCGCCATCAGCTCCGAGCCGTAGAAGCCCGGTGGGGGCGCGCGGGTCGAGGACGTCGCACGTGTCGGGTGGCAGGCCGAAGGTGATCGGGATCGGAACCGGTTGGCCCAGTTGGAGGCCGACCACCACAGCGCCGGAGCCACCGCCTGGTCGACGCCCTGGTTGGCGAAGTTGCTCGAGCCGGGGGTGAACTGGCCGCCCTTGCGGCACGCGGCGTCCGAGATCGACAGGCCGCCCACCGGCGGGTCACTGGACGGCGTCGCCGTGGGGGACGGTGACTGGGAGGGCGACGGAGACTCCGACGGCGACGGCGGACTCGGACGGCGACGGGGACTCGGACGGCGACGGGGACGCCGACCCGCTCGGGCTGGCTCGCGGACGGCTGGTCGCAGGAGATCCCGTTGATCGGGATCACCTCGATCGTGCACGCGACCTTGTGGTTGCAGCCCAGCGACTCGTTCTCGACGTCGCTGCGCACCTCGAACTGCACGCTGCCGGCGCCGTCCTGGTCGCTGAAGGCCGCGATCTCGGCCGGGGGGAAGGCCGCGCCGACCGCCGCCTCCGGCGGCATGTTCTGGCCGTCGCAGGCGGGGTAGACCGTGCCGGAGGCCGCGACGAACGGCGTCAGGTGGGTGTAGAGGCCATCGACGTCCGCGGTCGGGCAGACGTCCTTGCCCGGGAACGGCGACAGGCCGGACAGCCGCTCCTTGTCGGCACGGAGGCGCCGCGGCGTCGTGGACCCAGGCCGCCTCGCCGTCGGACCGCGTGATCTGGGACCGCTCGGCCACCGAGCCGGTCCAGCACGTCTCCGGCCGGACCTGCTGCTCGACCGGCAGGCTCGGGTCGTCCATGCCCCGGCACTGCAGGATCACCACGGGGTACTCCTGCTGCAGCCCGCTCTCGCCGTAGGGGTTGCTGGCCCGGCCACCGCTCGGCTGCGCGCCCGTCCAGCTGATCAGGATCCGTTGCCGACCGCGGAGGTCCTTGGTCTGCGAGGCGTCGACCGTGACGGTGTTGGTGGGGAACTCGTAGGTCGTCCCGTCCTCGTTGACGAACGACCGGGTGAGGGGCTTGGTGAGCGAGAACGGCGAGCCGCCGCCGCGCTGGACGTTGTCGACAGGCACCGTCGAGTCCGGCCCGGGGGTGGCGCTCGCCGGCACCAGTGCCAGCGTGAGCCCGGCGATCAGCGACGCGACGGAGACGGCGAACGGGGCGCGCAGGCCGATCACGGCGGAGCCCCGGCGAGGACGACGGCGAAGGTGCGAGAGGGCCAGTCCGGGCAGCAGCACCAGCGCCAGCAGCAGCGCCGCCGCCACCCAGCCGAACGTCGTGGTGTCCGCGGGTCGGGAGGCCGCCAGCTCGGTCGGCGCAGGGAAGTCGGCCGGCTGCTGGCCGGCCGCGGTGGTGGCGCCGCCGGCCGCCGGGTCGACCGGTGCGGGCGTGGTGACCTCGCCGGTGTCGGGGTCGACCACCGGCCCGGCGTCCGTCGGCGCGGTGTCGGGCGGCGGGGCGCCACCGGGGTCGGCAGGCGCCTCCGTGCCCGGGTCTGCCGGTGCGCTGGGGTCGTCGGTCGACGGCTGGCCGGTGCCGGTGTCGCGTGCCGCACGGGCCCGCGCCGGCCTTGTCGCACGCGGCCGGCTGCGGCGCGATCTGGGCGAGCTTGTTCTTCGACAGGTTCTTGCCGTCGAAGGTCGGGTTGTTGCAGGTCCGCACGTCGCGGTCGGTCAGGTCGACCGCCGGGTCGGCCGCCTTCAGCTTGGCGATCTGGGCGAAGCCGGCCTGCACCAGGTTGAGCGGCAGCGGCGAGTAGCCGTAGGGGCCGGCCTTGGTCTGGCCGGCGCAGAGCGAGTAGTAGAGGAAGTCGGCCAGCGTCTGGCGCTTGGCCGTGGTCATCCGGACGTCGGTCGCCCCGGTCGGGATGATCATGTAGCTGTAGGACGAGATCGGGTAGGCCCGCGGGTCGGTGTTGACGTAGACCTCGTCGAGGATCTGGGTCAGGTAGAGCTGGCTGTTGGGGTCCTGGTTGATCTGGGCCTTGGTCAGCGCGACCGCGATGTTGTACTGCGTCGGCTCGACGTAGTAGCCGGCCTTGTTGAGGACCTTGACGACCGGGTAGTCCTTGTTGAGCGGGTAGGAGTACTCGACGTAGCCGATGGTCCCGTTGCCCGCGAAGCCGGCGATCGTGTTCATCACCTGGTCGGAGCCGGCCTGGCCGATCGCGCGGCCCTTGCGCGGGTAGTAGGACGTGAGCCCGGACTTGCCGAAGAACGGCCGCCAGATGTCGGGGTACTGGTTGTCCATCCACGGCGTGAACTGGGCCGTGGTGCCCGAGCCGTCGGAGCGGACGACCGGGGTGATCGGCAGCGACGGGAAGGCGCGGCCGTTGTTGTCCTTGGTGATCGCCGGGTCGTTCCAGTTGGTGATCTGGTTGGTGAAGATCTTGGCGAGCGTCTCGCCGGAGAGGCGCAGGTTGCGGACCAGCTGGCCGCCGATCTTGAGCTGGTAGGTGAACGCCGTGCCGCCGGCCACGATCGGCAGGTAGGCGTAGCTCGCGGCCGTTGCTGGTGTCGGCGTTGCCCTGCTCGTCGACGCCCTGGTAGGGGATCTCGGAGATGGCGAAGTCGGTGCTGTTCTGGGAGAAGTCCTTGCGGCCCTTCGACGAGCCGCCGCCGGTGTAGACGACCTTCATGCCGTTGGCGTCGACGTCGGCGATCCACTGCTGGACGATCAGCTCCGACCAGGTCGAGCCGGTGCCCTCGATCTGGGCGTACGTCGTCCGCTCGCTCGAGCGGTCGATGCTGCGGTCCGCGTCGGCCACGCCCGGCAGCGCGAGCAGGCAGCCCGCGCCAGCAGGCAGGGCGAGCACGAGACGAGCGCGGTTCACGAAGGCTCCTGAGTGGTCGGCTGGCGAGGCGGGCAGCAGGTGCTGGTGCCGGGCGTCGGGCCACGCCACCGCCGGAGCCGGCCCGGATCGCGCGGCGCAGCAGCGAGGTGCCGGCCGCGGCGCGGGCGGGCCAGCAGCCGGGCGATGACGAAGAGGACGAGCACGAGGAAGAGCAGCGACGGTCGCGGCGGCGAAGGCGCGCTCGATCGCGACCGGCTCGCCGCTGCGGACGTTGGTGAAGATGAAGAGCGGCAGCGAGTTCATGACCCCGTCGGTGGGGTTCTTGACGATGAACGCCGCCGCGCCGGAGGTGAGCAGCACCGGGCTGGTCTCGCCGACGCCGCGGGCGACGCCGAGGATCACCGCGGTGGCCAGGCCGGGCCGGGCGGTCGGCAGCACGACGTGCCACACCGTGCGCCAGCGGCTGGCGCCGAGCGCGAGGCTGGCCTCGCGCAGGCCGCCGGGCACGACCCGCAGCACGACGTCGGAGGCGCGGGCGATGATCGGCAGGATCATCACCGAGATCGCCAGCGCGGCGGCCAGGCCGGAGCGCGGGAAGCCCAGCGCGATGATGAAGACGGTGTAGATGAACAGGCCGGCGACGATCGAGGGCAGCGCGGTCATCGCCTCGACGATGGTGCGCACGACGCGGGCGAACCGGCCGCCGACCTCGGTCATGAAGACCGCGGTGCCGATGCCGAGCGGCAGCGTGATCAGCGAGCGCGATGCCGAGCTCGATGCCGGAGCCGACGATCGCGTGGAGGACGCCGCCGTGGTCGAACGCCGTCCTTCGGGCCGACCCCGCTCATGTCGCTGGTCGAAGAAGTTGAGGTGCAGCAGCGGCTTCCAGCCGCGCACCGCGACGAAGACGACCGTGCTGACCAGGGCGGCGCCGACCACGCAGCGCCGCGCCGGTGACCACCGACTCGGCGACCCGGTCCTTGACCTCGACCAGGCCGCCGCTCATCGTGGCGGTCACCGCGGTGACCGCGACACCGAGGACGAACCAGGCGATGAGCAACCAGCGGCAGCCCGTCCAGCGGCAGCAGCCGCTGGGTGACCAGCCAGGCCAGGCCGAGCCCGGCCGACCCAGGAGCCGACGCGCGCGAACCGCTCGTCCGGGCTGGGCTTGCCGAGGCCCGACCGCGGGGCAGCGGCGGCGGCGCGTCGTCGTCGTAGGTCGGGAGGAAGGTGGCCGGTGGCGGCGACAGCGTCGTAGGTCGGCGGCTGGGCTGAGTCGTGGGTCATGCGTCCAGTCCCCGCTGCCGGAGCGGCTGCGGTTGACGACGACCGCGGCGAGCGTGTTGACCACGAGGGTGATGAGGAAGAGCACGAAGCCGGCGGCCAGCAGCGCCGAGAGCTGCGAGGTGCTGGCCTCGCCGAACCGGCCGGCGATGAGCGAGCTCACCGTGCTGGTGCCGACCTCGAGGATCCGCGGCTTGATCTCGAACGCCGGGCGAGACGATCAGGACGACGGCGATGGTCTCGCCCAGCGCGCGGCCCAGGCCGAGCATGGTGCCGCCGATGATGCCGCCGCGGCCGAAGGGCAGCACGACCGAGCGGATCATCCCCCACCTGGTGGCGCCGAGCGCGAGCGCCGCCTCCTTCTCGCCGGGCGGCGTCTGCGAGAACACCTGGCGCATCACCGCGCACGCCATCGGCATCACCATCATCGACACCGCGATGCCGGCGCAGAAGGCGCTCGCGATGTAGCGGCTCGTGTCCCACACCGCGGCGTTCGGGTCGGTGTCCTTGACGTCGAAGATCGGGATCCAGCCGAAGTGCTTCTGCAGCCACAGCGCCAGCTCGGCCGCGTGCGGCATGATCAGGAAGTAGCCCCACAGCCCGTAGACGATCGACGGGACCGCGGCCATCAGGTCGATCAGCGAGACCAGGGTCGGCTTGATCCGCTCGGCGGCGTACTCGCTGATGTAGAGCGCGGTGAGCAGCGCCAGCGGGAACGCGAAGAACATCGCCACCATGGCCACCGAGACGGTCCCGACGAGCACGGCGGCGATGCCGATGACGTCCTGGTCGGGCTGCCACTGCGCTCTCGGTGAAGAAGCTCCAGCCGTAGCGCTGCAGGGTCGGGTAGGCCTGCTAGGCCGAGGAAGACGCCGACGCCGCCGGTGATGACCAGCACCGAGGCGCCGACGGTCGCGGGCGCCGAGCGCGAAGACCGCGTCGGCGCCGGTCGAAGCCCGCGAGATCCGGCGTGGTCGGGCTTCCGCCAGGCCGGCGTCCTGCGTCGGGATGGTGGTCAACGTCAGCTTTCCGGGCTCGGTCCGAGAGCGCGAACAGGGGCAGGGTCGAGCAGGCCGGGGAGGGCCTGACTGGAGTGTTGAGAGCCCGCCGGAACGAACCGGCGGGCTCAGGTGAACGCGGGTGGAACAGGCCGCGCCGGACGGTCGAACGGACTACTCGGCGGACCCGTCGCGTGGCCCGAACGGACTACGCCCCGGCTGGGGTCGCGAGCCTCGTCCCCGTGCGTTTCCGTGATGTTCACCGGGCCGTGGCCGGGATCGCCGAACCGACGGGCAGCCGTCGCCGGGCGTTCGTACTGCATCCCTAGCGTGCCCTCGGGGCTCGGGGACCACGGCGACAGCGATGGGGGTCAGCGGCATGGCGCGCGTGCACGAGTGGATGGATGACGCGTGCCGGCGCTGCGGCCTGCGCCGCCGCGAGGAGTGGCTGCTCGACGGCGCCCGCCGCCCCGTGCTCGCCCTGGTGTGGACCGACCGGTCCGGCGACCGCCAGGTCCAGCCGTTCCCGCCGTTGAAGGGGCTCGACCCGCCGTACCGCCCGACCCAGACCCTCGCCCAGGCCTTCCCGGACCTCCCCGTCGGCCCCGAGCCGCCCTGCGGCTCCCTCACCACGACCACCCAGGCGGGGTAGTCCGTCACCTTTGGCGGGTCCTCAGGCGGAAATCCCAGCCAAAGGTGACGGACTACCCCGCCGTACGGCGGGTCAGCTCACCTCTTGCGCGGCTTCTTGACCTTGTAGGTCAGCGTCGCGGTGGAGACGTTGCCGGCCTGGTCGGTGGCGGTCGCGGTGACGACGTACTTCCTCCCGTGCTTGGCCTGGCTGATCGTGCAGCTCGCCAGTCCGGACAGGGCGTCGGCGCCCCGGCAGGTCGGCTTCTTCTTCTTCGGGTAGGTCTTCCCGGCCCGCACCCTCTTGATGGCCACCGAGGGGCCGTCGAGGTCGATGTCGAGGTCGGCCACGGTCACGGTCGCGGCTCCGCCGTCGTCGGCCGTGATGGTGCGCACCACGCTCTGGTCGGCACCCGAGCCCGCAAGCGTCACCGGCGCCGGGCAGTCCGTGGTCAGTGCCGACCCGTGCGGGGTGCAGGTGAAGGACACCGTCACCGGCGTGTGCCACCACCCGGACGCCGACACGCTCTCACCCTGAGCCGAGACCGACGCGGTGATGGTCGGGTCGGCCCGGCCGACCAGGCTCGCGGAGCCCGTGAAGTCGGCGTCCCCCTGGTAGGCCGCGGTCACGTCGTGGGTGGCGCCGTCGTGCGGCACCGTGAAGGTGACCGTGGCCGTGCCGCCCGTCACCGGAGCGCTCCCGACATTGACGCCGTCGACCGCGAAGAGCACCGTGCCGGTCGGGGTCCCGGCGCCCGGCGCCAGCACCGACACCGCGGCCTCGATGGTGGTCGCCTTCGGCTTGGTCGCCGTCCTGGTGTTGGCCTTGAGCACCGTGATCGACTGCTGCGCCGCGCCCGGGGCGAAGTCCTCGTTGCCGGCCTGGTCGGCCGTGACCACGCACGAGCCGGGGTGGTTGAAGGTGGCCACGCCGGAGGCGATCGTGCAGACCCCGGCGGAGGCAGCCGCGATCGAGATCACGACCGGGTTGCCCGAGCCGCCGGTGGAGCCGGCGGTCGGCGTGTAGGTCTGACCGACCACGGGGTTGCTCGGGGCGGTGGTCGAGAACGTCACGGTCTGCGGGGTCGGGTTGGTGCAGTTGAGCGTGCCCTGCCGGATGGAGTTGCCGCCGGTGTCACCGTCATCGGCCCAGAAGACCGGCTTCACGCCGCCGGCACACTCGCTGCGCGGTGCGGTGGCGAACCCCTCGTTGTTGAGGTTGGCCATGCCCGACGGGCGCTCGTAGTACTCCACCGGGACGAAGGTGCCTTGCGTGGCTCCCGCTGCGGTGTCGACGTCGAACCGGGCGGTGCGCCCCTGGCAGCCGTCGTCGCAGACCACCCAGAGCTGCTGGGTCTCCTGCTCGAAGCTCACCTCCATGACCGCCGGGAAGCCACTGGCGAAGCTGGCGACCCGGGTGTAGCCGTTGCCGGTCAGGTCGAGCGCGTAGGCGTAGACCACGCCGTCGTTCTCGACGCCGACGAAGAACAGGCCCGTGCCGTGGTGGGGGTAGTCGGCCGGGTCGTACGCCGTGCCGCCGCTGGTCTTGAAGCCCGTGCCGGTCAGGTAGCTGTCCGGCACCCAGGCGATGCCCTCGAGGCCGAGGTTGGCGCCGAGCCCGGGCAGGTCCGGGGTGAGGTTCCAGTCGTTGGTCGCGGTCAGCGACGTACCGGCGGCGTTCGGGTCGAACCGCAGGATCGCAGGCCGGCTGGTGCCATTGACCCCGTTGTCACGCTCGGTGGAGACAAAGGCCCCGCCGGCGATGCCGGCGTCGGTGAAGGTGATGCCCTCGGCGTCGGGGTTCCCGGTGCCACCCGGGTAGCGCAGCTGCTTGCCGGCGGCCCAGTCGCCAGCGTCGGCCACCCAGTTGCTGCCGCTCTTCACCAGCTTGTACATCGCCTCGGGCGCACCGTTCCGGACCGCCCACAGCGTGCCCGGCGTCGCCGAGCCGCTGCCCTGGTAGTAGAGCCCGCTCACGTTCGAGGTCGCGAGCCCGGTCTCGTCGACGGTCGTGACCGCGCTGCCGCCCGGCCAGGGGTCGGCGACGATGTCGCCCGGGCAGACGTTCTTGCCGCCCTTGGTCGAGAGCTGGGTGTTGGTGAAGCTGCCGGTCATGTCGGGGCAGCGGCCCCAGGTCGGGGTCGCGTGCACCGCCCAGGACGTGCTGTCGACGAGCGTGACGCCCCCGACCGCGAACAGCCGGGCCTGGTCGGCCGAGCCCAGCCCGAACGGCACGTCGACGGCCAGGTAGCCGTGGGCCGGGACCGAGGTGCCGGCGGGAAGGGTCAGGGCGTGGTTCGCGTCGTCGCCGTCGGTGTCGTCGCGGAGCACCATGCCGGACGCGTCGTACGCCGAGCCGGTCGGGTTGGCGAGCTCGATCCAGTCGGTGGCGTCGCCGCCGGACTCGGCCTCGTTGACCTTGAGGGGGTTGGCCACCACGCAGCTGTTCGCCGCGCCGCGGCTGCTGGTGGTCTCGCCGAAGGTCCCGGTCCCGTCCGGGCAGCGCCCGTAGGTGCTCGTCGCGTGCGCGGTCCAGCTGTAGGAGTCGAGGAGCGTCGAGCCGTCAGCCGCATAGAGACGGGCCGCGTCGGCGGAGCCGAGCCCGAAGCCCGGCTCGGTGTCCGCCACGTAGTAGGCCCCGGCGTCCAGTGAGGTCGCCGCCGGCACGGTGAAGACGTGAGCGTCGTCGCTGTCCTTGACCTGGTAGCCCGAGATGTCGACGGTGGAAGCGGAGTTGTTCTTGATCTCGACCCAGTCCCCCGGCGTTCCGCCGCTGGACTCCACCTCGTTGATGGCCACCGCTGGCGCCGGGCAGCTGTTCGCCGCACCACGCGTGCTGGCGACGGTGGTGATGAAGGCTCCGGTGCCGTCCGGGCAGCGGCCGTAGGTCGTGGCCGCGTGCGTGGCCCAGCTGTAGGTGTCCAGGACGGTCGAGCCGTCAGCGGCGTACAGCGTCGCGCTGTCCGGCTGGCCCAGCCCGAAGCTCACCTCGGTGTCGAAGACGTAGAACCCTCCGGCCGCGAGCATCGTGCCCACCGGTGCCAGCACCTTCGTGTGGCCATTGTCGTTGTCGAGCACACCGAAGCCACCGATGTCCACGGTGGTGGTGCCGGTGTTCAGGATCTCGATCCAGTCGCCCGGCGTACCGCCGCTGGACTCGACCTCGTTGATCCTGACGTCGGTCGCGGCGGCCTGCGCGGGCGTCGGCAGGGCGAGCACACCGGAGACCGCGAGGGCAGTGGCGACGAAGGACAGGACTGGACGACGCCAGGAGCGGTGCACGTGGTTCCCCTGCAGGGTGAGGCTGCCGAGCCAGCGGTGGACGAGGTGAGCGCAGCCTCGTGCCGCTGGGCGACGTCCCCGTGAACGGCGAGGGAACCGAGCGGATCGGTTTCGGGACCAGTCCCTACTTCCTCTTCTTCTTCACCTTGTAGGTCAGCTTGATTGTCGTGACGTTGCCGGCCTTGTCGGTGGCCGTGGCGGTGACGACGTACTTGCTGCCCTTCTTCTTCTGCTTGACCTTGCAGCTGTCGATGCCGGAGAGGGCGTCGCTCGCCTTGCACTTCGGCTTCTTCTTATCGGCGTAGGTCTTCCCCTTCTTGACGCCGGTGATCTTGGCCGTCGGCCTGACGAGGTCGATGTCGAGGTTGGCCACAGTCGCGCTCGCGGACAGGCCACCGGTGTCGGTGACCGAGCGCGTGACGGTCTGGTCGGCACCCGAGGTCGAGAGCGTCACCGGAGCCGGACAGGCGCCGGCCGCGATCGGCGAGCCGCCCGCGGTGCAGGTGAACGTCACCGTCACGGGGGCGGCATACCAGCCGAAGGTCGTCTTGGGCTTGCTCGAGGTGGCGGTCGCCGTGATGGCCGGCCCACCGCTGGTGACGCAGGTGAGGGTGCCGGCACTGAGCACATGGGTCCCCGTGTTGCCGTCGTCGGCCCAGAACACCGGCTTCACGCCACCCACGCACTCCGAGTTGGGAGTGATCGTGAAGCCCTCGTTGTTGAGGTTGGCTGCTGTCGCCGGCCGCTCGTAGGTGTTGGTCACGACGAAGGTCCCTGCCGACGGCCCGGCGGTGCTGATGTCGAGCAGCGACGTCCGACCACCACAGTTGTCGTCGCATTCAGCCCACAGGTTCTGCTGGGCCGGGTCGTAGACCAGGTCGGTCACCGTCGACTGGAAGTGCGGGATCGTGACCACCCGGGTGGCGGTGTCGGCAACGTGGTTGAGCGCATAGCCGATGACCTCACCAGTCTGCTCGATGCCGACGAAGAACAGCCCGGTGCCGTGGGCGGGGAAGTCGGTCGGGTTGTACGTCGCCCCGCCGTCCTTCTTGAAGCCCTTCGCGGTCAAGTAGCTGTCGGGCACCCAGGCCACCGCCTCCGGCCCGGCGTTCGCGCCGAGCCCGGGGAGGTCGGCCGCCAGGCTGAACTCGTCGACCGCGTTGATCGTCCCCCCGCCGGGGGGCGGGGCATAGCGCAGGATCATCGGGAGGCTCCCGCCGGCGCCGTCGCGCTCGGTCGCGACGTAGACACCGTCGTTGGGCGACCCGTTGACGATGGTCACCCCCTCGGCGTCCGGGTTGCCGAGGCCGCTGGTGTACTTCAGCGTCCACTGCGTGGTCTCGGTCCACACCCCGCCAGTCTTGTTGAGCCTGCGCAGGGTGCCGGGGTTGTTCTGGACCATCCACAGGCTGCCCGGGGCCGCCGTGCCGGTCCCCTCGTAGGCGAGGCCGCTCTCGTTGTCACCGAGTGCGCCGGCGTTGTCGACGCTGACGACGCTGCTGCCACCCGGCCAGGCCGCGACGTTGGCGCAGGCATTGGGCAGCCCCTTGGTGCCCGGCCCGTCGACGAAGGTGTTGCTGCCGTCGGGGCAGGCCGACCATGTGCCGTTGGCCGCGTGGGCGGCGTACGTCTCCGAGTCGATCAACGTGGCGCTGCCAGCCGTGAAGACGCGGACCGTGTCGCCGTTCCCGAGCCCTCCCATGTCGACGGTGAAAAGCGCTCCCGACGCCAGTGTGGTCCCGGCGGCGATGGTGACGTTGTTGCCCTCGCCCTGGTCCTTGACGACCCAGTTGCTGATGTCGACCGTTGCGGCACCTGTGTTCTTCAGCTCGACCCAGTCGTCGGGGAAACCCCCGTTGGAGTCGAACTCGTTGATCTGGACGTCGGTGTCGGCGGCGTGGGCGGGAGCGGGCAGGGCGACGAGCGCGCCGAGCGTCAGCGGAAGCGCAGCGAGGACGGTCAGCGCGAGACGAGGAGTGGCCACGCGAGCGAGCCTAGGGAGCCGACGACGGGGTGCCCATACCTCGCAAGGGCTATCTTGCAGCTGCTCTGCCTGCGCCCGAAGCATCCCGCCGGGCGGTTCGCGAGCGGAGCGAGCGCGCCCCGCGATTCGGCCTCGCGCCCGTGACGACGGCGAAGCCCGCGAGCGCAGCGAGCGTCGTCACGGGGTGGGGCCGAAAGCTCGCGGGGGTAGACGGTCAGCCGAAGCGGCCGGAGATGTAGGCCTCGGTCGCGTCGTTGTCGGGGTTGCTGAACATCTTCTTGGTCGCGTTGAACTCGACCAGGTGGCCGGGCTGGCCGGCCGCCTTGAGGTTGAAGAAGCCGGTGTCGTCGGAGACCCGGGCCGCCTGCTGCATGTTGTGGGTGACGATCACGATCGTGTAGTCGGCCTTCAGCTCGTGGATCAGGTCCTCGATGGCCGAGGTCGAGATCGGGTCGAGCGCCGAGCACGGCTCGTCCATCGAGCAGCACCTGCGGCTCGACCGCGATCGCGCGGGCGATGCAGAGCCGCTGCTGCTGGCCGCCGGAGAGGCCCATGCCGGGCTTGTTGAGCCGGTCCTTGACCTCGGTCCAGAGGTTGGCAGTGGCGCAGCGACTTCTCGACGATGGCGTCGGCCTCGGCCTTCTTCATCCGCTTCGAGTTGAGCCGGTTGCCGGCCAGCACGTTGTCGTAGATCGACATCGTCGGGAACGGGTTGGGGCGCTGGAAGACCATGCCGATCTGGCGGCGTACGGCGACCGGGTCGATCGACGGGTCGTAGAGCGACTGCCCGTCGACCATGATCTTGCCCTCGACGCGGGCGCCGGGGATGACCTCGTGCATCCGGTTCAGCGACCGCAGCATCGTCGACTTGCCGCAGCCGGACGGCCCGATGAACGCGGTCACCGACCGCGCCTTGATGGTCATGTTGACGCCCTCGACGGCGAGGAAGTCGCCGTAGTAGATGTCGAGGTCGGAGACGTCGATGCTCTTGGCCATGTGGGTCAGCCCTTCTTGACTGCGAAGATGCGGCCGATGAGGCGCGCGATCAGGTTCAGCGCCATCACGATGACGATCAGGACGAGCGCGGCGCCCCAGGCGCGCGCGATGCCGGGCGCCTCGGTGCCGGGCGGGGCGTCGAACGGGACTGCGCCGGCTGGGTGAACGAGTAGTAGATGTAGACCGGCAGCGTGGTCATCCGCTCGCCGAAGAGGTTGAAGTTCACCGAGTCGGTCTTGCCGGCGATCGACCAGCAGCGGCGCGGTCTCGCCGATCACTCGGGCGGTGGCCAGCATGACGCCGGTGATGATGCCGCCGAGCGAGGTCGGCAGCACGACCTTGATGATGGTCCGCCACTTGGGGACGCCGAGGGCGTACGACGCCTCGCGCAGGTCGTCGGGGACCAGCCGCAGCATCTCCTCGGTGGAGCGGACCACGATCGGGATCATCAGCAGCGAGAGCGCCACCGAGCCGCCGAAGCCGAGCCGGATCTCCGGGCCGAAGATCAGCACGAAGAGCGGCGAGCGCGAAGAGGCCGGCGACGATCGAGGGGATGCCGGTCATCACGTCGACGAGGAAGGTGACCCACCGCGCCAGCCGATTCCCCTTGCCGTACTCGACCAGGTAGATCGCGCAGAACAGGCCGACCGGCACGGAGATGAGCGCCGCTGCGAAGCGTGACGAGCAGGGTGCCGATGATGCGCGTGGTAGATGCCGCCCTGCTGGTCGCCGATCACGTTGCGCATGTCGAAGGTGAGGAAGCTGCCGTTGATCTCGGGCAGCCCGTTGTCGACCACCGTCCAGAGCAGCCAGACCAGCGGGACCACCGCGACGCCGAACGTCGTCCAGACCAGGGACGTCATCAGCCGGTCGGTGGCGCCCCGACGGCCCTCGATGCTGAGCGACCAGAGCGGGAGCCCGACGAGATAGAGCAGCGCCGCCAGCACGACGAACGCGGCGATGCCCCAGCCGGCCAGCAGAGCCAGCAGCCCCGAGGCGCAGAGCGCCAGCAGGCCGACGAGGCCCGACGCCCAGTGGGGCAGCCGCGGCGTGGTCAGCGGCAGGGAGGTGCGCTTCGGAGGCGCGTCGAGGGCGGTCATCGCTGGAACCTCCGCTCGCTGCGGGCCACGACCGCGCGGGCCGCGAAGTTGACCGCGAAGGTGAAGACGAACAGCACCAGGCCGGTGGCGATCAGCACGGCGAGCTTGTCCGGTGTCGCCTCGGCGAAGCTCGAGGCGATGTTGGAGGCGATGGTGGCCGGGTTGGTGTTGGAGATCATGTTGAGCGTGACGACCGGGCTGGCCGAGAGCACCATCGCCACGGCCATCGTCTCGCCGAGCGCTCGGCCCAGGCCGAGCATGACCGCGGAGACCATGCCGGACCGGGCGTAGGGGAAGACCGAGAGCCGGACCATCTCCCACCTGGTCGCGCCCAGCGCGAGCGCGGCCTCCTCGTTGAGCCGCGGCGCCTGGGCGAAGATCTCCCGGCAGATCGCGGTGATGATCGGCAGGATCATGATCGCCAGCACCATGCCTGCGGTGAGCACGGTCTTGCCGGTGACCGAGGCCGGCCCCTTGAAGAACGGAAGGAAGCCGAGGTGGTCGTCGAGCCAGCCGTGCGCTGGGACCAGGTACGGCGCCGAGCACTCGCGCGCCCCAGAGGCCGAAGACCACGGAGGGCACCGCCGCGAGCAGGTCGATGACGTAGGCGACCGGGACCGCCAGCGCCTTGGGCGCGTAGTGCGAGATGAACAGGGCGATCCCGAGCGCGAACGGCACCGCGATCACCAGTGCGACGAGCGCGGCGAAGATGGTCCCGAAGAGCAGGCGGCCGACGTAGGGCAGGAAGCTGTCCAGCGGCCGGTAGCTCGGTCGCGGGCTTGCTGATCCCGGGGATGCCCTCGATGGCCAGGAAGATGAAGACGGCCGCGAGTGCGACCAGGATGGTGATCCCGGCCCCCCGCGCCAGCCCGGCGAAGATGCGGTCGCCCCGCGCCGTCGGCGGGCTCGCCTGCGGTTCGGCCTCGGTGGTGGTGGTCACGCTGCTCCTGCTCGGCTCGGGTCTGCTGTCAACGCTGTCTCGGAGACCGCGGTGCGGCGAGCCGACCTCGGGCCGACCCGCCGCATCACGGTCTCCTGTCAGAACTGCCTTGCTGCCTTACTTCGCCGCGATCTTGCCGATGATGCCGGCGGCCTCCTCGGCCAGTCCTGACTCGAGCGGCGCCGAGCCGGCTGGTCTCGGCCGCGGCCTGCTGGCCTGCGTCGGACACGATGTAGGTGAGGAAGCCCTTGACCAGGGCGGCCTCGTTCGGCGTCGTCGTAGTGCTGGCAGGCGATGCAGGTACGACGTGAGCGAGATCGGGTAGACGCCGGACTCCGTCGTAGGTGCGGTCCATCTCGATGGCCATGTCGACGTCGGCGCGTCCCTCGACCCGCGGCGAGATGGCGTCGACCTTGGCGGCACCCTCGGCCGACGGCTTGTTGTACTCCTCGCCGACCTTGACCGCGGCGACGCCGAGGCCGCCGGCCTGGCTCTCGTCGGCGTACCCGATCGCGCCGGCGCCGGCCTTGACCGCCGCGACCACTCCCGAGGTGCCCTCAGCGGCCTCGCCGCCCTGGATCGGCCACACGCCGTCCGCCTCGTAGGCCCACTCCCCGTCGCTGGCCTGGGCCAGGTAGTCGGTGAAGTTGCCGGTCGTCCCGGAGTCGTCCGACCGGTGCACTGGCGTGATCGTGGCGTCGGGCAGGTCGGCGTCAGGGTTGTCAGCTGCGATGGCGGGGTCGTTCCACTTCGTGATCTTGCCGTTGAAGATCGCAGCGATGGTGGGGCCGGCGAGGTTGCAGGTCGTCGACGCCGTCGAGGTTGTAGACCACAGCGATGGGGCTGACGTAGGCCGGGACCTCGATCGCATCCTCGCCACCGCAGCGCTCCTTGGCGGCGCCGAGCTCGTCCTCGTCGCTCAACGCCGAGTCGGAGCCGGCGAAGGAGTAGGCCTTGCTGATGAAGTTCTCGCGACCGGTGCCGGAGCCGACCGGGTCGTAGTTGACGGTGACGTCGGGGTTGTCGCCCTGGAAGCCGGCACGCCAGACACCCTGGGCCGCCTCCTGAGCCGACGAGCCACCGCCGTTCAGGGTGCCGCTGAGCTTGGCACCGCTGTCTCCGCCGTCGTCGCTGCCGCTGCTGTCGTTGCCGGCACCGCAGGCCGTCAGGGCCAGCGCCAGCACCGCGATCGAGGCCGGGACGGCGCCCCGGCGGAGGCGGCGGCTCCCGGCAGTTCGAACAGTTGCTTGCGTGCTCTTCACACGTATCTCCTGAGTCTTCGCAGGGCACTTACGAAGCGAACGTAGGCACGCGAGGTGTCCTGTCCTGTGGGCGCGGGTGAACGACACATGAACGGGGGCGGTCCGTCTCATGGCGCCCTCACGGGCGTGAGACGACGGTCACGTGAACGCCCTCGGGAGCGGGCACAGGGAGAGCCCGGACGCCACTCAGCCCGCGCGGTGCCTCTCCGTCGCTACCACGCCACCCTTGCGCCGGTGCGCGACGAGGAGCTCACCCTTCTCGAGCTCGGGGTCGTCGACGCCCGAGGGCCTCGAACAGCCACGGCAGCACCGGCCGGTGGGTGCAGATGACGAGCCCACCCGCCCGGGCGGGCGCCTCGTCCAGCTCCCGCACGAGCTCGTGCACGAGCTGCCGCACGGCGGGCTTGGACGCACTCTCCTCGCTGAGCTCCTCCAGCCCCCTGATCGGTGCCCCGGTCGCGCGGGCGTAGGGGTCCAGCGTCTGCACGCACCGGGTGCTGCTCGAGCTGACCAGCGGTGCGCACGTCGAAGGCCGCCAGCATCGGCACCAGCCGCTCGGCCTGTCGCTCCCCGGCCGCGACCAGCGGCCGGCCGCTCGTCCTTGCGCGTCCACGAGCTTCCGCGACCGCGACACCGCGTGTCGCAGCACGACCACGCGTGCGGGTCTTGCGCGGCTGCTCGAGGGCCTCGTGCAGGGTGTCGACGTCGTGGGCGTAGGTCAGCAGGTCGAAGGCCTTGTCGACGTCGACCCATGCGACGTCGTCGATCTCGGAGTTGGGGAGGTAGCCGCTGACGTCGGGGTCGCCGACCACGCGTGCCGTCCAGTAGTGCACGGTCTTCATCCCCTCGCGCACCCGGTAGCGCTGCGCGCTCAGCGCCGGCCCGAGCCGCACCCGGAGTCCGGTCTCCTCCTCCGCCTCCCTGACGGCGGCCGCCGTGGCCCGCTCGCCGGGGTCGAGCTTGCCCTTGGGGAAGGACCAGTCGTCGTACTTCGGCCGGTGCACCAGCAGCACGCAAGCGCGCCTGCCGAAGACGACGACCCCCGCCGCCTGCACATCGCGAGGCGACCCGTTCGCGGTGGACATGGTCGCTAGTCTCACATCCTCCGGTGACCAGAAGGAGACGTGCGGGTGCCCAGAGTTCGGTGCGCGGCTCCTCCTCGGTGTGGCCGTCGTCCTGGCCCTGGTCGCGGCCGGCACGGTGGCCGGGGTGCGCTGGTGGCAGGACCGGCACCGCTCCGACCTCGAGCGGGCGCATCGCCTACGCACCCTCCGAGACGGCGCGCTACTCGTGGACCGACTGGTCCGGCGTACGCCGGGAGCTCGGCGCCGACCTCGACGACCGCTCGTCGGCCGAGGAGGTCGAGACCTTCCTGTCCGACGGCTTCGACGCCGACCTGACGTCCGGCTCGGCGATGGTCGACTCGGCCACGGTGCTGCAGCAGGCCTTCGGCTTCTCCCCCGCCGACGTCGACTGGGAGCTGCTGGCGCAGGGCGACAACGGCTCCGTGCTCATCGCCGGCCTGCCCGACGACCTCGACACCGGTGAGCTCGGCGACGGGTTCGAGGCCCTCGGCTACGAGCGCCCCGAGGACGACGACGGCGTCTGGAACGGCGGGGAGGAGCTGGTCGCCCGGATCACCGCGAGCAACGGTGGCACCCTCTCGCCGCAGTTCCAGTACCTCGCCCTCGACGCCGACCGGCAGCTGCTGCTGGCCAGCGACAGCGGGCCCTACCTGCGAGACGCGGTCGGCGACCTCGACGACGACCTCGACGACGACGGCGTCCGAGCCGTCGCGTCGGCGGTGAGCGAGCCCCTCTCCGCCGCCGTCTACACCGGCGACTTCGCCTGCAGGTCGCTGGCCATGGCCCAGGCCGACGCCGACGACCAGAGCACGGCGGACCAGCTGGTGGCCGCGGGCCGGCGGGGTCGACCCGATGACGGGCTTCGCGATGGCCGTCGAGCCGGACCGCGGGGTGCGGGTCGCGATGGCGTTCGAGAACGACGACCAGGCCCGCCGCAACGCCGACAGCCGCTCCGAGCTCGCCGCCGGGCCCGCGCCGGGCCAGGGCGGCGACTTCGGCGAGCGGTTCACCCTCGGCTCGGTGACCGCCGACGGTTCGGTGGTCAGGATGGAGCTGGAGCCGGTCGACGGACAGCCCCGTGCTCTCCGACCTGTCGACCGGACCCGTGCTCTTTGCTACCTGCTGAGCGCGTGGGCCACCGCGAGCCGCAGCCGCTGCCACCACCGGGACTTGACCATGCCTGGCAGTAGCCACTGGCCGGGGCCCGCACCCTCACCCGATCAGGTGGATTTCCGAGGTCACTTGAACGACCTGAGCCGCAGGCTGTTGCTCACCACGAACACCGACGAGAGGGCCATCGCCGCGCCGGCGAGCATCGGGCTGAGCAGGCCGGCCGCGGCGAGCGGCAGCGCGGCGACGTTGTAGGCGAACGCCCAGAACAGGTTGCCCTTGATCGTCGCCAGGGTGCGCCGCGACAGCCGTGACGGCGTCGGCGGCGACCCGCAGGTCGCCGCGCACCAGGGTCAGGTCGCAGGCCTCGATCGCCGCGTCGGTGCCGGTGCCCATGGCGATGCCCGAGGTCGGCCGTGGCGAGGGCGGCGGCGTCGTTGACGCCGTCGCCGACCATGGCGACCACCCGGCCCTCGGCCTGCAGGTCGCGCGACGGCGTCGACCTTGCCCTCGGGCAGCACCCCGGCCACGACCTCGGTCGATGCCGACCTCGGCGGCCACCGCGCGCGCCGACCTGCTCGTGGTCGCCGGTGAGCAGCACCGGCTCGCAGGCCGAGCGCCGCGCAGCCGGCGCACGGCCTCGGCGGAGGTCGTCCTTGACGGTGTCGGCCACCTCGAGCACGCCGCGGGCGCGGCCGTCCCAGCCGGCCACGACCGCGGTCCGGCCCGCGGCCTCGGGCGTGCGTCGACGGCTGCCGACAGGTCGTCGGGCACGCGCGAGCCCGTGGTCGGCGAGCAGCTCGGGCCGGCCGACCAGGACGTCGTGCCCGTCGACGGTGCCGCGGACCCCGAGCCCCTCGAGGTTGCGCGAACCCGCCCACCGGGGCATGGCGGGCCGGCGCCGGCCAGCGCCCGCGCGCGATCGGGTGCTCCGAGGCGGCCTCGAGCGCGCCGGCCAGCCGGCGCACGACGTCGGCGTCCTCGCCCGTCGGCCGCGACGACGCTCGACCAGCGCCATCTCGCCGGTCGTGACCGTGCCGGTCTTGTCGAGCACGACCGTGTCGATGCGCCGGGTGGCCTCGAGCACCTCGGGGCCCTGGATCAGGATGCCGAGCTGGGCACCCCGGCCGGTGCCGACCATCAGCGCGGTCGGCGTGGCCAGCCCCAGCGCGCACGGGCAGGCGATGATCAGCACCGCCACCGCCGCGGTGAACGCCGTCGCCGGCTCGGCGCCGGTGCCGAGCCAGAAGCCGAGCGTCGCCACGGCCAGCGCGATCACCACCGGGACGAAGACGCCCGAGATGCGGTCGGCGAGCCGCTGCACCTGGGTCTTGCCGTGCTGGGCCTCCTCGACCAGGCGGGCCATCTGCGCCAGCTGGGTGTCGCTGCCGACCCGGGTCGCCCGGACCACGAGTGCGGCCGCCGGCGTTCACGGTCGCACCGGCCACCGACGTCGCCCGGGCCGACCTCGACCGGCACCGACTCGCCGGTCAGCATCGAGGCGTCGACGGCCGACGTGCCGCTCTCGACGACGCCGTCGGTGGCGACCTTCTCGCCCGGGCCGGACCACGAACTCGTCGCCGACGCCGCAGCTCGGCCGACCGGGAGCCGCGTCTCGACGCCGTCGCGCAGCACCGCGACGTCCTTGGCGCCGAGCTCCATGCAGCGCCCGCAGCGCCGCGCCCGCCTGCCGCTTCGACCGCTTCTCGAACCAGCGGCCCGCCAGCAGGAACGTCGTCACGCCGGCCGCGGCCTCGAGGTAGATGTTGTCCAGCCCGTCGGTCCGCTCGAGGGTGAGCCGGAACGGGTGCGTCATGCCCGATCTCGCCGGCGCTGCCGAGGAACAGGGCGACCAGCGACCAGCCGAACGCCGCGAGCACGCCGACCGAGACGAGGGTGTCCATGGTCGTGGCGGCGTGGCGCAGGTTGGCCAGCGCGGCCCGGTGGAACGGCCAGGCGCCCCACACGACGACCGGCGCGGCCAGGGTCAGCGAGAGCCACTGCCAGCCGTCGAACTGCAGCGCCGGCACCATCGCCATCGCGATGACCGGCACGGTCAGCAGCGCCGAGACCAGCAGCCGCTGGCGCAGGCCGTCGAGCTCCGGGTCGCCCGCGTCGGCCGTCCTCGTCGCTCCGCGCGTGCGCCGGCTGCGGGCAGCGTCGGCGGCGTACCCCGCGGCCGCGACCGTCGCCGAGCAGGTCGTCGATCGCTGACGCGGGCGGCGCGGTCACCCGGGCCTTCTCCGTGGCGTAGTTGACGCTGGCGGTGACGCCGTCGAGCTTGTTGAGCTTGCGCTCGATCCGGTTGGCGCACGACGCGCAGGTCATCCCGGTGATGTCGAGCTCGACCGGCGGGTCGTCGGTGACGTCAGTCGTCATGGCTGCCGCTCGACGGTCACGGTGAACACCGCCGTGTGCACCACGCCGGCGTGCTGGAAGTCGAGGAACAGCCGGTAGCGACCGGCGCTCGGGAACTCGGTGTGGAACCCGATCTCGCGGGCGCCGGTGTCCGCCGTCGCTCGTCGGGGTGGACGTGCAGGTAGGCGAGGTCGCCGTCGCGCAGCGACACGAGGTGCCCGTAGGCCCCGAGGTAGGGCTCGAGGTCGGTGACCGGCGCGCCGTCCGCGCGAGACCGTCGCGGTCAGGATCGGTCTCCCACCGGCGACGAGGTCGCCGCCGAGGGTGACGTCGTAGCCGTCCACCTGCGCGGTCCAGCCGGTCCGGGCCGAGGCGGGGCGGGCTCGAAGTCGCCGGGCACCAGCAGGTCGGCGCCCAGCACGACCGGCTCGCCGCCGGTGGGCCCGATGTCGGCGAGCACCCGCCAGGCGCCGGGGGTCAGGTCGGCCGTCGACGCTCCACTGGCCGCTCGCGGTCGTCCAGCGTCGGGTGCACGTGCTGGAAGCCGGTGAGGTCGCGGCGGACCACGATGAGGTGCAGGTCGCGCTCGTGCTGCTCGTCGTACGCCGTGACCGGCGGTGCCGTCGGTGACCGAGGACGCGTGAACGACATCGCGCTGCGCGCCCGGCCGGCAGCGCGGATCGAGCCGAGCGTCAGGGTGTAGCCGCCCTGCGCTCGAGGCCACGCCGACCACGTCGCGGTCCGCGCCGACCATGTCCATCGCCTCCGCTTCCGTGCCGTGGTCGTCAGCCATCGGCTCGGCGGCCACCGGGCCGACCAGCCGACCCAGCCCGAGCGCGACCGCGAAGAGCGCGAGGCAGCCACCGACGAATGCCGAGCAGCCGGGTCCACGTGCTCATGCCAGCTCGTAGCCGGCCTCCTCGACGGCGGCGGCGACGCGCCGTCGGGTCGAGGGGCTCGGCGCTGGTCACGGTGACCCGGCCGGTGGCGTGGTCGGCCTTGACCTCGAGGACGCCCTCGAGCTCGGCGACCTCCTCCTGGTACCGACAGCTCGCAGTGGCCGCAGGTCATCCCGGTGACGTCGTAGGTCTGGGGTGCGGTGTTGCTCATGAGCGCACCAGCCTTCCGATGGCGTCGACGGCCTCGGTGACCTTCTCGCGGCCCTCGGCCTCGCCGGCCTTGGCGGCGTTCACGACGCAGTGGTTGATGTGGTCCTCGAGCAGGCGAGAGCGACACCGCCTGCAGCGCCTTGGTGACCGCGGCGACCTGGGTCAGCACGTCGATGCAGTAGGTGTCCTCGTCGACCATCCGCTGCAGCCCGCGGGTCTGCCCCTCGATCCGCCGCAGCCGCTTGAGGACGTCGTCCTTGCGGTAGGTGTAGCCGTGTTCCTGTTCCATGCCATCTACCCTACCCCCCTAGGGTATGCTTCAAGACAAGGGACGTGGCCAGCCGGTGTCGTTGACGATCAGCAACGCAGATCGGAGCGGGGGCGCGGCGGTACGGCGCCGAGGATGCGGTCGATCTCGGCATTCGTCAGGTGCTCATCGGCCTCGCTGGCCGCGATGATCAGGTTGGTGGTGAGCTCCACCTCGCCCAGGAGGTCGGCATCCTCGAGCGTCACGTCGAACTGGTCATGCATGCCGGGCCCTCCCTTCTGGTCGATCTTCGGTGTTGGTGTACCCACCCGGGTATGGCAGGGACCGGGACACACCTGCTGGGATCCAGCGTAGTGGCCACGATCACGCGAGACAGTGATCCGAACGGGTGGTGGGTAGACCACCCAGACAACGCACGAGGCCCCACCCGACCGGGTGGGGCCTCGCGACGTTGGTTCGGGTCAGAGGGCCCGAACGTTCTCCGCCTGGGGGCCCTTCGGGCCCTGGGTGACGTCGAACTCAACCTTCTGGTTCTCGTCGAGGGACTTGTAGCCCTGCGACTGAATCGCCGAGTAGTGCACGAAGACGTCGTCGCCGCCGTCCTCCTGCGCAATGAAGCCGAAACCCTTCTCGGCGTTGAACCACTTCACGGTGCCCTGAGCCATTGCTCGATTACTCCTTAGTCGGGGCGTGAGGCCGCCAACTCGACGGCCCCGCAATAGATGCGGTGACTCGCCGCTCCCGACTCACAGGTTGCCCTACAAGTAGAAACGCCGTTGGTCCCAAAACCCCACCGGCGTCAGACCAGCTGGATGTTGCACCTGTTGCTGGGCAAACAGTACCAACACCCGGCGCGGAGGAAAGCCGTCGGAGCCCAGTTCAAGACCGAGCCGGGCAACGGTTCGGCGACGGCCCGGTGAGCGGGGCGTGACGGACGTCCGGGCGGGCCGGTCGGCGTCCGGAGACGGTGGCGAGCCGGCCGCGAATCACCCTCCAATGCTGTCACCGTTCTGTGTATTTCGAGTTCTGCGGCTGTTCCAGTGTCTATACCGGGCCGTGCCACATGGAGCGCTTTCGTCTCACTAGATCACTCCTGCCCCAACTCATTGGGGTGATCGGCCTAGTCCGAAGTGACTATGGCCGCCGCTTTCTACTGATCATCTACAGAACGCCTTCACAGGTTGTTACCGAGTGACGAACCTAGAGGGGTGACCTACCCCCGAGGTCACGGACCCCCCACCGGTCCGCCGTACGTGAACCCCCGGCCGTGACAGCCCTCCCCCCAAGGGCCTAACGGCACACGGACGACGGACCACGACCCCCCTCTGGATGGCCCCCGATGTCCCCCACCCTCACGATCCCCGCTCGACTGGCAATCCTCGCCGTCGCCGCGGCAGGCGCCTCGCTGGCTCTGCCCGCGACCGCCGCCCACGCCGCGGGCGCCACGACCTACTACGTCTCGCCCGCCGGCTCCGACTCCAACAACGGCACCTCGCCGGGCACCGCGATCCAGTCGCTCGGACGGGCCTCCGGCCTCCAGCTGAACGCCGGTGACCAGGTGCTCCTGCAGCGCGGCGCCACCTTCTCCGGCAAGCTCGCGGTCTGGAGGTCCGGCACCGCCGGCGCCCCGATCACCATCGGCGCCTACGGCACGGGCAGCAAGCCGATCGTGACCGGTGAGTGCCTCGAAGTCGGCGGCTCGTACGTCACGATGACCGACTTCACGGTGCAGTACTGCAACAGCAACGGCATCTGGACCGACGGCACCGGCAACGTGATCACCAACGTCGAGGCGACCCACAACATCCACGGCATCGACGTGGCCGAGCACGCCAAGAACACCAAGGTCGTCCGCAACTACCTGCACCACAACGACCGGATGGCCCCCAACACCCCCGGCGCGTTCGACGACTACGGCGCCGTCGGCGTGGTGGTCCAGGGCGACAACACCGAGGTCGCCTACAACACCATCACCGACAACTGGGCCCCCTCGGCCGACTTCGGCACCGACGGCTCGGCCGTCGAGATCTACGGCGGCATCGGCTCGCTGGTGCACCACAACACCGCCAGCAACAACAGGACCTTCACCGAGCTGGGCAACAACCGGTCCGCCGACACGACGTACGCCTACAACCAGGTCACGTCCAACCTGCGCGACACCGAGTTCCTCATCACCCGCGGTGACGCCGACTACTTCGGCCCCGTCCGTGGGACGGTCGCCGTCAACAACTCGGTGAAGCTCACCGGTGCGAACTCCCTCGGCTTCTCCTGCTACGCGGGCTGCACGGCCGGCTACTTCATGCTCTACAACAACGTGCTCGACGTCGCGGGCCGCATCGGCTACCTCGAGGGCACGATGTCCGGCGGCAACAACGTCTACTGGCGCGGCTCGATGGGCAACCTGCAGCTGATGAGCGGCGACCGCTACGTCGACCCGCAGTTCCGGGGCAACCGTCTCGTCCCGCGCGCCAAGAGCCCGCTCGTCGACGCCGGTCGCCCGGCCCCGATGAAGAAGGACCTCGACGGCCGCAAGGTCGGCGTGGACGGCAACGGTGACGGCCGCCGCGGCGCCGACATCGGTGCCTACGAAGCCAAGGCCAAGGGCCACAAGGGCCACAAGGGCGGCAAAGGCCACAAGGGCGGCAAGGGCCACCACGGCGGCAAGGGCCACGGCGGCAAGGGCCACGGCGGCAAGGGCCACGGCGGCAAGGGCCACGGCGGCAAGGGCGGCCACGGCGGCAAGGCCCACCACGGCGCCCACTGGACGCAGCCTGGAGGCAAGAACGGCCGCCTCGAGAACCCCACCTAAGACCTGGCCCGGGGGACCCCAAGGGGTCGGGGTCCCCCGGGCTCGGATGGGAGCCTCCACTCCCAACCCCCGCGGAAGTCTTCACTCCCGCACCGGACATCGTTCCCCACCACCAGCCCGGGGGTGATCGGAAGCGAAGTCCACCGGACGTCCCGGCCCAGGGGGGCCGGGACGTTCCGTCTTTCAACGGGACGCCCGGACCGGACGTCCCGGGCTGGACCCCAGGGGGGCCGGGACGTTCCGTCTTTCAACGGGACGCCCGGACCGGACGTCCCGGGCTGGACCCCAGGGGGGCCGGGACGTTCCGTCTTTCAACGGGACGCCCGGACCGGACGTCCCGGGCTGGACCCCAGGGGGGCCGGGACGTTCCGTCTTTGCGGTACTTCCCTAGACTCCTGACTCCTGCGGGCCCTTAGCTCAGTTGGTAGAGCATCGGACTTTTAATCCGCTGGTCGTCGGTTCGAGCCCGACAGGGCCTACTCCGTGTCTGTTTGGCTTCGGTTGAGGGTTGACGTGTTCCGGCTGGGCTTGACACCTGTTTCGGCTGACGGGTGACACTCGACGGCCGCCGTGGGCCCTGCGCGGGCCGACGGGCTCGCGCGATGGCCCCGCGGGTGCCCGCGTCGTCGCCGTGTTCCCCAGGAATGGCAACAAGGCTGGCGTCCGGGGCGGGTAGCGAGGAAGGTGACCTGCATCAGCGGCCGCACGGTCTGGAGGCCGTATTCGGGAAGTCCTCGCTTGATCGGGGCAGTGCTTCGGCGCCGAGCAGTTCGCATTTTCGCGAGCATCCGCGTCGTCCCACGCTCGACCGTAGGGAGCACCTCCCCATGCTGATCCGTCTCGCCGACCTCTGCTACCGACGGCGCCGCCTGGTCGTTGTCGCCTGGCTCGCAGCCCTGATCGGCGCTTTCGCCCTCGCCAGCGCCTTTGGTGGCGAGCTCAAGCAGGACTACCTGCAGCCCGGCTCGGAGTCGAAAGCCGCCGCCGACGTCCTCAGCACCAGCTTCCCGCAGCGGGCGGGCGACACGATGCAGGTCGTCGTCCACTCCGACGTCGGCTTCGCTGCGCCCGACGTGCAGGCTCGTGCCGAGGCGATCTTCGCAGCGGTCGCGAACGAGGACCACGTCGTCGCCGTCGTCAGCCCGTTCTCACCCGAGGCGCGGCAGCCAGGTCTCCAGCGACGGGACGACCGTGTACGCCGAGGTCGCGCTCGACATGACTCACTCCGACTTCACCGCCCAGGAAGCCACGGACCTGGTCGAACCGGTCCTGGCCAGCGGCGATGACGCCCTCCAGGTCGAGGTGGGCGGGACGTCGCTGCTCTCTCCCAGACCGCCCCGGTCGGGACCGAGGGCATCGGTCTCATCGCCGCGGCAGTCATCCTGCTGCTGGTCTTCGGCTCCGCCGTGGCCATGGGACTGCCGTTGCTCGTGGCCCTGTTCGGTCTCGGGACGGCACTCATGCTCGGCCAGGTGCTACAGCGGGTGGTCGACGTCCCCGACTGGGCGCCGCCCACGGCCGCGATGGTCGCCCTCGGCGTCGGCATCGACTACGCGCTGCTCATCGTCACCCGCTTCCGGTCCGGCCTCGCCGAAGGACAGGAGCCACGCCGGGCAACCTTGAACGCGATCGCGACCGCCGGTCGGGCAGTCGTGTTCGCCGGCATGGTCGTGATCGTCTCGATGCTCGGCATCATCCTCGTCGGCCAGGCCGCCCTCAACGGCTTCGCGTTCACCGTGTCCCTGGCGGTGCTGATCACGATGGCCGCGTCGCTCACGCTCCTGCCGGCCATGCTCGGCTTCGCCGGACGCAACATCGAGCGCCTGCACGTCCCCTTCGTCGGCAGGGGCGTGCGCGCACACGACGCGTCACGCTGGCACCGCTGGAGCCGGTTCATCCAGCGGCGTCCCTGGACCGCAGCCACGGGGTCCCTCGTGCTCCTGCTGGCGCTGGCGGCGCCGTTCCTGGGCATTCGCTTCGGGTTCCCCGACGCACAGAACGACCCGCCGTCGTTCACCACCCACAAGGCCTACAACCTGCTGGCCGAGGGTTTCGGTCCGGGCTTCTCCGCACCGCTCCTCCTCACCGTCCAGGGAGCATCCGGCGAGGAGCTCCAGAGCGAGTCGGGCGCCCTGGCTGACGAGCTCGCCGAGGTGACAGGCGTGGCCCAGGTCTCGCCCGCCGCCGTCAACGATGCCGGGGACACCGCCGTGATCGCCGTGGTCGCCGCCACGTCGCCCCAGGACGAAGCCACCGAGGACCTGGTGGACACCCTCCGCGAGACCGCTGTCCCCAAAGCCGTCTCGGGCACCGACCTCACGGTCAACGTCGGCGGGACGACGGCGGTCAACCTCGACATCACCCGCGCGGTCGCCGACCGGCTCCCCCTCTTCTTCGGCGGGGTGCTCCTGGTGTCGTTCCTTCTTCTCATGCTGGTGTTCCGCTCCGTCGTCGTCCCGCTCAAGGCAGTGATCATGAACCTGCTCGCCAGTGCGGCCGCCTTCGGTGTGCTCACCCTCGCGGTCAGTGGCGGTCCGCTGGGAGACCTGGTCGGCATCCCTGAGCAGACACCGGTGCCGATCCTGCTGCCCATCGGGATCTTCGCGATCCTCTTCGGGCTCTCGATGGACTACGAGGTCTTCCTCATCTCACGGATCAAGGAGGAGTACGACAAGACCGGCGACAACGCGAGGGCGGTGGCGGATGGTCTCGCCAAGTCCGCTCGAGTGATCACTGCTGGGGCCGCCGTCATGGTCTCTGTCTTCCTCTCGTTCGTCCTGGGCCAGGACGTCTTCGGCAAGATGTTCGGCATCGGTCTGGCCTCCGCCGTGCTGATCGACGCAACTCTGGTCCGGATGGTGCTGGTCCCAGCCACCATGGAGCTGCTCGGCGAGCGCAACTGGTGGCTGCCCGGATGGCTCGACCGCCTGCTCCCCCACGTCCACGTCGAGGGCCACGACATCGCCAACGAGCTGCCGGTCCACGACGACACCGACCGCGAACCCCCGGTCCCGGCCCGAGCGGGAGCCTGACGTCCGCCGAGCCCACGCTGGTCAGGGCGTCGTCACGCAGGTCGCGCAGTCACCGCGGGTCGATCGTGGCCGTCACCCGACGCCGTGCACCGCCAGGGCGGTGACGAGACCGGCGGCCACCATCGCGGCGAGGGGTGCGGCAGGCGAGGCGGAGCGCGAGGAGAATGCCGCAGCCAGGCCGATCCGGGCCGCCTGGAGCAGGACGCCGACGGCCGCCGCGACGAGGACAGGTTCGAGCTGCGCAGGCACTCCGAGCTGCGCGAGCGCGACGCCCGCGGCCGGACCGAGGCACAGTGCCGCGAGGGAGGACGCCCGCCGACGCCTCGATCCCGACGCGAGCAGCGAACCGGCTGCGAGCCCCTCGGCGAAGGCATGGGTCGTGAGCGCGACCAGCACGGTCGCCGAGCCGGTGACTGCCAGGGCCGCGCCCTCGAGCAGCCGGTGGCCGGCAAGGGCGACGGTGACGCCGACCCCGCTGGCTGCCTCGCGCTCGGCGGCGCACGAGCACCCGCGCGTCGTCAGCCAGCCGGCGAGCACGAACGCGGCCGCCGCTGTGAGCGGCACGAGCGCGAGGGGGAGATTCGCCTCGTGCGCGTCGGACCAGGCGTCCGGCACCAGGTGCAGCCCCGCGATGACCAGGAGGACGCCGGAGGCGGCACCGGAGACCAGCTCGCGCCGACCCTGCTGCCGCCTGGCAAGGACCCAGCCGGCCATCGTCGCGACCGCGATGAGTCCGGCGCCCGTCCACATCGCGACAGCATGGCTCACCGAGGTCGCCGCCCGGCGCCCCCGACTAAGCGATCCCTTAGGACGTCACGGCTCCGCGTCGTCGCCGACGCCTACCCTCGCTGCGTGTACGAGATCGCGCTGACCGTCGCGGCGTGCCTGCGGTCCGGCACCCGCGTCGACGTGGCCTGGGTGGTCGAGTCCGACCTCGTGCCCGCCGGCGGCGCAGCTGCCGACCCGACGGGCGCGCTCGCCCTGACTCCGGGCGGCGGCCGGGTCGGCGAGCCTCTACGGCGGCGCCCTCGACCAGCAGCTCGCCGAGCGCGCCGCAGACGCTCGGCGAGCGCGGGCGGCTGGTGGCCGCTCTCCGTCGGCGACCTGGAGGCGCAGGCCTTCGGGCTCGTGGGTGCCGGCACGGCGACCGCGGTGGTCGCAGCCGCCGGGCTGCTGCCCGGCGAGCTCTGGGAGCTGCTGCTGGAGCGCGCGGCGGTCACGCTGCGTCCTCGAGCGTGCGGGCGACGAGCTCGTGACAGCGCAGCTCGCGGACGCCGAGGGCCACGACGCGGGTTGCCGACTCGACGACACCGAGGTCGCCACGACGTGGCGGCCGGTCCCGACCCTGGTGCTCGCCGGCGGCGGCCCCGTGCTGCAGGCGCTCCAGCAGCTGGCGCCCGTGCTGGGCTGGAAGACCCACCACGCCGGCGACCCTGACACCGCCCGCGGCCTGGTGGTGGGGCTGGGGCCACTCGACTCCGTCGTCCTCGCGATGCACGACGTCGACCTCGCCGGCCCGGTGCTGGCGAGCACGCTGGACGGACGGGCCGGCTACGTCGCCGCTCTCGGGAGCCGGGCGATGCAGCAGAGCCGGGAGACCTGGCTGACCGACCGTGGCATCGACGGGCTGGAGCGGATCCATACGCCGGCCGGGCTCGACATCGGCGCGGACGGCCCGGCGGAGGTGGCCGTCGCGATCCTCGCCCAGGCCATCGCCGAGCGAGCCAGGAGACTGCCGAACAAGGGCGCGGCGCCAGCGCCGCGATAGCCGCACGCTGGCTATGTCGCCGACCCTCGAAAGGCGACCAGCCTGCCTTCGGGGCGGCGTCGTGCCATCGCACGACTCTCGCGACGCTGGCATCCACGCCCTTGTCCAGCAGCCTCCGCGCCCCCAAGCAAAGACTTAGGTGCGCCTCGTGGAGAGCGGCTGACCGACCTACAGTGAGTGGCATGGACGAGCCCCAGAAGGTCCTGCGCGCGCTCTGGCAGGCCGAGGGCCAGCAGCTCGACGAGGACTGCACGCCTGACCAGGAGAAGGCAGAGCGTCAGAAGGCGTGCAAGAACATGAAGGACGTCAGCTTCGACGGGTTCGCGCCCGCCGGCAGCGACCTCGGCCAGGCCTGGCGCGACAAGCTCGAGCGCGAGGGCAAGCTCAGCGCGGGCAGCCTCCGCGACCTCGTCATGGGCGACCAGTAAGGAAATGGCGCGCCCCGAGTCGGTCCCGGAGCTGACCGAGGCGTTGCGGGAGGTCGGCTACCTCGCCGACCGCGGCCTCGCGACCACGCTGCACGTCGCGCTGCAGCTGGGCCGGCCGGTGCTGCTCGAGGGCGAGGTCGGCGTCGGCAAGACCGAGGTCGCCCGGGCGCTCTCCGAGCTGCTCGACCGACGGCTGATCCGGCTCCAGTGCTACGAGGGCATCGACGCCCAGCAGGCGCTCTACGAGTGGGACTACGCCCGGCAGATGCTGCAGATCCGCGCGCTCTCCGAGCACCAGCTCACCGACGACGACTCGGTGGACGCGCTGTTCGGGCCGAAGTTCCTCGTCGAGCGACCGCTGCTCGACGCCGTGCGCACGGGCGACCGGGCCGTCCTCCTCATCGACGAGGTGGACCGCGCCGACGACGAGTTCGAGGCGTTCCTGCTCGAGCTGCTCAGCGAGTTCCAGATCACCATCCCCGAGATCGGGCCGATCCGGGCCGAGCAGCCGCCGCTGGTGATCCTCACCTCCAACCGCACCCGCGAGCTGCACGACGCCCTCAAGCGGCGCTGCCTCTACCACTGGGTCGGCTTCCCGAGCCCCGAGCGCGAGGTCGAGATCGTGCTGGTCCGGGCGCCCGGCGTGTCCGAGGCAGCTGGCGCGCGCAGTGGTCACCGCGGTCAACCGGCTGCGCGAGCATGGACCTCGCCAAGCCGCCGGGCGTCGCCGAGACCATCGACTGGGTCAACACCCTGGGTGTGCTCGGCGCGGAGAGCCTCGACGACGAGGCCGTGCCCGACACCCTGGGTGCCGTCATCAAGGACCGCGACGACCTCGAGCTCGTCGCCGGTGACCTCGACCGGGTCATCTCAGGTGCCTGACGAGCCCCGCGCCGAGTCGGGCGACCAGTACGTCGCGATGCTGGCCGACTTCGCGGGCACCCTGCGCGACGACGGCGTCCCCGTCGGCTCCGGCGACGTGCTCACCTACACCCAGGCGGTGGCCACCCTCGACCCCACCGACCTGATGGACCTCTACTGGGCCGGCCGCACGACGCTGGTGGGCCGCCGCGACCACGTGCCGATCTACCACCGCGCGTTCGCGCGCTACTTCCTCGACGACGCGGCCGACACACCGGCGAGCCAGAGGTTCACGCCCGACCAGCGCATCGAGGCCCGCGCCGCACTGGCGGTGCCCGAGACCGAGGTGCAGGGCGAGGAGCGCGAGCAGCACGCGGCCAAGCTGGGTCTGGCCGCGTCGGGAGCGCGGACCATGCGGCGCAAGGACTTCGGCGCCTGCACGCCCGAGGAGCTGGCCGTGCTGCGCCGGATCCTGCGCACGATGCGGCTCACTCCCCCGCGGCGCCGCTCGCGCCGGACCAGGCCGGCCCGCACGGGCCGCTCCCTCGACGTACGCCGCACCGTGCGCGAGACCCTGCGGCTGCACGGCGAGCCGGCCCAGCTGCTCCGTCGCGAGCGGCGGCTCCGGCACCGGCCCCTGACGCTCATCCTCGACGTGTCGGGCTCGATGGCCGACTACTCCCGCCACCTGGTGCAGTTCGCCCACACCTCGACCCGCACGTCGAGCCGCGGTGGAGGTCTTCTGCTTCGGCACCCGGCTGACCCGGATCACCCGCGAGCTCGACCGGCGCCGCCCCGACGAGGCCCTCGACCTGGCGGCCGAGGCGGTCCTCGACTGGGACGGCGGCACCCGGATCGGCGACGTCGCTCGACCGGTTCGTCCGCGACCACGCCCGGCACGGGATGTGCCGCGGCGGCATCGTGGTGATCTGCTCCGACGGGCTCGACCGCGGTGACCCCGACGTGCTGTCGGCTGCGATGGAGCGGCTCTCGCGGCTCTGCCACCGCATCATCTGGCTCAACCCCCACAAGGGCAGCGCCAAGGAGTTCGTGCCGACGACGCTCGGCATGATGGTCGCCGCGCCGTACGTCGACGAGCTGCTCTCCGGCCACGACCTGGCCAGCCTGGAAGAGTTCGCCGCCACCCTGACCCGGATGAGGTGAGACGCCGTGCTCTGGAGCGTGACCCTGCAGGCGTCCGGCGACCGGCCGATGACCCACGAGGAGATCGTCGAGCTCGCCGACGCCGTCGCCCCGGCCCAGGGCATCGCGTCCGGCATCGGCGCCGAGGCCTACGGCGTCCAGCTCGTCGTCGAGGCAGCCGACCGCGAGGAGGCGATCGCCCTCGGTCGCCTGCTCTTCGCCGAGGCCGCCGCCATCGCCGGGCTGCCGGCCTGGCCGGTGACCGCTGAGGACGCCATCTCCGAGGCCGAGGAGCTCGACGAGCTGGGGTTGGAGTGATCCGGCTCGGCTCGCTGGCGGGCTACCCCTTCGAGGGGCCGCGGGTGCTCGCCGGCTGGACGGCGCCGGCTATGCCCGGCGTCTACGCGGTCCTCTACCTCCCCGACCCCGCCAAGCAGCAGTACGCCGTCATGTACGTCGGCCACAGCGCGGACCTCTCGACCGAGCCGTTCCCGTTCCGCCACCCCCGCTCGCCGTGCTGGATCGAGCGCGCCGGCAGCAAGTGGAAGGTCTTCATCGCGACCTACGAGATCCCCGGCGGGCTGGAGTCGCACCGCAGGCTGATCGTCGAGGAGCTGTGCGCGGTCTACCAGCCGAGCTGCAACGAGCAGCAGTTCGACCAGGCCTGGCAGGACCACTGGATCGGCAGCTACGAGGCGCCGACGACCGCGCCCCTCAGCACCGGCCGGCAGCCCGGCCGGTCACGCGAGGGCGCCGCAGGCAGCGCGGACAGCGACGGTCAGGACGGCGTGTAGCCGACCATCTCGTGCAGCCGGGACCGCCGGGTGCCCGACGCCGGCGCGGCGGGTGGCCGCTCCGGCGGGCGGCTCGGTAGGTCGCCCCGACCACGATGCCCTCGGCCATGCCGTAGAGCAGCGGCAGCGCACCCGCGACGACACCACCGACCCGGTTGATGTTGGAGACGCCCTCGACGATCGGCTCGGCGTTCTTCTTGATGTCCCAGACGATGTCGGCGCACTCCTCGAGGTCGCCGGCGACCCGGGTGAGCTGGCCGCCGACCACGAAGAGGTAGAACGCCAGCCCGGCGATGAGCAGCACGATGTCCACGACCGACAGCACGACGAGGGTGGTCATGACCGCACCTTGCCGAGGACCCGGCCGAGGAAGAGGTGGTGCTCGAGCCCCTCGGCCAGCACCGCCTCGACGCCCTTGGCGGTGGTCGCGATCAGCGCGGTGTCGTCGGTGTTGGTCCGCGCCTGCTTCAGCGTCTCCTTGACCGCGAGCACACGCCGGTCGATGGTGCGCACCTCCAGCACCAGGATGGTGAGCAGCGCGGCGACGGCGAGCACGACCACGAAGCCGCCGATGATCGCGCCCCACCACAGGGAGCGCTGGGTGTCGGTGAGCAGGACAGTGACGAGCGCAGCCATGGTCAGCCTCCCAGCCGCTTCCGGCCCCGGGTGAGCCCGCTGATGATCTCGGTGGCGTGGTCGATGGTGGTGTGCAGCTGCGCCAGCCCGGCGGTGTTGGTCACCGACTGCTGCAGCGACTCGTCGATCGCGGACGCCTGGCCGCCGATCTTGTGCGCGAGCAGCAGGATCGGCACGACGAGGGCGACCACGACGAGCACCACGACGATCGCGATGACGTAGCCGACCTTCCAACCGGTGGTCGATCCGGTCTCGAGCACCGCGATCCCGGTGGTCAGCAGCGGCGCTCATATCGACTCGCAGAAGTCGCGGACCGGCTTGAGGCTGGCGTTGACCGAGGCCAGCCCGTCGGGCACGAGGGCGGTGCGCTCGGCCACGACACCCACGCCGGCGATGACGCCGTCGAGGGTCCCGGCGACGGCTCGCAGGTGCAGGATCACCCGCAGCAGCCCGAGGGCGGCTGCGGCGATGATCAGGGTGGCGATGACCAGCGTCACCACGGCGGCGGCTGGCATCAGCGGTTCCTCCTCATGTCGATCACCACGTCGATCAACCCAGCAGCTTCCCGACCGAGCCGGCGTAGCGGACGGCGCCGTTGGCCACGTCGGCGACGACCGCGTCGGTCGTCGTCAGCGCCTCGGGTACGCCGTCGAGCTCGGCCGGCCAGGGCACCGCCGCCGGCCAGGATGTCGTCGGCCGCGCCGCGGATCCGCTCCAGGGCGGCGAGCACCCGGTTGAGCAGCGCCACCAGCACCGGCACGACGACGACCAGCAGGACGATGTTGCCGATCCACCAGAGCATCAGAGGCCTCCTCGGCTGGGGAACTGCGCGGGGTCGTAGGGCAGGAAGAACCGCCGGAAGACGCGCATCAGTGCGAGCTGCACCGCCCGCAGGCCGATCGCCAGGCCGCTCGCGTCGCCCGCGCCGATGTCCGCGACGGACTCGCCCCGCTCGACGGCGCTGATGCGCTGCTGCATGTTGGTCGCGAACTGCTTCATCAGCACCGAGCTGACGTCGGTGATCATCCCGCGGCCATACTGCGCGGCCGCGCCGGAGATCTGCAGGTCCTGGTCGACCGCGACCTTGGTGCCGCCGCCCGAGCCCGCGGTGAGCCGCGCGGTCACCTTCATCTCGACGTTGCCGCGGCCCTGCTGGTCGGACCCGGACGCGTCGAGGATCAGCCGCTTGGCGTCCTCGTCGCGCTCCGCGACGTGCGCCTTGCCGGCGAACTCGAGCTTGACCGGACCCATCCGGAGGTTGACCCGGCCGGCGTAGTGGTCCTCGCCCAGGTCGTCGGTGAGCTCGGCGCCGGGCAGGCAGGCCGCCACCCCCGGCACGTCCTGGAAGAACTCCCAGACCTTGTCGACCGGCTGTGACACCTCGAACTCGTTGCTGACCAGCATCTCGCTAAGCCTCCTGACCGGTGAGGTAGGGCGCGGGGTCGGTGGCGAACCGGTCGCGGCAGCCGACGCAGCAGAAGTGGTACGTCGTGACCTTGCCGTCGTGGAGGTGCTCGTGGGTGTTGGCCGACCAGCCGGACGCGTCGACGGTCACGGTCATCCCGCACACCGGGTCGATCGCCTCGGTGGTGTCACCGACGGGCCGGGCCTCGACGGGCTGGGCGGCGCCGAACTCGCCGGCCGCTCGCCGCTGCACCAGCTCGGCGAGGACGGCCACCGCGATCTCTCGGTGCGAGGTGTGGCCCAGGTCCAGGCCCACCGGGGTGCGCACCCGGTCGAGGAGGTCCTGCGGGACACCTCGCTCGGCGAGGTACTCCAGCAGCGAGACCCCCCGCTTCTGCGAGGCCACCAGCCCGAGGAACGCCGGCCGCGCCCGGGCGCACAGCTCGAGCGCCTCCTCGTCACCGTGCCCCTGGGTCGCCACGACGACGAGCGACCGCTCCTGGATGTCGTCGGCGGCCAGCCCGGGACGTCGGCGACCCGGGCGCTCCAGCCGAGGTCGTTGGCGAGCTCGACGAGCAGGTGGACCATCGGCGAGCGGCCGACCACGAGCAGGTCCAGGACGGGGGTGACGGGCTCGACGAACACCTGGAGGGCTCCCTCGCTCTGGCAGGACATCGGGACGTAGACCATCCCGTCCGGCACGGCCGGTGACGCCGGGTCGTCGGGGTCGGTCGTGCCGAGGAACAGCAGCCGGGCCTCGCGGGACTGGATCACCCGCTGGGCCTCACGGATCACGACCGGCTCGGCGCAGGCGCCACCGATGAACCCGTGCACCTGTCCGTCCACGGTGATCAGGGCGCGGGCGCCGGTCTGGCCCGAGGACGGTGCCTGCCGCCAGACGATCGTGGCGAGCGCGAACTCCTCACCCCGGTCGGCCAGCTCGCGGGCCCGCTCCAGGACCTCCCAGCTCTCGTCACCCATGCCGCGGTCCCTCAGTCGCCCTGCTTGAGCGGCGGCGCCCCGGAGACGTCGTGCTGCTGGGTGATCGCGTCGTAGACCCGGTCGGGCAGGAGCGGCATGTCGATGTTGCGGACCTGCGCGCTGCCGATCGCGTCGATGACGGCGTTGACGAACGCGGCAGGCCCCCCGACCGTCGCGCACTCACCGATCCCCTTGGCGCCGATCGGGTGGTGCGGGCACGGCGTGACGACCTCGTGCAGCTCCCACCCGGGCGTCTCCCACGCGGTGGGCAGCAGGTAGTCCATGAAGTTCGAGCCGATGCAGTTGCCGTCGGCGTCGAAGGTGATGAACTGCATGTTCGCCATCGCGTAGGCCTCGGTCAGACCGCCCATGATCTGGCCCTCGACCACCATCGGGTTGATCCGGACCCCGCAGTCGTCGACGGCGACGAACCGGAGCACGTCCCAGACCCCGGTCTGCGGGTCCACCTCGACGGTCGCGATGTAGCAGGCGAACGGCCAGGTCAGGTTCGGCGGGTCGTAGTAGGCGTTGCCCTCCAGCCCGGGCTCCATGCCGTCGGGCATGTTGCTGTACGCCGCCATGGCGCACTCCTGGATGCTCACCCCCTGGGCCGGGTTGCTGCGCACGTAGAACCGGCCGAGCTCCCACTCGACGTCCTCCTCGGACACCTCGAGCAGGTGCGCGGCGAGCTTGCGCGCCTTCGCCCGGATCTTCCGCGACACCATCGCCACCGCGGCGCCCGCGACCGGCGTGCTGCGCGATGCGTAGGTGCCCATGCCGAACGGCGCCGTGTCGGTGTCGCCCTCCTCGACGACGATGTCCTCGGCCGGGATCCCGAGCTCGTGGGAGACGATCTGCGCCCACGTGGTCTCGTGGCCCTGGCCCTGCGACTTCGCCCCGGTGCGCAGGAGGCCCTTGCCGGTCATGTGGATCCGCAGCTCGGCGGAGTCGAACATCTTGATGCCGAGGATGTCGTACTCGCGGCTGTTGCCGGCGCCGAGCGGCTCGGTCATCGTCGAGATCCCGATGCCGAGCAGCCGGCCGCGCTTGCGCGCCTCCTCCTGCTGCTTGCGGAAGTCGGCGTAGCCGATCGCCTCGAGGCCGACGTCGAGGCACTTGGCGTACTGACCGGAGTCGGTGAGGAAGCCGAACGGCGTCCGGTGCGGGAAGTCGTCGTCGCGGACGAAGTTGGCCCGCCGGAACTCCGCCTGGTCCATCCCGAGGTCGTCGGCGGCGGCCTGCACCATGCGTTCCTGGAAGAACATCGCCTCGGTGACGCGGAAGGAGCAGCGGTAGGCCACGCCGCCCGGCGCCTTGTTGGTGTAGACGCCGCGCGCGGTGAGGTGCGCCGCCGGGATGTCGTAGGCCGCGAACGCCGAGTGCATCAGCCCGATCTTGAACTTGCTCGGCTGCGCGTCGGAGAAGAAGGCGCCGTGGTCGGAGTCGGTGTGCATCCTCACCCCCAGGATGCGGCCGTCCTTGCGCAGGGCCAGCTCACCGTCGAGGTAGACGTCGCGCGCGAAGCCGGTGGAGATCAGGTTGCCCGAGCGGTCCTCGATCCACTTCACCGGACGCTCGGTGAGGATCGAGGCCAGGATGGACATCACGTAGCCCGGGTAGACGGGCACCTTGTTGCCGAAGCCGCCGCCGAGGTCGGGGCTGACGATCCGGATCATGTGCTCGGGCAGCTCGGCCACCAGCGCCACCGCGGCGCGGATGATGTGCGGCGCCTGGCTGGTCATGTAGACCGTCAGCTTCTGCGTCGACCGGTTGAAGTCGGCGATGGACGCGCAGCACTCCATCGGGGAGGGGTGTGAGCGCGGGTAGTGCAGCTTCATCTTCGAGACGACGTCGGCCTCGGCGAACGCCCGGTCGGTGGCCTCCTTGTCGCCGACCTCCCACGTGAAGCAGGTGTTGTCGGGCTGGTTCTCCTTGTCGTCGCGGATGATCGGCGCGTCCGCGGCGATCGCCTGGGTCGGGTTCACGATCACCGGGAGCGGTTCGTACTCGACCTTGATGGCCTCGCAGCCGTCCTTGGCGAGGTAGGGGTCGTCGGCGATGACGCAGGCGACCTCCTGGCCCTGGAACCGCACCTTGTCGGTGGCGAGCACGGCCTGGGTGTCGTAGGACAGCGTCGGCATCCACGCGAGGTTGCGGGTCGCCATCATCTCGCCGGTGAGCACCAGGCGTACGCCGGGGATCGCGTAGGCGGCGCTGGTGTCGATGGACTTGATCCGCGCGTGCGCCAGCGGGCTGCGGAGGATCTCCATGTGCAGCATCCCGGGCAGCACGATGTCGTCGACGTAGTTGCCCTTGCCGCGGATGAACCGGTTGTCCTCGACCCGCTTGCGGCTGGCGCCCATCCCGCCGATCTTGATCTCGTCGAGCGCCCGGCTCTCCTGCGTCGCCGTCATGCCGGAAGCTCTCCCCGCTGCTTGGCGGCGGCCCAGAGGACCGCCTTCACGATGTTCTGGTAGCCGGTGCAGCGGCACAGGTTGCCCGACAGCCCGAACCGCACCTCGTCCTCGGTGGGGTCGGGGTTCTCGGCGAGCAGGGCCTTGGCGGCGAGCATCATCCCCGGCGTGCAGAAGCCGCACTGGAGTCCGTGCTCCTCCTTGAACCCCTCCTGGACCGGGTCCAGCTCGCTGGCCGTGCCGAGCCCCTCGACGGTCGTGACCTCGTGGCCGTCGGCCTGGACGGCGAGCATGGTGCAGCTCTTGACCGGGGCGCCGTCGACCAGCACCGTGCAGGCACCGCAGCTGGTCGTGTCGCAGCCGGTGTGGGTGCCGGTGAGCTTCAGCCCCTGCCGCAGCAGGTGCGCGAGCAGCAGCCGGGGCTCGATGTCGGCGGTGCGCTTCTCGCCGTTGACGCTGATGGTGACCCGGCGCACCGGCACCGCGTCGTCCGGCGCGGCCGCGGTGATCTCGTCGAAGAGACTCGTCATCAGGCTGCTTTCTCTTGACCGTCGACGACCCGGGTGAGGATCCGGGTGACGAACGTGTGCACGATGTGGCGCTTGTAGTCGGCGCTGCCGCGGTGGTCGGTGTTCGGCTGCGCGGCCGCGGCGGCCAGGTCGGCGGCGCGGGTCGATCGTCGCCTCGTCGAGGGAACCGCCGACGAGCGAGTCGGCGGCCTCGCGCGCCTCGATGGTCGAGCTGCCGACGCCGGTGAGGCCGATGCCCGCCGCGGCCACCCGGCCACCGACGAGGTCGACCGAGACGGCGACCCCCGCGGTGGCGAAGTCGCCGACCCGGCGCTCGAGCTTGAGGTAGCCGCCGGCCAGGGTGCCCTGGGCGGCCGGGATCACGGCCTCGACCGCGATCTCGTCGTAGTCCAGGGTGTTCTGGAACGGCCCGGTGACGAAGTCGGTCATCTTGATGGTGCGCCTGCCGCCGGCGCCCTGGGCGACGACGTGGCCGCCGAGGGCGGTGACGACGCTGGCCCAGTCGCCCTGGGGGTCGGCGTGGCAGAGCGAGCCGACCAGGGTGCCGCGGGTGCGCACGATCGGGTCCGCGATCAGCGGGGCCGCGGCCGCCATGGTGGGCTGCGTGGCCGGGAGCAGCGCGGAGCGCTCCAGGGTCGCGTGCCGGCAGAGCGCGCCGATCCGGAGGCTGCCGTCGGGGTCCTGCTGGTGGTGGTCGAGGCCGGGCAGGTTGTTGATGTCGACGAGCAGCTCGGGGCTGGCGAAGCGCAGCTTCATCAGCGGGACCAGGCTCTGGCCGCCGGCCAGGACCTTGGCCTCGCCGCCGCCCTCCTTGAGGAGCGCGATGGCCTCCTCGATGCTGCGCGGCGCCTCGTAGCGGAAGCGGGACGGATACATGTCAGGGCCTCACGTCGGGCAGCCCGGGCGCGGAGTCCGAGTCGGCATCCGGCAGTGGGCGGCGGGCGCGGGCCGGCTCGCGGGGTCCGGGATCGCGACCGGCGTGCCCTCGATGTCGGTCGGGTCGGGACGCGGCTCCTGGTGCGGCGGCCACGGCCCCTGCACCGGCTGGCCGGCGACCCCGAGGTAGTCGACGAGCTGCGGGAAGGCGAAGACGGTCGGGCTCTTGCCGGTCTTGGGCGCGTCCTTGAACAGCTCGGCCATGCGTGGATTGCCCGCGCGACCAGACTCCTCAGCCACCTGAGTCCCCTCTCGAGCCGATGATCCTCCGACGATTCAGGCACTCTCACCCCGGGGCCGACCGCCCGACAACAGCGAATCAAGCAAGTGCTTAGGTGGGCCCCGCCCGCGCCGACCCACCCGAACTCGGGTCCGACCGCCCGGTCAGCTCCAGAGGGTGACGTGGACGGCCGGGTGGAACCGGCCGTGGGCGACGGCCCGGCCGCGCAGCATCGACTGGATCGCGCGGGGGGTGGTGACGAAGCGGGTCATCTCCTCGGCCGACGGCGTGGCCTGCTGGCCGGGCAGGGTGGAGATGCTCCAGGAGCCCTGCGCCCTGAGGTTCGGTCCGGCGATGCGGGCCAGGCTCTTGGCGGCCAGGTCGGCGGCGACGGTGAACGACAGCGTCAGGCTGAGGCCGCGGCCGCGCTTGGTCTCGTCGAGGGCGGCCGCGTGGCTCTGGAAGATCTGCTGCTGCTCCTCGGGTACGCCGAGCCGTCGGATCACGCTCGGCACGACGCCGGACTCCTCGGCCGCGGACGGGCCGAGCAGCCACGTCTCGTCGCGGAGCATCTGCATGCTCGGCTCGTGCTGGACGAAGCGGTGGTCGGGCGCCGCGACGGCGATCACCTCGTAGTTGAGGAACGGCGTGCTGGCGATCGAGGAGTCGGAGCGGGCCGGTCGTGGGCCGATCGTGGCGTCGACGGTGCGGGTGACCAGCAGCTGCTCGAACTGCCGCGGTCGGGTGCACGCTGAGCTCGACGTCGAGGTCCTTGGCGCGCTCGGCGAAGAGGCTGATCAGCCCGGGGGCGGCGTACTCGGCGAACAGCGCGGAGGTGCCGAGCCGGAGCATCCGGCGGCCGGCGCCGGCCTCGCGCACCTCGAGCACCGTGCGGTCCTGGAGCCCGAGCATCTCGACCGCCCGGCTGGCCAGGCGCAGCCCACCCGGGGTGAACGCCGAGCCCCGAGGCGGTGCGGTTGAAGAGCTGGTCGCCGAGCTCCTTGCGGAGCTGGCCCACGTGCAGCGACACCGCGGCCTCGGTGACCCCGATGTCCGCGGCGGCGGCCTTGACCGAGCCGAGCCGCACCACGGTCGCGAACGCACGCAGCTGGGTCGGGGTCATGGCGTAGCCGAACCTAGCCGCAGCTGGTCGAGCAGCGCCCGGTTGGCCCCGGTGACCGTCATCAGTAGGGAGGCTCCCCGTTGCCTCGCATCGCCTCCCAGACCCGGGACGGCGTCAGCGGCATGTCGACGTGCCGGACGCCGTAGGGCTCGAGCGCGTCGATGACGGCGTTCACGACCGCCGGCGGCGAGCCGACGGTGGCCGACTCACCGACGCCCTTGGCGCCGATCGGGTGGTGCGGCGACGGCGTCACGGTCGTGCCGTTCTCCCAGTCGGGGACCTCCAGCGCGGTCGGGATCAGGTAGTCCATGAGGGAGGCGTTGAGGCAGTTGCCGTCGCTGTCGAACGACACGATCTGCATGAGCGCGATGCCGACGCCGTCGGCGAGCCCGCCCTGGATCTGCCCCTCGACGATCATCTCGTTGATGCGGGTGCCGCAGTCGTCGACGGCGACGAACCGGCGGACCTTCACCGCGGCCGTGCCGGGGTCGACGTCGACCACGCAGATGTAGGCGCCGAAGGGGTAGGTGAGGTTGCTCGGGCTGTAGGAGATCTGCGCCTCCAGCGCGCCCTCCATCCCGGCGGGCAGACCGTCCGGGCCGTGCGCGCGGCGGGCGACGTCCTGGATCGTCACCTCGGCGCCGGGCACGCCGCGGACGCTGAACGTGCCCTTCTCCCAGTCGAGGTCCTCGGGCGCGACCTCGAGCATGTGGGCGGCGATGAGCCGGGCCTTGTCGCGGATCTTGCGGGTGGCCAGCACCGCTGCCGCTCCGGAGACGGGCGTGGAGCGGCTGCCGTAGGTGCCGAGGCCGTACGGCGTGGTGTCGGTGTCGCCCTGGACGACGTCGATGTCGTCGGGGTGGATGCCGATCTCCTCGGCGACGATCTGGGCGAACGTCGTCTCGTGGCCCTGGCCCTGGGTGGTCACCGACAGCCGGACGACCGCCTTGCCGCTGGGGTGGATCCGGACCTCGCAGCCGTCGGCCATCGCGAGGCCCGCCATGTCCATGGTGTCCCGCGGCCCGGCGCCCACGGCCTCGGTGAAGAAGGAGACACCGATCCCCATCAGGCTCTGCCCCGGCTCTCCGGCCCGCTCGCGCCGCTCGGCCTGCTCGCGACGGAGCTCGTCGTAGCCCGCGATCCGCAGCGCCTCGCGCATCGTGGCCTCGTAGTCGCCCGAGTCGTAGATCCAGCCGGTGCGGCTGGTGTAGGGGAACTGCTCGGGACGCAGGAAGTTCTGCAGCCGCAGCGCGACCGGGTCGACGCCGAGCTCGTCGGCGAGCAGGTCGACCAGCCGCTCGACGAGGTAGACCGCCTCCGCGATCCGGAACGAGCAGGCGTAGGCGACACCGCCTGGCGCCTTGTTGGTGTGGACGGCGGTCATCGAGCAGTAGGCCGCCTCGAGGTCGTAGCTGCCGGTGAAGACGCCGAAGAAGCCGCCGGGGAACTTCATCGGCGCCGCGGTGCCGTTGAACGCGCCGTGGTCGGCCAGGACATGGCTGCGGACCGCGAGGATCCGGCCGTCCTGTGTCGCGGCGATCTCGCCCTTCATGACGTAGTCGCGGGCGAAGCCGCTGGCGGTGAGGTTCTCGGTGCGGTCCTCGGCCCACTTCACCGGCCGGCCGGTGATCATCGAGCCGACGATGGCGCAGACGTAGCCCGGGTAGATCGGGACCTTGTTGCCGAAGCCGCCGCCGATGTCGGGTGCGACGATCCGGATGCGGTGCTCGGGGATGCCGGTGTAGTCGGCGTAGAGCGTGCGGTGCAGGTGCGGTGCCTGCGTCGTGCAGGTGAGGGTGAGCCTTTCCTCGATGCGGTCGTAGTCGGCCACCGCGCCGCAGGTCTCCAGCGGCGCCGGGTGCACCCGCGGGAAGACCATCTCCTGCTCGATCGTGACCTCGGCGCGGGCGAAGACCGCCGCCGTCTCGGCCGCGTCGCCGGTCTCCCAGTCGAAGCAGTGGTTGTCGGTCTTGCCCTCGACGTCGTCGCGGATCAGCGGCGCGTCGGACGTCGAGCGCGCGACGTACGTCGACGACGGGCTCGAGGACGTCGTAGTCGACGTCGATCAGCTCGAGCGCGTCGCGCGCGGAGTAGCGGTCCTCGGCCACGACGAAGGCGACCTCCTGGCCCTGGAACCGGACCTTGTCGGTCGCCAGCACCGACTGGACGTCGCCCGAGAGGGTCGGCATCCAGGCGAGGCCGCGTTCGGCGAGCATCGCGCCGGTGACGACGGCCTTGACCTTCGGGTGCGCCTCGGCACCGGTGGTGTCGATGCTGACCAGACGGGCGTGCGCCACCGGCGAGCGGAGCACGGCGAGGTGCAGCATCCCCGGCAGCTGGATGTCGTCGCAGTAGCGACCCTTGCCACGGACGAACCGCCGGTCCTCCTTGCGGAGCATCCGGCCGTGGCCCCGGGTCTCGACCGGCGCGATCACCTCGGTCATGACGGCTCTGTGCGGGGGTGCTCGGCCGCCCACTGGACCGACTTCACGATGCTGGCGTAGCCGGTGCAGCGGCAGATCTGGCCGGAGATGGCCTCCCTGATCTCCTGGCCCGTGGGGTGCGGGTTCTGGTCGAGCAGCGCGCGGGCGGACATCAGCATCCCGGGGGTGCAGAAGCCGCACTGGAGGCCGTGGCACTCCATGAACCCCTGCTGCACCGGGTCGAGCACGTCGTCCCGCTCGAGGTCCTCGACGGTGCGCACGGCATGGCCGTCCGCCATCGCGGCCAGCACCGTGCACGACTTGACCGGCTCGCCGTCGTAGAGGATCACGCAGGCGCCGCAGTTGGAGGTGTCGCAACCCCAGTGGGTGCCGGTGAGGCCGAGCTCGTCGCGCAGGAAGTGCACCAGCAGCAGCCGCGCCTCCACCTCGCGGGTGAACAGCTCGTCGTTGACGGTGATGGAGACCCTCATCCCGCGACCAGCTCTGCTGCTCGCCCTGCTGCCCGTCCGGCGGCTGTCCGCAGCGTGCGTCGGGTGAGCTCGTCGGCGAGGTGGCGCTTGTAGTCCTCGCTGCCACGGCCGTCGGTGACTGGCGTGCAGCTGCGGGCCGCGATCTCCCCCGCGACCACCCACGCCTCGTCGTCCGGCACCCGCCCTCGCAGGGCGCTCGAGATCTCGGGGATGCCGGTGGTGTTGGGGCCCACCGCCGCGAGCCCGACCCGGGCATCCGCGATGAGGCCGTCCTCGAGCCAGACCGCGGCACCGGCCGCCACGACGGCCCAGTCCCCGGCCCGCCGGTCCACCTTCTCGTAGGCACTGCCGCCGCGTGGCCGCACCGCGATCCGCACCTCGGTCAGCAGCTCGGCCGGGCCGACCGCGGTCTGGTAGGGGCCGCGGTGGAAGTCGCCCATGGACACCGTCCGCTCGCCCTGGCTGCTCCTGATGACGCAGCGGGCGTCGAGCGTGGTGCAGACACTGCTCAGGTCCTCGGACGGGTCGGCCTGGCACAGAGCGCCGCCGAGAGTCCCGCGGTTGCGCACGGGACCATCTGCGATCACGCGCTCGGCATCCCGGAAGATCGGGAACACCGCGTTGAGCGGGTCGCTCTCCAGCAGCTCGCGGTGCCGGGTCATCGCCCCGATCCGCACCTCGCCCTCGGCGACCCGGACGTAGCCCAGCTCGTCGTGCAGGTCGTTGATGTCGACGAGATACTCCGGGTTGGCCAGCCGCAGCTTCATCATGGGCAGCAGGCTGTGTCCGCCGGCCACGATCCGCGCCTCGTCCCCGAGCCGTTCGAGCAGCGCGATGGCGTGATCGACGCTCGTCGCCCGTGCGTACTCGATGGGTGAGGGAACCTGCATGCCGCCTGCGTCCGCCTCTCCACTCGATCGCGCGGACCCCATGCTAGTAGCGGGTCGCGGCTAAGGCTTGTGGTCTGGCGGCGTCCGGGTGCGTGCATCGCAAGACGGCGGAGCGACGGCATACCGGGTCGTCTGTCGAGCTTCGCCAACGCAGCGAAGTGCGTGCCCGGGCGTCGCCAGGACCAAGAATTAGCTGCGACGCGCTACTAGTGACGCCGCGCTGTGCGGCGAGGAGGGCCGAGACCCTCGACCGGATCGTCGAGGCCGCCGAGGAGCTGCCGTGGTGGCCGACCACCGCGGCAGCGACGGGCCGGTCATGCGGGCGCCGAGCTCGACGCGACGATCCGCGAGGCGGTGCTGTTCGCCGCCGACCGCGACGGCCCGCTCGGCGTACGCGACGCGGACCTGCGACGCGAGCTCACGCGCAGCGACCTCGGCCTCCTCAGGTCACGGGTAGCGGCGTCCTCAGGACCCGGCCCGTCCGTCGAAGAGCACCTTCGTCTCCCAGTGCTCGCGGTCCTGCTGGTGCAGCCGCCAGTACTCCTCCGCGATGAGGTCGGGATCGAAGTCGGTGCCGGCAGCGATGGGGCCGTCGACGGTGACCGTGGCGACATGGACGCCCTCGCGCGGGTAGTAGTCGGCGAGCATCGTCGCGGCCGCACGGAGCCCGGCCTTGCCCACAGAGAGGCTGAACCAGTCGGTCACCGGCTCGGGCATCCCACCGGTGATCAGGAAGGTCCCGGTGCCTCGGTCCGCCATCACCGGGAGCACCACGGACGCCGCGACGAGAGCGCCCTGGACGTTGACCGACCAGGCCCGCAGCTGCGCAGCCGGGTCGAGCTCCCTCGGGTGGTCGCGCGCAACGTGGGCCGCGTTGTAGACGACGACGTCGGGTACGCCGCTCGTCGCCACCAGATCGGTCAGGAGCTGCTGCAGCTCGTCCGGTCGACCGGCATCACCTTCGACCGCCTGGACGTCGATCGAGCTGGGCTCCAGCTCCTGCACCAGGAGATCGAGCGTCGCCCGTCGTCTGGCCACGAGCGTCACATCCAGACCCTCGTCCGCGAACCTCCTGGCAATGCCCAGACCCAGCCCAGGTCCGGCACCGATGATCACGACGCGTGCCACAGCGAGCTCTCCTTCGGGTGTGTTGGACGTGCTCGGTGAACCACGCTTCGGTCGCGGAGCATTCCCGGGGTCGCGCTCGAGCAGGGGCGTCCACACAGCGGCCCTGCGCAGCCGGCCCTCCCCAGGCGGCCGTCAGAGGCTGGCGATAAGCGCCTCGACGCGGGTGCGGATCTCGTCGCGGATCGGCCGGACGGCGTCAAGGCCCTGGCCGGCCGGGTCGTCGAGGACCCAGTCTTCATAGCGCTTGCCCGGGTAGAACGGGCACTCGTCGCCGCAGCCCATGGTGATCACCACGTCCGCGGTCTGCACGGCGGAGTCGGTCAGCAGCTTGGGCTGCTCGGCCCGGATGTCGATGCCCTCCTCCGCCATCGCCTCGACCGCCGCGGAGTTGACCTGGTCTGCGGGCTGGGAGCCGGCGGACAGGACCTCGATGCGGTCACCGGCAAGGTGCTGGAGGTAGCCCGCCGCCATCTGGGAGCGGCCGGCGTTGTGGACGCAGACGAAGAGGACGGTGGGGCGGTCAGTCACGGCGTGGCCTTCCGGGTCGGGTGGAGGATCAGGACGAGGCCCAGGCCGACCGCTCCGCCGACGACCTGCATCAGCACGAAGGCCGGGGCCGAGGACGGCGCGATGCCGGCGAACGAGTCGGAGACGGTGCGGGCCAGGGTCACCGCGGGGTTGGCGAAGCTGGTGGAGCTGGTGAACCAGTACGCCGCGGTGATGTAGCCGCCGACCGCGTAGGCGACGGTGTCGTGGCGGCCGGCGCGGATGCTGCCGAACACGATGACGACCAGCCCCGCGGTGGCGACGACCTCGGCGAGCAGCGTGCCCGAGGACGCGCGGTGGTGGCCCGACACCGAGACGGCGTCGAGCTCGAACATCAGGTTGGCGAGCACGCAGCCGACCAGCCCGCCGAGCACCTGACCGGCGACGGACAGCACCGCATCGCGGGTCGTGATCAGGCCGAGCACCCGCTCGATGGCGGTGACGACGGGGTTGAAGCTGGCCGAGACCGGCTGGAGCGCCAGGATCAGCGCGACCAGGGCAGCCCCGGTGACCAGGCTGTTCTCCAGCAGTTGGAGGCCGACGTCGCCCGGCGAGAGCCGCTGGGCCGCGATGCCCGAGCCGACCACGGCCATGACCAGGAACAACGTGCCGACCGTCTCCGCGGCCACCCTGCGCGCGGGGCTCACCCCGCGACGCCGCCGATGAGCGCGCCCAGGTCGGCGAGGGCTTCGGGCTGGACGCGGTAGTAGACCCAGACGCCCCGCTTGCTCCGGTCGAGCAGCCCGGACTCGTGCAGCACCTTGAGGTGGTGGCTGATCGTGGGCTGGGAGAGGTCGAAGGCGTCGTTGAGGTCGCAGACGCACGCCTCGCCGTCGGCGTGCGAGGCGACGAGCGAGAGCAGCCGCAGCCGCACGGGATCGGCCAGAGCCTTGAGCAGGGGCGCGATCCGCTCCGCTGCGTCCGCGGCCAGCGGCTCCTTGGTCAGCGGCGCGCAGCAGGCGACCGTCTCGACCGGCGTGAGCTCGAGCAGGGACTTCGACATGCATCGATATTTACATTCATCAATGTCTGGCGCAAACTCCCGCCGGCGCGTCGCCGGCGCAGGAGGCCGCTGCCGGGTGTTGTCAGGAAGTGCCGAACCGCTCCCATGACGCGATGGGCCCCGAGGGCGGCCTCGGCCTCGGCGAAGACGGCCGTCGGATCGCCACCGGTGAAGACGCCGGCGTGGCCCGTATGCCCGCCTGCTCGAGGGCAGCGCGTGCCGTCACCCCAGGCGCCGATCGCCTTGGCGTGGCGGAAGCACTCCTGACCAGCAGCACCACCCGCGGGTCCAGCCCGGCCGCCGTCCCCGCGCCGCCTTGCTGTCCCGGGCGGCCAGCGCGTCGGCCGCCGGCGTGGGCACCCGGCCAGAGGATGGCGTCGAACTCGACCGACCGCGTCGCCGCGAAGGTGCGCTGGACCGTGGTGCCGCCCGCCAGACTTCCCGCCGTGCGGCGCGACGACCAGGGGCACCATGCCGGCCGCGTCGCGGCCCCGCGGACTGCGTCGAGGCCTGCCAGGTCGCCCGTCCGGGTCGACCATGATCCCGACCACGCGACCCTCGCCCGGCCAGCCGGTGCGGCCGAGCTGCGACAACGCCGGGCTCGGGCCGACGTCGGCCAGCGGCTCGGTCGGGTCGGGCGCCGGAAGCCCCAGCCCGAGCAGCGACCTGCGCGCACAGCTCCGGGTCGATGTTGGCCAGCGCCAGCAGCTGGCGCTCCTTGATCGCCTGCTCGAAGCACTTGGCGAGCTCGAACGTGTACGCCGCGACGATGTGCTCCTTCTCCGGCGGCGTCATGCTGAGCCAGAACTGCCGCGCCTGGCTGAAGTGGTCGTCGTACGACGCCGGCGCCTCGCGGGTCTTCACGGACTCGGCGACGACGGCCGGCACGTCGACGAAGGCGCCGTCGCGAGCGCCGCCGGCGAAGAACGGGCAGCCGCCGTCGAGCGAGTTCGGCTTGTAGGGCGCCACCCCACCGTGGACCGCGTGCTGGTGGAAGCCGTCGCGCAGCATGTCGTTGACCGGTGCGTGCGGCCGGTTGATCGGGAGCTGGGTGAAGTTCGGCCCTCCCAGCCGGGTCAGCTGGGTGTCGACGTAGGAGAACAGCCGGGCCTGCAGCAGCGGGTCGTTCGTGACGTCGATGCCCGGCACCAGGTTGCCGACGTGGAAGGCCACCTGCTCGGTCTCGGCGAAGTAGTTGGTCGGGTTGGCGGTGAGCGTGAGCAGCCCGATCGCCTGCACCGGCGCGAGCTCCTCGGGCACCAGCTTCGTGGGGTCCAGCAGGTCGATGCCCTCGAACATCTCGCTCCGGGGTGTCCGGGAAGACCTGCACCCCCAGCTCCCACTGCGGGTAGGCACCCGCCTCGATGGCGTCGGCGAGGTCGCGGCGGTGGAAGTCCGGGTCGGTGCCGGCCAGCAGCTGGGCCTCCTCCCAGGTCAGCGAGTGCACGCCCAGGACCGGCTTCCAGTGGAACTTGACCAGCGACGTCTCGCCGGCGTTGTTGACGCAGCGGAAGGTGTGGACGCCGAATCCCTCCATCATCCGGTAGGACCGCGGGATGCCACGGTCGGACATGTTCCAGATCGTGTGGTGCTGGGCTTCGGTGTGCAGTGACACGAAGTCCCAGAACGTGTCATGGGCGCTCTGGGCCTGTGGGATCTCCCGGTCCGGGTGCGGCTTCCCGGCGTGGATGACGTCGGGGAACTTGATGCCGTCCTGGATGAAGAAGACCGGGATGTTGTTGCCGACCAGGTCGAAGGTGCCCTCGTCGGTGTAGAACTTCGTGGCGAACCCGCGGGTGTCGCGCACGGTGTCCGCCGAGCCACGTGAGCCCAGCACGGTCGAGAACCGCACGAAGACCGGGGTCTCGACCCCCTTGGCGAGGAACCCGGCCTTCGTGACCGACCGCGCGTTGCCGTAGCCGATGAAGGTGCCGTGCGCGCCGGCACCGCGCGCGTGGACGACCCGCTCCGGGATGCGCTCGTGGTCGAAGTGGGTGATCTTCTCCCGCAGGTGGTGGTCCTGCAGCAGCGTCGGGCCGCGCTCGCCGGCCTTGAGCGAGTGGTCGCTGTCGCGCAGCCGTGCCCCCTGGGCGGTGGTCAGGAACCGGCCCTGCTGCCGACCTCGGCCTCGCGTCGACGTCGGTCGGGGCACCCGTCGGCCGTACGACGCTCGGGAGCGGCCTGGTCCGGCTTCGGCGGCAACGGGTCGCGGCGCCTCGTCGGCTCGCCGAGCGGCGGAGTTCCTGGCCCGGGTGCCCCGGGCACAGTCGGAGCATCGCGCTCCGACACCAGCTCGGCCACCCGAGCCGCGGCGCTCTCGACGGTCGCCTTGACGGCCTTCCTCACGGCCTTGGCCGACTTGCTCGCAACCATGCTTGCCTCCTGAGTAGGAGGCGCGCGGTACCCGTGCGCTCTGCTGGGAACCTCACCCCGTGGGGGGACGGAGCCAGCACTGCCCACTTTCACCCTTCGGGGGCTGGATGACGCAGCGCGTCACCGGGCACCGCGCAGTCGTGGCTGTCCAGGATGCGGAGACGCACGTGCCGAACGGCGTTCGGCTGCGACTGCGCCGAGGCGGGCGGTCATGACTACTTCGCCGCGCTCGCCCGCCGCGCCGGGCCGCTGCCGGCGATGTTCGACAGCGCGGTGGCGCTGGCCCGGGAGCTGGGCGCCGAACTTCCGGCACCGGGTGTGGGCAGGACCCGTGACCGATGGTCCGCCCTGGCCAGTCTCGGGGCGATCGATCTGACCGTCGCGCGGGTGGCCGAACCGCACCTCGACGCCCTGGCGATACTGGCCGAGGCCGGCCACCCCGACCTCGGCGACGACGCTCTCGCGCGCTCACTGGGGCGTGTACGCCGCCGAGGGCGGCAGCGAGCGGCTGCCTGCGCGGCCGCGGCCGACCCGGAGCGTCGTGACGCCGCGGCAGCGGCCGAACGCCTGGCGGACTTGGACGGCGACAAGCCCTGGTGCTCGCTGGCCGAGGTGGTCGACCACGCCCTGGTCACCGCATGGATCGACGAGGACCAGCGCGGCCTGTTCGCGGTCTCGCTGCGTCAACCGGGGTCACCGTCCAGGCTCAGCCGGGGACCTGGGTCTCCCACGGCCTGAGCGAGCGTCCGCAGCACGCCGACGTCCTACCGGTCGGCCGACGCGACACTGGTCGGCGCTCCGGGCTGGTACCTCCGAGCGCGACGGCTTCGCCTGGGGCGGCATCGGCGTCGCCGCCGTCTGGTACGGCGGCGCGGTCGGCATCGCCCGGCGGCTGCGCCGACAGGCCGCCGAGCGGGAGCCGGACCAGATCGGCTGGGCCCACCTCGGCACGGTCGACGCGCGCTGCACGCCGCCCGAGCCGTGCTGCTGGAGTCCGCAGACGAGATCGACCGCGGCCGTGCCGAAGGGCAGAGTCGGCGCACTGCTGGCCCTGCGGGTCCGACAGGTCGTGGCCGACGCGGTCGAGGACGACCATCCGCGTCGCCGACCACGCCCTCGGACCCGCTCCGCTGGCCTTCGAGGCCGAGCACGCCACCCGCGTCTCCGACCTGCGCGTCTACGTGCGCCAGCACCACGCGGAGCGCGACGCCGCCGCGCTGGGCAGAGCCGTGCACGCAGCGCCGGACCAGTCATGGTGAGGCCGTTCAGCCACGACGGACCGGGCACGCCGGCCAGCGCGTGGGCGGAGCGGCCGGAGTGGGAGCGCGTCCCGTCCGGCGGGCTGGATGGTTTCGACCACGTCCTGGTCGTGGCCGCCCACCCCGACGACGAGACCTTGGGTGCCGGTGGTCTGATGGCGACCGCCGCCGCGGCCGACCTCGACGTGCACCTGTTCGTCTGCACGGCCGGCGAGCACAGCCACCCGGACTCGACCACCCACCGACCCGAGGACCTCGCCGGCTGCGCGAGGACGAGGTGCGGTCGGCCCTGGGCGACCTGGCGCCCGGCGCCGGACTCACACTGCTCGAACGTCGAGGACGGACGCCTCGCCGAGCACGAGCAGAGGCTGGTCGACTTCTCGTTCGCATGGTCAAGGACGGCCGCCGGACCCTCATCGTCGCCCCTTGGCGCCACGACGGGCACCCCGACCACGACGCGGCAGGCCGCGCAGCGGCGACCGCCGCGCACCGCACCGGCGCGACGCTGTGGGAGTACCCGATCTGGTGGTGGCACTGGGCCGGCCCAGCGCGAAGCGCCCTGGGCAGACGCTGCGCAGCTGTACTCTGACCGTGGCCGCCACGGCGCGGCGCCGGCGCGCCCTGACCCGCCACCGCAGCCAGACCGAGCCGCTGTCCGACGCGCCCGGCGACGAAGCGCTGCTCCGGTCCGCACCTCCTCGCGCACTTCACCGGCCCCCGGGAGCGGTTCATCCTGCAGGAGCACCCCGGACGACTCCCTCGACCGGCTGCACCGCGCCGAGCCCGACCCGTGGGGCGTCGACGAGCGGCGCTACGAACGACGCAAACGCGCGCTCAGCCTCGCGATGCTGCCGCGCGACCGGTTCACCCGGGGCCTGGAGATCGGCTGCTCCGTCGGAGCGCTTGACCGCACGACCTGGCGCCGCACTGCGACGCCCTGCTCGCACTCGACTCCAGCCCCTCGGCGGTCGCGTCGGCGCGCCAGCGGCTCGAGGCTGACTCCTCCACGAGCCACGTGGAGGTGCGCGTCGCGCAGCTGCCGGCCGACTGGCCCGAGCGGCCTCTTCGACCTGATCGTGGTCTCCGAGGTCGGCTACTTCCTGAGCCCGCGGGCCTCGACGACCTGGTCGAGCGCATCCGCGAGTCGCTCACTCCGGACGGCGTCGTCCTGCTCTGTCACTGGCGCCACCCGCGTCGTGGGCTGGCCGCTGAACGGCGAGCAGGTGCACGCCGTCCTTTCGAGAAGGCACGCGTCTCGGCCGGTGCAGGGCCGCTACGCCGAGCGGGACTTCGAAGCGCTCGTGCTGTGCGCCGACGCGGCCTGGCCGGACGTCGACGCATGACGCGTCCCGGAGCCGTTGCCGCGGTGCACGTCGTCATCCCCGCGCACAACGAGGCCGCGCTGATCGGGCGGTGCCTCACGTCGGTCCGCCGCTGCCGCCGTCCGTCTCCACGAGACCACGGAGTGCCGGCGACCGTCACCGTCGTCGCCGACAGCTGCACCGACCTCGACGGCCGAGGTCGCCCGCCAGCACGGCGCCGACGTCCTCCTCCTCCGGTGCGCGCTCGGTCGGGCGGGCGCGCGACGCCGGCGTGCGACACGTGCTGGCCACCTCGGGCACGCCGTCCGGACCGCGAGCCTGGATCGCGATGACCGATGCCGACTCGACTGTCACCGCCGAACTGGCTGGAGGCACCAGCACCGCGCCGCGAGGCGCGGGAGTCGGCCTCCGGGTCGGTTCCGTGCACCCGGACCCCGCGAGCATCTCCGCGCTCCGTGCTGCGTGAGTGGTGGGCACGACACCGCCACCCCGACCGGGTGCACGTCCACGGCGCCAACCTCGGCTTCACCGCGGCCACCTTTCTCGCAGCCGGAGGCTTCCCGCCCGTCACCGAGCACGAGGACGTCGGGTTCGTGCGCGCCGCGCGTCAGGCCGGCTGCACCTGGACCGCTGGGTGGGCCGACCGTGCGCACCTCGGGCCGCACCATCGGCCGCACGCCGGGCGGCTTCGCGGGCTACGTCCGTCAGCTCGTCGTCGAGCTGGAGGGTGTTGTCCTACGACCGGTTGCGACGCACGCGGCGCCGCAGCTGCAGGATCCGCAGTAGTCCAGCCAGCAGGGCCAGGCACAGCCCTGCCAGGGCCGCGATCAACAACGCGACGGACACCGGGACCCGGCCGTCCCAGGCCAGGAACGACACGGTGGTCTGTCGGGTGTTCTGTGCGATGAAGATGATGAGCAGCAGCAGCACGACGCCCAGCCCGACGGTCGCGGCCCAGAAGCCGCTGGTGCGCGATCCACGCAGCGGATCGCCGTCCTGGCGGTCCAGCTCCTCGTGGAGGAGCCGTTCGCGGGCAGCCTCGGCGTCGTCGCTCATGGCCTGACGGTACCCACCCCCACCCCTCGGGCGGGGCGGCTCGGGCGGGCCGGCGCCCTCCCTGGTCGCGGTCAGCGCACGAGGTAGGCCGACGGGCCCTCTGGCTCCTGGGCACCCGACTGCAGCCAGTCGGCCATCACCTCGGGCTCGCGGTGCTCCAGCTCGTCGAGGAGGACGCCGCGGGCGGCGGCGATCCGGGCCCGGTCGGCGGGAGTGGGCGCGGCGTGCAGGCCGGACCGGCTCTTGCGCCACAGCGAGCACAGCTGGGCGGTGGTGAGGCCGGCCAGCGGCCGGCGGCACTCCGGCGCGGGGGCGAGCGCGAGGGCCGCCACCTCGCTCGGCGTACGACGCAGAGCGCGCGGGCGCACCCGCCTGAACCAGCCGACCACGATCACCTGCCCGAGATCCCGAGACGAAACGCCGCGAACGCTGATCGCGACCGGTCCAGCCTAGGGAACATCGCCCAGCACCCGTCAATCGGCGTTCCACACGGTGCCCGGGCCCGCCCACAGGTGACGATTCGGCCAACCATCCGAGCGAGCCATAGACGAGAACACGTTCTAGTTGGCAGAGTGTCGGCGATCACACGTGCCGCTCACGCGGCGCGGGTGCTCCGAGGGGAAGCAACCGCTTTGGGGAGAGGGAACCGATGACTGTTGTGCGGACACGCACCCGAGCAATCGCTGCTGCGAGCGCCGTGGCCCTGCTGCTGGGCCTGGCGGCCTGCGGTGGAGGGGACGACGACAAGAAGGACGGCAGCTCATCGGGGAGGCCGACCCAGGACCCGAGCGTGAAGTTCACCGGTGACCCGATCACGGTCATGACGATGTCGACCTACGACACCGACACCTTCAACGCCAAGGCGGTCCTCGACATCGCCCAGGGTGCCGTCGTCCAGATCAACAACGACGGCGGGCTCGGCGGCCACGAGCTCAAGCTCATCACCTGCAACGACAACGCCGACCCCAACGCCGCGGCCGAGTGCGCGCGGCAGGCGGTCGACGAGGGCGTCTCCGCGATGGTCGGCGGCTTCACCGCCAACGGCGACGCGGTCATGCCGATCCTCGAGGCGGCCGGCATCCCCTGGTTCGCGCCGCCCGGCATCTCCGCGGCCGAGCTGTCCAGCGAGGACAGCTACCCGATCACCTCCGGCGTGCTCGGCCTGGCCGGGCTCGGCCAGATGGCGGCGGAGGACGGCTGCGACAAGGTCGCGTCGGTCAACTTCGACCTGCCCTCGGCGGGCAGCATCAGCCAGCTGGTCGACCTGGCCCTGACCAACGCGGGCGCGGAGCCTTCCACGCTGATCAAGGTGCCGCCGACGACCACCGACTACAGCGCCATCGCGCAGGAGGCCAGCGACTACGACTGCGCCGTGGTCGGCACCGGCCCGCAGCAGTTCCTCGGCATCGCGGCCGCGGGCGCCCAGCTCGGCAGCGAGACCACCTACTACGTCGTCCCCGGCGGTCTGACCGACGCCGTGGCCCGCAACGGGGGCGAGTCCGTCGAGGGCGCGAAGTCCCTCTCGAACTTCCCCGACGACGGCGACCCGATCTGGGACGAGGCCAAGAAGTACGTCGGCGACCTCGCGGACGAGGAGAACGGCGGCTGGTCCGCGCTCTACTTCTCCAACACGTGGGTCGGCTACCGGACGCTCCTGTCCCTGGTGAAGAACAACGACGACTTCAGCGCCGCCGGCATCAAGGCGACGCTCGACGCGACGACCGCGGTCGACACGGACGGGTTCGCGCCGCCGTTCAGCTTCGCCGAGGACTTCCCGGCGCCGGGGCTGAACCGGGTCTTCAACTACTCCGAGCTGACCTTCGAGATCAAGGACGGCAAGCTGGTCCAGGACGGCACGGAGACCAAGGACATGCGGCTCGCTCTCGTGCCGGCGTCCTGATCTGCCGATGACGACGACAGAGATCCCCGGGCCGGTCGCGGCCCGGGGAGGCGAGGTCGTCGTGGAGGCCCGTGGCCTGACCGCCGGCTACGGCGGCACGCCGGCGATCCACGACGTCGACCTCGAGGTCCGGGCCGGCGAGGTGGTGGCCCTGCTGGGTGCCAACGGCGCCGGCAAGACGCACGACGCTGCTCACCCTGGCCGGCGAGGTCGCGCCGATCTCCGGGACGGTCTCCTTCCACGGCGACGACCGGCGGCGCCGGCTGCACCAGCGCGCCCGCGCCGGGCTGGGCCTCCTCACCGAGGAGCGCTGTGTCTTCATGCAGCTCAACGGCTGGCAGAACCTCAAGCTGGGTCGGGGCCGGCCCGAGAAGGCGCTGGAGTTCTTCCCCGAGCTCGAGGAGCACCTCGGCAAGCGGGTCGGGCTGCTCTCCGGCGGCCAGCAGCAGATGCTCGCCCTCGGCCGGGTGCTTGCCTCCGAGCCCCGGGTGCTGCTCGCCGACGAGCTCTCCCTCGGCCTGGCGCCCCTGGTCGTGGAGCGGCTGCTGAGCGCCGTACGCGCCGCCGCCGACCAGGGCGTCGCGGTGATCCTCGTGGAGCAGCACGTCCGCCAGGCGCTCGCGATCGCGGACCGGGTGCACGTGCTGCGCCGCGGCCGGATCGTGATGTCCGATGACGCCGACGTCCTCCGCGCTCCCGGCGGACAGGGTGCCGACGGCATCGCCGCCCACTACCTCGCGGGTGATTCCTGACCCATGAACGACCTCTTCCGCTTCGCGCTGCTCGGCCTCGGGACCGGCGGCATCTACGCCCTGCTCGGCCTCGGCCTCGTCGTCATCTACCGCGGCTCGGGCGTCATCAACTTCGCCCAGTCCGGCTTCGCCCTGGTCGGCGCCTACCTCACCTACCGGTTCCAGGTGCTCGACGGGCACGGCACCTTCGTCTCCTGGGGTGCCGCGATCGTCTGCTGCGCCGTGCTCGGCGTGGCGGTGCACTGGCTGGTGATGCGGCCGCTGCGCACGGCCAGCCCGCTGGCGCGCGTGATCGCGACCCTCGGCGTCCTGACCGTGCTGTCGCAGGCGGTGGTGCTGAAGTTCGGCGCCAAGCAGGTGATCGCCCAGTCACCGGTCCCGACCGAGCCGCTGCACCTCCCGGCGACATCGTCGTGGGCCGCTACGGCTTCTACCTCGTCGCGATCGCCGCCGCGATGGCCCTGCTGCTCACCGTGACCAGCGTCCGCACCCGTTTCGGCTACGCGATCTCCGCGGCCGCCGAGAACGCCCGCGCCGCATCGGCGCTCGGCTGGTCGCCCGACGTGCTCGCCAGCGTCACCTGGGCGGTCGGCGGCGGGCTGGCCGCGGTCGCAGGCGGCCTGATGCCGGCCACCACCGCCGGCTTCCTCTCGCCGATCCCCTTCAGCATCCTCATCATCGGCGGCCTCGCCACGGCGCTGCTGGGCGGCTTCAAGTCCTACCCGCTGGCGCTGGTCGGCGGCGTCTTCCTGGGCGTCGCGCAGTCCCTGGCGCAGCACTGGAGCACCGACCTCCTCGAGGCCCAGCACCGGCCCGGCGTGCCCGACGCCGTGCCGTTCCTCGTCATCATCGTGGTCCTGGTCATCCGCGGCCGTGGCCTCCCGCTGCGCGGCAGCATCACCGACCGGCTCCCCCGCGTCGGCACCGGCCGGGTCCGGCCCGCCGTGGTCGTCGTGGGTCGGCCGCGGCGCTGCTCTGGATCGCCTTCGGCGCCTCCAAGGACTGGTACGCCCCCACCGTGATCAGCGCGACGTTCGCGATCGTCGGCCTGTCCGTCGTGGTGCTGAGCGGCTACACCGGCCAGCTGTCGCTCGCGCAGTACGCCCTGGCCGGCATCGGCTCCTTCTCCGCCGCCAAGCTGGTCGCGGCCCACGGGTGGCGCTTCGAGCCGGCCCTGGTCGTCGGTGTGCTCGTCGCGGCGGCGATCGGCTTCCTGTTCGGCCTGCCCGCGCTGCGCACCCGCGGCGTCAACCTCGCCGTCGTGACCTTCGGCCTCGGCTTCGCGGTGCACCAGCTCGTCTTCAGCAACAGCGCCTACACCGAGAGCGCGCGGGTGCAGCCCACCGACCTGTCGCTGTTCGGGTGGCCGATCGACCCGGTCGGGCACGCCCGCAACTACGCCGTGGTCTGCGTCGCGTTCCTGATCGTGGCCTCGCTCGCGGTCGCCAACCTGCGGCGCGGCCGGGCCGGCCGCCGGCTGCTCGCCGTCCGCACCAACGAGCGCGCCGCCGCCGCGATCGGCGTCAACGTCTTCGAGACGAAGCTCTACGGCTTCACCCTCTCGGCCGGCATCGCCGGGCTCGGCGGCGTCCTGCTGGGCTTCGGCTACGGCGCGATCCTCTACGACCGCGTCTTCCAGCCCGGCGCCTCGATCAGCGTCCTGGTCCTGACCGTGATCGGCAGCGCCGGCTACGTCGCCGGCCCGCTGCTGGGCTCGCTCCTGGCGTCGAACGGCCTGGTCACGCTCACGTCGTCGGGCGGCCCCACCAACGCCGCCCTCGAGGACTCCTCGACCTGGCAGCAGTACCTGCCCATCGCCACCGGCGTCCTGCTGCTGGTCGTGCTGATCCTCAGCCAGAACGGCGTCGCCGAGCGGGTCGACGCCCTGACCCGCCGGTTCCGGGAGCGGATCCCGGGGCTGCGACCGGCCGCGGCCGAGCCGTTGCCGGCCGCGGCCCGCACCTCGGTGCCGGCCCGGACGCTGGAGATCACCGGGCTGACCCAGCGGTTCGGCGGTTTCACCGCGCTCGAGGACGTCGCCCTGCAGGTCGGACCCGGCGAGGTCGTCGGGCTGCTCGGACCCAACGGCGCGGGCAAGACCACGCTCATCGACTGCGTGGCCGGCAACAACCGGCTCAGCGCCGGCTCGATCATCTGGGACGGGCACGACATCACCCGCTGGGCGCCGTACCGCCGCGCCCGGGCCGGGCTCTCGCGCTCCTTCCAGTCGCTCGAGCTCTTCGACGACCTCACCGTCCGCGAGAACCTGCTCTCCGCGGCCGACCCGCGCGACCGGCTCGCCTACGTGACCGACCTGGTCCTCCCGGGACACCCGCCGCTGCCCGCACCCGTCGTCGCCGCGATCGACGAGCTGTCCCTGGCGCCGGTGCTCGACCGGCGGGCGGAGGACCTGTCCTACGGCCAGCGCCGGCTGGTCGCCATCGCCCGAGCGGTCGCCAGCAGCCCGTCGGTGCTGATGCTCGACGAGCCCGCCGCCGGCCTCGACGAGACCGAGAGCGCCGAGCTGGGCCGGCTGGTCCGCCGGCTGGCCGACGAGTGGGGCATGGGCGTCCTGCTCATCGAGCACGATGTCGCGCTGGTGCTCGACACCGCGGACCGGGTGGTCGTCCTCGACTTCGGCCACAAGATCGCCGAGGGCGCGCCCGCCGAGATCCGCAACGACCCCGCGGTGCGCAAGGCCTACCTCGGCGAGGAGACCGAGGCGCCGACCGCCCAGGAGGCCTAGGAGGCCTAGGAGGCCTAGGAGGCCTAGGAGACGTGAAGCGTGGTCACGGTGCGCTTGCACCGCCGTGGAGCGGCATGATGTGCCCATGACGAAGCCGGTCGAGAAGTCGTTCGCGGGTCTGGGCGGCACCAACATCGTGTATGACCTCTACGAGCCCGCCTCCGACCCGGTCGGACTGATCCTGGTCGTGCACGGCGTGGCCGAGCACGCCGGCCGCTACCCGCACGTCGCCCAGGCGCTCGTCGACCTCGGCCTGCGGGTGGCCATCCCCGACCACCGCGGCCACGGGCGGTCGGGCGGCAAGCGGCTGCTGGTGCGCGACCTGTCGGAGTTCACCGCCGACGTCGAGACGCTGCGCACCCTGGAGCTGGTCGACGGCCGTCCGACGTACCTCCTCGGCCACAGCATGGGCGGCGAGATCGCCCTCGACTACGCGCTCGACCACCAGGGCGTGCTGGCCGCCCTGATGCTCTCCGCGCCAGCCGTGCTGCCCGGCGACGACATCAGCCCGATGCTCATGAAGGTCGCCAAGGTGATCGGCAAGGTGGTCCCGGGCCTGCCCGGCCAGAAGCTCAGCTCGGCGTCGATCTCCCGCGACCCCGCCGTGGTCAAGGCCTACGACGACGACCCGCTCAACTTCCGGGGCGCCCTCCCCGCCGGCATCGGCGGCGCCATGCTGCGCACCATGGACACCTTCCCGGCCAGGCTGCCGTCGCTCACGCTGCCGCTCCTGGTCATGAGCGGCACCGCCGACAAGCTGGTCAACCCCGAGGGCGCCAAGCTCGTCGACAGGCTGGCCGGGTCCACCGACAAGACGCTCAAGATGTACGACGGCCTCTACCACGAGGTCTTCAACGAGCCCGAGAAGGAGCTCGTCCTCGGCGACCTGACCGACTGGCTGAAGGCGCACCTCGTCTCCTGACCTGGCTCGCTCACTCGGTCCGGTCCGGCCCGGCGTGCTGCGGCTCCAGCAGGGTCACCGATCAACGGCTGTGAGATCTGGTCCAGCCGCCGATGGATCAAGGAGCCACACCTGGCTCGCCCTCTCCCGCCCTCGCCTGGGCCACGGGGTCGCAGCCGTGGAGCGGGAGCTCGACGACGATCGTCGTGCCGAGTCCGGCGGCCGAGGTCACCGACACGGTGCCGTGGTGACCGTCGACGATCGACGCCACGATGGTCAGGCCGAGTCCGGACCCGGGAATCGCGTTGGCCCTGGCCGTGGTGGACCGGAAGAACCTGGTGAACAGGTGGGACTGTTCTTCCTCCGGGATGCCGATGCCGTCGTCGCGGACCTCGAGACGGGCCCGCCCCCGAGCGGTCGTGAGCGTGAGTCGCACCCACCCGCCGGCATCGGTGAACTTCAGGGCGTTGGAGACCAGGTTCGACACCATCCGGTCCAGGTTGCGGGCATCTCCGTCGACCAGCACGGGGCGGTCGGGTGCCGTGAAGCTCAGCTCGGGCGCCCGACCGTCCGCGCGCGACTCGAAGCCGGCGAGCAGGGCACTGACGAGGAGGCCGAGGTCGATCGTCGTCCACGCCACCCCCGGGTTGGGCTGTTCGAGGCTCGAGAGGGTCAGCAGGTCGTCAGCCAGCGCGGTCAGGCGATCACCGTTCCTGGTGACCGCGCTCAACAGCTTCTTCTGCACGGGATCGAGGTCGCCCTCCTGCAGGATCTCCGTGTAGCCAGTGATGCTCGTCATGGGAGTGCGCAGCTCGTGGATCACCGTGGCCAGGAACTCGGTCTTCGACTGGTCGAGCAGCCGAAGCTTCTCCAGGTCCTCGCGGGCCGTGACCGAGGCAGCCTTGAGGTCCGCCCGCGATCGTGCGTTGAGCAGGTAGGCGGTGGCGACGTCCGCCAGCGTCTGTGCCGCAGCCATCTCGGACTCGTCGAGCGGGCCGGGGCTCTCGCGGTAGAGGTCCAGGGCGCCCAGCCCCCGGTCACCGTGGCGAAGGGGGAAGGTGAAGACCGCCACCAGCCCCTGGGCCACTGCGCGCTCGGCGAAGACCGGGAACCGGTCGTCCCGGTCAAGGTCCGGGATGGAGACGGGCGCGTTGGTCCGGTACGCCGCCAGGCACGGCCCCTCGCCCAGCTCTGTCTGGAGCCGCTCGAAGCGCATTGCCGACGCGTCCGAGGCAGCGACGAACTCCGGATCGCTGGTCGCCGAGATCAAGGTGGCCCCGGCCGCATCGATGGGCAGGACCTCGACGATCCGGCCCACCAGATGATCGAGGATCCCCTGGATGGGGACGTCGGTGGCCATCGTGCGAGCGAACTCGCTGAGCACGTCGGACAGTCGATCGTCGGTGAGCACGGTTGCCCCCAGAAGCGTGGCGCACTGCGGGTCCGCGAGGTCCGGGCGGAGTTGGTGGCCAAGCCATCGACCCCAAGCACGACCGGACCACTGGTGACGCTACACCGAGCGCGCCAAGGTGCCCTTACCGGCCGCGCCGATCGCGGCCGCTCAGTCGATGCCGGCGTCGAGCTCGGGCGCCGGCTCGCCGCGGGCCAGCACCTCGCGCACCTCGTGCACCGGCCGCCAGCGGTCGTGGAGGGTGGTGATCAGCGAGATCAGCGACAGGAAGAAGAGCGTGTCGTAGCCGTCGAGGCGGGCGTTGTGGCGCCCGAGGAGCGGGTCGGCGACGAGGACGAGGCCGACGTTCATCGCGAGCCGGGCGACGAAGGCGAGCGCGGTCGACCGGATGGTCCAGCGGCGGCGGGCCGCGGCCAGGGTGATGCCGGAGTTGACGACGACCACGGCGGCGACGCCGATGAAGACGTCGGTGGTCGAGCCGGTGAAGTCGGGCAGCATCTGGGAGAAGATCACCGCGACCAGGCCGACGAGCATGACCTTCTCGAGGGTGCCGGTGGAGATGATGGCGTCGTACCTCATCCGCCAGGCATCCTGCTCCTCGGGCTCGTCGATCTCCTGGGGCAGCGGCTCGGGCCGGAACCGCCACGACCAGTCCGGTGGCCAGAGGCGCGGCCGCACCAGCTTCTGGAAGGCCAGCGCCAGCCCGAGCACGATGACGATGAGCAGCCCGATCAGCCAGCGGTGGCGGCTCATCTCGTCGGTGACGTCGAGCTGGGCGACGTGCAGCCAGTACTCCTGGGGGAGCTTGACGACCACCCAGATGACGGCGGCCGCGCTCAGCCACCAGCCGACCAGCAGGTTGACCGGCCGCCAGCGCGAGCGGATCGTCTCGTAGGCGATGAAGAAGTACTCGAAGACGTTCGGGAAGACCAGCAGCAGCCACCGGGCGTGCGTCAGCTCGAACGCCAGCGCGCCCACGAGCCGGTAGAAGTAGAGGAACCAGCCGATCCGGAAGGCCGGCATGCTCTCCCAGTTGCGCAGCGTGGAGAGGTAGGCCATGGACAGGTAGAAGACGTCCATCGCCTTGTCGTAGGACTGGTAGCCCGGCGGGTCGTGGCCGAAGGCCTGGAAGATCGTCTGGTCGACGCCGTCGAGGATCAGGCAGGCGACGATGGCCGGGAGCGGGTAGTAGGGGATCAGCAGCGGCAGCACGAACCGCCCGCCGACGACCGCGACGAAGACCAGGGTCGTCGCGGTGTCCACCGGCCCATCAAACCGCCTCTACACGGGGGTTGGGGAGAGGCTCAGCGGCCCTTCCACACGGGCGGGCGCTTCTCGGCGAACGCGCGGGCACCCTCCTGCGCGTCCTCGGACACGAAGACCGGCCCCATCAGCTCGGCCTGCTTCTGCCAGCCCTCCTCGAAGGTCCAGTCCGGGGCGGAGCGGGCGATCTGCTTGGTGACCGCGACGGCCAGCGGTCCGTTGGCGGCCACCTCGCCGGCCAGCGCGAGGGCCGCGTCGAGCGCCGTGCCGGGCGGCACCACGCGGTTGACCAGGCCGAGCCCGGCGGCGCGGGTCGCCGTGATCGGCTCGCCGGTCAGGAGCATCTCCATCGCGATCGCCTGCGGGATCCGCTGCGGCAGGTGGATCGCCGCGCCGGCACCCGCGACAAGCGCCCGCTTCACCTCCGGCACGCCGAGCCTGGCGTCGTCGGCCGCCACCACCAGGTCGCAGGCCAGCACGAGCTCGAAGCCGCCCGCGACGGCGTAGCCCTCGATGGCGGCGATGAGCGGCTTGCGCGGCGCCTTCTCGGTGAGCCCGCCCAGCCCTCGACCCTCGATGATCGGCACGTCGCCGGAGAGAAACCCCTTGAGGTCCATCCCGGAGGAGAAGAAGCCACCGGCTCCGGTGAGCACCCCGACCCGGAGCGCCTCCTCTCCGTCCAGCCGGTCGAGGGCGGCCGCGATGCCGCGGGCCACGACGCCGTTGATGGCGTTGCGCGCCTCGGGCCGGTTGATCGTGATCACCAGGACGCCGTCGCGCTCCTCGGTCAGGACTGCGGCGTCGGCGGGGTCGGTCGGCTCGTCGGGCATGCGGTTCCTCTCGGTGGGTCAGTACCTGTCGCAGTCGTAGGGTGCCGGTCCGTCGTCACCGCCGTCGAGCCACTCGCGGTAGGCGGCGGCCTTCACTCCCGTGCAGCTCCCGCTGGGCCGGGTGAGCCCGAGGAACACCACCCCGGGCAGCGCGAGCGGGGCCGCCAGCGCCAGCACCAGGACCACGGCGCCGCTGCGACGGCGCGTCCAGCGCAGCACCCCGATCACCGAGAGCACCAGCCCGGCGAGCCAGCCGACGGGGATGAGCACGCCCACCACGCCACCGCCGGTCCGGCACAGGGTGGCGCGCGGCGAGTCGTCGGCGACGTACGGCGAGCCGCCGTCGCCGTCGCCGTTGAAGCAGTCGAGCTCCTGCACCAGCAGGAGAAGCAGCGCCACCAGCAGCCCGGCGGCGAGGACCATGACGAGCAGCGCGACGGCGAACGCGGTCGACCGCCTGCTCCGCTTCGGCTCGTCGTCGCCGGCGCCGTCCATCAGAACGTCCGGCAGTCGTACGGCGGCGTCCCCTTGCTGCCCTCGTCGACCCACGCGCGGAACGCCTCACGCTTGTCGCCGGCGCACTCCTTGGTGGAGAGCCCCAGCCCGGCGTACGCCGCCGCGGGCAGCGCCAGCGGTGCGAGCAGGAGCACGGCGAAGGCGGCAACCCGCAGCCGAGTGCCGCCCCACCGGACGAGCGCGAGAGTGGCGAGGGCGAGACCCACGAGCCAGCCCGCCGGGATCAGCAGCCCGGCGCCGCGGTGGTGGGAGTAGCAGAGCTGGCCCCGCATCGAGTCACCGGCAATGAACGGCGACACGTGCCGACCGTCGTCGCAGTCACTGAACCAGCCCACCGTGAACAGGACCGCCACGGCAAAACCGGTGATGACGGTGAGCATGAAGGCCGCGATGACGTACCAGCGCAGCGGCTCGTCGTCCGCCACGGCCTCCAGATCCGGGTCGACTCGGGTCTCCGGCTCGGTGTCGGGCACGGCTCTCACCTTAGGGCTGGCCCTGCTCGGGTCCGATCCTCGGACGTCCAACTACTGTGATGACATGACTGCTCGCCGCGTGCTGCCGACCGAGGAGACCGCCGACCTGGTCAAGCTGGTCCGGCAGATCGCCGCCGACGAGCTGGCCGAGCGGTCGACCGCCGCGGAGGCCGACGGCACGTTCCCGCGCGACATCTTCCTCAAGCTCGGGCGGGCCGGGCTGCTGGGCCTCCCCTACCCCGAGGAGTACGGCGGAGGGGCGGTGCCCTACGAGGTCTACCTCCAGGTCCTGGAGGAGATCGGTGCGGTCTGGGCCTCGGTCGGTGTCGGCGTGTCCGTGCACGCGCTGTCCTGCTACGGCCTGGCCACGCGGGGCACCGAGGAGCAGCGCCAGCGCTGGCTGCCCGACATGCTCGGCGGCGACCTGCTCGGCGCCTACTGCCTCTCCGAGCCGCACGCCGGCTCCGACCCGGCGGCGATGCGGACCACCGCCCGGCGCGACGGCGACGAGTGGGTGATCAAGGGCACCAAGGCGTGGACCACGCACGGCGGCTTCGCCGACTTCTACAAGGTGATGGCCCGCACCGGCGACGGGCGCAACGGGATCTCATGCTTCATGGTCCCCGCCGACGCACCCGGCCTGAGCGCGAACCCGCCGGAGAAGAAGATGGGGCTCACCGGCTCCACGACGTCCGCGATGAACTTCGACGACGTCCGCATCCCGGTCGACCGGCTGATCGGCGAGGAGGGCGAGGGGCTCAAGATCGCCTTCTCCGCCCTCGACTCGGGCCGGCTCGGGATCGCCGCGGTCGCCACAGGGCTGGCGCAGGGGGCGCTGGACGCCGCGGTGGCCTACGCCCAGGAGCGGGAGACCTTCGGCCAGCGGATCATCGACCACCAGGGGCTGGCGTTCGTGCTCGCCGACATGGAGGCCAACACCCAGGCCGCCCGGGCCATCACCCTCCACGCCGCGCGGCTGCGCGACCGCGGGCTCCCCTTCAGCCGGGAGGCGTCGATCGCCAAGCTGGTGGCCACCGACAACGCCATGAAGGTCACGACGGATGCCGTCCAGGTCTTCGGCGGCTACGGCTACACCCGCGACTTCCCGGTCGAGCGCTACATGCGCGAGGCCAAGGTCATGCAGATCTTCGAGGGCACCAACCAGATCCAGCGGATGGTCATCGGCCGCCACCTCGACCACGACGGACCGGGCGCGATCGAGCACGCCGACTGACGCCGCGAGCGGATGGTTACCGGTCTGCCATGACCAGCACCGGCATGCGCCCACCGCCCGACCCCGACGACCCGCACGACATCGAGCCTCGCTCGGACGTGGCAGCCGTGCCCCACGAGGAGGGCATGGACTCCGGCACCGTCGAGGAGGACCTCGCCCTCGAGCCGGACGAGAAGCGGAACGCCACCGACGGCTATGCGCCGGCGGACGACGAGGACACCCCCGACACCCTCGAGCTGGACGAGCTCGAGGACTGAGCCCGGGGCAACCTCCTGGCTAGTGCCCCGCACACTAAGTTCGCTGCATAACTCGCACCCCCAGCACGCACCTCACTTCGTCGGCGACGCTCGAAAGACGCCCAGTCTGCCGGCGCGCCGCCGTCTCGCGATGCACGCACTGGGAGCACGACTTATATTGCGAACTCCGCGCGCGGGACACTAGTGGTCCTGCGAGATCGGCGCGGAGCCGGCATAGGAGTGCTGGCTGGAGCTCGAGAAGTAGTTGATCCCGATGAAGTTGAACCAGAGGGTCAGGGTGCCGACGAGGGCCAGGATCGCGGCGTTGCGGCCGCGCCAGCCGGCCGTCGTGCGGGCGTGGAGGTAGGCCGCGTAGACGACCCAGGTGATGAAGGCCCAGACCTCCTTGGGGTCCCAGTTCCAGTACGACGACCAGGCCTGGTGCGCCCAGATCGGGCCGGTGATCAAGACCGCGAAGGTCCAGATCGGGAAGCCGAAGGCGTGGATCCGGTAGGAGATGAGGTCGAGCTTCTCCAGCGACGGCACCCGCGCCCAGAGGCCGGTCTGCGGGGCGTCGGGGCCGCGGCGGCGCTTGAGCAGGTAGGCGACCGAGGTCATCCCGCCGAGGGTGAAGGCGCCGGTCGCGGTGATCGCGGAGACGACGTGGATCACCAGCCAGTAGCTGTTCAGCGACTCGGGCAGCGGGCCGGTCGGGTCGTAGAGCCAGACGACGGCCACCATCAGCAGCGCGAGCACGAACGTGACGACCACGGGGCCGAGCCAGTCGAGCGCGTAGCGCCGGCTCATCACGAGGTAGAACGCCGCGACCACGAACGTGCCGGCCAGCGTGAACTCATACATGTTGCCCCACGGCACCCGGTTGGGGTCCGCGCTCATCCCGCGGGCGAACAGCGCGAGCAAGTGGACGGCGACCGCGATCCCGGTCAGGAGCAGGCCCGAGCCGGCCGAACATCGCGACGCGGTCCTGCTGGCGCTCCACGTCTGGTCGGGGCGCGGGCGGCGGCGCGACGACCTCACCGCCACCGGGGCCGACGACGACCATGGCGCGGTCGACCTGGCGCAGCGAGGCCCACTCGACGACGTGCGCGAGCAGCGCCAGGAAGTAGACGACCGCCGCGGCCGCGACCGCCTGGTTGCTCAGGGTGCCCCACGCGGCATCGTTCATCGGCGTTCCTCCTGCAGCTCAGCGACCAGTCCTGACAGTACGACGTCCGTGTCCGCGCCACCCGAGCGGTCCAGCGCCGCGATCTCGACCACGGTGCCGTCGGGGCCCTCGGTGACGCGCACCCACACCCGACGGGACCGGATGAACAGCGACCCCATCAGGCCCAGCAGCGCGAGCACCACACCGAGCAGGGCGACGTCCTTGCCCGGCGTCTGGCTGATCTGGATGCGCTGCCACGGCACGACCTTCTCGAAGGTGACGCTGCCGAGGCCGTCGGGCAGCTGGACCGTGTCGCCCGGCGCGAGAGCGATGCGGAGCAGCTTGCCGTCCTCGTTCTTGACCTCGGTGGCCTTCGACTTGTCGAGGGTGTAGACCGACTGCGACGCACCGGAGGACAGGTTGAGGTCGCCGGTGTAGACGTTGAGCGAGAGGAGCGGGTTGAGGTCATTGCCGCCGAGGTTGACCGGGTTGCCGTCGACGTTCGCGAACGTCGGGTAGAAGAAGCCCTCGAGCCCGATCTCGCCGGGCTGGGCGAACCCCGCCTTGACCACGCCGAACGAGAACAGGTCCGGCCCCGTGGGCAGGAACGGCACCGGCCCGGACGCGGCGATGTTGCCCTCGCCGTCGCGGACCGTGACCACGGGCGCGTAGCCGTGGCCGATCAGGAACAGCTCGGTGTCGTCGATCTTCAGCGGGTGGTTGACCCTCAGGTCGTAGGACTTCTCCGGCTCGCCGGGCGCCTCGGTGTAGGAGACGTCGGCGCTGAAGCCGCGGGCCATGCCGGAGGACAGCCACTCGACGTCGAAGTCATTGACCTTGAAGGAGAACGGGTCCATGCCGTCGGCGTCGAAGAGGGTGCCGGGGACGAAGTCGTCGTACTGGGTGAGGCTGTTGCCGAAGGGGTCTCCCTGCACGAGGATCACGCCGCCCTTGTAGCCGAACAGCGTGCCCGTCGCGAACCCGACCAGCACGACCAGGACGGCGAGGTGGAAGACGAGGTTGCCGAGCTCGCGGAGGTAGCCCCGCTCTGCGCTAACCGTGCCAGGCGCAGCCTCGCGGCGCAGCCGGTAGCGCTTGCGGCGAAGGAGCACCCGGGCCCGCTCGAGCACCACGTCCGCCGACTCCGTGGTGCCGTATGACGCGTGGCTGGGCATCCGGGTCAGGTTGCGCGGCGCCTCGGGCGGCTGGGCGCGCAGACCGCGCGCGTAGACGAAGGTGCGCGGCACGATGCAGCCGAGCAGCGAGACGACGAGCAGGATGTAGATCGCGGCGAACCACGGCGAGCCGTAGACGTTGAAGATGCCGAGCTTCTCGTAGACCGGTGTGAGCGTCTCGTGGGCGTCCTTCCACTGCGACGCCTTGAGCGAGTCGACGCGCTCCTGCGGCACCAGCGAGCCGGGCACGGCGGCCAGCGCCAGCATCAGCAGGAGGATCAGCGCGATCCGCATCGAGGTGAGCTGGCGCCAGGTCCAGCGCAGGAGCTCGCGCGGGGTGAGCTCGCCCGAACGGCGCCCGGGGGCCGGGGCGCTGGGCTTGGTCTCGGTGGCGGTCATGACGGGTACACGCTTTTCCGGGGTCCCCGCGGAAGCGCGGCCCCCGCGCGCAGCGCGCCCACCGAGCGCTTTCGCGGGGTGGTCATACGCTCACCTGGAACTGGTCGACGAGGTGGAGCTGGAGCCACTGCACCATCTGGTCCCACCAGCCGGTGAGCAGCAGCAGCCCGACGACGACGAGCATCGCGCCGCCGATCCGGGTCACCCACTGCTGGTGCCTGCGGACGAAGGCCAGGCCGCCGAGCGCCCGGCGCCAGGCCAGCGCCGCGACGATGAACGGCGCGCCGAGGCCGAGTGAGTAGAACGCCAGCAGCACGCCGCCGCGGGCCACGTTGTCGCCGTACGACGCCAGGCCGAGGATCACGCCCAGGGTCGGTCCGATGCACGGTGTCCAGCCCAGACCGAAGAGGAAGCCGAGCAGCGGCGCGGCCGCCAGCCCCACCGCGGGCACCTTGTGGAGCCGCACGTCTCGCTGGAAGAGCGGGACCAGCCCCATGAACACCAGGCCGAGCACGACGGCCAGCACACCGAGGACGATGTTGAAGGTCCGGGAGTACTCGAAGAACCAGCGGCTCACACCCGCCGAGAGCACGCCCAGGCCGACGAACACGACCGAGAAGCCGAGCACGAACAGCGTCGCGCCGGCGAGCATCCGGCCGCGGTGCGGCGTGGCCTCGGCGTCCGCGAGGTCGGCGCCGGACAGGCCGGTCGCGTAGGAGAGGTAGCCCGGCAGCAGCGGGATCACGCAGGGCGAGAAGAACGACACCAGTCCGGCCAGGACCGCGACGGGCACGGCGAGCGCCAGCGATCCCGACCCGGCCGTGTCCCTCAGCCAGTCATCCATCCTCGGCTGCCACCTTCTCGACGATGTCGACCAGCGTGAGCTTGGACGGCAGCTGGCCCGGGATGAGCGCGGCCACCCGGCCCTGCCGGTCGAGCACGACGGTGCTCGGCAGCTGCCGCGGGTCGTAGGGCGCCGGGAAGTTGAGCAGCTGCTCGCTGCCGGGGTCGGAGATCGAGGGGTAGGGAACGTCGAGGCCCCGCTCGAACGCCAGCCCGTTCTCCCGGGAGTCGCGGATGTCGATCCCGACGATCGTGGCGTCGCCCGCGAGCTCGTCGGCGGCGTCCGCCAGCATCGGCGCTTCGACACGACACGGGCCGCATCCGGACCACCAGACGTTGACCACGACCACCGAGCCACGCCGGTCGGCCAGGTCGAGCGGGTCGCCGGCCAGGGTCTCCCCGGACACCTCGACCGGGGCCTTGCGATCCGCCTTCGCGATCTCGACGATCCCGCCGTCGCCAGCGACGTAGTCCTTGCCCTCGGTGCCGTTGACATCCGTGCACGCGCCAGCCACCGCGGCCGTCACTGCGAGCGCGGCAACGAGCAGGGGAAGGCGGCGACGGGGAGTCATGCGTCAGGCGGGCTTGTTCTCGTCCGGCGCGTCGCCGGCGGAGAACGGCGCCTTGCGGTCCTTCTCCGGGATCAGGTCGCCCGCGGGCTCGCTGTAGGACACCTGGGTGATCGCGTCGCCGACGAAGTGGAACGACGTGACCGAGCAGAGCGTGCACTGGCGCCGGCGCGGGTCGTGGAGGAACGAGCGCTTCTCGACGTACAGCCGGGTGATCCAGATCGGCAGCTGGTGGGAGACGATCACCGCCTCATGACCGGTGGCCGCGACGCGTGCGTCGTGCACGGCGGACATCATCCGCGCCACGACCTCCTTGTAGGGCTCGCCCCACGACGGCTTGAAGGGGTTCCAGAGGTGCCGCCAGGCCGACGGCTTGAGCAGCACGTTGTTGCCGTTGGCGAACCGCTTGCCCTCGAAGTAGTTGGTCGACTCGATGACCCGCTCGTCGGTGACGATCTCGAGGTCGTGGGCCGCGGCCATCGGCCTCGCGGTCTCCTGGGCGCGCTCGAGCGGCGACGAGCGCACGTGGGTGATGTCGCGGTCGGTCAGCGCCCCGGCGACCTGGTCGGCCATCTTCTGGCCGAGGTCAGACAGGTGGTAGCCGTCGCGGCGGCCGTAGAGGACGCCCTCGGGGTTGTGCACCTCGCCGTGGCGCAGCAGGTGGACGACGGTGTCAGGGGTCTGGCTCATGCGATCTCCTGGGCGGCAGCTGCGGCCCGGGCCGCGGCGGGCAGGGCGTCGAGCACGGTCTGCACCGCGCGGTCGTCGTGGGCGGCGGACAGGAACCATGCCTCGTAGGCCGAGGGCGGGAGGTGGACCCCGCGGTCGAGCATCGCGTGGAAGAACGCGGCGTACGCCGGGGCGTCAGTCCGCTGCGCGTCGTCGAAGTCGCGGACCGTCCCCTGGGCGAAGAAGACGGAGAACATGGTGCCGGTGGCCTGGACGGCGTGGGCGACCCCGGCCACCGAGAGCTCGTCGGAGACCGCGGTCTTGATGACGTCGGCGGTCCGGTTGAGGTGGGCGTAGACCTCGTCGGTGGCCAGCCGGAGCGTGGCCAGGCCGGCGGTGGTCGCGACCGGGTTCCCCGACAGGGTGCCGGCCTGGTAGACCGGCCCCTCCGGCGCGAGGTGGTGCATGACGTCGGCGCGGCCACCGAACGCCGCGGCCGGGAAGCCGCCACCCATCACCTTGCCGAAGGTCATCAGGTCGGGGCGCCAGCCCTCCTGGGCGCCGTCGAGCCCCCACTGGCCGAGCCGGGAGGCACGGAAGCCCGTCATCACCTCGTCGCTCACGAACAGGGCGCCGTGGCTGCGGCAGGTCTCGGCCAGGAAGCTGTTGAACAGCGGCTCGGGAGGGACCACGCCCATGTTGCCCGGGGCCGCCTCGGTGATGAGGCAGGCGATCCGGTCGCCGTGCTCGGCGAACACCTTCTCGACCGCCGCCCGGTCGTTGTAGGGCAGCACGATCGTCAGCTCGGTCGAGGAGGCCGGCACGCCGGGGGTGCCCGGCAGGGCGAACGTGGCGACCCCCGAGCCGGCCGAGGCCAGCAGCGAGTCGACATGGCCGTGGTAGCAGCCGGCGAACTTCACGACCACGTCGCGGCCGGTGAAGCCGCGGGCCAGCCGGATCGCCGACATCGTCGCCTCGGTGCCGGAGGAGACGAACCGGACCCGCTCGACCGGCGTACGGGCCACGATCTCCTCGGCCAGCTCGACCTCGGGACGGGTCGGGGTGCCGTAGGACGTGCCGCGGGCCACCGCGTCGCGGACCGCCGCCTCGACCTCGGGGTGCGCGTGGCCGAGCAGCATCGGCCCCCAGGAGCAGATCAGGTCGACATAGTCGTTGCCGTCGACGTCGGTCAGCCAGGCGCCCTTGGCGGAAGCGATGAAGCGCGGAGTGCCGCCGACGGCGTTGAAAGCCCGCACCGGGGAGTTGACGCCGCCCGGGGTCACCGCCAGCGCCCGCTCGAACAGCGCGGCAGACTCGGGAGGATCCAGGGGCACGCCTCATTCTCTCCGAGCCACCTGAGACCCCCGCATCCACCCGGGGTGGAGGCTGGTCGAGAGCCGCGTGACGTGCCCCGCCGCGAGCCCGCGCACGCGAAGCGAGCGCACCTCGTGATCGGCCAGCGAACGTCGTCGCGGACCCGTTGCCGAGGCTCGCGGCGGGTATCAGGGCTGGTCTGGACCCGAGCGGGGAACTGCCCGGTTTCACGTCACGTCGGAGGGGAAGGCTCGTTGAATCCGTGACGGGCATCACTCGGGGGCGTCTGTCACCTACCAACGCGTAACTTGTTCGTGACACGATTCGTTGGGTGCACGAGGCGTTCGGAGGGGACGCCTCGGAAGCAGCTGGGAGAGAGCTCAATGTCCGCAAAGCGATTCGGCCGCCTGCACAAGGCGACCGCACTCGTGCCGATGGCGCTGTTGTCGGCCGCCTGGACCGCCAACCTGATGGGCGTCAACGCTCCGACCGCCTCGGCCGGTGAGCGCCCCGACCCGACGCTGCCCGACGGCACCAGCGTCCCGGCGAAGGCCATCGAGGCACCGGCCAGCGTCTCCGACGGCAGCGTGCTGGCCCTCGGGGTCGGCGACGTCGACGCCCAGCAGATCGTCGCCACGGCCTCCACCTCCGGCATCCCCTCGGCCGCACTCGCCGCCTACCAGCGCGCCGAGACGGTCATCAACGCCGCCGACAAGGGCTGTCACCTCAGCTGGCAGCTGATCGCCGCGATCGGCCGGGTCGAGTCCAACCACGGCCGTGCCAACGGCAACACCCTCGACGACAACGGCCTCGCGACGCCGGGCATCTTCGGCGTACCCCTCAACGGCGCCAACCGCACCACCGAGATCGTCGACACCGACGCCGGGCAGTTCGACAACGACGCGGCCTACGACCGGGCCGTCGGGCCCATGCAGTTCATCCCCTCGACCTGGTCGGTCGTGGGCGTGGACGCCGACGGTGACGGCGTGCGCAACCCCCAGGACATCGACGACGCGGCGCTCGGCACCGCCGTCTACCTCTGCTCCGGCTCCGACGACCTCGGCACCGATGCCGGCCGTCGTGGCGCGATCTACCGCTACAACCACAGCCAGTCCTACGTCGACCTCGTGCTCGACATCATGGACGCCTACCTGCAGGGCGACTTCACCTCGATCCCCAACGGCACCGTGATGGCCGGCGAGATCACCAAGACCCCGCCGCCCCTCCACGTGCCCGGCACGCCGGCCCAGACCCACGACACCAAGCCGCCCACCAGCCACTCGACCAACGAGACAGTCGACCCGACCACCACCGATGACGGCCACACCGCCGACCCCGCGGGCCCCGCTGACCCCGGCACCGGTGGTGGCGGCGGCGGTGGCGGCGGCGGCGGTGGCGGCACGGGTGGCGGCGGCGTCCACGTGCCCGGCACCCACGTCTCGATCCCGCCGCTGCCGACGACCTCCGTCCCGCCGGTCGACGAGGTGCTGACCCTGGCGCAGGCCACGCTCCAGTGCACGCTCGACGGGATCAACCAGCTGCTCAACCCGCAGGCCTTCCAGACCTGCCTCAACAACTACATGAACCCCTAGCGTCCTGTCAGCGAGATCCGCACACTGATTCCGCGGCCCAGGCACGCACCTGGCGTCGTCGCCGACGCTGCAAAGACGCCTAGTCTGAGTGCGCGCCAGCGCCTGGCCATGCACGCACCTGGACCGCGGACCTAGCGCACCTATCTAGCTGACAGGACACGAGACCACGGCAGGCAAGAAGGCCGCGACGACGGCCAGGTCGCGGCTGGAGAGGTTCTACACGCTGCCCACGCAGGCACCCTCCGCCCCCTGACGCTGACGCGGCCCGACCTCCGGCCCGACGTCCAACGCCGTCCTCCCCCGGTGGCGGTGGCCCTGCAACCGTCATCCCCATGGAGAGAGGTTCCTCAGCCACCGCTCCCGAGGCTGCCCACCAGGCAGCGGTGACCCAGCAACCGTCATCCCCATGGAGAGAGGTTGCTCAGCCACCGCTCCCGAGGCTGCCCACCAGGCAGCGGTGACCCAGCAACCGTCATCCCCATGGAGAGAGCGTTGCTCAGCCACCGCTCCCGAGGCTGCCCACCAGGCAGCGGTGACCCAGCAACCGCCATCCCCGTGGAGAGAGGTTGCCAGCCCACCGCTCCCCCGATGGTTCAGCGGCGCAGCAGGCGGGAAGCCTCGACGGCCCAGTAGGTGAGAATCACGTCGGCACCGGCGCGGCGGATCGAGGTGAGGGTCTCGAGGATGGCGGCCTCGCGGTCGATCCAGCCCTGGGCGGCGGCGGCCTCGACCATGGCGTACTCGCCCGAGACGTTGTAGGCCGCGACCGGCACGTCGACGGCGTCGCGGACCCGGCGCAGGACGTCGAGGTAGCCCAGCGCGGGCTTCACCATCACGATGTCGGCGCCCTGCTCGACGTCGAGCTGCGCCTCGCGGACGCCCTCGAGGGCGTTGGCGGGGTCCTGCTGGTAGGTGCGCCGGTCACCCTCCAGCGAGCTCGCGACGGCCTCCCGGAAGGGGCCGTAGAACACGGAGGCGTACTTCGCGGAGTAGGCCAGGATCGAGACGTCGGTATGGCCCTCGTCGTCGAACGCGTCGCGGATCACCCGCACCTGGCCGTCCATCATCCCGCTCGGTCCGACCATGTCGACGCCGGCGTCGGCCTGCGCCAGCGCCATCTCGGCGTAGACCGCGAGGGTGCGGTCGTTGTCGACCCGCCCGTCGGGCGTGAGCACCCCGCAGTGGCCGTGGTCGGTGAACTCGTCGAGGCACAGGTCGCTCATCACCGTGAGCGCGTCGCCGACCTCGCCCACGACGTCGGTGATGGCGAGGTTGAGGATGCCGGCCGGGTCGATCCCACCGGAGCCCATGGCGTCCTTCTGCTCGGGGATGCCGTAGAGCATCACGCCGCCCAGCCCGGCGTCGGCCGCCTCGGCGACCGCCTTGAGCAGGGTCTCGCGGGTGTGCTGGACGACGCCCGGCATCGACGCGATCGGCACCGGCTCGCTGATGCCTTCGCGGACGAACATCGGCAGCACCAGGTGGCCCGGGTCGACGTGGGTCTCGGCGACCATCCGGCGCAGCCCGGGGGTACGCCGCAGCCGGCGTGGCCGGACCAGCGGTCCGGTCACCACCGAGGCGTCGCCCTCAAGCATCTAGTGCCCCGCCCCTTCTCAGCGCGCCTTCGACCGCCGCGCCGACGGCTTGCGCTCCGACGGCCGGGTGACCGGCTCGCCGGCGTCGACCATCGCCGCGCGACGTGACGCGCCGAAGTCCGCCAGCGCGTCGACCAGCTCGTCGGCGTCCGGCTTGGGGGCGAGTACGTCGACCCGCAGGCCGTGCTCCTCGGCGGTCTTGGCGGTGGCCGGCCCGATGACGGCGATCACCGTGGACGGGTGCGGCTTGCCGGCGATGCCGACCAGGTTGCGGACGGTCGAGGACGACGTGAACACGACGGCGTCGAACCGGCCCGACTTGATCGCGTCGCGGGTGGTCGCCGGAGGCGGGGTGGCCCGCACCGTGCGGTAGGCGGTGACGTCGTCAACCTCCCACCCGAGGTCGATCAGCCCAGCGACCAGCGTCTCGGTGGCGATGTCGGCCCGCGGCAGGAAGACCCGGTTGATCGGGTCGAGCAGGTCGTCGAACTCCGGCCAGTCGGCCAGCAGCCCCGCGGCCGACTGCTCTCCGGACGGCACCAGGTCGGCGCGGAGCCCCCAGGCCGCGATCGCCTGAGCGGTCTTGTCGCCCACCGCCGCGATCTTGAGACCGGAGAAGGCGCGCGCGTCGAGGCCGTACTCCTCGAACTTCTCGCGCACCGCCTTGACGGCGTTGACCGAGGTGAACGCGATCCACTCGTAGCGGCCTTCGACCAGGCCACGCACGGCCTTGTCCATCTGCAGCGGGTTGCGGGGCGGCTCGACGGAGATGGTCGGCACCTCATCGGGCACCGCGCCGTAGCCGCGCAGCCGGGCGACCAGCGGGCCGGCCTGGTCCTTGGTGCGCGGCACCAGCACCCGCCAGCCGAACAGCGGCTTGGTCTCGAACCACGACAGCGTCTCGCGCAGGTCGACGACCTTGCCGACCACGATCACGGCGGGCGGCGCCATCCGGGCCGAGCGGGCCTCGGCGGCGATGCCGGTCAGCGTCGAGGTGACCGTGACCTGCTCGGTGGTGGTGCCGAGCCGGGTCATCGCGACCGGGGTCTCGGGGTCGCGCCCCGCGGCGACGAGCGCCTTCGCGATGTCGCCGACCATGTTGACGCCGGAGAGGATCACCAGCGTGCGGCCGTCGGCGTACGGCGCCCAGTCGACCTTCTCGTGCGCAGTGACGACGGCCACCTCGCGGTGGTCCTTGGTCGTCAGCGGGATGCCTGCGTAGGCCGGGACCGCGGACACCGACGACACGCCGGGCACGATGTCGAAGCCGAGCCCGGCCTTGACGCACGCCTGCGCCTCCTCGGGCCCCGAGGCGTAGAGGAACGGGTCGCCGGTCATCAGCCGGACCACGCGCAGCCCCTTCTTCGCGTGCCTGACCACGACCTTGGCGCGCGCCGCATGGGTGAGCGGCTGGCCGTCCTCGCCGAAGCCGCCGTCCACGAAGGTCGGGCTCTCGCACTCGGCCGGCAGCGACAGCAGCCTGCGGACCAGGTCGACGTGCTCGGGCGACTCGGTCACGACGACCTCTGCCTGTTCGAGCAGCGTCACTGCCCGGACGGTCAGCAGGTCGGGGTCACCCGGCCCGCTGCCGACGAAGGACACCCAGCCGCGGCCGGTGCTGCCCGAGGCGGGAGCGGCCGAACGGTCGTCGATGGTGGTCTTGCTTCGCGTCATGCGTCGTGCACCCTGTCTGGTTCTGTTGCTGCTGCTTCGAGATCGCCCGCGCCATCCGCGAGCATCTCCTTGGCCAGCCGGGCACCGAGCCCGGCCGCGTCGTTCGGGTCGCCGGTGGCGGACATCCGCACCGACAGGCCCCCGTCGGTGGAGAGCGCCACCGCACGCACCCACAGCTCCTCGCCGTCGTCCCCCTCGACCATGTCGGCCAGAGCGCCGATCGGTGCGGAGCAGCCGCCTTCGAGGGTGGCCAGCACGGCCCGCTCGGCCTCGACCGCGACCCGGCTGCTCCGGTCGTCGAGCGCAGCCAGCTGGGTGAGGAGGTCGTCGTCCGCACGGCACTCCACCGCCAGCGCACCCTGTCCGGGGGCGGGCAGCATCTGCAGTGGGTCGAGCACCTCGGTGACCTCCTCGAGCCGGCCGATCCGGGCCAGCCCGGCACGGGCGAGGAGCACAGCGTCGTACTCCCCGGAGCGGACCTTGCCGATCCGGGTGTCGACGTTGCCACGAACGCCCACCACGTCCAAACCGAGGCCGAGGGCGAGCAGCTGCGCGACCCGGCGCGGGGAGCCGGTGCCGACCCGCGCGCCGACCGGCAGCTCGCCCAGGGTGAGCCCGTCGCGGGCGACGACGACGTCGCGGGGATCCTCGCGGGGAGGTACGGCGGCGAGGGCGATCCCGTCGGCCGCGGCGGTCGGGAGGTCCTTGAGCGAGTGCACCGCGACGTCGACCTCGCCGCGCAGCAGCGCCTCGCGCAGCGAGCTCACGAAGATGCCCGTGCCCCCGGCCTGCTCGATCGGAGTGCCTGCGGTCTGGGAGCGGTCGCCGTCGGTCGCGATCTCGACCAGCTCCGTCTCGCGGCCCAGCCGCTCGCGCACCATCGCGGCCACGAGCTCGGACTGGGTGGTGGCCAGGAGGGAGGCGCGGGTGCCGATCCTCACGGGGGCATTCATGCGAGCCCCTCCGGTCGCGTCACGGCGTCGACGGCCTCGGGGTCGAGCGCGAACAGCTCGGCCAGGGCGGCGGCGTAGGAGACGGCGCCGGTCTCGTTGGCGAGCTCCTTGACCCGGACGGTGGGCTCGTGGAGCAGCTTGTCGGCGACGCGGCGTACGGCGCGCAGCACCTCGGCGCGCGCCGCGGGGCTCAGGTCGGGGAGCCGGTGATCGAGCCGCTCCATCTCGGCGTCGACCACGGACGTCGCCATCGAGCGGAGCGCGACGACGGTCGGGGTCACGCTCGCGGAGTGGCGAACGGCCACGAAGGCGGCGACCTCCTCGGTGACGATCCGGCGCACCTCGGCGACCTCGCGGCCGGCGGCGGAGTCCTCGAGCTCCTGGGAGAGGTCGGCCAGGTCGATGCGGGTGATGCCCTCGAGCTCGACCACCGCGGGCTCGACGTCATGGGGCAGGGCCAGGTCGAGGAAGACGATCGGCCGCCCGTCGGGGCGCGCTGCCTCGACCTGGGCGCGGGTGACCAGCACCCCGGACGCGCCGGCGCAGGCGATCAGCACGTCGACCTCGGCGAGCACCGCGGGCAGCTCCTCGAGCGAGGCGGCACGGCCGGCGTACTCGGCAGCCAGCCGCTCGGCCCGCTCGCGGGTGCGGTTGACGACGATGACCTCGGTGGCCCCGCGGCGGGCGACGGTTGCCGTGGCGAGCCCGGCCATGGCCCCGGCGCCGACCACGGCGACCCGGCACCCCTCGACGTCGCCGCCGAAGCGGGCGGACCGGTCGAGGGCCGCGCCGACCAGCGTGGGTGCGGCACTGTCGATGTCGGTCTCGGCCCGCGAGCGCTTGCCGACCCGGAGCGCCTGCTGGAACAGCACGTTGAGGGCCGGGCCGACGGTGCCGAGCTCCTGGCCCAGCCGGAGCGCCTCGCGGGTCTGGCCGAGGATCTGGCCCTCGCCCACGGCCATCGAGTCGAGGCCGGCGGCGACCTGGAACAGGTGGGAGACCGCGCCGTCGTCGTAGTGGACGTAGAGGTGCGGGAGCATCGTCTCGGTGGACTTGCCCGCCGGCTCGATCAGGAGCCGGGAGATCTCCTCCACCGAGCCGTGGAACCGGTCGACGTCGGCGTAGATCTCGACCCGGTTGCAGGTCGCGATGACGGTCGCCTCGGTGACGTGGTCGCAGGCCGCCACCGACTGGATCAGCTTGGGCAGCTGCTCGGCCTCGCGGGCCACCCGCTCCAGCAGGCGACACCGGGGCGGAGTTGTGGGAGACACCGACGACGAGGACGCTCATGACGCAGAGACCTCGCCGTGCTTGCGCTGCTCGTGGTAGGCGAGGATCTGCAGCTCGATGGAGAGGTCGACCTTCCGGACGTCGACGCCGTCGGGCACCGCGATCACCGAGGGAGCGAAGTTGAGGATGCTGCTGATCCCGGCCTCGACCATCCGGTCGGCGACGTCCTGGGCGGCCGACGCCGGCGTGGCGATCACTCCGATGGCCACGCCGTGCTCGCGGACGATCGGGGCGAGGTCGGCGAAGTCGCGGACGTCGACACCGGCCACCCGCTCCCCTCGGCGCTTCGGGTCGGCGTCGAGCAGCGCCACCACCCGGAAGCCGCGGCTGCGGAACCCGGAGAAGTTGGCCAGGGCGTGCCCGAGGTTGCCGATGCCGACGATGACCACGGGCCAGTCCTGGGTGACGCCGATCTCGCGGGCGATCTGGTAGCGCAGGTAGTCGACGTCGTAGCCCACTCCGCGGGTGCCGTAGCTCCCGAGGTAGGACAGGTCCTTGCGGAGCTTGGCGCTGTTGACGCCTGCCGCGGCGGCCAGCTCCTCGCTGGAGCAGGTGGCCGTGCCCTGCTCGCCGAGCGTGGTGAGGGCCCGGAGGTAGACGGGCAGGCGCGCGACGGTGGCCTCCGGGATGTCCCGGGAGCTGTCGGTCGTGCGTGCGCTCACCAGACCTTCTCTCCAGCCGGCGGAGGAGGCCTACTCGGCCTGCGCCTCGCCGTCGGCCCAGCCACTGTAGGAGTTTGTGAACGCGAGAACAAAACCGGCGGAGCGTGGCCTCCCCCACGCGTACCGGCCGGTAGGTCGCTGGGTCGCCGCGCACTTGTGACTAACCGTCCGTGCCTCTTCCATGCGGTTACAACCGCATGCCAGATGTACGGACGGTTAGTTACAAGTGCGGCCCGGTGGCGGCCGAGCGCGGCCCGCAGCCGCGCCTCGTCCACCCGCCAGAAGTCGTGCTGGCGGCCGTCGACCAGGGTCACCGGGATCTCCTCGGCGTACTTCTCCTGCAGCGCGGGGTCGTCGAGGATCGAGAGCTCGTCGTAGGACTCCCCCAGGTCGGCGCAGACCCGCTCGATGACCGCGCGGGCTTCGTCGCAGAGGTGGCAGCCCGGCTTGGAGTAGAGGGTGACGCGACCGGTCACGGTCGGACCGTCAGCCTTCGAGCAGGCCGAGGGCGCGGCGGCGTTCCATGCCGCGCAGCCGGCCCTTCTGGACCTTGCCGGTGACGCCGACGGGCAGCTCGGAGACGACCTCGACCCGGCTGGGCTGCTTGAAGCGGGCCAGCCGCACCTCGCAGTGCGCGCGTACGGCGTCCGCGAGCGCGGCCGGGTCGCCGCCGGCCGCGACGACGTAGGCGACCACGGCCTCCCCGGTCTCGGGGTCCTCGACGCCGATCACGGCGGCCTCGGTGACGCCGGGGACCTCGCGGATCACGTCCTCGACCTCGACCGGGTAGACGTTGAACCCCGAGACGATGACCAGCTCCTTGAGCCGGTCGACCAGGAACAGGTCTCCGGTGCGCGTCGAGGAAGCCGACGTCGCCGGTGGACCACCAGCCGTCGTCGTCGGGGCCCTGGGCGCCGTCGGGCCAGTAGCCGCTGAACAGGTTCGCGCCCCGGATCTGGATCTCGCCCGGGTCCTCGCCCTCGGGCGGCTGGCCGGTCTCGTCGACCAGCCGGATCTCGATGCCCGGCAGCGCCGCACCGACCGAGCCGGGCTGGAACGCCTGGCTGCACAGGGTGCTGGTCACGACCGGCGAGGCCTCCGTGAGCCCGTAGCCCTGGTGGATCGGCAGCCCGGCCAGCTCGCTGAACTCCGCCCCCAGCTCGGGCGAGAGCGGCGCCGAGCCGGACAGGATCAGCCGCACCGGGCCGAGCCGCTCCTTGAGCCCGTCGACGTCACGCCAGTAGGCGAAGACGGGCGGAGCGACCGGGATCACGCTGCAGGCCTCGTCCTCGATCAGGTCGAGGGTGCCCTGCGGCTCGAAGCGGCCGGTGAGCACCAGCTTGGCCCGGTGCCGCATCACGACGCCGAGCACCGCGTTGAGGCCGTAGACGTGGAACAGCGGCAGCACACCGAGCACCACGTCGTCGCCGTGGATCATCGGCGGCTGGACGCCGGCGACCTGCTCGATGTTGGCCAGCAGCGCCCGGTGGCGTGAGCATCGCCGCGCGCGGCCGGCCCGACGTACCGCTCGTGTAGAGCAGCGCGGCCAGCTTCTCCGGGTCCTGCAGCGGGGGTACGGCGCGCGCGGTGTCGGCGCGCAGGTGGTCGTAGGAGCGCTCGCCCGGCTGGAGGGTGCCGCCGACCACGACGATGCGCGGGATCACCAGCCGCGCCAGCAAGTCACCCTCGATCGAGTCGGCGGGGTGCTCGGCGGCCGTGCCTCCTCGAGCGCGCTGACCGCGCCCCGCACCGCGGTCACCGTGTCGGCGTCCGCGACCACCATCCGGGAGCCGGAGTCGGCGATCATCCGGGCCAGCTCACCGGCCTGCGAGGTCGGGTTGACCGGCACGGCGACCGCCTGGGTGCGCAGCACCGCGAGGTAGGTGGTCACGAACTCGATCCGGTTGCCGAGCACGACCATCACGCGATGGCCCGCGACGATCCCCGAGGCACCCAGCCCGGTCGCGATCCGGCCCACCTCGTCCTCGAGCTCGCCCCAGGTGACCCGCCGGCCGCCCGACTCGACGATCGCGAGCCGGTCGGGGTCCTCGGCCGCCGCCTGGACGAGAAGGTCCGCGACGTCGGTCGCGGGTCCGGCAGCCATGGACGGATACTTCCACACCGCTCGCTCCCGTTAGGTTGGAACCGCTGGTGCCCCCGCGTCCGCGCCGCGCAACCTCCAGCAGCGCTCCACGCTCGCCGGCGAGGCCGCCGCGGCCGCGGCCGAGGTCGAGACCGCGCTCGACCTCCCGCAGGACCCCACGGCCGCGGCGTTCTTCGACGTCGACAACACCGTGATGCAGGGCGCCAGCATCTTCCACCTCGCCCGCGGGCTGCACCGCCGCGAGTTCTTCACGACCCGCGACATCCTCGGCGCTGCGTGGAAGCAGGCCTACTTCCGCGTGGTGGGCGTGGAGGATCCCGAGCACGTCGCGGAGGCCCGCGCCTCGGCCCTCGGCTTCATCGCCGGCCACACCGTCAAGGAGCTCCAGGACCTCGGTGAGGAGATCTTCGAGGAGGCGATGGCCCACCGGATCTGGCCCGGCACCCGGGCGCTCGCGCAGCTCCACCTCGACCAGGGCCAGCGGGTCTGGCTGGTCACGGCCGCGCCCATCGAGATCGCGCAGATCATCGCCCGCCGGCTCGGCCTGACCGGCGCCATGGGCACCGTCGCCGAGCACGTGGACGGCGTCTACACCGGCAGGCTGGTCGGCGACATGCTCCACGGCCCGGCCAAGGCGGAGGCCATCAAGGCCCTGGCCACGCGGGAGTCGCTCGACCTGAGCCGCTGCTCGGCGTACTCCGACTCCTACAACGACCTGCCGATGCTCTCCATGGTCGGCGACCCGTGCGCGATCAACCCCGACGCCAGGCTGCGCGCGCACGCCCGCGAGCACGGCTGGCGGATCCACGACTACCGGACCGGGCGCAAGGCGGCCCGGGCGGGGCTGCGTGGTGGGCGCGGTCGCGGGCGCGGTCACCGGCGCGGTGGCCGCCGGGGTCTCGCTGCGCGGTCGCCGCCGCGGCTGACAAGCATCCGTGGACGCCTGTTCAGTCCACTGTGTCCTAGACAACGATTCCTTCCCGACGATGTGACCTTCGCCTCTAGTCTGGGTAGTGAATCTGGGGAGCCGAGGGAGGGTCCTGTGCCCGGACTGGGTCACGAGGTCGCGCGAGGGCTTGATGCCCTTCGCGAGGCGGTGGCCTGCGCCCTCCTGGCGGACAGCCCCCGCTCGCCGTGGCCGGCGACGCCGCGCGCCAGGGGCCGTCAGGCGCACCGCACCCGCTCGGCTGGCTGCTCAGCGAGGCCGTCGCCGCCGACGACGAGGTCGGCGCGTCCAGCCGCACCCAGTCCCCCGGCAGCACGGGCTTCGGCGACTCCGACCAGGCCGCGTCGTCCGAGGAGACCGAGGAGGAGCGCACCCGGCTGATCGCGCTGGTCGAGCTCGCCCGCACGGGCGACAGCGACGCCTTCGGGATGCTCTACGACCACTACCAGGGCTCGGTCTACCGGTTCCTCTTCTACCGCACCCGCTCCAGCACCCTCGCCGAGGACCTCACCTCGGAGACCTTCTTCCGCGCGCTGCGCAACATGCAGAACTTCCGCTGGCAGGGCAAGGACTTCGGCGCCTGGCTGATGACCATCGCGCGCAACCTCGCCACCGACCACTTCAAGGCCGGCCGCACCCGCCTCGAGCTCGCCACCGAGGACATGGGCCTCCACGACGACGCCACCGAGGGTCCCGAGACCGCGGTGCTCGCCAGCCTCACCAACGAGCTGCTGCTCAAGGCGCTGACCGACCTGCCGAGCGAGCAGAAGGACTGCCTGATCATGCGGTTCCTGCAGGGCATGAGCATCGCCGAGACGGCCGCGGTGCTGGGCCGGAGCGAGGGCGCGGTCAAGCAGCTGCAGCTGCGCGGGGTGCGCAACCTCGCCAAGCTGATGCCGGACGGGATCCGGTGATGGGCCGATGACGCTGCAGATCCTGAGGGAGAACTCGTTACCGGACCGTGGAAATGGCGCGCGTAACCCCGCGCGCCACCGACTCGTTGTTCCGTACGTCGATGCCTCATCACGGGGATGGCACCGACAACCACATGACGGGACCACAGCGATGACCCCCCTCTTCCCGGCACGACGACGTGCCGAGCGATTCGACTCCTTGGTCGAGGGCGGACGACGAGATGACGTCGACCGCAGCACCTCCGACCTGTTGGAGCTCGTGAGCACCCTCCGGTCGGTGCCCGAGGCGCAGGCCCGGCCCGAGTTCGTCGCCGACCTGCGCGAGCGGCTGATGGTCGCCGCGGTGAGCGAGCTGACCCCGGTCACGCCCGACAGGGATCGCGACGCCGTCGCCCGGCTCACGATCAAGCCCGCCCGCACCCGCCGCGAGCGCCGGTTCGGCATCGCTCTCGGTGCCGTGGCGATCATCGGCGCCACCACCTCGATGGCGGTCGCCTCCCAGAGCGCCATTCCCGGTGACGCCCTCTACCCCGTCAAGCGGGCCATCGAGAACACCCAGGCCGGGTTCAGCGTCGGCGACGACGCCAAGGGCGAGACCATCCTCGGCAACGCCTCGACGCGCCTCGACGAGGTCGACAAGCTGACCCAGAAGAAGAAGCCCGACGCCAAGCTCGTCACCCACACGCTCAACGACTTCACCGACCAGTTCACCGACGGCAGCCAGGCCGCTGCTCGACGACTACGAGGCGAACGGCGACCCGGCCTCGATCAACCAGGTCCACCAGAACGCCGTGACCAGCGTCGGCGTGCTGAGCGGCCTCGCGGGCGTCATTCCGCCGGGCGCCCACGACGCGCTGATGGACGCCGCACAGGCGGTCTTCGGCGCCGACTCGGCGGCGCTGAGCCTCTGCCCGGATCCCGCCTGCGGCGAGGGCATCCTCGAGGCGCCGTCGCAGCTGCTGGCCGGAGCCGCGGAGGACCTTCCGGCACGCTCAACACGGTGACCGGTGGCGCCCTGCCCGGCACCCAGGAGCCCAGCTCGGCCCCGACCACCGCGCCGCAGGACCAGGGCAAGGGCCAGGGCCAGCCGAGCGGCCTGAACCCGCCCGAGACGCCGATCCAGCTCCCCACCGAGCCGAGTGACACGACGACCGACCTCGGAGGCATCCTGCCGGGCGGTGGCACCGACACGGGTTCCGGCAGCGGCACCGGTGGCGGCACCCAGGGCACGCAGGGCGGCGGCAAGGACCCCAAGGGCCCCAAGGGCGGCAAGCACCACCCCGTCGACCTCACCCCGGTGACCGACACGGTCAACGAGGTCGTGACCGGCGTCGTGGAGGGCGTCAACGGCCTCCTGGCCGGCCTGGCCGGCACGTCCAACTGACCCCGGAGCCCCGGTCGCCTCCCAGCCTTCGCTGCGGAGGCTTCGATGCGCTCGCTGCTCGACCCCACCATGGATCGCAACCGCTACGCGGCAGCGATCACCGGAACACCGACTGCCGCTGCATCAGCAGCGAGTAGAGCGTCGACTGGATGGTCTCGCGCACCTCGTCGGTGACGTTGAAGACCAGCATCGGGTCCTCGGCCGCCCCGGCGTCGAACTCGTCGGTGCGGATCGGCTCGCCGAACTCCAGGAGCCACTTCGAGGGCAGCGGCACCATGCCGAGCGGCCCCAGCCACGGGAACAGCGGTGTGATCGGGAGGTAGGGCAGCCCCAGCACCCGCGCCAGCGAGGGCAGGTTGGCCACGAGGGGGAAGATCTCCTCGGCCCCGACGACCGAGAGCGGGATGATCGGCACCTGGGTGCGCAACGCCGCCGACACGAAGCCGCCCCGGCCGAACCGCTGCAGCTTGTAGCGCTCGGCGTACGGCTTGCCGATGCCCTTGAAGCCCTCGGGCCACACCCCGACCAGCTCACCGCCGCGCAGCAGGCGCTCGGCGTCCTCGTTGCAGGCGAGGGTGGTGCCACCCTTGCGGGCGAGGGTGCTGACCACGGGTGACTTGAAGACCAGGTCGGCACCGAGCGGTCGCAGGAAGCGGCCCGCGTGGTCGTGGATCGTCACCATCGTCATCAGGCCGTCGACCGGGATGGTGCCGGAGTGGTTGGAGACCACCAGGGCGCCGCCCTCGGACGGGATGTTTTCGATGCCGCGCACCTCGATGCGGAACCACTTCTGCGCGATCGGTCGCAGGGCGGTCATGAAGAACCGCTCGGTGATCTCCTGGTCGAAGCCGTACTCGTCGACGACGTAGTCTCCGGTCACCCGGCGGCGCAGGAAGGCCAGGAACCGCGCCAGCTGGGGCTCCCACTGGTCGCCGAACAGGTCGCGGGCGGCGTGCTGGAACGCCGCGAGCCAGTCGCCGGCCGGGATGCCGCCGGTGGGCACCCGCTCCTCGGCACGGGCCGGGGCGCGCGTCTCGCCGGCGGCCTCGGACTCGAAGGCCCGAGGGGTCTCCGGCGGTCTCCTGCGTCTCTGGCGGGTCGGTGGGCCGCGGCGTCGGCCGCTCCTGCGGGCAGGGCCGGACGACGACTTCCGGGCAGCTGCCGCCCAGGTTGCGCGACGCCGCCGACGGATGGCCGCTGCCCTGCCCACGGCCGGGCCGGCCGCGGGTGCCGATGGGGATGATCTCCGCGTCACCCACGAGGGCCACCTCCCACGGGGTGGAGCGCAGGCGCGGCGGCCACCTCGTCGACGGGCGGGAGCTGGTCGAGGGCGGCGCTGAGGACCCGCTCGATCCGGCCACCGGTGGGCGTGAGCCCGGCGGCGAAGTCGGCGAACGCCTCGGCGGTCGTGAACGCGGGCTCGAAGCCGAGCTCCTCGCGCATCCGGGTGGTGTCCACCCCGCGACCGTAGGTGAGGAAGCTGAGCTGTTCCGGAGAGAAGTCCGCCAGCCGGGCGCTGCGCAGCACCGAGCCCACACCGCCGACCGCAAAGCCGGGCATGGGCACAAACGGGCGCTTCAGCCGCCGCAGCGCCTGGGAGAGCATGAGAACGCCGTCTCCGGCGACGTTGAAGGTGCCGGGCCGGTCAGCGCGGACCGCGTGGATCAGCACGTCCATGAGGTCCTGCTCGTGGAGGAACTGCAGCCGGGCGTCGAAGCCGAGCACGGTCGGAATCACCGGGAGGCGGAAGTAGGACGTGAGCGGGCTGACCACGTGGGGACCGATCACGTTGGCACAGCGCAGCGTGGTGACGCGGACGTCGGGGCGCCGGCGGGCGAAGCCGCGCACGTAGCCCTCGATCTCCGCGACGTCCTTGGCGTAGCCGGAGCGCGGTCCGCGGCGCGGCTCCATGTCCTCGGTGAACATCGCGGGATCGCGGTTGCTGGCGCCGTACATCGTCGTCGTCGACTTCACGACGAGGTGCTGGACGCTCGGCGCCTTCTGGCAGGCAGCGAGGAGCTGCATCGTGCCGATGACGTTGAGCTCCTTCATCGTGCCGCGGCCGCCGGCGCTGCCGGGCGTCGAGATGACGCTCATGTGCACGACCGTGTCGACGTTCTCCTTGGCGATCACCTTGGCGATCACGGGGTTGCGGATGTCGGCGCGCACGAACGAGACGTCGCCGACGTCACCGCGCGGCGGGACGACGTCGACGCCGATGACACGGTCCACCGTCGGGTCGGCGGCGAGCGCGCGCGCCGAACGGCGCCCGAGGTCTCGCGAGACCCCGGTCACGAGGACGACTCGCTCGCCGGAAGCCATCTAGGACCTGACCGTTGAGGGTGTTCGGCGGTTACTTGCCGAGCTTGCGACGCTGCACGCGCGTCTTCTTGAGCAGCTTGCGGTGCTTCTTCTTCGCCATGCGCTTGCGCCGCTTCTTGATGACCGAACCCACGAACAGACCTTTCGACGGAAGGCTGACCCGGACCGTCAGGGCCGCATCAGCGCCCCGCGGGAAGGCCCGCAGGACCGGGCAAGCCTAGCCGTCGTACGCCGAGGCGCCGAACCCGCGATCACGCAGAGGCAGGTGAGGTTGGTCCCACTCGTGCCCGGGCCCGCGCACTGGGAGCGGAGGGAGCGAAGCGACCCGGTCTTTCCGAGCGCAGCGAGGCGCCCCGCGATCGGCTTGGTGCCCCGGTGGACGCGCAGCCCGCGCAGCGGAGCGAGCTGTCCGTCGTGGCGTTCGGGCGAAGCTCGCGTCGCGGGTAGACAGACAGGCCGAAGCTCGCGGGGGTATTCAGCCCGCGTTGTAGAAGCTCTTGCGGAGGTAGTCGTTGACGTCCTCCTCGACCACCCGGAAGGAGCGGCCGACGCGGACGGCTGGCAGGTCGCCGTTGTGGACCAGGCGATAGACCGTCATCTTCGAGACGCGCATCATCGCCGCGACCTCGGCCACGGTCAGAAACTTCGCGTCCGACATGTCCCCAGAACCAGCCATCGTGCACCGTACTTTCCTGTGCAGCACGTCATCAGCTTCCCCACCGATGAACCCCGTGCCACCCCAAAGGGAGAATAGGGGCAGTTGTGACTCATGGGGAAGTGGTTCTGGAAAGTGCTTCGAGTGGTCTGGCGTGTCACCTTGCGCTGAGCGCTCGATCCCTCCCTGCCCGAATGGTCCAGACCACCTGTCGGCCGGCGGTCAGGGCAGGGGGTCGAGACCGTGCAGCGGGAAGACCGCGGTGCGGGTGGCGTTGATCTCGCGGTCCAGCCAGGTGCCGGGGTCGTAGCCCTCGCGCCAGTCGCGGAAGTCCGTGGCCCGGCCGTCCGTCATCGAGCGCGGGGCGGTGACGCCGAGCTTCTCGCGCACGTAGTCGCGCCAGGCCTCCGGCGTGGGGGTCTCGGGCACCAGGGGCACGCCCGAGACGACGCTCAGCAGGTGGCTCCACGCCCGCGGGACCACGTCGACGAGGGCGTAGCCGCCGCCCCCGGTGGCCACCCAGCGTCCGCCGGCCACCTCGTGGGCCAGGTCGTGGAGGGCGACGTACGCCGCCCGCTGGCCGTCCACGCTCAGGACCAGGTGGGCCAGCGGGTCCTCGGCGTGGGAGTCGCACCCGTGCTGGGTGACCAGGACGTCGGGCGCGAACTCGCGCACCAGGTCGGGCACGACGGCATGGAAGGCGCGCAGCCAGCCGGCGTCTCCGGTGCCCGGAGGGAGTGCGACGTTGACGGCGGTCCCCTCGGCGCCCTCGCCGCCGAGGTCGCCGCTGAACCCGGTGCCGGGGAAGAGGAACTGGCCCGTCTCGTGCAGCGAGATGGTGAGGACGCGCGGGTCGTCCCAGAAGATCGCCTCGACGCCGTCGCCGTGGTGGACGTCGACGTCGACGTAGGCCACCCGCTCCGCCCCCTGGTCGAGCAGCCACCGGATGCCGACGGCGACGTCGTTGTAGACGCAGAAGCCGCTGGCGCGGTCGGGCATCGCGTGGTGCAGCCCGCCGGTGATGTTGGCGCTGTGCAGCGACTCCCCCGACCAGACCTGGCGGAACGCCTCGAGGCTGGCCCCGACGACGTGTGCGGCGGCCTCGTGCATGCCGAGGAAGACGGGGTTGTCGTCGCTGCCGAGGCCGACCTGGAGCTCGGTCGCGCCGGTGTGGCCCGCCCGCTGGACCGCGTCGATCAGCGCCGCGTCGTGGACGGTGGCGATCTGGTCGAGCGTCGCCATCGGCGCCGGCACGACGCGGAGCCCGCCGCCGTCTCCCTCGTGGTGATGCCGAGCTCGTGGGCCAGCTGCATGGTCAGGTCGACGCGGACCGGAGACATCGGGTGAGCCGTGCCGAAGTCGTAGTCGGTGAGCGTCGGGTCGAACACGACCGAGCTCGGTCCGGCGCACTCCATGCGCGGACGGTATCGTGATGGTGTGCTGACGACCTCGAGTCTTCTCTGGTGGCCCGCCTGACGGCGGCCCACCGACCTCGCTGACGACTCAGCGCACCCCTCTCACCGGCCGCCCACGGGCGGCCGTTCTGCGTTTCCGGCGTCGTCCGTGGGCTCTCACACCAGGAGCTCCACATGACTCGCACCCTCTCCTTGCTGACCCCCTCGGGACGGCTCACCCTCGGCAGCTACCTCGGCGCGCTGCTGCCGATGTCGCGCCGCCAGGAGGACGCCTTCTACGGCGTCTCCGACCTGCACGCGATGACCACCGAGCACGACCCCCGGCTGCTGCGGACCTACGCCGACGAGACAGCCACGCTGTTCCTCGCGGTCGGCCTCGACCGGGCCACGCTGTTCCGGCAGAGCCACGTGCCGGCCCACGCCCAGCTCGCCTACCTGCTGGAGTGCGTCGCCACGACCGGCGAGCTGAACCGGATGATCCAGTTCAAGGAGAAGGGGGGTCGGGTGGACCCACGGTCGTCGCAGCAGGCCCTGGCGTCCACCCGACCCCCGCGGGTCGGGGCGTGGACTCGACCCGCGTCTCGCTGTTCACCTACCCCGCGCTGATGGCGGCCGACATCCTGCTCTACCGGCCCGAGCAGGTGCCGGTGGGCGCGGACCAGAAGCAGCACGTCGAGCTGACCCGCGACCTGGCGCTGCGGTTCAACCGGCGCTACGGCGAGGTCTTCACGGTGCCCGAGGTGGTCGTGCCCGAGGGCGGCACCGCCCGCGTGATGGACCTGCTGCACCCCGACCGCAAGATGTCGAAGTCCGCCGACGCGGCCGGCTCGGTCTACCTGCTCGACCCGCCGGACGTCGTACGCAAGAAGGTGGCGCGGGCGGTGACCGACTCCGACACCGGGCCGGCCGCCGTACGCCGCTCAGCCGACAAGCCGGGCGTCACCAACCTGCTCGACGTCCTCGAGGCGTGCGGCGGGTCCCCCGACGGCATCGACACCTACGGCGCTCTCAAGCGCGCGGTCACCGACGCGGTCGTCGCGACCCTCGAACCGATCCAGAAGAGGTACGCCGACCTCGCCGCCGACCCCCTGCACGTCACCCAGGTCTTCGCCGACGGCGCCGCCCGCTGCCGCCAGGTCACCGCCCCCGTCCTCGCCGCCGCCACCACCGCCATCGGACTGTAAGGCCGGGGTAGTCCGTGACACCTGTGCCTGTGGAACTGGCGGTTCCACAACTCAACCGTCACGGACTATCCCGACGGTGACATGAACTCCTTGACGATGCGGCCGAGCTCGGGGCCGGCGTCCTCCTGGAGGAAGTGGCCCGCGTTCGTGATCGTCGGGTGGCCGAGGCCGCGGGCGCCGGGGACGTGCCGCTGGAGGATCGCGTCCATGCCTCCGGTGATCGGGTCGGAGTCGCTGAACGCCGTGAGGAACGGGCGGTCCCACTCACCGAGCGCGGCCCAGGCCAGGCGGTTGGCCGGGGTGGCGGGGTCGTCGGGGCGGGTCGGCACCAAGGTCGGCATCACGCGCGGGCCGGCCTTCGACGCCTCGGTCGGGAACGGCGCGTCGTAGGCCGCCCGCACTTCATCGGTCATCCCCCGCGCGCAGCCGGCCGCGACCAGACGGCCGATGTCGAGCACGTCGGCCTTCTCGACCGCGTTGCGGAACAGCCACCAGATCTCCGGCATGTCGAAGTCTCCGGTGGGCAGACCGGTGTTGGCCGCCACCACGCGCGCGAACCGCTCCGGGTGCTCGGCGACCAGCCGCAGCCCGATCAGGCCGCCCCAGTCCTGGCCGACCAGGGTGACGTCGCGCAGGTCGAGGTGGTCGAAGACGAGCTCGCGCACCCACTCGACGTGCCGGGCGAAGCTGTGGTCGGCGGTCGCGAACGGCTTGTCGGAGCGTCCGAAGCCCACGAGGTCGGGCGCCACGCAGCGGACGCCGGCGTCGGAGAGGACCGCCGATCACGTGGCGGTAGAGGAACGACCAGGACGGCTCGCCGTGGAGCAGCAGCGCGACGGGCCCGTCGGCAGGACCTGCCTCGACGTACGCCATCCGCACCGAGCCGCCGCCCGGGTCGTCGGGGTCGGCCGCCACCTCGGCGTACGACGGGGGCCACGGGAAGTCCGGCAGCTCGGCGAAGCGCTCCTCGGGCGTGCGGTAGGTGTCCACCGGGTCAGTGTCGCAGCGCGGCTGCGTCGCGCTCGGCCAGCGCCCTCAGGTTCAGGAACTGACGTCGCATCATCACGAGGTCGCCCCAGGCCAGCACCTGCGCCCTCGCCCACGCGAGCGGCCCGCCCGCGGCGCCCGCGGCGATGCGGCAGACGATCCGGGAGCCGGGGCCGTCGGGTTCGGCGGCGTAGGTCATCGCCACCGGGCCGAACATCCGCTGGCCGCGCGCGGTGGTGATCGCGGTCCAGTGGTGCCCGTCGTCGAAGGACGTCAGCCGGAAGACGACGGCCATGGCCTGGCCGAGCTCGAGTCGCTCCGTGCCCGGGGTGAGCGTCTGCGGGCTGCGGCGGCCCCCGTTGTCGATCCAGTCGTAGGAGTAGGGCGCGACGGCGATCTGGCAGAGCCAGCGCCAGGTGATGTCAGCAGGAGCGCACACGTCGATGGCGCGGGTCAGCAGCAGCGAGCCGCGCACGAGGTCGTCGGCCGGGTAGTGCCGGCGGACCTCCTCGGGAGTCGCACCCCACGCGGTCGGCAGCCCAGGATCCATGGCTCCAGTCTGGCGCCGAGACGCCGTCGCGTCGTCCTACTGCGGTCTGACTCGGACACGACCCGTTCGGACCCGGTCAGTCGCTCGACCGATGCGGCCCACCGGGCGGTTCGCGAGCTCCGCTCGCGCGCCCCGCGATCGGCCCGGCGGCCACGATGGACTGCGAAGCCCGCGAAGCGGAGCGAGCGTCCGTCGTGGGTGCCGGGCCGAAGCTCGCGGGGGTAGACAACCCGCGAGGCGGAGCGAGCCTGCGAGCGAGCGCGAGCGCGCCCCGCGATCGGCCCGGCGGCCACGATGGACTGCGAAGCCCGCGAAGCGGAGCGAGCGTCCGTCGTGGGTGCCGGGCCGAAGCTCGCGGGGGTAGACAACCCGCGAGGCGGAGCGAGCCTGCGAGCGAGCGCGAGCGCGCCCCGCGATCGGCCCGGCGGCCACGATGGACTGCGAAGCCCGCGAAGCGGAGCGAGCGTCCGTCGTGGGTGCCGGGCCGAAGCTCGCGGGGGAGACAACCCGCGAAGCGGAGCGAGCGTCCGTCGTGGGTGCCGGGCCGAGCTCGCGGGCAGACAGTCAGTCGCCCTCGGCGAGCTGCCGAGACCGGTCGCGCGCGGCCTCCATCGCGGCGAGGAACGCCGCCCGCACCTTGTGCACCTCGAGCTCGCGCAGCGCCGAGGCGGTGGTGCCGCCGGGCGAGGTGACCTGTTCGCGCAGCACCGTGGGGTGGGTGCCGGTCTCGCGGAGCATCTTGCCCGAGCCGACCAGCGTCTGGATCACCAGCTCGGTCGCGGTGGTGCGGGGCAGGCCGAGGTGGACACCCGCCTCGATCATCGACTCCACCACGAAGAAGATGTAGGCCGGACCGGAGCCGGAGATCGCCGTGACGGCGTCCTGCTGGCGCTCGGGGATGCGCAGCACCTTGCCGACCGAGGCCATCAGCTCCTCGGCCTCGCGCAGGTGCTCCTCCGAGCAGTGCGATCCCGGGGAGACCGCGGCCATGCCCTCGTCGACCAGCGCCGGGGTGTTGGGCATGACCCGCACCACCGCGACACCCTCGGGCACCCGTGACTCGATGTAGGCGGTGGTGATGCCGGCAGCCAGCGAGACGACGAGCTGGCCCGGGCGCAGCGACGGACCGATCTCGGCGAGCAGGCCGCCCATGTCCTGGGGCTTGACCACGATCGCGACCGTGTCGGCCTTGGCCGCGGCCTCGGCGTTGCCGACCACCGCGACGCCGTACCTCTCCTCGAGCTCGCGGGCGCGGTCGGGCCGCTTCTCGCCGACCAGGAGCTGGTCGACCCGGCGGCCGGCGCGCACCAGCCCGGAGAGCAGGGTCTCGCCCATGACTCCCGCGCCGAGGATGGCGGTCTGCTTCACGGCTTGCTCACTTCTACTTCTTGGAGATCAGGGATCGCAGGAAGAATGACAGGTTCTGCGGACGCTCGGCGAGCCGTCGCATCAGGTAGCCGTACCACTCCTGGCCGTAGGGGATGTAGACCCGGACCCGCTCTCCCGCCTCCACCAGCCGGCGCTGCTCGTCGGGACGGATGCCGTAGAGCATCTGGAACTCGTAGGAGCCCTGGTCGCGGCCGTAGCGCGAGGCGAGCGTGGAGGCGATCTCCACGAGCCGCGGGTCGTGGGTGGCGATCATCGGGTAGCCCTGGCCGGCCAGCAGCACCTTGAGGCAGCGGACGTAGGACCGGTCCACGTCGAGGTCGGCCTGGAAGGCGACCTCCTCCGGCTCGTTGTAGGCGCCCTTGCACAGCCGGACCCGCGAGCCCTCGTAGGCCAGCGCCCGGCAGTCGGCCTCGGTGCGGTGGAGGTAGGCCTGGAGCACCGCCCCGGTCTCGGGGAAGTCCTTGCGCAGCTCGCGCAGGATCGACAGCGTCGAGTCGGTGGTGGTGTGGTCCTCCATGTCGAGGGTGACCGTGGTGCCGGCGTTGCGCGCGGCCCGGCAGATCGTGCGGGCGTTCTCGAGAGCGATCTTGTGGCCGCCCCCGGCGACGTCGTCGGGCAGCGCCTGGCCGATCGCCGAGAGCTTCACCGACACCTCGGCCATCCGGGTCAGCCCGCGGGCGGAGAGCGCCTCGAGCACCTCGAGGTAGGCCGCGACGGTCGCCTCGGCCTGGTCGGCGTCACGGGTGTCCTCGCCGAGGAAGTCGAGCGAGACCCGGATCCCCTCGTCGACCTCGCGCGCCGACGCCTCGACCACCGACTCGGTCGTCTCACCCGGGACGTAGCTGCGCACGATCCCCGCCGAGACCGGCATCGTGCTGACCAGGTTCTTGACCACGTCGCTGCGGCTCAGCAGGAGCAGCGGCCGGCTCATCAACGCCATGCCAGACAGGCTACGACCCGTGGCCGACGATTCCGCCCTCCGGATGGTCCGTCACGGCGTACGCCGGCGCAGTGTGGCGGCACCGAGCGCCAGGGCGCCGATCGCGAACGCCACCACCACCAGCAGGTCGGCCCAGACCTCCGAGGTCGACGTGCCCCGGGTGAGGTGGGTCATCGCGTCCACGGCGTAGGACAGCGGGAGCACGTCGCTGACGGCGTGCAGCACGCCGGGCAGCGTGTCGCGGGACACGAACAGCCCGCACAGCAGGATCTGCGGGAAGACGAGGGCGGGCAGGAACTGCACGGCCTGGAACTCGGTGCGGGCGAAGGCGCTCACGAAGAGGCCCAGCGCCGAGCCGAGCACCGCGTCGGCGACCGCGACCACGCCCAGCAGCCAGATCGAGCCCGCGATGTCGAGGCCCAGCAGCCCGACCGAGACGGTGACCGCGAGCACCGCCTGGATCGCCGCCACGACACCGAACGCGACGGCGTAGCCGAGCAGGAAGTCGAGCTTGCCCATCGGCATCGCGAGCAACCGCTCGAGGGTGCCGCCCGAGCGCTCGCGCAGGGTGGTCACGCTGGTCACCAGAAACATGGTGATGAACGGGAACATCGCGAGCACCGCCGGACCGAACTTGTTGAACGGGTCGCCGAACGAGTCCTTGAACATCCACCACAGCAGCGAGATCAGCAGGCAGGGCACGACCAGCATCAGCACGATCGTGCGCGGGTCCCGGCGGAGCTGGGTGAGCACCCGGGCGGCGACGGCCAGGGTGATGCGGCCAGACATCGGAGGAGTCATGCCGCGGCCTCGACGAGGGCGAGGAACGCCGCCTCGACGTCCGTGGCGCCGGCCCGCTCCTTGATCGCCTGCGGCGTGTCCTGGGCCAGGATCACTCCGTCGCGCATCAGCAGCAGCTGGTCGCACCGCTCGGCCTCGTCCATCACGTGGCTGGAGACCAGGACGGCGGCGCCGCCGTCCGCGAGCTCGTGGAACAGCTTCCAGAGGTCCCGGCGCAGCACCGGGTCGAGGCCGACTGTCGGCTCGTCGAGGACCAGCAGGTCGGGTCGGCCGAGCAGGGCGACGGCGAGGCTCGCCCGGGACTTCTGCCCGCCGCTGAGCCGGCCCACGACGGCGTCGGCGTGCGATCCGAGATCGACCGAGTCGATCGCCTTCGCGACCTCGTCGTCGGGGCAGCCGAGCACGTGGGCGAAGAAGCGGAGGTTCTCGACGACCGTGAGGTCGTCGTAGACGCTGACGTCCTGGGTGACGTAGCCGATCCGGGTGCGCAGCCCCGCGCTGCCGGCGGGCTCGCCCAGCACGGTCACGGTGCCGCCTGCGACCTGCTGCACGCCCACGATCGAGCGCAGGAGCGTCGACTTGCCGCACCCGCTCGGGCCGAGCAGACCGGTCACCCCCGGCCCGATCGTCACGTCGAGCCCGTCGAGCACGGGCCGGTCCGCGGACCACGGTCAGCCCGCGCACCTCGACGACGTTATTCACCATGTGATGAATTATGGGGCTGCGCGGGCCGCCGCAAGCCGCGCGCGCACTTGTAACTAACCGTCCGGTCATCTGGCATGCGGTTGTAACCGCATGCCAGATGACGCGGACGGTTAGTTACAAGTGGCCGGCCGGGGGCGCGGGCTCAGCCGAGCGGGCCGTCGAGGTAGCGCTGCAGCGCCGGGGCGTACGCCGCCACGAGCTCGTCGGGCGAGGCCGAGGCCAGCGGCTCGACCCCGACCACGTAGCGGGCCAGCACGATCCCCATCAGCTGGGAGCCGACCAGCGACATCCGCAGCTCGACGTCGTCCAGGCCAAGGGCGTTCCCGATCGGCGCCAGCACCATGCGCATGAAGCCGTCGCGCACCAGTGGCTGACGTTCCGGGTCGAAGACGCTCCGCACCAGCGTGAGCAGCGGCAGCCGGGTCGCCTCGTCATCCCAGACGGAGAGGAAGGTGCGGAGCAGCCGCTCGCCGGCGCCGTCGATCCCGCCCTCGGCCACCGGCAGCAGCACCTGACGCGGGTCGATCGGCGCCTGCAGCGCCGCGAGGAACAGGTCGTCCTTGCTGCCGAAGTAGTGGTGGACCAGCGCCGCGTCGACCCCGGCGGCGGTGGCGACCGCGCGCACCGACGTGCCGGCGTACCCATGTGCCGCGAAGAGCGCCCGCGCCTCCGCGAGGATCGCGGCACGGGTGTCGGGCGAGCCCGGTCTGCGCCCGCGGCGGGTGGTGGCCACGGGCAACACGGTACGGCGCGGGGAGTACCTCCCCGGGTGTACGACGCCCGCCACCGGGCCGCGAACTGCCTCCCCGGGCCGGACGACCCGAGGCCCCCTGCTGACCGAGGGTCGAGGGCATGACCCGTCAGACTCTTCCTCCCGTTCCACAGCGCTCCCCTTCCAGGGGCCCGACCACGACCCCGACCACCGACGCCGACCCGGCCGCCGCGCAGACGCGGACCGGCCGGGTCTCCCGAGCCCTCAGCGCGCACCCACGACGCAGCCTGCTCGCGGTGTTCCTGTTCGTGCTGGTCGCCGGGTTCTTCGGCGGACCCCTCGCAGGCTCCCTGGACGCATCGGGTGGCTTCGCCAGCGACGACGCGGACTCCGTGCGGGCCATCGAGACGATCGAGGCCGCGACCGGCACCGAGCCGGGAGCCGGCATCGTGATCGTGGTCGACACGCCGGACGGGCTTCCGGCCGACGCCGGACGGGTCCAGGAGGTCACCGACGCCGTCGCGGCCGAGCCCGGCGTGGCCAGGGCGACGTCCCCGACCACCACTCGCGGTGATCCCGGCGCGCTGGTCTCGGCGGACGGCACGCAGGCCCTCGTGCTCGGCACCGTCTCGGCCGACGCCGACGAGGAAGCGGTCGCCGAGGCGCTGCTGGAGACCTACGACGGCAGCGACGACGTCGTCGTGGGCGGCTCGGCGGTGATCGGGTTGCAGCTCGGCAGCACCGTCACCGAGGACCTCGGTCGCGCCGAGCTGCTGGCCTTCCCGCTGCTGGTGGTGCTGTCCCTGATCATCTTCCGCGGCCGGGCCACCCTGCTCCCGCTCGTCGTCGGCATCACGACCGTGCTCGGCACCTTCCTGGTCCTCACCGGCGTCAACCAGCTCTACGGGCTGAGCATCTTCGCCCTCAACCTGGTCATGGGGCTCGGCATCGGCCTGGCCATCGACTACACCCTGTTCCTCCTCACCCGCTACCGCGAGGAGATGAGCAGGCAAGGCCCATCCACGGCTGCGGTCCTCACCACGATGCGTACGGCGGGGCGGACGGTCGCGTTCTCGGCCAGCACGGTCGCCGTGGCCCTGGCCGCGCTCACCGTCTTCCCGCTGGGGTTCATCAAGTCGATGGGTCTCGCCGGCGCCACCGTCGCGGTCGTCGCCGCCGTCGCCTCTCTGGTGATCGCACCCGCGATCTTCGGCCTCTGGGGCGCGAAGCTCGCGCGCAAGGAGCCGCGGCGCGGCACCGAGCACGGGCGCTGGTACCGCCTCTCCCACGCCGTCATGCGCCGCCCCGGAGCGATCGCGGTCGCCACCGGCGTGGTGATGCTCGCCCTCGCCGCGCCGGCCACGCGGGCGGAGTGGACCCCGATCGACGCCTCGGTGATTCCCACCGACCAGAGCTCACGGACCGTCGCGGACGCGGTCGAGACCGCGTTCGGCGGCACCGGCGCCAGCCCGGTGACCATCGCGATCACCACGAGCGAGGACGCCGGCCCGGCCGAGGTCGCGGCGTACGCCGACAGGGTCAACGCGCTCTCCGGCGTCGCCACCCCGGGCACGCCCGTCCAGCTCGACGAGACCACGTGGCAACTCGACGTCGCCGCGGCGGGCGAGCCGGAAGGTGACACCGCCCAGCGGCTGGTCGACGAGATCCGTTCGGTGGACGCGGGGCCCGGAGTCGATGCCCTGGTGGCCGGTCCGGCCGCGGACTTCGTCGACCAGCAGTCGGCGATCGGCAGCCGGCTCCCGCTGGCGCTCGGCCTCCTGGTCGCGCTGACCCTGCTCGTGCTGTGGCTGATGACCGGCTCGGTGGTGCTGCCGTTGAAGGCGGTGCTGATGAACGCGCTGACCGTTGCCGCCAGCCTGGGCGTCCTGACCTTCGTCTACCAGGACGGACGGCTCACCGGCCTGCTCGGCTACACGCCCAACGGAGGGATCGAGCCGACCGACTTCCTGGTCACGGCCACGCTGATCTTCGCGCTGTCGACCGACTACGGCGTGTTCCTGCTCGGCCGGATCAAGGAGGTCCGTGCGAGCGGGCTCGGCGAGCGCGAGTCGGTCGCCGTCGGAGTCCAGCGGACCGGTGCGGTCGTGACGGCCGCGGCGATCCTGCTGGCGGTGGCGATCGGCGCCTTCAGCACCAGCTCGATCTCGTTCATCCAGCAGATCGGGGTCGCCACGGCGTTCGGCGTCCTGGTCGACGCGTTCGTGGTCCGGTCGCTGCTGGTGCCATCGCTGATGGGGCTGCTCGGCAAGTACAACTGGTGGGCGCCCATGCCGCTGCGGCGACTGCACGACCGGATCGGTCCTCGCGAGTGACACGAGGCGCGGCGCGCACCTACGGTCGAAGCATGGAGCGGCGGTGGATCCTCGACCTGGGGATCGCTGCCGCTCTCGCGGGCGCCATGGTCGCCGAGATGGCCTACCGGACCGACCATCGGACCGAGACGACGTCGCTCGGGATCGCGGTCTGCATCGTCGCCGTGCTGCCCACGCTCGCTCGGCACCGGCACCCGGGCCCGGCGATGTTCGCCTGCATGGCGCTGCTCTTCGGAGTGCTGGCGGTCGTCGACGTGCACAACACCGCACCGTTCTCCAGCATGCTGTGCGGCTACAGCCTGGCGCTCGTGGCCGACCGCCGCCGCCTCGCGCTGGCCGCGTCGGTGATGGTGCCCGGCCGTGCTCGCCGCCGTCCTGCTCTTCAGCGACCACCGCACCCTCCTCGACGCCGAGATTCCCGAAGAACCTCGCCTTCGTGGCCGCGCCGCTGCTGATCGGCGTCGCGGTCCGGGACCGCCGCGCCTACCTCGCGGCCCTGCTGGACCGCGCCGAGACGGCGGAGCGCACGAGGGACGAAGAGGCCCGGCGGAGGGTCGGTGAGGAGCGGCTCCGGATCGCCCGCGACGTCCACGACGTCGTGGCGCACGCCATGGTGGCGATCAACGTGCAGTCAGGGGTCGGCGCACATCTGCTCGACCGCGACCCGGAGCAGGCCCGACGGACCCTGAAGGACATCGAGAAGGTCAGCGGCGAGGCGCTCTCCGACCTGCGGTCCACGCTCGGGATGCTCCGCGACGACACGGCTGCCGACGGTGCGCCGACCGGGCCGACCCAGGGGCTGGGCGAGCTCGACGAGCTGGGCGAGAGCCTGCGTACGGCGGGCATCGAGGTCGACCTCGACGTCGACCCGGCGACCGCCACCCTCCCGGCGTCGGTCACGGCCACCGGCTACCGGATCGTGCAGGAGGCGCTCACCAACGTGGTCCGCCACGCGGGCGGCTCGCACGCCCGGGTCCGGGTGACGCGCGGCGACGAGGCACTGGTCATCGAGGTCGACGACGACGGCGGAGCGAGCGGCATCGAGCGCGCCGCCCGGCGCCGGGCAGGGCGTCCGCGGGATGCGCGAGCGGGCCGTCGCGGCCGGCGGGACGCTCGATGCCGGCCCCCGGCCGGGCGGCGGCTGGCGGGTCGTGGCGACCCTGCCGACGGGGGCTTCATGACGATCCGGGTGCTCGTCGCCGACGACCAGACGCTCGTGCGGGCAGGCTTCCGGGCGCTGCTCGACTCCGAGGACGACATCGAGGTGGTCGGAGAGGCGGTCGACGGCGCAAACGCCGTCGCGCTGGCGGTCGAGACCCGGCCCGACGTCGTGCTCATGGACATCCGGATGCCGCGGCTCGACGGCCTCGAGGCCACCTCGCGGATCGTCGCGGACCCGGCGCTCTCCGGGACGAAGGTGCTGGTGCTGACGACGTTCGAGCTCGACGAGTACGTCTTCGGCGCTCTCCGGGCGGGCGCGTCGGGCTTCCTTCTCAAGGACGTCGGCCCGGTGGCGCTCATCGACGCCGTCCGCCTCGTCGCCGACGGCCAGGGGCTGCTCGCGCCCGCCGTGACGCGTCGCCTGATCGAGGCGTTCGTCGCGGCCTCACCCGCCGATGGGCCGAGTGGAGCGCCCGAGGAGCCCGCCACCGACCCCCTGCCCGAGCTCACGCCACGCGAGCGCGAGGTGCTCACCCTGGTCGGCCGCGGCATGACCAACCAGGAGATCGCCGAGCAGCTGGTGCTGTCGCCACTGACCGCCAAGACCCATGTGTCGCGGCTCTTCACCAAGCTCGGCGCCCGCGACCGCGCCCAGCTCGTCGTGACGGCGTACGAAGCGGGGCTGGTCGGCTGAGGGCGTGTCATGAGCAAGTCTGCGATCTTAGTTTGGCGGAGCCCTGCCGAGTGCACCGAAGTTCGGCTGCATACGAACGGTCGCACCCCCATGCACCGCACGCTCACTTCGTCGGCGACGCTGGAAAGACGCCCAGTCTGCCGGCGCGCCGCCGTCTCGCGATGCACGCACCGGGAGCACGACTTATATTTGCGAACTCCGCGCGCGTGACACTAGGGCGTCGACATCAGGAAGTGCTCGCGCGCGAACTCCAAGGACTCGCGCAGGTCCTTCTCCCGCTCCTCGCGCGAGGAGGCCTTGCGGGTGTTGATCTCGACGATGATCTCGCCGCCGAAACCGGTGCGTGCGACGTGCCGCAGGAACTCGGCAGCGCCCACCGCTCCACGGCCCGGGACCAGGTGCTCGTCCTTCGCCGAGCCGGTGCCGTCGGTGAGGTGGATGTGTCGCAGCCGCGGGCCGAGCCGCTCGGCCATCTCGATCGGGTCGTCGTGCGCGATCGCGGCGTGGGAGAGGTCGATGGTGGTGTTGGCGTAGGGCTCGGCGGACGGGTCCCAGCCGGGCATGTACATCTCCATGCCGCGCTTGGACGAGGCGCGCCAGGGATACATGTTCTCGACCGCGAAGGCGATGCCGGTCGACTCCTCGAGAGCGGCGATGCCGTTGACGAAGTCGCGGGCGTACTCCTTCTGCCACCGGAACGGCGGGTGCACGACGACCACCTCCGCGCCGACCGCCGTCGCCATCTCGGCGGACCGCTCGAGCTTGCCCCACGGCTCGGTGCCCCAGACCCGCTGGGTGAAGAGCAGGCACGGCGCGTGGATCGCCGAGACCGGCATCGCGTGGTGCTCGGAGAGCTGCTTCACCGCCGAGATCGACTGGCTCAGCGCGTCGATCACCATCACCTCGACGGCGTCGTAGCCCAGGCTCGCGGCGTAGCCGAAGGCGTGCGCGGACGACTCGGGGTAGACCGAGGACGTCGACAGACCCACGCGGGTCACGCGGGGTTCACTGGCCCAGCACCGAGAGCTGGTCGAGCCGCTCGAGGATCACGCCCTCGCGCAGCGCCCACGGGCAGATCTCGAGCTCGGTGAGGTCGAAGATGTCCATGCACCCCTCGGCGACCAGCGCACCCGGGACGATCTGGTGGGCCCGGCTCGGCGAGACACCGGGCAGCTCCGCGAGCTCCTCGGGCGCCATCGCCACGAGCTTGGGGATCCACTCGCGCAGCTCGGCGAGCGGCAGGCTGCGGGGCACGAGGTTGCCGTCCGTGGACGGCGCGGCGCCGCAGATGCGGGCCAGGGAGCGGAACGTCTTGGACGTCGCGGCCGCACGGTCGGGCGGACCGCCGCGGAGCAGGTGGCCGGCGTCGTGGGCGATCTCGGCGCGGATCTCACGGCGCAGCTCGCGCACCGTGTGCTCGTCGGCGTTGCCCTCGGGGAAGTGCGCGCGGGCCAGCCGGGCCGCGCCCAGCGGGAGGGACCAGGCCACGTCGGGTGCCTCGTCGGCACCGCCCGCGATCTCGAGCGAGCCGCCCCCGATGTCGAAGACCGCGAGCCGCCCCGCCGACCAGCCGAACCAGCGGCGTACGGCGAGGAAGGTCAGCCGCGCCTCGTCCTCTCCGGCCAGCACGTCGATCATCACGCCGGTGCGCTCCTGGACGTGCTCGAGGACCTCCTCGCTGTTGCCGGCGTCGCGCACCGCGGAGGTCGCGAAGCCGAGCATGTCCTCGCACCCCTTGTCCTCGGCGACGCGCAGCGCCTCGGCGGTGAAGGTGGTGAGCGCGTCGATCCCGGTCTGGGAGACGTCACCGTCGTCGTCGAGGTGCTCGGCCAGCCGGAGCGGCTGCTTGAACTTGTAGGCCGGCAGCGGAGCGGCACCGCCGTGGGCGTCGACCACGAGCAGGTGCCCCGTGTTGGACCCGATGTCCAGGACGCCGACCCGCATGGGTCCAAGGTACCTGCGCCGCCGTGGCCCCACCCGCTCCGGCCACCGCCATGGCCATACCCTTGGGCAGTGCCCGAGGTCGAGCTGGTGTTCCCCCGTGCCTTCGTCGAGTTCCAGAACCCCGACGACGCCTCCGAGGTGATGCGCTGCGACCTGACCTGGCTCACGTCGAGCTACCACTGCATCTTCGGCCAGGGCTGCCAGGGCATCTACAAGGAGTCGCCCGACGTGGGCTGCTGCGCCCTCGGCGCGCACTTCGCCGACAAGGACGACGAGAAGCGGGTGGCGGATTATGTCGGGATGCTCGACGAGACGCTGTGGCAGTTCCGGCCCGCGAAGAAGCCCGGCGCGAAGGTGAAGAAGAGCGACTGGGTCGACGTCGACGAGGACGGTGAGCGCAAGACGATGGTCGTCGAGTACGACGGCCAGTCGGCGTGCATCTTCCACAACCGCAAGGACTTCCACCTGGGGGCGGGGTGCGCCCTGCACGCGCTCGCCTTCGTGCTCGAGAAGAACCCGCTCGAGACCAAGCCGGATGTCTGCTGGCAGCTGCCGATCCGGCGCACCTTCCGCACCGTCAAGCGCCAGGACGGCACCGACTACACCGAGGTCTCGATCAGCGAGTACGACCGCCGCGGCTGGGGTCCGGGCGGCCACGACCTCGACTGGTACTGCACCGGCAACACGGAGGCGCACACCGCACCGGAGCCCCTCTACGTGAGCAGCGCGGCCGAGCTGACCGAGCTGATGGGCAAGGCGGCCTACGACGAGCTGGTCCGCCACTGCGAGGCCCATCTGCGGTCGCGGTCGGCGCTGGCGATCCACCCCGCCGACCCGCGGACCTGACCGTCACCTGATTGCCGGGTAGATACGTCTCGACATCAAGAGACACCCACCCCGCTTTGGTCGTCGGGCGACTCGGCGTTCACAATCTCTGCATGCGCCTCGACCATCTTTCGTTCGCCGCCGGACCCGACGGCCTGGCTGCAACGGCCGCGCGCATCGGCAGCCAGTTGGGCACCGAGTTCGTCGACGGTGGCGTCCACCCGCGGTTCGGCACCCGCAACATGGTGCTCCCGCTGGCCGACCACACCTACCTCGAAGTGGTCGAGGTCCTCGACCACCCGGCGTCCGACAAAGCACCGTTCGGACAGGCCGTCCGCGCCCGCTCCCTGCTCGGTGGCGGCTGGCTCGGCTGGGTCGTCGCGGTCGACGACATCGCCGTGGTCGAGCACCGGCTCGGCCGCGAGGCGGCCGTCGGCAGCCGGCACCGCCCCGACGGCACCGAGCTGCGCTGGAAGCAGATCGGCGTCAACGGCCTGATCGCAGACCCGCAGCTGCCGTTCTTCATCCAGTGGGAGATCCCGGGTGAGCTGCACCCGAGCTTCGGCGCCGACGCCGCCTACTCCCTGGCCTGCCTCGAGATCGCCGGCGACCCCCAGCGGGTGAGCGAGTGGCTCGGCGAGACCGTCGAGGCGCCCCTCGAGGACGTGAAGGTGGAGTGGGCCGCGCCCAACGGCACCCCCGGCATCATCGCCGTGCAGGTGCAGACCCCGCACGGGCTCGTCCGCATCTGAGCCCGCAGCTGCCGGAGGGCACCCGTCCGAGCCCCAACATCTGGCACCACACCGCGACCTACGAGATCGAGAACCGCGCCGTCGACCCCGACGGCCGGCTGTGGTCGGCGATGCTCGCGCTGGCCGGCGACCGGGGCTGGACCGGCCGCGACGTGCTCGACCTCGGCTGCGGGACGGGGTTCCACCTGCCGCGGTTCGCCGAGGACGCGGCGACCGTCACCGGCGTCGAGCCGCACCCCGACCTGGTCGCGCTGGCCCGGCGGCGTACCCGTGCGCTCACCAACGTGACCGTGCAGCCGGGCACCGCCCAGGCACTCCCCCTGCCCGACTCCTCCGTCGACGTCGTGCACGCACGGTGGGCCTACTTCTTCGGCCCGGGCTGCGAGCCCGGGCTGGTCGAGCTCGACCGCGTCGTACGCCGCGGCGGCGTGGCCCTGGTCGTCGACAACGACCCGACCCGGTCGACCGTCGGCGCGTGGTTCCGGCGCGGCTACCCGAAGGTGCCCGACCCGGCGCGGATCGAGCGCTTCTGGTCGACGCACGGGTGGACCCGGACGCCGGTCGACATGGGCTGGCGGTTCTCCTCGCGCGCCGACCTCGAGGCCGTCGTGCGCATCGAGTTCGACGCCGCCACCGCCGAGGCGATCCTGGCCGAGCACCAAGGCACCGAGGTCGACTACGCGGTCAACGTGTGGAGCAAGCGCTTGTAGGGCGTGTGGCGTGTGGCCCGCCGCCCAGGCGCCGAGGCATCCCTGACGGAACGCGACCAAGCGCCCGGCTCACCGCTGCTCTAGGCCGACCGCCGCAAGAGCGTCGTTTCCCCTGCACCGGTTGGGATTGCGCCCTATCTTGCTCGGGTGCGCACATGGGGACGCACTGAACACTGTCCCGTCCGTCCTCTCGGGATCCGATGAAGGAACCGATCATGTCCCTCACGCGCACTCCGCGCCACCTGCTCGTCACGGGGGCGGTCTCCACCGCACTCGCCGTGAGCGGGCTCTCCCTCACCACCGCAGCGGCCGACGCTGCGACCACCTCGGCGACCTACACCTGTACGTCGACTCTCCCCATCCCGCCACCTCTCAACAGCGTCCTGCTCCCGAGCTTCACCGTGCCCGCGACCTTCTCCGCCGACACGCTCCCGAGCGTGGTGACCGCCAACGTCCCGGTGCCGGCCGGGGTACCGGTCATCGGCACCTTCGACTTCAACGGCATCAGTGGCGCCGGCCTGGGCGGCCTGCTCACCGGGCTGGCCCTCACGCTGCAGGGCGCCCTGAACACCGTGGTCGGTCAGGCGGGGGCCGGTGCGGCCACGGTGCCGATCAACGGCGCCTTCTCCCAGCTCACCGGCGGCATCGCGACGCTGAACGGCCAGCTCGGGTCGTTCACCCCCACCGCCGCAGGCGACCTGCCGATCCCTGTGCCGACCTCGTTCGACTTCGGCACGGTCCTGCTCCTCTTCGGCTCCGTCGGCTACCACTGCACGCTGAACAATCCCGGGGGCACGGCGCCCATCGGCGTCGTGAGCGTGCGCAAGGCGGACTCGAAGGTGAGGGCAAGGAGCACCGGCGCGGCGCACGAGGGCCACAAGGCCACGATCGCCGTCAAGGTGAAGAGCCCGTTCGGCAAGGACGTCGCCGGCAAGGTGGTCGCCAAGCTGCGCGGCAAGACCATCGGCAAGGGCACCCTGAGGAAGGGCAAGGCGAAGCTGCGGCTGAAGAAGCTGGCCGTCGGCGTCCACAAGGTCACGGTCAAGTACCTCGGCAACGCCGTCACCAACGGGTCCGCGAAGAAGGTGACTGTGCGGGTCCTCAAGCGCTGAGGGCCGAACCGGGCACGATGACGTCCGACCGGCGCCTCGGCGCCGGTCGGACGGCGGCCCTCCTGATGGGGGCGTCGAGCTCGGGCCGCGCACCCAGCCGACGCCAGGGCCCCGCCTAGTAGCGCGTCGCAGCTAATTCTTGGTCCTGGCGACGCCCGGGCACGCACTTCGCTGCGTTGGCGAAGCTCGACAGACGACCCGGTATGCCGTCGCTCCGCCGTCTTGCGATGCACGCACCCGGACGCCGCCAGACCACAAGCCTTAGCCGCGACCCGCTACTAGTGGTCAGTGGTCACGTAGAACGACATCCCGTGCCAGCCGATGGGCTGGTAGGGGTTGAAGGTGAGGTCGGGCCGGCGCTTCTTGAACTCCTCCAGCGCGACCTGCTCACCGGAGGACCGCTCCGGCGACCAGCAGAAGTAGTCGTCGAAGCCGACGATCGTCCCGTGCTTGAGGACACCGTCGAGATAGTCGAGCACGTCGACGGTCGAGTCATACATGTCGCAGTCGACGTAGACGAGTGACGCGGTGTCCGGCAGGTCGGCCCTGCGCCCGGATGCCAGGGACTCGCTGTAGAAGCCGGGCACGAAGGTCACGTCGTCGAGCGACACACCCAGGGCCGCGACGTTCCTGCGCACCGCGTCCTGGGAGTTGGCGTAGGCACCCGGTTGCCAGGCCGGGTGGCTCAGGTCGACGTCGGTCGTGCCGGCGGGCAGCCCCTCGAAGGAGTCGAAGGCCCACAGCGGGAGGTCGAGGCCGAGGGAGCGCGAGGCGCGCCAGGCCAGCCACAGGGTCATCCCGCGGCCGACACCGAACTCCAGGTAGGGGCCGGTGATGCCGTTGACAGCGACGGCCGAGAACGCCTTGGCGAAGAAGTCGGCGCGGCCCTGGGCCTCTCGCTCGGTGCTGTAGCCCAGCTGCGGCGGGACACCCAGCCGCCCCTCGTCGCGGCCGAACCGCTCGAGGTGCTCGGCGGGATCCATCCCGGCCTCCGCGACCTCGCCGTGCGCCAAGAGGTAGTAGGCCGGGTCGAAACCCGGAGGGAGGTCAGCCATGCCGCGGAGCCTAGTGTCCGTCAGCTGGAGCCGCGCACGACGAGGGTGGGGGTGAGCAGGACGCCGGGGGTGACGACGGGCGGCGTGGCGAGCAGCCCCTCGAGGGCCTTGACCACCTCGACGGCGACCTCCTCGAGCGGCAGCCGCACAGACGTGAGCCCGGGCGGGACGGTCTGGGCGACCTGCGAGTCGTCGAAGCCGGTGACCGCGATGTCGTGGCCCGCGCGCAGCCCGCGGTCGGCCAGGGTGTGCAGCACGCCCATGGCCAGGGTGTCGGAGGCGCAGACGAACGCCGTGGGCTGGGCCTCGTCGAGGAGGACGGCGCTCGCCTCGCGGCCGGACGCGATCGTGTCCTCGACCCGGGAGGCCAGGCCGGCGGTCGGGATGTCGCGCGAGCGCATCGCCCGCGACCAGCCGGCCCGCCGGTCCTCGCCGAGGAGCGAGTCCTTGCGCCAGCCGATCCACGCGATGCGGTGGTGGCCGCGCTCGATGAGGTGCGAGGTCGCCATGTCGCCGCCCGCGGCGCCGTCGACGTCGACCCACGGGTGGCGGGCGTCCGGGTCGTTCCACGGACGCCCGAAGGCGACGAAGGGCGCGCGTCGCTCATTGAGCCAGGCCGCCTGCGGGTTGCCGAGGTAGGTGTCGGTGACGACGAACGCGTCGACCGCGGTCGAGCGGAGCAGGTCGTCGTAGGCCGGCAGCTCGTCCTCGGCCTTGCCCGTGCGGGTGCCGGAGAAGAGCAGCACGTGGTAGCCGGCCTCGCGTGAGGAGTCGACGAGCGAGTGGACGAAGCGGTCCATCGCGGCGTTGGCCGTGCCCTCCTCGGCCGCCTTGATCGGCAGGCCGATCAGGTGCGATGCGCGGGTGCGCAGGTTGCGGGCCGCGCGGTTGGGGAGGTAGCCGAGCTCCGCGATCGCCTTCTGGACCCGCTGGAGGGTGTCCTCACGCAGGAGGTCGGGGTTGTTGACGGCGTTGGAGACGGTCTGGCGGGAGACCCCCGCGCGCTCCGCCACGTCGGCCAGGGTCGGTGGGGTCACGGGCGGACGGTTCATGGTGTGCGACACGTCCCCTCCCTTGGTCACCTTCATTCTCTGGATCGTTCCAAGGGAGGATATCGCGAGGCTCACCCGCAAGGGTGCCGTCCCAGCGGCTACGCCGGACAGTGCACCGACAGGGCCCGGACCGGGGCAGGCGGAGCGGCTCCCACCCACTGTCGGCGGCGCCGCCTAGGTTGCTGGCGTGTCCAAGTCCACGACCCGTCCCGCCTACCGCTGCACCGAGTGCGGGTGGGAGGCCAGCAAGTGGGTGGGCCGCTGCGGGGAGTGCCAGGCGTGGGGCTCGGTCGCCGAGGCGGCCGCCCCGACGATGCGCGCCTCAGCGAGCCCGGTCACCACTCCGGCGGTCCCGATCGGCCGGGTCTCGGTCGAGGAGTCGACGTCCCGCACCTGCGGGGTCCCCGAGCTCGACCGGGTCCTCGGTGGCGGCCTGGTCCCGGGCGCCGCGATCCTGCTGGCGGGCGAGCCCGGCGTCGGCAAGAGCACGCTGCTGCTCGAGGTGGCCGCGCAGACCGCCCGGGTCAAGCGGCGGGTCCTCTACGTCACCGGCGAGGAGTCCGCCTCCCAGGTCCGGCTGAGAGCCGACCGCACCAACGGCGTCCACGACGAGCTCTACCTCGCCGCCGAGACCGACCTCGGGGCGGTGCTCACCCACATCGAGGAGGTCCGCCCGGCGCTGCTGGTCGTCGACTCGATCCAGACCATCGGCGCCTCGGGCATCGAGGGCGTCCCCGGCGGGGTCACCCAGGTCAAGGAGGTCGCGGCCGCGCTGATCCGCGTCGCCAAGACCCGCAACATCACCACCGTGCTCGTCGGCCACGTGACCAAGGACGGCGCGATCGCGGGCCCGCGCGTGCTCGAGCACCTCGTCGACGTGGTGCTGCACTTCGAGGGCGACCGCAACTCCCGGTTCCGCATGGTCCGCGCGATGAAGAACCGCTTCGGCCCGATCGACGAGGTCGGCTGCTTCGACCTCGGCCCCGACGGCATCACCGCGGTCACCGACCCGACCGGCCTCTTCGTCGAGCACCAGACCGGCCAGGTCCCGGGCACCTGTGTGGCGGTGACGATGGAGGGCCGGCGTCCGCTGCTCGCCGAGGTCCAGGCGCTCGTCACGCCCTCGCCCCTCGAGCGGCCGCGCCGCACGACGTCCGGTCTCGACTCCTCCCGGGTCGCGATGGTGCTCGCTGTGCTCCAGCAGCACTGCAAGATCAGGCTGCACTCCTACGACGTCTTCGCCTCGACCGTCGGAGGCGCGAGGCTGCACGAGCCGGCCAGCGACCTCGCCGTCGCCGTCGCGATCGGCTCGGCCACCCTCGGCGTCGCCCCACCCTCCGGCGTGGTCGCCATGGGCGAGATCGGGCTGGCCGGCGAGCTGCGCCGGGTGCGCGACCTGCCCCAACGGCTGGCCGAGGCCGCCCGGCTCGGCTTCCGCGTCGCGGTGGTGCCGAGCGACCGCAGCAAGACCGGACCGAGGTCTCCGGAGTCGTGGATAGTGGACGGGATGCGGGTGCTGGACGTGCCCGACGTCGCTTCCGCCCTGCGACTGCTCCAGGTCACCGCGGCCGGCGAGCCACGGCTTCGGGCTGCCGACGACTGACGCCGCGGGTCCGAGGCGTCGCTGCGCTAGTGGTCGCTTCGCTACGCGCGTGCCCGACCGTAGTCGTCCTCGAGCCGGACGATGTCGTCCTCGCCGGTGTAGGAGCCGCGCTGGACCTCGATGATCACCAGCGTCTCGTCGCCCTGGTTGGCGATCCGGTGCGGCTGACCGATCCCGATGTCGACGGCGTGACCGGGAGCGAGGACCACCGTGTCCTCACCGACGGTGCAGGTCGCCACGCCCGCGACCACGACCCAGTGCTCCGCACGGAACTCGTGTGTCTGGAGCGACAGGCGGGAGCCCGCCGAGACCACGATCCGCTTGACCTTGAAGCCGTCGCCCTCGTCGAGGACGTGCCAGGACCCCCAGGGACGGTTCTCTGAGCTCGTCACGGCCGTCAGCCTATCCGTGGCCGGACCACTCACCGTGCTCGCGCTGTGCCCGTTCCGGGCCGACGCACCACTAGGCTTGCGCTGCACCGCGAGAGCCGCGAGGAGGTGCGCCCATGCCGGAACGGTCCGACGAGGTGTTGAGGCTGCGCGCCACCCTGCAGGCCATCGCCCCCGGCACCTCCTTGCGAGACGGGCTGGAGCGGATCCTGCGGGGCCGGACCGGCGCGCTCATCGTGCTCGGCAACGACAGGGTCGTCGACTCGATCGCCACCGGCGGCTTCGACCTCGACGTGCCCTTCACCGCCACAGGGCTGCGTGAGCTGGCGAAGATGGACGGCGCGATCATCGTCGACCGCGACATCACGCGGATCCTCAAGGCGGCCGTGCACCTGATGCCGGACCACACGATCCCCTCGGAGGAGACCGGGACACGCCACCGGACGGCGGACCGCGTGGCCCGCCAGACCGGCTTCCCCGTCATCTCGGTGTCCCAGTCGATGCAGATCATCGCGGCGTACGTCGGAGAGATCCGGCACGTGCTCGAGGAGGGGGGCCAGATCCTGTCGCGGGCCAACCAGGCGCTGGCGACGCTCGAGCGCTACAAGCTCCGCCTCGACGAGGTCTCCAGCACCCTGTCGGCGCTCGAGATCGAGGACCTGGTGACGGTCCGCGACGTCGCCGTCGTCGCCCAGCGGCTCGAGATGGTCACCCGGATCGCCCGGGAGATCGAGGACTACGTGCTCGAGCTGGGCAGCGACGGCCGCCTGCTCGCCCTCCAGCTCGAGGAGCTGATCACCGGCGTCGACATGGAGCGCGAGCTGGTGATCCGCGACTACGTGCCGGGCGGTCGCCGCGGCAAGAGCCCGGAGGTGCTGCTCCAGCGCCTCGAGGCGCTGACCGCCACAGAGCTCGTCGACCCCGCGTCGGCCGCACGGGTCCTCGGTCTCGGCAGCGTCGAGCACCTCGACGGCGCGGTCGCTCCCCGCGGCTACCGGTTGCTGGCCAAGGTGCCGCGCCTCCCGGTGGCGGTCGTGGACCGGCTGGTCGACCACTTCGGCACTCTCCAGAAGCTGCTCTCGGCCGGCGTCGAGGATCTTCAGGTCGTCGAGGGCGTCGGCGAGCTGCGCGCGCGCAGCGTCCGCGAGGGACTGTCCCGGCTGGCGGAGTCGACCATCCTGGAGCGTTACGTCTGAGCCGCTGGGCCGTTGACCCAATGTGCCCCTTCCCACCACCTCAGCCGCACCGCACCGCTACCGTCTTACCGTGCGTTTCTTCACTGTCCTGACGCTCCTGGTCGCCCTCGCAGCCGGCGGGGTCGCTCCCGCCGAGGCGCGTCACAAGCACAAGAAGCACAAGAACCGAGCCGACCTCAACCTCAGCTCGATGACGGCGTCCATCACCGGGGGGGAGGTCACGATCACCTTCGACGTGCGCAACAAGGGACGCAAGCCCGCAGCCGCGAACCAGGCACAGGTCTACATGTCCATCGACGCCACCGCCGATGGCATCGACACCATCGTGGGTCAGGTCCGGGTCCCCAAGCTGGACCCGAAGAAGAGCGAAGAGGTCACCGCCACCCTGCCGGTCCCGATCAGCATGAACCCGTCGGTCTACCACGTCATCGCGTGCGCGGACTTCCAGTCCAAGGTCAAGGAACGCTCGGAGTTCAACAACTGTCGCGGCACCAAGAGCTACATGCTCACTCCGGCCGTCGTGCGCGTCGACAGCACCAAGGGCGGAACGGTCGACGTCAGCGGCGTGAGCGGTGGCTCCTGCAAGGGAACCCTCTGCGGCTTCCAGCCCGGCGCGGGCAACGTCACCTTCACGCCGAAGCCGAACTTCCTCTACCGGTTCGCCGGCTGGAGCGGGTGCACCGGCTACGACGACGGGCCGAACAACTCGATCACGTTCAACTCGGTGGGGACGTCGCGGGCGTGCACAGCCGCGTTCACCCCGATCTTCACGCTGCGGTGGGGAGTCTCCAACACGCTTCTGGGCAGCGGCACGGTGTCTCCCACTGGCACCAACGCGACCTGCACCTCCCCCTCAGCCGCGGGGTCCTGCGTCTTCCACGACGCCACGAGCTCGGTGACGCTGATTGCGACCCCGGGGCCGCTCACCGCCTTCGACGGATGGGCCAACGGAAGTGCCGGCGCCTGCGACGGCGTGCAGAACGGCAACCAGGTGACGATCACCGGTCCGGTCGGCGACAAGTCCTGCATCGCCAAGTTCAGAGGCCTGCTCTGACCCAGCGCCCCCGCAGCGCACGCCCCTACGGCGTGGGGGTGCTCGAGGACTTCGGGCCGTTGCCGGCGTTCGGGTCGGCGGTCTGCGTCACGGTGGGTGCAGCCGGCGCGAGCAGCTCGAACTGCACGTCCGTGGGCTCACCACCCAGCGCGGTCGCCCGGACGTGGTAGTAGCCGGGTAGCGCCCAGGCGGTGCGGTCGGAGCAGTCCTCGTCGGAACGGCGCGAGTTCCAGACCACCGGCACCTGCGTCACCGATGCGAGCCGGACGGTGACGTCCTGGGTAGGGATGGCTTCCGGACAGTCCTTGCTCCGCCAGATCTGGTCACGACCGGAGACGATGTTCATGGTCACCGTGGCGTCGGACACGTGCCACGTGCAGGCCTCTGCGGTCCGGGTCTGCAGGTTCAGCATGATCGTGATGTCCGAGCCTCCGATCGGCGCCGCGAGGCTCGGGGTGATGTAGACGTCGGTGTCGGCGCAAGGACCCGTCGGGTCGGGGAGCACCGGGGTCGGCGCGACTGTCGGCGTCGGCGTCGGCGCCTGACCACCCTGGCCGCCATGACCCTTGCCGCCCTTGTCACCTTTGCCTTTGCCTTTGCCTTTGCCCTTCCCGCCCTTCTTCGTGGGCTTGGCGGCAGGGACGGTGGCGGTGGGGCTCGTGAGGGTCGTCGCGCCGGCCTGCTCCGCCTTCTCGTCGGACGAGCCGTCGCTGCCGTGGTCGAGCACCTTGCCGACGCCGAGGAACACCACCAACGCGACCGTGAGCACGGCGAGTCGTCGTCGCCAGTAGATCCCCGGTGACAGGGGACCGCGGGTGCTGGCAGCCATGAACGCCACGATAGGCCGCGACGAACCTCGGGCGGGGTACCCACGCCGCAGCGGCCGGTGCCCTGTCGCGGTCCCCGCGGCGGGACACTAACGTCGGGGAGCGATGGCCGACAGCACCCTGCACGCGCCGATCCTGGACTGGTACGCCGACCACGCGCGCGACCTGCCGTGGCGGCGGCCCGAGGCGTCCCCATGGTCGGTGCTGGTCTCCGAGCTGATGCTGCAACAGACGCCGGTCGCGCGGGTGCTTCCCGCGCACGAGGCCTGGCTGGAGCGGTGGCCCACACCAGCCGCACTTGCTTCCGAGCCGACCGGGGAAGCGGTGCGGGCATGGGGGCGGCTCGGCTACCCGCGCCGGGCGCTGCGTCTGCATGCCGCCGCGGTGGCGATCGTCGAACGTCACGACGGACAGGTGCCCGACCGCTACGAGGAGCTGCTCACCCTGCCGGGGGTCGGCGACTACACCGCCGCGGCAGTCGCCTCCTTCGCGTACGGCCGCCGGCACGTGGTGCTGGACACCAACGTCCGGCGCGTCTTCGGAAGGGCCCTGGCCGGCGTCGAGTTCCCCGCGGCCTCGGTGACCCGCGATGAGCGAGTCCGGGCCGCATCGGTGCTGCCCGACGACGAGGCGACCGCGGCGACCTGGGCGGTGGCGGTGATGGAGCTGGGGGCGCTGGTGTGCTCGGCGTCCGGGCCGCGGTGCGGCGACTGTCCCGTGACCGACCAGTGCGCCTGGCGGGGCGCCGGCCGCCCGGCGTACGACGGTCCGCCGCGGCGCGGCCAGGCGTGGACGGGCACCGACCGGCAGTGCCGGGGCCGGCTCATGGCGGTGCTGCGCGAGGCGCCCGGACCGGTCCGGGCGAGCCGGCTGAGGTCGGCCTGGCCGGACAGCGGACAGCGGGAACGATGCCTGTCCGCGCTCGTCGCCGACGGGTTGGCCGAGATCGGCGCGGATGGGCATTACGGCCTTCCGGGTATGGCCACCGCGGGTGGTGCCGGGCCGCTACCGTTGACCTGAGCCGGCTCGCACACCAGAAAGCTCTCTCCCGTGAACGTTCGCCACTCCCTCCTCGTCCCCGTCCTCCTGGCGGCTGTCAGTCTGCCCCTGGCGGCGGCCGACGGCGCGCGCGGCGTGGCCCAAGGCGACGGCGCGCGCGCCGTTCCGGACGTCCGCGTCGTGGATCGCGGCCCGGCGGCGGTGACCGGCAAGTTCACCGGCATCACCGGCCACCAGTACGACCCGGCACCACTGGCCGTGACGGGCAAGAAGGGGTGGCTCTACTACGGCTGGGACTTCGACAACGCCTGCTCCCTGGGAGGGGCGGGGCTCAAGAAGGCAGCCGACCAGCTGGCACGGACCGCGAACATCATCCGGGAGTCCGGACGCCGCGTGCTGTGGACCATGGCGCCCAACAAGACGGCCGCGCTGGCTCGATACGTGAGGACCAAGCAGCTCCCCCACGGCAAGTGCGACCGCAAGGGCCTCGCCGACCAGACCCGGATCATGCGCAACTACCGGTCCCCCGGCTACGTGCCGATGGTCGACGTCCTGGCCAAGAGCAAGCACCAGACGTACTGGAAGACGGACCCGCACTGGTCGACGGTCGGGGGGTCGCTCTTCGCCAAGCAGCTCGCCCAGATGCTGAACCCGAGGCTGGCCAGGATCCAACGCACCACCTTCGGCACCGAGACCGGAGTGGGCGCCCTGAACCTGATCCGCGGCGTCAACACCGAGGAGACCCTCGAGCGCGCCTTCCCCGCAACCAAGGTCAAGGTGACACCGAGGCCCACGGACACTCCATGGACGGGCTACCCCGAGCTGGTCTTCGAGCACTCGTGGGACACGAAGCCGGCGAGGAAGACCTGGCCGGGCCACACCCTCATCATCGGTGACTCGTTCTCGATGTTCGGGCTCGCCAGCCTGCGGCCGGTGTTTCGGCACGGCCGTTGGATGTGGTTCTCACACGTCGCCCTCCAAGACCTCGTGAAGGCGATCAAGCAGTCCGACACGGTGGTCATCGAGGTCTACGAGCTGTTCGTCCCCGGCACCATCGTGTCCACCAGGGCCTTCCAGCGAGAGCTCAGGCAGGCGCTGCTGCGCTGAGCCGGGGCATCGAGCCGCCCGGCACATCGTGCGGGCGACCCGACGCCGCTGGGGCGTGTCCTACTCTCCCGCGTCCGCCTTCGGGACGTCGATCGGACCGGGCTCGTCGTCGCCGAGGTCACTGCGGGCATCGCCGACCTCGACGCCGGCTGTCTCGAACGGCGGCAGGTCGGGCAGCTCGCCGACCTTCTGGCCCGAGAACGTGAAGGTCGCGGTCGGACCCTCGCCCTCGACGTCGACCAGCACGATCTGGCCGGGACCGACCTCGCCGTAGAGCATCTTCTCGGCCAGGATGTCCTCGATCTCGCGCTGCACGGTGCGCCGCAGCGGCCGGGCGCCCAGGACCGGGTCGAAGCCGCGGACGGCCAGCAGGTTCTTGGCCGCCTGGGTCAGCTCGATCCGCATGTCGCGGTCGCGCATCCTCAGCTCGACCGACGCGATCATGTTGTCGACCATGTGGACGATCTGCTCCTGCGTCAGCGGCGGGAACACGATGATCTCGTCGACGCGGTTGAGGAACTCGGGGCGGAAGTGCTGCTTGAGCTCGTCCTGCACCTTGTTCTTCATCCGCTCGTAGGAGCCGGCCGAGTCCCCGGACTGCTGGAAGCCGAGGTTGATCCCCTTGGCGATGTCCTTGGTGCCGAGGTTGGTGGTCATGATGATGACGGTGTTCTTGAAGTCGACCACCCGGCCCTGCGAGTCTGTCAGGCGACCTTCCTCGAGGATCTGCAACAGGCTGTTGAAGATGTCGGGGTGGGCCTTCTCGACCTCGTCGAAGAGCACGACCGAGAACGGCTTGCGCCGCACCTTCTCGGTGAGCTGGCCGCCCTCCTCGTAGCCGACGTAGCCGGGAGGCGAGCCGAAGAGCCGCGAGACGGTGTGCTTCTCGCCGTACTCCGACATGTCGAGCTGGATCAGCGCGTCCTCGTCGCCGAAGAGGAACTCGGCCAGGGTCTTGGAGAGCCACGTCTTCCCGACGCCAGAGGGCCCGGCGAAGATGAACGAGCCGCCGGGCCGCTTCGGGTCCTTGAGGCCCGCACGCGTACGCCGGATCGCCCGGGAGAGCGCCTTGACGGCCTCCTCCTGGCCGATGACCCGCTTGTGGAGCTCGTCCTCCATCTTGAGCAGCCGGGTCGACTCCTCCTCGGACAGCTTGACGATCGGGATGCCGGTGGCCACGGCGAGCACCTCGGCGATCAGCTCCTCGTCGACCTCGGCGACCTCGTCCATGTCGCCGGCGCGCCACTGCTTCTCGCGCTCGGACTTGCGCAGGATCAGCTGCTTCTCCTCGTCGCGCAGCCGCGCGGCGGCCTCGAAGTCCTGGCCGTCGATCGCAGCCTCCTTGCGCTGCCGGACGTCGGCGATCTTGTCGTCGTACTCCCGCAGGTCGGCCGGGGCCGTCATCCGGCGGATGCGCAGGCGCGAGCCGGCCTCGTCGATGAGGTCGATCGCCTTGTCGGGCAGGAACCGGTCGGAGATGTAGCGGTCGGCCAGCGTCGCCGCCGAGACCAGCGCCTCGTCGGTGATCGTGACGCGGTGGTGGGCCTCGTAGCGGTCGCGCAGCCCCTTGAGCATCTCGATCGTGTGCGCGATCGACGGCTCGGCCACCTGGATGGGCTGGAAGCGCCGCTCGAGGGCGGCGTCCTTCTCGAGGTACTTGCGGTACTCGTCGAGCGTCGTCGCGCCGATGGTCTGGAGCTCGCCGCGGGCCAGCATCGGCTTGAGGATGCTGGCGGCGTCGATGGCGCCCTCGGCCGCGCCGGCGCCGACGAGCGTGTGGATCTCGTCGATGAACAGCACGATGTCGCCGCGGGTGCGGATCTCCTTGAGGACCTTCTTGAGCCGCTCCTCGAAGTCACCGCGGTAGCGGGAGCCGGCGACGAGCGCGCCGAGGTCGAGGGTGTAGATCTGCTTGTCCTTGAGCGTCTCGGGCACGTTGCCCTTGACGATGTCTTGAGCCAGCCCCTCGACGATGGTCGTCTTGCCGACGCCGGGCTCACCGATCAGCACCGGGTTGTTCTTCGTGCGGCGCGACAGGATCTGCATGACGCGCTCGATCTCCTGCTCGCGGCCGATGACCGGGTCGAGCTTGCCCTCGCGGGCGTCCTGGGTCAGGTTGCGGCCGAACTGGTCGAGGACCAGCGAGGACGACGGGGCGTCCCCGCCACCGGCGGCCGCGGCGGCCGAGGCCGTCGACTCCTTGCCCTGGAATCCCGACAGCAGCTGGATGACCTGCTGGCGGACCCGGTTGAGGTCGGCGCCGAGCTTCTGCAGGACCTGGGCAGCGACGCCCTCGCCCTCCCGGATCAGGCCGAGCAGGATGTGCTCGGTGCCGATGTAGGAGTGGCCGAGCTGCAGCGCCTCGCGGAGCGAGAGCTCCAGCACCTTCTTGGCGCGCGGCGTGAACGGGATGTGGCCGCTCGGCGCCTGCTGGCCCTGGCCGATGATCTCCTCGACCTGGGCGCGGACGGCCTCGAGGGAGATGTCGAGGCTCTCCAGAGCCTTGGCGGCCACTCCCTCGCCCTCGTGGATGAGGCCGAGCAGGATGTGCTCGGTCCCGATGTAGTTGTGGGAGAGCATGCGGGCCTCTTCCTGGGCCAGCACGACCACCCGGCGGGCACGGTCTGTGAACCGCTCGAACATGTGCATCTCCTCGAAAGCTTGGGTGGGGTCGCTCGGGACAACCCCGCTGCCAGCCTACGCGTTCCCGCCGCGGACACACGGGGCATCCGCTATCAGCGAACATCGGCGCTGAGGCTTGTGTGCCTCCCCGGTTGGTGTGCCCGCGCGCCTACCCGATCGCGTCTCGCCGTCAAGGATCGCCTCCGGCGCCCAGAGGCGCCTGCGGCGTCCTTGACCGCGAGCCTCTCGCGATCGGGTGATACGGCGCCCAACGGCGGGCTTCGCCACGCCGTCGGAATGCGCGGGCACACCCTGGGGCGGGGGTAAGCGCTTACCGCGTGATTCTCATCCGCCACGTAGAGGGGAATCGCGCGCTAGTCGTTGTGGCGGGCTTCTGGGGGCGGCCGCGCATGCGGCGGCGGGCGGAGCCCGCCGTTGTCGCGCCGTCCAAGCGGGCCGACCGGGACTCGCAGTCAAGGACGTCCGAAGGCCGCCGCGAAGCGGGCGCGCAGCGATCCTTGACGGCGGGTGTCGGCCTGCTCAGCGCGCGGCCGCCACGCCAGCGAGGAACGACGGGCCGGAACTCAGAAGGGTTCCGGCCTCGTAGCTGCGCTCAGAGCGGCGACTGCGTCAGTTGGCGGCCTCGAAGGCCTCGCGGACGTTGGAGGGGATCCGGCCACGCTCGGGCACCTTGTGGCCGTTGGAGCGGGCCCAGTCGCGGATCTCCTTCGCACTGTGGCCGGTGGCCGACGAGGAGGCGGAGGAACGACGGCCGCGGCGGCTGCCACTGACCTTGCGGGCGTGGCCGACGTAGGTGGCCAGGGCGTCGCGGAGGGCGGCGGCATGCTTGTCGTTGAGGTCGATCTCGTAGGAAGTCCCGTCGAGAGCGAAGGTCACCGTCTGAGTGGCGTCACTGCCGTCGAGGTCGTCCTCGAGAACGATGTGCACCTTTTGCGCCATGGTTGATCAGTCCCTTGGGTCGGAATTGCCTCCATCACGGAATTAGTGAAGACAATGCGTCGAGAATGATGGCACGGCCGATATGTTTGAGCCAATTATCGACCGCCACGACATCCGATAGGGCCGGAAAAGAGCGAAGTCGATGTCGCCCGGCGCCAGAATGCGCTATTGAATGGTCAGGAATACTTTGACATTCGGGCGCGGGCGCTAATGATTGCGGTCGAAGACAAGCTCCAGCCCTCGCAGGGTCAGCCACGGCGACCTGTCGGTGAAGCACCGGCACTCGTCGACCACCAGCGGCGCGAGGTAGCCCGTCGCGATGACGCGGACGTCGCGCGGCTCGGCGCCCAGCTCCTCGATCATCCGGGCCACGATCCCCTCCACCTGCGCGGCGACGCCGAAGACCAGCCCGGACTGGAGCGCCTCCACGGTGTTCTTGGCGATCACGCTGCGGGGCCGCACCGGCTCGACCTTGCGCAGCTGCGCGCCACGCCGGCCCAGCGCCTCGATGGAGATCTCGATGCCGGGCGCGATCGCGCCGCCGACGTACTGCCCCGCGCCGTTGACCACGTCGAAGGTGGTCGCGGTGCCGCCGAAGTCGACGACGATCGACGGCCCGCCGTACTCCGCGAGCGCGGCCACGGCGTTCATGACCCGGTCCGCGCCCACCTCGCGGGGATTGTCCATCAGCACCGGTATGCCGGTGCGCACGCCGGCCTCGACCACCACCGCGGCGACCCCGGGGAAGTGTCGGACCAGCATCGCCCGCCACTCGTGCAGCACCGCGGGCACGGTCGCGCAGACCGCGATGCCGTCGACCTCCTCCATGGCGTCGCCGAGGAGGCCGCGCAGCAGCACGGCCCACTCGTCGGCCGACCGCCGGTCGTCGGTGGAGATCCGCCAGTCCGCGCTGACCTCGCCGCGGTCGACCAGCCCGAGCACGGTGTGGCTGTTGCCGATGTCGGCTGCGAGGAGGGGCATCAGCGGCCCTCCCTCTCCCCGGTGGCGGAGGCCCTCCGACTGGACCAAATCAGCGCAATTGCGCTGGATCGGTCTTGTTTCACGCGTGAAACAAGACCGATCCGGCGCAATTGCGCCGGATCGGTCCGAGCGAGCGCGTGCACCTGCATCAGCCCTCGGACAGGTCGAGGCCGATGTCGAAGACCTTGACGGAGTGGGTCAGCGCACCGACCGAGATGAAGTCGACGCCGGTCGCGGCCACCTCGCGGGCGCGGTCGAAGGTGAGCCCGCCGGAGGCCTCGAGCCTGGCCCGCCCCGCTGGCCCCCTCAGGTTGTTCAGCCGGACCGCCTCGGCCATCACCTCGGTGGGCATGTTGTCGAGGAGGATCTCCTCGCAGCCGGCGTCGAGCAGCTCGCGGAGCTGGTCGAGGTCGGTGACCTCGACCTCGACGCGGAGGTCTGGGTACGCCGCCCGCACCGCCTCGTAGGCCGGCACCACCCCTCCGGCGGCGACCACGTGGTTGTCCTTGACCATGGCGCGGTCCGACAGGCTCATCCGGTGGTTGAGGCCGCCGCCGCAGCGGACGGCGTACTTCTGCAGCGCGCGCCAGCCGGGCAGCGTCTTGCGGGTGTCGAGCACCCGGGCGCTCGTGCCCTCGAGCGCGTCGACCCAGGCCGCGGTGGCGGTCGCAACGCCGGACAGGTGGCAGGCGAAGTTGAGGGCGGTGCGCTCGGCCGTGAGCAGGCCGCGGGTCGGCCCCGCCACGCGCAGCACGACGTCGCCCGCGGCCACCCTGGTGCCGTCGGCCACGCGGTCGCTGATCTCGACCGCGTCGCCCAGGACGGTCTCGAAGACCAGGGCAGCGATGCCGAGCCCGGCGACCGTGCCGGGCTCGCGAGCCGCGAACACGCCCTCGCCGCGGGCGTCCGCCGCGATCGTCGCGACGCTGGTGACGTCCTCGGTCGGCACGTCCTCGGCCAGGGCCCGGTCGATGGCGGACTGCAGCTCGGCCGGGTCGAGCCCGGCCACCTCGAGCTCGTCGCGGAGCGCGCTCATGACGACCTCACACCGTGTCCGTCGGGGGGCTCGGGACGAACACCAGCTCGGTCTTCCCGTCGTGCATCACGACGTCGAAGTGGCCGGCGAACCGCTCGTCGTCCCGCTCGGGGAAGTCCTCCCGCCAGTGCGAGCCGCGGGTCTCCTCGCGCAGCGCGGCCGCGTCGGCCAGCGCGGTGCTGATCGTGACCAGGTTGGTCGTCTCCCACGACTCGAGGTCCACCAGCTCAGCGGTCGCGGCGCCCAGCTCGTCCAGCGTGGCCGTGGCCTCGGCCAGTCCGCCGGCGCTGCGCAGCACGCCGACCTCGGCCGTCATCGTCTCCTGCAGCTCGCGGCGGAGGCCGCCCGGCACCAGGCCCGCCGTACGCAGGTCCGGCGCCGGGTCGGCCCAGTCACGCAGCTCACCCGGCAGCACCTGGGCGATGCGGCGCGAGAAGACCAGCCCCTCGAGCAGCGAGTTGGAGGCCAGCCGGTTGGCGCCGTGCACGCCGGAGCAGGCGGCCTCACCGGTCGCGTAGAGGCCGGCCAGGTCGGAGCGGCCCCACAGGTCGGTGCGGACGCCGCCGCTGGCGTAGTGGCAGGCCGGCGCCACCGGGATCAGGTCGGTGACGGGGTCGACGCCGTGCGAGCGGGCGGTGGTCAGGATGGTCGGGAACCGGCGCTCCCAGAACGCAGCTCCCAGGTGCCGGGCATCCAGCCACATGTGCGGGTGACCGGTCTCGATCATCCGGCGCATGATCGCCTTGGCCACGACGTCGCGCGGGGCGAGGTCCGCCAGCTCGTGGACACCCTGCATGAACCGGTCGCCCTCGAAGTCGACCAGGAACGCCCCCTCGCCGCGCACCGCCTCGGAGATGAGCGGCTGCTGGCCGCGGGAGTCGGGGCCGAGATACATCACTGTGGGGTGGAACTGCACGAACTCCAGGTCGCGCAGGGTCGCCCCTGCGCGCAGGGCGAGCGCCATCCCGTCGCCGGTGGACACCGCGGGGTTGGTGGTCTGGGAGAACACCTGGCCGAGACCGCCGGAGGCCAGCACGACGGCCCGGCAGTGCACCGCGCCGACGCCGTCGCGGACCCCCTCGCCGATCACGTGCAGGGTCACCCCCGCCACACCGCCGTCCTCGGCGAGCAGCAGGTCGACGGCGAGCGCGTGCTGGATCACCTCGATCTCGGGCGCGCGCTCGACCGCGGCGATCAGGGCGCGCTGGATCTCGGCACCCGTGGCGTCGCCTCCGGCGTGTGCGATCCGGTCGCGGTGGTGGCCGCCCTCCCGGGTCAGGGACAGCTCACCGTCGGGGTTGTGGTCGAAGTTGGTGCCGAGCGCGATCAGCTCCCGGACCGCGTCGGGCCCCTCCTCCACGAGGACGCGGACCGCATCGAGGTCGCACGCGCCCGCGCCCGCGACCAGGGTGTCGAGCTCGTGCTGCGCGGGGGTGTCCTCCGGACCCAGCGCCGCGGCGATCCCGCCCTGCGCCCACTGCGTGGAGCCGGCGGCGAGGACGTCCTTGGTGACGACGAGGACCTTGCCGCCACCCGACGGCAGGGCGGCCCGGAGCCGGAGCGCCGCGGTGAGCCCGGCGATGCCGGAGCCGATGACGACCACGTCGGCGCTCGTCGTCCAGCCCGGGTCGGGGGCGCTGAGGCGGCCCGGGAGCCGGCGCACGGGGCCGGCATGGTTCAACGTCGTCACCCGAGGAATCTAGTGGTCGTCAGGTCACCTCTGACCAGTCCGGTGTCGGCGAGCGTCGACGCCGGGTCGGAGCCGACGTCGAGGATCCGGTTGTCCGCGCCGACGAACACCACGTGGGGCTCCAGCTCCCTGGCCTCCGCCGTGTCCATCTGGCCGTAGCCGATCAGGATGACGATGTCGCCGGGGTGGACGAGGTGGGCCGCCGCGCCGTTGATGCCGATCACGCCGCTGCCGCGCTCGCCCGCGATCGTGTAGGTCTCGAGCCGCGCGCCGTTGGTGACGTCGACGATGTGCACGAGCTCGCCGGGCAGCAGGTCGGCGGCGTCGAGCAGCTGCTCGTCGACGGTCACCGAGCCGACGTAGTGCAGGTCGGCCTGGGTCACCGTGGCGCGGTGGATCTTGCTCTTCATCATCGTGCGGAGCATCAGCTGCTCTCCTCGGGCTTTCCGATCGTGAGGGGGAGGTTGTCGATCAGCCGGGTGCTGCCGACCTTGGCGGCCACGAGGATGCGCGCCTGGGTGCCTGGGGGTACGTCGGGCGGCAGCTCGCCGAGAGCAGGGTCGGTGATCACGAGGTAGTCGAGGTCGACGACGTGGGTGGCGCGGAGGGCGGCCCGGGCTGCACCGAGGGCTGCGTCGACGCCGCGCTCGGCGTCCACCTGTGCAGCGCGGACGGCTCGGCTGAGCGCGACGGCATCCAGGCGCTGGTCGGTGTCGAGGTAGCGGTTGCGGCTGGAGAGCGCCAGGCCGTCGGGCTCGCGCACGGTCTCTGCGCCGACGATGTCGACGCCGAGGCAGAGGTCGTCGACCATCCGGCGGACCAGCACGAGCTGCTGGTAGTCCTTCTGACCGAAGACGGCCACGTCCGGGCGGACGAGTCCGAACAGCTTGGCCACCACGGTGAGCACGCCCCGGAAGTGGCCGGGCCGGGTCCTGCCCTCGAGGACCGTGGCCAGCGGTCCCGGCTCGACGGTGACCTGCGGCTGGGCCGGCCAGCCCGGGTAGACCTCATCGACCGCCGGCGCGAAGACGACGTCGACCCCCTCGCGCTCGCACAGCTTGAGGTCGGTGTCGAGGGTGCGCGGGTAGCGGTCGAGGTCCTCGGTCGGGCCGAACTGGAGCGGGTTGACGAACACCGACGCGACGACCGGGCCATCGCCCACGCGTTCGCGCGCGACCCGGAGCAGGCTCGCGTGCCCTTCGTGCAGGGCGCCCATGGTCGGCACGAAGCCGACCTGCCGGCGGCCGCCGCGGGCGTCGGACAGGAGTGCGTCGAGCTCCTCGCGGGTGTGCGCGAGGAGGGGCGGTTGGTTCATCGAACTCGGCGCAGGTCCCGGCCTGCCACGGCGGCGTCGAGGAGGTCGCGGATCCGGGCGGCCCGGATCGGCACGACCCGGCCGTCCGTGACGGCGCGGTCGAGGGTGGCGCGCGCCAGGGCGACGTAGGAGGCCAGGGTCTGCGGCGCGTTGGCGGTGATGTCCTCGAGGTGAGCGCGCACGGTGCCGAGGTCGCCGCGGACGATCGGGCCGGTCAGTGCGGCGTCGCCCTGCTCGAGGGCGTTGTCGAGGGCCGCGGTGAGCAGCGGCCGCAGGGTGCCGGCCGGGTCGGCGGCACCGGCCGCCGAGAGGATCTCCATCGCCTCGGTGACCAGGGTGACCAGGTGGTTGGCGCCGTGCGCGAGGCCGGCGTGGTAGAGCGTGCGCATCTCCTCGGGCACCCACATCGGGGTGCCGCCGAGGTCGGCGACCAGCGACTCGACGAAAGCCCGCTCGGACGCATCGGCGGTCAGGCCGAAGACCGTGCCCGCCAGGCGGTCGAGGTCGACCGCGGTGCCGGTGAAGGTCATGGCCGGGTGCATCGCGGCGACGCGGGCGCCGACCCGGCGGGCGGGTTCGAGCACGGCCAGGCCGTGCCGGCCGGACGTGTGCACGACGTGCTGGCCCTCGTGGAGGGCGCCGCTGTCGGCCAGCATCCGGCACGACGTTCGCGAGCATGTCGTCGGGCACGGCGAGCAGCAGCAGGTCGCTGTCGCGCGCCACGGGGGTGGGCTTGTCGCGCAGAGACACCCGGCAGCAGCTCCGCGATCCGGCGCTGTGAGGCGTCGGACTCGCCAGCCGCGGCAACGACGTCATGCCCGGCGGCGCGGAGCGCGGCACCCAGCACGGCGCCGACGCGACCAGCGCCGACGACACCCACGCGCATGCGGGTCATCTGAACCTCTTTCGTTCCAATCCCTCCGACCATCCGCCTCGTTCCGAGGGCGGACCGGGGTGGGTACCGGACTACTTCGTTCGTGTTCAACGACAACGGTACGGCGAAGTTTCCCGCCCGGACACCGCGTAGCGACGTGACGAGGACGACACCGCCCACCTGTTTACGGCGCGGACTCGGTCGGGAGTAGGGCCCGCTGGGCCGGCCGAGGGCGCGGGCGCAGCTCGGGAAGCCCGACCTCGAGCACGGCCGCGGGGCGCGGGGCAGCCACTCCTGGGTGACGTGGTCGACGATGTGCACGCCGGCGGGCGCCGTGATCTCGTGCACGCCCGGGAGCACGGTGCCCTCCAGCAGGGCGTTGTAGACCGTCCACTCGCGGCGCTTGCGCTTGTTGCGATAGCTGGTCGCGAACGACGTGGGGTCGGTCCAGTGCGCGAACTCGTCGCCGTCGAGGTACTTCAGCTCGACGCACAGCCCGTGCGGGAGCCCGATCGAGCGGACCGGGTCGGGCGTCGTGCGGATCTCCCACTCGTAGGCCTTGGTGAAGACGAAGTCGGGGCCGATCGGGAAGCCCCACTCCTCGGCGTTCCGCAGCCCCAGGTCGAGGTAGCCCTTGGAGTCGCTCTCGAGGTAGAGCCCGTGGCGGGGCACCCGGATGATCGACTGGACGTCGCCGACCTGCCACCCGAGGTCGCCGATCGACACCTCGCCCTCGGTGGTGAGGACCATGTCGCCGTCCCACTTCCACGAGTAGCGGGTCTGCACCTGGGCGAAGCACCAGTTGTAGAAGTAGGACAGCGAGTGCACCGACAGCTCGGGCTGGGCGAGGTGCTCGGCACCGGCGCGGGCGACGTTGAAGGGGTACGTCGCCTGGCTGAGCTTGTCGGCGTGCCCGGCCCTGGCTGCGGCCTCGGCCGCCACCTCGGGGGTCCCGTCGGTCGAGCCGTTGTCGACGACCAGCACGTGGTCGCACGCCCGCAGCAGCGGCGGCAGCACCCACGGCAGGCTGCGCGCCTCGTCCTTGACCCGCAGGACGGCGGTCGCGCCGGGCCGCAGGCCGCCCGGCCGCGTCCACGGCCAGGTGATGTCGAACTCGGTGTGACCCTCGAGGTTGCGGAGGCCGGAGCCGCTCGCGGTCATGCGGGGCGCTCGCGGCCCGCCATCTTGCGCAGCCCGCGGCGGACCGACGGCGGGATCGCGGCCCGCACGCCGTGCGGGATCCGGGAGCCGCGCGGCTCGAGCTCCGCGCTCGGGCCCTTCTGGCGCTTGAGCCGCTGCTCGGCCGCCACGACCGACGAGCGCGAGATCGCGGCCGACTCCTCGTAGAGGTCGACGTACGCCGCCCGGAGCTGGTCGAGCGCCTCGTGCACCTCGGGAGTGTCGCCACCGGGGTCGGCGAGCTTGTTGAGCTCCTCCCAGGTGGCGCCGGTCAGCTCGTGCAGCTGCTTGGGCAGGCCGAGGTCGTCGAGGGTCTGGCCCATCCGGCGCAGCCCCGGGTCGACGAACCGGTGGCCCTCGCGGATCTGCTCGCTGTCGGCGTGCAGCACGTGCTGGAGCTGGAGCGTCTCGGCCACGTGCATCGACGACTTCACCCAGTCGTCGAGGAGGTCGCCGTACCTCACGAAGACCCGGCCACCGTCGGCCACGGACTCGCGGGTGCCGCGCTCGGTGTGGAGCATCATGTTGAGCCAGCTCGCGGCCAGGTGGGCCGAGCCGAGCCGGTTGGCGTAGTAGGTCTGCTTGCTGCCGACCACCTCGCTGGGCGGGCGCAGCATCGTCGCGAAGACCGGCGTGGCGCCGGTGCGGACCGCCGCGACCCGCCACAGGCCGAGGAACCACGCCAGGCGGGGGTCCTTGACCACCAGCTCGGTGCTGACCTCGAAGTGGCTCTCCAGCCACGTGGCGGTGGCGATGCGCTCGTGCTCGCGGGTGGCGACCCGGCCGGTCTCGAACCACGCCTCGGGCCGGGCGTCGCTGACCTGGACCAGGGCCTCCCTGAGCAGCCGGTCGTGGTGGTCGACCACCCAGCGCGGCTCCCCGAACCCCTTGGGGTTGGTCTCGTCGGCGACCACCTCGGGCTGGGGCACGTGCAGCCCCATGATCCGCATCAGCCCGGCCATGGTGCTGGTGCCGCTGCGGCCGGCCCCGGCGACGAACAGCACCTTGCGGGGGTACATCGACGCGTCGGTCAGGCTCAGCTCGTTGCTGGGCTGGGTCGGGCCGGTGGTCACGACGGGACAGCCTAACGGTGCGCCCGGCGACGCAGATGAGGTGCGAGGATCGCTCACCGTGCCACTCTCCGTGCCGCTCTCCGTGTCCGGCTGGCGCGAGACCCTGGCACGTCGTGGGCTGTGGCCGGCGCTGGCCGCCGTCGTGGCAGCGCAGGTGGTGGTCGACCTCTCGCTGCTGCGCTACTCGTACTTCTTCGCCGAGGACTTCGGGGAGCTGTCGACCTACTCGGAGGGGCCCCTGGACCTCGACCTGCTGTCCTCGTCGGTCTTCGGCCACTTCATCCCCGGTCTGGTCATCGTCCAGCGCTACGTGGGGGCCTGGTTCGGCGCCGACTGGGTGGTGACGTCCGCGCTGACGTGCCTGATCCAGGTCGGCGGCACGATCGCGTTCGCGCGGCTGATGCTGGCGCTGCGAGGAGCCGCCTGGTGGATCCCCTGGGCGAGCGCCGCGTTCGCTCTCGGCATCGTCTCGCTGAACACGGTGCCGTGGTGGGCGGCGACCCTGGCCCCTCAGGTCGCCGTCGTGGCCGGCGTCTCGACGTGGGGCTGCGCGGTGCGCTACGCGCGGACGGGGCGGCCGCGACACCTGGTGGGGCTCGCGGTGATGTTCGTCCTGGCGGTGTCCTTCTTCGAGAAGTCCCTCGCCGTGGGTGCCTGCCTCGGGCTGTTCGTGCTGCTGGTGGGCACCCGGCAGACGGACGACGGTTGGCGCGACCGTGCGCGGGAGGCGGTCCGCCTGTGGCCGGTCTGGGGGGTGCTGGCCACCATCAGCGCCCTCGACCTGGCCGTCTACGCGACCGGCCCCTACCTCGGCCAGTTCGGCGAGCCGGCCGGGGCCACCGACACCGTGGAGTACCTCGCCCGCAGCCTGCCCGAGGGCGTGTTCCCCTCACTGATCGGCGCGATCAACCCGACGTCGCCGTTGCCCGGGCCGGGAGCCCTCACGCCTGTCGTCGCCACCGCGCTCGTCCTGTCCGTCATCGTCTGGACCTCGATGCGGTCCGGCGTCGCCCGGCGAGCCTGGGCGTGGTTCGTCCTGTCCGCCCTGCTCAGCCAGCTCCTGGTGGCGCGGGGCCGGCTGCAGCTGCTGGGCATCGACACGACGGTGCGCGAGCTGCGCTTCCAGGTGGACAGCAGCTACCTGTTCCTCATCGCGCTCGCCGTCGCCCTCCCCGCCGCGGTGCACACCCTCGGCCCGGCCGCGCGGGCCCGCGTCGCGATCACCGTGGCCGTCGCACCCCTGGTCTTCATGCCGCTGTGGCTCCAGTCCCTCCAGGTCATCGCGGACACCTCCACCGGCCCGGACTCCCGGCACTACTTCGCCCAGCTCCGGGCCGCCGACCTGCCCGAGGACGCGGCGTTCCTCGACGTCCCCCTGCCCGAGTGGCTGGTGCCGAGCGCGATGCATCCGTGGAACCTCGCCGGCACCGTCTACCCGCAGGCGCGGCCGGGGGTCGCGCTGACCCACGACCCCGAGGGTGCACTGTGGATCCGACCGGACGGCTCGATCGGTCCGGTGCAGCTCCGCGACCTGACCACGCCCACGAGCGACCCGGTCTGCCTCGAGGCCGGAGAGGCGCCCGTGCAGGTGCTGACCCCGCCCGGGGTCGCCCTCTACGGGGCACCGCCGTCGGTCCTCCTCGTGCTCAGCCAGGACAGCGCAGGGCCCGCATGGCTCCAGCTCGGCACGGGTGCCGAGGACAGCGCACCGGACGACTACGGCGCACCGATCCGTCTGGACCGTCCGGGCAGCTTCGCCGCCGGCGTCCGGCTCGACCCCGACGCGGCCGTCTACCTCAGCCTCGCCAGCGGTTCCCGAGTGTGCGTCGACGAGGTGAGGCTCGCGGTCCCGGAGGGCTGAAGGCGGACGCCGAGACACGCCCTAGGGTGACGCCATGGTCTGGACCCGGCGACGGCCGGCGCGGCTGAGCGTCGTGGTGCCGGCCTACGACGTCGCGGCGTACCTCCCCGCCTGCCTCGACTCGGTGCTCGCCCAGTCGGAGACGCTCGGGCGTACCGGTCTCGAGGTGGTCGTCGTGGACGACGGATCGCCCGACGACGTGGGAGAGATCGCGGAGGCCTACGCCGCGCGGGACCCGCGGGTGCGGGTCGTGCACATCGACAACCGCGGCCTCGGCGCCGCGCGCAACGAGGGGCTGCGCCACGCGACCGGCGACCTGCTCGCCTTCGCCGACTCCGACGACGTGGTGCCGCCTGGGTCCTACGCGGCGCTGGTGCGCGAGCTGACGCGCAGCGGCTCGGACTTCGTGGCCGGCTCGGTGGCCCGGTGGGAGACGGGCCCGGAGGGAGAGGCGCTGGTCGAGCCGCCGTGGATGAAACGGCTGCACCGGCAGCGGATGGACCTCGTGATCGACGACCTGCCGGAGATCCTGGGCGACGTCTTCGCGTGGAACAAGGTGTTCCGCGCCGACTTCTGGCGCGACACGGGGCTGTCCTGGCCCGAGGGGGTCCGCTACGAGGACCAGCCGACCACCACGCTCGCCTACCTGCGCGCCCGCCGCTTCGGGATCGTGCCCGACGTGGTCTACCACTGGCGGATCCGCTCCGACGGCACCTCGATCACCCAGCAGCGCTCGTCGACCCAGGACCTGCGCGACCGGTGGGCGACCAAGCTCACCTCACTGCGCAGCGTGGAGGAGTACGGCGCCCCGAAGGTCACCGCGACCATGCGCGACCGGGTGCTGGCCGGCGACCTGCACCGCTACTTCGCCGAGATCCCCGGCTGCGACGACGAGTGGTGGGAGCTGCTGCGCACCGGCGTGCTCTCCATCTGGGGCTCCCGCTCGCTCACCCACAGCGGCCTGCTCCCCGTCGACCGGCTGGTCGGCTGGCTCGTCGAGCAGGGCCGGCGCACCGACGCCGAGGCGGTCGTCGCCTACGCCCGCGACCTCGGCCGCCCGGTCGACCGGGTCGGCACGCCCGAGGGCCGGCGCCTCGACGTACCGGTCCTGGATCTCTCGACCGTCGCACCTCAAGCGTTAGAGCTCCGCGACACCGAGCGCTGACGCTACGAACGGTGGCTGAGGTGCGAAGGCGTCCTGCGCCTCGAAGCCTCGCAACACGACGCTGGGACGCACCCAGCACCGGGTCACCTGGCTTCGAGGCGCGGCCGTAGCCGGCCTCACACCTCAACCACCGTCAGCGTGGCGTCAGAGCAGCCCGTTGTCGGAGAGGAACTGCTTCGCGACGTCCGCGGGCTTGGCGCGGTCGACCGCCACCTTGCTGTTGAGGTCGGTCAGGTTTTCCGTGGTGAGCGCCGCCATCAGCGGGTTGATGAGGTCCGCGATGTCCGGGTGAGCGGTGAGGAACTCCGTCGACACGGCCGGCACGAGGTTCTGGGCCGGCTGGATGTGCTTGTCGTCCTCGAGGACCACCAGCCCCTGGGACTCCAGGGTGCCGTCGGTGGTGCTGGTCTCGCCGAGCTCGGACTCGCCGCTGAGCACCGACTGGTAGGTCTGGTCGCTGGCGTAGCCGAGCGGCAGCACCTCGGTGACGTCGATGCCGTATTGATCGGAGAGGCCGCCCTCGCAGTCGAGCCGGCCCTCGCAGTCGGGGGCGGCCGCGAGCTTGACGCTCACGCCCTCGAGGTCGGACAGCTTGGTGACGCCGTTGTCGTCGCTGTAGGCCTGGGTGACCATGAACGCGTTGGTGTCGGTCGCCGCGGACTGGTCGAGCAGCGTGATGCCGGCCGCGTCGAGCAGCGACTTGCCCTGATCGGCCAGCTCGGCGCCGTCGCCGGCGTCGAACGGGGTGGCGTCGTCGCCGTTGGCCTGGCTGTTGAGGAAGTTGACGATGCCGCCGACGTACTCCGGCACGATGTCGACCCCGCCCGGGAAGTCGGCCATGTAGCCGTCGCGCGAGTCGACGAGCTTGGTGGTGACCGTGTAGCCGGCGTTCTCCAGGACCTGTTGGTACATCGCGGCGACCAGCGCCGCCTCGGGGAAGGCCTGGCCGGCGAGCGTGATCGGGCCGCCCGCGCTCGTGGTCGCGCTCTCGGATGGCGAGGCCGATGTGGAGGTGGACGCGGACGCCGTGTTGTCGTCGGCGCCGGAGCCGCCATCGGAGCTGAGATCGTCACCGGCACACGCGGTGGCGAGGAAAAGCGTGCCGACGGAGAGCACCGCGGCGAGAGATCGTCTGAGAGACATGGTGTTCCTTCTGTGTCCCGTGACCGGCTGGTCACGCGTGTCCGGATGGTGCATGGGCGGTGCTGGAGCCGGCCGCCCCGAGTTCAGCCGGCCTCGGCGGCAACGCTAGGGGTACCCGCCGACATTCCTTCGTCACGTTTGGGTGACGATCCGTTACGACCGCCAGAAGGGGTGGGAGCCACGAGCCGCTGCAGCATCGCGGCGAGCAGCTCGAGGACCAGTGCCACGAGCCCGACGACGACCGCTCCCGCGATGCCCTTGCCGTAGTTGGTGCGGAAGAACCCGTCGGTGATCACCCGGCCCAGCCCCGGGCCGGCCACCAGCGCCGCGATGGTCGCGGTGGCCCACACCTGCACGAGCGCCAGGCGCACGCCGCTGGCGATCAGCGGCAGTGCGAGCGGGAGCTCGACCCGGAAGAACCTCTGACGGCCGGTCATCCCCATGCCGTCGGCCGCCTGCTTCACGTCCGCCGGCACCTCGCGCACGGCGACGTAGGAGTTGGTGATGATCGGCGGCAGCGCGAACAGCGCCAGGGCGAGCAGCGTGGCCAGGCCGGCCCGGCCGTAGGGACCGAACTCGCGCACGCCGGGGAAGTCGGCGGTCACGAACAGCGCGAGCAGCGCGAAGGTCGGGATCGCCCGGCCGATGTTGGTGATGTTGATGGCCAGGAAGCCGCCCTTGCCGAGGTGGCCGAGCCACAGCGCGACCGGCAGCCCCAGGATGAGGGCGATCAGCAGCGCGGTGACCGTGAGCAGCAGCTGCTGCTCCATCAGGTGGAGCATGCCGCGGTCGCCGGTCCAGTTGGCCCAGGTGGTCAGGTAGTTCCAGGTGTCGCGGAAGGCGGTCATGCTGCTTCCGCCCCCCGGGTGCGGCTCCACGGGGTCAGCACGCGCTGGGCAACGACGATGACGACATCGAGCACGATCGCGAGCACCACACACAGCACCGAGGCGGTGAACAGCTCGGCCCGGAAGTTGGAGTTGACGCCGTCCTTGATCAGGTTGCCGAGCCCGCCGTAGGCCACCAGCGACCCGATGGTGGTCAGGGCGACCGTCGAGACGGTGGCGACGCGCAGCCCGGCCATGATCACCGGGATGGCCAGGGGGAGCTCGACCCGGAACAGCAGCCGGCTGGCGCCGTACCCCAGGCCGCGCGCGGACTCCACGACCTCGTCGGGTACGCCGCGGAGCCCCTCGAGCATCGCGCGCACCAGGATGGTCAGGGCGTAGAGGGCCAGCGCGATCACCACCGTGGTCTTCGACAGGCCGGTGAACGGCACCATCAGCGGCAGCAGCGCGAGCGAGGGGATCGTGTAGATGCCGGTCGAGATGCCGAGCACCGTCGACTCCAGCCGGGTGAACCGGCGGGCGACCAGTGCCAGCGGGAAGGCGATGACCAGCGCGAGCAGGACCGAGAGCGCGGTGATCTGGACGTGCTCGATGGTCGCGTGCTGGATCTCGGGGCGCCGGTCCTGGAGGTACTGGACGCAGATCCACTCGTTGGTGAGCCGGCTGTAGCAGCTGGGCCCGTCGGCTGCGACCGGTGCGGCTGCGGCCGGAGCGGCTGCGGCCGCCGCCAGTAGGGTCACCGCATGGAGGTTACCGGCGAGGGAACCAGGCAAACCATGATCCGTCTCTCCGGGGTCGGCAAGACCTACCCCGATGGCACCGTCGCGGTGCACGAGCTCGACCTCGACATCTCTGCCGGCGAGCTCGTCGTGCTCGTCGGCCCGTCGGGGTGCGGCAAGTCCACGACGCTGAAGATGATCAACCGGCTCATCGAGCCGACGACCGGCACCATCGAGATCGATGGCAAGGACGTGACCGCCTCCGACCCCGTGCAGCTGCGGCGAGGGATCGGCTACGTGATCCAGCAGATCGGGCTGTTCCCGCACCAGAGGATCCTCACCAACGTGATGACGGTGCCGCTGCTCTACGGCGAGTCGAAGGCGGTCGCCCGCGGGCGGGCCAACGAGCTGCTCGACCTGGTCGGGCTCGACCCCGCGTCGTACGGGAACCGCTACCCGCACCAGCTCTCCGGCGGCCAGCAGCAGCGCGTCGGCGTGGCCAGGGCGCTCGCGGCGAACCCGCCGGTGCTGCTGATGGACGAGCCGTTCGGCGCCGTCGACCCGGTCGTGCGCGTGCGGCTGCAGGACGAGTTCCTGCGGCTCCAGCAGGAGCTCGGGAAGACCGTGGTGATGGTGACCCACGACATCGACGAGGCGGTCCGGATGGGCGACCGGGTCGCGGTGTTCGCCACCGGGGGGCGGCTCGCTCAGTACGGCACCCCCGCCGAGCTCCTCGGTCACCCGGCCGACGAGTTCGTGGCGGACTTCGTCGGCGCCACCAAGGGGCTGCGCCGGCTCACGGTCACCCAGATCGACCGCGGGCACCTCGAGCCGATCGATGGGGTCGCCACCGGCGACCTCGCCGACACCGTCGACCTCACGGCCACCCTCGAGGAGGCGCTGACCGTCATCCTGCGCAGCGACAAGGGCGTGGTCGGCGTACGCGACGGCACGCAGTTCGTCGGCGTGCTCACGCCCAACGGCATCCACAAGGCGCTGCGGGCCTCGCTCTCCGAGCCGGCCGCCTGAGTCAGACCCGCGGCCGGCCGGCACTTGTAACTAACCGTCCGTGGTTCTGGCATGCGGTTACAACCGCATGCCAGATGGTGTAACGGTTAGTTACAAGTGCGGGCCGGGGAAGGCAGCGCGCTCCCCCGGCGCGAGTACGACGGCCTCGACGGCCGAGCCGGCGAGCGCCTCGGCGAAGCGGGGGCCTGGGCTGGTGAAGAGCCGCTCGTGGTTGGCGCGGGCGACGCGCTCCAGACCGGCGGGCCAGAACGTGCCCCAGTGCACCGGCACCGCCCATCGGGCGCCCACCCGCAGGACGGCCCGCGCGGCCTCGTCGGGGTCGAGGTGGCCGTCGGCCAGGGTCGGCCCCCACCCGCCGACCGGCACCAGCGCCAGGTCGACCGCGTCGACGTCGGCCATGTCGTCGCGCAGCTCGGTGTCGCCGGGATACCAGCACGAGCCGGCGTCGTTGCCGAACCGGAAGCCCAGGGCCGGCGGGCGCTCGCGCGACAGGGGGTGGCGGCGGCCGTCGTGGGTCGCCGCGAGGACCTCCACCCGCACCCCGGCGCGCTCGACGACGTCGCCGGGCTCGACCAGGAGCAGCCGGTCGCCGGCGAACCGGGCCAGCAGCCGCTCGGCGCCGCGCGGGGCGAGGATCGGCACGTCGGATCCATGCCGGGCCAGCGAGGGCCGGTGGCAGTGGTCGTGGTGGAGGTGGGAGACGAGCACGAGGTCCGCCTGCGCCGCGGCCGGCCCGGGGGCAGCGCTGTGTCGGATGAGATGCAGCAGCCGGTCCGTGAGCAGCGGGTCGGTGGCGACCCTGGTGTCACCGAGCTCGACGGTGACGGTCGAGTGGCCCCACCAGGTGCAGGCGATCACGCGACGGGGACGTCGCGGTGCCACGACTCGGTGACGTACGACGTCTCCCAGCCCATGCCCCTGTAGAGCCGGTCCGCGCCGGTCGGGGAGTCGGCGTCGACCTCGAGGGCGACGTGGTCGCGACCTCGCGCCGCGGCGTCCGCGATCACCGTCCGCAGCAGCCCCTTGGCCACGCCGCGGCCGCGCGCCAGCTCGACGACGCCGATGTAGGCGACGTAGGACCCGGAGCCGGACTCCGTGCCGACCAGCGCGCCCGCGGGGCGACCGTCGACCTCGGCCAGCCACCAGTGGTCCCAGCGGTGCCCGGGGTCCTGGCGCAGGCGGAACAGGAACTCGTCGAAGGTCTCCGGCTTGGAGTTGAAGTGGTCGGTGAACGCCGCCTCGAGCACGTCGTGCACCGCGCGCAGGTCCGCCTCGGCCGGCTTGCCGCCGGCCTCGCGCTCGACCAGCCGCACCACGACGCCGTCGCGCTCCCAGCGCACCGGGTCGTCGACGAGTCCGACCTCGTCGGGCGTGACCGGGCGCTTCATCTGCCACCAGGTGCGCACCTGGGCGAACCCGGCTCCGGTCAGCCAGCGGCGCTGCCGCTCGTCGTCCGCGAACGCGCCGGTGTCGATCTGCTGCACCTCGAGACCGCGGGCCGCCCCGACCTCCCGGGCCTGGCCGACCGCCCACTCCACGAGGAGGTCCGAGCAGGCCCGCGCGGCGCCCGCCGGCAGCCCGCGCTCGACGACGTGGAGGAACAGCATCCGGCCGGTGGCCCGGTCGTGCACGCTCCCCCACGCCCGGATCAGGCCGGTCTCGTCGCGGACGACGACGTTCTGCCGGGTGCGCAGACCGTGGTCGGACACCTCGACCAGCACGTCCTGCTTGTCGGCACCCGCCCAGCCCCGCCCTTCACGCTCGTGGGCGCGCAGCAGCTCGGTGAGGCGGCGCAGGTCGCCGAGGTCGTCGGGGTCCGGCGTACCGACCTGCCAGCCCGTCGGGCAGCCCCTCCGGCGGCTCGACGAGCTCCTCCGGGTCGGGCTCGAACCGGCTCTCCTCGGGGATCACGAGCCGCCATCTTGCCGCACGGCCCCGGTGTACCTGTTCAGCGCAATTGCGCTGGATCGGTTCTGTTTCACGCGTAGAACAGAACCGATCCAGCGCAATTGCGCTGAATCGGTCCTGGCGGAAGTGCGATTCAGGCGTGCTTGCGGACATTCTCCGCGGCGTGCCAGGCGGCCGTCACGGTGTCGAGCTCGGCGCGCAGGGCGAGGACGTCCTGCTCGAGCTCGACGACGCGGAGCTGAGCCATGGCGGCCCGCTCCTCGGCGGCACTGAGACGCACCTGGAGGCCGGCGGCGCGGCGGCCCTCGGCGTTCCGCTTCCGGGTGGACGTCGCGGCCCGCCGCTGGGACAGGGAGAGGGCCAGCTCGAGCTCCTCGAGGGCCTGCTCCTTCTCGGACAGCCGGGCGCGCACGTCGTCGACGTACGTCGCGTGCTCGGCGGTGCGGACCTCGGTGAGCCGGTTGTAGGCGGCGGCCTGGGTGGCGCGGTCGCGTGCGGCCTCGACCCTCGACGCGACCAGCTCGGTGTGGGTGATGCGGGTGGCCGCGGCGCCGAGGACGACGCCGAGACCCGAAGCGACCGTGAGCAGGAGCCACGAACCGCTCAGGGCTGCGCCGGCGACGACCAGCGCAGCGAGCACGATCAGGCCCACGGCAGCCGTCACGCGGATCGACCGCTGACGTCTGCGTGTTGCCTGTGTTGCAGGTGGGGAAGCCATGTTCAGCAGGCTATTGGTTGTCGGGATCCTTGCGGACGCGACACGCACGTTCGAGGAGCAGCGCTCCGACGACCGTCAGGACGCCCGCGACGACCGCCACGGCGCACCGGAGGATGCGCTGGCCGGCCAGCTCGGCGGGGTCGCCGATCCAGCTCACGGCGTAGCCGGCGTAGCCGCCGGCGGCCAGCGCGCCCACCAGCGCACCGGCGCGGCCGAGCACCAGGCGGTTGACCGCCTGGTGCGGCTCGAGCCGCTCGCGGCGCACCTGGACCGCCCGATGGGTCTGCCACCAGGTGATGCCGATGACGCCGGCGACCAGCCACAGCGCGGCGGGCTGGGCCCACGAGATGACGGGCGCGGTGCCGGCCAGCCGCTCGGCCACCGGGTGCCAGAGCCAGCCCAGCACCAGCCCGGCCACCGCCCAGGCGGTCACCACGGCGTAGGACAGCGGCCGCAGCGTGCCCTCGGGCTCGGGGGGCGGGTCCCCGTCGTCGTCTGGCTCTGGGCCGAGAGGATCCCTTGTCAACGCTTTTCGGGGTCCCTGCGGAAGCGGGCATCCACCGCGCGGAGCGCTCCTCCCGCGCGCTTTCGTGGGGTGATCACTCCAGCTCGAGGACCAGGTCGTCGCGGCGGGCGATGCCGCCCTCACCCACCTCGGACAGCAGGTCGGCCACCGGACCCCGGTCGGGGAACTCCGCCTGGGGGTCGACGTCGAGCCAGGGGCGGAGGACGAAGGCCCGCTCCGCGGCCCGCGGGTGGGGCAGCCGGAGCTGGTCGTCGTCGGCGCGCCGGTCGCCGACCACGATCAGATCGACGTCGAGGGTGCGCGGCGCGTTCTTGACCTCGCTGCGCTCGCGGTCGAAGGCGTCCTCGATCGCCAGGGCCCGGTCGAGCAGCCGCGACGCGGCCAGCGTCGTGTCGGCCAGCACGACGGCGTTGAGGAACTGGTCGGAGCCGTCCGGCGCGTCCACCGGGTCGGTCTCGTAGACCGGGGAGACCGAGGTCAGCCACACGTCGGGGGTGTCCGCGAGGGCGCGCACCGCACCCTGGAGGTTGTCCATCCGCTCACCGAGGTTGGACCCCAACGACAGCACCGCCCGCCGGATCGGGCGCATCTCGCCCGTCAGCGTGTCGGCGTCGATGATGTTCGGGTTGGGCGTCTCGGTCACGGGTGGCCCTCCTGGGTCTTCGCGCGAGTGATCGTCAGCGCGACGTCCGAGAACGTCGCATCGATGGGCGCATCCGGTTTGTGGACCGTGACACGCACCCATTGAACACGCAGATCCAAGAGACAGACCTGCGCGATCCGGTGGGCGAGCGTCTCGATCAGGTCGACCGGATCCTTCTCGACGGCGGCTTTCACCGACAACGCGAGACTTCCGTAGTCGACGGTCTCTGACAAGTCGTCCGAGGCCGCCGCGGGCTCGGTGTCGATGCCGAGCACCAGGTCGACGACGAACAGCTGGCCGTCGCGGCGTTCGTGCTCGAAGACGCCGTGGTGGCCCCAGCACTCCAGCCCGGTCAGGGCGAGCTCATCCATGCGTGTCAACCCTCCTCCCGAGCGGTGTCGAGTGCTTCCAGCACCCGTAGGGCGTCGCGAGTGGAGCGTACGTCGTGGACCCGGAGCCCCCACACCCCCTCCTGGGCGAGCACCACGCTCAGGGCCGTCGTGGCGTCGTCCCGACCGTCCACCGGCCGCGGGTTGCCGTAGGCGTCGGCGAGCAGCGCTCCGAGGAACGACTTGCGGCCTGCGCCCACCAGGAGCGGGTAGCCCAGCTCCTTGATGGGCCCGAGGTTCACCAGCAGCTGCCAGTTGTGCTCCCCCAGCTTGGCGAACCCCAGCCCCGGGTCCAGGACCAGCCGCTCCGGCGCCACGCCCGCGGCCAGGACGGCCTCGACGCGCCCGGCGAGCTCGTCGCGGACCGCGGTGACCACGCCGCCCGGGTTGTCGTAGGTCGCGAAGTCGGTCATGTGGTCGGCGTGGGCGCGCCAGTGCATCGCGACGTACGTCGCCTCGTGGGCGGCCACGACGCGGAGGATCTCCGGGTCGGCCAGCCCGCCCGAGACGTCGTTGACGATGCCCGCCCCCGCGCGGAGGGCGGCGGCGGCCACCTCGTGGCGCATCGTGTCCACCGAGACCGTGGCCCCGCCGGCTGCCAGCTCGATGATCACCGGAATCACCCGGTCCAGCTCCTCCTCGACCAGTGGCCGGGTGGCGCCCGGCCGGGTCGACTCGCCGCCGATGTCGAGGATGTCGGCGCCGTCGGCCAGCAGCTGGCGGCCGTGGGCGATCGCGCTCTCCGAGTCGGCGTACAGGCCGCCGTCGCTGAACGAGTCAGGCGTGACGTTCACGACGCCCATCACCAAGGGCACCTGCGACCGCACCACCCCGAGACCGTACTAGGGTCACTCGGTGCCCCGCCGGAGCCTGTGGTCGCGCAAACGGGCGCCCTTCCCATGGCCCGAGGTGACACAGCGGCTCTCGGACCTCGACGTCCCCAGGATCGTCGTGCTCACCCGGGTGGACGAGTCGTCCGTCGTCGACGACCTGCGCTCCCTCGCACCCGACGCCGAGGTAGAGGTGCACCAGCTGCCCCTTCCGGCAGGAGAGCTGCGCCGACGCCTCGTCGCGGGCGGACCCTTCGACCTCCTGGTCGATCTCGCCGGCGCGCGCGGCGTGCGGCGACGCTTCCCGGAGGTGGCCTGGCACGTACGCCGGGGCGGTGCTGTCGTGGTCCGGCTGTCCGGACCGCCCGGGGGAGGCACGCCGGAGCAGGCCGGGAAGGCCCGCCAGTTCTTCGACGGGCTGGCCGAGGGGGGCGCGGCCAGGACACCCGGGCTCAAGCCACGCCACCGGCGCGCCCTGCTGCAGGGGATCGACCGGCTCGAGCTCTCCGGAGACTGGGTCTGCGCGACCCGCACGACCGCGGCACTGCCCAAGGTCGCCGAGGACGAGGCGGCGCTGCTGCTGTCCGACTCCCCCGCGATCGGCACGACCCTCGCCACGGTCCCCGGCGAGACGTGGCGGCTCGCCTCCGAGGTCACCGTCAGCCGGCCGCTCCCGCGCAACGTCCTGCCCACGGAGTTCGCCGCGCCGCCGGCGGCCCTCCGGGAGTACGCCGACGCGGTGGTGATGCCGGGGCGGGCGAGCTGGGTCGACGCCGGCGTGCTGCCCGAGAGCTTCCGGTTCCAGGGCCGGGCCGAGCTGCGCAACCGCGAGCTGCACGAGCTGGCGCCCCGGTTCGTCGAGCGGCCACCGGAGCCCGCGCAACGGCTGCCCGGCGTGTGGTTCCACCTCAGCAGCCCGCTGCCCCGGCACTTCGGGCACACCCTGACCGAGCAGCTGAGCCATGCCTGGGGCTGGGCGCGGGCCCGCGAGCTGCATCCCGACCTCCGCGCGCTGGTCGCGACCAAGGGCAACCGCCGCCTCGCCGACTGGGAGCTCGAGATCCTGGCGGCGGCCGGCATCCCTCCCGAGCTGGTGACCGAGGTGACCGCGCCGGTCCGGGTCGAGCGGCTGGTCGACACCACGGCGATGTATGAGATCGGTGGCTTCGTCCACCCGGCCATGCGCGCGCTCTACGACGACGTCGGCGCCACCCTCGCTGCGGGTGCCACCTCCACGGACCGCCCAGCCCGGCTGTTCCACACCCGCCGCTCCGCCAAGCGGCGGTGCCGCAACCAGGCCGAGGTCGAGGCGATGTTCGCCGACGCAGGCTTCGCCGTCGTGGCCCCCGAGGACAGCCCGCTGGCCGACCAGGTCGCCCGGGTGCGTTCGGCCGAGGTCGTGGCCGGCTTCGCGGGCAGTGCCATGTTCCACGTCGCCCTGGCCGCGCGCCCCCAGCACGTCATCGTGATCACCCACGAGGGCTACCCGGCGCACAACGAGTACCAGCTCTCGGCGCTGCTCGGCCACCGGCTCGACCTCGCCGTCTGCGTGCCCGACGTGCCCCGGACGAAGGCGGGCTACCAGCGCTCGGCGTTCCACTCCGACTTCGCGGTCGACCCGGAGACCGAGGGCGCCTACCTCCGGTCGATCCTCGCGGCACTGGACCGGGCCTGACGCGGCGTCCTGTCAGGACCTCTTCTGCACCCGCTCCAGCCGACGCTGGTAGGCGGCGCGCTCCTGGCGGACCCGCCACAGCTGGGTCTCGCGGTCCTCGGCCGGCTCGAGGTCGGGCAGCACGGCCTCGCGGCGGCCGATCTCGGCGTACCACTCCGGCACCGACCAGTCGAGCCAGGCGGCCCCGGCGTCGTGCGGGTCGAGCAGCTCCACGCCGCTGTCGGCACCGAGGCCGCCGAGCCACGCCGCCTCGGACCTGGCCCCCTCGACCACCGCTCCGGGCAGCGCGTAGCGCTCCGCCAGCGACGGGTCGTCGCGGTAGCTGAAGCCGGCACCGCGCAGCTGGTCGAGGAGCCGGCGCCCGGCCTTCGAGGTGCCGAGCGCCCGGTCGGCCCGGTTGATGCGGAGGACGACCTCGGTGTCGGTGCCGAGCGACGTGTTCTGCATCGGGTGCCCGGCGGCCCGCTCGTGGTCGGGGAGTCCGAGCGACGCGGCCAGGTCGGCGGCGAGGTCGGCCTCGGGCGGCGAGGTGCGCACCAGCCGCAGCACCCGCCTCGCGGCCGGGACGAGTGAGACCAGCTCGGCCAGCCGCCCGGGGCGCAGCGCGGCGAAGTCGAGGACGTGCGGCGCGGCGTCGGCGGGATACTCCGCGAGACCGTGCTTGACCAGCGTCTGCCAGCCCGAGCACCACCGGTGCACGGGCCGGGTGGCGGTGACCACGAGCGTGACGTCCTCGCCGGCCAGCACCTCCTCCAGGACCGGCCGGTCGGCCTCGGTCGCGCGGTCGAGGTTCTCCGTGGAGATGCAGCAGCGTGCCGACCCCCCGCTCGCGGGCCTGCGCGATCACGTCGCCCAGGGTCTCGCCGCTGCGGCCACGCAGGGAGTGGGCCACCCGCGCCGCCACCAGGTCGGGTGCGCCGCCCTCGCCGAAGGCCCGCAGCAGGGGGCGGACCAGGTCGTGGTGGCCGGGCGGGCGCCCGTCGCCGCGGCGGGGATACCAGACGTCGGGATGGTCGGAGTACGCCGCGTTCCAGCTCGTCTGGAGCGACGTCGTGCCCGACTTGTGCAGCCCGGCGTGGAGGATGATCCGCACCCGGCGATGGTAGGGGCCACCCGGCATACTCGGCGCCATGGCCGGCGCCGATCGACGTTCCTCCGACGACGGCCACATCCTCATCGGCGGCACCGGCCGGGCCGGCACCACGGTGCTGGTGCAGTACTTCACCCAGCTCGGGTTCGACACCGGCTACACGGTCGAGGAGGCCATGGAGCGGGTGAACCCGATCTCGCGCGGCGGCCTCGAGCACAGCCTGAAGCGGGGCGGCCTGGCCTACGTCTCCAAGTCGCCGTGGTACGCCGCCAACCTCGGCACCTGGCTCGACGCCGGCGACCTCAGCGTCCGGTGGATGATCATCCCGATCCGCGAGCTGTTCGCGGCCGCCGAGAGCCGCCGGGAGGTCTCCGCGGAAGGCCGAGGCGGCAGGTCAGGACCCGGACAACCAGCCGGGCGGGCGTCTCGTTCGGCGCCAAGAAGAACCCGAGGGCGCAGGAGCAGAAGCTCGGCGTGCAGATCTACAAGCAGGTGCACACCCTGGCCCGGCACGGCGTGCCGACGCTGCTGCTGCCCTTCCCGGAGTTCGCCCGGGACCACGGCGTGCTCTTCGACCGGCTGCGGCCGCTGCTCGAGGAGCACGGCGTCACGCCGGAGGAGTCGCGGGCGGCCTACGACGCGGTCGTCGACCCGCGGCACATCACGGACTACGGCGCGCCCTGAGCCTGCGCCGGAGCCGGCCGATGACCGACTCGCGACCGCCCCCCAGGGCGGCCTCGGCCGCCTGGCGACGCGACCGCTCGCCCCGCAGCCGGCCCCTGATCTTGGCGGCACCGGCCGCCGACCCCCGCCGCTCGCGGTGCCGCGCCTCGTCGAGAGAGACCGCGACCGCCTCGGCGTAGTGGGCGCCGTAGGCCGCCCCGGTCTCGTCGAGCCGCGGCACGACCTGCGCGTCGTCGGGATCCTCGACCAGCGCGCCGAGCTGCTGCCAGGCGCCCTCGGCCAGGTCGCGCAGCCAGTCGGGCAGCACGATGTCGTCCCAGGTCAGCTGCGAGCGGCGCATCCCGGGGTCGAGGAAGGCGTCCAGCCCCCGGTCCTCGTCGAGCGGCAGCCCCAGGTCGAGCTGGTCGGAGACGCGCTTCAGGGCGGTGCGCCAGTCGGCCAGCAGGTCGTCGTACCGGATGAAGGCGCGGGGTGCCCCCCGCGAGCCCGCCTCGGTGACCAGGGCGACGTTGAGCCAGGCCGCGGTGTTGGAGGTCTCCTTGACCCGGCGCTCGGCGTCGGTGCGCCGGCCCTCGCCCCAGGTGCGGTCCTGCGAGCCGACCACCTCCGCCGGGTGGCGCAGCGCGGTGAGGATGCGCAGGTCGCGGCCGGCCTGCTCGGCGGCCCGCCGCCACAGCGGCAGCACCCAGGCGGCGTGCGGGTCCTTGACGACGACGCGCGGCTCCGGCTGGGCGCCGAGCCAGTCGCGGAGCTCGGCCTCGACCGCGCCGTCCGCGAGCAGGGCGGCCACCCGCTCCTCGGCGCGCGGGCTGCCGTCGCTGGGGCGCACCAGCGCGCGGCGCAGCAGCCGCTTGTGGAACTCGATGACCCAGCGCGGCTCGAAGTGGCCCTTGGCGTTGCGCTCGGACGCCGGAACCTCGGGCTGGGGGACGTGCCAACCGAGGTGCTTGAGGCTCCCGGCCAGCGAGCTGGTCCCGCTGCGCATGGACCCGGTCACCAGGACCACGGTGTGGCTGGACTTCTCACTGCTCATTTCCACGGCAGCCTACGGCGATGTCTATCTTGGGGCCGTGATCGTGTCCCACCAGCACGGCTTCGTCTTCATGAAGACCCGGAAGACCGCCGGCACGAGCGTCGAGATCGCGCTGTCGCGCGTGTGCGGGGACGACGACGTGATCACCCCGGTCACCGACGACGACGAGGTGCTCCGCCGCGCCCTCGGCGGTCGCGGCCCGCAGCACTTCGAGTCGCCGCCGCACCTCGAGCGCAAGGCGTTCAACCACATGCCGGTCTCGATGGTCCGCAAGATGCTGGGCCGCAAGAAGTTCGAGTCCTACTTCTCCTTCGCGATCGAGCGGAACCCCTGGGACGCCGTGGTCTCGCTCTACCACTGGCGCAACCGCGGCTCCGCGCCCGGCTCGGTGGCGCAGCCCTTCGGGGAGTACGTCGCCTCGGAGGCGATCACGGCGTTCGCGACCAAGAACGAGCGGATCTACCGGATCAAGGGCGAGGTGGCCGTCGACCGGGTGCTGCGCTACGAGTCGCTCGACTCCGAGCTGGCCGCCGTCTGGACCGAGCTCGGCCTGCCCGGCGACCCCGACCTCCCCCACGCCAAGGCCGGCACCCGGCCGCGCGCCCCGTCGTACCGCTCCTACTACGACGACGCCACCCGGCAGCGGGTCGCCGAGCTGTTCGCTGCGCCGATCGCGGAGCTGGGCTACGAGTTCTGAGGTTGCGTCAGCTCGCCGTCGAGTGACCCGAAGTGGCTGTCGCTGGCGGGTCGTGACAGCCACTTGGGGTCACTCGACGGGAGATGACCCGCCCACGACCGGCATCGGCAGCCCGTCAGGAACCCCGTCGGGCGACTCGAAGCGGTGGTTGACGTAGGTGTTGGCGGCGCGGAACCAGCTCACCAGCGCCCCGTGGTGCTCCGCCGGCACCCCGGCGTCCCCGAGCGCCGCAGCGAAGCAGTCGACCGCGCGTCGGTCCATCTCGTCGTGGGGCCCGTTGCCGGAGTGCAGCCTGACGACGTGCGACTCCTCGCCCATGGTCTGCGAGTACGCCGCGGGGCCGCCCAGCACCTCGGCCCAGTAGGCCGCCAGCCGCTCGGTGTGGTCATCGCGGTAGCCGTGCTCGAAGGCGTGCGACACCACCGGGTCGGCCAGCACCCGCTCGTGCCAGGCCTGGGCGATCGCCAGCACGCCCGTCGCTCCCCCGACCGCGTCGTACATCGTCATTGCTCCAGCCTCCCGGGTGGGCGGTGGCCCTGCAACCGTCATCCCCGTGGAGAGTCGTTGCTCCCCCACCGCCCACCTGTGGAGGACGGTTGCCAGCCCACCGCTGCCTCAGCGGCGGTGGATGAGCGCCATCGCCTCGGCGCGGGTGGTGGCGTTGCTGCGGAAGCTGCCACGGACGGCGGAGGTGATGGTGCGGGCGCCGGCCTTCTTGACCCCGCGCATGGTCATGCAGAGGTGCTCGGCCTCGATCACCACGATCACGCCGCGGGCCTTGAGGAGCTCCATGAGCGCGTCCGCGACCTCGGTCGTCAGCCGCTCCTGCACCTGCGGCCGCTTGGCGTAGACGTCGACCAGCCGGGCCAGCTTGGAGAGACCGGTGATCCGGCCGCTGTCGGAGGGGATGTAGCCGACGTGGGCGACGCCGGTGAACGGCACCAGGTGGTGCTCGCACATCGACCAGAGCTCGATGTCGCGGACCAGCACCATCTCGTCGTGCCCGAGCTCGAAGACGGTGGTGAGCACGTCCTCGGGGGCCATCCGGAGGCCGGCGGTCAGCTCCTCGTAGGCGCGCGCGACGCGAGCGGGGGTGTCCCGCAGCCCCTCGCGCTCGGGGTCCTCGCCGATCGCGATGAGCAGCTCGCGTACGGCGGCCGCCGCGCGTTCGTGGTCGAACGCCGGCACGTCGGCCGGCGAGCGGGGCAGGTCCGTCACGTCGGGCCGGCGGAGCCAGGGGTGGGCGGGGTGGGCGGCTCGACGCCACCGATCGGCGGGCCTCCGTGGATGTCACCACCGGCGCCGGGCGGGGTGACGACCACGCCCTCCCTCCTGCTCGTCGTCAGGCTTGGACCCGTTGAGGCCGGGGGCGAAGCCGTTGACGGCCGCCCGCGCCCTGATCTCCTCGGGGATCTCGACCGCGGGGATCGTCGAGGGACGCCGGTCGGGTGAGCCGGTCCAGGCCGGCCGCTCGGAGCGGCGACGCAGCGGCTCGAAGACCTTCGCGATCGCCTCCTTGTCGAGCGTCTCCTTGTCGAGCAGCTCGAGGACCAGCGCGTCGAGGACGTCGCGGTTCTCCTCGAGGATGTCGAAGGCCTCCTGGTGCGCCGTGGCGAGGAGGTTCTTGGTCTCCTCGTCGATGATCCCCGCGACCTCTTCGGAGTAGTTGCGGGTGTGGCCGATGTCGCGGCCCAGGAACGGCTCGGCGTTGCCGTCGCCCAGCTTGATCGCGCCCAGCCGCTCGGTCATGCCGTACTGGGTGACCATGGCGCGCGCGACCGCGGTGGCCTTCTCGATGTCGTTGCCGGCGCCGGTGGTGGGGTCGTGGAAGACCATCTCCTCGGCCGCGCGACCACCCAGCATGTAGGCGAGCTGGTCGAGCATCTGCGAGCGCGGCTGGGAGTACTTGTCGGAGTCCGGCAGCACCATCGTGTAGCCCAGCGCCCGGCCGCGGGGCAGGATCGTCACCTTGTGCACCGGGTCGTTGCCCGGCAGCGCCGCCGCCACCAGCGCGTGGCCGCCCTCGTGGTAGGCCGTGATGAGCTTCTCCTTCTCGCTCATCAGGCGCGTGCGCCGCTGCGGGCCGGCGATCACGCGGTCGATGGCCTCGTCGAGGGTCTCCATCGTGATCGTCTTCTGGTTGGTGCGCGCGGTGAGCAGGGCCGCCTCGTTGAGGACGTTGGCCAGGTCGGCGCCGCTGAAGCCAGGCGTACGCCGGGCGACCGAGATCAGCTTGACGTCTGCGGCCAGCGGCTTGCCCTTGCTGTGCACCGTCAGGATCTGCTCGCGACCGGCCAGGTCGGGGGCGTCCACCTGGATCTGCCGGTCGAAGCGACCCGGGCGCAGCAGCGCCGGGTCGAGCACGTCGGGCCGGTTGGTCGCGGCGATCAGGATCACGCCGCCGCGGACGTCGAAGCCGTCCATCTCGACCAGCAGCTGGTTGAGGGTCTGCTCGCGCTCGTCGTGGCCGCCGCCCATGCCGGTGCCGCGGTGGCGCCCGACGGCGTCGATCTCGTCGATGAAGACGATGGCGGGTGCGTTCTCCTTGGCCTGCTCGAACAGGTCGCGGACCCGGGAGGCGCCCACACCCACGAACATCTCGACGAAGTCGGAGCCGGAGATCGAGTAGAACGGCACGCCGGCCTCACCGGCCACCGCACGGGCCAGCAGCGTCTTGCCGGTGCCCGGGGCGCCGTAGAGAAGCACGCCCTTGGGGATCTTGGCGCCCACGGCCTGGAACTTCGCGGGCTCCTGGAGGAACTCCTTGATCTCGCCGAGCTCCTCGACCGCCTCGTCGCAGCCGGCCACGTCGGCGAACGTCGTCTTGGGCATGTCCTTGGAGATCAGCTTGGCCTTGGACTTGGCGAACTGCATGACGCCGCGACCGCCGCCGCCCTGCATGGAGTTCATCAGCCAGAGGAACAGCACGACCAGCACGATGATCGGGAGGATCGAGAAGATGAAGGAGCTGAGCAGCCCCGGCCGCGAGACCTCGACGTCGACCTTCTCGATGTCGCCGGCCTTGGCCTGGCGCTGAGCCGCCCGGAAGATCTCGCCCTGGGTGCCGCTGAGGTACTTCGTGGTGACCTCGCGCCCGCCATCGCGCTCGACGCTGTCGTCGAGGGTCGCCTTGATGACCTGGTCACCGTCGACGAAGGTGACGTCCTTGACCTCGCCGCTGGTGATGTAGTCCCGCATCTGGGAGGCGCTGATCTCGTCGCCACCGCCCGAGCTGATCAGGAACTGCATGGCGATGAGCACGCCGACCACCGCGACGACGATCCAGATCAGTGGACCCTTGAAGATGCGCTTCACAGACTTCTCTCAAAGACGGACACGGGTGAACCAACGACGGTACCTAACGCTGCAACGTCAAGTGTCTCAGGTGACTTCGGATCGAGCGAGCCGAAGAGGGCCCGTTCGCTGAGGGAGGACGGATCCTCAGGCGCCGCTCAGCCTACGGTCGCCGAAGCGAGTCTCGCCCAGAGGGTGGGAGCGAAGCGACCCGGTCTTTCGCGAGCGCAGCGAGCTGTCGCCGCGGACTCGGGGCCGAAGCTCGCCGGGGTAGACAGTCAGCCGCCGTAGACGTGCGGGGCGAGGGTGCCGATGTCGCGCAGGTTGCGGTAGCGCTCGCGGTAGTCGAGGCCGTAGCCGACGACGAACTCGTTAGGGATGTCCCAGCCGACGTACTTCACGTCGACGGGCATCGTGAGCGCCTCGGGCTTGCGCAGCAGGGTGCAGATCTCGACGCTGGCGGGGTCGCGGGAGCCGAGGTTGGAGGTCAGCCACGACAGGGTCAGGCCGGTGTCGATGATCTCGTCGACGATGATCACGTCGCGGCCGCTGATGTCGGTGTCGAGGTCCTTGAGGATCCGCACCACGCCGCTGGACTTGGTGCCGGAGCCGTAGGACGAGATCGCCATCCAGTCCATCTCGACGTGCCGCGAGAACGACCGCGCCAGGTCGGCCATCACCATCACGGCACCGCGCAGGATGCCGACGATCAGCAGCTCCTTGCCGTCGTAGTCGGCCTCGATCTCGCGGGCCAGCTCGCGGAGCCGCTCCTGGATCTGGGCCTCGGTGTAGAGAACCTCGACGAGATCGGACTCGACGTCGGCAGCGTCCATGACGGTCAGCCTTGCACAGCGGTCGGGCGGAAGATCAGCCGCCTGTCGTCCCCACCCGAGGTGAGCCGGGCGGTCACGTGGCCGGGCAGCTGGACCTCACCGCCGGCGCCGCGCGACGCCAGGAGCTGGGCGAGGGCCAGGACGTGGACGTGGAACAGCTCGGACGGGATCGCGCCAGCCTCGAGCGCCGCCAGCCGGAGCACCCGGTGGCGGGTGGCGAGCGGCAGGCCGTCGAGCGCCTTCACCACGAGCCCGGGCTCGTCGGGGTCGCGCAGGTCGTCGTGGGCCGCCTGCGCGAGCTGGTCGAGCAGCTCCATGTCGGCCCGCAGCTGGTCGGCGGTGCGGGCCAGCGCACCGGCCACACCCGGGCCGAGCTCGTCCTCGAGCGCCGGGAGGACCTTGCGCCGGACGCGGACCCGGGCGTACGCCGGGTCGAGGTTGTGGGGGTCGTTCCAGTACTCGATGCCCTCGACCTGGCAGGCGGTCACGGTGTCGGTGCGGGTGACGTCGAGCAGGGGGCGGCGGTAGTGGTCGAACGCGCGGCGCATGCCGGCCAGCGACCGGCCTCCGGAGCCCCGGGCCAGGCCGAGCAGCACGGTCTCGGCCTGGTCGTCGAGGGTGTGGCCGAGCAGCACCCCGATGGCCCCGAAGTGCTGCACCAGCTGGTCGAGGACGGCGTACCTCGCCTCGCGGGCGGCCGCCTCCGGGCCGCGGCCGCCGCCCTGCACCTCGACCCGGGCCGTGGCGGTCTCGTCGGCGCCGAGCTCGACCATCTGCGCGACCACGTGCTCGGCGTGCGCGGCCGACTCGTCCTGGAGCCCGTGGTCGACGGTCACGCCGATCACCCGCAGCCCGAGCTTGTGACCCTCGAACGCGGCGGCCGAGAGCAGCGCCAGCGAGTCGGCGCCGCCCGAGCACGCCACCAGCACCGAGGTCTCCGGCGGCGGCTCCTCGCCGGGCTGCTCGGCCACGAGCGTCGCCAGGGTCCGGCGTACGGCGACACGCACCGCCGCGACGGAGGGATGGAGGCTCACTCGGCTCAGCTCCGGAGCACGCGCGCCATCCAGGCGTCGGGGTCGGCGATCTCGGCCTTGGTGGGCAGGTGCTCGGGCTGCTCCCAGACCACGTTGAAACCGGACATGCCGGCCTTGTCGACGACACCGCGCACGAATGCCGCACCGTCGCGGTACTGCGCCATCTTGGCGTCGAGGCCGAGCACCTTGCGCAGGAGCCGGTCGAGCACGCCGACCCCCTTGCGGCGCTCGTTGAACCTGGCGCGGATCTTCGCGACCGACGGGATCACCGTGGGGCCGACGCCGTCCATGACCACGTCGGCGTGGCCCTCGAGCAGCGACATCACGCCGGTCAGGCTGTCGAGGAGGGCCTTCTGCTCCGGGGTGCTGACCACGTCGAGGAGGCCGGCGCCGCCCGAGGAGCCTCCGGACCGGGCGTTCTTGAGCCCCTCGATGACCCGGCTGAGGCCGTCGTCGAGCAACCCCGACGGCTCCATGGTCTCGGCGAACCTCTGGATCTGGCCGAACATGTGCTCGCGCATCCACGGCACCGCGGTGAACTGCACCCGGTGGGTCTCCTCGTGCAGGCAGACCCACAGCCGGAAGTCGTGGGGGTCGGCCTCGAGCTCGCGCTCGACGTGCACGATGTTGGGTGCGACCAGCAGCAGCCGACCGTCGGGCTCGTGGAAGGGGTCGAACTGGCCGAGCACCTTCGAGGCCAGGAAGCCCAGCACGCCACCGATCTCGGCCCCGGTCACCTTGGAGCCGATCGCGGCGCTGACACCGCTCGGTGGCTTCTTCTGGGTGAGCTTGTCGACGACCGGCGCGAGCAGCGTGGCGAAGGCGTCGGCGTTGGCCTGCACCCAGCCGGCCCGGTCGACGACCAGCACCGGAGCGCCCCCGTCAGGTCCAGCGTCCCGGGCGGTCAGACCCGTGAACTCGCGCACCAGGCCGGTCGAGCGGTCCGCCCCCGCGCGCAGCTCGTCGACGATCGCGTCCGCCTCGTCGCGGCCGACGGTCGGCCCCTCGCCGGCGAGCCGGCCACCGATGCGCACCGCGAGGTCCCAGTCGACCATGTCCGGTCGGCCGGCGCCGTCGGTGCCGTCGCCGTCGGTCCGGAAGGCATGGCTCATGCTTTTCCGGGGTCCCCGCGGAAGCATGCGGCTTCCGCGCGGAGCGCCGCCGCCGCAGGGTTTCGTGGGGTGGTCATGGCTTCAACGTATCCCGACATCGGAAGGCGCGCCGACGGCGCCATCGGGCACTGTGACTCCGTGGCGGAGCACGCGGTCGAGGTCCCGGCCGAGGGTCGCGAGCCCGAGGAGTACGTCGCGCACCCCCACCGCTGGCGGATCCTCGGCGTCGCCCTCGCGGTCGGTTTCATGTCGCTGCTCGACGTCTCGATCGTCAACGTCGCCATCCCCTCGATGCGCGCCGGGCTGCACACGACGACGTCCACGATCCAGTGGGTGGTCTCCGGCTACGCGCTGGCGTTCGGCCTCACCCTCGTGGCCGGGGGCCGGCTGGGAGACGCCTACGGCCGCCGCCGGATGATGCTGATCGGGCTGGCGGGCTTCGTGCTCTCCTCCGCCGCGGTGGGCCTGGCGCCGACCGCACCGCTCGTGGTGGTGGCTCGGCTGGTCCAGGGCGCGACCGCCGGCCTGCTGACGCCCCAGAACTCGGGGCTCGTCCAGCAGCTCTTCCGCGGGTCGGAGCGGGCCCGGGCCTTCGGGGTCTTCGGGTTCACCGTCTCGACGGCCTCCGCGCTCGGCCCCGTGCTCGGCGGGGTGATCATCGGCATCGCCGGCGAGGAGAACGGCTGGCGCTGGCTCTTCCTCATCAACCTGCCGATCGGGCTGGCGGCCATGGTCGCGGTGCTCCGCATCGTGCCGCGGCGTGACTCCGCGACGATCGACCGCGGGCTCGGGATCGACGTGGTCGGCGCCCTGCTGCTCGGCCTCACCGTCCTGACGCTGCTCTACCCGGTGGTCAGCGTCGAGCGCGGAACCCGGCTGCCGCTGCTGCTGCTGGTGCTCGTCCCGGCGTTCGCTGTGGCGTTCGTGCGCTGGGAGCTGCGCCTGACCCGCCGCGGGCGGCCGCCACTGCTCGACCTCCGGCTGCTCAGGGGACTGCCCGGCTACGTCAACGGGCTGGCCGTGGGCACCCTCTACTTCACCGGCTTCACGGGGCTGGTCCTCGTCGTCTCCGTCTACCTCCAGGAGGGACGGTCCTGCTCGCCGCTCGAGGCGGGGCTGCTGATCAGCCCGTTCGCGGTGGGCTCCGCGGTCGCCGCACCGATCGCCGGCCGCTACGTCTCGACCGTGGGGCGGCGCCTGACGGTCTGGGCGCTGCTCGTGATGATGGCCGGCACTCTCCTGCTGCTCCTCCTGGCGCCGGGCCGCGACCCGTTCTGGCCGTGGTCGGTGCCGACCCTGCTACTGGCCGGGCTCGGAGGTGGCGCGGTGATATCGCCGAACATCACCCTCACCCTCAGCGAGGTGCCACCGAGGATGGGCGGCGCCGCCGGTGGCGCACTCCAGACGGGCCAGCGGATCGGTTCCTCGATCGGCGCAGCCCTGCTGGTCACGGCCTACGGCCTCCGCTCCTCACCCGAGAGCGGGCTGCAGCTCGCACTGGGCACAGCGCTGGTGCTGCTGAGCCTCGCCCTCGCCATGGCGGTGCGGTCGCTGCGACAGCAGAATGCAGCGTGACCACCACGCCCAACGGAGATCTCTGGCAGACCGACCGTCTCGACCTCGACGGCTACCTCGCCCGCGTGGGCCAGGACGCGCGAGCGCCTTCGCGCGCCGCGCTGGACGTCCTGCACGAGGCGCACGTGCGCACCTTCACCTTCGACAACATCGACGTCCTGCTCGACCAGCACCCGGGAGTCGGGCTGGAGCAGGTGCAGGCCAAGTTCGTGGGCCGGGGTCGTGGCGGCTACTGCTTCGAGCACGGCACCCTCTTCGCGGCGGTGCTGGAGCGGCTGGGGTACGCCGTCACCCGCCGGCTGGGTCGGGTCGGGCCGCCGCAGACCACCGCACGCACGCATTGCGTGGTGGTCGTGGACGTCGAAGGGGAGCGACTCCTCGCCGACCCGGGTTTCGGGATGAGCTTCCTGCGACCGCTGGTGCTCGCCGACGGCGCACGCGGACGATGTCGCCGGCTGGTCCTACCAGCTGCGCGAGGTCCGGGCCGGCGTGGTGCGGGCCTGGGAGCTCAGCAGGTGGCGCGACGAGAAGTGGGAGCTGATGCACACCCACGACGAGCTCGAGGTGCAGCCGCCGGACCTGGTCAGCGGCCACCACTACACGAGCACCTTCCCGGCCTCGCACTTCCGGCACGGGCTGATGGTCACCCGGCACCAGGAGGGTCGGCACACCTCGCTGACCCACCGGGCGGCGACGGTCCGCCGTCCGGGACGGCCGACCGAGCACCGCGAGGTCGACGTCGCCGAGCTGCGCGACCTGCTCGCACGAGCTCGCGGTGCCGCTCACCGCCGAGGAGGAGGCGCAGCTGCTCGAGCGGGTCGAGCAGCTACGTTCCTGAGACCTCAGCGGCAGCCCAGGGCCTCGCGGTAGCCGTCGGTGACGGCGCCGTCCGGCGACTTGCTGTCGGGCGACTCGCCCGTGACCACCCGGTCGGCGTAGTCCCACACGACCTCGGGGTAGTCGCCCTTGGCGTTCATCTCCTCGAGGATCGGCCACTGGCGCGAGGTGCCCAGCACCCGGGCCGCCTCCGCGGCCTGGTCGGCCTGGCCGTGGGCGCTGGCGTTGTCGAACGCCTCGATCCAGGCGCAGGCATAGGCGCCGGCGACCTCGGCGCCGAACTGGTAGCGGTCCTTCGACTCGCCGGCACCGAGCCGCAGGGACGTGCCGTCGGGGAAGCCGGCGTGCGAGACCTCCCGGATGTCGCCGATGATCTTCTGGGCGGCGACGTCGCGCTCGTCCGTGGTGACGTAGTCGTCGGGCAGCGCCGCGTTGAACTCCGCGTCGGAGCTGAACCGGAGCTGGCCGAGCAGGGCGAGGAAGCCGTCCTGGTCCATGCCGGCCCCGCGGAACTCCATCCAGTGGCCGTCCTCGACCTCGCGGATCACGGTGTGGTCGTCGGCCGAGTAGTCCCACAGCTGTCCGGGGCGGTCGAGGACCGTGACCGGCGCACCGGGGGCCGGCGGGTCGACGATGTATTCGCGGTCCTTCACGTAGGACTCGTAGTCGTCGGCGGCGTACGACGTGATCTCCAGGTTGGCGTCGCCGTTGACGAACCTGATGCCGTCGCCGCCGAGCGAGTCGACCTTCCAGCCCGGCGCGTCCAGCACCACGGCTTGGCCCTCGGGGAGCCCGAGGGAGCCGGCCACGTGGTTGCTGTCGTCCTGCTGCGGGCCGTGCTGCTGCCACCACAGAGTCCCGCCGGCCAGGCCGGCGACGACCGCGGCGGCCGCCAGGGGCGCCATCCAGCGGTGGCGGCGGGAGGCTCGGAGCGGGGTGGGCTCGGTGTGACGGTCGGGTGCGACGGTGGTCATGATCTCCTCCAGGAGCTCGGCCCGCCCGGCCTCGAGCGGCAGCTGGGAGATCGCGTCGTCGGTCAGCTTCGGCATCATCTCTAGCGCTCCTTCCGGGTGAGTGCGATCGGTCTGTCGGAGGGGTGATGTCCGGGCGGTGGCGGATCGTTGCCGAGGAGCGCGCGCAGCCGGGCCCGGGCGCGGGACAGGCGTGGACGGACGACGGCGGTGGTCTGTCCGAGCACCTCGGCGATCTCGCGCGACTCCAGCCCCTCCCACAGGTGGAGCTCGAGCACCTCCTGGTCGCGGGCGCTGAGCCGGCCCATCGCCGCGGTGACGTCCTCGCGCTGGACCACGTCGTCGCTGGCGTCCGGGCACGTGGGTGCGCAGCTCGCGGCGCAGCCGGTCGCCCAGGGCGGTGCGGCGGCGTTCACCGCGGCGATGGTTGGCCAGGACCCGGCGGGCGACGCCGTAGAGCCACGGCCGCACGTCCGGTCCCTCGGGCGCGTGCGCCAGCCTCCGCCACGCGACGAGGAACGTGTCGGCGGTGACGTCGCCCGCGTCCTCCGGCCGGTTCACGCGACGCAGCGCGTAACCGAGGACCGCGTCGAAGTGGGCGGCGTAGAGCTCCCGGAACGCGCGCTCACGCTCGTCGAAGGAGAGGCCCACGTCACTCACATGTCCGGCAGCGGGCTGGGCGTTGCAGGCGACTGCTACAGGATCGCGCCGGGCACATACGCCGCCGCCTCGGGGAAGCGGGCCGTCACCTCGGCCACCCGGCGCACGACCTCCTGGGTCTGGTCGACCGCGGCGCCGGTGAAGGTGATCGGCTCGGCCACCAGGCCGTCGAGCTGCGCGGCGGTGAGCCCGAGCCGCGGGTCGGCGGCCAGCCGGGCGAGCACGTCGTTGGCGGCCGCGCCCTTGCGCAGGTCGAGCGCGACCCCGACCGCGGCCTCCTTGATCGCCTCGTGCGCGACCTCCCGGCCCACGCCGTTGCGCACCGCCGCCATCAGCACCTTGGTGGTGGCCAGGAACGGGAGGTAGCGGTCGAGCTCGCGCTGGATCACCGCAGGGAACGCCCCGAACTCGTCGAGCACGGTGAGGAAGGTCTGGAACAGCCCGTCGGCGGCGAAGAACGCGTCGGGCAGCGCCACCCGGCGTACGACGGAGTCGGAGACGTCGCCCTCGTTCCACTGGTCGCCGGCGAGCTCGCCGACCATCGACAGCTGGCCGCGGAGCACCACGGCGAGGCCGTTGACGCGCTCGCACGAGCGGGTGTTCATCTTGTGGGGCATCGCCGACGACCCGACCTGGCCCTCCGCGAAGCCCTCGGTCACCAGCTCCTGGCCCGCCATCAGCCGGATCGTCGTGGCGAGGTTGGACGGCGCCGCGGCCAGCTGCACCAGCGCGGAGACCACGTCGAAGTCGAGGGAGCGCGGATAGACCTGGCCGACGCTGGTCAGCACGTGGTCGAAGCCGAGGTGCGCCGCCACCCTCGTCTCCAGGTCGGCCAGCTTGGCGCTGTCGCCGTCGAGGAGGTCGAGCATGTCCTGGCTGGTGCCCATCGGGCCCTTGATGCCGCGCAGCGGGTAGCGGGCGAGCAGCTCCTCGAGGCGCTGCAGCCCCACCAAGAGCTCGTCGGCGACCGTCGCGAACCGCTTGCCGAGCGTGGTCGCCTGGGCGGCCACGTTGTGGCTGCGGCCAGCCATCACCAGCGCCTCGTGCTCGCTCGCCAGCCTGGCCAGCCTCGCCAGCGCCGCCACTGTGCGGTCGCGCATCAGCTCGAGCGAGCGGCGGACCTGCAGCTGCTCGACGTTCTCGGTGAGGTCGCGGCTCGTCATCCCCTTGTGAATGTGCTCGTGGCCGGCCAGGGCGCTGAACTCCTCGATCCGCGCCTTCACGTCGTGGCGGGTGACCCGCTCACGCGCGGCGATCGAGTCGAGATCCACCTTGTCGAGGACGTCCTCGTAGGCCTCCACCACTCCGTCCGGCACGTCGACCCCGAGGTCGCGCTGCGCCTTGAGCACCGCGATCCACAGCCGCCGCTCGAGCACGATCTTGTGCTCGGGCGACCAGATCTCGGCCAGGTCGGCGCCGGCATACCTCGTCGCGAGGACGTTGGGGACGGTCACGGGCTCCATTCTCGCGCACGTGCTGGGGTGCGTGCGGCCTCAGCTCCCTGCGGCGATGTCGGTGCGGTGCTGGGCGCCCTCGAAGGAGATGCAGTCGACGCCGGCGTACGCCGCCGCGCGGGCGGTCGCCACGTCGGGACCGGTGCCGACGACGGCAAGCACCCGCCCGCCGGCGGTGACGAGCGATCCGTCGCGCATCGCCGTCCCGGCCTGGAAGACCTGCACTCCGTCGAGGGCCTCGGCCGCGTCGATGCCGGTGATGACATCGCCGGAGGAGGACGACTCGGGGTAGCCACGGCTGGCCATGACCACACCGACCGCGGCGCCGTCGGAGAAGACCGGCGCCGGCGCCGAGGCCAGCTCTCCGGTGGCGGCCGCCATCAGCAGCTCGCCCAGGGGCGACTCCAGCAGGGCCAGCAGCGGCTGCGTCTCCGGGATCACCGAACCGGGCGTTGAACTCCACCACCCGCAAGCCGCGGGAGGTGAGGGCGAGCCCGGCGTAGAGCAGCCCCGCGAACGGCGTGCCGCGCCGGGCCAGCTCGTCGACGGTCGGCTGCAGCACGGTGGCGAGCAGCTCGTCGACGAGGCCGGGCGGCGTCCACGGCAGCGGGGTGTAGGCACCCATGCCGCCCGTGTTGGGTCCCTCGTCGCCGTCGTGGATCCGCTTGAAGTCCTGCGCCGGCTGCATCGGGTAGACGGTGGTGCCGTCGGTGACCGCGAAGAGGGAGACCTCGGGACCGTCGAGGAACTCCTCGATGACCACGCGGTCGCACGCTCCGGCGTGGGCAACGGCCGCAACCCGGTCGTCGGTCACGACCACTCCCTTGCCCGCGGCGAGGCCGTCGTCCTTCACGACGTACGGCGCACCGAGCGCGTCAAGCGCGGCGGCGGCCTCCTCGACGGTGCTGCACACGAACGCCCGCGCGGTCGGGACCCCGGCGGCATCCATGACCTCCTTGGCGAACGCCTTCGACCCCTCGAGCCGGGCCGCGACCGCCGAGGGGCCGAACGCCGCGATCCCGGCGGTGCGCACCGCGTCGGCGACGCCCGCCACCAGCGGCGCCTCGGGGCCGACCACCACCAGGTCGATGCCGAGCGAGGCGGCGAGGGCCGCGACCGACGGCCCGTCCATCGGGTCGACGTCGTGCAACGTGGCGACGTCGGTCATGCCGGGGTTGCCGGGTGCGGCATGCACCTCGGTCACCGCGGGGTCGCGGGCCAGGGCGCGCACGAGGGCGTGCTCCCGACCGCCGGTCCCGATCACGAGGGTCTTCACGGTGAAAGGCTAGGAGGTGGTCTTGGTGCGCCTCGACACGGACTCCGAGTAGGCGCCGGCGCGGTAGTGGAGGATCGGGTCGTCCGAGAGCTCGATGCCGTCCACGACGCGGGTCGGGTCGAAGACCGTCGGCGAGCCGGTCATCGGTCCGCCCTCCGGGTCGTCGACGGGCGCCGTCACCACGATCCGGCCCGCCAGCAGCTCGCGCGCTCCCGACCAGACAGACGTCGCGCGGTGCGGGTCGTGGCCATCGCCCGCCACCTGGACCCACACCTCGTGGGTGACCGGGCCGCGCTCGAGCCGCGCCGCCATCTCGTCACCGAGCCGGTCACCGTCAGAGAAGCTCCGCTCCAGCCGGTCGGCCTTCGTGGCGGTGGCCCGGAAGATGTAGCGCACCCAGGTGCGCTTGCCGTCGGCGGCGAGCCAGCCGTAGGCGTGGATCGGGTAGAAGGTCACCTCGGCGAAGCTGGTGTGCGAGCTGATCGCCTTGGCCCGCGCGCTGGCCACGACCGTGGACAGGACCCCGGGGTGCCGGGCCAGGAACAGCGGGAGCGTGAGCGGCTTCTCGGACGCCTCGGTCAGCTGGACGAACACCTCGGGGTCGTCGGTCGGGAACCGCGGCGACGTCTGGCCGAGCAGGTCGGTGGCCGTCCCGTCCGGGAGCCGGAACTTCACGGCCATGCCGCGGATGTCCGGCTTCGCGTCCGCCCGCGGCTTGCCGGCGGCGTTCGACCAGCGCACGGTCAGCTCGTGTGGCTGGCCGTCGAGATGTCCGGCGCGGCACAGAGCGGTCGCCTCGGGGGTGGCCGTGAAGGTGCCGGTGTAGAAGCGGCCCTTCGCGTGCAGGGTGCGATGGCCCGAAGGTCCCCCGAACGCCGCACGCAGTCGATCGATCGCCTGCTTCGGGCTGGGAGACGTCACGAAGGACCAATCTAGGGGGCACCGCAGACACAGGAGCCCCGGCCCGCCGTACGGACCGGGGCACTGCGCTCTGTTGCAGCTGCTTCTTCTCGGCCTTCGTGGCCGGGTGGGTGGATCAGTAGTTCGTGACCTGCTTGGTGATGCTGGTCGTCGGGACGCACAGCGCCCAGATCTCGAGCGCGTCACCCGTGGCGCCGGTCGGTCCGGTGCCGCCGTCGAAGTAGACGACCCAGCCGTCGAGACGGTTGGGCTTGGGCAGACCGCCCTGACCCTGCGTCCAGTCCATGCGGCCCGGGAACGAGGACACGATCGCCGCGGTGTTGGTCCCGGCCCCGGGAACCTCGGTGCGAGCGCCACCGGCGATGGCGGTGTACTTCATGCTCTCGACCTCGGTGTCGGCGCAGGCCACGGTCGCGCGACCGCCACCGCCGCTGGTGTAGTTGGCGACGCGGTAGACCGCACCGAACGTCGCGTCCTTGCCGTCGGCTCCGTTCTTGCCGTCCGCGGCGTGCTTGGCGATCTTCTCGTTCAGGTGGGGCCTCAGGTCCTTGGACTTGATGGTGCCGTCCTTGATGTTGTGCGAGGTGACGAGGCCGCCGGCAACCGCGCCGGTGGTAGCTCCAACCAGCGCGATGACGGCCGCGCCAGCAGTAACAGCAATGATGTTCTTCATCTTGTTTGGGCTCTCCCGTGGGTAATTGGCCGGACGGCTCGTCGGAGGCTCCCCGTATGGAGCCCTCGATGCGAGCCGACCGCCGGGAACATAAGCGTTGACGAGGTCAACCACTAATCGTCAGGGGCCAAACCTCCGAACGATTCGGAAGATGGCTCACTTGGGTAGCGCTGGCATGGTCATCCTGACGTCTGGACATGACGTCATCGGGCCATTCTGAACGCGCTACAGCAGGTCGTGGACGACGATCGTCGCGTCGCGGGTCGGCCCGACCCCGACGGCCGAGATCCGCGCGCCGGACAGCTCCTCGACCCGCTCGACGTAGGCGCGGGCGTTGGCCGGGAGCTCCTCGACGGTGCGAGCCCCGGAGATGTCCTCCCACCAGCCGGGGAGGTACTCGTAGATGGGCACGGCGTGGTGGAAGTCGGACTGGTTGACCGGCATCTCGTCGTGGCGGGTGCCGTCGACGTCGTAGGCCACGCAGACCGGCACCTGCTCGAGGCCGGTGAGCACGTCGAGCTTGGTGAGCACGAAGTCGGTGACGCCGTTGACCCGCGCGGCGTAGCGGGCGATCACCGTGTCGTACCACCCGCAGCGGCGCGGCCGGCCGGTCGTGGTGCCGTACTCCGCACCGACCTTGCGCAGGTGTTCCCCCGCGTCGTCGTCGAGCTCGGTCGGGAAAGGGCCCTCGCCGACCCGGGTGGTGTAGGCCTTCACGATCCCGATCACGCGGTCGAGCCGGGTCGGCGGGATGCCCGAGCCGGTGCAGGCGCCTCCGGCCGTGGCCGAGGACGACGTCACGAACGGGTAGGTGCCGTGGTCGACGTCGAGCAGCGTGGCCTGGCCGGCCTCGAGCAGGACGGTCTCGCCCCGGTCGAGTGCCTGGTTGAGCAGCAGCCCGCTGTCGACGACGTACGGCGCCAGCCGGTCGGCGTACGACGCGAGCTCGTCGACGATCTCGTCGACCTCAGGGGCGCGGCGGTTGTAGACCTTGGTGAGGATCTGGCCCTTCAGCTCGAGCGACGCCCTCGACCTTGGCCCGGAGGATCTTGTCGTCGAAGAGGTCCTGGATGCGGATGCCGATGCGGTTCATCTTGTCGGCGTACGTCGGACCGATCCCGCGGCCGGTGGTGCCGAGCCGCCGCGAGCCGAGGAACCGCTCGGTCACCTTGTCGAGGGTCTTGTTGTAGCTCGCGATCACGTGGGCGCTGGCCGAGACCTTGAGCAGCGAGGTGTCGACCCCACGCTTCTCGAGCCCGTCGATCTCCTCGAACATGACCCCGAGGTCGACGACGACGCCGTTGCCGATCACCGGCGTGCAGCCGGGCGTGAGGATGCCGCTGGGCAGGAGGTGGAGGGCGTACTTCTCCTCCTTCTGCACCTCTCCTTGGCCAGTCCGGATCACGACGGTGTGGCCGGCGTTGTTGCCGCCGTTGAACTTCACGACGTAGTCGACGCGGCTGCCGAGGACGTCGGTGGCCTTGCCCTTGCCCTCGTCGCCCCATTGGGCGCCGATGATGGCGATCGCTGGCATCAGTGCTCCTTGCGGGTGGGGTCCGGGCCAAGGAGAGAGGATAGTGTCACCGGCGATGGACCCCCTCCTCGTCATCACCAACAGCGACGCCGGCACCGCCGACGAGGAGTCGCTCCAGAAGGCGCTGGCGGTCCTCCGCGCGCACACCTCGGTCGAGGTGCAGGCCACGTCCAACCCGGGCGAGCTCAACAGCGCCCTGCACCGCGCCGGCTCCCGGCGGATCGTCGTGGCGGGCGGCGACGGCAGCCTGCACGCCGTGGTCACCACGCTCTACCGGCGCAACGACCTCAAGAACGCCGTGCTCGGCATCCTCCCGCTCGGCACCGGCAACGACTTCGCCCGGGCCAACGACATCCCGCTCGACGTCGAGGAGGCGGCGCAGGTCCTCCAATCGCGTGTTCTGGCGCGCCACCGTGCTGCCTTTGGCGAGTCGCATCGGTTCGGCACTGACGCAATGGCTGGCGCCGGCCTTTGGCGCTGATTTGGCCCTGGCGGTCGACACCGACAAGGTCGAGGCGCTGTCGCCCGACCGCGCCGCTCTGTGGGATCGCGTCACCAAGGCGCCGTTCCTCACCGTCAACGAAAAACGCGCGGCGACCGGTTATGGCGCGGTCGCGGGTGGTGATATGTTTGACTGAGAGCTAACCGTGGCGGACCTCATTCAAACATTTGCCGAACGCGGCGATCTCGCGCATCTGGCGCTGCTGATGTGGGCGCTGTCGGCGACCGCGCTCGCCTGGTTCGCGCTGCGCGAACTGACGGCGGCCAGCCGCCGCTTCGACGACTTCGTGCGCGAACTGGCGCGCTTCAACGAACATTTCGGAGGCAAGTGATGGACACATTGCACACCGTGCTGCGCTCGATCCAAGGCAATCATCATGCCGAGACCAAATGCGCGCCGCGATCATCTCGACCGTGTTTCGCGAATTTCTCAACCACCTCGATCGCGCGTCCAGGCGCAAGCCGCCGAAAAGGCGCGGCCGACCTCAAAGACCAGAGCCAAGCGCGGCAAGCGCTAGCGCACCACCTCGCTTCATTCCTTCGATCGCACGCCGCCTTTCTCCGTCTGCGGAGAGGGAAGGATGACTTATGCTCGCACCGAATTCGAACCGACCGTCGCCTCCGTGTTTGCGCCGCGGACCACCATCGAGCCGACGGCACGGTCGAAGGCTACGCCTCGCTGTTCGGCGAGATCGACCAGGCGCGCGACATGGTGATGGCCGGCGCTTTCGCCGCGACTTTGCGACAGCGCACGGTGCAGCGCATTCCGATGCTGTTCCAGCACGACCCGTCCGAGCCGGTCGGCGTCTGGCTCGAATTGCGTGAAGACCATCGCGGGCTTTACGCGCGCGGCCGGCTGATCCCGGAAGTGGCGCGCGGCCGCGAGCTGCTGTCGCTGTTGCGCGCCGGCGCGATCGACGGGCTGTCGATCGGCTTTCGCACCGTCAAGGGCCGCATCGATCCGCGCACCCGCGTGCGCGCCTTGCAGGCCGTCGACCTCTGGGAAATTTCCATTGTGACGTTCCCGCTGCTGGCGGGGGCGCGTGTGCGCGCGGTGAAGCAAGCGGAGGCCTCCCGGCCGCGGGTTTCATTCGCGCGTGCGCGCGCCGAGCAGGATTGGCGCGCTGTGATGGCGGGCTTGGGCGGCGAGGCGGCTGTTCGCCGCGCGCGCGCCGGTCAGGGTCGTGCGGCGGCGCTCGCGGCGGATGGCGTGAGCGTCCGGCTATGCAAACCATCGAATTGGAAACCCAACGGCTAAGGTCGCTGCGGGATGCGTCCGGCGCTCCTGCGCCTGAAATGGCTGGCGGCCGCAACGCGCTTTGAAATCGCCGCGCACCGGCACGGGCTGGCGTTGAAATATGGCTTCAACCCGGCGCAGCCGCGCGTGCCGCGCGGCAATCCGGACGGCGGCGAGTGGACGGACGCGGGCGGTGGTAGCTTCGCAAGCCTGACCGGCGGTCGCGGCGGTAGCCGAGGCGACAGTCGGGAGAGTGAGACGCGCGATAGCCGGGCGACCGGTCGGATTCGGCTTGCCGGCGATATTCCGACGGGCGATTTGCCGATGCCTGAGAAGCCGGAGGTGCCCGAGAAGAAGCCGCCGACATCTAAAGAGCGCACCAAGATCAAAAAGGATGTCGCTCGGTGGTTGGATCGTTTCGGGCGCACCGTTGAAACGGTCGGGCGATGGCGAAATTCGGTGCTTGGCTGCGGAACTACTCCGCGGAAATTGAGTCTTATCGCGATCCGCCTAGATCGCTGAAGAATTGCAACGGAGCTTGCGACCCCGAGAGCGGGCTATGATATTCATCATATTGTCGAGAAGACGCAGGCCGAGCTGACGGTTTACCCGAGATGTCATCGACAGCTCCGGATAATCTGGTGCGAGTCCCGAGAATGAAGCATCAGGAAATCAACGGCTGGTATCAAACCGAAATCGGACTTTGGCGGAGAAGACCCCGCGTGAGTATTTGAGTGGCCGCTCTTGGGCAGTGCGTCGAGGCGGTCGGGCTTAGAGGCGTCTGACGAATTTACGGGGTGCTTCAAGCCATGAAAAAAGATAGCCTTAGAAACTTGAGTGGTACCTCAGTTGGTGGACATGTTTGTCCGACGTTACGTGAGGCAATTTGAGGCGGAATTTTATGACGACATGGAAAAATATAATCGGTTGTATCGGGAAATTAAGACTATTGAGGAGGAGCTCAAGAATCGAGCGGGCGATCAGCGGTAGCTCTCGTGCCGCTATTCGATCATGAAAATCCCGCAGGTCGGCTGAATGCGGCGGAGGTCAACTTTGGCCGTGGCGCCTGCGGCGGCGCGCCAAACTTTGCAAGAGATTTGGGATCGCAAGGAATTCCCTCAGGCGGCCTATGCGATGGGGACATTGCGGGCGTTGGAACGCGGCGACCGCAAACCGACCTAGCGGTTTGATCTCGCATCTCTGTGCATGCGGTGATGCCGGCGAGGCTGCCCAGCCGGGGGTTTCATTCGCGCGCTTGGCGGCATAGAAATTTGCCGCGGCTCCGGCTGGAGCTTGGGAATCCGATGTTACGATTGTCAATCCTCGTACTGGGACGACGTGGATATCCGCGATGGAGTCATTGGAAAACGTCAATGATGAAAAATACACATTTGACGTTCTCGAGAGAGCGAAATGGCCTGACCTCAATGAACTCGGCCGTTTTTCTTGCGCCGAAAGGACTTGAATGGTCGTACTACGGTGGCAATGATAGTTGGGGTCTTAATATTCAAGGGCTTTATGGGACGGAAAATCTCCCCGAAATAGATCGTGTTAACGTTCATCTCTATATGACGGGTAATTCGACCTACGGTGTATATCTCCAATATTCGAAATGGGACGGCAGAATAAGGAAAAAGACTACATATTATTCAAAAGGAGATCCCGATCGCCTTGTGAATTCGTGCGATCGCTGCACGGAACGCCATTGTCGGTGGGACTGTTTATTCCATTCGGGGAGGCTTGGAAGGGCGTTAAAGAATTTCTCGAAACCGACGGTGACTGCCGACAAGCATGAGTCGGTCGAATCGCGACCTTCTGGCGATCACGTTTCAGGACCTCGATGCGCCAGCGCGATAGCGATGCTCGAAGATTCATTTGAGAGCATTGCTACGGTGCCTGATCTCCATAAATTCAAGCCTGTCTTTCGATCGATAACGCCCACTGCGTTTTTCCAAGCCTTGATGTGGCAGCTTCTCCGTTCGACGACTGGATGGAACCGAAAAGTCGCCGGTCGAGTTGGCTTGGTGACGGCTCATCTCTTTCTGCTCCTAAATCCAGATCAAGGCGCAACCCTTGTCGACGCTTGATGAGATGGACGCGTGCAAAACAAGGACGAATTTCATTCCAAAGGCGATTTAAGTCGGCGCGGCGAGTTCGTTCGAGCATTCCACGATACGCCGCTGTTCGCGGAGGATTGCTCATACAGTCTCATCAAGCTTGCAGGCGATCAAGGAATTCATTGAGACCGAGGGCGCGCTTCTCGATCAATCGTGAAAGTTTCAAAAGTCTCCGCCGCCCTGACCTTGCGGGTATCATGGAACGAGAAATAAGTTTCGGCAAAAAATCTGCCGATGAGTTAATGGCGGTCGCGGCCAATGGTTAAATTATCGCCGTTGTGTGCGGACCCGAATTGCCGCCCGCATCATGCCTAATAAAACCTTACCGGTGCCCGTCAACTTGTCTTCGTATGCTAACTAAGCCTTGGAACTTTTCTAATATGGTCCCCGACAAGGCGGCGCGATGGCGACCATGCGCCCGGGATGGGGACAAAACGGCCATGATTTTACGAACGAACGCGATTGTTGCGGCGCTGCTGCTTGCGATGTCGGTTCTGATCTCCAGGGATCGTGCGCGAGCGCGGCGGACGGGTCCTGGCAGGTCGAGTAAGGCCTCCGGCGAAGTCTGGGTCACCAATCTGGGTGTGCAACGCGCCTCCGTGACCAGTGAGACGACGATCCGCGCCGGCGATCAGATCATGACCGGCCAGACCGGCCGCGTGTTGTTGGTGCGCGGCGAAGAGTCGATGCTGATCTCGCCGAACACGGTGATCGCCATTTCCGACAAGAATGCCGATGGCATGACGACGACGATCATGCAGCGCGCCGGCTCGATCCTGCTCGAAGTCGAAAAGCGCAACGTCAAGCATTTTGAAGTCGACACGCCTTACCTCGCCGCCGTCGTGAAGGGCACCAAGTTCAGCGTGTCGCTCGACGATACCGGCTCGCACGTCGAGGTTTTCCGCGGCCAGGTTGAAGTCTCGTCGCATAAGTCCGGCGACATCGCGCAGGTGATGCCGGGTCAGACCGCGACAGTGTCGGGAAGGGCGCGCCGACTATCTCTGTATCCGGTTCGGGCCCGTTTCAACCGATCGAGAAGGGCGCGCCGCGCAGCGCCTCGGTGACGGCCATGTTGGTGCCGCCGGGCGGGCTTGCGCCGGAAGGCGCGCGGCCGGAACCGGCAAGCGCCGCGGCGCCGGTCATGCCGGCAATCCTCAGCTTATCGATCGCCGACACCGCGCCGGCCGGCGCGCATGAGGTGGCGTCTTTGAGCGACGATGATTTGTTGCTGCACAACATCCTTGTTTCGATCTTTGGGTCCGAGCAACAGCTGGAGCGCTGGACGCCCAATGACGGAATGGCGCTCGCAGTCGGCGTGCCGATGGCGATCGGCTTTTTCGTTTCGGTTTCGGTGATGGTGCAACGGCGCTGGCAGCGTCGCAAGCAAGCGTAAGCCTTGGCCGGCCATCCGGCCGGCGGCTTCCAAACCGGAAAATCGTCCGGGGGACGGCGGGCTTGAAAAGATATCGACCTCATATTCTGGTGTTGGGCGTCCTGGCAGTCGTGTTGCTGTCCGGGATGCACGGCATCATGCGGAATGCCCTGACCGATATGCGGTTCCGCTGGCTGCCCACCAGGCCAGCGGCGCGATCGTTCTGGTCGCCATCGACTCGCCGTCGATTGCGAAAATCGGCGTCTGGCCGTGGCCGCGACAGCTGCACGCAAAACTCATCGAGCGGCTTGAGCAAGCCGGCGCCACCGACATTGTCTTCGACGTCGATTTCAGCTCGGCGTCGAATGACGAGGCCGACAAGGCTTTCGAGCGAAGCCTTGCAAAAGGCCGGCGGCTCGGTGGTGCTGCCGGTGTTCAAGCAACGTGTCGTCAACGGCGCCAAGGGCTCCTCAGTCCATGTCAGCCAGCCGCTTGCCGCAGTTCGCCAAACACGCATGGCCGGCGGTGGTCAATGTCGCGGTCGAGCCCGACGGTCTGGTGCGGCATTACGCCTATGGCGAAACGATCGACGGCCAGTTCCTGCCGTCGGTCGGCGCTCTGCTTGGCAGCAAATTTGCGACGAAGTCAGCGGCCGTTGCTGATTGATTTCAGCATCGCGACCAGCGGCGTTCCGACGGTCTCCTATGTCGACGTGTTGCGCGGCGATCCGGCGACGCTGCAGGCGATCAAGGGCAAGAAAGTTCTGATCGGCGCGACCGCGGTCGAACTCGGCGACCGGTTTAACGTGCCGAACGGCGCGGTTATTCCGGGGCCGATGCTGCAGATCCTGGCGGCCGAGTCGATCCTGCAAGGCCGCGTGTTGCAGACCACGTCGGACATCGTGCCCTTTGCCGGCGCTTGCCGCCCTGGTCGGGCTGATGATGTTTCTTTGGGGCCGCGTCAGAGCGGCACGCGCGTCGTCGTTCTGCTGGGCACTGTCCGCCGCGGTCGAAGCCGGCGCCTTTTGGCTGCAGGCGAAGTCGGCCATCGTCCTCGACACCTCGCTGTTGCATGTCGCCGTTGTGGCCTATCTGGCGGCGATGGCGCTGGATGAAATCGACTTCCGCCGCCTGCTTGGCGTCATCGCCGAAAAGCGCTTCCGGCAGATTGCGATGTCGCTCGGCGATGGCTTGGTCTGCGCCGACGAGAACGGCCGGATCACGGTGTGGAATCCGGGCGCCGAGGCGATTTTCGGCTACCCGTCCGACGGAAATAATCGGGCAGCCGTGGATTGCTTGAGCGCGACAGGCGCGGCGATTTTGCCGCCGGGCCAATTGCCGATCGCGGAGCCGTCTGCCGAGTCGATCGAGGCGCCGGGCGGCCAGCTCGTGGAGTTTCAAGGACGCCGGAAGAACGGCGAGATTTTTCCGCTCGAAGCCTGCTTTTCGCGGTGGCAGGGCGTCGACGGCTTCTCAATATGGCGCGGTGATGCGCGACATCACGGCGCGCCATCGCGAGGCCGAACGTATTCGCTATCTGGCCGAGCACGATACCCTGACCGGGCTGGCCAACCGCAACAGCTTGCACGACCATCTCGAGGCGGCGCTGGCCGAGGCCAAGACGGCGGGGACCGGCGTTGCCTTCCTGATGCTGGACCTCGACAAGTTCAAACTGATCAACGACACGCTCGGCCATGCCAGCGGCGATAAGCTGTTGCGCGATGTCGCCGCGCGGCTCGACATGCCGTCGCCGATGGCGGGCTTGTCGCCCGGCTGAGCGGCGACGAATTCGCCATTGTTATCCAAAGCGAAAAGCCGATCGAAGCCGCCGACGCGCGTTCTCAAACGCTTGTCGGAAGCGTTCTGCGATAATTTCTATATCGGCCTGCATCAATTGCGGGTGCGGACCAGCATCGGCGTCGCGGTTTATCCGACCGATTGCGCGACCGCCGAAGAACTGCTCGGCAATGCCGATCTGGCGCTTTATCACGCGAAAGGCAACGGCCGCGGCCGCGCGGTATTCTTCGAACGCAGCATCCGGGATGACGCTCGAAGCGCGGCTGTCGCTCGAGGCCGATCTCGAGCGCGCGCTCGAACGCGACGAGTTCGAGCTGTTCTATCAGCCGCAGGTCAATCTGCGCGACGGCAGCTTGATCGGCGCCGAGGCGCTGATCCGCTGGCGAAGCCCGGATCGCGGCTTTACCAGCCCGGATCAATTCATGCCGGTCGTCAATGCAACCTCGATGCCGGCGGCATCGCGCAATGGGTGTTGCAGACTGCCTGCCGGCAAGGCCGTGCCTGGCAGACAAGGGCCATCGCCTTCGTCTGGGCGTCAATTTGTCGCCGTGCCAATTCCAATCGGACGATCTGCCGGTGGCGGTCGGCGCCGTGCTGGCCGAGACCGGGCTTTCGCCGTCGCTGCTCGAACTGGAAGTGACCGAAAACATCCTGTTGGAAGACGACGAAAAGGCGCGCGATATTTTCGGCCGGATTCAGGCGCTGGGCGTGCATATCGCGTTCGACGATTTCGGCACCGGCTACGCCAGTCTGACCTATCTGAAGCGCTTTGCGCTCGACCGGCTCAAGATCGACAAGTCTTTCGTGCACCAAGCTGCGCTCGGATTCGGACGACATGGCGATTGTCGGCGCAGCGATCAATCTCGGCAAGAAATTCGGCATGTCGGTGATCGCCGAGGGCATCGAAGACGCCGACACCGCGGAATTGCTGTGGCGCAGCGGCTGCGAGACCGGGCAGGGCTATTATTTCGGCCCCCGATGCCGGCCGCGGAATTCGAGCAGCGCTTTCTGGTCGAAGGCGCCGGAAGGTTGCCAAGGCTGTGACCGCCGCCTAGCGGGTTTGAGCTTTCGCCGTGCCGACGATCGCCAACGAAAAATTGCCGCGATGGGTTGCCGTCGCGCCGTGTTCTCGGTAATCCAGTTATTCGATTGAGGGACCGCGACGGTTCGAAACGCCACTAACGGCCTCGATGCGGCGCGCTTTTCGCGCCGCGGCCGCGAGCAGCCAAGGAGCCCACCATGACCTGGAGCATCTATCTCTCCGGCGAAATTCACACCGACTGGCGCGAACGCATCGAGCAGGGGGCGGCCGCCGCCCATCTCGACGTCAAATTCGCCACGCCGGTTACGCATCATGCCGCCTCCGACGATCGCGGGATAGAGATCTTCGGCGCCGAAGACAACAAATTCTGGCATGACCGCAAGGGCGCGCAGCTCAACGCCATCCGCACCCGCACGCTGCTCGAGCAGGCCGACCTTGTGGTCGTGCGCTTCGGCGAGAAATACAAGCAATGGAACGCCGCATTCGACGCGGGCTATGCCGCGGCGCTCGGCAAGCCGATCATCGTCATTCACCAGCCCGAGCACGAGCATGCCTTGAAAGAAGTCGATGCCGCCGCTCTTCGCCGTGGCGCAAACCCGAAGAGGTGGTCGCGATGCTGCGCTACGTGATCAACGGCGAATTCGACGGCTACACCGACAAGCGCAACGCCGCCGAATAATCGGCAGAGCGGACCTGATGCCTTTTGGTGACAAGCGGACCCGGCTCCGATGCGGCCGGGGTCATGCCTTTGTGAACGCAGGGCAGCCATCGACCGACCCGTGCGCGGCAATCGGAAGCGCTTTCGCCGGTACCTGTAACTAACCGTCACATCAAAGCGTTCGTTGTCAACGTCCTGCGCGGCTTTCCGCCGGGCACGACGCGCTTTGGCGTGCGTTGACATCAAACCCATCCATGCAACAGGAGAATTTCTATGGATCATGAGACCCCCAACGCGCTTGAGACCAAGGCGGGCATTCAGCTCGACGCCATGGTGACGCATGCCGAAATGATGCGCGCCTTCGTAGCCTTCAGAGGAGACCCGAACCACGAGCGCCTGGCGCTTTCGGAAAAGCGCGCCGGCGACGTCGTGCTGGACGAAAAGCTGGAACGCATCAACGCGGCGATGGACGCGCAGGCGCGGCGGCTCGACGAGATCACGCTGAAGGCGGCGCGGCCGGCGTTCGGCGGCAGCGCGGCGCGGTGCGCAGCGCCGCGGCGCTCGAGCACAAGCAGGCTTTCGATGCTTACGTGCGCGCCGGCGAGAGCGGCGGCCTGCGCGCGCTCGAACTAAAGGCCCTGTCGGTCTGGCTCCAACCCGGACGGCGGCTATCTGGTGCCGCCCGAGGTCGAGACCGAAATCGGCCGCCGCCTGACCGTGATCTCGCCGATCCGCTCGATCGCCGGCGCGCGCACCATCAGCGGGAATGTCTACAAGAAGCCGTTCATGACGGCCGGGCCCGCGGTCGGCTGGGTCGGCGAAACCGATGCCCTGGATGCAAACGACGTCGCCGACGCTCGACGAGCTGTCGTTCCCGGCGATGGAGCTTTACGCCATGCCGGCGGCGACTTCGACGCTGCTCGAAGA
>CAWBZR010000014.1:0-47130 GCA_963793315.1 uncultured Actinomycetota bacterium | reverse complement strand
CCAGGCAACGAGGTCGACCCAGGGGAGACCGAGGAAGACGGTGGTGACGAAGTGCAGTGGCTGGGAGATCGTGAGTGCCCAGGCGACCGCGGTGGGCAGGACGCGGGTCCGCAGGCAGAGCACGCCGAGCAGCACCGTGCCGATCACGTGAGCCGCGACGAAGACGCCGAGCCCAGTGCCGTACGCAGGGTGCAGCCCGTCGAGCAGGTGCCCGGCCGTGGTGGCGTCGAGGCCCTTGTTCGCCGCGGTCCAGAGCACCATGTCGCCGACGAGCACGACGGGGAGGCTGAGGTAGCCGACCAGGGTCAGTCCGAACGCCCAGGGCCGCAGGCGTCCGGCCGGCAGGCGGTCACGGACGGCGTACAGACCGGGGACGAGCGTCAGCGTGGCCACCAGACCGAGCCAGAGCACCGCACTCTCCTGGCCCGGGTGGGCTGCAACGGCGCGAGCTGACGCCGTGCTGTCCGGAGCGGTGTAGTAGGGGAGCAGGAAGCGCAGGATCCCGACGCATGCCGGCCCGAGGACAGCCAGGCCGATGGTCGCCGCGCGGTTCATCCGTTCACCCTGACGCTGCTCATCGGACGGGCGACGAGGACGATGCCGACGATCGTCAGAGCCACGATCGCGGCCGCGAGTACGACCGCAGCCGCCGGGACTCCGCCGACCACGAATGCGGGCACCGCACTCAGCGCTGAGATCGAGCGGAGCACGACGAGCGGGGCGACCGCCCAGCGGCGTCCACGCCAGCAGTACGCCACGAGGATGAGCGATGCGAGCCCGAGCGCGGCGCCGGCGATGGCGATGGAGTACGGCGGGTGTTCGCCGTCGGTCAGCGCCAGGTCGGCGATGTCGACCAGGGACAGGACGGCGAGGATCACCAGGCCGGTGGTTCTGTTCATGACGTCCTCCTGAGGAGTTGGTGCCTCCAGCCTCGGGTTCGGCGCCGCCCGGATGTGAGGCCAACCTGCCCGCTCTGCCGGGAACCTGCCCGGGTGACCGGGGAAGATCGCCCGCGACAAGGAGGGTTCGCAGGGTCGAGACTCGGTGCGTGCGATCCAGGGTTCTCGTCGGCGTGCTCGCGGGAGGCTGCGTGCTGCTCGCTGCGGTCGCCGGGATCGCCTGGGCCGTGGTCGGGTGGTCGTTCCACGAGGCGGTCGACGCGTTCGTCGTGAGCAATCTCGTCATCGGCCTGAGCTTCGGCGCCTGTGGCGCGCTCGTCGCGTGGTACCGCCCCGCGCATCCGGTCGGTTGGCTCTACCTGGTGGGCGGTTTGTGTCAGGCGCTGAGTGCCGCGGCGGCATGCCTGGCCGAGCTGACCATCGCCCACGGGGACCCGCTGTGGCTGACCCGGCTGCTGGTGACGGTCTTCGCGTTGGCCTGGCCCTTGCACATCGGCATCTGTCTGCCGCTGTCCCTCTACCTGCTGCCCGACGGGAGACTCCCGTCACCGCGATGGCGCCCGTGGTTCGTGCTCGTTCGCCGTCACGTCGCCGTTGTTCGTGCTCGAGAACGGCAACGGCCACTCCGACGGGACGTTTCCCGACGGCTTCTTGCTCCTCCCGCTCGACGGTGCGTGGTCGGCGCTCTGGTCGGCCAGTGAGCTGCGTTGGGTGCTGTCGATGTTGGTCGGACTCGCCGCGCTAGCCACGCGCTACGTCGCCGGTGGGGAGGTGGTACGTCGACAGCTGCTGTGGGTGGTACTGGCCGCGGGGTTCCTGCTTGCCGCCGTCACCCCGTGGGCACTTGTCTCCGACACGCCGATCATCGTGCTATTCGCGATCCCCGTGCTGCCCGCTGGCATCGCCGTCGCCGTCCTCAGGCATGGACTTCTCGACATTCGCCTCGTGATCGCGCGGAGCGTCGCGTACCTGCTGCTGTCGAGTCTGGTGCTCGCTGGTTACGCCGTGCTCGTCCTGGTGCTCTCAGGAGTCGCGTCGGCACTGCTCGTGGCCATGCTGGCACTGCCGCTGCGGGCGCGCTTGCAGACCGCGGTCGAGCGGGTGCTGTACGGGAATCGTGGTGACCCCGCGCGGGTCGCAGCCGAGGTGGGCGGCGCCCTGCAGGACCTGTCTGAAGGTTTGGTCGCGGTGCGAGCCAGCATGCGGCTGCCCTACGTCGCCATCCGCGATGACGAGAACCACCTCCTCGGGTCGTCGGGGAGCCCGGGCAAGGAGGTGGTCGAGCTGCCACTAGGTGGTGGCGCAACGCTCGAGGTCGGGCTGCGGGCGGGCGAGCGGCGCCTCGCCGCCGCCGACGCAGGCGTGCTCGCCATGCTGTCGGGACCCCTGGCGGTCGCGGTCTCGGCGACCTGTGCGGCCCGTGACGTGCAGCTCGCCCGCGAAAAGCTGGTCAACGCCCGCGAGGAGGAACGGCGCCGACTGCGGCGTGACCTGCACGACGGGCTCGGAACGCTCCTGACCGGAGTCGTCCTGTCCGCGGATGCGGCTGCGAACACCGCTGCCTCCCAGCCAGGCGAGTCGGCCGCTCTCCTCGCCACGGTGCGGACAGACCTGCGCTCCGCCGTGCACGAGGTGCGACGCCTCGTGGACGACCTTCGCCCCGTCGCCGTCGACGATCTGGGGTTGGTGGCCGCCCTGGAGGTGCGGGCTGCTCAGGCCGTACGTCGGGCCGACGGAGCTCCCCTCGAGGTCAGGGTCGAGACAGATCTCGACGGTCCCCTACCGGCTGCCCTCGAGGTCGCTGCCTACCGCATCGCCACCGAAGCGTTGACCAACATCGTGCGCCACTCCACGGCGTCGCGAGCAAGGATCAGCGTGGGTGTTCGCGACGGCGCCCTCGAGGTCGAGGTCCGAGACGACGGCTCGATGCAGGAGTGGGGAAGCGGAGTCGGCACCACCAGCATGCGCGAGCGAGCTGAGGAGCTCGGCGGCACCTGCGAGCGCGGACCGGGTCCGGGCGGCGGCTTCGTGCGCGCTGTGATCCCGATCGGGGCGTCATGATCCGGGTCGTGGTCGCCGATGATCATCCGGTCATGCGTGACGGGCTTGCGGCGCTGCTCGGTTCCCTCGAGGGGATCGAGGTGGTTGCCCGAGCGGCAGATGGCCGCGAGGCGCTGAGAGAGGCGGTCCTCCACCGGCCCGACGTGGTGCTTCTCGACCTGCAGATGCCCGGCACGGACGGGTTCCAGGCGCTGCGCGAGCTGTCCCGCTCCCTGCCGGACACAGCGGTGTGTGTCCTGACGATGTTCAGCGACGACGACTCGCTGTTCGCCGCGATGCGCGCCGGCGCACGCGGCTACGTCCTCAAAGGGGCCGAGCAGGAGGAGATCGAGCGAGCAGTACGCGGCGTTGCGGCCGGCGAAGCCGTCTTCGGGCCCAGCGTTGCGCAGCGCGTACTCGCCCAGCTCACCGCTCCGCCGAGGCCGGCAGACCCGTTCCCCCAGCTCACGCCGCGGGAGCGGGAGGTCCTCGACATGATGGCGTCCGGCCGGTCTCCCCGAGAGGTGGCGGATCGCCTCGGGCTGGCCGCCAAGACGGTGGGCAACGTGGTCTCCAACATCCTGGCCAAGCTCCAGCTCACCGATCGAGCGCAGGCGGCGATCGTGGCCAGGGAAGCCGGGATGGGCGGGTCGGGTGCGCCGGGCAGCGGGCCGACCGGCTGACCGGCGACGCCCGTGGGGAACGGGGCCGGGAACCTGGTTCAGTCGGCGATGACCAACAACCACCGAAACCCGTGATCGTTCGGCTTCACCGCGTGAGTCCACGACCTGACCGGCAGATGCATCGTCCAACCGAAGAAGGGGGACTCATGGGTCTCTTCAAGGTCAGCAGAACTCCGCAGGAGCAGGCGGCGCGAGCCTCCAGGATCGGGTCGCGGCATGGCCACCGGAGCCTCGATGAGCTCAAGGAACAGCTCCGAGCCGTCGGAGACCTCGGCCTCGACCTCGACGAGACCGCGCGGAGCCCGGCCCAGCGCCAGAAGGTAGACGTCGCCACCCTTCTCCGGGGACTGACCATCGCGACGGAGACCGCTGAGCAGGCGCTCGCAGAGGTCATCAAGCTGCGCGAGGAGCTGAACGGCAGCTGACGGTTGATCCCTTCGCCTCGGGGCATCGCGTTCCGACCCAAGGAGGCTGCACTGCGAGCGACATGCGAGGCCGTGGACGCCCGCACCTGCAGCCGCAAAGCAGGGCCACGCGGTGCGGGCGCGGCGTCCTTGTTCAGGACAACTAGGGCGTGTCCCGTAATTCATGGCGGCGCCGGACGCCGCCCAGATCACGCCCTGGCGGCGTCGCCGACACTTCGAAGACGCCCAGTCTGCGCGCGTGCCGGCGACTGGCCAGGCCGCACCTGGACGACGCCGGCATCCACCAGCAATTACGGGACACGCCCTAGACGATGACCTGGGCCTGAAGGCGGCTGGGTCTTCGCCGACACCTGGGTGCTCGCCTCCATCGGGGTCTACCAGCGGCGCTGCACGCTGGTGGAGCTGATCGCCGCCGGCGACTGGATGAACCACGCGATCCTGGAGGCCGCCGAGCTCGACTCGGCGCTGGGCGAAGCTGGTGGCCCTGATTTGCGACGCGGATCTACGACGACTGGACCTTCGAGCTGACCGACGAGGGGACCAGCCTGTTCGCGGCCGAGAACCGGAGCGTCCAGACCCAGCTGGAGCTCATCGAGGCCGAGCTGGCGACGCGTACGCCGGAGCCCGCCCCGGTGCGGCTTCTCAGGGCGCGGTGGCGAGGGCCGTGGCCGACTACCAGCGCGGCGGCGACTGACCGCCGGGTCGCCGCCACCGGGTCAGCGGTCGGCGTTGCCCAGCTACCCGAACCCGTCGCGCCAGCCGCTGTAGCGGGGTCGCCAGTCGAGGCTGAGCCGGGCGCGGCGTTGTCCGCGCCGCGCAGCCGGGTCATGTAGGCGACGCCGAAGCTGCCGGCGGCGAGCCGGGCCAGGAGGGCCGGCGCGTTCTTCGGGCTGGCGCCGACCGCGTCAGCGAAGTAGGGGAGCCAGGTCGACATCGGGGCCAGGTCGTCGTCCACGACGTTGATCGGGCCGATCGGACGGCGGTCCACCGCGGCCGACGGCGGTCGCGACGTCGTGGACGTGGCTGAACGAGAACACCGAGGTGCCGCCGCCCACCATGGGGGCCTGGCCGGCCCGCACCTGCTGGGTGAACAGCCCGTGGGCCGCGTAGATGGTGCCGGCCGTAGAGGTGGCCCACGCGGAGCACCGTGCCGCCCGCTCCGACGGTGAGCCGCTCGAGCTCGCGCAGCGCCTCGACGTTCGGCGCAAACTGCCGGGCGGTGCGCCCAGGACGGCGTCTCCTCGTCGGCGGCCGCCGGCTCGGCGGCCCATGTCGGCTCGTAGGCGTAGGCGAGCCCCTCGGGACGAGGTGGACGTCGGGCAGCGCGCTGGCGGCTGACGGCGGGTGGGGTGCCCTCCCGGCGGAGCCGGTCGGTGAGATCGAAGTCGCGGGCGAGGTGGCGCGGGTCGATCCGGTGGGGGATGGCCGTGAGCAGGTTGACGATGACGTCCGGCCGGGCCGTCATCACCAGGCGCTCGACCGCTGCGACATCCAGGGCGTCCGCCTGCACCATCTCGACGCTCCCCGACAGGCCGTCGAAGGCCGTCGTCGGCCGCGGCTGTGGGCCACGACGTCGTGGCCCACCGAGCCAGGACCGGCACCAGGGCGCGGCCGATCGCTCCGGTGGCTCCCGCGACCAGCACTCTCATCTGACGTCCTCTCCTCAAGCCCTCGGGTGGTCTGGGGCGCTCGAGAGGAAGGACTTCGCGGTGGTGCCGAACGTGACCGGTCTGGCTGTGGGAGATCTCATCGGCGTCCTCGTCACGCCGCGGACTGCCAGGTCGTCGCCCGGAGCAGCCCGGTCAGGGCTTCGAGGTCGCCCGTTTGCGCGGCGGTCAGGAATGCGGCTACGAAGCCGGCGTGCTCGCGCTGCCCGGGACGGAACCGGTCCGCACCCTGCTCCAGCTTGTGCGCTGCCCGACGGTGCAGCTGCCGGCAGTGCGCCGCGGACCTGCCCACGACCGGGGCGATGTCGTCGTAGCTGTAGTGGAAGGCGTGGCGGAGCAGGAAGACGGCCCGCTCGGCTGGGTTGAGGCGCTCCATCAGGAGCAGGCTCGCGTCGGCGACGGTCTCGCGGAGCTCGGCGCTCTCGAGCGGACCGAGGAGCTCGTGGCCGCCGTCTCGGGGAGCCACGGTTCGAGGTAGGTCTCGTGGCGGGCCCGAGCCGAGGTCCGCAGGTCCATGCAGAGGTGGGTCACCGTGGTCATGAGGTAGGCCCGGGCGTTGCGCACGTCGTCGCGTGCCGTGCTGCTCCAGCGGAGGTAGGCGTCCTGGACGACGTCCTCGGCGTCCCACGTGCTGCCCAGCAGCCGGCGGGCGAGCCCGAGCAGCAAGGGGCGGTGTGCCTCGAAGACGTCGATGGTCGTCATGGCTGTGCTTCCTCATGGTGTCGACGGGTGTCTACGGTCTGCCCGACCCGGATCCGGCCGGGGTGGACGACGTCGGCGTAGGTGTCGAAGCAGGCGGCCCGGCCGAGGCCGGGCACCGGCCCGCGGTGATGGCGCGCGAGCGCGCTCAGGAGCTCGCGGTCGTGAGGGAGGCCGCGGTGCGCGAGGCCGGGTACGACGCAGCGCGGGGTCGGCAGGACGACCCGCAGCGCGGCGTCACCCACGTGCAGCTCCGTGCCGGCTGCCGGGTCCTCCGGCGCGTCAACGACGAGGTTGGGCCGGAACCGACGCGCCGCCGCGGCCCGCGCCCCGAGCTGCCGCCCCAGCCGGGCCAGGGACCCGGTCGTCACGAGGTGCACGGCGCCGAAGTCGACGAACCTCCCGACTCGACCCGCGCCGGACATCGACGTGACTGCCTCCCCGCCGGGGCCAACGTCGTCCAGCCACTCCGGCACCAGGCCGGCACTGTCGGGCAGCCGGCGGTGCAGCCGGGCGTCGGCCGGTGGCCGGTCGGAGAGGTGGACCCCGCGGCCCAGGTGGTCGCTGAGCGCTTCGTCGGCTTCCGGGGTGCCCGCGACGTGGACGCGACCGGCGACCCGCACCTCGACCGTGCGCCAGTCCGCCGCCGTGGTGGCGCGGACCTCGAGGAGCCGGCCCCAGCGCGCTGGGTGCTTGGCGCTGCCGATGGTGCCGTCGTCCGGGTCCAGACAGGCCCAGGCCCGGTCGCCGGGCAGGCCGGTGTGGTCCAGGTCGACCGCGTCGAGCCGCTCGCCACCGGCGCTCTTGAGCGGGTAGCGCGCGAGTGCGACGACGGTCGACCTGGCCACTGGGGGAGGGGAGATGGTCTGCGGTCAGTCGCCGACGGCGGCGTCGGCGTAGCGCGGGGCGTAGGTCGTGCCCTCCGCGTCGGCGGCCTCGACCTCCGGAGCGTCTCCGGTGTTGACGGTGTCGGCCGGCTCGAGCAGGAGGATCTCGGCGCCGTCGCGCGAGACCGGACGGTGCTCGACGCCCCGCGGCACGACGTAGACGTCCTGGGCTCCGAGGGAGACCCGCCGCTCGCCCACGGCGTCGCGCAGGTCGATGTGGAGCTCGCCACTCACCACGAGGAACAGCTCGTCGGTGGCCGCGTGCCGGTGCCAGACGAACTCGCCCTGCACCCGGACCGCCTTCACGGCGTAGTCGTTGATCCGGGCCAGCGGGCGCGGGCTCCACAGCTCGTCGATGTCCGCGAGCGCCCGCCCGACGTTGCTGACGGTGTCGTTCATCTCTTCCTCCTGTTGCTCTCGAGCATCAGCCTGCGCGGTGTGACGAGCCTGAACATCCGCCACCTGACGGATCTCCGGCGAGCGGCGATCGCGGAAGGTCAGTTCCGGACACCTGACCGCGCCCGCGGCCGAAGCCGATGAGAAGGAGCCGCGCATGATCCTGGAGCTGGAGACCTACGAGGTCCTCGACGACCGCTTCTACGCCGTCCGCGGCGACGCGGCTCTGACCACGCACCACACCGGGTGCCGCTGGGCCGAAGGACCCGCCTACTTCCCTGCCCACCGCACCGTGGTGTGGAGCGACATCCCCAACGACCGGCTGCTCCGCTTCGACGAGCTCTCGGGGACGGTGTCCGTCTTCCGCAGCCCGGCCGGCCACCCCAACGGCAACACCACGGACGCGCAGGGCCGGCTCGTCACCTGCGAGCACTCGAGCCGCCGGGTCTCCCGCACCGAGCACGACGGCAGCATCACCGTGCTGGCCGACCGCTACCGCCCGAACCAGCGGTTCAACAGCCCGAACGACGCGGTGGTGGCCGCGGACGGCGCCCTGTGGTTCACCGACGCGAGCTATGGCATCGACAGCGACTACGAGGGGCGCCGGGCGTCCACCGAGCTCGACGGGTGCTACCTCTTCCGCGTCGACCCCGACACCGGCGGGGCCCGGGTCATGGCCGACGGTTTCCAGCGGCCGACCGGGCTCGCGTTCTCCCCTGACGGTGCCGTCTTGTACGTCGCCGACAGCCGCGCCAACACGATCCGGAGCTTCCGCATCGGGAGCGACGGCTCGCTCGAGGACGGTGAGGTGCTGGTCACCGGCACCGCGCCGAGCCTCGACTCGATGAGGACCGACGTCGAGGGCCGGATCTGGATCGCCTGCAGCGACGGCGTGCGCTGCTACGACCCCGACGGCACCCACCTCGGGACCATCCGGACGCCCGACGCCGCCGCCAACGTGGTCTTCGGCGGCCCGCGACGCAACGTGCTCTACATCTGCGCGACCACGAGCCTCCACTCGATCATGCTCGCCACCAACGGTGCCGCCTGACGGCGGGATGGCAGACCCGCACGTCCCATTCCGCACGCCAGCTTCGTCGAGAAGGGTGGCAACCTCACGAGAGAGAAGACACATGACCAGGATCGCAGTCATCCTCGGCAGCACCCGCCCCAGCCGCGTCGGCGCCGATGTCGCGACGTGGGTGCACGGGAGCGCGGCCGCACGCGGCGACGTCGAGTGCGAGCTCATCGACCTGCTCGACCATCCGCTGCCGCACCTCGACGAACCTCTGTCGCCGATGCTGGGCCTCTACGAGCACGAGCACACCCGTGCCTGGGCCAGGACGACGGACTCCTACGACGGCTACGTCTTCGTCACCCCGGAGTACAACCACGGCGTGTCGAGCGTGCTGAAGAACGCCATCGACTACCTCCACGCCGAGTGGCGTGACAAGGCCGTCGGCCTGGTCTCCTACGGCATCTGGGGCGGCACCGGGGCTGCCGCCCAGCTGCGCCAGATCTGCGGTCAGCTCGGGATGGCCGACGTCTCCCGGCAGGTCGCGCTGACGCTGAGCAACGACTTCGAGGAGTACCGCGAGTTCCGGCCGTCCTCGCACCAGTCCGCGGCGCTCGCCGAGATGCTCGACCAGGTGGTGACCTGGAGCCGGGCCCTGGCCCCCGTGCGCGAGGCGCTCGCCTCGTCCTGACGCCGGGGTGGTCAGGCCGCTCGGAGGGCACCCGTCGGGAGGCGGTAGATGAGCGTCGGGCCGTCCCGTTGGGGTCGTACGCCGGGAGCCCGGCGCGCGATCATCCCCGTGACCACGCGGTTGTCGGCGGCCGTGGTCACCTCGACGCAGCAGATCCCGGCCGCCACGATCTGCGCGTGCAGCTCGCGGACGAGGGCGGACCCGATGCCGCGACCCTGCTGGTCGCCCCTCACCAGGAGTCCGAGCTCGACCGGGTGGCCGGACTGCGCGCTGACGGACGCCCACATGCCGTGGCCCACGACCTCACCGTCGACCAGGGCCAGCGTGGCTGCGCCGATCGGGGTCCGCGGGCGCAGCAGCTGGGCTAGGAGACCGGCCGGCGGAGGGCCGGCCACTCCGATCAGGAACCGCTGCTGCAGCGCCTGGGGAGAGCAGCGGCTCAGCAAGCGGACGACCCCGGCCCGGTCGGACGGCGTGGCCGGGCGGAGCACCAGCCCCGGACAGGGGTCGGCCGCAGACATCGGCCGGGCGCGCTGACCTCCGCGCGGCCCGATCACGGTGCTGGGACGGAGGACGCTCCGTCGAGCGGGAGCCGCGCCGGGGTCGGATCACTCGGCTGGGAAGGACGGCTGGTCGCCGGCAGCACGAGCAGCCATCCCACGGCGGCGACGGCCAGGGCGAGAGCGGAGCACAGCAGGTAGACGTGGCCGTAGCCCTCGGTGCCATGAGGGTCGTGGTGCGCCAGCATCGCTGCCATCCCCGCGACACCGACGGCGCCGCCCACCTGCCGGATCGCGACGTTCAGCCCCGTGGCCGCGGCGAACTCGACGGCCGGGGCCGACAGGGCCGCGGCGCTGGAGACGCCGACGCTGATCGCGCCCATGCCCGCGCCGACGGTCACTCCGAGCGGGAGCCACATCTGCCAGAAGTGGGGGGTGGACGGGAGCACGAGGCCGATGACCACGCCACTGGCGGCCATGAGCAGACCGCCGCTGGTGACCAGCACCCTGGGGGCGACGCCACGCGCGACCCGGCTGACCCCGACGCCCACGGCCATCGCGACGAGGGCCCCAGGGGTCATGACCAGCCCGGCCCGCAGCTCGGAGTAGCCCCACACGGAGGTGAGGTAGAGGACGCCGACCAGCAGCCAGGTGAAGAGCGCGGCCCCGAAGAGCAGCGAGACCGCGTTGGCCGCGGCGTAGGTGGAGTTGCGCCACAGACGTACGGCGATCGCGGGGCTCGGGTGGCCGGCCGAGCGGACCGCGGTGAGAGCACAGGCAATCAGCCCTACCACCAGGCAGGCGGCGGTCCGGTGGTCGGCCCAGCCCCACTGAGAGCTCTGGGCGACCCCGAAGACGAGGGCGAACACCCCGCCGCCGAAGGCGGTGATGCCGAAGGGGTCCGGCCAGCGCTGGTCGGAGCCGGCGTCCCGCGGCAGCCGCCAGCCACTCACCAGGAGCCAGCCGCCGAGGGGGACGTTGATGCAGAACAGCCACCGCCAGCCCAGGCCGTCGACCAGCACGCCGCCCAGCGCGGGGCCGAGCGCGGCCGCGGCCGAGGCGGACGCACTCCACAGGCCGATTGCGGCCGGTCGCCGCGGTGCCGGCACCGCCGAGAGCACCAGGGCCAGCGACGCGGGCAGCAGCAGGGCCCCGCCCAGGCCTTGCACCGCCCGGGCCGCGAGGAGCACGCCCAGCCCGGGGGCGACGGCCGCCCCCAGCGAGCCCAGGACGAAGACCGCCATGCCGACGAGGAACAGCCGGCGCCGTCCGACCACGTCGGCGATCCGGCCCGCCGGCGCGAGCAGTGCCGCGAAGACGACGGTGTAGAGGGTGACGATCCAGGACAGGTCGGCGATGTCCGCCACGTTGAAGTCGTCCCCGACCGCCGGTAGCGCGAGGTTCGCGATAGTGACGTCGAGGAACGCCAGGAAGGAGCCGCCGCACGCGACGAGCAGGGCGGCGTTGCGGCGGGAATGCGCAGCAGGCATGACGAGAGACCTTCGGGGAGGGAGGGACAACGAGTTTCTCGAATTTAGCGACCGATCGTTCGTAAGTCAAAGGCGATCGATCGTACGGTATCGTGGCCCGCATGGCCGGTCGCAGATCCGTGGCAGTCGCCCTCGACACCCGTCGCCGGATCCTCTCTCTGGCGGCCGACATGGCCTCGGTCGAAGGGCTGGAGGGGCTCACGGTCGGTCGGCTCGCGACCGCGATGGACATGAGCAAGGCCGGTGTCATCGGGCACTTCGGGACCAAGCTCGCACTCCAGCTCGCGACCCTGGACCACGCGGCCGAGGTGTTCCGCACCGAGGTGTGGTTGCCGTCGGCTGGGCAGCAGGAGGGGCTGCCCCGGCTGGTGGCGATCTGCCGCTCCTGGATGGAGTACGCCGGGCGGCCGGCGTTCCCGGGCGGCTGCTTCCTGGCCGCAGCGTCGTTCGAGTTCGACAGCCGGCCCGGCCCCGTCAGGGACGCGCTGATCGCCTACCTGCGCCGCTGGCACGACACGCTGGTGCGGGAGATCTCGGCCGCGGTGGCGGCGGGCGACCTGCCGGACGGCACCGACGCGGACCAGCTCGCCGGGGCCCTCGAGGCGGTCGCCGCCAGGGTGACGCCCACCCGCGAGCTCTACGGCGATGACCGTGCCGCAGCCCATGCGGAGGAGCTGATGCTCAAGCTGCTCGGGCGTCAGGAACGCGGTGAGGTGCTCGCTTCCTGACGCGTGACCTCGACGGCGAGCTGGCTGCGTGAGGTGACCCCGAGCTTGCCGAAGACGTGGGCGACGTGCGTCTGCACGGTGCGGCGGGAGACGTAGAGCCGGTCGCCGATCTGGGGGTTCGAGAGCCCCTCGGCGACCAGCCGGGCCACGACCTCCTCGGTGGGCGTGAGGCTCGCCCAGCCGAACGCCGGCCGACCGCGGCCGATGCGCCGGCCGCGCCGGATGCCGGCGCTGCGCAGGACGGCCTCGGTGCGCGCGACGTCGCGGTGCATGCCGCGCGCCTCGTAGACCTCCAGCGCTGCCTCGACCAGGGCCCGTCCGCGGTCGCGGTCGTCGGCGCGAAACCAGGCGGCGCCGGCGTCCTCCTGCGCCGCGGCGCGTTCGACGACGCGGGGACTCCCGGCGTACGCCTCGACGGCCGCCTCCAGCACCGCCGCGTCGTCCTCGACCAGCCCCCGACAGCGCAGGGCGAGCCCGTCGAGGGAGCGCACGTCGTTGGCGGCCGCGAGCTCGGCCAGGCCCGCGACCGCGCGCTGGGCGAGCTCACGGTCACCGCACAGGAGGGCGACCCGCACCAGCTCCGGCCCGATCACCCGGAAGTCGATGACCAGGCCCATCCGGGCACACTGCTCCCAAGCCTCGGCCAGCGCGGCCAGGGCGCCGTCGAGATCACCCCGGGCCTCGCGCACGAGCCCGGACGCGAGCATCGCCCACTGCTGGTGGTAGCGCGCGCCGGTCGAGGTCAGCTGCTCCATGGCCCGTCCCGCCGTGTCCGCGGCTGCCACGACGTCGTTGCGGTGCAGCTGCATCAGGGCCTGCAGGCCACGGGTGATGATCAGGTGGTAGCCCTCACCGGTCACGTCGGCCAGCTCGTCGCTGGTGTCCACGTCGTCGATGGCGTCGTCCCACTCGCCGGAGAGGTAGCGCTGCACCGTGTGGGCCATGAGGTAGCTCGCCTGGTGCCAGTGCGCCCCGAGCTGGTCACTGAGGCGGGCGCCCGTGTCGAGCTCGAAGCGGGCCTCGTCGAACCGGTCCAGCTCGATGAGCGCCCAGGCTCGAGGTGCGTGGAGCGGGTAGTCCATGCCCCCGCGCTCCACCCCGGCGTCGGCTCGCGACAGGGCGTCCCGGATCAGCCGGTCCGCCTCGTCCGGCTGCCCACGGCCGAGCGCCACGACGGCGTCGATCGAGGCGGCGATGGTCGGAGTCAGCTCATCACCGGACCCGGCGGCCGCGGCGCGGGCCTCCTCCGCTGCGCGCGAGGCGCCCTCGAGGTCGCCCTGCCAGAGCCGCGCGAGGCTCACCCACCCCAGCGTGCGAGCGCGGTCGGACTGGTCGAGCAGCATCGAGGTCGACGCCCGCTCCAGCTCCGCCAGGCCCTCGGCGGGGCGGCCGCTCGTCAGCAGGGCCAGGCCGAGGCAGGCCCTGGCCGTCGCGCCGAGCGTGGCGTCGCTGGTCCGCTCGACCACCTCTCGACAGGCCTGCTCCGCTTCTGCCACCCGCCCGGCCGACATCAGCGCTGTCGCGCGTTCGGACCGGGTCCGGTCGAGCTCCGGGTCGGTCGGGTGCATCAGCTCGAGGACCCGGTCGAAGAGGTCGACGGCGATGTCGGGTGACCGTTGTGCGGCCTCGCCCGCGGCCGCCGTGATCCAGGCGATCGCCTCCTGGTCACCGGTGACGGCGCCCCGCGCCAGCTGCTCCGCCACCTGGCGCACAGGCGCGCCGCGCTCGGCCAGCCGACGTCCCGCCTCGCTGTGCAGGGCGAGGCGGACGCTCCGCGGGATGTCGTGGTAGATCGCGTCCCTGATGAGGTCGTGGCGGAACCTCAGCCGACCGTCCTCGTCGGCCAGGACGCTGGCCCGGATCGCTTCGCGCAGCGCCTCCGACAGCGCCAGTGCGCTCCCCGTCGTCGTGGTCGAGAGATCGGCCAGGCTGAAGTTGCTGCCTAGGATCGTCGCCGCCCGCAGGGCCTGCATGGTCTCCTCGGACAGGAAGCCCAACCGCCGGAGGATGGTCAGCCGCAGCGTCGGGGGGACGGTCACGTGGGTGACGTCGGCGAGCCCGTCGACGGCCACCAGGCTGCCCTCCTCGCCGAGGGCGGCGAGGAGCTCGGTGATGAAGAACGGGTTGCCCCCGGCGCCCCCGATCTCGCTCAGCAGCCGGCCGGAGGGGGGTGCGTCGACGGCTTCGGTGATGAGGGCCGCGACCGCTGCCTGGTCGATCGGGCCAAGCCCGATCCGGCGCGCCTCGTCGGCGGTGAGCGCTTCGAGCAGCCGCTGCAGCTGCGGCATGCGCGGGGCCGGGCGCAGGCAGCCGATGAGCGCCACCGGCAGGTGGGCGAGGCGCCGACTCCAGGCGCCGAGCGTCATCAGGCTCGACGGGTCGGCCCACTGGAGGTCGTCGATCCCGATCACCACGGGACCCCGGATCGCGAGCGCCTCCACCAGGTCGACCAGGGCGTCGACGACCCGGAACTGCAGCCCGGGGTCGCTGGTCACCGTCACCGGGCCGCCGTCGGAGCTCACCTGCGAGCTCAGGAGCCGGCCCACCGCTGCGAGCTCGGGGTCCGCGGACGACTCCCGGCAGCCGAGGGCCTCCGCCACGACGCCGAACGGGCGGGTGCGCTCCAGCTCCTCGCCGCGCGCCCAGACGACCCGGAGATCGAGCTCCCGGGCCCGGTCGAGGGCAGCCCCGAGCAGCCGCGACTTGCCGATGCCGGCCTCGCCCTCGACCAGGAGCACCGCGCTCCGCCCACGGGTGACCTCGTCGAGCACGTCAGCGATCACGCCGAGCTCGGCGTCGCGGCCGTGCAGCGACCTGACAGGGATGGCCCCGGCCATGCACGCGATGCTACCCGCGCCGGCTGCCCTCACGACGGGTCGCGCGGTCACGGGGGATCGGGTGCGCGGCCCGGCGCACCGATGAGGTCTTCGAGCACCCTCAGCAGGCCGAGCCAGCCGACGAACTCGACGCCCCGGTCGTTGTCGCCGGGCGGCGGGCCGTCGTCGGGACGACTGGTGATCCAGCCCAGCGGCGGGTCGAGGGAGTCGACGGTGATCTCGATCTTCATGCGGCCTTCATGCGGGGCTTCATGCGGGTGGCGGTCCTCGCGTCCCTGCTCGTGAGGCCCTCGCCGATGAGGGCCCGGGTCACGAAGACGCTGGTACGTCGCCGCGTACCTGCCATCCGCCAGGTGGCCGAGATCGATCAGCGCCACAGGCGGCGCAGTGGCCGCAACCCCTCCTCGACGTAGCCCGCGATCGGCGTCCTCGCGCCATCGAGGTGCCACTGCTCGAGGGCGCCGAAGTAGCCGAAGACAAGGGCGTTGGCCGCCACCCGGGCCTGGACCTCGCTCAGGTCGCCTCGCCGCAGGAGGGGGGCGATGCGCCGGCTGGCCCGGTCGAGGGCGGCGCACGCGGCGGTCCGCACCGAGGGCTCCTCGAAGAAGTAGCGGATCCGCCTGGCCGGGTCAGGACCGCCGCGGGCTTCGGAGGTGGGCGCGGCCTCGTAGCGCGTCACGATCTCGACGAGGCTGCCCACCGGGTCGTCGACGTCGAGCAGCCCCTCGATCGCCTCCTGGCTCATGGTGTCGAACTCATCGACGACGAGCAGCCCCTCCTTGGTCCCGAACAGGCGGTAGACGGTCGAGGGCGAGACCTCCGCGGCCGCCGCGACCTCCTCGATCGTGACCTGCGAGAAGCCGCGCTCGTCGAAGAGGTCGAGCGCCCGCTCCTGGATGGTCCGCATCGCCTCGCTCCGCCACCGCGCCCGAAGCCCACCAGCCATGTCGGCAGCGTAGTGAACCGTCGCACAATGAGCAAGTCACTGTCTAAAAGACATTGACTGTCTAGAAGCCGTTGTCTACCGTCGCTAGCTATGAGACAGTCACTATCTGAAACCGCTCCTCGCTCATCAATGTCCGCGCGTCACCAGGCCCGCGGAGGTGTCGGGCTGACGTTCGGCGCGCTCGCGGCCGCGGCCGTGCTGGCCGTCGCCGCCCTGGTCGACCAGGCTGGTCCCCGGACCCTCATGGACCACGCTCACGAGGTCTATGCCGGGCACGGCACGTCACCGAGCGCGGGCCTGGTCTACGGACTCCTCTACTTCGTGGCGGCCCTCGGCGTCGTGCTCTGGCTCGGCGCCGTGGCAGCTGCCCGCTCTGGAAGGCGCTGGGCGGCATGGGCGGCGGGCGTCGCCACCGTCGTGATGGCGGGGCTGGCCGTCACCCTCCTCGCGGCCAGCGAGTACGGCGAGCAGGTCTACCCGCCGTTCTGGGGGATCCTCGCGCTGCTGTCGCCGCTCGTGGGCGCGCTGGCCGTCGTACCGCTCGCCCGGAGATGACCACTAGCCGCGACGCTCTACACCCTGGACGGCGCGCTCCCAGTCGGCCAGCACGCCGATGTCCCAGCCGCGTCCGCGCGGCACCGTCGACCACCTCGCCAGTGGCCGTCGCGGACGGACTTGCCGGCCGAGGCGGTCTACGTCGCGCTCCACGAGCTCGACGGCGACGGTGACGGGTTCAACGGCATCAGTCAGCGCGCGCCGCCCTCCTGGACGCCGCGGCCCGGGGCTGACCGCGCCGCTGTCGGTGGCTGCGCGTACGTTGCGCACGTGATCGATCGATGAGCAAGGAAGCGGCACTGCGAGCGATGCGGGAGGCGGCCTACGCCGAGCGGACGGCGAGAGCGGCGGGTTCGGCGACCGCTCCGAAGCCGAAGGCGCCCGCGCCGGCGAAGCGACCCGCTGCGGCCACGGCCAAGGCCATGGCCGAGCCACTGCCGACAGCCGACGGGCTCTGCGGGCACCGGTCGATGAACGGCCGCAGCTGCACCCGCGAGCAGGGCCACGCGGCCAAGAGCCACCGCTACGGCTGAGCCGTCGCCAGGGCTCGCGCGATCTCGAGCTGCCGCACGAGGAAGGCGCCGTCGTCCAGCTTCTTGCGCCGCAGCCAGGTGGTGACCTCGGTGTTGCACTTGCTGGCGTTGCACGGGCCGCATGCCGGCACGACGTTGGCCAGTGTGTAGCGACCCCCTCGAGAGATCGGCAGCATCGTGTCCTTCTGGAGCGCGGCGCCGTCGCCGCCGCAGTAGGCGCACCCGCCCCACGCCTCCATCAGCGCGAACCACTGCTCCTCGGTGAGGTCGTGCTCGACGAGTGCCATGCGGCGCTTGCGGCGCCGGGCGTACGTCGCGGCGCGGGTGCGGGGGGCCACAGGCCCGAGGGTAGGTCCGGCGGACCGCGGAGTCGGGGATCTGCGATCGCGTCGTGTCCGCGCCCGCAGCGCGGCATCGTCGGGCGGGGCTCGCTCAACTTGGGTGACTGAGCTGGTACGACGAGCGACCCGTCAGGGATCGGTGTCCTGCCCAGCCGCTGAGGCTGCTTGGCTGATGAGCGGTGTCATGAACTGGACGAATGCCCAGGTTCGTTCCACGAGCAAGGGATCAGCGTGCTGGTGGACGCGCACCCATGGGTCGGGCCGGTTGGCGACGGCACGGTCGATGAGGTCGTGCCACTCCTGGGGCACTGCAGTCTTGGTCCACTCGGCCGCGTCGGCCTTCCCTATGACCTCGGATCGCGTGGCGGTGTACAGGAGGCGACAACGGGTGAGTACCTCATGTGGTTGACCCCCTCCGCTTCGGAGGTGGTCGAGGTCATCAGCGATCGTTCGCATGCGGGTGACGGCGAGGGTCGCAGCCTCGTGACGGATTGCCTGAGGCGGGACTTGGTCGATGAGGGTCTCGGGACCGCGGTGGCCAGACTCAGGGGAAGTGTACGGCGCTTCGAGGTCGGGGACAGGCACGCGCCGATCGCATCGCAGGTGCCAGCGCTCCGGCACCGGGACCCCCTCAGAGTGGGTCGGCGGTGGAGGTGTAGGTGTGGCCGGTGGGGGTGGTGATCTGCACGGTGTGGCGGGGGCCGGGGAGGGTGCGGTGGGACCAGCCGTGTGCTTGTTTGGCGTAGTTGCAGAGCTCGCAGAGTCCTTGGCCGTTCTCTGCGGTGGTGGGTCCGCCTCGGGCTCGGGGTTCGATGTGGTCGGTGTGGCGGATGCGTGCGCCGCAGCCGGGGGTGCGGCAGATCCGGTCGCGCAGGCGGATGAACTCGGCGAGCCGGCCACTGAAGAGCTCGGCTTTGGAGTCCATGGCGACCAGGTTGCCGGTGGCGGGTTGTTCGTAGAGGCGGCGTAGCCAGACCTCGACACCGGCTTCGGTGTTGTCGGCGATCCATTGGCGGAGCAGGTCGCCGGGGACCGGGCCATAACCCTCGACCCAGCCCGTCCCCTCAGAGTCGCTAGGTCGTCGGGGTCGCTGGGGTCGCTGGGGTCGCCGAGGAGGACGGTGTCGCGGAGGATGAGGTTGACCATCACCGGCACCGTGCTCGTCGTGGCGACCGCAGCCTCCTGGGTCGGCGAGGCAGCCTCGGCCCAGGTGGTCGCGGTCTCGGAGCCGCTGGTGGCGGTGTCGGCGAGGCCGGGGTGGACCACCGGGTGCAGGACGCGTTGGACGAGGAGGTCGACCATCAGCTGGCCGAGGCTGCGGGGGTCGCCGGCGGCCTTGGCCCGGGTGGCGTCGCGGTGCAGGGTGGTGTGGACGGCGACACCGTCCTTGACCGGCACCAGGACCCCGAGCCAGCTCATCACGTCGGGGGCGGGGCGGAGGGTGACGTGGCGGTCGGCCTCGGCACGGGCCCTCCGCTTGACCACGGCGGCGGGGTCGAGCTCGGCGGCCGCCTGCTGCAGCCGCCCGACCAGCCGCCGCGGTGAGAGGGACTCGACGACCGACGGGTCGGCGCAGAGCTGCTCGTCGACCAGGGCGCGGTGCTCGGCGGTCAGGACCGCGGTCTCGCGGGCGATCAGGGTGGCCTTGGTAGCCGTCGATGGACCCGGCCCGGTGAGCGGCCCTGGTGTGGGGCAGCTCGGTGCGCAGCACCATCGCCAACGCCACATCTTGCTGACCCCTCGTGGGTGAGACCCCACGGGCCAGCGCGACCTGCAGCCCCAGCCCCCGGTCCCGCCGGGCGGCCGGAACCCCACGCTCGGCGGCAGCCTGGCGCTGGGAGAGGACGAAGTCGGCCACCGTCTCGCTCGAGGCCGCCTCCGTCGGCGCGGCGCAGCCGCTCCAGCGCGGCGACCCGGTCGATCCGCTCCGCATCCTCGAGCCCCACAGCATCAGCGGCCAGCCGGAGCCGGAACTCCTCGATCTCGGCCACGGACGGCGCAGCCAGCGCAGCGGCCACCGGCCGTGCTCGCCGCCGTGTCGGTCCCGAGATCCCGCATGTTCACCACCCCTGAGCAGTCCGTGGTCTGATGCTGAACACACTAGGACAAGCCACCGACAGTCCGCGCGCACCATCCACAGGTGCTCCCGCGCCACGTGGACTCGACCCGACCAAAGGTCACCGGTCGTCGTGACCTTTGCGGCTGTCGGCGCGTCCGTCGCTGACCGATCGTCGAAGAGGACAGGGAAGAGGTGAGTGGCATGGTCGCCTTCGACGGCTGGCACCACGACCGGATGACGGACCGCTCCTACGGCGGCGGGATGATGGACGGCGGCGCGAGCTGGGTCGTGCCCGTCCTGCTCTTCCTGCTCCTTGCCATGGTCGTCGGCGCTGCGGTCTACGCGCTCGTCACCACGACGGCCCCCGCGACACCCGAAGCCTCCGTCGCGCCCAACGTGCCGTCCTCGTCTCGCGAGGTCCTGGACCTGCGGCTCGCCCACGGTGAGATCACGCCGGAGGAGTACGGCGCTCGCCGCCAGCTGCTCGACCACTGACCCACGGACTCGGGTCAGGCCGACAGCTGCGCCGCCCGCGCCTTGGCGTCGTCGAGCTTGCCCGCGCCGTAGGAGTCGGGCCGGCCGGCGCGCGACTCGATGCGGTCCTTGAGCGAGCCCTCGACGTACTCGCCCCACGCGACGCGGCAGACGCCGAAGCACTCGACCTGCGGGACCAGTCCCTCATGGGTGAAGCGCACCTCGGTGCCGTGGTCGGTCGCCGTGACGTCGAAGCGGACCGTCGTGCCGGTCCACTCCTCGTGGTCCTCGATGAAGGTCAGGTGGCTCTTGGTGCACAGCCAGGCGACGGAGCGGTCGGGGACCAGCTCGGTGATGCGGAACGCCGAGAAGTGGATGTCGGGCACGGCGTAGCTCCACTCGGCGCCGAGCTCGTCGGTGCGCCCCTCGATCCCTCCGGACCACCACGACCGGACGTCGTTGATCGCGGCGAAGGCCTCGGCGGGGGACTGGGCGACGGTGAAGGTGTAGGTGAGGTCGTCGGTCATCGTGCACTCCTTGGTCACATGCATGCAACTGAATGGTTGCATGTAAGCCTATGAGCTCCCACGGCGAATTGCAACCATTGAATTGCAGTATGTGGAACGGCATCGAGGCTCGCCCGCATTTGGTTGCCTATCTCAACGACATGTAGTCTGCATATGTGGCCGAGTCGTCCAGCGTCGTTCCCGCCCGCCTCCTGCGTGCGCACCCGGCACTGCCCGTGGTGGTCCTCTGCTTCGGCGGCCTCACCGCGTCGCTGACCCAGACCTTGCTGATCCCGATCCAGAGCGAGCTGCCGCAGCTGTTGCACACCTCGGCCGCCAACGCCGCCTGGGTCATCACGATCACCCTGCTGGCCGCGGGCGTCGCGATGCCCACGGCGGGCCGGCTCGCGGACCTCTACGGCAAGCAGCGGGTGCTGGTGGCCAGCGCCGGGCTGCTGCTGGTCGCCTCGGTCATCTGCGCGTTGGCCGACTCGCTGGCCCCCATGCTGGTCGGGCGGGCGCTCCAGGGGCTGGCGATGGGGTTCATCCCGGTCGGCATCTCCCTGATGCGCGAGATCACGCCGCCGCACCTGACCGGTACGGCGATCGCGGCGATGAGCGCGACCCTCGGTGTCGGTGGCGCGATCGGGCTGCCGCTGTCGGCGTTCGTGGCCCAGAACTGGAACTGGCACGCGCTGTTCTGGGTGGCCGCGGCGCTGGCGGCGCTCGTCGTCGCCTCGGCGTGGTTCCTCGTGCCGCACGTCTCGGACGCCGCCCCCGGCCGCTTCGACGGCCTCGGCGCGCTGGGGCTTGCGGTCGGACTGGTCACGTTCCTGGTCGGCGTCTCCAAGGCGACCGCGTGGGGCTGGGGCGACGAGCGAACCCTGGGGGCGATGGCGGCCGGCACCCTGGTGCTCCTCGGCTGGGGCCGCTACCAGCTCCGCACCCGCGAGCCGCTGGTCGACCTCCGCACCTCGGCGCGGCTCCCGGTCCTGATGACCAACGTCGCCGCGGTCGCGATCGGCTTCGGGATGATGGCCCAGGCGATCGTCGTGCCGCAGCTGCTGCAGATCCCCGGGATCACCGGCTACGGCCTGGGCCAGTCGATCCTCGCCGCCGGCCTCTGGATGGCGCCGTCCGGGCTGATGATGCTCGTCTTCGCCCCGGTGTCGGCTCGGCTCATGGTCGTGCTCGGCGCCAAGCGCACGCTCATGATCGGCGCGGCCGTGCTGGGCAGCGGCTACCTCGTCGGCTTCTTCCTCATGAGCTCGTCGTGGCAGCTGATGCTCGCCTGCATCATCGCCTCAGCCGGGGTCGGCATCGGCTACGCCGCGATGCCGACCCTGATCCTCGACGCGGTCCCGCCGACCGAGGCCGCCTCGGCCGTCGGTGTCAACGCGCTGATGCGGTCGGTCGGCACCACGCTGGCCGCGGCCGTCATGGCCACCGTCCTCACCAGCTCGACCACGGCGTTCGGTGGCGTGGCGTTCCCGACCGAGTCGGCGTTCCGGTGGTGCTTCGCGCTCGGGGCGATGGCGGCGTTCGCGGGCGTGCTGATCGCGGCGTTCGTGCCGGGACGACGCACCGACGATGTCATGGCGGAGACCGGCGCGGTCGCCGTGACATCTTTGGGGGCCCGACGCTCGTAGAGGGGACATGGATCTCGACCTCGATCTGGCCCAAGAGCTCGAACGCGCCATCCCTCATCTGCCCGCCGCCCCCGCGTCGTTGCTCCTGGCCGCCGGGCGCAGGGCCCGGCGCCGCAGGCGTGCCTATGCCGGCGTGGCCGGCGCCGCCCTCCTCGCGGTCATCGCCGGGGGAGCCGTCTCCGGGCTCGACGGGCCCATCACGAGGGCCGAGGACTAGCCTCGCTCTTTCATCCGGCTGTCTGAGAGCGGGTCGGCGGGGTTGTGAGCGTGGTGGCGGCCGGTCTGTCGTGGCTGAGCACGCGTGAGTCTCCGGCTGGCGCTGCCGGGCTGCGGGTCTCCGGTCCTGGGTCGGGCGGGCAGGGCGCTCGGCGTCAGCCGAACGCGACGCGTAGTCGGTCGAAGCCCTCGGCGATCTGGGCGGCCCAGCGCCAGGTCTTGTCGATGCGCAGATGGACTCGGCGTGCGCTGTGGGTGAGCCGGGCGGCGACATGGAGGACCCGGTAGCGGAACGCGGCGATCTCGCAGCGGGCCAGCTCGGGGACCTCGGCGAAGCAGATCTGCTTGGTCCAGCAGACCAGGTCGACCGCGGTCAGGACGACCTCGAGCCAGGCCTGGTTCTCGTTGAACGCCCGGCAGGGCAAGTTCCGCAGCCCGGTGGCCTTGGCCTCGCGGATCCGGTCCTCGACCCGGGCGTGCTGGCGGTGGCGCAGCTCCAGCCCGGGCGCCTGTCCGGGCACCACACCGGGCGGGGTGTTGGTCAAGATCGCGGTGACCCGGTGCCCGTCGACGTCGGTGAAGCTCAGCTGCGCGCCGGGGTGGGGCCGTTCCTTGCGCAGGATCAGCCGGGACCCCTCAGGCCACGTGCTCAGGTCGATCATCCCGGTGGCCTCGGCCACCCAGGCGCCCTCACGGAAGTCGGTGCCATCGCCGCGGTCGGTCTGCGATCGCGGGGTGCCAGCACTGGCTCGGGGATGACATCGACGATGTCCTGGATCCGTGTATCGACTGGGAACCCGAAGGAGAACCCGAGCCCGCGCTCGACGCAGGCCTCGGCGAAGGCGTGCGTCGCGCCGGCCGAGTCCGAGCGGGCCAGCACCCGCGGTCCCTGCCAGCACTCGGTGCCCGGCTCCCATCGGGGGCGGGCCTGCTCGGGCAGCGCCCGCCAGCGCCATGTCCAGCACCGTGATGTGGTCGGCGGCGGTGTTCGAGCCCGCGTTGCCCGCACGCAGCAGCCCGGCCAGGGCCTCCCCGCCAGCGACCTCGGGGCGGTCCAGGAAGCACAACAACGGGTGGAACCCGAATGTCTTCTTCCAGGTCGCCGCGGCGTTCTCCTTCTCGCTGTGCGCGATGGTGATCGTGGCGTCGAAGTCCAGCCGCAGCTCAGCTCGGGGGCGTCCAGGTCCGGACCGGCACCCGCCGCCCACGCCCGCTCCCGCGCCGCAGCCCGCGCGGCACGGACCGCGGGGAGGTGCTCGTGATCGACCCGGTCCAGCACCCGCCACGTCGTCGGCATCGAGGCCACCGGGCCGAACAGGTCCTGGCGGTCACCCAGCACCACGATGCCGCTGATCGCGTCCGCGCCATCAGCGACCGCGACCGCCAGATCGGTGAACACCCGGCCCGGCGCATGAACCGGGATGCCCCTGTAGGTGTCCAATCAGCGCGTCAGTGACCCCCTCGACCAGACCGGTGTACTCGGCCATCTCCCGCAGCAGACCCGACCCCGGCGTGACACCCACGGTCCCGTGGCCGTCGTCGAGTGCGACCCATTCGTACCTTGCTAGCTCACCCGACAATGGTGCCCCTGTTGTCGAGTTCGCCCGCCTGTTTCCCGACGTTGCGGTAGCCGCCCTCGTCGACCGCGGGGTCCCCGTCTCCGGACATCCCCGAGTGGGCGCAGGAGTACGGCAACCACGGACCCGCCTCCATCTACCCCGACGGCCGGCTCTGGGTGGCGCCCGACGCACGGCTGATCCGCAGCGTCGACAACCCGCTGTACATCGACGACGAGGGCGTCGTCGGCTCCTACGCCGTCGAGGCGGAGATGGACGGCGAGGTCGACTGGTCGTTCGTCTACCGGGACGGCAGCGGTGTGTTCGGCGAGATGGGCCACCCGGGCGAGTGGACCAACGACTTCGACGTGTGGATCGATGACGTCGCGTCGGACCTCGAGCACCGCCCCTCGCTCGCCGAGCGGCTGGTGCGCTTCGCCGGCGACCACTCCGAGCGGCTGCGCGCGGGTCCGGGTGCGGTGATCGTCGACCAGACCGGCGACGTGGTGCTGCCCAACTGGCAGAAGCACCCGCGTATCGCCGTCGCCCAGGTCACCTTCGAGGGGGACACCTGGTTCGTCCTCGCGATGGGCCCGGCCAGGGGGAGGCCGTTCTACTCCGCCTATCAGGGCGCCGTGGTGTCCGCATCGACGGTCGGCGGCTTCCTCGACTTCCTCCGCGACGACGGGACCGACAGGTGAGAGGCCCCGCGGCCGGCCGCGACCACGACGCGGCGTACGTCGAGTTCGTGACCGCGCGCCAGGACCCGTTGCGGCGGATCGCCTACGCAGTCTGCGGCGACGCCAACCGCGCGGAGGACGTGCTGCAGAGGCGCTGGTCAAGCTCTACCTCGCCTGGCCCCGGGTGCGGAAGGAGGGCAAGGAGGAGGCCTACGCGCGGCGGATCATCGTCCGGTCCGACCTCGACGACCGTCGCCGTCCCTGGCGCCGGCGGCGGGTGCTGGTCGCCGACGGTGACCTCGAGCGAGTGGCGGCGCGAGCGCAGCTGCCTCCCGAGGAGCGATCGGCACTCTTCGACGCACTCCAGGAGCTGCCGCCCATGCAGCGGCGCACCGTGGTGCTCCGACACTGGCTCGGGCTCTCGATCGAGGAGACCGCCGCCGAGCTCGGCATCAGCATCGGCACGGTCAAGAGCCACAGCTCGCGCGCGGTCGCCACGCTGCGGGAGCTGCTGGTCGCCCAGCAGGTCGACCGCTGAGCCCGCTCACGGACCGGGCGGCTCCGGCCGGAGCCGGGAGTGCGCGCGGTCGAGGCCGTCGTTGAGCTCACGCAGCTCGGCCACCAGGGCCGCCGCACGCTCGGCGCCGAGCTCCTCGAGCACCGCGCCGTAGACGTCCGCACGCAGCGCCGCGTCGTGGACGTACGCCGCTCGGCCGTCCTCGGTGGGTCGCAGCAGCCGGCTCGACCTGCCCGCGACGGCGTAGCGCTCGACCAGGCCGTGCTTGATGGCGGCGTTGACCTGCCGGTTGACGGTCGACTGGTCGAGCTGGAGCTCGTCGGCGAGCTCACGCAGGGTCCTCGGCGGACCCTCGGTGAGCAGCCAGAGCAGGCGGAACGCCGAGGTGTCCAGGGCCGAGCCGGGATAGACCTGCGACCGCCGGCGCGCGAGCCGCATCAGCTCGTCGCCGAGCGCCTGGAGCACCCGGGCGTCGTCCATGGTGGGACGAGGTTATCGGCGTACTCCGGGACCCCGGGACAGCCGGTGCCGAGGCGAGGTATATTGGCCGCAGACACCGGCCGTCGCACGGCTGGTGAGGTGCCGATCAGGCGCCGCATCGCTCGGGGGGCCGAGCCACGTCCCTCCACACGGCGGAGCCCGCTCCTTCGGTCCAGGCCAGTAATCCGGACCCGGTGCGGTGCCAGGCAGTGCCGCACCCGTGGGGGGCGGCAGTCGAAAGGGAGACCTTGGCCAGACGAGGCCAGCGCCAGTCCGGGAACAACCGGGCCCAGGGCAGCCAGCGCAACGCACGCCGGCACGGCGACAACGAGGGCATCATCCCGGTGCTCGCGCGCGCCGTCCGCGAGGTCGAGGCGCGCTCCCAGCGGGGGCCGGTCTCGCCGTCCGCCCGCACCAAGTTCCAGGTCGTCGCGCTCCTGGTCCGCGAGGAGCGGGCCCGGATCAAGGCCGACGACCGAGCTCACCGAGTCGAAGAAGGCCGACCAGCTCAAGCGGCTCGACGGCGTGGCCACCATCCTGGCCAAGACCGCGGCCAGCGACACCTCGCTGCTCTCGCTGCTCGCCGAGGACGCCGACGGTCTCCGACGCCGCCAAGGAGCTGCGCCGCGAGATGATCGCCTCCGCCGGCATGGAGCTCGAGGAGGAAGAGGAGCCCGAGCCCGACGACGCCGAGCTGCTCGCGCGTCGCCGACCGCCGGGTGGTCCCGCAGTCCGTCGTCCAGCGCCGGCTCTCCAACCCGTTCCTCGTCCCCGACTTCTCCGCCGCCGACGAGCGCCGGCCCAAGGCGCGCCGGCTGGCGACCTGGGAGCTGCTCGGCCCGCTCTTCCGCTCCTTCGAGTACGGCGGCGGCGCGGCCTGCATGCCGCTCCCGGAGCCGCGCGACATCCGGCTGCCCGCAGGGCCTCGAGCTGATGCACCACCAGGCCCAGCTGATCCAGGCCGCAGCCGACGGGCACCGCACCTACCTGCTGGCCGACGAGCCGGGCCTCGGCAAGACCGCGCAGGCGCTGCTCGCCGCGCAGGCCGCCGACGCGTTCCCGCTGCTCGCCGTCGTCCCCAACGTCGTGAAGACCAACTGGGCGCGCGAGGCCTCGATCTGGACGCCGAACCGCAGGTGACCGTGATCCACGGCGACGGCGACGACGTCAACGGCTTCGCCGACATCGTCGTCGTCAACTACGAGATCCTCGACCGCCACGTCGGCTGGCTGGGCGAGTTCGGCTTCGGCACGATGGTGGTCGACGAGGCGCACTTCATCAAGAACAAGCAGTCCCAGCGCTCGCAGAACGTCCTGCACCTCTCCGACAAGATCCGCGCCCGCACGGCCCGGCCGCTGCTCCTGGCCCTCACCGGCACGCCGCTGATCAACGACATCGAGGACTTCCACGCGATCTGGGAGTACCTCGGCTGGATCGACGACAAGAAGCCGCTGGCCAAGCTGATGGACAAGCTCGAGGAGACCGGGCTGACCCCGGCCGACCCCGGCTTCTACCCCGCCGCCCGCAACAGCGTGGTCGAGATGGGCATCGTGCGCCGCCGCAAGGTCGACGTCGCCGCCGACATCCCGGCCCGCCGCATCGCCGACCTGCCGGTCGAGCTCGACGACGAGATCGGCCGCTCGATCCGCGAGGCCGAGCGCGAGCTGGCCCGCCGCCTGCTCGAGCGCTACGACATGGCGCATCGCCACGCGCCGCACCGGCTCGGTCATCGAGGGCATCGACCACGAGCTGGTCCGCCGGGTCGCCACGTGGGAGCGCGAGGACACCACGACGACCACCAAGGACGGCGACAACGTCTTCACGATGCTGCGCCGGATCGGCCAGGCCAAGGCCGGTCTGGCCGCCGACTACGCCGCCCAGCTGGCGCGCAGCGTCGGCAAGGTCGTCTTCTTCGCCAAGCACGTCGACGTCATGGACCTCGCCGGCGACACCTTCGAGAAGCGCGGCATCCGCTACTCCGAGATCCGCGGCGACCAGACGCCGAAGGCCCGCGAGGAGCGCGATCAAGGCCTTCCAGGAGGACCCCGAGGTCCAGATCATCGTCTGCTCGCTGATGGCGGCCGGCGTCGGCATCAACCTCCAGATCTCCTCCAACGTCGTCCTCGCCGAGCTCTCCTGGACCGACGCCGAGCAGACCCAGGCCATCGACCGGGTGCACCGCATCGGCCAGGCCGAGCCGGTCACCGCGTGGCGGATCATCGCCTCGCAGACGATCGACACCAAGATCGCCGAGCTCATCGACAGCAAGGCCGGCATCGCCGGCCCGGGCGCTCGACGGCTCCGACGAAGAGGTCGGCTCGTCGGTCGACATCCAGCTCGAGGCCCTGGTCGCGCTGCTCACCGAGGCGCTCGAGGAGCGCGAGCGGCTCGCGCTAGCGCGGATCTGCTCGCGCAGGATCTGCTCGCGCAGGATCTGCTCGCGCAGGATCTGCTCGCGCAGGATCTCGATGACCATGTCGACGCTGACGGCGTTGAGGCCGACGATCACGACGGCCGGGATGCCCGGACGCACGGTCACGGCCCCCAGCTCACCGATCGCGCGGGCGATCCGCAGGCCGCTGGCGCGGTCGGTCTCGGCCGAGACCCGCAGGTAGCCGTGGCGACCGCTGCGCTCGAGCCTTTCGACCAAGGTCGCGCAGGCGCGCATGAGCGCTGTCTCGGGGGTCCGGTCGACGTCCAGGTCCACAGCGGTCCAACGACCGCTCGACGCGGCGGACACTCCACCGGCCCGATGCTCTGGACCACTCCGTCTTCCCGAATGCCCGCCGGTGGTTGAGGACCGAACTACGCTGTGCTCGCCCAGCCGGCGACGTGGACAGTACGGGGACTGTGGGGGAGGCAGACGGTGCGACGACAGGCTCTGGTCACGCTCGCCTCGGCGGCGGCGCTGTGCCTGGCCACGCCGTTCCTGAGCGGCTGCGACAGCGCGGCCGGGCAGGAGCGGCGGCTGGTCTGGAGCGACGAGTTCGACGGCGCCAACGGCGCGCTGCCGGACCCCGGCAACTGGAAGCTCGAGCAGTACGCCGACGCCACCGACGACGAGAAGCAGTGCTACACCGACAAGCCCCGCGAACGTGCACACCGACGGCAGCGGCTACCTGGTGATCTCGGCCAACAAGGAGGCCGGCAACTGCGCCGACGGCTGGTACCGCTTCATCACCTCGGCCCGGCTCACCACCCGCGGCCTGCACAGCTGGGAGCACGCCCGCTTCGAGATCCGCGCCAAGATGCCCACCGGCGTCGGCACCTGGCCGGCGTTCTGGGCGCTCGGTGAGGAGGCGGGGTCCAGTGGCCAGAGGTCGGCGAGATCGACGCGATGGAGTACGTCGGGCGCGACCGTTCGCACGTGATCGGCACCGTGCACGGCGCCGATGACGCCGGCGACCACTGGTTCCTCCAGGCCGACACCGACAGCGACACCCTGCTCAGCGCCGACATGCACACCTACGCCGTTGAGTGGGACGACGAGACGGTCAGCTGGTACCTCGACGGCGAGGAGTACGGCACCGTCACCCGTGACGAGGTCGAGGCGGAGGGCGACTGGGCCTTCGACCGGCCGTTCTACCTGAACCTCAACCTGGCGATCGGCGGCGTGCTCGGCGGCGAGGTGCCCGACAGCCTGACCTTCCCCCAGGAGCTCGTCGTCGACTGGGTCCGCGTGTATGAGTAGCTGGCTGGATACCCCCGCGAGCTTCGGCCCATCTGTCTACCCCCGCGAGCTTCGGCCTGGATGTCCCCGACGACGCGGGCTTCGCCCGCAAACGCCCCGTTCGCTCGCTGGCGCTCGCTCTGGTCTGTCGTCGGGGCCACCAGACCGATCGCGGGGCGCCTCGCTCCGCTCGGAAAGACCGGGTCGCTTCGCTCCCACCGCTCCCACTGCTGGCCTGGATACCCCCGCGAGCTTCGGCCCCCAATCCGCGGCGACTGCTCGCTGCGGGCACCTGGCTCGCTGCGCTCGCTTCGGCGCGGTCGCCGCGGCTCGGAGGCCGATCGCGGGGCGCCTCGCTTCGCTCGGAAAGACCGGGTCGCTTCGCTCCCACCGCTGGCCTGGATACCCCCGCGAGCTTCGGCCCCCAATCCGCGGCGACTGCTCGCTGCGGGCACCTGGCTCGCTGCGCTCGCTTCGGCGCGGTCGCCGCGGCTCGGAGGCCGATCGCGGGGCGCCTCGCTTCGCTCGGAAAGACCGGGTCGCTTCGCTCCCACCGCTGGCCTGGATACCCCCGCGAGCTTCGGCCCCCAATCCGCGGCGACTGCTCGCTGCGCTCGCGGGCGCCTGGCTCGCTGCGCTCGCGGGCGCCTCGCTTCGCTCGGAAAGACCGGGTCGCTTCGCTCCCATCGCTCCCACTGCGTTTCTTACACCCTCGCGAGCTTTACCCGGGCGTAGCGGAAGCCCACCATCCGCTGGAAGTGGCGCAGCCCGTTGGTCTGCTCGGCCGGCGAGGCGGTGTCGAGCAGGTAGCGCACGCCGTGCCGGGCCAGCTCGGAGACCAGGGCGCTGGTCGCGAGGTAGCGGGCGTCGCTGTGTGCATCACTGGCACCCAGAGTGCGGAAGTAGCGCAGCGTGGCGAACTCGCGGTCGCGCGGCGCCACCGCCAGCAGCAGCGGCCGGCCGGACTCGTCGTCGACCGTGAGCCAGAGGTCGTGGTCGAGCAGGTCGTCGTTGTGCGGCGTCGGCACGCGGTAGGACGGGTCGATGTGGGTCTGCTCCGCGCGGTTCGCAACCTCCACGAGCGCCGTCCGCTCGGACTCATCGTCGATCCGGCGGACCTCGAGCCCGTGCCGCTCCGCGGAGCGGATCTTGCGGCGCAGCGTCTGGGCGCGCCGGCCGAGCACGTAGTGGTCGCCGTTCTCGGGCACCTCGAGCACGGCGGTCCCGAGCAGCCGCCCGGGCACGCCGTACGACGCCCGACCGGCCAGGACCCGGCGCACCGCCCGGCCTCCGGGGGTGTCCGAGGGCCGGGCCTCGATCACGGGCAGCCGGCGGACGGCGCTGAGGGCCGCCCACGACCGCCGCCAGTTCCTGACGATGAACGGCAGACCGCCGCGGCCGGCGTCGACGTACGCCATCCAGAACGCGGCCAGGGCCTGCTCGGACTCCTCGTCCGTCCGGTCCGCGAGGCTCGGGCCGGGACGGTGAGCGGACTGGTCGGGCGTGAGCATGGGGAGATCAGCGTAGGCGACCCTCCTGGCAGGTGGCCCTTCGATGAGCCGATCCTCAGGTCAGTACGGTTCGGTCATGCACCGCTCTCGGATCGGACTCGTCCTGATCGACCACCCCGAGGAGGACCTGGGACGAGGGGCTCGCCTTCTGGGCCGGGGTCCAGGGCGTCACGCCCGTCAGCGAGGACGAGGCGATGCCGGAGTACCGCTCCCTGGGCCGCGTCGGCTCGGTCCTGCTCGAGTCGCAGCGCACCGGACCGGGCACGCCGCCCCGGCTCCATCTCGACATCGAGAGCGACGACGTCCCGGCCGAGGTGGCCAGGGTGCTCGCGCTCGGAGCAACCATCCTGGAGGAGCGTCGCGGCTACACGATCCTCCAGGACCCCTCCGGAATGGTGTTCTGCGTGGTCCCCGTGCAGACCGGCGAAGACTTCGAGCGCGAGGCGCTCACCTGGGATGACTGAGCGCTCCGAGGAGTTCGAGTTCGACCGGCTCACCGCGGTCGCGCCGGCCGGCGACGGTCGCTACGCGGCCGACCTGGCCGCGGGCTGGGTCGTGGGCGGCGGCCTCAACGGCGGCTACCTGCTCGCGGTGATGGGCCGGGCGCTGCGCGCCGTCGTGCCCGCCAAGCCGGACCCGGTGGCCGTCAGTGCTCACTACCTGTCGGCGTCCACGCCGGGTCCGGCCACCGTCGCGGTCGACGTACGCCGCGAGGGCGGGTCGGTCGCGACCGCGGCCGTCGAGGTGGTCCAGGACGGCGTCACCCGGATCACGGCGCTCGCCACCTGCGGCGACCTGGACCGGTTCGCCGCCCGGGCGCCCGACGTCCGCACCACCGCTGCGGAGCCGGTGCTGCCGCCGCCCGACGACTGCGTCCGCTCGTCCGACGTGCCCGCCGACGTCCGCGCGTTCGTGCCGATGCTCGACCGGTTCGACCTCCGGCTGGACCCGGCGCACGCCGCGTGGGGCGCCGGTGAGCCGGGGATGACCGGCGTGATCGCCGGCTGGTTCCGCTGGGCCGACGGTCGGGCGCCGGACGCTCTGTCGCTGCTCACCGTCTGCGACGTGCTGCCGCCCGTCACCTTCGACCTCGGCATGCCCGGCTGGGCACCGACCCTCGAGCTGACCGTGCACGTGCGCGCCGACCCGGCGCCGGGCTGGCTCAAGGTGCGCCACGAGACCCGCAACCTCGCCGCCGGCATGTTCGAGGAGGACTGCGAGATCTGGGACTCCGCCGGCCGGCTCGTCGCCCAGAGCAGACAACTCGCATTGCTGCCGCGTTGAACACCCCCGCGAGCTTCGGCCCCCAGTCCGTGGCGGCGCTCGCTGGCGCTCGCTGGCGCCGTCGCTCGCTGCACTCGCTCGGCGCAGTCGCCACGGCCCGGAGGCCGATCGCGGGGCGCGCGGGCTCCGCCCGCGAAAGACCCGGGTCGCTGCGCTCCCACCGCTCCCATTGCGTTGTGATCAGCTGAAGCGCGAGCGTTTCATGCTGTAGACCCAGCGGCGGCGGGGGTGCTCGGTGACCGACCAGAGCAGGTCGGTGGAGGGCCACCAGGCGATGTCCTCGGGTCCCATCGGGGTGGCCCAGCGGTAGCGCTTGAACGCGCCGGGCCGGCCGGCGTAGACCGAGCCGGGGACCCACGGCCCGGTGGAGCGGGTGAGATACCAGCGGCCGTGCGCGATCGCGGCGCCCTGGGTCCGCACCACGCCCTCGTCGTCTACGACCAGCGGCCGCGAGACGCCGTCCTCGCCCTCGGCCAGGAACGAGCGTGTCCGGGTCCAGCGAGAACCGTGCGAGGCGGCGGGTCTGCCTGCTGCCGCCGTACTCACCGACCACCAGCTCGGCGGGGGAGGCGGTGCGATCGAGCGAGAGGAAGGAGTAGCGGAGGCGCTCGAGCCCGTCGTCGGTGACCGCCTGGTAGGCGAACCGGAGGGGGAGCACGTAGCGGTGGCCGAAGGTCGGCACGGCGGCGTCGTCCGGGACGCGCAGCAGGTCGTCGAGGCGGCACGTGAAGACACCGCGGGCGGTGGCTGCGACATGGAGGTAGGGGCCGTGCCAGACCAGCCCGCCGGCGTGCACCTTCAGCGGTTTGAAGCCGATCTGTCCGTCCGCGAGCACGGGCTCGACCAGCAGGACGTGCCGGTAGCGCCGGGTGGTCAGGTCGAGGAACGTCACCCGCGCGCCCTCGTCGCCCTTGGAGTACCACGAGACCACCAGCATCCGGCGGCCCTCGACGTCCTCGGTGTCCGAGGCGTCGGCGGAGGTCGAGATGCCTTGCGGCCACCAGGTCCGGTCGCGCCGGTCCGCGCGGTCCCAGGTGAGCGCGCGGTGCACCGCGAGCCCCGGCGCGAAGGTTCGGCGGGCGCGACGGTCGAGGTCATGGAGCAGCACCGGCAGCCCGACCCGGCCGCCCAGCCGCTCCGCGAGCGCCTCGATCTCGTCGACGTTCTCCTCGGTGCGCACCAGGTGCACACCGGGGGAGTCACTCACGTGTTCAATCTAGGCGTGGAGGAGCGGCAGGTGGTGGTCGGAGCCGCGATCGTCCGTGCTGGTCGGGTGCTGGCCGCGCGGCGGACGGCGCCTGCCGAGCGCCGCCGGGCGCTGGGAGTTCCCGGGCGGCAAGGTGGAGCCCGGGGAGACCGAGGCGGAGTCGCTGGTCCGCGAGGTCGAGGAGGAGCTGGGACTTCTGATCCGGGTCGAGCGCTGGCTCACGGGTGCCGAGGAGATCGGCGAGCGCCACCTGCTCAGGGTCGCGGTGGCCGCGATCCAGGCCGGCGAGCCGGTGCCCACCGAGCACGACGAGGTCCGCTGGCTGGCCGCGGGCGAGCTCCACGAGGTCGACTGGCTGGACGCCGATCGCCCCTTCCTGGCCGAGCTGTCCCAGGTGCTCTCTACGCTGGAGAGGTGACCGCACCAGGCCGACCCGACCTGCGACTGCTTCTTGTCCATGCCCACCCCGACGACGAGTCGATCGGCCAGGGCGCGACGATGGCGAGCTACGTCGCCGAGGGGCGCGGGGTCACGCTCGTCACCTGCACCGCCGGCGAGATGGGGGAGATCCTGGTCCCCGAGCTCGCGCACCTCGCGGCCGACCAGGAGGACAAGCTCGGCGAGCACCGCCGCGGCGAGATCGCCGATGCGATGAAGGTCGCTCGGCGTCACCGACCATCGCTGGCTCGGTGGCTTCCAGACCTACCGCGACTCCGGCATGAAGTGGCACGAGGACGGCTCACGCCGTCGCCGCCGACGACATCCATGACAACGCGTTCTGGCACGCCGACCTCATCGAGGCTGCCGACCACCTGGTCCGGGTGATCCGCGAGGTGCGCCCGCAGGTGCTGGTGACCTACGACCAGTTCGGCGGCTACGGCCACCCCGACCACATCCAGGCCCATCGGGTGGCGATGTACGCCGCGCAGCTCGCCGCCGTGCCGTCCTACAACCGTGACCTGGGCGAGCCCTGGGACATCGCGAAGATCTACTGGGGCGCGATGTCGGAGAGCAGGATGCGCGCCAGCCTGCGGTCGCTGCGCGAGGCCGGCGACACGACGACGTTCGAGGGGATGGACCCCGACGGTCCGCTGCCGCCGTTCGTCACCTCCGACGACAACCTCTCCGCCGGGATCGACGGCTCCGCCTACGTCGAGCAGAAGATGGCGGCGCTGCGCGTCCTACCCGACCCAGATCACCCTGGACGGCCCGTTCTTCGCACTGTCCAACAACAAGGGCAACGAGATGTGGGGCGAGGAGTTCTTCCGGATCGTCAAGGGCGAGCGCGGTGAGCTGGGTCCCGACGGCCTCGAGTCCGACCTCTTCGCCGGCATCGAGCCGTAGACCAGGCAGTCGAGACCAGGCAGTCGAGACCAGGCAGTCGAAGCCAGGCATGGGCATCCGGCTGGCCCCGGTGACGCTGCTGGCGGGCATCGCGACGGCCGTGGGCGCGGTGGCGCGTCTACCAGTGGTGGTGGGGGCTGCTCCTGGCGGCCGCCGCGACGCTGCTCCTCCTGGTCGCGACGCCGCCCGGCTGGGCCACCAGGCTGCCGCTCGCGTTGGGCTTCGACGTCGCCGTGGGCCTCATGGCGGTCCCGCGCGGCGAGGGCGACTACCTCGTCGCCTCGACCGGCTCCGGCTACGCCGTCCTGGGCCTCGCGCTGGTCGTGCTGCTCGTCTCCGTCGCGACGCTGCCACGACCCGGCCCGGCCATGAGTGCGCGACCTTCCGACGGAAAAGCGCCTGCGGAGTGATTCGTGTTCCTACAGTGAACATGTGAGGCGCACGAGACGACGCGGAGTCGGCCACGAGGGCGAGGGTGGGCAGGCCGTCGTCCTGATCCTGCTCGTCGTCCTGGTGATGGGCGTCGGCGGCTGGGTGGCGGCGTACGCCGGCGCCAACGGCAAGGTCCCGCGCGGCACGAAGGTGGTGGGGATCGACATCGGCGGCCGCGACCGGACCGCCGCCGCAGCCGCCCTCGCGCGCGGCCTGCGGACCCACGGGCAGGAGCCGATCACCGTCGCCGTGGGCACGGTCACCGCCCAGGTCGAGCCCGACGACGCCGGCCTCTCGGTCGACTACGTCGCCACCGTCGCCAAGGCGCTCGGCCCGCGCACGCTGGGACCCGCGTGCAGCTCTGGCGCTACTACAGCGGCGGCGACGAGCTCGCCCCGGTCGTGCACGTCGACTACCGCAAGCTCGACGCCCTCCTCGACGCCGCTCGACGAGCAGGCCGGACAGCCGGCCCGCGACGCCGGCATCTCGCTCGCCGGCGGCCGCATCTCCCTGACCGAAGCCCCAGAACGGCGTCCGGATCGACCAGGACCACGCCCGGGAGGCGCTGGTCGACGCGCTACCGCGGCCGGCCGCACCTCCGTCCAGCTGCCGCTGCTGCTGAGCCAGCCCGACGTCGACCAGGCCGACCTCGACGCCGCGCTCGCCACGATCGCCAACCCGGCCGTGGCTGGGCCGGTCACGCTCGCGTTCGCCGGCTCGCAGGTCACGCTCCAGCCGCGCCAGTACGCCGACCTGCTCAGCCTCGTCGACCAGGACGGCGCGCTCGCCCTCGACGTCGACTCGGCGGGTCTCGCCTCGCTGGTCGACCCGGCCGCCCAGGCCACCCAGCCCGTCGACGCGACGGTGGCGCTGCAGGACGGCGCGCCCGTCGGTGGTGCAGGCGGTCCCCGGACAGGCCTACGACGAGGCCGGGGTCACCGCGGCGTTCCTCCAGGCCGTCACCGCCGACGGAGCGGCGCGGACGGTGCCGGTCAAGGGCGACCGCGACCAAGGCGACGTTCACCACGAAGGACGCCAAGCAGCTCGGAGTGACCGAGCCGGTCGCCAGCTTCACGGTCTCGGTGCCGTCGACGGCCGGACCGTCGTTCGCCGACGCCGTCAACCGGCTCTCCGGCGCGCTGCTGCGCCCGGGCGACACCTTCTCGTTCAACGGCCGGGTCGGCGTCGGTAGTCGGCTCCGCCGCGCGGCTCGCCACCGCGACCTGGAACGCCGGCTTCCTCGCCGGGCTCACCGACGTCGCCAGGGCCGGCTCCCCGACGTACGCCGACGGGCTGCCGGAGGGTCGCGACGCGATGGTCGACGCGGCCACCGACCTGCAGATGCGCAACGACTCGTCGCACGGCGTGCTGCTCTCGGCGCGGTTCGTCCCCGGCGGGTCCGGCACCCCTGGCTCGGTCGTGGTCGACGCCTGGTCGACCAAGGAGTTCGAGGTCAGCGTCGCGACCGGCGGCCGCTACGCACCGACCCCGCGCGTCACCGTCCCGAGCACCGACCCGGCCTGCGTGGCCGTCGCCGGCGCCGACGGGTTCACCGTCGACCTCGTGCGCACGGTCACCCGGCGTCGGCGACCCGACGCCGGTGCGCAGCGACACCGTGACCACGACCTACCAGCCCGAGCAGGCCGTGGTCTGCCAGCCGGCGCAGTAGGGCCCTTCCGGCCCGCACTCCGAGCGCGGGCGTAGGTTCGGATCATGATCTCGGGACTCCGCTCACCCCAGCGCGCCCTGACGCGCCTCGTCACCACCCTGCTCGCCCTCGGCCTGCTCGCCTCGCTCGCGACCCTGGCTCCGGCGCCCGCGCAGGCCGGCACCGGCCTCTCCTGGCGCGACCTGGAGACGGGCTCCGACGCGCAGTTCCGCGGTCTCGCACCGGTCACGCGCAAGATCGCGTGGGTCAGCGGCACCGACGGGACCGTGCTGCGCACCGGCGACGGGGGTCGGCACTGGAAGGACGTCTCGCCCGGCGGCGACACCGGTGACCTGGAGTTCCGCGACATCGAGGCGTGGGACTCCTCGCACGCGGTGATCCTCTCGATCGGCACCGGCGGCGACTCGCGGATCTACCGCACCGACAACGGCGGCCGGACGTGGAAGCAGGGGTTCCGCAACCACTCCAAGGCGGCGTTCTACGACTGCCTCGGCTTCTGGGACCGCCGGCACGGGCTGGCGATGAGCGACCCGGTGCGCGGCAAGTTCCGGGTCCTCTCCACCTCCGACGGCGGGCGCTCGTGGACCAAGCGGCCCCGCTCCGGGATGCCGCCCGCGCTCAAGGGCGAGTTCGGGTTCGCGGCCAGCGGCACCTGCCTGATCACCGCGGGCAAGTCCGACGCCTGGATCGCCAGCGGCGGCGCGGCCGCCCGGGTCTTCCACTCCACCGACCGCGGCAGGACCTGGTCGGTCACGGACACCCCCGTCGTGCGCAGCGACGCCGGCGGCATCTTCTCGCTGGCCGCCCGCGACCCCCAGACGCTGGTCGCCGTCGGAGGCGACTTCGAGAAGCCGAACAAGAGCGCCGACACCTCGGCGTACTCCCACGACGGCGGCGCGACCTGGACGGCGGGCGGTGACCTCGACGGCTACCGCTCCGGCTCCGCCTTCCTGCCGCGTACGGCGACCACCGGGTCGCCGTCCACCGGCGTGATCGCGGTCGGGCCGACCGGCACCGACGTGTCCCTCGACGGCGGGGTCACGTGGCGGAGGGTGCGCCGCGGCGCTTTCGACGCGGTGGAGTGCACCGGCGACGGCGCGTGCTGGGCGTCGGGGCCGGACGGTCGGGTCGGGCTGCTCGGCGGACTGAAGCGGTAACCGCGGTCCAGTCCACTCGTTGGGTGGACATGCGTGCTCTCCTCGGCTCCCTGATCGCAGCGGCCCTCCTCGGCACCGGGCTCACCCTGCCGGTCCCCGCCTCGGCCGACGGGCTCCCGATCCCGCTGCCGACGAGCCCGGAGGGCGACGTCCCGGGCGTCAACGACTGGGCCTGCACCCCCACCAAGGCGCACCCGCGGCCGGTCGTGCTCGTGCACGGCACCTTCGGTGATCGCAAGCACCTGCTGGAGAACCTGTCGAACGCTCTGCTCGGCCGGGGCTACTGCGTGTTCTCCCTCGACTACGGCAACCGGGGCACGCAGGACATCGTGACCTCGGCCCGGACCCTGAAGGAGTTCACCGACAAGGTGCTCGGCGCCACGGGGGCCCGCAAGGTGTCGATGGTCGGCCACTCGCAGGGCGGGATGATGCCGCGCTACTACATCAAGTTCCTCGGGGGGCTGCAGCAAGGTCGACGACCTGATCGGCCTGGTGCCGTCCAACCACGGCACCAACGACACCGGTCCGGGCAACCCGCTCACCGAGGCGGTGTTCGGGATCGTCTGCCCGGCCTGCGTGCAGCAGTCCGCCGGATCGCCGTTCCTCACCCACCTCAACGCCGGTGACGAGACGCCGGGCCGGGCCAGCTACACCCAGATCACCACGCGCTACGACGAGGTGGTCACGCCCTACCTCTCGGCGTACCTCGCCCCGGGCCCGAAGACCACCAACATCACGCTGCAGGACCTGTGCCCCTACGACCTCTCCGAGCACGTCAACATCCCGACCGACCAGGTCGCGATCCAGCTGGTCCTCAACGCCCTCGCCCGCAAGGGCCCCACCGACCCCGCCTTCCGCCCCGCCTGCTGACGGGCCTCGCCACCGGGGAGCGGTGGGTGAGCAACCGGTCTCCACAGGTGGGCGGTGGCTCAGCAACCTCGGTCCCCGTGGACAACGGTTGCCAGGCCACCGCCACCCGGGCCGGCCTAGGGCGCCAGCCGGTGCAGGTCCCGCGGGAAGAGCGTGACCTCGCGGATGTTGGTGGCGCCGGTGAGGCGGGCGACCCAGCGCTCCAGACCGATCGCGAAGCCGCCGTGGGGCGGGATGCCGCGGCGGAACGCCTCGACGTAGGACGCGTAGGGCTCGTAGGGATAGCCGCGCGACTCGAGGGTGCGGACGTAGTCGTCGTAGCGGTGCAGCCGCTGCGCCCCGCTGACCAGCTCCAGACCGCGGAAGATCAGGTCGAACGAGCGCGACCAGTGCGGGTCGTCGGGGTCGGGGTGGCTGTAGAACGCGCGGTGCGCGGTGGGGTAGCCGTGCACGACCACGAAGTCGCTGCCGTGCTCGGCCAGCGCCCAGTCGCCCAGCGCGCGCTCGTGGGCAGGGGCCAGGTCCGGCTCGTCGGCAGGCGCCCCAGCGATCTCGAGCGCCTCGCGGAAGTGCAGCGTCGGCAGCTGCTCGGGCACGCGCGGCACGTCGAGCCCGAGCAGCTCGACGGCGCGACCGGCACGCTGGTGGATCGCGTCGACCATCCCGGCGACCACGTCGCGCAGACAGGCGATCACCTCGCGGTGGTCCTCGATGAAGCCGAGCTCGACGTCGAGGCTGACGTACTCCGCCAGGTGGCGGACCGTGTCGTGCGGCTCGGCGCGGAACACCGGCCCCACCTCGTAGACCCGCTCGAAGACGCCGACCAGCACCTGCTTGTAGAACTGCGGGCTCTGCGCGAGGTACGCCGGGCGGCCGAAGTAGTCGACCTCGAAGACGTTCGCCCCCGACTCGGTGGCCGACTCGACCAGCTTGGGGGAGTGCACCTCGGTGAAGCCGTCGGCGTCGAGGGTCGACCGGAAGCCGTGCAGGCTGGCCGCGGCGAGCTCCCAGACCGCCCGCTGGCGCGGGTGCCGCCAGGTCGTGGCGGCGTGGTCGAGCAACGTCGGCAGCCCGGTGTCCAGCTTCGGGCGCCACAGCTCCACCGGCGGGGTGTCCGCGGGGTCGGACAGCGCGCGGATCACCGGCTCGGTGACCTCGACGCCGCCGGGCGCCTGCGGGTTGGCGGTCGCCATCCCGACCACCTCGACCGGCGTCTCCTCCGGTGGCAGGCTCGTGGTGCGTCGGGGCCGTTCTTCACGACGACCTGGGCGAGGCCGGTGCGGTCGCGGACGACCAGGAACGTGACGGCCGCGAGCTCGCGGCGCCGGTGCACCCAGCCCTGCAGCAGGACCGGCTGGCCGGCTGCGGCGTGCGGGAGCTCGCGGGCGAGGGTGCGGACGGTGGCGGGTGGACTGCTCATCGAACCTCCAGGTGGCGGACAGCCCTGGAGGTGTGGGCGGGGGCAAGGTCGCGGTGCCACCACACCTTCGCCCACCGGATGAGCCTCGTCGGCCTCTTGGTCGGCGGCCACCCGTCGCGAGGGTTGTCAGGCCTCAGGAGGTGCGCCGCACTCAAGGCTACGGCGACCCAAGCACGATCGGAAACCGGTTAGCGGCGCGCGGCCAGGTAGCGGTAGCGGTGGTGCTCCACGAAGCCGAGCCGCTCGTAGAGCGCGAGCGCGGGGGCGTTGTCGCCCAGCACCTGGAGGTACGCCGTGGTCGCGCCCTGCTCCGCTGCCCAGCCGATCAGCTCGGACATGACGGCCAGACCCAGCCCCTCGCGGCGGCGGTCCGCCGCCACCTCGATCGTCCGGAAGCCGGCCCAGTCGCCGTCGACCGCAGCCACCCCGGACGCTGCGTCGCCGATGCGCGCCGTCACCAGCCGACCGTGGACCTCCAGCTCGGCGGGCGCCAGCTGGGCCGGCAGCTGGGCCGGCAGTCGCCGCCGCACTGCCGCGATGCCGGCCAGCTGGAACACGGTGTCGTGGTCGTGGCTCTCCAGCACCCAGCCGTGGCTCCTGAACAGCGCGTCCTCGGCGGAGTCGGGCAGCACGGCGGCGATCGGTCGCTGACCGAGCGCCTCGTAGTGGGCGACCACCCGCTCGTAGCCGTCCGCGACGCCGGGCGGACCCATCGCCAGCACCGAGTTGGCCCGGCGCGCGGTCGACGTGCGCGAGCGGCGCAGCAGCCAGTCGCCGAGCGGCTCGGTCTCGAGGTCCGGCCACAGCGCCAGCGCCCGGCGCTGGGCCTCGGCAGGGGAGACCCGGTGCCGGGTCGACGAGCGCGGCGGGACCGGCTTCCCCGAGACGATGTCCTGGATCCGGATGGTGACGGGGTCGCGCGACCCGGCGCCGTCAGGCTCCACCACGCAGATCCCGTCCCCCCACGCCGTGCAGGTGCCGAGCACGTCCGTCATCGCCGGACCGCCGCTGGGACCGGTCTCGCCGACCACCAGCCGTCGGATCACCACGCGCTGCCCGACGACATGCGGACCCAGGGTGTGGGCAGGCGTGTGGGACGACACGACGGGATCTTAGGCACGGCGGCCGGACCCGGCCGGCGTTGCCGACCCTCGAAAGACGCCCAGCCTGTCTTCGTGCCGGCGCCTTGCCGACGCACGCACCGCACGACGCTGGGCATTCGACCGGGCCCGACCGCCGTGCCTTAGAGTCAGCACCGTGACGTACGTGATCGCTCAGCCCTGTGTGGACCTCAAGGACCGGGCCTGTGTCGACGAGTGCCCGGTCGACTGCATCTACGAAGGCAAGCGGATGCTCTACATCCACCCCGACGAGTGTGTCGACTGTGGTGCGTGCGAGCCGGTCTGCCCGGTCGAGGCGATCTTCTACGAGGACGACACGCCGGAGCAGTGGAAGGGCTACTACGACGCCAACGTCCACTTCTTCGACGAGATCGGCTCGCCCGGCGGCGCCGCGAAGATGGGCGAGATCGACCACGACCACGCGCTGGTGGCGGCGCTCCCGCCCCAAGAGCACGACGAGTGATCGGTGGTTGAGGAGGTTGCTCCGCAACCGTCTCGAAACCCCCGCAACCTAGTCTCCTCCCGCCTCCCCGACTTCCCCTGGGACAAGCTCGCCGCGCAGGCCGAGCGGGCCCGGGCGCATCCGGACGGCATCGTCGACCTCTCGGTCGGCACGCCCGTCGACCCGACGCCGGCGATCGTCCAGGACGCGCTGCGCGCCGCCGCGGACTCGCCCGGCTACCCGACCACGATCGGCCTGCCCGCGACCCGCCAGGCGGCCCTCGACTGGCTGTCGTCCTCGCACGGGGTGACCGGGCTGGGCCTCGACCAGGTGCTGCCGGTGATCGGCTCGAAGGAGCTGATCGCGTCGCTGGCGGTCCACCTCGGCCTCGGCGCCGGTGACCTGGTCGTCGTCCCCGAGCTCGCCTACCCGACCTACGCCGTGGGGGCGGCGCTCGCCGGCGCGCGAGCCGTGGCCCGCGACTCGCTGACCTCGCTCGGCCCCGAGCGGCCCGGCCCTGCTCTGGCTCAACTCCCCGTCCAACCCGACGGGCAAGGTGCTGCCACCGGAGCACCTGCGCAAGGTGGTCGACTGGTGCCGCGAACGCGGCACGATCCTGGTCTCCGACGAGTGCTACATCGAGTGCGCTTGGGAAGCCGAGTCCGTCTCCGTCCTGCACCCCTCGATCTGCGGTGACTCGGTCGACGGACTGCTCGCGGTCCACTCCCTGTCCAAGCGCTCCAACCTGGCCGGCTACCGCTGCGCGTTCGTCGCCGGCGACGCGCGGCTGGTCGAGGAGCTGCTCGCGGTGCGCAAGAACCTCGGCCTCCAGATGCCGGGCCCGCAGCAGCTGGCCATGGCGGCCGCCCTCGCCGACACCGCGCACGCCCAGGAGCAGCACGCGCGCTACGCCGTACGCCGGGCCGCGCTGCGCTCGGCGCTCGAAGGTGCGGGCTTCCGCATCGACCACTCCGAGGCGTCCCTCTACCTCTGGTGCACCCGTGACGAGGGCTGCTGGGCCACGGCGGACTGGCTCGCCGACCGAGGCATCCTGGCCGCGCCCGGCGACTTCTACGGCCCGGCGGGCGCTCGGCACGTGCGGGTCGCCTTCACCGCCACGGACGAGCGGGTCGGGTCCGCCGTTCGTCGGCTCGCCTGACCCATCCGGGTGAGGTCTTCGCGTTCCCCGATGTCCGCCTCCGCCTCCGCTTACCCTGAGGAGGGACGAGGCGCACCGTCGAGCCCGGCGCCGGGGAGCAGTGGGGAGCGGACATGGACTTCGCACCCCTGCCTGCCCTGGGCGGCGTGACCTCGATCCCGTCCGCGGTCCGCTCGCCGTACGACCGGGTCCTGACCTGGATGCGTCCACGCGACCACAAGGTCGCGGCACGGACCGTGTCGGCGCTGTGCGCGGTCGGGGTCGCCGTCACCCTGGTCACCCTCCCGCTCGCCCCGCAGCAGATGCGTGAGGCCGACACCACGATCACGGCGCTCGCCGTGCTTGCCCTCCTCGTCGCGGGGCTGATGAGCATCGCCGCGTGGTTCTTCGACGAGGCGAGCCGGCTGGCCTGGGCGCTGAGCCCGATCACCGCCATCGCGGTCATCGTCTTCGTCGACCTCGCCACGCACGACGCCTCGGTGTCGGCGCAGATCTTCTTCGTCTTCCCCATCGTCTACGCCGCGGCCATGCTGCCTCGTCCCGGCGCGATCCTGATGAGCGTGCTGTCGCTGCTCGGAGAAGGGATCGTGGTCTTCTCCCAGCTCTCGTTCAGGGAGGCCGTGCTCGACAGCTGCTACGCGACTGCGGCGCTGGTCACCGTGGCGGTGATGCTGGTCCGTGGCGCCGAGCGCCAGGCCGCGCTGGTCGCGGAGCTGGGCCGGCTCGCCCTCATCGACCCGTTGACGGGGCTGGTCACCCGGCGCGCCTTCGACGAGGCGCTCGAGGAGGTCCTCCACCGCCCCCAGGGCGAGGACGGCACCTCGCTCGTCCTCCTCGACGTCGACGACTTCAAGTCGCTCAACGACCGGTTCGGCCATCCAGGTGGTGACCGGGTGCTGGTCCAGCTCTCCGAGCTCCTCGTCGAGGCGTCACGGCGCGGCGACGTCGTGTGCCGGCTGGGCGGTGACGAGATCGGGGTGCTCCTCCCGAGATGCACCTACGAAACCGCCCTGCGTCGGGCGGAGGAGATCACCCACCTGGTCCGGAGCCACGGTTTCCAGCTCGACGTCGATGACCTGGTCAAGGTCTCGGTGAGCGCCGGCCTGGCGCACGCGCCCACCCACGGCTCGGACGCCCACGCGCTCTATGTGGCCGCGGACGCGGCGCTGTACGCCGCCAAGCGGGCCGGCCGCGACCGCGTCGTCGCGCAGCCGATGCCGGTGGCCTGAGAGCTTTCAGGCCGAGCCGAGACCCGCTCAGGCGGGCAGGCCGACGACCGCGTCGTCGCCGTCGGGGGTCAGGTAGTGACCGTCGTCGAAGAGGATGATGCCGTTGCACAGTCGGCACCAGCCCTGACCGCTGCGGTCGGACACCACGTGGGCGCGGCAGCAGTCGGAGTCGTGCACGTCGGGGCAAGCCGGGGTGTGGCTGCACATGGTTGATCCCTCCCCAGGAACGGTCTGCCGGCCACGATGCCGACACTCATCCATTGGACTCCCCCTTCCGGACCGCCGCACACGCTGTGGCCGAACTGGTGTGGAAAATCCTCCGAACGGACTAGTAGCGGGTCGCGGCTAAGGCTTGTGGTCTGGCGGCGTCCGGGTGCGTGCATCGCAAGACGGCGGAGCGACGGCATACCGGGTCGTCTGTCGAGCTTCGCCAACGCAGCGAAGTGCGTGCCCGGGCGTCGCCAGGACCAAGAATTAGCTGCGACGCGCTACTAGTAGACCGTTGCGGCTTAGTTCTGTTGTGTTGGGTAGAGGTGTCGCAGCTTGATCCGGGCGTCGGTGGTGGTGAACTGCCAGTCGACCTGGCGCTGGTCGGTGTTGGTCTGGGCCTGCCAGGCGGCGAGCTGGGTGTTGAGGACGTCGAGGTCGCCGATGCGGCGGTCCAGGCACTGTCGGGTCAGCGCCGAGAGTTCGATCTCGGCGATGTTGAGCCAGGACCCGTGTTTGGGGGTGTGGTGGATCTCCAGGCGTTGGGCCAGCGCGAACGCCTCGGGGGGATCGAAGGCCTCATAGAGCGACCCGGTGCCGTGGGTGTTGAGGTTGTCCATGACCAGCACCACGGTCTCGGCGTCGGGGTAGTCGATGGTGAGCAGCCGTTTGACCTGGCCGGCCCAGTCGATCCTGGTCCGTTGGGGCTGGGCGTCCACGCGACGCCACCCGGCCAGGGGTTCGACCCAGCAGAAGATCGAGCAGGTCCCACGCCGCAGGTACTCGCTGTCCTCGAGGCGGTCCCGACCCGGCCCTGCGGGGATCGGATCGCGGGCGTGGTCGAGGAGCTGGTACGGCTTCTCGTCCATGCACACCACCGGACGGGCCGGGTCGTAGCCTCGGGCATAGACGGCCAGCACGTCCTCCATCCGCGCCACGAACTCGGCGTTCTGCTTGGGCGGGATGACCCAGCACTTCTTCAGATGAGGGCGAAGTTTCGTTTTTTTAAGACCCGGCTGATGGTGGTGTGGTCCAGATCGGGGATGTCCTCGATCAGCGCGACGTGCTTCTCCAGCAGCCGCATCGACCACCGCGAGCGGCCCTCGGGCGGGGCCGAGCAGGCCAGCGCGATCAATCGTGCCTCGACCTCACCGGTGATCACCGAGGCCACCGGCGGGTGCTCGCGCGGCTTGCGCTGCACGGTGGCCCACACATCGCCACCGGTCTCGGCGAAGCGTTTCGAGATCAGCCGCACCGTCTCCTGGGCGACACCGACCCGCTCGGCGATCACGGCCCGATCATCGACCGGGCCTGCGGCCACATCCAGGGCGAGCAGCACCCGCGCCCGCATGATCAACCTCGCCTTGTCCGCCCCGGTCGTGGTCACCCGCACCAGCGCGCGGCGATCCTCCGGGCTCAACTCCACCGGGTACTTCTTCTGCGACGGCATCACACGTCCTGACCGGCAGAGCGAGAGGGGAAGGGTGGGGAAGCACTCTGCCAGAAGTCACACTGACGCAGACACGACATGATCCAGCCCGACCAGGACACCGAGGAGAAGGAGGACCTGACACCCGCCGCACTCACTGCCTAGAGTGCAGCCACCGGATCACGCGGTGGCCCCTTCATCCACCACGACCGTGGACTCGACCCTGGGAGCACGACTTATATTGCGAACTCCGCGCGCGGGACACTAGTGTCCTGTCAGCGAGATCCGCACACTAATTCCGTGTCCCAGGCACGCACCTGGCGGCGTTGCCAACCCCGCGAAGACGCCCAGTCTGCGTGCGCGTCGGCGCCGTGCCATCGCGCGCCCTGGACGACGCTGGCATCCGCCAGCAAGCGGGCTACACGCCCTCGTGACCGGGTTCACGTGACCCGGTGGGTGGTGGCACCGGGTCGTGCCCATCAGTAGACGTCGACGTGCACGTGGTCGCGGTGCTCGAGGATGACCGGGTCGCCCGAGCGCTCGGGCGGGTCGTAGTTGCGCCAGCCGTCGCCGGACCTCCGACCGGCCGTCCAGATCCGGTCGTCGAAGATCACCGTCTTGATCGACAACCGGTCGGCCTGGCTGACGAGGTACTGCGCGATCGCCCAGCCTCGGGTCCTGTTCGCGCGCGAAATGGGCCGGAGGAAGGCGTCGATGGCGCGGCCGTCGTAGTGCGCCGACCCCTCCATGTGCCCGGTCGTGACACCGTCGGGCTCGAAGCCTCCGAGCGGCAGGTCGGGGAAGCGCGCCAGCAGGTCCCGGCGGACGGCGTCCGCTCTGGCGGTCAGTCCCGACGCCTTCAGCGTGTGGACGCCCCGTCGCTGTCCCCGAGCCGGCAGCTGAACCCCTCGGGCGAGTTGCCGGTCAGCGCCGAGGCCAGCGCACGCGCGTCGGCCTCGTGGTCGGCGTAGGCGTCAGGGAAGCCGGACCGCTGCACCTCCTGTGCCGCCACGGTGATCTCGAGCTGCTCATAGCCGTCGACCTTGGCGAGCGCGTCGTAGAAGGCGTTGGTGGCGTAAACCGGGTCGCGGACCTCCTCCAGGGTTCCCCAGCCCTGGGAAGGCCGCTGCTGGAAGAGCCCGGCGGAGTCACGGTCGCCGCCGTCGAGGTTGCGCAGGTTCGACTCCTGGTACGCCGCGGCGAGGGCGATCGACGCCGCCCGCGCCGGCATGCCGCGCTCGACGGCGATCGCGGTGATCAGCCCGGCGTACCTCGCCTGCGACGGCTCGAGCACGACTGTGTGGCCGCCGACCTCGGCGGTGCACTGGTCGGGGGCGAGGAACGGCACCACGTCGTGGCGGATCGTGAACCAGCCAACGCCCGCGAGGAGGACCACCGCGGCAACGCCGCCGGCGACCACTGCCCCCCGACGCCTCACGGAGGCAAGTGTCCGGGGTCAGCCCAACCTCAGGACCCCTCAGTTGGCATGCAGCGCCGCGTTGAGCGCAAC
>CAWBZR010000013.1:0-170170 GCA_963793315.1 uncultured Actinomycetota bacterium | reverse complement strand
CATGAAGCCGCAGCAGGGGCAGCAATCGGCGCCGCAGCAGAACGCTATGAACCAGAAGAGCCCGGGCAAGAATCCTCCGAACGGCTCCAAGCAGAATCCAGGCAACCAGGGAGGCCAGCAGACCCCCGGCGAACAATCCGACTCCCAGCAAGGCGAGGATGGGCAGGAAGGCGAGCAGGCCCAAAATTCCCAGGATGCCAAAGGCAAAGGCGCCGGTAAGAGCGATTCCCAGCAGTCCAGCAAACAGCCCGGCAACGGCATCGGCAGCCGCGACGGCGAAAAGAGCCTCAAGCAGGCCGAGCAACTGGCCGCCATGGGCAAGATCAGCGAGATCTTCGGCAAACGCTCGGCCACCATCACGGGCGAGACCAGCGTGGAAGTGCAGTCCACCAGCCAGCAGTTGCGCACGCCCTATGCGCAGCGCGGCGTGCAGCACACGCAGGGCGGCGCGGAGATTCGCCGCGACGAAGTCCCCGTGGCGCTGCAAGGCTACGTGGAGCAGTATTTCGAACAGGTGCGGAAGCAGCCCGCGCCGGCCAAGAAATAGATCAGGATTCCCAGATGCGGCGCGGCACTCCGCCGTCGCGGTCCTTCACGCGGTCGTAAAGATAGAAGGTGGAAACCGTGCCCAGGGATTCGTTGTAGTAACTCTCCTGCCCCAGGCCTTCTTTGAGATCTTCTTCGAAATCATGGATGGCCTTCAGGTCGTCGGCCAGCGCGGGCTTCTTCTTGCCCGAGGGCGTCTGGAAGAACTTCTGGTAACCGCCATCCACCAGCGCGCCGATCTCGCTCGCGATCAGGACCCCGGCGGGAGCGGAGATCCGCACGGCGCCGTTTTCGTCCTTCAAATCGATGGCGAAGTCTCCGCGGTGGACGCGCATTCCCCCTGCGGGGAGCGGGGTCACCGTGAAGCCGGCCTGGCGCAATGCATTCATGCGTTCGGAAAACGAGGGATTTTTCGGGCGCTCTCTGCGAAAGAACATACGACTCCATTATATTGGGGTACGCATGCCGTTCATTCTCTCTCTCGATGAAGGCACCACCTCGGCGCGTGCCGCGCTATATGATTCCGAAGGCCGGAACATCGGAATGGAGTCCGCCCCCATTGTCTGCCACTATCCCCACGCGGGATGGGTGGAGCAGGATGCGCTCGAGATCTGGCGGGCGCAAATCGAATCGGCGCGGCGCCTGCTGGAGCGCCACCGCGTGCCGGCCGCGGAGATCGCCGCCCTGGGCGTCACTAACCAGCGCGAGACTACGGTGGTGTGGGATCGCAAAACCGGCGAGCCGGTGGCGCCGGCGATCGTATGGCAATGCCGCCGCACGGCGGATTATTGCGCCGCGCTGGCAAGCTCACCGGCGGCGGCAGACGTCACCCGCAAAACAGGCCTCATCATCGACGCCTACTTTTCGGCCAGCAAGATCCGCTGGATCCTCGATAGCGTGCCCGGCGCCGCCGCCCGCGCCCAGGCCGGCGACCTGCTCTTCGGCACCATCGACACCTGGCTGACCTGGAAGATCACCGACGGCGCGCTCCACGTGACCGACGAATCGAACGCCTCCCGCACCATGTTGATGGACCTCGACACGGCCGAATGGGATGACGGCCTGTTGCGCACCTTCGGGATTCCGCGCTCCATGCTGCCGCGCATCGTTCCTTCCTGCGGGGTAGTGGGGCACAGCGCCTCCGGGCACCTGGGAGGGGAAATCCCCATCGCCGGAATTGCCGGAGACCAGCAGGCCGCCCTGGCGGGGCAAGCCTGTTTCCGGCAGGGTTTGTCCAAAAACACTTACGGCACCGGATGTTTCGCACTGCTGCACACCGGGGGGCGGCGGCCGCATTCCCGCAACCGCCTGCTGGCCACGCGTGCGGCCCAGCAGGGAGGAACCCCGCAATTCGCGATTGAGGGCAGCGTGTTCGTGGCCGGGGCCGCGGTGCAGTGGCTGCGCGAGCAGCTCGGAATCCTGCGCAATGCCGGTGAATCGGAAGAGGTGGCCTCGGCCGTCGCGGATACCGGCGGCGTGTATTTCGTGCCTGCCTTCGTGGGCCTGGGCGCACCCCATTGGGACCCGGCGGCGCGCGGAATCCTCACCGGAATCACGCGCTCCACGGCCCGCGCACACATTGTGCGGGCGGCGCTTGAAAGCATTGCCTTCCAGACCCGCGAGATATTGGAGTGCATGGAGGCGGACGCCGGCGAACCGCTGCGCGAACTGCGCGTGGACGGGGGCGCTTCGGCCAACAATTTCCTGATGCAGTTCCAGGCCGACATTCTGGGCCGGCCATCGTACGGCCCGTGGATATCGAGACCACCGCCCTGGGCGCGGCCTACCTGGCCGGCCTGGCGATGGGCTTCTGGCGCGACGTCGCGGAGCTCGAGACCTTCTGGCGGGCCGAGCGGCGCTTGAACCGCGCATGTCCGAGGACCGCCGCGAGGCGCTCTACCACGGTTGGCGCGATGCGGTCGCTCGCTCCCGCCCGGCCTAGTCACGTCGGGCCGGGCGACGGCTGGGCCCCTATCCGCCCGGTCGCGCTCCGCGCTAGTATTTCTGGAAGATCGCCGATTCCACCGGGCTCAACGGTAGATCCATACCCGCCAGCGACTCGGAATGGCCCACGAACAGGTAGCCGCCGGGCGCCAGATTCCGGCACATCTTGTGAAGCACCGCTTCCTGCGTGGGCCGGTCAAAGTCTATCGATCACGTTGCGGAAGAAGATGGCATCGAAAATGTCCCGTATCCGGAAATCTTCGTCCATGAAGTTCAAGGGATGGAACGTGACTTTGCGGCGTAGCTCGGGCACGACCCGCAGCAGTCCCTCGGAGCTGTTGCGGCTCCGCCAAAGGTACTTCCGGCGCAGGCGCGGGGGCACGGGCGGGATCTGCGATTCCTGGTAAACGGCGTCCCGAGCCTGTGCCCGCACCTTGGTCGAGTGTCCGTCCCCAGAATCGCATAGTCGAATCCCGGCTCCCCGCATGCATATTCGTTCAGCACCATGGCGAGGGTATACGGCTCCTCGCCGGAGGAGCAACCCGCCGACCATACCTTTAAGCGCACTCCGCGGCGCACCGGTTCGGAACGGCCTTACGGGTCAGAAAATCGAAATGCGACGGCTCGCGGAAAAAATCCGTCTTGTTCGTCGTGATCGCATTGATGAACTGCTCCCGCTCGGCGGCGTTCGACGCAGCAAAGAAGTAGTCGCCATACCGTTCGACGGACTCCAGTCCCAATTCCCGGACCCGCCGCAGCAGGCGGCTTTGCACCATGACCAGCTTGCTGCCCGGCATCTTGATGCCGAGTTCGCCGGTGATATATTTGGCCAGCCGCGCGAAGCTTTCAGGCGAAAGATCGTGCCCCGCGGGCCCTGGGATGATGTCCATACGAATGGCTGACAAAATTTTCTCGTGGCTCTGGAATGCCTCTGCCGGTTGAGCCTGAACGCCACACAACCCCACGCGTAGTGTCCACAGAACCACGAGCGTCAGCAGACAAGCGTCTCCAAGGCGGCCGGAATCTTTTGGGACACGGCCGCTCTACGCGCCGAACGTGCCTCGCCTATGCCGGAACGGTTTCCGCCGCGCGGGCAGTCGCCTCCCCCGCCAGCGCGAGTTCCTCCGAGGAGAAGACGGCGTTGACATCGAGGATGATGATGAAGTCGTCGCCGCGTTTGCCCATCCCTTGGATGAACTCGGTCCGCCACCGCATGGCGATCCGCGGCGGCGGATTGATGTTGCCCGGTTCCAACTCGATCACTTCGTGTACGCTGTCGGCCACTCCTCCGAGCACCGTGGCTTCTCCATCGAGTTCCAACTCCATCACGATGATCCGCGTGTGCACCGTGTCGGCGCTCGGCGGCAGCCCGAAGCGCATCCGGAGATCCACCACCGGCGTCGCCTGCCCGCGCACGTTCACGACGCCGCGCATATAGTCGGGCGCCGTCGGCACCCTGGTGATCTGCGAGAGCTCCAGCACCTCGCGCACCTGCGCCACATCGATGGCAAACAACTCGTCGCCGAGCTTGAAGGTCATGTATTGTCGGGTCTCTGTGATCATTTCGCATGCCTCCTGTTTACCCCTGGTACGGTGCAAAGTCGCGGTCGTGAGTGTCGGCGCCGCCGTTATTGGTGTCCAGTTCGATGCTGGTGCCGCGCCGACTTCACGGCGTGCTGCATCTTCGCCAGTCCCGCCCCCGTCATGTGCGGCACTGCCGCGGGCTTCGGAGCCGGCGGCCCGGGCACGACCTTCGGTCGCGGAGCGGTCCTCCTCGACTGCATCGGCCGGCCCTGCTGGGTGTCGCCGATCTTGAAGAAGGCGATGGTGGACTGCAGGACCTCAGCCTGGCTCGACAGCTCTTCGGCGGTGGACGCCATCTCTTCGGAAGCCGCCGAGTTCTGCTGGATCACCTGGTCGAGTTGCTGGATGGCTTTGTTAACCTGCGCGGCGCCGGTGCTTTGTTCGGCGCTGGCGGCAGCAATCTCGCGGACCAGTTCGGCTGTCTTCTGAATGTCGGGAACCAGCTTGGCGAGCAGTTGCCCGGCGCCTTCGGCGGTCTCCACGCCATCGACGGTCAGCCGGCTGATCTCGGCGGCCGCGGTCTGGCTGCGCTCGGCCAGTTTGCGCACCTCCGAGGCGACCACCGCAAAGCCCTTGCCGTGCTCTCCCGCCCGCGCCGCTTCGACCGCGGCGTTCAACGCCAGCAGGTCGGTCTTGCGGGCGATCTCCTCGATGATGTTGATCTTCTCCGCCACCTGCTTCATCGCCTGCACGGTGCGGACCACGGCATCGCCGCTCGAGCCTGCGCGTCCTCGGCGGCCTTGGAGGCGATCTTGTCGGTCTGGCGGGCGTTGTCGGCGTTCTGCTGGACGCTGGCCGCCATCTCTTCCATGGACGATGTGCTCTCCTCGGCGGCAGCCGCCTGCTCGGTCGCGCCCTGCGACAATTGCTGCGCCGTCGAACTCATCTCCTCGCTCCCGTAGCCACGTTGGCGGCCGCCGCGGAAATCCCACCCACGGTCTTACGCAGGTTATCGATCATCTCGTTCACGGCCATCACCATCCGGCCCAGTTCGTCTCGCGAGTCCACATCGGCTTTCTTGCGGAGATCGCCCTGGGCAACCGTGGTCACCAGCCCCCACACCACCCCCAGCGGTGCGTGATGCTGCGCGTAATCAGGATGGCGATCGAAATCCCCACCAGCAGGGCGATCCCCAGGCAGACCACAATGCCCGTCTTCGCGCTGCTGTCGGCATCCATGATCGACTTCCCGGCGGCATCGGCGTTGGTCTTGTTGAATTGCACTTCGGCGTCCGTCTTTTCCATGTCCGGTTTCTATAAGAGGCTTCAGCTGCGTATTCGCCAGCTCCACCGCTTCTTTGTTAGCTCCTGCCTGGCTCAACCGCAACACTTCGTCGAACGATGCCCAGAACGGCGTTCAGCCGTGCCGTGGCCGCTTCGAAATACGGCCGTTCCTTTTCACTCACGGTTTTGCCGTATTCGGTCATTTCTGAGCTGTTAATGGTCCGGCGATCCCGGATTTCCGCCTCCAGGCGCCCCAACTCGGATTTATCGGGCGCCAGCGTGTATTGAAACAGCAGAGCGAATATCCGGTTGACGTTACTCTGCACTTGCCCCATGGTATACACCCCCGGCAGTGCGTCCGTCGTAACCACGACCGCGCTCTTGTCGATCGACATCACGCGGCTGTAAGCAAACGCGCCCAACGCCATGGCCACGAAAATGACCGCTCCAAAACCGGCTGTCATCCGGACCCCGATCTTCCAATTCTTCATTTCGATGTCCCTTTCTGATTCCCTTGTTGCGTGCGGCCAGCGTCGGTAATAGGCGCTCCCGCTCCGCGGCGCGCCTCAGCAGGCGACCGCGTCCCCAGCTTCTGTCCACTCGGCCGGCGATCCTGTCCGCCACTCGCGTTCCGCATACCGCACCACCGCCGCGATATCCAGGATGAGCGCGACCTGTCCGTCGCCCATGATGGTTGCTCCCGAAGCCACTTCTACGTTTTTGTAGAACTTGCCCAGCGACTGTATGACGGTCTGGTGCGTGCCAAGCACCCGCTCCACCACCAGCCCCACCCGCTCCTCGCCGTGCCTGACGATCACCACCTTTTCGACTTCGGGCGCGTTCCCGGCAATGCCGAACATCCGGCGGAGATCCACGTACGGGACCTGTTCGCCGCGTACCGCCAGCAGGTTCCGCCCGTTGTTCTGCAGCCGCTGTCCGCGATGCAGTTCCACGTTCTCCATGACCGCGGGCAGCGGTACGATGAACCTCTCCCCGGCCGTCTGCACCAGCAGCCCCATCGAGCGAGCGCCGTCGCTCGAGGGCCTGGTCGCCGCGCTCGATGTCTCGGCCTACCTCAGACGGCGAGCCTGAACTACCTCAGGCCGCAGAGATAGGGAGTCCGAAACCGTGTTGCCGTTACCGTGCCAGCGCCGGCCGGAGCTGTTCTTCGAGACCGACGGTCGGGCGCTCGACCTGGCCAAGGAGCTCTGCGCAGCCTGCCCGGTCCGGCAGAGCTGCCTGTCCGATGCACTGGAGCGTGGTGAGCCGCACGGGGTCTGGGGTGGCCAGATCCTGGTCGACGGCGCCATCGTCGCGATGAAGCGCGGCCCGGGCCGGCCCCGCAAGGTGGCCGCCTGAGCCTGGATTCATGGATGGGCCTGGTTCCGAGGGCTCGCAACCTTTCGGCACCGGGGAGCGTCCTGCTTCGCATGGTGGGAGCCGAACGTCGTCTGTACCCCAGCTCGGAGGGGCGCGAAGGTCGCGCGGGTGCTCATCGTGGCGGTGCTGGCCCTCGGTCTGGTCACGGGGCTGTCGGTGGCGTTCTTCTACCGCCACCTCAACGGGAACATGCGCGTCGAACCGTTCCCCCCGGAGCAGATCGGGCCGGACCGGCCCGACATGCCCGAGGTCGAGGGGCCGCACGACCCGCTGAACATCCTCGTGATGGGGTCCGACTCGCGCGACTGCGACGGCTGCCACCTCGACCAGGAGACCGGCGGTGGCTCGGACACCACGATCCTGGTCCACCTGGCGGCCGACCGCGAGTCGGCGTACGGCATCTCGATCCCGCGTGACTCCCTCGTCGATCGCCCCGACTGCTACACGGCGGACGGCGACACGATCCCCGGCGAAGCGAGCGCGATGTGGAACGCGGCGTTCTCGGTCGGGGGGCCGGCCTGCACCCAGCGCCAGCTCGAGCAGGTCACCGGCATCCGGGTCGACAACTACGTCGTCGTCGACTTCAGCAACTTCAAGGACATGGTCAACGCCGTGGGCGGCGTCGAGGTCTGCGTGCCCGAGGACCTCCACAGCGACAAGGGCGACATCGACATCCCGGCCGGCGTGCACACGCTGCACGGCGACGAGGCGCTCGACTACATCCGGATCCGCTACGGCGTCGGCGACGGCACCGACCTCGGCCGGATCAAGCGGCAACAGGCGTTCATCGCCGCGCTCGCCGAGCAGGTCATCGACAGCGGCAAGCTGGCCCGCGTCGACCAGCTGGTGCGGTTCCTCAACGCCGCCACCAAGTCGCTGACCACCGACATCCCCAACGTCAAGGTGCTCGCTGAGCTCGGCCTCCAGCTCAAGGACATCGGCCCGAGCCGGATCCGCTTCATCACCGTGCCCAACCAGCTCTCCGTCGCCCGGCCCGGGCGCGTCGAGTGGCTGCCGGAGGCGAAGACGCTTTGGGAGCGGATCTGGCTCGACCAGCCGCTGGGTCCCTGCGCGACGGCTCCATCGGCGTGGGCGACGTCCCTACGACGACCGACGCGCCGACGAGCGGCGAAACATCACCGCCAGACCCGTCCGGCGAGGTGGGCGCCGACGCGGACGACCTCGCGGCCGCGGGGCTCTGCTCCTGACGTCGCCGCTCGGTGTCGCCGACCGGTGCGAGACTCGTGGCATGAAGTACGTGCTCCTGATCTGCGACGACGAGGTGGATCCGCCCAGCCACGAGGAGCTGGCCGTCGACCCCGTCCATGACGAATACCAGAGGGCCCTGGACCAGCGAGGCACCTCCCTCGGCGGCGCCCGGCTCCGGCCCTCGTCACACGCGACCAGCGTCCGGGTCCGGGAGGGCGAGGTCCTGGTCACCGACGGGCCGTTCGCCGAGACCAAGGACTTCGTCGGGGGCATCACGATCCTGGAGTGCGCCGACCTCGACGACGCCATCGAGATCGCCTCGAAGCATCCCTACGCGCGCCGCGGCGTCGTCGAGATCCGTCCGGTCTGGGAGTGACGTCGGCCGACGAAGACGTGCGCCACGCCGTCGAGGCGGCCTACCGCGACGAGTGGGGACAGCTGGTCGCCACCCTGATCGGGCTGTTCGGCGACTGGGACCTGGCGGAGGAGTGCACGCAGGAGGCGTTCGCCGCCGCCCTGGCGACCTGGCCCCGCGACGGCGTGCCCAGAAGTCCCGGTGCCTGGCTCACCACCACCGCGCGCAACCGCGCCACCGACCGGCTGCAGGCGTGACGCAACGGGACGGGCCAAGCTGCGCCAGCTCGCCGTTCTCGGGCGCGACCCCGACGAGACGGCCGTGGGGGAGATCCCCGACGAGCGGCTGCGGCTGATCTTCACCTGCTGCCACCCGGCGCTGCCCTTCGAGGCCCGGGTCGCGCTCACCCTGCGGACCCTCGCCGGCCTCAGCACCGCCGAGATCGCCCGGGCCTTCCTCGTCCCCGAGCCCACGATGGCCCAACGGCTGGTGCGGGCCAAACGCAAGATCGCCGAGGCCGGCATCCCCTACCGCGTCCCGCCGGTGGAGGTGATGCCGCAGCGGCTCGGCGCGGTCCTCGCGGTCCTCTACCTGATCTTCAACGAGGGCTACGACGAGCACGACGGACGCCGCTCGCTCACCGCCGAGGCCATCCACCTCGGCCGGGTGCTGGTGCGGCTGCTGCCCCAGGAGGCCGAGGCCGGCGGCCTGCTGGCGCTGATGCTGCTCCACGAGGCCCGCCGCGCCACCCGCACCGACGGCGGCGTGCTGGTGACCCTCGAGCACCAGGACCGGTCGCGGTGGGATCGCGAGCTGATCTCCGAGGGGGTCGCCGTGCTCGACGGGGCGCTGGCGCTGCGGCGCGGCGGTCCCTACCAGGTCCAGGCAGCCATCGCGGCCTGCCACGTGACGGCTGTCGACGCGGAGGCGACCGACTGGCCACAGATCGCGGTCCTCTACGCCGAGCTGACCCGGATCGCCCCCTCGCCGGTCGTCGAGCTCAACCGGGCTGTGGCCGTGGCCATGGCCGACGGCATCCCGGCCGGCCTCGTCCTGGTCGACGAGCTGGCGGCGTCCGGGCGACTCGACGGCTACCACCTGCTGCCGGCCACCCGGGCCGACCTGCTCCGCCGGGCCGGGCGGACGACCGAGGCCCGCACGGCGTACGAGCAGGCGCTGCAGCTCGCGACGGCGGACGCCGACCGGCGCTACCTCCAGGACCGCCTCCACCGCCTCTGACCTGCGCAGAGGCCGCACCCGGAAGTTTCTCGGCCGCGGTGTCGATGTGGGGTCTTCTCCTTCGTCGGTGGGACACACCGACCAGACGGAGGAACGGCCCATGTCACGTCTCAGGAAGCTCAGGAGCACCACCCACACCACGAGGCGGGGGCTCGTGCTCGCGCTCGCGTGCGCGGCGATGGCGATGGTGGGCATCGACACCGCCATCGTGAACGTCGCCGTGCCGTCGATCCAGCGCGACCTCGGCGTGACTCCCAGCGCCTCGCAGTGGGTCGTGGTCGCCTACGGCCTCGTGCTCGGTGGCTTCCTCCTGTTCGGCGGGCGGCTGACCGACCACGTCGGTCGCCGACGCATCTTCGTGTCCGGGATGGCGACCTTCACGGCCGCGTCGCTCGTGGCCGGGGCCGCTCAGGGCGCCGGGCTCCTGATCGCCGCCCGGGCCGCACAGGGGTTCGGTGCCGCGCTCGTCGCCCCGGCGGCGCTGTCGCTGCTGGCTGTCACCTTCGCCGAAGGCCAGGAGCGCGACCGCGCGCTCGGCATCTTCGGTGCCGTCGGGGGAGTGGCCGGCTCGGTGGGGGTGGTCGCGAGCGGGCTGCTGACCGCCGGCCCCGGCTGGCGCTGGGCGTTCCTCATCAACGTGCCGGTCGGCGCCACGGCCGTCGTGCTCGCTCTCGCGCTGCTCGGGGCCGACCGGCCACAGGACCGCCACAACCGGCTCGACCTCAGCGGGGCGAGCACAGTGACGGCCGGGCTGCTGGTGCTCGTCTACGCCCTGCACCACGCCGCCGACCACGGGCTGGTCTCCGGCGCGGCGCTGGGGCTGTTCGCTGCTGCCGCAGTCCTGCTCGCGGCGTTCGTGCGGATCGAGGCCCGATCGGAGGCGCCCCTGGTGCCGGCCGCCATCCTCAGGAACCGCAGGCTCGTCGCCGCGAACGTCGCAGCCTTCCTGGCGTTCGCCGCGCTCCTCGCGTTCATCTTCATCGGCTCGCTGCTGATGCAGCAGGCGCTCGGCTACTCACCGACCAGGACCGGCCTGGCGTGGCTCAGCACCACGATGACCGTGTTCCCGACCGCCATGATCGGCGCCCGGCTGGCCGCCCGGGTGCAGGTTCGGTGGCTGCTGGTCACGGGGCTCTCGGCCGTCACGCTCGGGACCCTGTGGCTGACCCGCGTGCCCGCCGAGGCGAGCTACGTCGTCGACCTGCTGCCGGCGTTCCTGCTCGTCGGCATCGGCTTCGGGCTCTGCAGCCCCGCCCTCCAGATCGGGGCCTTGTCCGGCGTCGCCGAGGCGGAGACGGGGTTGGCCTCCGGCCTCGTGGAGACCATGCGCGAGGTGGGCGGCGCCGCCGGCGTCGCGGTCGTGTCGACCGTGCTGGTGTCCGGCTCGGGACTGGGCGGCTTCCACCAGGCCTTCGCGTTCATCGCCGTGCTGGCCGGCCTGGCCGTGGCGGTCGCCACCGTCGGGTTCGCCCGCGAACGCCATCCGGAGGGGCAGGGGAGCGGTGGGAGGGCAACGCCTGTCCACAGGGTGGCGGTGGGCCAGTAACCGTTGTCCCCGTGGATAGCGGTTGCCAAGCCACCGCCCCCCCTGCTGACGTCGACCTCAGCGGACCCGGTCGTAGACCAGGCTCAGCTCGCCCAGGTCGCCGGCGGCCTGGTTGACCAGATCCCACTGGCCGGCCGGCAGGCCGTCGTCGAAGATCCTGGGGCCGCCGCCCAGGAAGACCGGTGCCACCATGAGGGCCAGCCGGTCGACCTGGTCGGCGGCCAGCAGCGGCTTGACGACGCTGGCGCTCGAGAGCACCCAGATGTCACCACCCTGAGTCTCCTTGAGCGCCGCGATCGTCTCGGGTACGGGCTCGTCGACGATCCTGGTCCGCTCCCAGGGCGTCTCGTGGATGCTCGAGGAGAACACCACCTTGTCGACGTCGACCAGCCACTTCGCGAAGCCGACGTCACGCGGGTCGGCGCCCTCCATGTCGATGACAGTGGGCCAGAAACCGAGGAACCCCTCGGCGTTCACCCGGCCCATCACCCCGGTGGTCGCCGGCTCCCACAGCCTGGTCAGGTGGTCGCGGGCGACGTCGGTGACGGCGTAGGGCACCACCCAGCTCATGTCGACCGGGTTGTCCGGCGCGGCGTAGTGGCCGTCGAGGGAGAGGGCGATGTTGGCGACGACCCTGCGGCCGCTGTGCTGCTGTGTCACGTCGTGCTCCTCGTGTCTGTCTTGTGTGCTGCGTTGTCTGGATCCGCGGCGAGGTCCGCCGCGAGCTTGTCGAGGCTCTGGCTGACGCCGAGCTCGATACCGGCAATGAAGTCGGCGGAGTCGGTCTTGCTGCCGGTGATGCGATGGCGCACCCCGAGGTCGGTGCCGGTCCGCGTCGGCCGGAGGATGAGCTCGACGTACGCCGTGAACGCCGGGCTGCCGTCCGGCAGCACCGGGGAGGACCGGTAGGCGAGCCGCTCGTCGACCACCACCTCGTCGACCACTCCCTCGGCGCGTCCGACGACCACGTCGGACCCTTCGGTGTCCTCGCGGTCGCGATACTCCAGGGCGATCCGACCGCCCGGCTCGGCCTCGAAGACAAGGTCGGAGACCCGCAGGTCGTCCGGGGTCCACCAGGAGGCGACCAGGGCCGGCTCGGCGAGATGGCGCCAGACGAGCGCTGGTGGTGCGGCCAACGAGCGCCGGAACTCGAACGTGCGACCGTCGGCCCACCCGGCGTCCACAGCCGCGAGCCGCTCGGCCTGCACGCCGAGCGCGTACTGCCCGAAGGTCTCCGTGGCGCCTCCGGGCCGGTCGACGTCGTCGGCGAGCAGGCTCAGCGCGGCTGCCAGCTCCCTCAACGGAGCCGACCGCAGCGAGTAGATCCGCCGTTGCCCGGAGCGCTGCGAGGAGACGATCCCCGCCCGCTCGAGCGTCTGCAGGTGCTTGGTCGTCTGCGGCTGCCGCGCGCCCGCGAGCTGGGCGAGCACACCGACAGGACGGGGCCGCTCGGCCAGCAGGGTCACCAGCCGCCAGCGCGCCGGATCGGCCAGCGCGGTGAGTAGAGCATCCATGGGCCGCAGTATTCCCCACTACGCATATTCTCGTCAAGGAATATTAAACAGGGTCCGCTCCGGATGGGGTCCCCGCTGGAGGGGAGGGACGTTATGTCGGCCTGCACGCACCAGGCAAGCCGACTCGTGAGCCGCCGGCGCCGTTCTCGGAGCGACTGACCAGAGCGAGCTTCGCTCAGAATCGCTCTCACAGAACTCTGGCAGCGGAGCACCGGGACGGCCGCGGGGCTTGGGTTCGTCAGCACGACGGACCGGCCAGCTGAGCGCACCAGGGCGACGACGACCACCCCTTTCCACGGCTCCCGCCAAGTCGCCGATAAGCGACATTATGTCAACACACGTAGAGGTAGGGACTGGGGTCGATCCCCCGGATCCGTCAGGATGTGTCGCGCCGAGGTGGCGGCGTTCGTGGCAGAGGTGAGCGACCGCCCACACGGGGGGTCCGAGTCCGCAGGAGATGAGCCGAGATGCAGTACCTGGTTTCCGTGATCGTCGACGACGACACCGGCACGGCTACGCCGGCCGAGCAAGCAGCCATCGACGTGTTCAACGACCGGCTCCGGGCCGACGGCCAGTGGCTGTTCGCCGGCGGCCTCGCGGCTCCCAGCGTCGCCACCGTCATCGACAACCGCGGCGACGAGGCGATCTTCACCGACGGCCCGTTCGTGGAGACCAAGGAGTATCTCGTCGGCTTCTGGATCATCGAGGCTCCCGACCTCGACGTCGCGCTCAGGCTGGCCGCTGAGGGCTCGAGGGCATGCAACCGGAAGGTCGAGGTACGCCCTTTCCTGGCCGAGCCGAGCTGATCGCGACCGGGCCCAAGGGCACGCGCTGGGGGGACCTTCCCCGCTGTCTCACTCCCCTCTTCTTCCACTATCAAGGGAGGTGGAGGCACTCCCGGTGAGACGGCAGGTGATGGTGATGAAGTGGGACGGCTTCAGCGAGGGTTGGGGCACGCACGGAGGCGCCGACTGGGTCTGGCTCAGCCTGGTGTTCCTGCTGGTCGCGACGATGGTGGCCACCCTGGTGGTCGTGAAGCTGCGCAACCGCCACTAGGGCGTGTCCCGTAATTGCTGGTGGATGCCGGCGTCGTCCAGGTGCGGCATGGCCAGTCGCCGGCACGCGCGCAGACTGGGCGTCTTCGAAGTGTCGGCGACGCCGCCAGGGCGTGATCTGGGCGTCGTCCGGCGCCGCCATGAATTACGGGACACGCCCTAGTCGTCAGCCGAGGTCGTCCGTCCGCAGCGCGAAGGCGTTGACGATCGCGGCTGTGAGGTCGCGCTCCTGTCGCTCGAAGAGGAAGCCGATGTGGCGCCCGAGCGCGCCCTTGTCGATCGTGATGATGTTGTCGCAGCTGACGACGCACTCCTGGTCCAGTCCGTTGGCGGGTCCGACCGACACCTCCGTACTGAGGCCCTTGACGGTGGTGGTGATCGGGGCAACGGTCACGCGCCGCATCGCGGGACGCACCGGTTCACGCGTGAGCACGACGACCGGACGCGCCTTGTCGAGGTGAGCGATGTGGATGTCGCGCATCAGTCCTCGATCGACGAGTGGCCGACCAGCTCATCGAACTCGTCGTAGTCCCCCGACTCCTCGAGGATCCGCGCGTCGCGCTCGCCGCTCAGCTGCTGCTGGTAGAGACGCAGGGCGCGGGTGACGACTGCCGCGCGTGAACCTGCGCCCCCATGCACCAGGCCGTCGACGTAGGCGACGAGGTCATCGGGCAGGCGCACGGCGATCTGCGTGGACATACCAAAATGGTACCAGTACGGGATTCACCCTTGGCGCCCCGGCCGAGGGCTCAGCCTCCCAAGCCGACCTCGTTGCCCTCAGGGTCGCGATAGGTCACCTTGCGCACGCCGTTGTCGTAGGTCTCGTCGAGGTGCGGCTCGATCCCCCGCGTGGAGATGCCGTCGACCCGCTCGGCCAGGTCGTCGACGAAGAGCGTCGCGAGCGCGTGTCCGGCGTGCTCGGGGCGCTCCTCGACGTAGACGGACCGCCCGGGCGCGACCTCCCACACCGCCTCGTGGTCGTTGGGGTGGAACGACGGCGGCTGGCCGAACAGGCGCTCGTACCACTCCTGCGCGGCGGAATAGTCGGCGACCGAGATGCCGGCGAACAGCGCGGGCAGCTCCATCGAGTCCTGCTCCACCGCGTCGGCCAACCGGTTCAGTGAGGAGGTCAGGGCGAAGGGCAGCGTGGCCCGGGCCCGGCGGAAGCGGTTCTCGTCGGTGAGCTGCGTCCAGTCATAGGTGTGGGTCACCAGGGTGCCGCCGTCGTGCGGCTCCAGCTCCCATCGCCACTCGTGCCCGGCCGGCTCGGCGCCGACGTCGGCCGGCCGCCATGCGATCCGGCGGCCCTCCTCGAAGTCGACGATGTGGTTCTCCCGGACCTGTCCCCCGGTCAGAGTCATGGTGAAGACGTCGCCGGTGGCCCGCACCCGCTGGCCCGGCTCGGCAGAGCCGAGGTTGGCGTTGCCGTCCCACTCCGGCTGCCGGGCCGGATCGACGATCAGCTCGAAGATCTCCTCCGGCGTCGCCTCGACGACCCGGCTGGCGCTGACGATGCGCTCCTCGTCGCTCATCCCGGGACCGTACCCAGTCGGCCCCGCGGGGGGTCTTGCGGAGCCGAGGCGCCCTTTGCCAGTATCGCCCACCAATAGGAAAGTTTCCTATCTATCTGGTGGGGACGATGGCAAGAGGCATTCGAGGGCTCGCGTTCGCGCTTGTCACGGCGCTGCTCGCGCTCGTGCCGGCCGCGCCCGCGCCGGCCTCCGCACCCACGGTCCGGGCCGAGGTGCGGGTCAACCAGCAGGGCTGGCTGCCCCGCGAGACCAAGACGGCCACGCTGATGGCCTCCGCGCCCGCTCGGGCACACGACGTTCGCGGTGGTCGGCAAGGGACGGCCGGGTCTTCCTCCGAGGCACCGTCCCGAGCACGCCGGTCGGCAGCTGGAGCGCGCCGGTTCCCCGACGTCTACCGGCTCGACCTCTCGCGCGCTGCACGCGAAGGGCCGCTACCGGGTCGTCACGTCGCGGCGCGGTCCACGTCGCCTCGCCGCGCTTCCGGATCGCGAGTGCCCGACGAGCTCTACGCGCCGATGGTCGACTACGGCGTCGCGTTCGACCAGGGCCAGCGCGACGGCGACGACCAGGTCGCCGGTCCGCTGCGACCGCAAGCCCGCCCACCTCAACGACGCCGCCGCCGATGTCTACGCCTGGCCGCACATGGTGCAGGGGTGAGGACCTGATCACCGACCCCGACCTGACCAGGATCGGCGGTCCGGTCGACGTCGAGGGCGGCTGGGCCGACGCCGGCGACTACCTCAAGTTCACCCACTCCACGGCGTACAACGACGTCGTCCTCTTCACCAGCGCCCGGCTGCTCGGCGCCCAGGCACCGCAGCCGCTGCTCGCCGAGGCGCGCTACGGCCTCGCCTGGCTCGACAAGATGTGGGACGAGTCGACGCGGCACCCTGCACCTGCAGGTCGGCATCGGCTCGGGCAACAAGCAGGGCACTTTCGCCGGCGACCACGACCTGTGGCGGCTGCCCGAGGCCGACGACCACGACACCGACCCGCAGCACCGCTACGTCGCGCACCGGCCGGTCTTCGACGCCGCGCCGGCCGGCCAGCCGATCAGCCCGAACCTCGCCGGCCGGGTCTCGGCGGCGTTCGCGCTCGGCGTCCCAGCACGAGGCCGGACCCGGCCAGGGCGCTCGCGCTGCTCGCACAAGGCGCAGGCGCTCTACGCCCGTGCCGCCACCGCCACTCCCCCGAAGCCGCTGGTCACCGCACTCCCCCACGCCTTCTACCCCGAGTCGGTCTGGCAGGACGACATGGAGCTCGGCGCCGCCGAGATCGCCCGCGCCGCCCAGCAGCTGGGCGAGCTCGCGGCGCGGCCTACCTCGCCGACGCCGCCCACTGGGCCAAGCACTACCTGCAGGTCCGCTCGACCGACACCCTCAACCTCTACGACGTGGGCGCGCTCGCCCACGCCAGCCTCGCCGACGCGATGGCCGAGGTGCCGCACGGCACCCTCGAGGTCACCCGCCAGCAGCTGGTCAAGGACCTGGCCCGCCAGCTGCAGATCGGCGTCCGCCACGCGCGCGCACGACGCGTTCGGCGCGCCGGTGGACGTCACCGAGTTCGACGCCAACAGCCACAGCTTCGGGCTGGTCGCGACGGCGGCGCTGTACGAGCGGCTCACGCGGCAGCCACGCGGTTCCGCGGCCTTCGCCACCGGGGTGCGCACCTGGCTGCTCGGGGGCAACCCCTGGGGCGTCAGCGCCATGGTCGGCGATCGGCTCGTCGTACCCACGCTGCATGCAGCACCAGGTCGCCAACCTCGCGCACGCCCCCGACCTCGGCGCCGTGGTCAACGGACCCAACGGCGCCGGCAACTTCGACGGGCGGCTCTCGGGTGGCTTCCAGGACGGGATGAGGCACTGCTCCCGGCCGGCGCTACGCCGCGTTCGACGGGCAGGGCAGCCGGTACGTCGACGACGTCCGCGCCTGGCAGACCGACGAGCCCGCCCTCGACATGACCGCGCGCGGCGATCCTCGCCGGCGCCGCCCAGCTCAGCCTCCGCAGGAGCGACGACGTGAACCCCGGCACCCCCAGCCTGCTGCGCGGCATCAACGACCGCGCCGCCCTCGACCTGCTGCTCGAGCACGGCCCGCTGTCCCGCACCCAGCTGGGCGAGCTGACCGGGCTGTCCAAGCCGACCGCCGGCGCAGCTGCTCACCCGGCTCGCCGACGCCGGGCTGGTGATCACCAGCGGCAACACCCAGCGGCGGCCCGGGGCCCGCGCCCAGCTCTACGCGGTGAACCCGGACGCGGCGCTACGTCGCCGGCGCTCGACGTCACCCCGACCCGGGTCCTCGCCGCCGTCGCCGACATCGCCGGGCGCACGGTCGGCGACTACGAGCTCAGGACCCCCCGCAAGGCCGGCCCCGACGCCGTGCGACGCACGTGCTGCACGCGCTCGACGGTGCCGCCGCGTCGGCCGGGATCGACCGCCGCCGGCTGCACCGGCTCGCCATCGGCACGCCCGGTCGCCTTCGACCCCGGCACCCGGCAGCTGCGCTACGCGCGGCACCTGCCCGGTTGGCACGACCCGCACCTGCTCGACCGGCTGGCCGAGGCGCGTCGGCATCGCCCTTCGAGGTCGCCAACGACGTCAACCTGGCCGCCATCGCCGAGATGCGGTCGGGGCTGGCCGAGGGTGTCCAGGACTTCGTCCTTCTGTGGGCGGACGAAGGGCTTGGGCGCGGCCGTCGTCATCGACGGCCGGGTCCACGGGGGCGCCACCGGCGGTGCCGGGGAGGTCGGCTTCCTGCCGCTTCCCGGCACCCCGCTGGTCCGCGACGTACGCCGCGGCAACGCCGGCGGCTTCCAGGAGCTGGCCGGCGGCCGCGCGGTGCTTGCGCTGGCCCGGTCGCTCGGGCTGCGGGCCGAGCACGCCGCAGGCCGCGGTCACCAGAGGCGCTCGACGACGCCCGGCGCCGGGCGACGAGCTGCTGGCCACGCTCGCCGAGCGGTTCGCGCTCGGCATCGCCGCGGTGGTCTCCGTGGTCGACCCGTCGCTGGTCGTCCTGGCCGGCGGCCTGTTCACCGCCGGCGGCACCCGGCTGCGCGACCTGATCGCCGACGAGGTCGGGTCGCTGGCGCTGACCCGCCCCCGCCTGGAGCTCGCCGGCGTCACCGAGCACCCGGTGCTCGCCGGCGCCCTGCACACCGCCCTCGCCGCGACCCGCAACGAGGTCTTCGACACCATCCAACGCCGCACCGACGCCAGCCCGGCCCGTCACCAGGAGAGAACCATGAACACGACCCACTCGCCGCCGGCTGGTCGCAGTCGCGGCCGCCCTCGCGCTGCCCCTCGCGGTCAGCGCCTGCACCGGCTCCTCCGAGGGCGGCAACAGCGACAACCCGGACGCGGACGTCACGATCACCTTCTGGCACGGCTGGAGCGCGGACAGCGAGGTCGCGGCGATCCAGCAGACGATCGACGCGTTCGAGAACGCCAACCCCAACATCCACGTGAAGGTCGTCGGCAACATCACCGACGACAAGATCAACCAGGCGCTGCGGGCCGGCGGCTCGTCCGCACCCGACGTGGTCTCGTCGTTCACCACCGACAACGTCGGCCAGTTCTGCACGTCGGGCGCCTTCGTCGACCTGACGCCGTTCATGGAGAAGTCCGGGATCGACCCGGCCACGACGTTCCCGCCGGCCCAGCTGCAGTACACCCAGTACGACGGCAACCAGTGCGCGCTTCCCCTGCTCGAGCGACGCCTACGGCCTCTACTACAACAAGGACGCGTTCGCCGCGGCCGGCATCGCCGAGCCGCCCAAGACCATGTCGGAGTTCGACGCGGACGCCGTCAAGCTGACCAAGACCGACGGCGACGGCTACTCCCAGCTCGGCTTCATGCCGGACTACCACGGCTACGAGTCGAGCATCTCGCACTTCGCCGCCCAGTGGTCGCCGACGTACTTCAACGCCGACGGGAAGTCGAACGTCGGCGACCGACCCGGCGTTCGCGGCAGTCGATGGACTGGCAGAAGGCGCTGGTCGACAAGCTCGGCGGCTTCGACAAGCTCGAGAAGTACCGCGCGACCTTCGGTGACGAGTTCGGCGCCAAGAACCCGTTCATGACCGGCCAGGTCGCGATGGCGATCGACGGCGAGTGGCGGGCCGGGATGATCGCCGACGACGCCCCCGACCTCAACTTCGGCGTGGCGCCGTTCCCGGTGCCCGACGACCAGGCCGACAGCTACGGCAAGGGCTACATCACCGGCACCATCGTCGGCATCGCCAGCACCAGCGCAGAAGCAGAACGCCGCGTGGCGGTTCGTCCAGTTCCTGACCACCGACACCAAGGCGGTCGTGGACTTCGCCAACGCGATCCACAACGTGCCCTCGACCCTCGACGCGCTCGCCTCGCCGGACGTCAGCCAGGACCCGGCGACTGCAGACCTTCATCGACATCGCGTCCAACCCCGAGCAGCAACACCACGCCGGCCAGCCCGAACGGCGGCGCCTACCAGCTCACGCTCCAGGACGTCGGCTACGACTACGAGTCCGGCAAGCAGTCGGACCTGCAGGCCGGGCTCGAGCGGGGCGGCGAGCCAGATCGACACCGACATCGACCAGAGCAAGTAGCGGCGCAGGGACAGCCAGGCGGACGGGCCCTCGTGACGCACGACCACCACGGCGGCGGCCCGCGCCGGACCGAGCCCCGGTCGGTCACGGCGCGGAGCCGGCGACGTCGGGAGACGCTGCGCAACCTCGCGTTCCTCTCGCCGTGGCTGCTCGGGCACCGGGCTGTTCTTCATCTACCCGCTGCTCTCGACGTTCTACTTCTCCTTCACCCACTACAACGGGTTCAGCCCGCCGACCTTCGACGGCCTGCAGAACTGGCGGTTCGTCTTCCGCGACTACCCGTTCTTCTGGCCGGCGCTGCGCAACACGCTGTGGTTCGTGGTGGTCATGGTCACGCTGCGGGTCGTCTTCGGTCTCGGCCGTCGGCATGCTCGTGGTCCGGATCAAGCGCGGTGCCGGCCTGTTGCGGACGCTTCTTCTACGCGCCCTACCTCGCTCCCCCGGTGGCCGGCACCCTCGCCTTCGTCTTCCTGCTCAACCCGGGCACCGGCCCGGTCAACACGATCCTGGGCAGGCTGGGGCTGCCCGAGCCGGGCTGGTTCAACGACCCGGCCTGGTCGAAGCCGGCGCTCACCCTGCTCGCGCTGTGGGGCATCGGCGACCTGATGGTGATCTTCATGGCCTCCCTGCTCGACGTACCGCAAGGAGCTCTACGAGGCCGCCGACCTCGACGGCGCCGGCGCGGTCGGCCGGTTCCGCTACGTGACGCTGCCCCACCTGCGGCCGATCGTGGGCTTCTCGGTGGTCACCGGCGTGATCGCGACCATGCAGTACTACACGCAGCCGATCGTGGCCGGGCGAGGTCGCCAGCGGGCACATCCAGGGCTCCGGGCAGCAGTTCGAGCCCGGCTACCCCGACAAGTCCACGCTCACGCTTCCCCAGCTCGTCTACAACCTCGGCTTCCAGCGGTTCGACATCGGGGCCGCGTGCGTGATCGCGCTGGTGCTGTTCGCGCTGAGCATGGCCTTCGCCGCCGTCCTCATGCGCCGTGGCAGCGTCTTCCTGGGGGTGACGCTGATGACGCCCGGCGACGAGCCGCCAGGCTCGAGTGGGTGGCGGTGCACGCCTTCGCGATCGCCTGTGCGCTCGTTCTTCGTCCTGCCCTTCGTCTTCGTCGCCCTCACCGCGGTGATGACCGACGAGCAGTCGCTGACCCGCGACCTGTGGCCGCACCCGTTCCAGTGGCACAACCTGACCGACGTCTGGCACACGCCCGGCTTCCCGACCTGGTGGCGCAACACCCTGATCTACGCCGTGGCGGGCACCGCGCTGACCCTGGTCTCCAGCATCCCGGTCGCCTACGCACTGGCGCACTTCCGGTTCCGCGGCCGCCAGCTGGCGATGATGATGGTGATCGCGACGATGATGCTGCCGCCGCAGGTCGTGATCATCCCGATGTACCTCGTGTGGGCCAAGCAGCTGCACCTCACCGGCACCCTGTGGCCGCTCGTCGTGCCGCTGGCCTTCGGCGACGCGTACTCGATCTTCCTGCTGCGGCAGTTCCTCGTCACCGTGCCGCGGGAGTACCTCGACGCCGCCAAGGTCGACGGCGCCGGCGAGCTCCAGGTGCTCTTGCGGGTGGTGCTGCCGATGTGCCGGCCGGCCATCGCGGCGGTGGCGCTGTTCCAGTTCTTCTACTGCTGGAACGACTACTTCGGGCCGCAGATCTACGCCAGCGAGAACCCGGGCGCCTGGACGCTCAGCTACGGGCTGAGCACGTTCAAGAGCGCCCACCACACCAACTGGAACTTCACCATGGCCGCCACCCTGCTGGTGATGGCGCCGGTGATCGCGCTGTTCTTCTTCGCCCAGAAGGCCTTCATCGAGGGCGTCACGCTGACGGGAGTCAAGGGATGACCACGGATGAAGCTCGCGGTGGTCGGCGGCGGGTCGACGTACACCCCGGAGCTGGTGGACGGGCTCGGCCGGCTGCAGCGACGTGCTGCCGGTCGACGAGCTGGTGCTCGTCGACCCCGCCGCCGAGCGGCTCGAGCTGGTCGCCGGCGTCGGGCGGCGGATCCTGGCCCGGCTCGGGTCACCCGACCCGGCTGGTCACCTCGGCCACGCCTCGAGCCGGCGCTCGACGGGGTCGACGCGGTGCTGCTCCAGCTGCGGGTCGGCGGCCAGGCCGCGCGCAACCAGGACGAGACCTGGCCGCTGGAGTGCGGCTGCGTCGGCCAGGAGACGACCGGGCGCCGGCGGGCTGGCCAAGGCGCTGCGGACCGTGCCGGTCGTGCTCGACATCGCCGAGCGGGTGCGCGAGCGCGGCCCCGGACGCGTGGATCATCGACTTCACCAACCCGGTCGGCATCGTCACCCGGGCCCTGCTCCAGGCGGGCCACCGGGCGGTCGGGCTGTGCAACGTCGCGATCGGCTTCCAGCGCCGGTTCGCCGGCGTGCTCGGCGTGCCGCCGGAGTCGCTGGAGCTCGACCACGTCGGGCTCAACCACCTGACCTGGGAGCGCGCCGCGCGCGTGGACGGCGTGGACCGGCTGCCCGAGCTGCTGGAGGCGCATGCCGAGGAGATCGCCGCGTCGGTCGGGCTGCCGACCGGAGCTGCTGGGTCGCTCGGCGTCGTGCCGTCGTACTACCTGCGCTACTTCTACGCCCACGACGAGGTCGTCCGCGAGCAGCTCGTCGCGCCGTCGCGGGCCGCCGAGGTGGCCGAGATCGAGCGCCGGCTGCTGGAGCTGTACGCCGACCCGACGCTCGACGAGAAGCCGGAGCTGCTCGGCCAGCGCGGCGGGGCGTTCTACTCCGAGGCCGCGGTGCAGCTGGCCGCGGCGCTCCTGGGCGACGGGCCCGCGTCGACCCACGTCGTGAACCTGCGCAACGACGGGACCCTCCCCTTCCTGCCCGACGACGCGGTGATCGAGGTCCCCGCGTCGGTGGACGCGCGCCGGCGTGCGCGCGGTCGCCGCTGGACTCCGCTCGAGCCGCTGTACGCCGGCCTGGTCGCCCACGTCACGGCCTACGAGGACCTGGCCCTCGAGGCCGCGCTGCACGGCGGCCGGCAGCGGGTCTTCGAGGCCCTGCTCGCGCACCCGCTGGTCGGCCAGGTCGACCTCGCCGACGGGCCTCACCGACCGGCTGATCGCCCACAACCGGGAGCACCTGCCGTGGGCCTGATCGGACTGCGCGTCCTGGCCATCGACGCCGGGAACAGCAAGACCGACGTCTGCGTCGTCTCCGCGGACGGCGAGCTGCTGGGCAGCGCCCGCGGCGGGCCGTTCCGGCCCGCACCTCGTGGCGCGGCCGCGGCCGCCGTCGCGGATCGCGCCGGCGGTGGCGGAGGCGCAGTCGCGCGGGCCGGCTCGGTCGACGGTCCGGCACGTGGCCGCCTGCCTGGCCAACGCCGACCTCCCGGTCGAGCACGAGGCCCTCGAGGCCGCGATCGCCGACGCCGGCTGGGCGCCCTCCTGCGAGGTCGTCAACGACACCTTCGCGCTGCTGCGCGCCGGCCTCGACGCCTCGCGCGGTGTCGCGGTGGTCTGTGGCGCCGGGATCAACTGCACCGGCGTGCTGCCGGACGGAACGACGGTGCGGTTCGCCGCCGTCGGGCACATCTCCGGCGACTGGGGCGGCGGCGGCCATCTGTGGCAGGAGGCGATGTGGTGGGCGGCGCGGGCGCGAGGACGGCCGCGGCCCTGCCACCGCGCTCCGCACCGCGCTCCCGCGACACTTCGGGCTGGCGTCGATGGCCGAGCTGATCGAGGCCGTCCACCTCGGCGCGCTCACCGAGGAGCGGTGCATGGAGCTCACGCCGCGTGCTCTTCGACGTGGCCGGCGGCCGGCGACCCGGTCGCGGCGACGTCGTACGCCGCCAGGCCGAGGAGGTCGTTGCCCTGGCCGGCACCGCCATCCGCCGGCTGGGCGTGCTCGGCGAGCCCATCGACGTGCGTGCTCGGCGGCGGCGTCCTCACTGCCGGGCACGCGCTGCTGATGGACGAGATCGACCCGGCTCCTCGCCGACGCAGGCGCCGCTCGCCATGGCCCGGGTGGTCGAGGCGCCACCGATCGTCGGCGCGGCCCTCCTCGGCCTCGACCGGATCGAGGCCGCGGACGGCGCGCAGGAGCGGCTGCGCGAGTCGTTCTGGTGAACGGGCGCTAGCAGCCAGCCAGCAACCTCGACCGCCCGCACGACACTTCGCTGCCGTTGGCGAGCTCGACAGACCCCCGGACTCGCTCCGCACCACCAGGGCATGCCCTAGTCGCTCCATGGATCGACGACGGTCAGACCGACGCCGGTGAAGCCTTCAACGTCGCGGGTGGCGATCGATGCGTCGTGGGCCTTCGCCACAGCAGCAATCAGGGCGTCCATCGTGACGATGGGTCGGCCTGACCGCCTCCTGGCGATCACCGTCTCCGCGTAGGCGGGAGCGCAGTCAGTGGTGAAGGGCAGGGCTGGACCGAGCTCGGCGAGAGAAGCCGAGATCCTCCGGACCATCTCGTCTCGGCGGCGACCCATGGGCAGGGCAGCGGCCCCCGACAGGAGCTCGGCCCTGTTCAGCGCAGTCGTGGTCGGTTGCACCCGAAGGGACCGCGCCCACGTCACCACCCGGGGATCCGCCGTCGGACCTTTCAGGAGCTCCGAGATCACGTTGGTGTCGAGAACGATCACCGCGGCTTGAAGTCCCACGGCGTCGCGATCTCGTCCCTCACTGGGATCTCCAGATGGATCCCGCCGTACTCCTCACCCAGCGCGATCAACGCCTCCACCCAGGTCAGGTCAACTGTCGGCTCCTCCTCGGCGACCGCGTTGACCAGGATCTCCCGCACCTCGGCCTCCATCGACCGGCCGTTCTCTGCCGCGCGAACACGCAACCGCTGCCTCACCTCGTCGGGAAGCTGACGCACCGTGATCGCTGCCATGCTGGCAATGCTAGCACTGACAGCATGGGGCGAGACAGGGCAGAGTTGGACCCATGACGGTGAGCAGGCTGGCGCACATCCCCGGCATCGGCGTGAACGTGATGGGCGACCGCGCGGACGCGGCGGCCGACCCCGACCATGCTCCGGATGGAGAACCTCGACACCGACCTGCGGCCGCCCGAGGTCGCCATCGAGCGGACCCGGCGGGCCGTCGACGAGGACGAGGCCAACAGCTACCTGCCGTTCGAGGGCCACCATGAGCTGCGGACGGCCGCAGCGGCCCACGTCTCGCGCATCAGCGGCCACGCCTACGATCCCGCCACCGAGTGCGTGAGCGTGGCCGGCGGTCTCAACGGCATCCTGAACGCCCTGCTCGCGACCTGCGAGCCGGGCTCCGAGGTCGTGCTGTCCGACCCGATCTACGCCGGGCTGGTCAACCGGGTGCGGCTGGCGGGAGCCGTGCCGGTGCACGTGCCCGCCGAGCCCACCGCCGAGGGGTGGCGCACCGATCCGGAGCGGCTCGCGGCGGCGGTCGGCCCCCACACGGCCGCCGTCCTGCTCATGGGACCGGCGATGCCGACGGGCATGGTCCTCGACCAGAGCCACCTCGACGCCCTGGCGGAGCCCGTCCGGAGGCACGGCGCCTGGGTGCTCTACGACGCCGCGATGGAGCGGCTCCGCTTCGACGGCCGGCCGCCGGTCCACCCCGCGTCGCACCCCGGGCTCGCCGACCGGGTCATCACCGTCGGCTCGGCGTCGAAGGAGCTGCGGATGATCGGCTGGCGGGTCGGCTGGGTCGTGGCGCCGGCGCCGATCCTCACCGACATCGCCCTGGTCGGGATGACCAACGTGGTCTGCCAGGTCGGGCTGGCCCAGCAGGCCGTGGCCGCGGCCCTCGACGCACCGGACGCCGACGCGGACGTCGCCGCGGCGACCGCCACCTGGCAGGCCCGCAGCGAGCTCGTCGTGGCGCAGCTCGCCGACTACCCCGTCGTCCGCCCGGACGGAGGGTGGTCGCTGCTGATCGACACGACGCGACTCGGCCTGACCCCCGCCGAGGCCTCGCAGCGCCTCTTCGAGCACGGCCGGGTCGCAGCGACGCCGATGAGCGGTTGGGGTCCCTCGGGCGAGAACTACCTCCGGCTCGTCTTCGCCAACGAGCCGGTCGAGCGGCTGGGCGACCTCGGTGACCGGTTCGCCGCCGCGCTAGAGGCGCCGGGGCCGTCACGATGACGCCGGTCGAGCGGCACCTGGTCCGCGCCCGCGACCTGGCAGACCGCTCGTACGCCGAGCCGCTGGAGGTGGCCGACCTGGCCCGGGCCGCGGGCCTCAGCCCGGCGCACTTCAGCCGCCGGTTCCGTGCCGCGTTCGGCGTCACGCCACACGGCTACCTCCTGACCCGTCGACTCGAGCGGGCCGCAGCACTGCTGCGCCACACCGACCACTCGGTCGCGCGCATCTGCGCGGAGGTCGGGCTCACCAGCCTGGGCAGCTTCACCTCGTCCTTCACCCGCACCTACGGCTGCTCCCCGACCGCCTACCGCGAGGCCTTCCCTGCCGCGGCCGACCGGGTGCCGCTCCCGGAGTGCGTGGTGCGCACCTATGGCCGTCCGCAGAAGCGCAGTTTTCGAGAAGACGCGGTGGCCCCGCCAGCCTAGGTTCGACGCGTGCTGAGGATCTCGAGCGTCAACCTGTGGGTGCACGACCAGGACGTCGCCCTCGACTTCTGGACGGCGAAGGTCGGCTTCGAGCTGCGCTCGGACGCCAGCTTCGCCGAGCTGCGCTCGTTTCGCTGGCTCACGGTGGGACCACCGGGTCAGCCGGACGTCGAGCTGGTCCTGATGGCGGTGCCCGAGCCGCCCGTCCTCACCGACGCCCAGATCGGCGTCGTCAGCGCTGCGATGAGCCAGGGGCTGGCCGGCCCGGTCTTCCTGGTCACCGACGACGTCGAGCGGGACTTCCGCGGCTCACGGAGCGCGGAGTCGAGTTCACCGAGCCACCGGAGCGGCGACCGTTCGGCATCGACGCCGGCTTCCGCGACCCGTCCGGCAACCAGGTCCGGCTCACCCAGGTGCTGTCATGACCGGGCTCCAGCCGCTGGTGGCCGCCGAGCTGGCAGCCCTCGCGGCCGCGCTCGCTCCCCTGACGAGGAGGGCTGGTCCCATCCCTCACTCTGTGAGGGGTGGGACGTACGGAACGTGATTGCCCACGTCACGATGGCGGCGAGGTATGACGAGCAGCGTTTCGCGGCCGAGCTCGCGGCCGACGGCTTCGACTTCCAGACGACGTCCGACCGCATCGCGCTGCGCGACGGCGACCTCTCGCCCGAGGCACTGATCGCAGACCTGCGCAGCGAGCGCTGGCGACGTTCGAGCAGCCAGGCGGCGGGTGGGCCGGTTCGATCAGCCACGTCGTCATCCACGGCCTCGACATCACCCTCCCGCTCGGGCTCGGCCGGGTCGGCGGGCGACGAGGCCACCCGGTCGTGCTCGACGCCCTCGTGGCACCTGGTGACCGGAGCCTCTTCGGTGTCGACTTCGACGGCGGGCTGCGCGCGACCGATCTCGACTGGCGGCACGGTCCCGCGGCTGACCGCGAAGGCACGGCGGGCGAGCTGATCGCGTCCTGAGCGGGGACGCCAGCTCCTCTAGCCTCGGACGCATGGCGAAGCCGCGGCGAGGACGGCGCGGAGATCAGGCCGTTCCGCGACGCCGAGGAGTTCGACACCTGGCTGGCCGAGCATCACGGCGAGCAGGCCGGGGTCTGGCTCAAGCTGGCCAAGGTGGCGCCGGCATCCCCTCGCTGACCAGTGACGAGGCCGTCGACGTGGGTCTCTGCTGGGGCTGGATCTCCGGGCAACGGCGGGGTCTCGACGAGACGTGGTACCTCCAGAAGTACGTCCCCCGCCGGCCGCGCAGCATCTGGTCGCAGGTGAACGTCGCCAAGGTCGAGGCGCTCACCACGGCCGGTCGGATGCAGCCCCCCGGTCTCGCGGAGGTCGGAGGCCGCACAGGCCGACGGGCGCTGGGCGGCGGCGTACCGCGGGGTCGACGGGACAGCGGAGAGCGCGCGAGCGGCTCAGTTCCTGCAGCTTCGCCAGGATCCGCGGCGAGGTCGCTCGCGCTCGGTCTTCGTGAGCCGGTCGAAGATCCGTCTCCGACTCCACTCCCCTGGTCCGGCGTACCTCCTCGGCGAGCGCGCGGCCGTGGTCGGTGAGCGCGACCAGCGTCGCGCGCCGGTCGCCGGGATCGGGCGACCGCTGCACCAGCCCCTTGGACTCCAGCGCGTCCACCACCTCGGTCGCCGACCGGGGCGCGATCTTGAGGTGCTCGGCGAGCTCCTTGGACCGCACTCCCCCCCGTCCTGCCCGTGGGTCGCGAGCACCCGGATCGCCCGGACCTGCGACGGCGTGACGTCGTGCTGCGCCAGCGCCGCCATCGCGGCCACCCGCAGCCGCCGGGCCACCGCGCCGAACGCCTCTCCCAGGGAGTCGGCAGGGACGTCGTCGGTCACGGGAACAGACTAGCAAGGTTTGGTGTTGTAACCTCATGATGAGGCAACCTCACTAATTTGCCTCCCCACTCTTCCCGAGGAGGTCCGCATGGACTCCACCACCACTCCCACCCCCGGCCGGGGCCGCTTCCGGATGCCCGAGAAGCCCAGCGCGGCCGAGAAGAAGCAGGCCCGCGAGGTCTCGCTGCGCCGGATCGCGCGGCTGTTCACGCCCTACCGCTGGTCCGTCGCCGGCGTCGTCGCGATCATCGTCGCGTCGTCGATCGTCGGCCTGGCCTCGCCGTTCCTGCTCCGCGGCGTCATCGACGTCGCGCTCCCCGACCAGGACGTGCACCTGCTGGTCCTGCTCACCGCGCGGCATGGTCGCCGTCGCGGCCGTGACGTCGGTGCTCGGCGTCGTGCAGACCTGGATCAGCACCCAGATGGGCCAGCGCGTCATGCACGGGCTGCGCACCGACGTCTTCGCGCACCTGCAGCGCCAGTCGGTCGGCGTTCTTCACCCGCACCCGCACCGGCGAGGTGCAGTCGCGGATCACCAACGACATCGGCGGCATGCAGAACGTCGTCACCTCGACGGCCACCTCGATCGCCTCCAACCTGACCACCACCGTGGCCACGGCGGTCGCGATGGCCGTCCTCTCCTGGCGGCTGGCGCTCATCTCGCTGGTCGTGATGCCGCCCGCGGTCTAGCTCAGCCGCCGGGTCGCGCGGATGCGCCGCGAGATCACCTCCGCGCAGCAGCGCGAGCTCGCCGACCTCAACGTCACCATCGAGGAGGGGCTCTCGATCAGCGGCATCCAGCTGGCCAAGTCGATGGGCGCCGGCCCGGCGCTGGTCCGCCGGTTCACCGAGTCGTCGGCCCGGCTGATCGACCTCGAGCTGCGCTCGTCGCTGGCCGGCCGCTGGCGGATGGCGTCGATGAGCGTGCTGTTCGCCGCCATCCCCGCGGTGATCTACCTCAGCGCCGGGCTGCCGATGACCGCGCGGCACGATGACGATCGGCACCCTGATCGCGTTCACCGCGCTGCAGGGCCAGCTGTTCCGGCCGCTGATGGGGCTGCTCAACACCGGCGTCCAGGTGGTCAGCTCGCTGGCGCTGTTCCAGCGCGTCTTCGAGTACCTCGACCTGCCCGTCGACATCGACGAGCCGGCCGACCCGGTCGACCTCGACCCGGCGGCCGTCCGCGGCCACGTGCGGTTCGAGCGGCGTGGGCTTCTCCTACGCCGACGCCGACGTCGCCGGCTCTGACCGGCGTCGACCTCGACGTGCCCGGCCGGCACCACGCTGGCGCTCGTCGGCGAGACCGGCTCCGGCAAGACCACGCTCGGCTCGCTGGTCGCCCGCCTCCACGACCCGACCTCGGGCGCGGTGACGATCGACGGCGTCGACGTACGCCGGATCCGTCTGGCCGACCTCGCCGAGATCGTCGGCATCGTCAGCCAGGAGACGTACCTGCTGCACACGACGGTCCGCGAGAACCTGCGCTACGCCCGGCCCGACGCCACCGACGCCGAGCTCGAGGCCGCGGCTCGCGCGGCGCGCATCCACGACCTCATCGCGTCGCTGCCCGACGGCTACGACACCATGGTCGGCTCGCGCGGCCACCGGTTCTCCGGCGGCGAGAAGCAGCGCATCGCGATCGCGCGCACGCTGCTGCGCAACCCGCGGGTCCTGGTGCTCGACGAGGCCACCAGCGCGCTGGACACCGAGACCGAGCGGGCCGTGCAGGAGGCCTTCGACACGCTGTCCGAGGGGCGCACGACGATCACGATCGCGCACCGGCTCTCCACGGTCCGCGACGCCGACCAGATCGTGGTCCTCGACCACGGCCGCGTCGTCGAGCGCGGCACCCACGAGGCGCTGCTGGAGGAGGAGGGCCGGTACGCCGCCCTGGCTGCCTGAGGCGAGGATGGGACCGTGACCGCCGAGATCGTCCCCACGGAGCGGGACGGCGGTTTCCTCGTGGTCATGGACGGTCGGCCGCAGTCGCACGTCGACCTCGACGACCCGGGTCGCCTCGAGTTCGACTACGTGCGACGCATGGCAGACGTGCTGGACGCACACGGCGAGCCGGGCGCACCACTTCGGGTGCTGCACGTGGGTGGCGCCGGTCTCACCCTGCCGCGGTACGTCGCCCACACCCGGCCTCGGTCGGGCCAGGTCGTCCTGGAGCCCGAGGAGGACGTCACCGACGTCGTGCGGCGCGAGCTGCCACTGCCTCGGCGCAGCGGGATCAAGGTCCGTCCGGTCGACGGCCGCACCGGTCTGGCACCGGTGCGGGAAGGATCGATGGACGCGGTCGTGGTGGACGCCTTCGCGGGAGGACGGGTGCCGGCCGACCTGGTCACGGCAGAGTGCGCGGCGGCATACGCACGGGTCCTGGACGACAGCGGAACCCTGCTCCTCAACCTGGTCGACGCGGCGCCGTTCACCTGGACCCGGCGCGTGGTGGCCGCCGTGCGCCCGGTGCTGCCCGCCCTCATGGTCAGCGCCGAGCCGCGCAACCCTGCGCGGGCGCCGTCCCGGCAATCTGCTGCTGGTCGCCGGCCGCGCCGCCGTGCCGTCCGCTGTCCTGGCCGCGCGGGCCTCGAGCAGCGCGTCGCCCTACCGCGTCCTGGCCGGGGCTGCCGTGGCCGACCGGTTCGGGGGCGGCCGGCCGTTCACTGACGCGGACACGTCGCCCTCGCCGGCGACACCTCGCTCGTGATCCGTGACTGGCTCTAGAGCTCGGCGAGCCGCGGCACGACCCCCTCGCACACCGCCGTCGTCCAGGCGACCGGGTCGCTGCCGTCGGCGTGAGCGTGATCATCGAGATGCCGAGCGCGGCGTACGGCTCCATCGAGGCCACGAACCCGTCCGGGTCGGCGGTCGGGTCGCCGTGCGCGATCATCGTCTTCTCGATCGCGTCGTAGTCGCGGCCGGCGGCGTCGCAGTGCCCGCGCAGCACGTCGAGCTTGTGCGCGACCTCGTCCGGCGGGCCGCCGAAGATGTTGCAGGCGTCGGCGTACTGCGCGACCAGCCGCAGCGTCTTCCGCTCCCCGCTGCCGCCGATCATGATCGGGGCGGGGTCTGCACCGGCGGCGGCATGTTGACCGGCTCGGCGAGCTGGAAGTGCTTGCCGACGTACGGCGTCGCGTCGCCCGACCACATCTGCCGGACGATCTGGAGGGTCTCCTCGAGCCGCTCGAACCGCTCGCTCGTCGACGGGAACGGCACGCCGAGCCCGAGGTGCTCGCGGTCGTACCACGCGGCGCCGATGCCGAGCATCGCCCGGCCGCCGCGAGAGCACGTCGAGGGTGGTGACCGTCTTGGCCAGCAGGCCGGGGTGCCGGTAGGTCACGCCGGTGACCAGCAGGCTCAGCCGCAGCCGCTCGGTGACGGCGGCCAGGTAGCCGAGCGTCGTGTAGCCCTCGAGCATCGGCTCCGGCGGGCCGCCGAGGACCTCCATCTGGAACCAGTGGTCCATCACCGTGAACTGCGCGACGCCGCCCTGGTCCGCGACCCGCGCGGTCTCGGTGAGCCGCTCGGCGAGCCGGTGCTCCCAGTCGGGGTGGGTGAAGTTCGCGTAGTGCACGCCCAGCCGCATGGTTCCGACACTAGGTGTACCGGGCGTGTCTGGCCACGGGTACCGCTCCCCCATGACCGACCAGCCCCTGCCCGAGCACACCCGTCCCGACGGCGTCACCGACGCGACCGTCGAGGCGCTCGGGAAGCTGTCCGAGGCCCTCGAGGCGGTCGAGGAGTGCCGCGGCCACCTCTACGCGTTCCACCGCCGCTCCGGCACCGCCGACCTGACCCTCGGCGAGGCGGTCGACCTGCTGCGCAAGGCCGGGCCACGAGGAGCTCGCCGAGCGGATCGACACCGAGCTGGTCGGCCGCAACGTCATCCAGGGACGCTGGACCTTCCAGCTCGTCGAGGAGTACGACGACACGCTACTGGTCGCCGTTCCGCGAGCTCGAGCGGGAGGCCCGCGAGCAGCTGGTCGACGGCCGGCGCCACCTCTTCGAGGCCGAGATGAAGGAGCGCGAGCGCACCGCCGGCGGCCCGCACCACACCGCCGTGCCCGACGACTCCGGGCCTCAGGGCAGCCGCTCGTCGGGATAGTCCGTGACGTTTGAGCTGGGAAACGCCAGTTCCACAGGCACAGATGTCACGGACTATCCCCCTCCGCCAGCTACCCATCGCCAGGCGGCCGGTCGGCGGAGGGGTCGGGCAGGAGGGTCGCCGCGGTCCCGCGCGCGGAGTTGAGCTGGGGCTGGGTGAGGAACAGCGCGGTCGAGAGGTCGGCGCCCGGAGAGGTCGGTGTCACGGAGGTCGGCGCCGAGCAGGTCGGTGCGGTCGAGCACGGCGTCGCGCAGGTCGGCGGCGATCAGCAGCGGCACCGCGCAGGTCGGCGCGCGGCCAGGTCGTGGGCGCGGAGGTCCTGGCCCACCAGGTCGTGCCCGGCGTACGTCGGCCCGTCACCGCGCACCGCCCGGCTGACGCCGCGCAGCGCCTCGCCGACCAGTGCCGGCCAGCTCGTCGAGGTCGGTGTCGAGGATGTCCCGGGGTCGCCCGTCGGTGTGGCTCGACACCTGCTCCCGCAGCCGCGCCAGCCCCGCGCCGGGGCCAGCGCGGAGGCCTGGTCGAGCAGCACCAGCATCTCGTGCAGCCGCTGGACCACCGCGAAGACGGCGAACATCTCGGCGCCGCCGTCCGCGCTCCCCCGCCACGTCGCGCCGGCGTAGACGACCTGGGTGACGTGCTGCCCGGCGCCGAAGCACTCGTAGGAGGTGCAGCCGCCCATCCCCGCCTCGCGCAGCGAGGCGTGGATCGAGCAGCCGTAGGCGTCGTCGAGGTGGCGGCACGGCTCGCCGGCGTCCTTGGCGAACGCGAAGCCGTGCGAGGGCCGGAACGGCAGCGCGACGCAGCACAGGCCCGACGCAGCTGCGCGCAGTCCGGCTCGAGAGCGGTCATCCGGCACATGGATACCGTGCCGGCATGGGTCTCGCGACCACCCCACGCCAGCTCAACGACGGCACCACCATCCCCGCCGATCGGCTTCGGCACCGCCGGGCTCCGCGGCGACGAGGCGATCGAGGCGGTGACCAGCGCGCTCGACAACGGCTACCGGCTGATCGACACGGCCGTGAACTACGGCAACGAGGTCGAGGTCGGCGAGGCGATCCGGCGCTCCGGCCTGCCCCGCGACGAGATCGTGGTGACCAGCAAGATCCCCGGCCGGCACCACGCGCTACGACGACGCGATCGCCAGCACCCGTGAGTCGCTGGAGCGGCTGGGGCTCGACCGGATCGACGTGCACCTCATCCACTGGCCGAACCCGGCCCAGGAGAAGTACCACGAGGCCTGGCGGGCGCTGGTGCAGCTGCGCGACGACGGGCTGGTGCGCTCCCCGGGCGTCTCCAACTTCACCCGCGCCCACCTGCGAGCGGGTCATCGACGACAGCGGCGTGACACCGGTGCTCAACCAGATCGAGCTGCACCCCTACTTCCCGCAGCCCGAGATGCGCGCGGCCGACGCCGAGCTCGGCGTCCTCACCGAGTCGTGGAGCCCGATGGGCAAGCGGCAGGCGCCGTTCGCCGAGCCGGTCGTGAAGGCCGCCGCCGAGGCCCACGGCGTCACCCCGGGCCAGGTGGTGCTGCGCTGGCAGCTCCAGCTCGGCACCCTGCCCGATCCCGCTGTCCCGCAACGCCCGCGCGGCAGCGCGAGAACCTCGACCTCGACGGCTTCGAGCTCACCGACGACGAGATGGCCGCGATCACCGGGCTGGCGACGACCGGACGGCCGGCTCTTCGGCGGCGACCCCGACACCCACGAGGAGTTCTGACGTGCGCGCCGCGCCCACCACGCCGTACCTCCGCGTCGACCTCGACCGGCTCCGGCGCAACGTACGCCGGACGGCGGAGTGGGCCGCGGCCCACCGCGTCGCGCTGCGCCCGCACGCGAAGACCCACAAGTCGCCCGAGATCGCCCGGCTCCAGCTCGCCCAGGGTGCGGTGGGCCTCACCGTGGCGACGCATCGGCGAGGCGGAGGTGTTCGCTCCACCACGGCTGCACCGACCTGTTCGTCGCCTACCCCCTGCACGTCGACGCGCCGGCCGCCGAGCGGCTCCGCAGCCTCGCCGAGCGCGGCCGGATCGCGATCGGTGTCGACTCGGTCGAGGGCGCGGCGCGCGCCGGCCGGCACCTCGCGCCGTACGGCGTGGAGGTGGTCGTGGAGGTCGACTGCGGCCAGCACCGCACCGGCTGCGCGCCCGACGAGGCGGGGTCGGTGGCGATCGCCGCCGCGCGCGCCGGCCTCACCGTGCGCGGCGTCTTCACCTTCCCGGGACACAGCTACGGGCCCGACACGATGGCGGCGGCGGCCGCCGACGAGGCCCGCGCGCTCGCCGCCGCGCGCGCCTCGGTCGAGCGCGAGGGGCTCGAGGTCTCGGTGGTCAGCGGCGGCTCGACGCCCAGCCTCGCCCATCTCGACACCGACGTGCTCACCGAGGCGCGGCCGGGCGTCTACGTCTTCGGCGACGCCCAGCAGTGGGAGCTCGGCGCGATGCCGCCCGAGTCGATCGCCCTGACCTGCCGCGCCACCGTGGTCAGCCTGGCGGGCGGGCGCGTGGTGCTCGACTCCGGCAGCAAGGCGCTCGCGGCCGACCGGGCGCCCTACAGCACCGGCTCCGGGCGGCTGCTCGACCACCCCGACGCGCGGATCGTCCACCTCTCCGAGCACCACGCCGTGGTCGACCTCGGCGGCGGCGCCCCTCCCCCGGGTCGGCGACCAGCTCGACGTCGTCCCCAACCACTGCTGCGCGGCCGTCAACCTCGCGGACGACCTCTGGGTCGAGGAGCACGACGTCCTGCGGCCCTGGCCGGTCGCGGCCCGCGGGCGCAACGGCTGAAGCGGCTCCGTAGGATCCACCGCATGTCGAAGCGCCTCCTCCCGGTCCTCCTGCTGCTCGCAGCCGCCGCCCTGGCAGGCTGCGGCGACGACGACAGCGGCGACGACACCGCGAAGGACACGTCGAGCGGCACCCCGGCCGCGTCAGGTGGCCAGCTGGGCTCCGGCCCCGCCCCCGACGTGACGTGCGACTATCCGGCCGACAGCGACATCCCGCCCGCGAAGAAGGTCGACCCGCCACCCGCCAAGCCGATCGCCGGGGGTGAGGTCACCGCCACGGTCAAGACCACGATCGGCGACATGGTCTTCACCCTCGACGCCGACAAGGCGCCCTGCACGGTCAACTCCTTCATCTCCCTCGCCCAGCAGAACTACTTCCAGCCGAGCCACTGCCACCGCCTCACGACGCTCGAGACCGGCGGCATCGCCGTGCTCCAGTGCGGTGACCCGACCGGCACCGGCTCGGGCGGCCCCGGCTACACCTTTGCCGACGAGGTCGACGGCTCGGAGACCTACGGCCCGGGCGTGCTGGCGATGGCCAACCGGGGACCCGACACCAACGGCTCGCAGTTCTTCATCGTCTTCGACGACTCGCCGCTCGACCCCGCCTACACCGTCTTCGGCACCGTCGACGGCGCCACCGTGCAGGCGATCAGCGACCTCGCCGCGGAGGGCGTCACCCAGACCGACTCCGGCATGACCGCTCCCAAGGAGGACGTCGAGATCGAGAGCGTCACCCTGGGCTGACTACAGGGGGAATCCGACCCCGCTCAGCCGCTCCGACTCGACCCACAGCGCCTTGGCGAGGTCGGGGTCGAGGGCCTGCTGGCTGCGGCCGACGCCGGTCGGCCAGCCGTTCATCTCGCGCAGCCGGTGGGGACCGACGTAGGTGTTGCCGGGCACGTCCATGGTGGCGGCGTAGAGCGTCGGCAGCGCGCCCTGCCACGCCGGCATGCCGACCAGCTTGATGCCGTGCTTGCCGACGAACGTCTTGAGCCGGCTGCCGGTGGAGCCGGTGATCCCGGTGGCGGTCGAGCCCGGGTGGGCTCCGGTCACCCGCAGCGTCGAGCCGGCCGCGGTCAGCCGCCGCTGCAGCTCGGCCATGAACAGCAGGTTGGCCAGCTTGGAGTCGGCGTAGGCCGAGTAGGGGCGGTAGCGCCGCTTCGTCCAGTCCAGGTCATCGAGGTCGAGGTGGCCGTGCCGGTGCGAGGGCGAGCCGACGACCACGACCCGGTCGGTGAGCCGCGGGAGCAGCAGGTTGGTGAGCGCGAAGTGGCCGAGGTGGTTGGTGGCCAGGTGCAGCTCGACGCCGTCGGGCGAGGTGCTCAGCGGCAACGCCAGCGCACCCGCGTTGTTGACCAGCACGTCGACCGGGCCGACTGCCTCCGCGAACGCCCGCACCGACGTCAGGTCGGCGACGTCGAGCAGCCCGACCTCGACGTCGCCACGCATCTGGTCGGCAGCCGCCTTGCCGCGGTCGAGGTTGCGCACCGCGAGCACGACGTGGGCGCCGCGCTCCGCAAGCACCTTTGCGGTCTCGAGGCCGATGCCGCCGCTGGCCCCGGTCACGACGAACCTGCGGCCGTCCTGGCGCGGGACCTCCCGCCAGTGCTCGACCGTCATCCGTCGGAGGGCTCGGTCTCGAGGCCGGTGGGGTCGGCTCCCGGGCCGAGCACCGGCGCAAGGTCACCGGCCCCTCGACGTACGCGACCGGCTCCCCGAGGGTGACGGTCCGGCCCGACCGTGCAGAGCCGGTCCTGGATCTGCTGGAGGGTGCGCGGGCAGGATCTCCCGGGCCGCATCGCCCCCCTCGCCCGCCGGGAACGTGACGTCGAAGGTGACCTTCAGCTGCACCAGGTGGGAGCCGTCCTCGTCACGGACCTTGTGCCCCTCGGCGCGGGCGGCGAAGGTCTCGAACGGCGCGCGCTTGCCCGCGATGTAGTCGAGATCGGCGGCCCCGCAGCCGACCAGCGCGGCGAGCAGCAGCTCCACGGGCGTGAAGTCGGGATCCTCCCCGGGGCCGATGGAGACTCCCCCGCCGCGCGCGTTCGTCGCCTTCCAGCGGTGCTCGCCGATCTGGTGGAGGTCGATGCTGCGATGCGTCTCGGGTCCCAGCTCCATGGCGCCAGCCTGCCAGAGGGCCGACACGCCCGGACCCCGCGTCTCCTTGAACGATCCGCGATCACCGCGTTGTGTTGGAGGTGCGGGTCCCTTCCCCCGCAACACGACGGACCCCGAGCCTCCGGCCCGGGGTCCGTCGCTGGACGGTCGCCCGTGGGGAGCTCCGTCCGGCCGCCGTGCCAGCTCGGGGGGAGGCAGGCAGGCGGTGGTCTCGGCGGCGCGTGCGGGCCCGCAGGATCAGTGCTTGCGGAGCTCGAGCGCGCGGCGGATGCGTCGCTCGAGACGCTGGAGCCCACCGCTCCGCTGCGACACGCGGTGATGCACCCGGTCGGCACGTCCTTCGTCGACGAGACGGGACAGATACAGCTGCGCGGACATGGTCTTCTGGCTCCTTGCGCCCCGGGTCCGAGGCTGAAATGGTAACTGGTATATCGCGGTTGCGACTCTTACAGAGTACTCGGGGGTAGCCGTGCCCACCAAGCCGGCGCAGGGGTGATCTCGGACACCACCGGGGGCATCCGGCAGGAGCGGTCACGGACGGGCAGAAGTGCCACGGCGGGCCCGACCAGAAGGTCCGGGCCCGCCTCTCGTGGGAGCCTCCATCCTACGCCGGACGGGCGTGCGCAAACCAGACCGACCTGCTCGCATTCCGTGGTCCGATCTAGGGTGGCCTCGTGCCCAGCCCCTACGCCTCCCTCCAGCGCACCGAGGCGCTGGCCCGCCGCGACCTGCTCCACCTCACGTCGTACGACGTCGCGCTGGACCTCGCCTCCGACGACGCGACCTTCGGCTCGGTGACGACCCTGCGGTTCAGCAGCCGGGCGGGGACGACCTTCCTCGATCTCAAGCCGGTCCGCGTGTCCGCCGTGCGCCTCGACGGGCGGCCCCTCGACATCGACCTGCTCGAGCGTGGCCGGTTCCCTCTCGAGCTGACCGAGGGCGCCCACGAGCTGGTGGTCGAGGCGACGATGCCCTTCCGCAACGACGGCGAGGGGCTGCACCGCAGCGTCGACCCGGCCGACGGGAGGCACTACGTCTACGGCATGTCCTTCATGGACGCCGCCCCGACGATCTTCGCCTGCTTCGACCAGCCCGACCTCAAGGCGCCCTACACCTTCCACGTGCGCGCACCCGAGGACTGGGTCGTGATCGGCAACGCGCCCGGGCAGCAGGTCAGAGGCGGGCGTCTGGGAGTTCGAGCAGAGCCAGCCGCTGTCCACCTACTTCGTGACGATCGTCGCCGGCCCCTACCACGTGATCCGTGACGAGCACGACGGGATCCCGCTCGGCCTCAGCGCCCGCGCCAGCATCGCGGCCGACCTCGACAAGGACGCCGACGAGCTGTTCACGCTGACCCGGCAGAGCTTCGACGAGCTGCACCGCCTCTTCGGCATCCGCTACCCGTTCGGCGACTACCACCAGGCGTTCGTGCCGGAGTTCAACGCCGGTGCGATGGAGAACCCGGGGTGTGTCACCTTCCGTGACCCGCTGATCTTCACCAGCCGCGTCACGCGAGGTCTGCGGATCGCCCGGGCCAGCACGCTGGCCCACGAGATGGCGCACCAGTGGTTCGGCAACATCGTCACCCCTGCCTGGTGGGACGACCTGTGGCTCAACGAGTCGTTCGCCGAATACATGGGCAACCGGGTCACTGCCGACGTCACCGAGTACGCCGACGTGTGGGTCGACAACGCCTACGCGCGACGGCAGTGGGGGCTGGTGGCCGACCAGCGGCCGAGCACCCACCCCGTGGCGGGCAACGGCGCCGTCGACGCCTCCGCCGCGCTCCAGGACTTCGACGGCATCTCCTACGCCAAGGGCAGCGCGATCCTGCGGCAGATCAACGCGACGCTCGGCGACGACCAGTTCTTCCGCGGCGCCATCGACCACTTCGAACGGCACCGCTTCGGCAACGCGACGATGCACGACCTGTTCCAGAGCTGGGAGCGGGCGGGCGCTGGCGACCTGTCCGACTTCACCGACAACTGGCTGCGCACCGCCGGCCCCGACCGGATCGAGCTCGACCGCGCCGCCGGCGTCGTACGCCGCACGGCGCCGGAGGCGCACCCCGCCGACCGGCCGCACCGCCTCCGCGCCGCGGTGGCCGCCGAGGACGGCACGTGGACCGACCAGGTCCTCGAGATCGAGGGGCCCGAGACGGCGTTCGACGCCGGCGGCCGACCGGTGCTGCTGGACCCCTACCTCGACAGCTGGGCACTGACGATCCCCGATCAGCACACCATCCGGGCCCTGGCCACGCTGCTGCCGCAGGTGAAGGACCCGGAGCTGCGGGCCGGCACGTGGAGCAACATCCGCAGCGCCCTCCACAACGCGGCGGTCGACCCGGTCGACGTGCTCGAGGTCGCGGTCCGGAGCCTGCCCATCGAGGACACCGAGGACACCGCGCGGCGCACCATGGCCTGGGTCTACACGTGGGTCGTCCCCCTGCAGCCGGACCCCGCCGCCGCGCAGGCCCGCCTCCACGAGGCGGCCCGCGCCAAGCTCGACGCAGCCACCCCGGCCTCGGAGGAGCAGATCGCGGCGTTCCGGGCGGCCATCGGCACGGCGTCCGACCCCGCGATCCTGCGCGCCTGGGTCGAGGGCGACCTTCCCGAGGGGGTGCCCGTCGACCTCGAGCTGCGCTGGCGGGCGCTGGTGCAGCTGGCGACGCTGGGCAAGGTCGAGCGTGCCGAGCTGGACCGCCGCCTCGAGGAGGAGCCCACTGCGGTCGCGCGGGTGCGCCATGCCGCCGCGCGTGCCTCCCTGCCCGATGCGGAGGCCAAGGCCTGGGCCTGGGGCTGCTTCACCGGCGAGACCAGCCTGCCCAACTACGAGCTCGAGGCGGTCGGTCGCGGCTTCTGGCGAGGCGGGCAGGCGGAGCTGCTCGACCCCTACGTCGAGCGCTACTTCGCCGACCTGCCCGACACCGTCGAGGTGCGCAGCGGCTGGGTGCTGGCCGAGGCGGCCGAGGACTTCTTCCCCCGCACGTCCATGACCGCCGACACGCTGGCGCGGGCCCAGGCCCTGATCGGCGATGGCGACCTCGACCTGTCCATCCGGCGCCGGTTGGTCGACGAGGCCGACACCCTCGCAGCGCAAGCTCGCCGTGCTCGAGGCCTACCCCCACCCATGACGGTCTCGTCGGCTGCGCCGCATGAATGATCCGCAGGCTCCCGGCGGCCCGACGGGTCCGGACCCGGGTCCATGAGCTGGGCGCGGACCAGCGACCGTCGCCACGAGGACCGGCTGGCCACCGAGGAGCCGCTGGAGATCCGGCTGGCGTGGCCGGGCGCGCCGCCGCGCCGGGTCTGGGTCACGATGCGGACGCCTGGCCACGACTTCGAGCTCGCCGCCGGCTGGCTGGTCCACGAGGGGCTGGTCACCGCGCCGCCACGCACGATCGCCTACTGCACCGACGCCGACCTGACGCCGGAGCAGGAGTTCAACGTCGTGACCGTGACCCTCGACGAGCAGCCGACCCGCGACCCCGGCCACCGGCACGCCGGCTCCGGCTCCTCGGCCTGCGGGGTCTGCGGCAAGGACACCATCGCCGAGGCGCTCGCGGCCCCGGCCGCGGGCCGGTGGGCCGGCCCGCTCCCGGAGCCGGACGTCGTACGCCGCCTCCCGGAGCGGCTGCGCGAGGCCCAACGGGTCTTCGACGCCACCGGGGGCGTCCATGCGGCGGCCCTGGCCGACGCCGAGGGCGAGATGCTCGTCGTCCGCGAGGACGTCGGCCGCCACAACGCCGTCGACAAGGTCACCGGCGCACGGGTCGTCGCCGGCCAGTCACCCAGCGAGGCCGCCCTGGTGGTGAGCGGCCGCGCCGGCTTCGAGCTCGTCCAGAAGGCGGTGGCGGCCGGTGTCGGCGCGCTGGTCGCGGTCGGTGCGCCGACGAGCCTGGCCGTGCACCTGGCCGAGGAGGCCGGGCTCGTGCTCTACGGGTTCACCTCACCGGAGCGCACGGTCCGCTACGCGTGAGCCGAGCCCTTGTGCTCGTGCCGCTGCTGCTTGGCCTGTGCTTCTTGGCCTTGTGCTTGACCTTGAACGGGAACGTCGAGGGCGTCGCGTCGGGGTTCCCAGCGGGCTGCACCGCCCGAACCGTCAAGGTGTGCCACCCTGTCTTGAGCTTGCGGGTCTTCACCTTGAACGGGCTCGCGCACGACCTTGAACGCGCCGGCGTCGACCTGGCACTCGAAGGTCGCGCTCGGCACTGACGCGCTGAACACGAAGTAGGCCTTGGTGCCCTGCCGACCTTCCTCGGCCCGTCGATGCGGCTGGTCTCCGGCGCCGGCAGGACGACGTTCTCGCAGCCGCTGAGCACGTCGCTGCGGTCGGCGACCACCGTGTCGTTGCCCGGACCGCACTCGACCACGTCACCGAAGCCGTCGCGGGCCATGATCCAGTCGTCGCCGTCGCCGGCCAGCACGAAGTCGGAGCCGGGACCGGCGTCGACCGAGTCGTTGCCCGCGCCCATGTCGGCCAGGTCCGCACCCGGGCCCGCCCAGGAACGTGTCGTCGCCGGCCCGGGCGTGGAAGGTGACGCGGCCGCTGTAGGACGCGGCCGTCGACGCTGTCCGCCTTCACGCCGTCGGACGCCGTGAGGTCGTAGCTCTCGATGCTGGCGGTGGCGGTCGAGCCGTTGATCGAGGTGTCGGTGATCGTGAACCCGACCGCGACCTGGCTGGTGAACGTCGAGTAGTCGATGACGAGGCGGTCGTAGCCCTCGCCTCCGTCGAAGGGACCCGCACCCGTGGAGATGATCAGGTCGTCGCCGGGGCCGCCCTGCACCTCGCCGAGGATGCCGCGCAGCGTGTCGTCGCCCGGCCCCCCGCTGGCGCTGCCGGCCCCCTGGACCCAGTCGTCGCCGAGTCCGGTGGACACGTCGTCGGCCCCGTCGGCGTGCACGACGTCGCGCGCCTCGCTGCCGGTGACGGAGTCGGCCGCGACATCCTCGACGTCCACCGAGGTCTCCTTCAGCGCCGGGAACGCCAGCATCGTCAGGCCGCCGAGGTTGACGGTGTCCGTCCCGCCGTCTGCGTCGACGTCGACGAACCGCACGTCCTCGCAGGCCAGGTTCGGCTCGCGGCGCGACGCCGTTGACGTCGGCCAGGTCGGCGACGCAGCTCATCGTCATGGCGTCGTCGGCGGTGTCGCAGCTGATCACGACGGTGTCGCCGTCCTCGGTGAACGCCGTCACAGTCGGCGAGCGCGGGTGCGGTCGCCGAGCACCAGCGCGAGCGCGGCAGCGGCGACCGGGATCACCGCCGCGCCGCAGGACGGCCGGCGGACGAGGGGGGCCATACCCGGCAGGGTAGGCGATGTGGCCGTCGTTCGCCGGCGTCCCGGGCGTGTGGTCCGGGGTTCTGTCGGTGGTCTGGGCGACGATGCCTCCATGACCACCGCACTGCTCGTCCTCCTCGCCCTCACCGCCGGCTGCGGGGTCGGCGTGCTGGTGGGTCGCCGCCAGGCGACGGGCGTCGACCCGCGCGAGCTCGCCCAGCTGCACCAGGAGCTCGCCGACACCCGCGTGGCCGCCGCGAGGGCCGAGGCCGATGTCGCCGTGGCGCTCGCCCAGCGTGATGCGGCCGTGGCGCGTTCGGAGGAGATCGAGGCCGGCCGGCAGACGATGGTCGAGCAGTTCCGGCTCCTCTCCCACGAGGTCGCCGAGCAGCAGCGCAGGTCGGTCGACACGTCGGCGCAGCAGCGGATGCAGGCGACCGAGCAGCTGCTCGCCCCGGTGGCCGCGAGCCTCAAGGAGTTCCAGGCCCGGCTCACCGACGTCGAGAAGGAGCGCATCCAGATCGCGACCGAGATGCGGTCCCAGGTCCGCACCGTGCGCGACGCCGGCGAGGCCATGCGCCGCGAGGCCGCCACCCTGGTCAACGCCCTGCGCAAGCCGCAGGTGCGCGGGTCGTGGGGCGAGACCACGCTCAAGAACGTCGCCCGACTGTCCGGCATGGTCGAGCGCTGCGACTTCGACCTGCAGGTCACCACGCAGTCCGACGAGGGCCCCCAGCGCCCCGACATGCGGGTCAACCTCGCCGACGGCAAGCACGTCTTCGTCGACTCCAAGGTCCCGCTCAGCGCGTTCCTCGACGCGGCCGGCAGCGAGGACGACGCCGTGAAGGCCCAGCACCTCGCTCCAGTTCGCCCGCCACGTCCGCACCCACGTCGACCAGCTCTCGTCCAAGCAGTACTGGAAGGCCGCCGAGTCACCCGAGTTCGTCGTGCTCTTCCTGCCGAGCGAGGAGTTCTTCTCGGCGGCGCTCGACCAGATGCCCGACCTCTACGAGTACGCCGTCAAGAAGGACGTCGTCATCGCCACCCCGACGACGCTGATCGGCATGCTGCGCGCCATCTCCTACGGCTGGAAGCAGGCCGCGCTCGCCGACAAGGCCGCCGAGGTCTTCAAGCTCGGCCGCGAGCTCCACGAGCGGCTCGGCCAGATGGGCGCGAAGTTCGACAAGCTCGGCCGGGCGCTCGCCTCGTCGGTCAACGCCTACAACGAGACCGTCGGCACCGTGGAGTCCCGGGTGATGGTCTCGGCCCGCCGGTTCCGTGACCTGCAGGTCAGCGAGGGCGACCTGGCGCCGATCCAGGCCCTCGAGGCCCCCGTGCGGCAGCCCAGGCCCAGGAGCTGACCGAGCGGCCGGTCCCCAGCGTGGCCGAGCTCGTCGAGGCCGACGCCGAGGCCCTCTGGTCCGACGACGACCTCTCGCAGGAGGCCTAGTCTGTCTGGCGTGGCCTTCGGTGACGCCGACTCCTACGCCCGCTTCATGGGGCGCTTCTCCGAGCCTCTCGCGCCGCAGTTCGCCCGACGCGGTGCGAGACGTCCGAGGCCGGGTCCTCGACGTCGGCTGCGGCCCGGGCGTCCTGACCGACGTGCTGGTGCGCCGCTACGGCGCCGAGCGGGTGGACGCGATCGACCCGACGCCTGGATTCGTCGAGGCCGCCCGCGCGCGGCTGCCGGGCGTCGACGTCCGGCTGGGCAGGCCGAGGAGCTGCCCTACGCCGACGGCTCCTACGAAGTCGCCTTCGCCCAGCTCGTCGTCCACTTCATGAAGGACCCGGTCCGCGGGCTCAGCGAGATGGCGCGGGTCGCGAGCGGCGGTCTGGTGGCCGCGTGCGTCTGGGACCACGGCGGCGGACGCGGTCCGCTCTCGCTGTTCTGGGAGTGCGCTCAGGAACTCGACCCTCAGGCGCGTCGCGAGGCCGACGCGTCCCCGGGCTCACACGAGGGCGACCTCGCGCGGTTGATGACCGAGGCCGGGATCGACGTCGAGGTGGACGGCCAGCTGTCGGTGACGATCCAGCCTGGCGTCGTTCGAGGACTGGTGGGCGCCGTTCGAGGAGCCGGCCGGCTCGGTGGGCGACTACCTCGCGACCCGCACCCCCGACCAGATCGCCGAGCTCCGCGACCTCTGCCGCGCCCGCCTCCCCGACGGCCCCTTCGACCTCACCGTCTGGGCCTGGACCGCCGTCGGGCGAGTCTGACATAGGGGGCGTAGTCCGTCACCTTTGGCGGGTCTTCGTCCGCTGACACCCTCCAAAGGTGACGGACTATCGCCCAGCGGGTCGCCGTCCAGTCGCTCACGTCGAGGCCCCAGTCGGACTCGAGGCGGGCGAGCTGGGGGCGGTACATCACCTGGAGCGACTCCTGGAGTCCCTCGGGCCACTCCCAGTCGGCGCGCGAGCTGGAGCCGGAGGCCTCGTCGACACCGGCCAGCGGCACCGGGCTCGAGGCCGAGGCGGCCCACACGTCCTCGACGGCGGCCTGGGGTGAGCGACGGACCTGCTCGTAGACCATGACGACCATCCGCTCGCGACCCACCGCGGCGGCCCAGGCGGCCAGCTGGTCGGCGTAGAAGCCGGTGAAGGTCTGCATCGTGATCGGCACCGGGTAGGGCCACGGCGACGGGTTGCCGGCGGCTGCGCGGGTGGCCGCCAGCCGCATCGCGGAGCGGAACCTCTCGACCGGGTCGCGCAGCAGCACCAGCACCGGGCCGTCCGGCACCAGCCGGGCTGCGGCCGCGGGCACCGAGGCGTGGCGCAGGTACTGCGGTGTCCACTCGCCCCGGCGTACGCCGTCCGCGGGGAAGAGCGAGAGGTAGTCCGCGGCCGGCAGCACCCCATCGGCGACCTTGTGCAGCAGGTGCTGCTCCTTCTTGCCGTTGGTGCCGAGCCCCACCTGCGGGTGCTGGGTCAGCAGGTCGGTGAACCAGGTGGTCCCGCTGCGCTGGGCACCGATGCCTAGCCACGACGGGCGGCTGGATACTGACATGAGCGCAAGCTTAGGGCGCCGGTTAGGTTGGCTCCATGCCGGAGATCGATCCGACCTTCACCGCCCTCCCCTACCGCGAGCTCGGCGCGGTCGCCCTCAGCCGGGCACAGGAGCTGGGGGCAACCCACGCCGACTTCCGCTTCGAGCGGATCCGCCACCAGCAGCTGGTGGTGCGCGACGGCGTGCTCCAGACCGCTCTCGACGCCGATGACCTCGGCTTCGCGGTCCGGGTCATCCACCGCGGGTCCTGGGGGTTCGCCTCCGGTGTGGTGCTCACCGCCGACGAGGCCCGGCGGGTGGCGGAGACCGCGATCGCGGTGGCCGAAGTGGCCGCGGAGATGACCCCTGTGCCGGTCGAGATCGCCCCCGAGCCCGTCTACGCCGACGTCACGTGGGTGTCGTCGTACGACGTGAACTCCTTTCGACGTGGCGATCGCCGAGAAGGCGGCGCTGCTCATCGACTGGACCGAGCGGCTGCGGCGGGGCGCGGCGGTCGACCACGCGACGGCGGCGGTCGGACAGGTGCAGGAGAACAAGTACTACGCCGACCTGGCCGGCACGGTGACCACCCAGCAGCGGGTGCGGGTCGACCCCGAGGTCGAGGCGATGGGTGCCGGAGCCGACACCTTCGACTCGATGCGCACGATCGCGTTCCCGGTCGGGCGCGGGTGGGAGTACCTCACCACCGACCTCTACGACTGGGACACCGAGCTCGACGAGCTGCCCGAGCTCCTGGCCGAGAAGCTCAAGGCGCCGACCGTCGAGGCCGGCCGCTACGACCTCGTGATCCACCCGTCTAACCTCTGGCTGACCATCCACGAGTCGATCGGCCACGCCACCGAGCTCGACCGCGCGCTCGGCTACGAGGCCAACTACGCCGGCACGTCGTTCGCGACCTACGACAAGCTCAACACGCTGCAGTACGGCTCCAACATCATGAACGTCACCGGTGACCGCACCGTCGAGCACGGCCTCGCGACGATCGGCTACGACGACGAGGGGGTGCAGACCCAGAGCTGGGACATCGTCCGCAACGGCGTCCTGGTCGGCTACCAGCTCGACCGCGCGATGGGCCACATGAAGCCCGAACTCAACCACGGGCGCTCCAACGGCTGTGCCTTCGCCGACTCGTCGGGCCACATTCCCATCCAGCGGATGGCCAACGTCTCGCTGCAGCCCGCCGAGGGCGGCCCCAGCACCGAGGAGCTGATCGGCGAGGTCGAGCACGGGCTCTTCGTCGTCGGTGACCGGTCCTGGAGCATCGACATGCAGCGCTTCAACTTCCAGTTCACCGGCCAGCGGTTCTACAAGATCACCCACGGCGAGCTGACCGGCCAGGTCCGCGACGTCGCCTACCAGGCGACCACCACCGACTTCTGGGGCGCGATGGAGGCCGTGGGCGGCCCGCAGACCTGGCAGCTCGGTGGCGCCTCCAACTGCGGCAAGGCCCAGCCCGGTCAGGTCGCCGCCGTCAGCCACGGCTGCCCTACTGCCCTGTTCCGCGACGTCCGCATCCTCAACACGACCCAGGAGTCCGGTCGATGACTTCAGTCCACGGCTTCAGCCCGCAGTCGCTGGTCGAGCACGCGCTCGCCGCCTCGATGGCCGACGACTGCGTGGCCATCGTCCGCGACGGCACCAGCGCCAACCTGCGCTGGGCCAACAACACCCTCACCACCAACGGCGTGATGCACGGCGTGCACGTGTCGATCGTGTCGTTCGTCAAGCAGTCCGCAGGAGTCTCGGTCGGTTCGGTCACCGGCAGCGCCACCACCCAGGCCGACGTCGACGAGCTGGTGCGGGCCGCCGACGCGGCCGCCCGGGCCGCCGCGCCCTCGGAGGACGTCCAGGAGCTCGTCGCCGACCGCACCTCCCCCGACTGGGCGGACGAGCCGGCCAGCACGGGCATCGAGGTCTACGACGACGTCGCCCCGCGCCCTGGGCGAGGCGTTCGGCCGGGCCGGCGCCTCGGGCCGTGTGCTCTACGGCTTCGTCAACCACGAGATGACCACCACCTACCTGGGCTCGACCACCGGGCTCCGGCTCCGGCACGTCCAGCCGACCGGTCACTTCGCCTGCACGGGCAAGACCTCCGACCTGACCAACAGCGCCTGGGTCGGCCGGGCCACCCGCGACTTCACCGACGTCGACCCGCTGGCGGCCGAGGAGGAGCTGGCGCAGCGGCTGGCCTGGGGCAAGCGCCGCGTCGACCTCGAGGCGGGCCGCTACGACACGATCATGCCGCCGACCGCGGTCTCCGACCTGATGATCTACGCCTACTGGCTCGCCGGCGCCCGCGACGCCTGGGACGGGCAGTCCGTCTTCAGCCGGCACGGCGCCGGCACCCGGCTCGGCGAGACCCTGACCCGGCCCGAGGTGACGCTCTTCTCCGACCCGGCGTACGCCGGGCTCCAGTGCATGCCGTTCTCGCTGGCGGCGGCCTCGTCCAACGAGAGCTCCGTCTTCGACAACGGGCTCGAGCTGGGCCGCACCGACTGGATCCGCGACGGCCGAGCTGACCGCGCTGCGCCAGACCCGCCACACCGCCGAGATGACCAAGCAGCCGGTCACGCCGGCGATCGACAACCTCGTGCTCGACATCGACGGCGCCTCCGGGTCGGTCGAGGAGCTCGTGGCCGGGGTCGAGCGCGGGCTGCTGCTGACGTGCCTGTGGTACATCCGCGTGGTCGACCCGCAGACCGCCGCTGCTCACCGGGCTGACCCGCGACGGCGTCTACCTCGTCGAGAACGGCGAGATCAGCGCGGCCGTCAACAACTTCCGCTGGAACGAGAGCCCCGTCGACCTGCTGCGGCGGTTCTCGCACGCCTCGGCGACGGTGCCGAGCTTCAGCCGCGAGTGGGGCGACGACTACTTCTCACGGACTGCAACGCCCGCGCTGCGGGTACCGGACTTCAACATGTCGAGCGTGTCGCCGGCCCAGTAACGCGATCCGGGCCGCTCGAACGGCGTACTTTCGGAGCATGGAGGCAACCATGGACGAGAGCACCGAGCAGCAGGTCCACCCGCTCGACGAGCCGCCCACCCAGCCGATCCAGCGGGCGCCCGACACCGAGCCCGAGCCGGTCGTCACCCGCCGCGGTCGCGGTCTCGGCGGCAACCGCCACATGGGCAGCGTGCTGCTCTCCTTCCTCGGGGTCCTCGGCGCCTACGGCGCCGTCGACTACGGCTTCTACCGGACGCTCGGTCCCGACCTCACCGTCTACCAGGGCGGCGAGCTCTCCGACCACGCCATGATCGCGTGCGCGGTCGCCGCCGGCTGCCTGTTCGTCGCCGCCGCGGCCGGCCGGATCTCCGGTCTCGGGCCGCTCCTTGCCGGGCTCGTCCTGGGCGCCGGCCCGTGCGCGTGGATCGTGCTCGATCACGCGTCCTACGTCGCCCGGGCCAACGACCTCCCCGAGCTCTGGAACCACACCAGCTTCGGTCTGGTCGGCGCCGCGGTCGTGCTCTACCCGACGGTGGCGGGGCTGCTCCTCGGCGCCGCCTTCGCCGGACGCTGGCGTCGTCCCGCGCCGCCAGCCGCCTGACCCCCTCCCCCGGCGGTCCCTGTACGAGCCGTCACTCGGCTGTCAATAGCACCGTCGTAGCCCTGCCGCGCAGCCGACAGAACACTAGGTTCACGAAGATGACCCCTCGGCTCCGTCTCCTCGTCGGTTCGCTGGTCCTCGTCGGCGTGGCCCTCGCCACCGCCCCGGCCGGCACCGCGACCGTGCCTCGGGTCGGCGCCGCGCCGGTGACCGCACCCGACACCGTGCAGACCTTCCCCGGCAACCTGGCGGCGCTCCGGCCGCTGCGCAACGACCACGATGCCGAGGGCGACAAGCTCCGGATCTGCGCCCTCGGACCCGAGCGCTACGACGGCATCCGCCGCAGCGTCTACGACGACCAGCTCGACTATTACCTCAACGTCAGGAGGAACGCCGCCCCGGGCACCTACACGTTCACCTACTACGCCTGCGACGGCACGTCGTCGACACCCGGCACGATCACCCTGACGGTGCAGAAGCGGCCGCGGATCACGGTCCGCAAGGTGGCTGGCCACCCCGGCCGACTACGGGTGACCAACGGCGCTTCGTTCCCGATCCGCTTCGTCTACGGCGACTACACGAAGGACGACGCGGAGGGCGACGTCCGCGTCCCGAAGAAGAGCTCGCGGATGGTCTCCTCGCGCTACGCGCGGATCGACTGGTTCGCGTTCGTCCAGACGCCGGCCGGCAGCACGGACGAGGTGGGCCGCGGCCACGTGCAGGGCATCCGGCAGTAGGGCCACGCCCAGGCCTGCGCGAGTCCCGTGACCTGAGCCGCCAGGGCGTAGGGTCCGCGCATGAGCAATCGTCGGACTCTCGGAACGCTCCTGGCCCTCGCCGTGGCCGGGCTCGGTCTCGCCGCCACGCCCGCCCTCGCGCCGGCTGCTCACGCGGTGACCGGGACGCCACCGGTGACCACGCCCGACGCGGTCACCGTGCTCCAGGGAAACGGCGCGGTGGTCCAGCCGGTCAACAACGACCACGACGCGGACAACGACGTGCTCGCGATCTGCCGGCTCGGCACCGAGCACTACCGGGGGCTCAGCTTCGACTTCTATGGCTACGACTGGGAAGTCTTTGCCAGACCGTCGGTCAAGCCCGGCACCTACACGTTCACCTACTACGCCTGCGACTTCAGCTACCTCACCCCGGGGACCATCACGGTCACGGTCGAGGCGCTGCCGAAGATCTCGGTCAAGAAGATCGCCACCCAGCCAGGCAAGCTGCGGGTGACCAACCCCGCCGGCTTCAAGATCCGGTTCATCTACGGCTCGTTCAAGGAGGACAAGCCGGACGGCCGGGTGACCATTGCCAAGGACTCCACGGCCACGATCACGGTCCACCGCACCCGCATCGACTGGATCGCGACCAACGGCAAGGGAGACCTCTTCCTCGGCAGCGGCCACGTGACCGGGATCAAGGTGGCTCACAGCGCTTCCGAGCCGGCCAGGCGGGTCTCCCTCCCTTCGCGGCTGGCGCACCTGTGGCGCGCCGCCTGACCCCTACTCGTCGAAGGCCTCCAGCGGAGGGCAGGCACAGACCAGGTTGCGGTCGCCGTACGCCTGGTCGATGCGGGCCACCGGCGGCCAGTACTTGTCCGGGTCCGGACCGGCAGGGAACACCGCCAGGTCGCGGTCGTAGGCACGGTCCCACTCTCCGACCAGGGCCCGCGTGGTGTGCGGAGCACCCCGCAAGGGCGAGTCCTCGGCCGACCACTCCCCCGCGCCGACCCGGTCGATCTCGGCCTTGATCGCGATCATCGCGTCGCAGAACCGGTCGATCTCGGCGAGGTCCTCCGACTCGGTGGGCTCGACCATGAGCGTGCCGGCGACCGGGAACGACATCGTCGGCGCGTGGAAGCCGTAGTCGATGAGCCGCTTGGCGACGTCGTCCACGGTCACGCCGGTGTCCTGGGTCAGCCCGCGCACGTCGAGGATGCACTCGTGGGCAACCAGGCCGCCGTGGCCGCGGTAGAGCACCGGGAAGTGCTCGCCGAGGCGGGCGGCGACGTAGTTGGCGCTGAGCACCGCGGCTGCGGTCGCCCTGGTGAGCCCGGCACCACCCATGAGCCGGATGTAGGCCCAGGAGATCGGCAGGATCCCGGCCGAGCCATAGGGCGCCGCGCTGACCGCGCCGATGCCCTCGCGCTTGGCGGCCTCGGGGTGCAGCGCGTGGGAAGGGAGGTACGGCGCGAGGTGCGCCCGCACCGCCACCGGACCGACCCCCGGACCACCGCCCCCGTGCGGGATGCAGAACGTCTTGTGCAGGTTGAGGTGCGAGACGTCGCCGCCGAACTCACCGGGCCTGGCGAACCCCAGGAGCGCGTTGAGGTTGGCGCCGTCGACGTAGACCTGGCCGCCGTGGTCGTGCACGATCCGGCACAGCTCGGTGATGGTGTCCTCGTAGGCGCCGTGGGTCGACGGGTAGGTCACCATGATCGCCGCGAGGTCCCCGCGGTGCGCCTCACACTGGGCGCGCAGATCATCGAGGTCGACAGAGCCGTCGTCGCCCGACTTCACCACGAGCACACGCATGCCGGCCATCACCGCGGAGGCGGCGTTGGTGCCGTGCGCGGACGCCGGGATGAGGCAGACGTCGCGGCCGGTGTCGCCGTTGGCCCGGTGGTAGCCCCGGATCGCCAGCAGGCCGGCCAGCTCACCCTGCGACCCGGCGTTGGGCTGGATCGAGACCTTGTCGTAGCCGGTGACCTCGGCGAGCCAGCCCTCGAGCTGGTCGACGAGGCGCCGGTAGCCGGCGGCGTCCTCGGCGGGAGCGAACGGGTGCAGGTCGGCGAAGCCGGGCAGGCTCACAGGCTCCATCTCCGTGGTCGCGTTGAGCTTCATCGTGCAGGAGCCCAGCGGGATCATGCCCCGGTCGAGGGCGTAGTCACGGGCCGACAGTCGGCGCAGGTAGCGCAGCATCTGGGTCTCGCTGTGGTGGCTGCCGAACACCTCGTGGGTGAGGAACGGCGTCGTGCGGCGGAGCTCGTCGGGCAGACCGTCGGCCGTGGCCTGGTCGATGGCGTCGAGGTCTGCGTCGGTCACGCCGAACGCCTCGAGCAGCCGGGAAAGCGTGTCGCGCGTCGTCGCCTCCGAGGTGGAGATCCCGACGGTGTCCGCGTCGACGTGACGGAGCTGGATGCCGCTCGCGCGCGCCGCGGCGACGACCTCGTCGGCGCGGCCGGGGACACGGACCGTGAGTGTGTCGAAGAACTTCTCGTGCGGCACGTCGACGCCCGCGTCGCGCAGCGCGGCGGCCAGCACCGCGGCGTAGCGGTGGGTGCGGGCCGCGATGGCCTGGAGCCCCTCGGGACCGTGGTAGACGGCATACATCGACGCGACGACGGCCAGCAGCACCTGGGCGGTGCAGATGTTCGAGGTCGCCTTGTCGCGGCGGATGTGCTGCTCCCGGGTCTGCAGCGCCAAGCGATACGCCGGCCGCCCCTCGGCGTCGACGGAGACCCCTACCAGCCGCCCGGGCAGGTGCCGCTCGAGGCCGGCCGCAACCGCCATGTAGCCGGCGTGCGGGCCGCCGTAGAAGAGGGGTACGCCGAACCGCTGGCTCGAGCCCACGACCACATCGGCGCCGAGCGCGCCGGGCGCCTCGAGGAGGGTGAGCGCGAGCAGGTCGCGCGGCCACGACCAGCTTGCCGCCGCGGGCCGAGACGTCCTCGGCGAGCTCGCGCGGGTCGAGGATGCGGCCGGACGCCCCGGGATACTGCAGCAGCACGCCGCAGACGTCGCCGGCCGGGAGCCCGTCGGCGAGATCTGCGACGACCACCTCGATGCCCATCGCATCAGCGCGGGTGCGGACCACCTCGATGGTCTGCGGCAGCGCGTCGCTGTCGACGACGAACGGCCCGGTGGCCTTCCGGTTCGCGCGACGCACGAGCGTCATCGCCTCGGCCGCGGCCGTGCCCTCGTCGAGCAGGCTCGCGTTGGCGGTGGGCAGTCCGGTCAGGTCGCCGACCACGGTCTGGAAGTTGAGCAGCGCCTCGAGCCGGCCCTGCGAGATCTCCGGCTGGTAGGGCGTGTAGGCGGTGTACCAGCTCGGGTCCTCGAGCACGTTGCGCCGGATCACCGGTGGAGTGATCGTCGCGTGGTAGCCGAGCCCGATCATCGGCTCGCCCGGGCTGTTGGCGGCCGCGATCGCGCGCAGCTCCCGGGCCACCGCATCCTCGGTCTGTCCCGGAGGCAGGTCCAGCTCCGCGCTCGCGCGGATGCCACCGGGCACCGCGGCGTCCATCAGCGCGTCGAGCGAGGTGAAGCCGAGCCTCTCGAGCATCGCGTCTATGTCCTCTGGACGCAGGCCGATGTGCCGGTCGACGAAGGGCAGCGCGGCGTCGAGCTCGGCGAGCGAGGGGTGGTCTGACACTGGGTGGGCTCCTCAGAACGGGTACGTCTGGTGCCCTCCCCCTCTGTCACTCCCACCGTTGGGGGCTCCAGAGTTGCCTGACCCGCGCGGTCCTTGGCGCCTGAGAGGTTCCGGGGAGGAATTGCCCCTTCGGCGCTCCGCTCGGCCACCAGCGAGCAGGGCCGTCGGAGACTCTCCCGTGCGGGATGGTCAGCACCGTCATCGTACCCACCCGCGCCACCGGAGCACGGATCGACGCTGCGAACAGCGGGATGGGTCCCCTGAGATCCGGGGACTCCTGCTACGAAAGGGGCAGCAGGGGTCAGCCGGCGGTGCGGGCAGCGCGGCGGGCGGCGAGCTCGTCGCCGGGGCTCGGCTCGGCGTCCTCGACGGCGCGCTCGCTCGGCAGCTCGGCGAGGGTGCCCTCGATCTCGCGCCAGACCCCGCCGATGGCGATGCCGAAGACGCCCTGGCCGCCCTGGAGCAGGTCGATGACCTCGTCGTTGCTGGTGCACTCATAGACCGACGCGCCGTCGCTCATGAGCGTCACGCGGGTCAGGTCGTCGGTGCCGCGCTCGGTGAGGAACTGCACCGCGGTGCGGATGTTCTGCAGCGAGATGCCGGCGTCGAGCAGCCGCTTGATCACCTTGAGGATCAGGATGTCGCGGAAGGAGTAGAGCCGCTGGGAGCCCGAGCCCGAGGCGCCGCGGACGGTGGGCTCGACCAGGCCGGTGCGGGCCCAGTAGTCGAGCTGGCGGTAGGTGATGCCAGCGGCGTTGCACGCGGTCGGACCGCGGTAACCCTGGTCGCTGGGGAGCGGCGACACGTCGTCGGTGAACAGCAGCCCCTGCTCCTGCGCCGCCTCGGCGGCCAGCTCGGCGTCGACCGTGTCACGCAGCTCGGCGGGTGTGTCCTGCTCGTTCACGCGTTCTCCTCAGCGGGGGCCTGGTCTCGTTCAGCGTAGTCCGCCTGGGGCGGCCAGGAGGCCACAACCACAACGGTGGAGTTACAACGAGGACAGTTCACGGTACGGCGACCCTCGGGGTGGGTCAACGACCGACACCCGGTGTGTCTCACCCTCAACCACAGCCTGAGACTCTGCCCTCTACCCCCGCGAGCTTCGGCCCCGGGGCCACGAGCACGCTCGCTCCGCTCGCAGGTTCTGACTTCAGTCCCGACGACCAACAACGATCAAACTCACAAGCTCTCGAAGTCCTCGGGGGTGACCTGGTCCAGGAACTCCCGGAACTTCTCGACCTCGTCCTCCTGCTCGGCGGGCACGGCGAGGCCGGCCTCGTCGAGCACCTCGTCGGCGCAGAAGATCCGCGAGCCGGTGCGCAGCGCGAGTGCGATCGAGTCGGAGGGGCGGGCGCTCACCTCGGCCCCGGAGCCGAAGACCAGGGTCGCGAAGAAGACGCCGTCCTTGACCTCGGTGATCTGCACCTGGTCGAGCTCGTTGCCGGTGGCCTCGAGCACATCCTTGAGCAGATCGTGGGTCAGTGGCCGGGGCGGGACGACGCCCTGCTGCGCGAACGCGATCGCGGTGGCCTCGACGGCACCGATCCAGATCGGCAGGTAGCGCTCGCCGGTCACCTCCCGCAGGAGCACGATCGGCTGGTTGGAAGGCATCTCGACCCGGACGCCCATGACATCCACCTCTCGCATGCTTTCAACACTACCCCTGGGTCGTCCCCACGGAATGGGAGCGTGGGAGCGAAGCGACCCGGTCTTGCGAGCGGAGCGAGCGCCCCCCGCGATCGGCCCGGTGCCCGCGATGGACCGCCAAGCCTCTGGCGACCGCCCCGGCCGGGTCTGCCACGCAATGGGAGCGTGGGAGCGAAGCGACCCGGTCTTGCGAGCGGAGCGAGCGCGCCCCGCGATCGGCCCGGTGCCCGCGATGGACGGCGAAGCCGCGGGCGGAGCGAGCGCCCCCCGCGATCGGCCCGGTGCCCGCGATGGACCGCCAAGCCTCTGGCGACCGCCCCGGCCGGGTCTGCCACGCAATGGGAGCGTGGGAGCGAAGCGACCCGGTCTTGCGAGCGGAGCGAGCGCGCCCCGCGATCGGCCCGGTGCCCGCGATGGACGGCGAAGCCGCGAGCGGAGCGAGCTGTCCATCGTGGGCCCGGGCCGAAGCTCGCGGGGGTAGAAGATCAGAGCCGCCGCAGACCCGTCTTGACCAAGGTCGCGTGCATCCGCACCGACAGGGCGGCGAGCTGGGAGATCGTGTCTTCCCGCCGGGCCGAAGCCGCGGGGTCGGAGGCGCGGCGCTGAGGCGCCAGCACCTGCTCGACCAGCCCGACCTCGCGATCGGCGGCGGTCTTGAACGCCCGCAGGTGTCGCGGCTCCAGACCGAAGCCGGCCAGCTCGCGCGCCGTCGTGCAGATCACCAGCGCGTCAGAGTCGTAGTGGCCGGTGCCCCGACGCGGGACCACGAGCCCATACTGCTCGAGCTGGTCGAGGAGCGCGTCGTCGATCTCGGCGATCTTGAGCAGCTCACGGCGGGAGAGCCGCAGGTCGTCGTGGCGCCGGAACGACTCCGGGCTCGGCAGCCCGTCGGCCGACAGGGCGACGTCGGGCACGGTCGGGCTGAGGTCGACCAGTGGCGGCGGCTCGAGGCCGCGATCGATCGCGTCGAGGATCTCGACGATCCTGGCCAGTGGCTGGTGGTGGTCGCGCTGGAGCAGCAGCGCATAGCGCAGCCGCTCGACGTCAGCGTGGGAGAACTTGCGGTAGCCGGAGGTGGTCCGGTCCGGCGTCACGATCCCCTTCTCCTCCAGGAAGCGGATCTTGGGGATCGAGATCGTCGGGAAGTCCTCGTGCAGCAGCTCGAGGACCTCCCCGATGTTCATCCGGGCCGTGTCGGGGGCCGAGGCCGTGCGGCGCGTGGACTCGTTGGCCACGGTGGCTTAGTGACCCTCGTGCCCAGAGAAGAAGACCAGTCGGTACTTGCCGATCTGGACCTCGTCGCTGTCGGTCAGCTGGACGGTGTCGATCCGGTCGCGGTTGACGTAGGTCCCGTTGAGGGATCCGACGTCGGACACCGTGAAGGTGTCGCCGTGCCGGTGGAACTCCGCGTGCTGCCGCGAGACGGTCACGTCGTCGAGGAAGATCTGGCTGTCGGGGTGCCGGCCCGCGCGTACGACGTCCTCGTCGAGCAGGAACCGTGATCCCGAGCCGGGGCCTCGCTGCACGACCAGCAGCGCATGGCCCGACGGCAGTGCGTCGACCGCTGCGGCGTCGACCGGGTTGAGCGCCCGGTCACCGGTCTCGGTCTTGCTCGGATCGCCGGAGCCGCCGAGCTGGATGGTCGCGGTCGTCTCGCCGGTCCGCTCGGCCGGGACCACCGGGTTGGTCGAGGTCGGCGCGTCGTCGACGGCGCTCGCCAGGCGGGTGCCGCACTGCGAGCAGAACCGAGCGTCGTTCGGGTTCTCGTGCCCGCAGTTGGTGCAGAACGGCACCGCGTGCTCCCTCCGTCGTGGTCGGTCATCCGGGCTCGAACCCTCAGGTTGAGGGTGAGGCCGCCGGTGCCGCCGAACCTATCAGCCGTCAGCGTGCGAGCAAGGCCAACTCATCAACACCTCCAGGTTCGTGTGACGCAGACCGACCTCGAATGGTTGGGGCGGGTCGGTGAGTTCGCTGCGTCAGCCGCTCAGGGTGCCTTCGTAGGCCGTCGCGTCGAGCAGCCCCTCGAGCTGGGAGGGGTCGCTCGGCACGACCTCGAACAGCCAGCCTCCGCCGTAGGGGTCGTTGTTGACGAGCTCGGGAGTGGCATCGAGGGCCTCGTTGCGGGCCACGACCTCACCGGAGACGGGCGCATAGATGTCGCTCACCGACTTGGTGGACTCCAGCTCGCCGCACGTGGAGCCCGCCACGACGGAGTCGCCGAGCTCGGGCAGCGAGACATAGACGATGTCACCCAGCTGGTCCTGGGCGTAGTGGGTGATCCCGACCCGGACCGAGCCGTCGTGCTCTCCCGGCTGACGGAGCCACTCGTGCTCGCTGGTGTAGGACAGGTCGTCGGGGTACACGCGGTCTCCTCGGGGGTGCGGGGACGGATCGTCGCGAACGTTACTGCTGGGCCTGCGCCACGTCAGCCTCGGCCAGGTCGCGGACGGTCTCCACGTCCACCGACGGCACCCTCTCGAAGGTCAGCTCGGCGGCATCGTCCTTCGCGAACTGGTCCTGCGGCCCGTCGGGGAAGCGCAGGGCGTCGACCAGGTTGTCCGGGGGCCCGATCACGTCGATCGTGAACGGCGCCTCGAGGATCCGGCCGTCGACGACCAGCCCGCCGCTGGTCTCCTCGAAGGAGGTCTGCGCCACCACCCGGACCTCGTGGTTGATCTGCATCGCCTCGGCGCCCGCGGTCCGCAGCGCCTGCACCATGTCGAGGAACGGGCCGACCCGCACCTGCCCGGACACCTCATCGACGGTGATCGTGACGCCCGGCCCGCGCACCGGGACGGTGCCCGCGAGGATGCTGAGCACCTGGGCCTGCTTCCGCGCCTGCTCGAGCGCGGTCTGCCGGGCACTGGTGTCGGACTGCAGGTCGTCGCGGGTGGCCTCCAGCCGCTGGATCTCGTCCTCGGAGCGCTGTGTGGTGCCGGCCAGCCCGTTCAGGATGTCGATGAGGTCCTGCTGGCGGAGCCCGGCGTAGGTGTCGTCGACCTGGTTGCTGCGCACCTGGGTGACTCCCGCGAAGCCGACCAGCGCCAGCAGCAGCCCCACGACGACCTGGCCTCGGGTCGGCCGGCTGAAGGCGCGCCACAGCCGGCTCCGGCCGTCCTGACGCGGCTCTCCCTGAGCGGCCGAGCCGGCCCCGTCGCGCTCGGCGTGGCTCTCCGGGTGGGGTGCGGGACGGGCCGGCTGCGGCGGGAGGTCTGACTCAGGCATCGACTCAGGCATGGAACAGGTGCCGGCGGATGGCGGCCACATTGGAGAAGATCCGGATCCCGAGGACGACGATCACGCCGGTCGACAACTGTCCGCCGACCCCGAGCTTGTCGCCGAGGAAGACGATGCCGGCCGCGATGACGACGTTGCTCACGAACGAGATCACGAAGACCTTGTCGTCGAAGATCCCGTCGAGGTAGGCCCGGAGGCCGCCGAAGACCGCGTCGAGGGCAGCGACCACGGCGATCGGCAGGTAGGGGTCGAGGGCGAGGGGGACGTCGGGACGCAGCACAAGACCGAGGACGATGCCGACGACGAGGCCCAGCACGGCGATCACGGCACATCCTCCTGGTTGTTGGGGCCACCACTCTCCTGCCCGGCGTACCGCAGCCGCAGCAAGGTGTCTGGAGCGGCCGGGAGGACGAGGTCACTCTCATTGTGCGGGTCGACCACGAACCCGAACTGGTCGGCCAGCGCCTGGAACTGCGCTCCGGTCGTGCTGGCCTGCAGGCGGGGGGCCAGCCCGTCGTCGCCGATCGCCGCGACGATGTAGGGAGGGGTGAGGGGCGAGCGGTTCACCGCGATCGAGATGTTGGAGTTCACGATCGCGGAGATGGCGGTGAGCCGGCGACCGTTGATCGTGATCGCCTCTGCTCCGGCCTGCCACAGCCCGTTGACCAGCAGCCGCATGTCGGTGGCGCGCACCCGTCCGTCCGGGCTGCCGTCCGGGTTGTCGGACACGCTGATCCGCAGCCCGGGGCCGTGTACGGCGATGCCGCCGGTGCTGATCTGGAGCCCGTGGAGCTGCACGGTCGCTTCGGCGAGCTGGCCCCGGACCCGGGAGCTGGTCGACTGGAGGTCGTCGTTCTGCCGCCGCAGCGATCCCACTCGCTCGCGCAGGGAGGTCACTTCCTGCTGGCGCTCGCTGATCCGCTGGATGAGGGTGTCACGGCTGGCCTCGCGGACGTCGGCGCTGCGCGCGGTCTGCACGGCGGCCAGTGCGACCAGCAGCCCGAAGATCACCGTCGCCACCGCGGCCCAGCCCAGCGGGGTGCGGTGCGAGTCCGCCCGGTCGGCACCCGAGGCGGCGCGCCTCCGGGCGGCGTGGACGTAGTCCTCGTCGACCGCGTCCCTGGTGACCAGGGCGAGCAAGGGCATCGTGACCCGGTCGGGCAGAGGCGCGGGGCTCGCGGTCCGGGTGGGCGGGCGGGTCGTGGTCGGGTCGTGGTCGGCGTGGCCATCGCTCGCTACGCCTCCCCGGCGGTGGCCTTGAGGGGCTCGGTCGTCGCGAGCAACCGGTAGACCTGCCACGCGTAGAGGATTCCGGCCCACCAGTAGAGGCCGACACCCCAGACCGCGAACGCCCATCCGAACACCTCGGACAGCCGGGCGACGAGCCCGTCGCCGTCACCCAGCAGGAGCAGCGGAAATGCGTAGAGCAGGTTGAACGTCGCGGCCTTGCCGAGGAAGTGCACCGGGAGCGAGCTGTAGCCACGCGTGCGCAGGAGCGGCACCAGCCCCCACATCAGTGCGTCGCGCAGCGGCAGCGAGATCGCCAGCCACCACGGGATGACGTCGCGCAGGGCCAGGCCGATGACCACCGCGAGGATGTAGAGCCGGTCGGCGACGGGGTCGAGGATCTGGCCGATCACGGTGGCCTGGTCGAGCCGGCGCGCGAGGTAGCCGTCGGCGTAGTCGGTGGCACCGGAGACCATGAGCACCACCAGAGCCCAGCCGTCGGCCTCCGGCCCGAGGACCAGCCAGAGGAACAGCGGAACGCCGAGCAGCCGGAGGCCGCTCAGCAGGTTGGGGATCGTCCAGACGCGCGTGTCGCGTGTCGTGTCAGTGCCCAAGCCCGTCTCTTCACTCGCTGTCCTGCCCGGGGGTCCGGGCTCGCAGCCACTGTATTGGATGGCGCTCGCCAGATTGTCCGCGGGGCGCTCACACCGGATGTGCCGCGTCGCGGATCTCGCCGACCAGCTCCTCGACCATGTCCTCCAGGGTCGCCACACCCAGGGTGGCGCCGTCGGCGTCGACCACCCGGGCCATGTGTGCGCCCCGGCGCTGGAGGGTCTCGAGCGCGTCGTGCAGGAGCTCGTCGGCGGCGACCGTCGCGAACTTCCGGGTCCACTTGTCCTCGATCACCCGCTGCCGACGGGCCTCATCGGTCTCGAGGACGTCCTTGATGTGCAGGTAGCCGAGCAGCTCGCCGTCGTCACCCTCGACGGGGAACCGGCTGTAGCCCGTGCTGGCGCAGAGCGCCTCCACATCGGCGGCGGTCGAGCCACGGCGCACCGTCGTGAGCGTGTCGGGCGTCATCAGCACCGTCGACACCGGCTTGCCGGTGAACCCGAGAGCACCGGTCAGCCGGTCGTACTCCTCCGGCCGGATCAGCCCCTCCCCTCGCGACTCCTCGACCAGGGCGGCGACCTCCTCGCGCGTGTAGGACGAGGAGACCTCGTCCATGAGCCGCACGCCGAAGAGCCGCAGGATCGCCGACGCGATCGCGTTGATCACCGCGATCACCGGCCGCAGCACGGTGACGACGCCCCAGATCGGCGGGCCAAGGACCAGCGCGGCGCGGTCCGGGCCGGCGAGGGCGATGTTCTTGGGGATCATCTCGCCGAGCACGACGTGCAGGTAGACCACGATCCCGAGACCGACGACGAACGAGAGGGGGTGCAGCAGCGAGCCCGGCATGTGCACGGCCTCGAACGCCGGCTCCAGCAGGTGGGCCACGGCCGGCTCGCCGACGGCACCGAGCACCAGCGAGCACACCGTGATGCCGAGCTGGTTGACGCCGATCACCAGCGACATGTTCTCCATCGCCTTCAGCGTCGTGCGCGCCATCCGCGAGCCGGCCTCGGCGCGTGGCTCGATCTGGGTCCGGCGTGCGGAGACCAGCGCGAACTCGGCGCCCACGAAGAACGCGTTGCCGAAGAGCAGCAGCACCGCGACCAGCAGCGCGGTCCCGCCGCTCACAGGCCCTCTCCCATGGTTCCGGCCTGGTCGCCCGGGTCGTCGTCGGGTTCGAGCAGCCGCAGCATGAGCCGGTCGATGCGCAGCCCGTCCATGTGCTCGACCGTGAGCGCGACCAGCCGCTCGCGCGGCCCATCGTCGTCGTCGCGGTGGACATCAGACACGGCGACTTCGGCGATGTCGCCGGTCTCGGGCACCCGCCCCAGCACCTGCAGCACCAAGCCGGCGACGGTGTCGTAGTCCTCGCTCTCCGGCAGCGCCACGCCGGTGAGGTCCTCGACCTCGTCGGGCCGGAGCAGCCCGGAGATCAGCCAGGAGCCGTCGCGGCGGGGCTGCACCTGCTCGCCCAGCCGGTCGTGCTCGTCGGCGATGTCGCCGACGATCTCCTCGATGACGTCCTCGAGGGTGACGATGCCCGCGTGGCCGCCGTACTCGTCGAGCACGACGGCGAGCTGGAAGCCGTCCTCGCGCAGCAACGCCAGCAGCGGGTCGAGGCGCAGCGAGTCGGGCACCACGATCGGCTTGACCATGAGGTGCTTCACCCGCGTCGTCGGCCGCTCGTGCACCGGCAGGGCCACGGCGTTCTTCACGTGGACCGTGCCGACCACGGTGTCCTCGCTGTCGAGGACGGGGAACCTCGAGTGACCGGTGTCGCGGGCCAGCTCGATGACCTGGATCGCGCGGTCGTTCTCGTCGAGGGAGAGGGTGCGCACGCGAGGCGTCATGATCTCGCCGGCGGTGCGGGAGCCGAACTCCACCGACCTCTCCATCAGCTCCGCGGTCTCGGGGTCGAGGGTGCCGACCGACGCCGACCGGGCGATCAGCGAGGCGAGCTCGGTCGAGCTGCGTGCCGAGCGCAGCTCTTCCTGCGGCTCGATCCCGAGGCGGCGTACGACGGCGTTGGCCGAGCCGTTCAGCAGCCGGATGGGCGCGCGCATCACCGCGGTGAAGCCGCGCTGGAACCGCTGCGTGGCCTTCGCGGTGACCATCGGCTTGGCGAGCGCGAGGTTCTTGGGCACCAGCTCGCCGAAGATCATGGTCGCGAAGGTGCCGAACAGCAGCCCGGTCGCGGCCGCGATCGGCGTGACCCAGCCCGGCCGGCACCCCGACCCGGTCGAGCGGGCCCGTCGATGAGGTCGGAGACCGCCGGCTCCGCCAGGAACCCGATCGCGAGGTTGGTGACGGTGATCCCGACCTGTGCCCCGGACAGCTGGGTGGAGAGGCTGCGCAGCGCCCGTTGCAGCCCCTGGGCCCCGGCGTCGCCCGCCGACGCCTCGAGCTCGACCTGCGCGCGGTCGACGGTGACGAAGGAGAACTCGGCCGCGACGAACACCCCGCACGCCGCGACGAGTGCCAGCGCGAGCACGAGCAGCAACAGGGAGGTCGTCACGGTGCGTCCGAGTCTGGCATGTGCCGCCTTCACCGGTGGTTGAGGAGGTTGCGCAGCAACCGTCTCGAAACCCCGCGAGCCGAGGCTGGGACCGACCGTGGTCATGTCCCTGCTTCGGCTCGCCACGTTTCGCAGCTCGGTCGCGGCCTCGTTCCTCAGCCGCGCGCGCTGCTCAACGATCGACGATGCGATCCGCTCGCGCGTCTCGCATCAGGCCTGGAGGTCGACCCCGCACTTGTCCTTGGCGTGCTTGTTGATGTTGTCGCTCGCCTTCTGGAACTCCTCGGTGCTCGAGCGCCTTGATCTCCGCCATCAGGCCCTTGAGGGCCTCCATGTCGACGCCGTCGGGGATCTGGCCGCTCTGCAGGGTGGCCATGTCGGCGTCGTCGAGGCCCGGCGTCCTTGAGCGCGTTGACCAGCTTGTCGACGCCGGTGACCAGGGTCTCCCAGTCGTCCTTGATCTCGTCGGGGGCCTCGTCGGCGAGCTTGTGCATCGCGTCCGTGGTCTTCTCCAGGTCGCTGAAGTCGCCGTCCTTGAGCGCGTCGACCTCCTTCTTCGCGGTCTTGAGGTCGCTGCAGTAGTCGCCGCTGCTGCCGCTGGCCTTGCTGCCGTCGTCGTCACCGCAGGCGGTGAGCAGGCAGAGTCCGAGGGCCGCCGCAGCGGCGGCGGAGAGGATGCGCTTCACGTCTGTCTCCCTGTGTTCGGGTCCGGCCTCATCGTGACGAGGCCCCTGAGTGGTGTCAACGGGCGTCCGGAGCGGTCCGGACGCCAGCCCCGTAGGCGGACCGAAACTACCGGTTCGCGGGTGAAGCGCCACCCGTCAATCGCCCCACCCCATCGGGAAGACCTCGAACGACGCGGCGAACCCCACCCCCATCCGCTGCCCGGCCTGGCGGGCGTGACCCTCGAGGAACTCGCGGCCGTCGAAGTGCTCCCAGCCGAGCCCCTCGATGTAGGCGCGGTGCGCCTCCAGGGACGCGACGCCCGCGTCGAAGGTGTCGGTGGTGTCGACGCCGTGGCCGGCACCGGGCGAGCCGAACGCCCAGACCTCGCGCACGCCGCCCCAGGGCTCGAGCCCGCCGTCCTCGACCTGGTCGCGGAAGACCCACCGGTTGCCGGCGTCGCGGACGGCGTCGACGACCGCCCGGCCGGTGGCGATGTGGTCGGCCTGGTTGAGGTTCGCCCCGCCCCAGGTGTCGCGGAAGTTGCCGGTGATGACGATCTCGGGCCGGTGCCGGCGGACCGCCGCGGCGATCACCGCACGCAGCGCGACGCCGTACTCGAGCACGCCGTCGGGCTGGCCGAGGAACTCCACCGTGTCGACGCCGACGATCTCCGCCGACCGGCGCTGCTCCTCCTCGCGCACCCTGCGGCACTCCTCGGGATCCATGCCGTCGATGCCGGCCTCGCCGCTGGTCACCATGCAGTAGACGACCGTCTTGCCCTGCCCGGTCCACCGGGCGACGGCCGCCGCCGCTCCGAACTCGAGGTCGTCGGGGTGGGCGACCACGCACAGCGCCCGCTCCCAGCTCTCGTCCAGCGGGGTCAGCGGTTCGGGTCGGTCGGCCATGCCGCCAGCCTGGCACGAGCCGTTGACTCCGGGATCGACGGCCTGCTGGCAGACGAAGTGGACGTAGTCGGCGTCGGTGTGGGCGGTGCTGGGGGCGAGCTCGCTGCCGTCGTCGGCGTACGCCGCGACCACCTCGAGGCCCGCCGCACCGGCCTCGGCGACCGTCTCCTCCATCGTCGCGAAGTGGACGACGAACCTGAACTCGTGGGCGCGCAGCGGCCGCCGGCCCCAGCCGTGGCCGTCCTCGACCTGCTGGCGGGTGCGGCGGTAGTTCTGCAGCGAGCGGACCACGCTGCTGGGGTGCCGGGCGGCGTACGCGACGTGGTAGCGGACCCGGGCGCTGAGCAGGCCGCCCGCCACCCGCCAGGGCCGCTCGTCGAAGCTGACGCCGTCGAGGTTGAGGCTGGAGAAGAGCACCCGGCCCCCGGGCCGGGTGACCCGGGCCATCGCGGCCAGCGCCGCGGCGCGGTCGCCGTGGTCGAGGGCGTCGAGGCCGTTGAAGCTGAACACCACCAGGTCGTAGGCCGCGTCGGGCAGTCCGCGCAGGTCGACGGCGTTGCCCTGCGCGCAGGTCGGGCCCGGGAAGCCGCGCCTGGCCAGGCTCGAGCATCTCCGGCGAGAGATCGACGCCGACGTAGGAGCGGGCCGCCGTCGGCGAGCAGCCCGGTGGTGCGGCCGCCGCCGACGCCGAGGTCGAGCACGTCGCCGCGCGCCCACCCGGCCACCGCCGCGAGCGCCAGCTCCTCACCGGCGTCGGTGTAGCCGCGGGTGCCGAACCTGGCCACGACGTCGGCCGCGCCCCACGTCCGGTCTCCCCGTGTCCCCACGACCCCCATGGTGGGACGGATACCCAAGCCGGTACACACCAAACTGGGTACGACGCCCGAGCCCAGGACGCCCGAGATCGGCAGGCTGGTGACAGGCCGGCCGGCAGGCGGGCTCAGAGCATGACGCCCGTGGGCTGCCACTTCAGCCCCGGGAACACCTTCGGCCACCGAGGCGTTGAACCGCTTCGAGACGATGTCGGCGAGCACCTGGCGGTAGTCGGTCGTGACCGTGAGGTCGGCCTCGTAGCTGTTGGCCAGCCCGGGCCAGCGGCCGTGGAAGCCGCCGCGGACGCCCGGCGCCCGCCACGAACATGACGTTGCCGTAGCCGTGGTCGGTGCCGCCGCTGTCGTTCTCCACGACCCGGCGGCCGAACTCGCTCAGCGTCACCAGGGTCACCTTGCTCTCCTGGGTGCCCGAGGTCGGCGAAGAACGCCGCGATCGACTGGGCGAGGTCCTTGGCGTTGTTGGCCATCCAGCCGCCGCCCACGCCTGCCCATGTCGGTGTGCATGTCCCAGTCGCCCTGGTCGACGGTGATCACCTCGACCCCGACGTCGCCGCGGATGATCTGGGCCGCCGTGGCCAGCGCCCCGCGCCACGCCGGTGCCCGGGTAGGTGTTGCCTGTTGTCCGCCGCGGCCTGGGCCGGCCCGAACGCGTTGATGGCCTCGAACGTGGTCCGCATGCTGCGGCCGAGCGTCGTCTTCTCGTTGTTCCACATGATCTGCAGCGACTGCTGCCCGACGGCCGTCGCTCGTCGCTGCCGGGCAGCTCGACGTCGCCGACGCGGCCGGCCGACATCGTGGCCGCCGGGCCGACCAGCGAGGTCGGGATGGTGCTGGTGCCGGCGCTGAAGCCCTGGCAGCGGCGACGATGCCGGGGGTGCCGCTCACCAGCCGGTTCAGCCAGCCCACCCGCTCGCGCGAGCCCGGATCGGCGTCCTCCATCTCCTCCATCGCCGCGAAGTGCGAGCGGTTGGCCACCGGCAGCCCGGTGGCGTGGACCGCGGCCACCTTGCCCGCCGGCCACAGCGGCAGCAGGTCGGCCATCGCCGGGTGCAGCCCGAAGAAGCCGTCCGTGCTCGACCGGCAGCCGGTCCTTGGGGATCGCGATCCGCGGCCGGGCGGCGTAGTAGACCGGGTCCGCCGTGCGGGACGACGAGCGAGAGGCCGTCGGCGGCGCCGCGGAGCGACAGCACGACGAGGACGGACGAGGCGCTCTCCGCCCGGGCCGGCGAGGCGGTGACGACGGCCCCGCCGACCATCGTGGTGGCGCCCGGCCAGGGCGACCGCACCGCCGAGGAGGCCGCGGCGCGAGACGGCGGCATGGCGGCGTACTCGTCGCAGCAGTAGCCGTCGGTCGCGGCCGGTGGTCGTTGGTGGTGTGGTCATCTGCGTCACCGGCTCAGGTGGTCGGGAGAGTCGAGGATGGTCGTGAGCAGCTGCGGGAACTGCCACTTGACCAGGTCGTGGTCCTTGTCGATCGGGTCGTAGGGCTTGACGTCGACCGCGATGCAGCAGGCCTTGAGCAGCCTCTTGCTCGACTCCTTGTGCAGCAGCTGCTGCGCACAGGTGGTCGACGAGCTCGTCGAAGCGCGGGTGCCGGCCCGGCAGCCACTGCTCCGGCTCGCGGTAGTGGGTGGCCTCGTCGGCCCACCCGGCGGCCGCGCCCATGTGGAACCGCATCGAGGCCAGCAGCCGGGCCGGCGAGGACCACGACTCGTTGTCGATGGGCTGCCCGTTGGGCGGCCCCCACGAGAACGGCGCGATGCCGATGGAGTCGGCCTGCCAGACCAGCGCCCGCAGCGCGGAGCCGTCGGCCTCCTCCGCCGACGGGCGGCTTGATCTTCACGCCCAGCACGCGGTAGGTCGCGACGAGGTCCTCGCCGGGGTCGCGGACCTTCTTGTCGTGCGCGCGCTGGAAGGCCCGCGAGGCCACCAGCTCACGCAGCACCGGCACGATCGCGGTGTCGTTGTCGAGGTAGACCCTGGCCAGGTGCCGCACCAGCGCTCTTTGACGGCTTGTCGTCGATGAACTTGACGCAGAGCTTGTAGGCGAGGTGCTCGGCGGTGTCCTTGTGGTGGGCCAGGTAGCGCAGGTAGGCCGCGGTCGTGGCCTTGCCGATGATCTTGCCGTTCTTGTCCTTGAACCCCTTGACCTTGACCTTGCCGCGGTAGTGGTCCTCGGCGTTGTAGACCGCCCGCCAGCTCTTCCAGTAGTCGACCGAGTAGCCGGTCAGGATCCGCGCCGAGTTGACGGACGTCCTTCTCGCTGTAGTTGCCGGCGCCCGACCGTGTGCAGCTCGAGCAGCTCTCGGCCGAGGTTCTCGTTGGGGTGCTCCTTGGTCGACTCCCCCGCGTCGAGGTAGATCAGCATCGCCGGGTGGATCGTGGTCGCCAGCAGCATCTGGTCGAACCGGCCCAGCGCGTGCTTGCGGATGGTGTTGCCGTAGTCGACCCGGTGCACGAACTGCGCGTCTGCCGACCGCTGCCACGTGCAGGTGGTTCTCGAAGAACTCGGCCATCACCTCGAGCAGCTGGCGCTTGGAGGTCATCCGGCGCATCAGCACCCAGCGGGCATAGTCGTCCATGACCTCCCAGCCGCCCTCGACACCGTGGATCTGGCGCTGCCAGAGGTCGGCGGGGCTGCGGTGCAGGCTCGGCCACCAGTGCGCGATCTTGTCGGTCGGCTTGTCCTTGATCGTCTTCGGGTCGAGCTGGCGCTCGAACCAGCGCTGGGCGCCGCCCGTGCGGCGGACGTCCTTGGCGAGCTTGGGCGTGATGCCGTAGGAGAACCGGCTGACCAGGTGCCGGTCGGCCGTGGAGAGCAGCTCGTCCTTGCCCTGGTGCTTGCTGGGCAGGTAGCCGTCGAGGTCGGTCCGGTCCGCGGCGTCCGCCCGACCGGAGGGCCGGCCAGGGCCGCCGCGAGGAGGGCGCCGACGGTCGCGGTCCGGCGTGGGAGTGCGGCCGATCGCTCCGAGGCGACGACGCGGCGTGTGGGGGCAGCGGTCATGGGGATGGCTCCCGAGGGTGTCGGCGGGGGGTCCTTCGCGGGGCGGTCACAGGCTAGTGGTCCTAGGGGCGGCTGGGCGGTGGGTCCGGGAAATGCTGGGGACGACCGGCGCTGGCCGGTCGTCCCCGTGGTCAAGCGTGTGCGGTTGTGGGTCGTCCTTCTGGCGGAGCTGCGCTCGGTGCGGGGTGCCGCCTCAGGGCGGCTGCTGATCCGGTCGGTCGGCGTGACCGTGTAGGGGTCGTGCGACTGCAGGTAGAGCCGCAGCGAGTCGATGTCGAGGCCGCCGATGAGCTTGTTGGTGCCCGCCTTGAACGTGGCGAAGTTGTCCCCACCGTCGGACAGGAAGCTGTTGGCCACCACGCGGTAGGTCGTGCCGTCGGCCAGCGGGACCATCGGCGTGTCCGGGTTGCCGTCGGCGTCGACCATGACGTTGCCGACGAGCGCGTTGGCGTTGGGCTGGGCGGCCAGGGTCTTGTCCCACGTGTACTGGATGCCCGGACACCTCGAGGATCTTGTTGAACGGGCCGTCGACTCGTTGGCGCCGTTCCACTGCTCGTTGAGCAGCGCCTTGATCTGGGCGCCGGTGAGGTCCATGGAGACGACGAAGTTGTTGAACGGCTGGACCGTGAACGCCGCGCCGTAGGTCACGTCGCCGGCGGCGTTCTCGACCAGGTCGGCCCGGATCCCGCCCGGGTTCATCAGCGCGATCACCGGCGCCTTGCCGTTCTGCACCACCGACGGGTCCGCCTTCTGGCCGTCCGCGATCAGGTTGCCGAGCGGTGAGTCGCTGCCGTTGGCCTCCTGGGTCTTGGAGACGGTGGTCGGGTTGGCGCCGTTGATGTGGCCGATCACGGCGTTCGCGATCGGCTGGACGAGGGTGTTGAACGCGTCGAGAGGGCGGTGCTCACCTTCTTCGACTGCTTCTGGCCCTCGGCGTTCGCGTTGACGATGTTCTCGGCGAAGGCCGCCGGCCGGACGATGTCGTGGGTCTTGGGGTCGATGAGGAAGTGCAGCTTGGTGATCATCCGGCCGAACGACGAGGCGCTGGTGAACAGCCGCGGCCGGCCGCGCGGGTCCTTGACCACGCAGTTGTAGGGCTGGTGGGTGTGGCCGCTGACCACGGCGTCGATCTGCGGCGAGAGGTTCTGGGCGATGGCGAGCCCGGCGCCGCTGACGCCCGCTGCAGCTGTTGTAGGCCGTCGCGTCGGTCGGCGTGACCCCCTCGTGCAGCAGCACGATGATCGACTTGACGCCCTTCTTCCGCAGCCCGGCACCAGCGCGTTGGCGGTCTCGACCTCGTCCTTGAACTCGACGTCCGACGATGCCGGCCTGGCTGACGATCGCCGGGCGTGCCCTCGAGCGTCATGCCGATGAAGGCGACCTTCTGGCCCTCGCACCTTGAAGATCTGGTACGGCCTGAACGGCGTCGGCCGCGGGTGACCCGAGGGGTTCTTCCAGGCGACGTTGGCGCCGAGATACTTGAAGTCCGCGCCCTTGAAGTCCTGGCTGCCCGGGCAGGAGTTCTGGCCGTTGGCGCCGTTGGGACCGTCGGGCAGGCAGCCGCCCTTCTGCATCCGCATCAGCTCGTCGACGCCCTCGTCGAACTCGTGGTTGCCCACCGAGCTGACATCGAGGTGCATCAGGTTCATCGCCTTGATCGTCGGCTCGTCGTGGAAGGCGGCCGAGAGCAGCGGGCTGGCACCGATCAGGTCACCGGCCGCGACGGTGAGCGGCGTGGCGCCTGCGGCCCGGGACTTCTTGCGCTCGCGGTTGAGGAGGCTGGCGAGGATAGGCCGCGCCGCCCGCCTTGGTGGCGTTGATCTGGCCGCCCGAGCCGGTCGGCGGCTGGAGGTTGCCGTGGAAGTCGTTGAGGGCGAGGAGGTCGAGCTGGACGTAGTCCTTCGCCTTCCAGCTGGTGGTAGGCCTTGGCGCCCGTGGTGCCGGCGGCGCGCTCGCGCGGAGCGACGGAGCCGGCGCTCGGGGCGAGGGCCACGGAGACGGCCACCGAGAGGCCGGCCCCGGCGGCGAGCGAGGGCGACGAGGGTACGACGAGGTGCGTGCATGGCTGGTTCCTCCGAGAACGGAACGACGAGGTCTGCCCAGGCATCAAAACACGAAACCCGCCATCATGTGGCACCGGGCTCGGCCGGACCGCTGACGACGCTTCTCGCAGGACCCCAGGAGACCAGCCATGACCGACGCTCGCACCGCGCCCGGCCTGCAGCGCCTCGCCGCCCTCGTCCTGCTTCTGGGTGCCGGCATCCTCAGCCTGCCGCTGGCCGCCCTCGCCTTCGACGGCGAGGGCTCCGAGAACCTCATCCTCCCCGCCCAGCTCGGCGGCATGGCCGTGCTCGGTGCCGGGGTCGGCTACCTGCTCCCCGGCCTCGCGGGCGACGCCGCGAGCAGGCGCCGATCCGTGTGGGTCGGCGTCGGCGCCGCGCTGCTGCTCGCCGTCGTGGGCGTCGTGATCTTCTTCCTGCTGCTCAACGGCTTCGACGGCGCCTGACCACCACCGGGGACGCCTGCAGCGTCAGCCAGCAGAAATAGAACTTAGCCTCGATCCGTGGATGGCCGCCTACTACGCGGCCACCACAGGGGCGCGCTGGCGGCGTTGCCGACGCTGGAAAGACGCCCAGTCTGACTGCGCGCCGGCGCCTTGCCAGTCACACCCCTCTGGTGCCGCTCGCTACGCCGCCCATCCACGGATCCAGGCTTAGCCTCGATCCGTGGATGGCCGCCTACTACGCGCCACCACAGGGGCGCGCTGGCGGCGTTGCCGACGCTGGAAAGACGCCCAGTCTGACGGCGCGCCGGCGCCTTGCCTTCACGCCCCTCTGGTGCCGCTCGCTACGCCGCCCATCCACGGATCGAGGCTTAGGCTGGCCTAACCTTCTAGGGCGTGTTACGACAGCCTTACCTCACTCACCGTTCGAGAAGCCGCATCCCGGTGTCCACTGACCGCTAGGGTCGCCGCGTGCGCCGCCGCCACCGCCTGCTCAACCGGGCAGTCCACGCCGCCCTGCGCTGGGTCGACCGGCCGGGGCGAGGTGGTGCCCGGCACCGCGCTCGCCGACCGGTTCGGGAGCTTCGGCGAGGGCAGCTGCATCGACTTCCCGCCCGCCACCCTCCTCAACGTCGCGCTCGATCCACGTCGGTCGCGACGTCCTGGTCGGGCGGCAGGCGACCCTGGCCGCCGGCTACGGCGTCGGTGACCCCAACCTCCCCGACCGGGCGCTGGTGATCGGCGACGGCTGCGTGCTGGGCGCGCGGATCACCATCACCGCGCACCAGTACGTCGAGCTCGGCGACTCGGTGTTCACCGGTCAGTCGGTCTTCATCACCGACGCCAGCCACGGCTACCAGGACCCGGACACGCCGATCGGCAAGCAGTTCGGCGCGCACCAGCCGGTCGTGATCGGCTCCGGCACCTGGATCGGCCACGGCGTCGTGATCCTGCCGGGGACGCGTATCGGCCGCAACGTCGTCGTCGCCGCCGGGGCCGTGGTGCGCGGTGAGGTCGCGGACCACTGCGGTCGTGGCCGGCAGCCCGGCCCGCGTCGTACGCCGCCTCGAGCCAGGTGTCGGCTGGGTCGGCACCAGCGGCGACGTCCGGCCGCTGTTCGGTGCCGTCGAGGAAGAAGCGCCCGAGGCCGGCTGAGCAGTGCCTGGATTCACCGATTCCCGGCTACCCGCCGGCCACGCCGACATCATCCGCGAGGCGATCGACGGCAAGAAGGGCATGGGATGAGCCAGCTCAGCCCGGGCCTGGCGTGGAGCGCTCAGCGGCGCGGCATCGAGACCACGAAGCAGGCACCGCCGCCGGCCCCTTGGGCGAGGGTGATCTCCCCGCCGAAGGACCGGGCCACGCGTCGGGCGATCCCGAGCCCCAGGCCGGCTCCACCGGCGCGGTAGGTCACGCCGGGCTGGAAGACCTCCTCGCGACGGTCGTCGGCAACGCCCGGGCCGTCGTCCGACACGCTGAGCTCGACGACGTCCGGGTGGTCCACCGCGGTCAGCACGATCCGGCCGGCGGCGTGCTGCCTCGCGTTGTCGACCAGCGGGAGGATCGCCCGCACGACCAGGTCCCGCGGTGCGGCGATGCTGGCGGTCGAGTCGCCGGTGCCGTCCTCGACCGGCACCGCGTCGCCCACGGCGGAGACCAGGGCCGGCACCAGGTCGGCGACCGTGCAGGTGCGTCGGCGCGAGCTGGGCGACTCGTCACGGGCCAGGTCGAGCAGCGTGGTGATCACCGCCGACATCTCGTGGGCGGAGGCGGAGATCTGCTCCAGGTCCTGTCGGGTTGCCGGGTCGGGCACGCCGCGGAGCAGCGCGAGGTCCGCCGAGCCCTGGATCGAGGTCAGCGGCGTGCGCAGCTCGTGGGCCAGCTCGGCGGTGAGCCGCTGCTCGGAGAGGATCGCCGAGGCCACCCGGTCGAGCAGGTGGTCGAGGGTCTCCCCCAGCGCCGCCAGCTCGTTGGTGGGCGGCCCGAGGGCGAACCGCGAGGTCAGGTCGCGCTCGCTCCACTCGGTGGCCCGCTGGGCCATCTGGGCGACCGGCTCGAGCGCCTGCCGGGTCACCCGGAGGGCGAATCAGCGCCGTCGTCGCGATGACCAGGACGGCCAGGACGCCGGTGGCGTAGAGGGCATACCGCTCCGAGCGCTCGTACGGCGTGGTGTCCTGGCTGACCACCAGCACGCCGCGTCTCTCCGCTCGGGGTCGTCGAACGGCACCGCGAGCAGCCGGTCACCCCGCCGGGTCCGTCCCTGGTCTGCTCGCGGTCGGTGCCGGCCAGCTCGCGGGCCAGCCGGTCGGCGAGGCCGCGCGCGGCGTCGCCGACGGAGCCCGTGATCACCTCGCCGTGCGAGTCGTAGACGACGACCCCGGGCTCCAGGGAGTCCTCCGGCACGGTGACCGTGGTCGACGACGCGTCGCGGATCACCGCGACCGCGGTGACCGCCCGCTGGTGCAGGACCTCGTCGACGTCGTTCTCCGCCGCCCGGCTCAGCAGCAGCTGGATGAACAGGCCGACCACGATCATCGCGACCGTCATCAGCCCGACCGTCGAGACCACGATCTTGCCGCGGAAGGACCGCGGGCCGAACCGTCGAGCAGCGCCCGGCGCGACGGTCTCCATCACCTCAGTGTGTAGCCAACCCCGCGCACGGTCCTGAGCTGGAGCGGCGAGCCGACCTCGCGGAGCTTCACGCGGATGCGCCGGATGTAGGAGTCGACGGTGTTCTCGCTGACCATGCCGCCGTTGCGGCCACGCGGCGGCCACGACCACACGGCGGCGTACGACCTCGCCGGGACGCGACGTGATCGCGGCCAGCATCCGGAACTCGGTGGGCGTCAGCATCGACTCCCGCGCCTCGCAGACCAGGGCGTGCCGCGCGGGGTCGAGGACCAGGTCGGTCGGCGCCTGGCCGGTGACGATGCGGCCACGCTTGGCCAGCGCCTCGACCCGCGCGATCAGCTCCTTCACGTCGAACGGCTTGGGCAGGTAGTCGTCGGCGCCGGCACTGAACCCGGCCAGCCGGTCGTGGATCGCGCCCAGTGCGGTGAGGAACAGCACCGGCGCCGGCTGCCCGCCGAGCGCAGCGCCTGGCAGACGTCGCGCCCGTCGGCGTCCGGGAGCCCGATGTCGAGGATGATCACGTCCAGGTCGTCGTCCGCGGCGAACAGCCGGAGCGCCTCGGCGCCGTTGTGGGCGAGGACGACGTCGTGGCCGGCGAGCCGCATCGCGTCGTTGACCACCCGCCGGATCGCCGGGTCGTCCTCGCAGAGCCCCACCTTCGCCATCACGCGCTCCTCGCTGGTTCCTGGCCCTGTGCCGACCCGCCGAGGGTGCTTCACCCAACCTGCAAGGAACCTGACCGTCCGACCAGTGTCCACCCGGCAGGAGGGGCGTCGTGACCGCCGCGGACAGCACCGCCGAGGCGACCGCGCGCAACGGCTGACCGCGCGAGCCGCTCTGGCCGGGGGTCAGCCCTGCGGGTAGAGGTTCTGCAGCCGCACCTGTCCGCGCGCGACCACCCGCCCGTCGGCGTCGACGGTCTCGACCACCCAGACCTGCTGCAGCCGGCCGCGGTGGATCGGTGTGGCGGTCGAGGTCATCGGCCCTCGCGGACGGCGCGGTAGAAGTCGGTGTTGTTGTTGACGCCGACGACCTGGCCCCGGTCACCGAGCCACGTCGCCGCCCCGAAGCTCGCCAGCGTCTCGACGACCGAGCAGTGCACCCCGCCGTGCACGATGCCGTAGGGCTGGTGGTGCTTGGGCGCCGCCTCCCACGTGGCGACCACTCGGTCCGCGGTCACCTCGGCCAACTCGATGCCGAGGTGCCGGACGAACTCTCCGGTGAAGTCGCCGGACTGGTCGCCGGGCAGGTCAGTGTGCGGTCACGACGTCCATCCAACCAACGCCGCCGCTACTTCATCTTGCCGGGCGCCCTGCTCGATCGCCTCGCGGATGCGGGTGTAGGTGCCGCAGCGGCAGATGTTGCGGATCGCGTCGAGTCCTTGTCCTTGATCTTGCGCCCCTCGCGGCGCGCCTTCCGGACCAGCGCCACCGCCGCCATGATCTGGCCGGGCTGGCAGTAGCCGCACTGCGCGACGTCGTAGCTCGAGCCAGGCCTGCTGCATCGGGTGCAGCCCGTCGGTTGCCGTGCTGCCGTGGTGACCGTCCTCGTACTCGTCGAAGAGCCCCTCGATGGTCGTGACCCGGTCGGTCTTCTTCGAGGTCGCCGACCCGCACCGAGCAGGGGTTGAACGCCTTGCCGTTGATGTGCGAGGTGCACGCCTTGCACACGTTGATGCCGCAGCCGTACTTCGGGCCGGTGACCCCGAGCAGGTCGCGCAGCACCCAGAGCACGCGGACGTCGTCGTGGACGTTCACGGTGACCGGCTTGCCGTTGAGGATGAAGGTCTGCTTGGGCATGTCGGCCTCCTCTCAGTAGGTCCTCTTGAGGCCGTTGACCGGCGACTGCGGGATGGGCGGCACGAACGGCTTGGGCTTGAAGTAGCAGCGGGTCGCGGTGGTTGATCGGGAAGTACGTCGGCACCGTGCCCGGTCGCCCGGGCGTAGGCGCAGGCCACGGCGGCCATCGTCGCGGCGACGCCCGGCCTCGCCGGCACCGCCCGGGACCCCCGTGGTCGGCGGCATGACGATCACCTGGACCTTCGGCGGCGGTGTTCCACTGGCGTGTGTAGACGTAGTTGTCCCAGCTCGCCTCGAGGAAGTGGCCGTCCTGGAGGTGCAGCGACGACGTCAGCGCCTGGGCGATCCCGTCGTTGATCCCGCCCTGCATCTGGGCCTCGAGGCCGCGCGGGTTGATCGGCAGCCCGGCATCGACGGCGAAGGTGACCCGGGTGACGCGCGGTCCGGTCACGGCGTCCCGGACCTTGCGCTTGCGCGTCCTGGGCCGGCAGTCGATCTCCACCAGGCAGGCGGTCGCGCCCTTGTACTCCTCGTGGATCGCGATGCCCTGCGCGGTGCCGGGCGTCATCGGCTTGCCCCACTGGCCGACCTCGGCGACCTTGTCGAGCACCGCCAGCACCCGCTCGTTGCTGAGGTGCTTCCTGCGGAACTGGTAGGGGTCCAGCCCCATCCTGGCGGCCAGCTGGTCGATCACCAGCTCGCCCGCGGTGCGGACGTCGGGCGAGTAGATGTTGCGCATGCTGCCGGTGTTGAACCCCGTGCTCGACCTCGTTGAGCAGCTGGACTTCAGCGCGAAGTCGTAGGGCAGGATCGTCGTCAGCGCGAAGATGCTCTCGGAGAAGCCGAGGTTGCCCAGCCCGGCGGGCAGGCTCGGCGGCGGCCGCGGTCAGCACTCTCGCCGAGCCCGTGCCGGAAGTCGGTCTCGACGCTGGTGTGGCTCTGCTGGAAGGCGAGCAGCTGGTCGCCGGCGTACGTCGCCCGCACCCGGCTGGTGGCCATCGGGTGGGTGCGGCCGACCCGGGCGTCGTCGGCGCGGTGCCACATCAGCTTGACCGGCTTGCCCATCGCCTTGCTGATCTTGGCGGCCTCGAGCGCGGCGTCGAAGAAGAGCCGGCGGCCGAACGAGCCGCCGCCCTGCATGACGTGCACCTTCACCTTGTCCTGCGGCGAGCCCGCAGGCCTCGGCGATCGCGGCCTGGGCCGCGATCGGGGTCTTGAGCGCCGACCAGACCTCGGCCCGGTCCGCGCGCACGTCGGCGACCGCGGCGTTGGTGTCCATCGCGGAGTTGCTGCGGAAGTAGAAGGTGAACGCTGCGCTCGACGGTCTGGGCCAGCGGGCTGTCGGGCACCGGCGGCGATCGGCAGCTCGGCGGCCTTCAGCTCGGCGACGATGTCCTGGTCGGACTTGCCGGCGACCGTGCCGTCGCCCACTCGACCCGCATCGCCCGGACCGCGTCGATGCACTGGCCGAAGGTCTCGGCGCGGACCGCGACACCGGTGTCGACGACGGCGATGTTGTGCACGCCCGGCATCGCCGCGATCTTCGCCGCGGTTGAGCAGCCGCTTCGGGCGTGCCGTTGAGCGTGGGCGCCCGGCAGACCATGGTCGGCAGCGCGTCCTTGACCTGCAGGTCGGTGGTGAAGGTCTTCTTGCCGGTCACCGCGTCGCGCGCGTCGACCCGGTTCTGGCCCACGCCGACGACCCGGAAGGCGCCGGCGTCCTTGAGCGTCACCTCGACCGCGCGGTCCTGCTTCGCCGCGGCCGCCTCGGCCAGCTCGCCGTACGACGCCGTCCCCCCGTCCGGGCGCCTGGACCACCCCGCCCTTGGCGACCAGCTCGGTACGGCTCGGCGCCGAACCTCGCGGCCGCCGCCTCGAGCAGCGCGCCCTTGGCGACCGCGGCCGCCACCCGGATCGGCGTGTACGTCGACGTCGTGGTGGTCGACCCGCCGGTGAGCTGGTTGAAGAGCAGCTCCGGCCGGGCGTCCGCCAGGGTGACGTGCACCTTGCTGACCGGGAGCTCGAGCTCCTCGGCGATGATCATCGCCGTCGAGGTGGTGATCCCCTGGCCGTTCTCCGACCGCGGCAGCGCGAACGACGCGGTGCCGTCGGCGGTTGACCGTGACGGTGATCAGGTTGGCGGTGGGCAGGCAGGACTCGTCGACGAAGTCGTTGAGGTCGTAGAACTCCGCGATCTGCGGGCCGCTCAGCCCGGCCGCGTTGCGCGGGCCGGGCTGCCCAGCGCGAGGTCGGCGGCCGCGACCAGCGTGGTCCCGGCCAGCACGTAGCCGACGAAGCTGCGCCGGTCGATGCCGCCGGCCCCGTCCACGTCGTCCGTGTCCTGCTCCAGATCGACATGGGCTCACCCCGAGAGTGGGTCTGTCGGGCAGGCCGGAGCCCGCCCTGTTGTTGCAACTCCAACGACCTTCCGTGACCTCGGTCACGTGGGGCGTTGAAGCCGTCTCAGATGTTGAGCGGCGGCCGCCGGTCCGCCCAGGGCTGGGCCTGCTCGAGCTGGGCGGCCAGCCGGAGCAGCTGCCCGTCGGCAGCCGAGGCGGCCGACCAGCTGGACGCCGATCGGCAGCCCGGCGGCGCGTCCAGTGCAGCGGCACGCTCATCGCGGGCCGGCCGGTGAGGTTGGCCAGCTGGGTGTAGGGCACCCAGCCGAGGTTCTCGCTGATCAGCTGCTCGACGACCGGGCGTGAACCGCAGCAGCCCGGCGCCGCGCACCTTGACCAGCGCCTTCTGCGCCTTCTGCATCGCCGGCGGCAGGTCGAGCGCGCCGATCCTGGGCGGCGGCAGCGCCGTGCGTCGGGGTCAGCAGCAGGTCGTAGGACTCGTGGAACGCCGCGAGCCGGCGCACGTGGGCCTGCCGGTTCTCGATCGCCCGGACCAGGTCGACGGGGTCGGTGGCCCGGCCGAGCGCGGCCATCACCAGCGTGTCCGGCTCGAAGCCGCTGTCGCCGGCAGCCGCTGACCGCCTTGGCCTGCGCGACCGAGTCGGCGGCGTAGACGAACCAGGTGGTGAGGAAGTCCTTGGCGAGCGCCTCGTCGTCGAACGGCGCCGTGTCCAGGTGCTCGACGTGGTGGCCCGAGCGACTCGAGCAGCTCGCCGGCCGCTCGTGGCGGCGGCGACGGCCTCGGGGTCGGGCGTCGGGTTGATGGAGCTCGCCGTGCACAGCCCGATGCGGAGCGGCGCCGGGCTCCTGGCCCACCTCGTCGGCGTACGGCGTCGGGGGCAGGGCCGGCAGGTACGGCCCGTCCGGCGTGCCGCCGACGAGGACGTCGAGCATCGCCGCGGTGTCGCGGACCGAGCGCGAGATGACGCCGTTGGTCGCCGTGCCGCCCAGGCCCTCCTGGACCAGCGGGCCGGCGGGCACCAGGCCGCGCGACGGCTTGAGCCCGAACAGCCCGCAGGCCGAGGCCGGGATCCGGATCGAGCCGCCGCCGTCGCTGGCCGCGGCGCAGGGCACGATGCCCGCCGCGACCGCTGCCGCCGAGCCGCCGGAGGAGCCGCCGGGCGTGTGGTCGGTGTTCCACGGGTTGCGGGCCGGGCCGAACAGGTGCGGCTCGGTCGACGCCCTTGGCGCCGAACTCCGGGGTGTTGGTCTTGCCGAAGACGACCAGCCCGGCGTCGAGCCAGCGCTGGACGACGGTGGCGTTCTCGGCGGCCGGCGTGGTCGACCAGCGACCGGGAGCCGCCGCTGGTCGGGTAGCCCTCGAGGTCCTGGCCCAGGTCCTTGAGCAGGAACGGCACGCCGGCGAACGGGCCCGTCACGCTCGCCGGCCGCGGGCGGGTCGACGTCGACGACGATCGGCGTTGATCCGGTCGTTGACCTCGTCGGCACGCGCTCGCGCCGCGTCCAGCAGCTCCGGCGGCGCTCACCTGCTTCTCGCGCACCAGCTCGGCCAGCCCGACCGCGTCGTGGCTCTGGTAGTCGTCCATCCCGGCCCCTTCCGCCGGCCTTCCGCGACGCTAACGCTCGGGGCAGGCGGAACCTGGTTCGCGGCTGCGGGCCCGTCAGGCGGTGGGGGCCAGGCTGCGCTCGCGTCGAGGATCCGCACCTCGAGCCGGACCCGGGCCGCGGCTCGTAGGTCACGGTCGACGCCGACCTCGGCTCCGATGATGGCTCGGCCCAGCGGGCTGCCCGGCGTCACGGTCGGGACGCCCGCGGCGACCTGCTCGACCGAGCCGACGACGTACTCCTCGCGGACCTTCGCCCAGGTCGAGCGCGACGACGTCGCCCACCGAGACGACGCCGTCGGAGTGGCGCGGCCGCCGCGTGCTCGCGTCGATCTCGAGCTCGAGCAGCGCGATGCGCTCGTCGAGCAGCTGAAGCCGGATCGAGGCCTCGACGTTGGTGGCCCGGTCGGCCACGTCGCCAGTCTCGTCGCGGAGGCTGTCGGTCATCGCGGCCGCGCGCTCGGTGCGCAGCAGCTCGAGTCGGTGGGTGAGGAGTTCGAGGGAGCTGGGGACGGTCACGACCGCGCAACGACCGGGAGACCCTGCTTTGTTCCAGGAAAGTCGAAACCGGGCTGAAAGATTCGTCTCCGTGCCGGACATGGGCAGACATGGGGATGGGCACCATCCCCTGGTCCGCCCGACTGTCCACCGACCGACCCCCACCCCGCGGAGGGCTCGATGACCTCACTCGCGACCGTCCAGCTCGAGATCGACCATCGATGGGAGCTGCGGCTCGAGGAGTTCGAGGACGGCCACTCGATCAGACGGTTCGAGTGCGTCGACTGTGGGGCCGTCCGGTTCGAGTGAGCGTCACCTCACGCTGACAGCTCGGCCAGCAAGGTCAGCTGCTCGGCATGGTCACGCTGGTGGCCCGGCAGGAACGCGACCATGTCGCCGAGCGTCAGCGGCCCGTCCACCTCGTGGGTCGCGGTGCGCGTCAGCTCTGCAGGGTCGATCCTGTCCAGGGCTGCTTCGAGCGAGTCCTGCGCCAGCTCCAGCTCCTCCGCCAGCGCGGCCGGGTCCGCGGCGAGGTAGCGGTCGATGCGCCTGGCCTCGTCCGTCCTGAAGTCGCCCAGCCCGGGGTCCGCCTCGGCGCGCACACGGTGGATGCGCTCGGCGAAGATGCGTGCGCTGTCCCCGAGGTGCCCCACGACCAGCCGCGCCGACCAGCCCACCTCGACGTCGTACGCCGAGAAGTGGCCCTGTCCGGCGATGGCCCGGGCGATGCTGGCTGGCGGCCAGGCGTCGAACGCCGTCGGCGACAGCCCGCCGACCACCCGTCCGACCCGGCCGCGCTGTCGTCGGAACTCCGCGCGGGCCGCGTCGAGGGTCTGGAGCTGCGTCGGCTGCTCGAGGCTGGTCATGTTCTGATCGTGTGTCGAGGCCGGTCTCCGAAACAGGGGCACGGCAGACAGGGGACCGGCAATTCCCGCCAACGGACGCGTGGTCATAGTGGTGACCGACCCGTCCCCGACCACCGTGCCCTGGAGGAACACCGTGCGCTTCGAGATCGAGACCGAGACCAACGCGTCACCCACCCGCGTCTGGGCGGTCCTCACCGATGTGGAGCACTGGCCGGACCGGCTGGCCAGCTACGACTCGGTCGAACGCCTCGACGACGGCCCGCTGAAGGTCGGCAGCTCGGCCCGGGTGCGGCAGCCCGGCCTGGCAGCGGCGACCTACACGGTGAGTGCGCTGGTCCCGGACGTGGAGTTCACCTGGTCGAGCACGTCGGCGGGCGTGCGCACCACCGGCCGCCACGTGGTCCTGTCCAGGCCCGACGGTCGCGCCGGACTCCTGCTCTCGATCGAGCAGGCCGGGCTACTGGCCGGCCTGCTCGGCCTGCTCTTCGGCTCGAAGATCAGACGGTTCCTGGCCATCGAGAGCGAAGGTCTCCGGGCCGCGGCCGAGGCGTCGGGCACCGGGCAACGACCCCGCGTGAGCGACCCCGGATGAACGAGGTGGTGGCCTTCGGCGGCGTCACCGTCACGGCGCTCCTCGACTCCGAGGGACCGTTCTTCCTGCCGCTGTCCGAGGCCTTCCCGGCGGTGGCTCCCGAAGTCCTCGAGCGCGCCGAGCGGCTCGACCCAGACCCTCGACCCAGCACCGACCGGTGGTGGCTCGCCTTCCGGGTCTACGTCGTCGAGGCGGCCGGACGGCTCGTGCTCGTCGACACCGGAGCGGCCAGCACCACGGTCCTGCACAGCTCCTGGGCTCCCGAGGGTGCCCACCTCGTCGACCGGCTCGTCGGCGAGCTCGGGATCGAGGCGGACCGGGTCACCGACGTGGTGCTCACCCACCTGCACGGAGACCACGCCGCGGGCAGCATCGACGGCGAGGGCCGTCCGGCGTTCCCCCGGGCGACGTACCACCTCCAGAGCCGCGAGCTCGACGCGGTGCGCTCGGCCGGTGACGCCGGCGAGCAGTGGCGTCACCTGCTCGGTCCCCTGGCCGACGCCGACCAGCTGCGCAGCTGCGCGGGTGCCGTCGACCTCGTGGGCGGCGCCGCCGGGCCGACGGTGCGGCTGGAGCCGACGCCCGGGCACACCCCGGGGCACCAGAGCGTGCTCGTGTCGGATGCCGGAGCGCATGTGGTGCTCGCCGGCGACGTGTTCACCCACGCCCTGCAGGTGGTCGCGCCCAGCGCGCGCTACGTCTTCGACCAGGACTCCGACGAGGCGGCCAGCACCCGCGCCGCACTCCTGGGATCGGCCCGGTCACTCGACGCCCGACTCGGCGCGGCGCACTTCCACACGGCGTTCCTCCAGCTGTGACGCACGCGTGACGCAGGTGTGATGCAGGCCTCGTCACGGCTTGTCACAGCAAGGCGCCCCCCGGTGTCTGAAGGCTGACCGGTAATCCCTCCCTGAAGGGTCGTGACATGGCTTCGGACAAGCACGCACTGGCGAGGATCTCCGGCTGGGCGGACGACCGGGTCAGTCTGTCCACCGCGGGGCGGAGGTACCTGCGCAAGGTCTTCCCGGACCACTGGTCGTTCATGTTGGGCGAGATCGCGCTGTGGAGCTTCGTGGTGCTCCTGGTCACCGGGGTCTTCCTGTCCCTCTGGTTCACGCCGAGCATGACGGAGACGACCTACGAAGGTTCCTACGCGCAGCTGCGGGGGGTCCCCATGTCCGACGCCTACGCCTCCACGCTCCACATCTCCTTCGACGTCCGCGGTGGACTGCTGCTGCGGCAGGTCCACCACTGGGCCGCCATGGTGTTCATCGCCGGGATGCTCGTGCATCTCATCCGGGTGTTCGTGACCGGCGCCTTCCGCAAGCCGCGCGAGCTCACCTGGCTGATCGGCGGGACGATGCTGCTGCTCGGTGTCCTCGAGGGGTTCGCGGGCTACTCCCTGCCCGATGACCTGCTCTCCGGCACCGGGCTCCGGATCGCCGACGGGATCGTCAAGGCGACGCCGGTCGTGGGGAGCTATCTGTCGTTCCTCGGGTTCGGTGGCGAGTTCCCCGGCACCTCGGCCATCCCGCGGCTCTACATCGTGCACGTGCTGCTGATCCCCGGGCTCCTGCTGGCCCTGGTGACAGCGCACCTGCTGCTCATCGTCTACCACAAGCACACCCAGTGGGCCGGTCCCGGGCGCACCGAGAAGAACGTCGTGGGCTACCCGTTCCTGCCGGTCTACCTCGCCAAGTCGACGGGCTTCTTCTTCGTGGTGTTCGGCACCCTGGCGATGATGGGTGGGCTGCTGTCCATCAACCCCGTCTGGAAGTACGGGCCCTACGACCCCGCGAAGGTCACCGCCGGCTCCCAGCCCGACTGGTACATGGGCATCGCCGAGGGGCTGCTGCGGATCTTCCCCAACTGGGAGACCCACGTGGCCGGCCACACCATCTCCTGGAACGTCCTGCTCCCCGGGCAGGTGCTGGCGCTCACGCCGCTCCTGCTCGTGCTGGCGTGGCCGTTCCTCGAGGCGTGGGTCACGGGCGACCAGCGCGAGCACCACCTGCTGCAGCGACCCCGCGACGCGCCCACCCGGACGGCGTTCATGGCCGCGATGATCTCGGCCTACGGCCTGCTCTGGGCCGCGGGCGGCAACGACATCCTCGCCACCCGACTGCATCTGAGCCTCAACGGGATCACCTACGCGATCCGCGGCGCCGTGATCGTGGTGCCACCCCTTGTCTTCCTGATCGCCCGGCGCTGGTGCCTCGGCCTCCAACGGGCCGACAACGACGTGCTCGAGCACGGCGAGGCGACGGGCGTGATCGTGCGCTCCCCCGACGGCGGCTACCGCGAGAAGCACCGGCCGGTGAGCGCCGACCGGGCTGCCACGCTGAGGCAGCGAGCACCGCACGCCGTACTCCCCGCGCCTCCCGACGCCGACGACGCGGGGGTCCCCCACCCCCACCGCGGCTCGGCCCGGCTGCGCGCCCGGCTCTCACAGCTCATGTACGCCGACGAGCAGCCGCTGCCCGGGGACGAACACCGCGGTGACCACGACTCGAAGGCGTTGGGCGGGAGGTGACCTCGGCGTTGACCCGCCTCGGCTATCGCGAAATGAGTCGCTCCTATTTCGACGTTCGGGGGGCCTGGATCCATGGGGAAATTGCTCGTGGAATGCGCCGTGCGGACCTGTGCCGATCCTGTGCCATAATCACCGGAAATGGCTGACCCGAGACCCCGGCCGGCTTCCCTTTCCCGGTGAACGCCACAGCGCGTTCCCAGTCGGGACAGCGCCCATGGCCAGCAACCCGTTCCTCGCCGCCCCGAGCCTGGTCGACGCCGTCGACCAGGGAGTTGCTCGTGGAGTCAATGGTGGGGGCGATCCCGGATGATCTCGGGCGGCAAAGCGCACAGCAAGGGCTCCTTCCCTCCGGTGGACCTGCGCCGTGCCATCAACCGGGTCGACGACGGCTTCTTCGATCTCGACCGGGAGTGGCGCATCCGCTTCGTCAACCGGGCAGCGGCCCGGATGCTGCGCAGAAATGTCGAGGAGCTGGTCGGGAAGAACATCTGGGAGGAGTTCCCAACCGCTGTGGGCACGCCTTTCGATGTGCGTTATCGAGCGGCATTCGAGAGCCAGCAGCCGGACGAGTTCGAGGAATACTTCGAGCTGCTCGACATGTGGTTCTCCATTCGCGTCTACCCGACGCCCGAGGGGATCAGTCTCGTCTTCAGGGACATCACCCAGGTGCGCAACCTGACGGCCAGACACCAGGGTCTCCTGGTGCGGTTGCTGGAGGCCGAGGACGCCGAGCGCGCGAGGATCGCCGCTGACGTGCACGAGGACTCGGTGCAGGCGCTGGGCGCGGTCACCCTGCAGCTGCAGCTGCTGCGCCACCACCTCACGTCAACATCCCCGGAAGTGGACTCGATCCAGCAGGCGCTCGGCGAGCTCGTCATGAGCGCCACCAACCGCCTGCGCGCACTGCTCTTCACCCTGGAGCCCACGAGCGCGAGCACGCCCATCGCCGACAGCCTCCGCGTCTTCGCCGCCCAGATCTTCGACGAGACGTCGATCCACTGGTCTGTCGACGACCTGGACTCCGGCGAGGAGCTGCCCGACCTCGAGCGGAGCCAGGCGCTCCGGATCGCCAAGGAGGCGCTCGGCAACGCGCGTGCGCACGCCGAGGCGACCGAGGTGGTCGTCACGCTGCGGAGCCGTGACAAAGGGCTCGAGATCGTCGTCGGGGACGACGGCGTGGCGATCGATCCCGCGTCCTTCGTGTCGGCTCCGGGCCACCGGGGGCTGGCCACGATGCAGGACCGGGCCGCCATCCTCGGCGGCTCCTGCACCGTGGAGGCCGCGGCGCCGCACGGATGCACCGTTCGCGTCTACGTGCCGCGTCTCGAGAGTCCGTGACCGCTTCGACACCGTGCCCGCGAGCGACGGGACCGCTGTCGAGCGACCGCAGTGGTCAGTCAGACGCGGTCCCGCGTGCTCCCGCCCGACGGAACCGGGCCCGGTAGTCCCGCGGCGGCTGCCCCGTGTGGCGCGCGAAGATCTGGCTGAACGAGCCGGCGTCGCGATAGCCGACCTCGGCGGCGACGGCGGCGACGGTCCGGTCGGTGCTCTCCAGGAGGTGCCGTGCCCTGCGGACCCTGGCCCCCTGCAGGTAGGTGAGCGGTGTCTGGCCGGACTGGGCACGGAACCTGCGCAGGAGCGTCCGCGGGCTCACGTGCATCGCCGCGGCGATCGAGTCCAGCTCATAGCTCGTCGAGAGGTTCTGGTCCAAGAGCCTGCGCACCTCGTCGGAGAAGCCCTCGCCCGCCGCCGGCAGCATCGCGCCGTCGACGTAGGGCGTCTGCGAGGCCCGGGAGTCGTCGACCATGGCGATCCGTGCGGTCGCTCGGGCGACTGCTGCCCCCTCGCGGTCGCGGATCAGCCCCAACGCGAAGTCGTACATGGCGCTGAACGCCGCTGTGGTCGTCACTCCCGCGTCGGTAACGACGAGCTGGTCGGCGACGATCTCGGCCTCGGGATAACGGTGCGCCAGCCGGTCGGCGAACAGCCAGGACGTCGTGGCGCGCCGGTGGGTCAGCGCCCCCGCCTCGCCGAGCAGAAAGGCGCCGACGCAGATCGACACCACGGGTGAGCCGGAAGCGACGTGCGCGGCGATGGCGGCGACTTCCGGCGCGAGCGTGCCGAGCACCTGCGCTACGTCGGTCTCGGCGGAGAGCTCGAACCCCGGGACGACGAGCAGGTCTGCCGCACGCAGCGGCGACACGTCGATGCGGGAGCCGCCCGAGGCGGTGACCCGGCGGCGCGGTGAGACCAGGTGGACGTCGTAGGCCGGGCGCGGCCCGCCGCTCGCGACCGCGACGTGGGCGGCGATGGTGAGCAGGTCCGGGACGCCGTGGATCTCCGAGGCGAAGCAGCCCGGGTAGGCGAGGACAGCGATCCGCAGGGGGTGTTGGCGCGCCTCGCGGAGCATGTGGCGAGATTACCCAGACAGGTGGCGATATCGCCACTCGTGATCAGGTCGGTCGGACGTGATGATCGAGCGGTGCCACCCGCGAGCCGAGCGCCGGACCACCCCGAGGACGACCCCCTCGACGACTTCGACCACCGCGAGGTGGAGGTCGACGGAGTCACGAAGACGGTTCACGTGACCGGCTCGGGGGCGGCCGTGATCCTGATGCCCGAGATGCCGGGCATCAGCCCCGACCTGGCGAGGCTGGCGCGGTGGATCCGCGACGCCGGCTTCACGGTGCTCCTGCCGTCGCTCTTCGGCGTGGACGGCGCCTATCCGACCGCGAAGGCGGGCGAGCAGGTGGTCCGGCGGGCCTGCGTCAGCGCGGAGTTCCGCGCCTTCGCGGGAGGCGGCACCAGCCCGGTCGTGTCCTGGCTGCGCGGACTGGCGCGCCAGGCCCATCACGAGTGCGGAGGACCGGGAGTCGGCGCCATCGGGCTGTGCTTCACGGGCAACTTCGCGCTGGCGATGGCGCTCGAGCCGTCCGTCATCGCGCCTGTGCTCAACCATCCCTCGCTGCCGCTGGACGACCCCGCCGGCCTGGAGCTGGACCCTCGCGACGCGAAGGCCATCGCGGCGCGGGTCCGCGCCGACCGCCTGGACGTGCTGGCCTACCGGTTCGAGGGCGACCGGTGGTGCACGGGGCAACGCTTCGCGGCCTACCGGGCCCTGCTCAGCGGGGCCTTCGTCGGGCGGGTCCTGCCCGCGGAGGTGGCCAAGGCGGATCCGCCGCCGTTCTTCCGCGACGTGGTGGGCTGTCCGCACAGCGTCGTCACGGCTCATCTGGTCGACGAGGCCGGCCACCCGACCATCCGGGCACGCGACGAGATCATCACCTTCCTGAGTGAGCGCCTGCTGACGGCAGACCCCTGAGCGGAGGACGACCTTCTGGAGTGCCTGGGCAGGTGCGCGCGCCCGCCCGAGATCGTGACGAGTCCGTGACCCGGCTGCGGGCAACCCCACGTCCAGTCGCGCGATCACCTTCACATGAGCAGTCATCAAGATCATCGAGCCCTACCCACCCCTCGAGCCCTCGTGATCACAGCCGCCTGTTTGATCACGGTCACCACGCTCGCAGGATGCGGCGGAAGCGACGCCGATCCCTCCGGTGGAGCCGGCACGTCCGACACCGCGGCCCCTGCCTCTCCCAGTGCCAGCTCCACGTCGGGCTCCGCTCCGACATCCGCTCCGACATCCGCTCCGACATCCGCTCCGACATCCGCTCCGACTCGCTCCGACATCCGCTCCGACATCCGCTCCGACCTCCGCCGCGACCGCGCAGCCGACCCGAGTCAGCTCGTCACCCGACTCGCCGACCGCACCCGAGAGCCGGCCGCGCCTGCTCGCCTATGCCGGAGGAGAGTCCGCGGGCGTCGAGGTCCACAGCCCGGCCGACACGAAGAAGCTCGATGGGGCCCCTGCCTCCTTCAAGAGGTTCATCGGCCGCGCCGCCGAGCGGCTGGTGGCCGACAGCACCTGTTCGGACGGGTTCGTCGGCATCACCGTCGAGTTCCTCCGCACGGACGGGTATGCGGTGGGGGGTGTCAGCGACTGTGGCGGGTACGCCGCCTTGTGGGCCCAGCTGGACGGTCGGTGGCGAGAGGTCGAAGCCACTCAGGAGGCCTGGAGCTGCGCCGTCCTCGAGCGCTACGAGTTCCCCAGCGAGCTGGTCGGTCCCACCTGCTATGACTACGACTCCCAACACGAGCAGGACTACCAGCAGGCCTGAGGGGTATGCCTCGAGCTGGGTGGAAGAAGCCGGAGTCGGATCGTCGATTGTCGGACCTGGTGTCGGTGGGCGTGTTGACGCGGGTGTTCCCGTCGACGCTGATCGATGAGGTGATTGCGGAGGTCAGCCGCACCGACCAGCGTCACAGGTCGTTGCCGGCGCGGTCGATCTCGCCGCCGCTCACAACCAACGCTGGGAGTTCGAGCTGGCCTTCGACGAGCTCAAGAACCACCAGCGCGGACCGCGGCTAGCTGAACGGTACTGGGACTAGCCGGCCGGCGGGACCACGAGCGCAAGGCCGACGAGCGTCAGGCCAACCATCGACGCGATCACGGAGATCGCGGTGATCCGACGGGCCTGCCTGAGCTGGCAGAGATCCCCGTCGGAGACGTCAGGCTGCCGGGACACCGCTCGGAACCGCAGCCCCAGGACCACTCGTAGCAGGCTCCCGAACACGACTGCGGCGCCGAAGAACACCAGCAGGGGCACCATCAGCAGCCCTCCCGATCCGCAGCCCTGCCTGTCCCGAGGTGGCACCGGTGCGGACGGAACGACGGTTCGGGGCGGTGTGCTCGACGGTGTGGCATCGCCTTCCCTCGCCTCCTCAGCCTGATGGATTCACCGATTCGCGGCGTCGCGAGCGTCACCAGCCGGGTGTGAGGTCTTTCCGGGGTCCCGCGAAAGCGGGCTCTCCTGACACATCGGTGGGTCAGTTCCGGCCGGGGAGGGCTGGGCGGTGGCCGCCGAGGTTGAGCATCGCGAGGGCGATGAGGGCGTCGGCGGAGTGGAATCCGTAGGCCATGCGGGTCATGAGTCGGATTTTGGTGTTGGTCGACTCGATGAGCCCGTTGGACAGTGCGTGCTCGATCGCAGCGAGGATCCGGGAGCGGTGCTTGACGATGCTCTTCTGCAGTTTCACAAACGCCGGGATCCGGCAGCGCCGGGCCCAGCTGATCCACCGGTCCAGTGCCTCTCTATGCCGGGACGCCGGCGGAGAGCGCGGCGGTGAGAAGCCGGCGCAGGACCCGGAGCTGCCCCCGCATGTGCTCGGGGCTTCCGGTCGACCGGCACAGCAGGAACGCTCCTTCGAACGTCACGAACACGTGGTCGGCGAGGTCGCCGACGTCCTCCAGGTCGAGGGCACGCGAGGTAGCGGCCGCCGAGAGGAGCTCGGCGATGGCCGTGCGCCAGACCTCGATGGCGTGACGGATCAGGTCGGCGGTGCCGTTGGAGACCAGCTGCTGCTCGGTGAGCACGGCGACGTAGAGGCAGCTGCTCTGCGCGGACATGATCTCCTCGGCCGAGTCCTCGAAGTAGCGGACAAAGGCCACGACCCGGTCGGCAGGATCGCTGACCTGCGCGGTCGCGTCGATCGCCGCGTCGAGCTGGCCGATGTCGGCGGCGACGTAGCGCTCGGTGAGGGCTCGCGCCAGCTCGAGCTTGGACTCGAAGTGGTGAAAGAACGCGCCCTTCGAGGTCCCCGCGGCCCTGAGCACCTGGTCCACCGAGGTGGCAGCGAACCCGTTCTCGATCACCAGGTGCTGGGCGGCGTCGAGGATCCGCTCGCGGTTGATCGTCCCGTCCTTCGGCATATGTCCTTGCTACCAGACCAGACGGTCTGTTACAAACAGACCAATCAGTCTGTTTCAGAAGGAGAACGTGATGAGCACCACCCCGAACGCGACCTGGCTCACCGAGGGTCGCTACGTCAGCGACGGCGGCCTGGAGACCGACCTGATCTTCAACCGCGGCGTCGACCTGCCGGAGTTCGCGTCGTTCCCGCTCGTCGAGAGCGACCGCGGGCGAGCGCTCCTGCGCGACTACTACGACGGCTACGCCGCGGTCGCCCGCCGGGCCGGTGTCGGTCTCACCCTGGAGGCGCCGACCTGGCGGGCCAACCCTGACTGGGGCGCTCCGGCTCGGGTACGACCACGCCGCGCTGGACCAGGTGAACCGTGCGGCGGTCGGGTTCCTCACGAGCTCCGCGACTCCTACGCCGACCTTGCGGACGTGCGGGTCATCGGGGCCATCGGCCCGCGCGGCGACGGGTACGTCGCGGGCGAGCGAGGTCGACCCCGAGGAGGCGGCGGACTACCACCGCCACGCAGGTGGAGGCGTTCGCCGCCGCCGGGGCCGACCTGGTCGCGGCGTACACCATCACCAGCGCCCGACGAGGGTCGGGATCGCGCGCGCCGCGCGGCGAGCCGGGGTCCCGGTGCTGGTCGGGTTCACCGTCGAGACCGATGGCCGGCTGCCGGACGGAACGACCCTGCGCGACGCGGTCGCCCTCGTCGAGGACCAGGCGCCGCCGGCCGGGTTCGTCGTCAACTGCGCCCACCCGACCCACATCGCGCCGGCGCTCGAGGGGGCCGGATGGCTCGATCGCATCGTCCAGGTGAACCCGAACGCGTCCACGCTCAGCCACGCCGAGCTCGACGAGGCCGAGGAGCTGGACACGGGCGATCTCGGCCTGCTCGCCGCGTCGTACGGCGATCTCCGCGAGCGACTTCCCGGTCCTGAGCGTCATCGGTGGCTGCTGCGGCACCGACGCGCGCCACATCGCCGCGCTCTGGGGAGTCTGACCCACGCGGCCTGAGGACTCACGAGAACAGGACCACGAGCAGAACATGAGCAAGGTCGCCGGCGATGTGCGGAGATGAAGAACTCCCGGACCTGCGTCGGCAGGTCCGGGCGTCCGCGATGTCTGTGACATCACACTGTCGGGCTGACAGGATTTGAACCTGCGACCCCTTGACCCCCAGTCAAGTGCGCTACCAAGCTGCGCCACAGCCCGAAAGTCTCCCGGAGGAGACCGAGGAGCAGGTTACCGCAGCGATCCGGGCAGCCCTGAATCGGGCGCTGCGCGCGGGATCGTCACGTGACGTGATGGCCCCTGAGGATCATCCACTCGGCGCGGGCGGGCTGCGGCACACCGCCCTGGCCCATCGCTGGTCCGAGCCGCGAGCCCATGAACGCCTCGTGCGCCTCTCTCGACTCCCACACCTCGACCACCGTGATCCCGAGGCCGTCGAGGTGCTCCCCCGCCGTGTGCGAGACCAGCCCGTCGGGCCAGTCGCCCGCTCCCGAGATCCGGGATTCAGACCCAGGACGGAGTTGACGGTGTCGTAGAGCGCCGGGTCGGCGTCACGGAACTCGAGGACAAGCAGTTCAGACATGGGCAGACCTCCTGGAGCTGGCCGACCCCCGAGAAGCTTCGACACGGGTGGAAGGCCCCTGGCATCCCAAGGGGTCGACTTGACGTTACTCCCGAAGGCCCCCGGCCCGGTAGGTCAGCGCACCTGGGCCGAGTTCGGGCGACACCTGCAGCGACGCCGTGTCCACGGCGACGAACGCCGAGGCCGGGATCGTCTTCAGGTCCTCGATGAGCCGGTCGGGCCAGCGCGGCGTTCTGCTCGCCCTGGAAGTACCACGCGGAGCCGTTGTCGGCGAGCACCAGGCCGTAGGTCTTCATCGCGGCCACGACGCTCTGCGCGTAGGCCGACAGCCCGGACGCGTCGTAGCTCGCGGACAGCCGGAAGCGGGCGCCCATCGGCGGGTAGTCGAGGTCGGAGGTCGAGCCGGCGTCGTGGCGGGCCGGCCACAGGTGCGACCGCGAGCTCGTCGGGACCGTGAACCGGATGGCGTGGTCGATCCGGTTCTTCTTGACCTCGTTCCAGCGCAGCAGCCCGGGCAGGATCGGCAGCCCGGCCGCGTCGGCCGACGTCCAGCCGTCGGGGCGGAGCTTGTTCTTCTTCAGCGACCAGACCGCCCCGGAGCCGGCGTGCCAGCGCCGCCCGTTGAAGCGACGTGGCGTAGAGCTCGTAGAGCTTGCACCTGTCCTTGTCGACGATGATCGCGTGCCGGTCGCCGTCGGAGCTCGCGGCCGCCCTCGATCTTGGTGTCCCGGCCGAGCGGGTACTTCGCGTGGTCGCTCTCGTCGGAGTAGTCGAACGACACCTTCGACTTCTTGTGCTTCTTGCCCACGACGGTGATCGGGATGCCGTAGTTCGGCCCGTCGCCGTAGGACGGCCCGAAGTCGGGGTGCAGGTCGACGTCGGTGTCCATGTGCGAGAGCCAGGCCGCCGACCGGGCGTGCACCGGCAGCTGCGAGACGTCGGCGTGCCACCAGTTGTCGGCCGGGAACTCCGAGCAGTGGGTGCCGGCGATCGGCTTCGCCAGCTCCGGACGCGCGGCGGAGGCCGGAGCGGCGCGGCGCTGCACGCCAGCAGCACGGCTCCGGCGAGCAGGCGCGTCAGTGGGCGGACGTCGGGGGACACGGCCATCCCCCGACTCTAGAGGGCCGGGGACTCAGGCGTGGCTGTACGGCACGACGTGCTCGCCGTCGTAGCACTGGTGGACGCCGAGCTCGGACGGGAAGCCGAACTTCTCCAGCTCGTCGCAGGACGGCGACCTCCTGGGTGCCGATGACCTGTTTCCACGAGCCCGTTCCGGATCGCCCAGAAGGCGGCGTACCCGCCGCCGGTATCGCAGCCCGGCTGTGCGTAGGTGCCGAAGCCGCCGATGGCAAAGCCGTCAGTGCGCAGGCTGCGGACCAGCATGGTCGGCGACTTCTTGCAGGCCGGCCGGTGGCCCAGGTCGTGGATCCACGACTTCCGCAGCTGCTGACGGGCGAACTTCCGGAACGAGCGCGGTGCGCCGGGGATCGCCTCGGGTCCGGCCGGCAGCTGGACGGTCCGCTCCTTGCCGTGCCACTTCAGGAGCGCGCCGTCGCGGTCGGCCGGCGCAGGGGCGGCGACCGCCGAGGAGGCGAGGGAGGCGGTGACCGCGGCGCAGACGAGAGGCAGGGCGAATGCCCGAGAAATCTTCATGCGTCTCAGACGCACCGCTCGGCTCACTTGTTACGGCCTCGCGCGCTTGTTCTTGGGAAGCCTCACCTTGAACGTGGTGGTCGCCGGTGAGCCGGGTCCGACGTCGCTGATGGCCGTGACGGTCACCGTGAGCTTGCCCGGCTTCAGCTTCTTCCGCTTCAGCACCAGCTTCGGGCCGGCCGTCGTCGTGCTGACCAGCTTCTTCGCGCCCTTGGTGACCACCACGGAGTACGACGTCACCGGCGAGCTGCCAGCGGCGCCCGCCGACCACGTGGCGGTGCGCTTCCTGTCCGTCTTCCTGCCCGTCACCTTCAGCCCGGTCACCGCACCCGGCGCGGCGGCCGGCGGTGCCGGGAACGGCATCAGCGGCGCGAAGGTCTTCACCCGCCCCGGCGACTCGTCGTGCGCGGTGACGAGCTGACGGCTCGCATCGAGCGCCAGCCCCTGGAAGTTCCACACCTCCGCGTGCACGCCGTCGAGCTTCCGGACGGGTGTCGAGCCCGCACCCGCGCCGGGCGCGAAGACGGCGACCCCTCCGTCGTTCGCTCCCACGTAGAGGTTGCCGGCGCTGTCGAGCGCGAGCCCGCGGGGCGTGACCATCTCCGGGGGCAGCGTGATCACGCGGACCGGTGGGACGTTGGAGACAGCGTTGGGCGCGAAGGCGAGGACGGTGCTGGCGCTGCCCAGCCCGTCGTTGGCGACGTAGAGCGTGCCGTCGGCGCCCAGGGCCAGGGCTCGAGGGAACGTCAGCCCCGTCAAGGGCCCCACGATCGTCCGCGGTGGGTTCAGGCTGTCGAGATTGTGCACCTGGATCGACGCCATGGCGCCGCCGGCGTTGGCGACGTAGACGATGCGGCCGGGACCGGCGGCCACGGCCAGCGGGAAGTTGACCCCCGTGGTGATCGGCGTGCCGATGGGTCCCTGGCCGACGTTCGGCCAGACGTGGATCCGGTCGAGGCCGCGGTCGGCGATGTAGAGGTCGCCGTTGGCCCCGACCGCCGTGCCCTCGGGGATGCTCCCGGCCAGGGGGACGCCCAGGACGTAGAGCGGCGCCTGCGAGCCGGCCGCATCGCCTTGGTAGACGTGGATCTGGTGGTCGTTGCCGGTCAGCAAGACCCGGCCCGTCGCGGCGTCCCGCGACATCGCGGTGATGTCGAAGCTGGAGCCGGTCGTGAACGTGCGCACCGGCTCCACGTCGACGGTGTCCGCGACCCCCGGTGACGGGAGCAGGGTCAGGCCGACGGCGGAGGCGAATCCAACCACAAGTGTGCGACGCATGAGCCTTTCTACTGCTCGCGGCCCGGCTGCGCGATGGTGCGACCGCGCTGGGCGACCGGCTCAGGTCACCCGGGCGGGCGGTTGCCTCTTCGGCTCCTTGACCTTGAACGTCGTGCTCACCGGCGAGCCCGGCCCGACCGCGCTGATCGCCGTGACCGTGACTGTCAGCCTGCCCGGCCTCAGCTTCTTCCGCTTGAGCACCAGCTTGGATGTGGCAGTCGTCCTGCTGACCACCTTCTTCTTCCCCTTCGTCACCACCACGGCGTATGACGTGATCGGCGACGAGCCGGCCGCACCGGCCGCCCAGGAGACGGTCCGCTTCTTGTCCGTCGACCTGCCGGCGACCTTGAGCCCCGTGACCGCACCGGGCGGAGCAGACGTGGGAGGCGGTGGCGGCGGAGGAGCAGGCAGCGGCACCAGCGCCGGGAAGCGGGCCACCCGAGGCCCGCCCCACTGACCCAGGAGGACGGACCGGTCGGGCAGGACGTCGATGTCGGTGGTTCCGGACCCGGTGTTGGGGCCGGTGAGTCGCCGGGTGGGGGTGGCCGCGCCCTGGGCGCCGGCGGGATAGACGAGGACGCCACCGGAGAACGCCGCCACGTAGACGTTGCCTGCGTCGTCCAGAGCCAGCGACTGGGTCTCGTTGACGTCTGCGGGGAGCGTGACGGTCCGGGAACGGCGTGGTCGCCGGGTTTGTCGCGGGCGCCGGGGTGTAGGCGTACTCAGTGACCGTGTCGCTCCCGTTGTTCGCGACGTAGAGGGCGTTGTCGGCGAACGCGATGCCCGCGGGCCCGCTCAGCCCGCTGGCCGGTTGGCTGCCGAGGATGGCCACCAGTCCGGCGCCGCTCGTCGACGCGTCGAACCGCCACACGGTGTTGCCGGTGCGATCGGCGGCGAAGACCTGGCTGCCCCCGTCGTAGAGCACGCTCCGCGCCTCGGTGGGACCGGTCCACGTGTGCAGTGACGCGCCGGTGTCGGAGGCGAGCTCGAGGACCTGGGCCGAGCAGGCGACGAGCATCGCCGTCGCCGCGGGGTTGAAGGTGATCTGCCACGGGGTGCAGCCGAGAGGGAAGGTGGTCAGGGGCGCAGCAGCGCCAGTCGCGTTGCCGGCGTAGACCCGGATCACCTGGTCGTTGCCGCTGACGTAGAGGTTGCCGTTCGCCGGATTCCGCGCCACTCCGTTGACGGGGAAGGTCGTGGTCAGGACCTGGGTGGGCGCCGGATCCACGGTGTCGGCCACCGCTGTGGACGGGAGCAGGCCGAGCACGACTACAGCCAACAGACCCCCGGTCAGCAGACGGCGCATGGCCCTTTCTACCGCGAGCGGCGCTTCTCCCGCACCCGCTGCTGCAGCACGATCGGCGTGCCGACGAAGCCGAACTCCTCGCGCAGCCGACGCTCGATGTAGCGCTCGTAGCCAGCCTCGAGCTTGCCGCTGGTGAACAGCACGAACGTCGGTGGCGAGGTCGACGGCTGGGTGCCGAACATGATCTTGGGCTGCTTGCCGCTGCGCACCGGGTGCGGGTGCTCGGCGACCAGCCGGCCGAGGAAGGCGTTGAGGGCGCCGGTGCCGACCCGGGTCTCCCAGCCCTCGATCGCCTTGTCCAGCGCCGGCACCAGCCGGTCGATGTGCCAGCCGGTCCTGGCGGTGACGTTGATCCGCGGCGCCCACTGCACCTGCACCAGCTCGCGCTCGATCTCGCGGTCGAGGTAGTAGCTGGCGCTCCTCGTCGACCAGGTCCCACTTGTTGAAGGCGATCACCAGCGCCCGGCCGGCCTCGCGGATGGTCTGCACGATCCGCTGGTCCTGCTCCGAGATCGACTGCGACGCGTCCAGCACCAGCACGGCGACCTCGGCCCGGTCGATCGCGGTGGTGGTGCGCAGCGAGGCGTAGTACTCGTGGCCCGGATGCCTCCTTGACCCGCTTGCGGATGCCGGCGGTGTCGATGAACCGCCAGGTGCGGTCGCCCAGCTCGACCAGCTCGTCGACCGGGTCGACCGTCGTGCCGGCGACGTTGTCGACGACCACCCGCTCCGAGCCGGCCACCTTGTTGAGCAGCGAGGACTTGCCGACGTTCGGCTTGCCGACGATCGCGATCCGGCGCGGGCCGCCGACCTCGGCGTCGCGCTCGGGCGGGGGCTCCGGCAGCGCCTCGAGGACGGCGTCGAGCATGTCGCCCGAGCCGCGGCCGTGCAGCGCCGAGACCGGGTAGGGCTCGCCGAGGCCGAGGTTCCAGAGCGCGTAGGCCTCGGCCTCGGCGCGCTGGTCGTCGACCTTGTTGGCGGCCAGGACGACCGGCTTGCCGGACTTGCGCAGGATCCGGACGACGGCCTCGTCGTCGTCGGTGATCCCGACGGCCGCGTCGACCACGAACAGCACCGCGTCCGCCAGGGTGACCGCGACCTCGGCCTGGTCGCGGATCGAGGCCGCCATGCCCGCGGCGTCGGGGTCCCAGCCGCCGGTGTCGACGACGGTGAACGCGCGGCCGGCCCAGTTGGCGTCGTAGGACACCCGGTCCCGGGTCACCCCCGGCACGTCCTCGACCACGGCCTCGCGGCGGCCGATGATCCGGTTGACGAGCGTCGACTTGCCGACGTTGGGCCGGCCGACCACGGCGAGCACCGGGACCGGGCCGGTGGCCTCGTCGAGCCTCGGACGTGCCTCGGTCATCAGCTGGCCTCCACGTCGGTGATGCCGGTGGCCGGGTCGGGGTCGGTCTCCTTGCCGGGCAGCGGCCCGGGCAGGGTCCGGCCGGTGAGCTGCCTTGGCGTCGGCGAGGTGGGCGAGCAGGTGCTCGCGCAGCTCGACCGAGCGCGCGGCCACGTCATGCTTGCGCCGTGGCCACGGCGTGCCGGGGATGCTGGATCGGGTCGCCGAAGACCATGTCGACGACCACTCCCTTGGCCGGGAGCGCGTGGCTGCCGGCGCCGGGCTCGCGGGTGCCGAACTGCACCACCGGCACGATCGGTGCGCCGGTGACCATCGCGAGGTACGCCGCACCCGGTGTGGAACCGGTCGAACTCCCCCGCGCCCGCGCGACCCCTCGGGGAAGATGCCGATCACCTGGCCGCTGCGCAGCACCCGCAGGCACCGCTTCACCGCGCAGCGGGTCGGGGTTGAACCGGTCCAGCGGGATCTGCCCGGCGCCGAGCAGGAACGCGTTCATGAACCCCTTGAACATCTCCTGCTTGGTCAGCGCGTGCACCGGCCGGGGCGCGAAGATCGCCAGCAGCGGCCCGTCGGCGACGCCGACGTGGTTGCTGGCGAGGATCACCGGCCCCTTCCTCGGCAGCTTCTCGCCGTTGACGACGCGCACCTTGACCCGGCGCCGGATCACGCACGCGCGCGAGCGGCCGCAGCGGGTAGAGCAGGTAGCGCGCCGGGTGCCGGCGGGCGCTCCTGGGGAGCCTCCTCGGCGGACGCCGTCACGCGTCGCTCCCGACCCAGTCCAGCTGCTCCACCAGGGCCACGACCTGGGCGATGACCTCGTCGAGGGAGTAGGCCGTGGTGTCGATGTGCACCGCGCCCTCGGCCATCACCAGCGGCGAGACCGCCCGGCCGGAGTCGATCCGGTCGCGGGCCAGCAGCGACTCCTCGGTGGCGCCGACGTCGGAGCCGCCCTCCTCGGCGGCCCGGCGGGTGGCCCGGGCCGACGCGTCGGCGGACAGGTAGACCTTCACCGGCGCCTCGGGCCAGACCACCGAGCCGATGTCGCGGCCCTCGACCACGATCCCGGCGCCGGCCGCGCGCCGTCTCGATGGCGGCGCGCTGCAGCTCGACCATCCGGGCCCGCACCTCGGGCACGGCGCTGACCGGCGAGACCGCGGCGTTGACGTCGGGCTCGCGGATCGCGGTGGCGACGTCCTCGCCGTCCACGGTGATCGTCGGCGCGAGCGGGTCGGTGCCGCACTCGAGGCGCGGCTCGCCGCAGCGCGCGGCCACCGCCTCGGGGTCGTGGACGTCGACGCCGTGGCGCAGCATCCACCAGGTCATCGCGCGGTACATCGCGCCGGTGTCGAGGTAGCGCAGCCCGAGCCGGTCGGCGACCCCGCGCGACGTGCTCGACTTGCCCGATCCGGAGGTGCCGTCGACCGCGACGACGATCCCCTGGCTGGCGCTGCTCACAACCGGCGATCCTATCTGTGGGTCACCCAACCCCTCGATTCGAGAGAGGCGAGGAGGTGCTCGGCGCGCCCCTCCTCGACCAGCAGCTCGACGAGCCCGACCGGGCGGCCGGGGTCGTGGTCGATGTGGACGTCCTCGATGTTGACCTCGCTGGCACCGGCGTCGGCGAACAGCCGGGCCAGCTCCCCGGGGTGGTCGGGCACCGAGACGAACACCGACCGCATCGGCCGGGTCGGGCCGCCGTGCTTGCCCGGGATGGCCTCGGTGCCGGCGACGCCCTCGCGCAGGACGTCCTCCAGCGCCGCGCGGTCGGCCGCGCCCACCGCCGAGATCATGGCGTCCAGCCGCTCGCGGACCTCGGCGAGGAGGTCGAGCACCGCCTCGGAGTTGGCCGAGACGATCTGGCCGTAGAGCACGGGGTCGCCCGCCGCCACCCGGGTCACGTCGCGCACGCCCTGGCCGGACAGTGCGAGGTGGTCGGTCGGGGCGTCGGCCAGCCGGCCGGCGGCCAGCGCGGCGAGCAGGTGCGGGATGTGCGAGGTGCGGGCCACCGCGCGGTCGTGCTCGACCGGGCTCAGCCGCACCGGCACGCGCGCCGCAGAGGCGCGCCAGCGCCTCCACCAGCGCGACCGCGTCCGGGTCGGAGCCGTCGTGCGGGGTCACCGCCCACGGCCGGCCGTCGAAGAGCGCCGCGCTCGCCGCCAGCGGGCCGGAGCGCTCGCTGCCGGCCATCGGGTGCCCGCCGACGTACCGCTCGACGCCCGGCGACGTCGACGACCGCCGCCAGCGGACCGGACTTCACGCTGCCGACGTCGGTCACGACCGCGTCGGTGGTCGCGCAGGGCCTCGGCGATGACGGCGCCGAGGTGGTCGGGCGGCACGGCGACCACGACGAGCTGTGGCCGGTCGCCTCGGTGCGCGGCCGGCCGGCGCCCATGCCCGAGGCGGTGCGCAGGTGGTCGGACGACTCGGTCGCTGAGGAGCACCTCGAGTCCGGCCCGGCGCAGCGGCCAGGCCCACCGAGGCGCCGAGGAGCCCGGCGCCGATCGATCTCGATCGGGCCGGTGAGCAGTCCGGCGGGCTCACTCATCGGGCACCGCCCGGACCCGGGTCAGGTCGCTGCGCAGCGCCGCGGCGCCGTGGAGGTAGACGTGGGTGATGTCGGCCCGGGGCAGGTCGGTCTCGACGTGGGCGAGCATCCGCACCACCCGCGGCATCGACCGCTCGATCTCGAGCTCGCGGGCGCAGAGCAGCGGCACCTCGCCGAAGCCGAGCTGGCGGGCGGCGTACGCCGGGAACTCCGAGACCAGGTCGGACGTGGCCGTGAAGATCACCGAGATGAAGTCGTCGACCTCGAGCCCGTTGGCGTCCATGGCGTCGAGCACCATCTCCGCGACCCGCTCGAGCATGTGCTCGCGGTCGTCCACGTCGAGCTGGGTCGCGCCTCGTACCGCCCTGACCGCCACGGGCCACAAGGTTAGTGGGGTCGATCTCTGGCCGGCCCGGCGTCCTAAGCACTGGGCGGGTGATCGGAACGTGGGAGCGAAGCGACCCGGGTCTTTCCAGCGAAGCGAGGCGCCCCGCGGCTCGCGCGGGGTATTCAGCTCCCAGGGGTATGCACGGCCGGCTGGTAGTCCCCGAAGGACCAGTGGTTGCCCTCTGGATCGGCGACGCTGCCACCGCGGCCGCCGTAGTCCTGGTCGACGAGCTCGCGCTGCGACGGTCGCGCCGGCGGCCACGGCCCGCTCGAAGATGCCGTCGACGTCGTCGGTGACGAGGTAGGCCGCCGAGCCGCCCACGTTGTCGATCGCCCCGTCCGGCCGCCGCGAGCCGAACATGATCCCTCCGCCGCCCGGCCACAGCCACTCGGCGTGCATCACGATCGACGCGTCGCCGTCGTCGCGGTAGGTCGCGTGCTCGGTGAAGCCGATCGCCTGTCAGCCACTCGATCATCCGGTCGGCGTCGGCGAAGGACATCGAGTGCCAGAGCCTGGTGTCTTGTGCGGTCATGGGACTCACCCTGCCGGGCCGGGCACCTCGGGGTCTTGGAGGAATGGGAACTCCTCGCGCAGCCACGTGCTCGGCGGGCACCCGGCCAGGTCGGACCACTCCCGCGCGAGGTGGGCCTGGTCGGCGTACCCGCACTCCGCCGCCACCTCGGCCAGCGGCCGACGGCCCAGCACGCGCGCGGGGCCTGGAACCGCGCCACGCGCTGGTACTCCTTCGGCGCCAGCCCGGTCTCCTGCTCGCACCAGCGTGCCGAGCCGGCGCCGGCTGTAGCCCACCTCCTCGGCGACGTCGGCCACCCGCTCACCCCGGGTGAGCCCGGCCAGCGCGCGGCCCACCTCGGCCCGCGGAGCGGCCGCGCCGTGGCGCGCCAGCGCGCGCGACCAGCGCCCGCACGACGACCCTCGTCCGCTCCTCCAGGCCGGCGTCGGCGAGCCGCTCCGGCAGCTCGGCCAGGTCCGGCGCCACGTCCTCCAGCACCGAGCAGCTCGCCGGCCAGCGCGGCGGCGGGCACGCCGAGCAGCGCTCGCGCCCCCGCGGTGGTCAGCCCGAGCTGGATGCCGCGCTGGAGCGCCGTCGTGGTGGATCGCCGCCGGCGCCGCGTGCAGCCCCGACACCGTCGACCACCGCGTTCTCGCGGCCGTGCCGTCGGCCCACCCCACGTCGAGCGGCTCCCCGATGGGCAGCACGAACGTCAGGCTCGTCGTCGGCAGCCCCCGGTGCACCCCGGCGCACCCAGATCGACGTCGTAGGCCACCAGCGGGTGACGTACGGCGCCAGCACCCCCGGCACGGCCGCCATCCACCGACGCTACTCCGACAAGGCCGGAGGAGTCCAACGCAATGGGAGTGGGGAGCGAAGCGACTGGCTTCGCGCGGAGCGCGCGCCCCGCGATTCGGCCTCGTGACGACGGCGAAGCCCGCGAGCGCCAGCGAACGTCGTCACGGGGGTGGGGCCGAGTACTCGCGGCGGTCACAGCTCGGTGGTGTCCAGCAGCTCGCCGAGCTCGTCGAGGGTGAGGTCGCGGAGCTCGCCGGACTTGAGCTGGCCGAGCTTGACCGGGCCGATCCGGGTGCGGGTGAGCCGGGTGACGGGGTGGCCGACGTGCTCGAGGAGCCGGCGGACGATCCGGTTGCGGCCCTCGTGGATGACCAGCTCGACGATGGTCTTGCCGGTGCCGTGCTGCACGATCCGGTTGCGGGAGACGGTGACCGGGCCGTCGTCGAGGGTGACGCCGTGCCGAGCAGGTGCGCAGCGTGGCCTTGGTGACCTCGCCGGTGACCTCGGCGACGTAGGTCTTGTCCACTTCGTACGACGGGTGGGCGAGCCGCTGCGCGAAGTCGCCGTCGTTGGTCAGGATGATCAGCCCGGCGGTGTCGGTGTCGAGCCGGCCGACGTGGAAGAGCCGCTCGCGGCCGGTCCGCCACCACGTCGGAGAGCGTGCGCCGCCCCTCGGGGTCCGACATCGTGGAGACCACGCCGCGCGGCTTGTTGAGCGCGAGGTAGACGTGCGGCGAGACCGGCGGCAGCCGCTTCCCCTCGACCCGGATCACCGCGGTCGTGGGGTCGACCTTGGTGCCGAGCCGGGTGACGACCTCGCCGTCGACCTCGACCACGCCGGCCAGCATCAGCTCCTCGCAGCGGCGCCGCGAGGCCACGCCGGACTGGGCGAGCAGCTTCTGGAGCCGGACCAGCCCGTCATCGTCGGTCGCGAGCCCTTCCGCCGGCGTGGTCACGTGGGCTCGGTGCCGCCGTCGGGCTCGGTGCTCGGGCCCGGGCTCGGGCGTCTCCGGGTGCGGCTGGGCTCGCCCGAGCACCGCTCGAGCTCGTCCTCCATGTCCGCCAGGTCGGGGAGGTACGGCGCCAGCTCGGGCAGCTCGTCGATCGACTCGACGCCGATCCGCTCCAGGAAGTAGCTCGTGGTGCGGTAGAGGTGGGCGCCGGTCGACTCGTCGTCGCCGGCCTCCTCGACCAGGCCGCGGGTGAGCAGGGTGCGCATCACGCCGTCGACGTTGACCCCGCGGATCGCCGAGACCCGGGCCCGCGACACCGGCTGCTTGTAGGCGACGACGGCGAGCGTCTCCAGGGCCGCCTGGGTGAGCCGGGCCTGCTGGCCCTCGAGGACGAACGCCTCGACGACGGCGGCGTACTCCTCGCGGGTGTAGTAGCGCCAGCCGCCCGCCACGTTGCGCAGCTCGAAGCCGCGGCCCTGCTCGTCGTACTCCTCGGCGAGCAGCTGCAGCTCGGCGACCACCTCCTCGACCGGGTAGCCGACGGCGGTCGCGAGCGACACGGCGTCGAGCGGCTGGTCGGCGACCATCAGCACCGCCTCGAGCGAGGCGCGCAGCGCGGCGCAGGGGTACGTCGACCAGGGTCCTGGCTCCGGTCGCGTCGTCGGTCTCGGTCACGGTGGTCATTCTGCCTCCGGGGTCTCTGCGCCGGCGCTCGGCTCCGGCTCGGGTCGGCTCGGGCGGGGCGCCGTCGAACTCGTCGGTCACCAGGTCCTCGGCGTCCACGTCGTCGTCGCCGGTCCAGCGGATCGTCAGCTCGCCGAGCGGAGTCACCTGGTCGAAGCCGACCGCGCCCTCGCGGAACAGCTCGAGCAGCGACAGGAACCGCGCCACCGTGGTCAGCGTGTCCGGCGAGTCGCCGCACAGCGCGCGGAAGGTCATCGCGCCCTGGCGGCGCAGCCGCTCGACCACGATCGCGGCCTGCTCGCGGACGCTGACCCGCGCCGCGTGGATGTGCTGCAGGCCGAGCTCGAGCGACCGGCTTGGGCTCGAGCGCCTTGGCCGCCAGCGCCGCGAACTGGTCGAGGCCGATGCCGATCAGCACCTCGGGCAGCAGGTTGGCGAACCGCTCCTCCAGCCCGACCGAGCGCGGGTGCCGCTTCGACTCCCCCGCCAGCCGCTCGGCCAGCACCGCCGGCGATGCCCTTGAACGCGCGGTACTGGAGCAGCCGCGCGAACAGCAGGTCGCGCGCCTCGAGCAGCGCGAGGTCCTCCTCGTCCTCGACGTCGCCCTGCGGCACCAGCCGGGCCGCCTTGAGGTCGAGCAGGGTGGCCGCGACCAGCAGGAACGACGAGGTCTGCTCGAGGTCCCACTGCTCGGGGTGCCCGGCGAGCCGGCCGCCTTGACGTGGGCGATGAACTCGTCGGTGACCGTGGAGAGCGCGACCTCGGTGATGTCGAGCTTGTGCTTCGAGATCAGGCTGAGCAGCAGGTCGAACGGGCCCTCGAAGTTGTCGAGCCGCACCTCGAAGCCAGCCGACTCCACCTGCCTCGCGCGGGCTCGACGCTCGGTGAGCGTCACTCCTCGGTGAGGCGGCGGACCAGGGCGCTCGACTCGCCGTTCTGCTCGAGGTCGGCGAGGACGAGGTGCAGCGCCTCGCGCACCAGCCGGCCGCGGTCGACGGCCAGGCCGTGCTCGGCGCGCAGCGAGAGCCGGGCGTGCTCGAGCTCGAGCAGCTCGTGCGGCGGTGACGTAGACGGTCATCTTCTCGTCGTGCTTGACCCGGCCGCTGGGCTTGCGCGGCGCGTCGGGCTCCGGCTGGTCGGGTACGGCGTGCACCGGGCCGCGCGCGGCACGCGCCCCGCGCGCTTCGCGCCTTCTCCCCCTCGGTGGCCCGGAACAGGTCGTCGGCGGACGGCAGGCTCACTCGTCGGGCCATCTGCTGAGCACCTCCTTGGCGAGCTGGCGGTAGGAGTCGGCGCCGGCGGACGTAGCTCGCGTAGGTCGTGATCGGCTCGCCGGCGACCGTGGAGTCGGAGAACTTCACGGTCCGGCGGATCACGGTGTGGAAGACCGTGTCGCCCCAGGCCTGGACCAGCCGCTGCATGACCTCGCGGCTGTGCAGGGTGCGGCCGTCGAACATGGTGCCGAGCACGCCGTCGATGTGCAGCCGCGGGTTGAGCCGCTCCCGGACCTTGTCGATGGTGCCCTTGAGCAGCGCGACACCGCGCAGGGCGAAGTACTCGCACTCCAGCGGCACGATCACGCCGTCGGACGCGGTCAGCGCGTTGACGGTGAGCAGGCCGAGCGAGGGCTGGCAGTCGATGAGCACGACGTCGTACTCCTCCAGCGCGGGCGCCAGGACCCGCATCAGGGTCTGCTCGCGGCCGACCTCGTGGACCAGCTGCACCTCGGCGGCCGACAGGTCGATGTTGGACGGGCAGCAGGTCCATGCCCGGCACCCCGGAGGGCACGACGACGTCGTCGAGCGTCACGTCGGGCTGCATCAGCAGGTTGTAGACCGTCAGGTCCATCTCGTGGGGGTTGAGCCCCAGCCCGACCGAGAGCGAGCCCTGCGGGTCGAAGTCGACGAGCAGCACCTTGCGGCCGTACTCGGCCATCGAGGCGCCCAGGTTGATCGTGGTCGTGGTCTTGCCGACGCCGCCCTTCTGGTTGCACATCGCGATCACCCGGGCGTTGCCGTGGGTGGCCAGCGGCGTGGGCTCCGGGATCACCGGCATCGGACGGCCGGTCGGGCCGATGCTCGCCGATGGTGGCGCGGCACGACGGGCGGCTCGGGGTCGGGCTCGCGCCGGACGAGCGGCAGCGGGTCGGGCACGGGCTCGGTGCAGGGCGGCTGAAGTGGACATGGCGGTCGCTGCAGTTCGGTGGGCTGGGTGGTGGGTGGGCGGCTCGGGGCGCTCGAGTTCGGTGGCTGGGGGCGGAGGCGGCGGGTGGTGGGACGCGACCGCGGCGGCATCTCCGGGGCTGCCGCTCCGCGTCCGAACCGTGCTCCGAACCGGTGCGCGCCATCGCTCATCGAGTTCCTCCGCCCTGGGCTGTGCTGTCATCCAGCAACCTAATTTGTCGACACGGCGACTTGTGGCCGACGCGCCCGGGACTCTAGGTCCGGCTCTCGAGCCGGACAAGGGGAACGACGGATACCCCCAGGCCCATCTCGAAATCTGTGGACGAGGCGGTGGTGTCCGTCGCCGCTTCCCTGCACAGGAGACCGCGGTCCTGTGCACTGGCCTGTGGAGGGCCCGGTGAGCGCGTGGCTACTCCAGCAGGTCCTGGTAGTCGGGGTGCCGGTCGATCCAGCCCTTGATGAACGGGCACCGGGCGATCACCTTGCGGCGCCCGTCGGCGCGGACGTCGTCGAGCGCGCCCCTGGCCAGGGTGGAGCCCACGCCGTGCCCCTCGAAGGCGTCGTCCACCTCGGTGTGGGTGAACACGATCAGGTCGTCCGCGGTGTCGTAGTACGCCGACGCCGGCCAGCTCGCCGTCCACCCGCGCCTCGAACCGCTTCTCGGCCTCGTTGTCGGTCACCTCACGGCTCAGGTCCTCGCTCGCCACGTCCCAGCCTACGGACGGCGCCGAGTCGGCAGAGCGCGTCAGCCATCCAGGCGGCGCATCGACTCGGTCGCCAGGACGAGCTCGCCCGCCTCGTCCGAGGCGTCGAGGTCGACCAGCCCCTCGATCACCCAGTCGTGGTGCCCCTCGGGATCGCTGATCGTCTGCCGGACCCGCCAGGTCCGGCCCGTCGACCTCCACGTCGAGCAGCGCCGGGCCGCGGGCGTCGGCGTCGAGCCCGACCCGTCGTGCTCCTGCGTAGTAGGCCTCGATCGCCTCGTCCCAGCCGCGACCGCGTCATCGCGACCTCCGCCGGGTGGGTCGGCCGGTCCGCCGCGGCGCGCTCGAGCGCCATCAGCCCGTCGAGGTCGTCGCGGGCGACCAGCTCGACCCGGCGCCACATCGCGTTGCGGATCATCACCCGGAAGGCGCGGTCCTGCTCGGAGATCGGCCGCGGCGACGTCGGCTGCAGGTGCGCGGCGAGCTCGGCGGCCCGCACGGGCGACCGCCTCGGGGTCGGTCAGCGCCTCCCACTCGTCGAGGAGCGAGGAGTCGGTCTGCCGGATCGTCTCCCCCAGCCACTCGAGAGCTCCTCGAGCTCGGGGGTGCGGTGCGCCTCGGGCACCGTCTGGCGGATCGTCCGGTAGGCGTCGGTGAGGTAGCGCAGCACCAGCCCCTCCGACCGGGCCAGCTGGTAGCGGCTGACGAAGTCGGTGAAGCTCATCCCCTGCTCGTACATCTCCCGCACGATCGACTTGGGCTCCAGCGCGTCCTCGGTGCAGCCACGGGTGGCTCTCGCGGTAGAGCTCGTACGTCGCCTCGAGCAGCTCGGCCAGCGGCTGCGGCCAGGTGATCTGGTCGAGCAGCGCGCATCCGCTCCTCGTACTCGATGCCGTCGGCCTTCATCTCGTTGACCGCCTCGCCGCGGGCGGCGTGCTGCTGGGCGAAGAGGATCTGGCGCGGCCCCTCGAGCACCGCCTCGATGACCGACACGATGTCGAGGGTGTGCTCCTCCGCCTCGGGGTCCAGCACGTCGAGGGCGGCCAGGGCGAAGTGGGCGAGCTCCTGGTTGAGGGCGAAGTCCTCGGGCAGGTCGACGGTCAGCACGTAGCGCCGCCCGAACTCGTCCACCTCGTCGAGCCGGGTCAGGGTGCCCGACTGCAGCAGGCTGCGCGCCAGCCGGAGCGCGCGGCGCGCCAGCCGGCGCTGCTCGCGCTCGGTCTCGTGGTTGTCGGTGAGGATCCGCCGCAGCACCGGGAAGGCGTCCTCCTCGCGGCCCAGGACGTTGATCAGCATCGAGTTGTCCACGCGCATCCGCGAGACCAGGGGCTCCGGCACGCCGGTGACCAGCCGGTCGAAGGTCTGCTCGGTCCACACCACCGTGCCCTCGGGCGGCTTGCGCAGCTGGGCCTTGCTCTTCCGCTTGGCCTGCTTCTCCACGCTCATGGCGGCGTTCTTGGCGTCCGCCTTGGCCTTGGCCTTCTCGTTCTCGATGGTGTGCTCGGGCGCCTGGACGACGACGTAGCCGGCGATGTCGAAGCCGGCCCGGCCCGGCGCGCCCGGCGATCTGGTGGAACTCCCGGATCCGCAGCACCCGGCTGCGGTTCCCGTCGTACTTGGCCAGCGCGGTGAACAGCACGGTCCGGATCGGGACGTTGATGCCGACGCCGAGGGTGTCGGTGCCGCAGATGACGGTGAGCAGCCCGGCCTGGGCGAGCTGCTCGACGAGGCGGCGGTAGCGCGGCAGCAGCCCGGCGTGGTGCACGCCGATCCCCCGGCGCAGCAGCTTGGCCAGCGTCTTGCCGAAGCCCGCGCCGAACCGGAACCCGGCCAGCCGCTCCTTCAGCTCCTCGGCCACGACGATCCCGAGCTTGGCGTTGAGCAGCCACGTCGCGTGCTCGACGGCGTCCTTCTGCGTGAAGTGCACGACGTAGACCGGCGCCTGGTGGGTGATGCACCAGCTCCTCGAGCGTCTCGGGCAGCGGGGTGAGCGCCCAGGTGAAGGTCAGCGGCACCGGCCGCTCGGCGTCCGCGACCAGCGCCGTCTCGCGGCCGTTGCGCCGGGTCAGGTCGGCGGCCAGGTCGGTGACGTCCCCGAGGGTGGCCGACATCAGGACGAACTGCGCCTGTGGCAGCTCGATGAGCGGCACCTGCCAGGCCCAGCCGCGGTCCGGCTCGGCGTAGTAGTGGAACTCGTCCATCACCACGAGCCCGACGTCGGCGGCCGCACCCTCGCGCAGCGCGATGTTGGCGAGGATCTCGGCGGTGCAGCAGATGATCGGGGCGTCGGCGTTCACCGACGCGTCGCCGGTCAGCATCCCGACGTCAGCGGCACCGAAGACCGAGCAGAGGTCGAAGAACTTCTCGTTGACCAGCGCCTTGATCGGCGCGGTGTAGTAGGTGACCTGGTCGCGGGCCAGGGCCGCCGCGTGCGCCGCCACCGCCACCAGCGACTTGCCCGACCCGGTCGGCGTGGCCAGGACGACGTTCGCCCCGCTCAGCAGCTCGATGACCGCCTCGTCCTGGTGCGGGTAGAGCTCCAGCCCCTGCTCGGTCGCCCAGTCCACGACCGCGGCGTAGACGTCGTCCGGGCTGTCGCCGGCCTGGACCCTGAGGAGCGTCACTCCCGAGCCCGGGGATGCGCGCTGGCGAACACCTCGCGCAGGCTGTCGACGGTGACCAGCGTGTAGACCTGCGTGGTGGTCACCGAGGCGTGGCCGAGCAGCTCCTGGACGACGCGTACGTCGGCACCGCCGTCGAGCAGGTGGGTGGCGAAGGAGTGCCGCAGCGTGTGCGGTGAGACGTCCTTGGTGACGCCGGCCCGCTCGGCGGCCTTGGTCAGCACCGCCCACGCCGACTGGCGGGAGAGCCGGCCGCCGCGGGCGTTGAGGAACAGCGCCGGCGTGCCTCCCCTGTTGTCGGAGCCCGCGGAGACCAGCTCGGGGCGCCCGCGGACCAGGTAGGCGTCGACCGCCGCCAGCGCGTAGGAGCCGACCGGCACGATGCGCTGCTTGCCGCCCTTCCCGCGCAGCAGCACGGTCTGGTCGACGGTGTCGAGGTCGTCGACGTCGAGGCCGACCGCCTCCGAGATGCGCGCCCCGGTGCCGTAGAGGAGCTCCAGCAGCGCCCGGTCGCGCAGCGCCAGCGTGGTGCCGGGCGCCCCGGCGGCCTCGAGGATCGCCTCCACCTCCGCCAGCGGCAGCGCCTTGGGCAGCCGCTTGGCCGGGGCCGGGGGCTTCACGCCGCTGGCCGGGTCGGCCGCCGACAGCCCGTCGGCCAGCGCGAACTTGTGGAACCCCCGCACGGCCACCACGGTGCGGGCCGCCGAGGACGAGCCCAGCGGCGGGTGCTCGGCGTCCCCCTCGCGCAGGGCGACCAGGAACCCCGTCACGGTCGCCTCGGTGACGTCGTCGAGCCGAGCGATCGCCGCACGGTCGAGGTGCTCGAGGTAGCGGCGCAGGTCGCGGCGGTACGACGTGAGCGTGTTCGCCGCCAACCCTCGCTCGACCGCGAGGTGGTCGAGGTAGGTGCGGACCGCCCGCGCGAGCTCCGAGGTGGGAGTCACGGGGGCGGGCGCGGTGCTGATGTCGAGGCCGGTGGCTACGCCAGCACCTCGTCAGGGCCGAGCGCCTCGATGCCGACCGCCTCGCCGACCGGCTTGTTGGTCAGCTGGCCGGCGTGGGTGTTGAGGCCCAGCGCCAGGCTGTGGTCGGCCCGGCAGGCGTCCTGCCAGCCCTTGTCGGCCAGCGCCACGGCGTAGGGCAGGGTCGCGTTGGTCAGGGCGTACGTCGAGGTGTTGGGCACCGCGCCGGGCATGTTGGCCACGCAGTAGAACGTCGAGCTGTGCACCTGGTAGGTCGGGTCGGCGTGGGTGGTCGCGTGGCTGTCCTCGAAGCAGCCGCCCTGGTCGATCGCGATGTCGACCAGCACCGAGCCGGGCTTCATCCGGCTGACCAGGTCGTTGGAGACCAGCTTGGGTGCGGCCGCGCCCGGGATCAGCACCGCGCCGATCACCATGTCGGCCTCCATCACCTGCTGCTCCAGCGCCAGCTTGCTGCGAGGCCAGGCCGTGCACCCGGTTGTTGTAGCGCCAGAACGACATCCGCAGCTTGTCGAGGTCGGTGTCGAGCAGGGTCACGTCGGCACCCATGCCGAGCGCGATGTTGGCGGCGTTCTGGCCGCTCACCCCGGCGCCGATGATGACGACCTTGGCGTTGGCGACACCCGCCGACGCCGCCCATGAGCACACCGCGGCCGCCCTGCGCCTTCATCAGGTTGTAGGCGCCGACCTGCGGCGCCAGGCAGCCGGCGACCTCGGACATCGGGTAGAGCAGCGGCAGCCCGCCCGAGGGCAGCTGCACGGTCTCGTAGGCGATGCCGGTGACCTTGCGGTTGATCAGCTCCTCGGTCAGCGGCTTGTCGGCGGCCAGGTGGAGGTAGGTGAACAGCACCAGCCCCTCCCGCATCCGGGCGTACTCCTCGGCCACCGGCTCCTTGACCTTGAGCACCATGTCGACGCCGCCGTCGGTGCCCCACGCCTCCTCGGCGGTGTCGACCATCGTGGCGCCGGCCGCGACGTACTCGTCGTCGATGATCGACGACCCGACGCCGGCGTCCTTCTCGATGACGACCTCGTGGCCGTGGGCCACCAGCTCGTGCACGCCGATCGGCGTGATGGCGACGCGGTACTCGTGGTTCTTGACTTCCCTGGGGACACCCACCTTCATGGAGCCGACCCTAGTCCTCGACCGTCCCGCTGCCGATCAGGCCTCGCTGTCGGGCGATGAGCACCGCGATCAGCACCGGAGCGTCACGCACCCGGCCGTCGAGGCAGGCCGCCAGCAGCTCGGGGTACGGCACCCACAGCGTCTCCATGTCCGCCTCCTCGTGGGCGGGCGTGAAGTCGCCGCGGTCAGCCTCGCGAAGACCGCGGGCGAGGAAGTAGTGGATCAGCTCGTTGGAGATGCCCGGCGAGCTGTAGGCCGAGGTGAGCTGCGTCCACTCGCGCGCCGCGAGCCCGGCCTCCTCGAGCAGCTCGCGCCCGGCGGCGGCCTGGGGGTCCTCCCCCTCGACGTCCAGCAGCCCGGCGGGCAGCTCGAGCATCCGCATCCGCGCCGGGTGGCGGTACTGGCGCAGGCAGAGCACCCGCTCGTCGTCGTCGACCGCCATGACCACGACGGCACCGGGGTGCTCCAGCACCACCCGCGTGAACGGCTCCTCGCCGGGGCTCTCGGGGTGCCGCACGCGGTCCGCCCTCAGCGCGAACGGCAGCGAGGTCCGGTAGAGGTCCTCGCTGCCCTCGACCGGCCAGCTCTCCGCGACATCCGCCACCTCTTGCTCCACCCGCGGGAGGCTACCGTCGGTCCATGAGCGACGAGCCGGCCAGCCTGACCGAGCAAGAGGCGAGGGAACGAGCCGCCCTGATCGAGGTCGACCGCTACGACATCACCGTCGACCTGCGCGATCTCCTCGACGGCGACCGCTGGCTGGCGACCTCCTCGGTCACGTTCAGCTGCCGGACCCCGGGTGCTTCGACCTTCGTCGACGTGGTCGGCGAGGTGGTCTCGGCCCACCTCAACGACGTCGAGCTCGACCTGTCCACCTGCGCCGCGGGGCGGCTCCCGCTCCACTCGATGGCGGCCGACAACACGCTGGTCGTCTCGTCGGTGCAGTCCGACACCGGCTCCGGCAACGCGATCCTGCGCACCGTCGACCCGCAGGACAAGCTGGTCTACGTCTGGTCGTCCTTCGAGCCCGACGGCGCCCGGCGGGCCTGGGCCTGCTTCGACCAGCCCGACCTCAAGGCGGTGCACGGCTTCCAGGTCAGCGCGCCGTCGGAGTGGACGGTGCTGAGCAACTGCGCCCCCGACGTCGTGGTCGACCGCGACGACGGCGGCCGGCTGTGGATCTTCGAGGACACCCCACGGCTCTCGACCTACGTCGTCGTGGTCAACGCAGGGCCGTTCCACGAGCTCCGCGAGCAGCGCGGTGACCACAGCCTCGGGCTCTACTGCCGGCAGTCGCTGCGCCCGTTCCTGGAGCGCGACGCCGACGAGCTGTTCCGGGTCACCGAGCAGGGGCTGGCCTTCTTCGCCGACCGGTTCGCGATGCCCTTCCCGCAGGAGCGCTACGACCAGGTCTTCGTGCCCGACATGGGCGGAGCGATGGAGAACTGGGGCTGCGTGACCTTCACCGACGCCGTCCTCCACCGGCGTCCTCCCACCTACTCCGAGCGGGCGTGGCGGGCGCTCGGCGTGCTGCACGAAATGGCCCACATGTGGTTCGGCGACCTCGTCACGATGCACTGGTGGGACGACCTGTGGCTCAACGAGGCCTTCGCGTCCTTCGCCTCGACCTGGGCGTCCTTCGAGGCCACCGAGTTCACCGACGCATGGGCCACCTTCCTGGCCGACGAGCAGCTGTCGGCCTACCAGCAGGACATGAGCCCCGCCAGCCACGCGATCCGCACCGCGGTGCCCGACGTCGACCACGCGTTCGCGAGCTTCGACGCCATCACCTACTACAAGGGCCAGGCGGTGCTGGCGCAGCTCATGGCCTACGTCTCGGAGGAGAAGTTCGTGGCGGGGCTGCAGCGCTACTTCCGCGAGCACGCCTGGGGAAACGCCAGGCTGAGCGACCTGATGGGCGCGATCGGCGAGGCGGCCGGCCTGGAGCTCACGGGGTGGACCGCGAGCTGGCTGGACGGGTCCGGCACCGACACCCTCAGCCTGGTCGGCGGCGCCATGCTCGCCACGAGTCCGGACGGCGGCGAGCCCCGGCCCCACGCGCTGCGGATCGGCTCCTACGTCCGCGCCGAGGGCCGGCTGCAGCGGCGCTCCCTGCTCGACGTGCTCACCACCGGCACGACGACGCACCTCCCCGACCTCCCCGTCGCCGACCTGCACCTGCTCAACGACGGCGACCTCACCTTCGCATCACTGCGCACCGACGAGTCGTCGGTCCAGGTGATGCTGGCCGACGTGGCCCGGCTCGACGACCCGGTCAACCGCGCGGTCGTGGTCACGACGTCGTGGGACATGCTCGCCAAGGGCGAGCTCTCCACCGGCGACTTCCTCGACAGCGTGCTCAGGATGCTCGAGACCGAGCCGAGCCCGGGCGTGGTCGAGCCGTTCTTCGGCCTGGCCCTGCGCGCCGCCGAGCAGTGGAGCCCGTCCGTGCTGGTGCCGCGCCGGCTGGCCCGCGTGGCGGCAGTGGCGGCGTCGCGGGCGGACGAGCCGGACCACCGCATCCCGGCGCTGCACACCCTGGCGTGGTCGGCGTCCACACCGGAGCACTTCGCGCTCCTCGACGAGGTGGCAGCCGACGACATCGACCTGGCGTGGCGGGTCATGGTGCGGCGCGCATCCCTCGGCCGCTACGACGAGGCCGCCGTGGCCGAGCTCCTGGCGCGCGATCCCGATCCCGAGGCCCACCTGCGCGCATGGGGCGTGTCGGCCGCCCGCCCCCTCGAGGAGGCCAAGGCCGAGGCCTGGGAGCGGGTGTGGCGCACGCGCGACATCCCGTCCGGGTTCCCGCTCACCGACTTCGCCCGGTGCTTCTGGCGCCCGGTCCAGCAGGAGCTGATGGTGCCGTGGTCGCACCGCTACCTCGACGAGCTCACGAACCTCCCAGCCGGCGGGCTGCTGGCCCTCGGCGGCCTGGTCCGCCACATGCGGCCCACCACCTGCGACGAGGCCTGGCTCGAGCGCGCCCAGGACCTTGCCGACGGTGATCAGCTCCCCCCGGCCATCCGCACCGCGCTCGTCATCGTGATCGACACCCTCACGCGGGTGGTGGAAGCCCGAACGTGAGGGTCAGGCGCGGTCGAGCTCGAAGGTGGCGCCGCCGAGCGCGATCTGGCCAAACGAGTTCCAGCCCAAGGACAGGTGGAGGCTGACGCGGCTGTGGCTGGTCAGCGTCACCGGGGTCGGGAACTCGTAGCGCTTGCAGGTCTTCTCGACATGATCGTTCTCGTCGGCCAGCTCGACCGTGTCGGCGATGTTGCCGTTCGCGTCGTCCCGCCAAGCCGTGACGAAGACGGCCGTGATCAGGATGTCGGGGTCGAGCGTCGCGTCCCAGCACGCCGTGACCGCGCGCAGCCGCATGGCCCGTCCGGCGACCGTGGTCGGCAGCGAAGGGTCGAGCACGGCCGCGGCCGTGCCAGATCCCGTCGTCGTCGTCCACCGACCGGCGCTGCCGATCCGCTCCAGCTCGCTGCCGCTCACCTGCCAACCACCCCGGCCCGCGGAGACCGTGTAGCTCCCCGCGGACGGCACGAACTGGCCCGGGTCGAGCTGGGTCGGCAGGGTGCCGCTCAACCGGTCGAGCGGCACGGACCGCTTCTTGAGGTCTTTGCCCGTGAGGGAGGAGTTCTTGACGTCCTTGCCGCTCAGGGACCCGTTCTTGACGTCCTTGCCGGTGACCTGCACGGCGGCGTAGGACGTGCCGCCGAGCGCGACGACGAGCGCCAGCGTGGCGACGACGTTCGCGTAGGTAGGACGGCGCACGAGCGGAGCCTACTCAGCAGCCGATGCCGACGTAAGGCCCTGCGAGTCCGGCGACCTCCAACGCGGACCGAACCGTCGGGTCACCGATGGAGGCCTTCGGCCTCCGGCTCCCGCCGCAGCCCGGTCTCGTCGATCGGGAAGCGGAGCTCCTTCTGGCGCTCGATGGCGGCACCGACCAGCCCCTTGAACAGTGGGTGCGGCCGGGTCGGGCGCGAGCGGAGCTCGGGGTGGGCCTGGGTCGAGATGTAGTAGGGGTGCTGGTCGCGCGGCAGCTCGACGAACTCGACGAGGTTGTTGTCGGGCGAGGTGCCGGAGAAGACGAGACCGGAGCGCTCCAGGGTGTCGCGGTAGGCGTTGTTGACCTCGTAGCGGTGCCGGTGCCGCTCGTCGATCCGCTCCGCGCCGTAGACCTCGCGGGCGATCGAGCCCGGCTTGAGCAGCGCCGGGTAGAGACCCAGCCGCATGGTGCCGCCCAGGTCACCGGCCCCCTCGACGTAGGCGAGCTGCTCCTCCATGGTCGCGATGACCGGCTCGGGGCTGTCAGGGTCGAACTCGGTGGAGTCGGCCTTCTCGAGGCCGGCGACGTTGCGGGAGTACTCGATCACCATGCACTGCAGCCCCAGGCAGAGGCCCAGCGTCGGGATCCGGTTGGTGCGGGCGTAGTTGAGCGCGCCGATCTTCCCCTCGAGGCCGCGCACGCCGAAGCCGCCCGGCACGCAGACCGCGTCGACGTCGTGGAGGTGCCGGTGGGCACCCTCGTGGGTCTCGCACTCGTCGGAGGCGATCCAGCGGATGTCGACGTCGGCCTCGTGGGCGAAGCCGCCGGCCCGCAGCGCCTCGGCGACCGAGAGGTAGGCGTCGTGGAGGTCGACGTACTTGCCGACCAGGGCGATCTTGACCTCCTCCTTGGGGTGATGCACCCGCCGCAGCAGGTCGTCCCAGATCGTCCAGTCGACGTCGCGGAAGGGCAGCCCGAGGCGGCGCACGACGTAGGCGTCGAGCCCCTCGCTGTGCAGCACCTTGGGGATGTCGTAGATCGAGGGCGCGTCGGCCGCGGTGACCACGGCCTCCAGGTCGACGTCGCACATCAGCGAGATCTTGCGCTTGATCGAGTCGGGCAGCTCGCGGTCGGCGCGGCAGACGACGGCGTCGGGCTGGATGCCGACCTGCCGGAGGGCGGCGACCGAGTGCTGGGTCGGCTTGGTCTTCAGCTCCCCGGAGGGACCGATGTAGGGCACCAGCGACACGTGCAGGAAGAAGCTGTTGTCGCGCCCGATGTCGTGGCGCACCTGCCGGGCCGCCTCGAGGAACGGCAGCGACTCGATGTCGCCCACCGTGCCGCCGACCTCGGTGATCACCACGTCGATGTGCTCACCCTCGGGGGTGCTGCCCCCCATGGCGAGGATGCGGTCCTTGATCTCGTTGGTGATGTGCGGGATCACCTGGACCGTGTCACCGAGGTAGTCGCCCCGCCGCTCCTTGGCGATCACCTCGGAGTAGACCTGCCCGGTCGTGACGTTGGCGATCTGGCCGAGGTCGGTGTCGAGGAACCGCTCGTAGTGCCCGATGTCGAGATCGGTCTCGGCCCCGTCGTTGGTGACGAACACCTCGCCGTGCTGGAACGGGTTCATCGTCCCGGGGTCGACGTTGAGGTAGGGGTCGAGCTTCTGCATCGTGACGTGCAGTCCGCGCGACCGGAGCAGCCGGCCCAGGCTGGACGCCGTGAGCCCCTTGCCGAGCGAGGAGGCGACGCCTCCGGTGACGAACACATGCTTGGTCGGCATGGGGGTCTTCATGGACCTCCATCCTATGGCAAGGGGACGACGCCGTCAGATCCCGACGCACCGTAGGAACCCGTCGTTCCTGTCACCACGCCCACCATGGCGAGGACGGCGGTCACCTGGCCGATGGTGGTCTCGACGCCGTCGACGGTCGAGATCGCCCCGGTCAGGTCGCTCTCGCGGAGCGCGGCGAGCTCACCACCGTCGGCGGAGTCCTCGTCGCCGACCACGACGACCCCGCGGAGTTGTGGGCGATGCCGCTGGCCAGCCCGCCGAGGATCGTGCGGGTCGCCAGGCTCGAGTCCTCGCCGTCCTCGCCGGGCGGCAGGACGATGAGGACCAGCGGGGCGTTGCGCACGTCCTGGGGGGAGGTGAGCAGCTCCGCACCGGCCAGGCTCTCGCGCACGGACACCGCGGCGAGGTCGGCGCGCACCGATGAGGCCTGGGTGGTCGCCATGGCGACTCCGAGCAGCTGGCCCATGCGCTCGTACGTCGGAGCCGTGGCCTCGATCCGCGGGTCGACGAGCTGGGCGGCCAGGTCGCTGCCCAGCTCGTCGACGGACGACTTCTCCGCGGGGTCGACCAGCGTGTCGCCGACGATGTAGGTGCCGGTGATCGCGCCTCCCGCAGCGGTGATCTGGGCCTGGAGCGCCTTGATCTGGGCGGTGTCGGCACCAGGCATCGCAAGGAGAGCGGCCGCGTGGCCGCTGAGACCGTCGGCGAAGAGACGGCCGGCGCCCTCGCCCGCGAACGCGTCGGCGAACGCGGAGCCCGCGTCCGCGCCCTCCGTCGGCTTCCCGGTGGTCGCCGCGGTCGGCTGGTCGTCGCCCGTCTCACCCGCGTCGTCCTCGCCGGCCAGCAGGCCGCCCCCGAGCGCGATCCCGACGGCGAGCGCGAGGAAGACCGCGACGAGCGAGGCGACGTGCTGGCGGAGAGAGATCACAAGAGCCCCTGGAGGTAGTCGACGACGTCGTGTGCCCAGCCCTGACCCACCGGGGTGACGGCGATCGCGGCGAGCAGCGCGACCAGCCCTGCGAGGAGGACGGGGAAGACCTGCAGCGCGCTCGGGCCGGCCGGTGTAGAGGGTGCGGATCATCTCGGGGTCCACGAGCCGGTCACCGACCTTGAGCCGGGTCGCGAAGCTGCTGGCCCGGACGGCCCGTTCGCCGTCGAGGAACTGGTCGAGCCGGACCTGCAGGCCGACGCCGACGACCAGGGTGGCGCCGCCGTGATCGGCGAGCAGCAGGCCGACGTCCTCGGCGCTCGCCATGGTGTCCACGAGGTGCGGAGGTCCGGCGACGGCCTCGATCGTGGCCTGCTCGTCGAGGCTGGAGCCGCGCGGCGCGACGAGCACGACATCGGCGGCCACCCGCAAGGCGTCGGAGGACGGGACGGTCCGGGCGTCGCCGGCGCTGACGACCACGACGTCCGGGGCCCAGCTGCGGCCGATCAGGTCGTCGGCAGCGGGTCCGATGGCGATGACCACCGGCGCCTGCTCGCGGACGAAGGAGCCGATCGCCTGGAGGTCGGCGTGGTCTGCCGCGCCCACGACGACGACCGCACGGCCCGTGATGGTGGTCGCCAGCTCGGGGAGTCCCCTGCCGTTGAGCAGCAGGTCGTGCTCACGGCGCAGGAACTCCCTGGTCGTGTGGCTGAGCGTGTCCAGCTGGACGACCAGGCCGCTGCGGGCCTGGTCCATCTCGCTGTGCACCTGGTCGAGGTCGAGGGCGCGGCCGGTCGCGAGCTCCTCGGACCGGCCGTCGGGCAGGACGGCGAACACGACGCCGTCGTTGACCCGGATCGGCAGGTTGTCGGTGATCCGGTCGATGCCGTCCTTCCCCACCTGGTCGACCAGCACGACTCCCGCCTCGGCCAGCACCTCGGGCCCGAGGTTGGCATAGCGACCGGAGATCATCGGAGCGGCGTTCACGACGACCCGGACGCCCGCCTCGACCAGCGCGGTGGCGGTGTCACGGTCGAGGTCCACGTGGTCGAGCACCGCGATGTCACCGGGTCGCAGCCGCGGGAGCACGGTCGACGTCGGCCTTCCGACCCGGGCGATCCCCGTGACACCGGGCGCGACGAGCGACGCCTTGCGCGCGTTGAACTTCATCTCACCCCCCGGCCGGGCGCTCCGTTCGGAGCTCTCGCCCCCGTGGGGACCCCCGCGAAACCATCCTGCCCTCAGTGTGTCAGGACAGCGCCCGCGCCGGGGCTGCCACCTCCAGGAGCTCGCGGGCATGGGCGAGCGCCGTGTCGGACTCCGCCATCCCGGCCAGCATCCGCGACAGCTCCTTCTCGCGGGCCTCGTCGTCAAGCAGGGTCAGCCCCGAGCTGGTCACCGAGCCGTCGCTGGCCTTCTCGACCAGGACGTGCCGGTCGGCGAACGCCGCCACCTGCGGCAGGTGGGTCACCACCAGCACCTGCGCGCTGCGGGCGAGCAGGGCCAGCCTCCGGCCGACCTCGACCGCTGCCGTGCCGCCGACCCCGGCATCGACCTCGTCGAAGACGAACGTCGGCACCGGGCTGGTGCCGGCCAGCGCCACCTCGAGGGCGAGCATGACGCGCGACAGCTCGCCGCCCGAGGCGCCCTTGTGCAGCGGGCGCGGCTCGGAGCCGGTGTTGGCCGCCAGCAGGAACTCGACCTCGTCGACACCGCTGGCGGTGGTGCGGAGCCAGCGCCTGCCGACCCGGAGCGGGCTGCCGCTCGGGGGCGGGTCACCCGCGGGGCCCTCGGCGTCGTGCTGGGTGACCTTGACCGTCGAGCCGGGCGTCGGGCATGGCCAGCAGCGACAGCTCGGCCGTGACCTCCTCGGACAGCCGGCCCGCGGCCTCGCTGCGCGCGCCCGACAGCGTCTGCGCGACCTCGCCGAGCTCGGCCCGCAGCGACCGCTGCTCGGCTCGCAGCGCCTCGATGCGCTCGTCGGTGCCGTCGAGGTCGAGCAGCCGGGCGGCGGAGCTCTCGGACCACGCCAGCACCTCCTCGACGGTCTCGCCGTACTTCCGGGTCAGCGCGGTCAGCGCCGCGCGCCGTTCGGACACGCCCGCCAGCCGGGTCGGGTCGGCGTCGACGCCCGCGGCGTAGGACGCGACGTCGGCGGCGAGGTCGGAGAGCAGGTAGGTGATCTCGGCCAGCCGGTCGGCCAGAGCGCCGGCCTCCGGGTCGTGCTCGCGCACCCCTTCGAGCACCGTGCGGGCCGCGGACGCGGCCCCGAGCGCGTCGGGGTCGCCGGCCTCGCTGGACAGCGCCTCGCGGGCCTGCTCGGCCGCCGTGCGCAGCGCGTCGGCGAAGCCGAGCCGCGCCTCGTCGTTGGCCAGCTGGACGTCCTCGCCGGGCTTGGGGTCGACCGCCTCGATCTCGCCGAGCCCGAACCTCAGGAGGTCGGCCTCGCGAGCCCGCTCGCGCGCGCTGGCCACCACCTCGTCGAGCTCGCGCTCGGTCGCCTCGAGCCGCGCGTGCAGGGCGGTGTAGGCCGACGCCAGGGCGAGCACCGGTTCGCCGCCGAACCGGTCCAGGGCTTCACGCTGCGCGCGCTGACGCAGGAGGCGATGCTGGTCGGACTGCCCGTGCACGGCGACCAGCGGCTCGGCCGTGTCGGCCAGCCGCGACACCGGCACCGACGCGCCGCCGACCCAGGCCCGCGACCGCCCCTCGCTCGACACGTTGCGGGCCAGCACCACGTGGCCGTCCTCGATCTCACCGCCAGCGTCGTCGACCGCCGCGCGGAACGCCTCGAGCCCGGACGCGTCGACCACGCCCTCGACCCGGGCGGTCCCGGCGCCGGTGCGGACCATGCCGCTGTCGGCCCGGCCCCCCAGCAGCAGCCCGAGCGCGGTGACCACCATGGTCTTGCCGGCGCCGGTCTCGCCGGTGATGACGGTCAGCCCCGGGCCGAGCTCGAGCCGCGAGGACTCGATGACGCCGAGCTGGCCGATCCGGATCTCCTCGAGCATCAGCAGGGTGCGCCCTTCGGTCCTCGGTGGATGCCAGCGTCGTCCAGGGCGTGCGATGGCCGAGCACCGGCGCGAAGGGAGGCCGGACGTCTCTCGAGCGCTGGCGCCGCCGCACGTTGCTCCGGGGTCCCTGCGGAAGCGCGAGCGCAGCGAGCGTCTTCCGTCGGGTGGAGCGCGCGTGCTGGCCGGCGCTGGCACCGCCACGGGTCCGGAGGGGGCACCCTAGGACTCCTCTGCCCGGTGGCGGCGCTCCGCGGAGCCGCGCCAGCCCTGGACCGGGAGGTCGAACTTCGCCACCAGCCGGTCGGTGAAGGGCCCCGGGTGGAGCCGCGCCAGCCGGACCGGCCGGTCTGCGCGGCGCACCTCGATCCGCGCACCCGGGGGCAGGTCGACCGCCCGGCGCCCGTCGCACCACAGCACGCCCGCGACGTCGGTGCGGGCGATCACCTCGACCGCGAGCAGCGAGTCGGGGGCGACGACCAGCGGGCGGGCGAACAGGGCGTGCGCGCTGATCGGCACGATGAGCAGGGCTTCGACGCCCGGCCAGACGATCGGGCCGCCGGCGCTGAAGTTGTAGGCCGTCGAGCCGGTGGGAGTCGACAGCACCACCCCGTCGCAGCCCCAGCGCGACAGCGGACGGTTGTCGATCTCGACGATCACTTCGATCATCCGCTCGCGGGCCGCCTTTTCCACGCTGGCCTCGTTGAGCGCGAACGTGTGGGTCACGAGCTCGCCGTCGCGGAAGGCGCGCACGTCGAGGGCCAGGCGGTCCTCCGGCGTCCACTTGCGCCCGACGATCGCGTCGATGACGTCCTCGACGTCGTCGACCTCGGCCTCGGCCAGGAAGCCGACGTGACCCAGGTTGACCCCGAGCACCGGGGTGCCGCTCCCCCAGGTCACCTCGGCAGCGCGCAGGATGGAGCCGTCGCCGCCGACCACGACGGCGAGCTCGCAGTCGACCGCGAGGTCGGTGTCGCCGTCGACGACCTCGATCGGCGGCTGGTAGGAACCCTCCTCGATCCCGAGGTCGCCCGCCTCCTCGGCCAGCAGCCGGACCACGATGCCGTGCTCGGTCAGCGCCTTGCAGAAGCTGAGGGTGACGTCGCGTGCCGCGTCGCGGCCGGTGTGCGTGAGCAGCAGGACCCGCCGGGTCCCGGCAGCTCCGCCCTCATCTCTCGCAGTCACGTCTCAACCCTCTCAGACGCCACCCCCGACGGGCGTCAGCCCCGCACGGCGCTGTGGATGTCCTCCTCGGTGACCTCGGCCGGCCCGCGGCGCAGCCAGAGGAAGAACTCCACGTTGCCCGACGGTCCTGGCAGCGGGCTCGTCGCGACCGCCCGAGCCCCCCAGCCCAGCGATGCAGCCCGGTCGGCGACCGCCGCCACCGCCTCAGCCCGCAGCGCTGGATCGCGGACCACCCCACCCTTGCCGACCCGGTCCTTGCCCACCTCGAACTGCGGCTTCACCATCAACGCGAGGTCTCCGTCCTCGCGAGTCACCTGCACCAGCGGCTCCAGCACCAGTGCCAGGGAGATGAACGACAGATCACCCACCACCACGTCCACGGGCCCACCGATCAGCCCCACGGTGATCTCCCGGACGTTGGTCCGGTCGTGCACGTGCACCCGGTCGTCGGACCGCAGCGACCAGGCCAGCTGGCCGTAGCCCACGTCGACCGCGACCACCTCGCGGGCCCCGGCTCGCAGCAGCACGTCGGTGAACCCGCCGGTCGACGCCCCCGCGTCGAGGCACCGCCGCCCCGCCACGCTCAGCCCGAGCGGCTCGAACGCCGCCAGCGCACCCGCGAGCTTGTGCCCGCCGCGGGAGACGTAGTCGGGCCGGTCCGGGTCCTCGACCACCACGATCGCGACGTCGGTCGTGACCTGGGTGGCCGGCTTGGTGGCGGTCGCGCCCGTCACCGTCACCCGGCCGGCGGTCACGAGCTCGGCGGCGTGCTCCCGGGAGCGCGCGAGACCTCGGCGGACCAGCTCGGCGTCGAGCCGCAGCCGGCGGGGTGGCACGGCGAGGGCTAGCTGTGGCCGGGGTGGTCGTCCGGGTGCTCGGCCCCGCTGACACCACCGTCGTCGCCCGGATCGTCGAGCGCGCGACGCAGCTGCACCTGGGCACTCTCGAAGACGCCCACGTGCTCCTCGATGGGCCGCTCCTCCAGGTCCTCCACCGCGCGGATCACGTCGTCCACGCGGCCGGTGCCGGTGCGCACGCGCTCCGGCACCACCGGCTCGGGCTCGCCGTCGCCGGCCTGCTCGTCGGGCTCGGGGACGTCGTGCTCGGGGTCCTGCGTCGTCATGCCGGAACGCTACCCCGGCGGCGCCACGCCGTCGGCGTCGACCGGCTGGCCCGTGTCGTCGAGGTGGCGCCATGCCGTCACCGCCACGACGCGCCACCAGTCGTCGACCTCACCCGACCCCGACAGCTCCAGCACGCCGCTCGGCCACCCGGCCCCGCCAGCCGCCGAGCGACACGCCGTCCTCGGAGACGTCCGGCGCCGGATGGGCCGTGTCGAGCCCGCCCAGGTCGGCGGAGACGTAGGTCGGCCGGAGCTCCGGCGTCGCCGCCACCAGCTCGGCCAGCCCGGTCACGCCCGTCAGCACCAGCAGCGAGTCGACCCCGGCCACGTGCGCACCCTCGATGTCGGTGTCGAGCCGGTCGCCGACCATCAGTGGCCGCTCACCACCGCACCGCCGCACCGTCTCGTCGAGCAACGGCCGCGACGGCTTGCCGGCCACCTCTGGCTCGACGCCGGTGAACCTCCGCAGCGTCTCGACGAGCACGCCGTGGCCCGGCGCGACCCCGAAGCTCGTCGGGAAGGTGAGGTCGGTGTTGGACGCGACCCACCACAGGCCGTCGCGGATCCGCACGGCCGCCCGCATGATCTGGCCCCAGAGCACCTCGGGGCCGTAGCCGGTCACCACGGCCTGCGGCGTCGTCCTCCACCCCGACCTGCACGAGACCGGCCTCGGCGACCGCGTCGGCCAGCCCGCCGCCGCCCAGGACGATGACCCGGCTGCCTGCCCCCAGCCGGTCGGCCAGCACGCCGGGCGGCCGCCTGGGCCGAGGTCACCACGTCGTCCGGCCCCGCCTCCACCCCCAGCTCCCGCAGGTGCTCGGCCACCGCGTCCGGTGGCCGCGAGGCGTTGTTGGTGATGAAGGCGATCCGCATCCCCGCGGCCCGCGCCGCCGCCACGTGCCCGGGCGCTCCGGGCACCGCCTCCGGTCCGACGTAGACGACGCCGTCGAGGTCGAGCATCGCCAGGTCGTAGCGCCGGTCCAGGGGCTCGTCGGAACGCCCCAGCGCCCCCGTGGACGTGTCGCTCGCCGTCACCGTCCGTCTCCTCACGCGCGCCGAGCAATGGCGCGTCCTGAAACTACTTGGACGGTTGGCGTGTTCAAAGTGCGTGCATCCGCAACACGCCGAAGCGACGGTGGACCGGGCGTCCTGCGAGCGTCGGCGGGGCGGCGAGGCGCGTGCTGTGGGCGCGCGAAGCGCGCAAAGACTCTTGAGACGCGCCGCCGGGGCGTGTCCCGTCGTTGCTGGTGGATGCCGGTGTCGTCCGGGCGCGGGCAGGCCAGTTGCCGACGCGCACTCAGACTGGGTGCTTTGCAGCGTTGGCAACGCCGCCAGCGCGTGATCTGGGCGGCATCCGGCGCGGCCATGAATTGCGGTCCACGGCCTAGAATCTGACGATGGACACCGGCGCCGTGGTCATCCCCCCGTATGTGGGGCGACCACTGCGCCTGGCGCCCTTCCACGGAGTCCGGCTGAACCCCCGTCGCGTGGGCGACCCGTCCTCCGGCCGTCTCTTCGCCCGACCGTACCGGGCGGTCGCCGCCGCGCCTCGCGCAGTGGCAGGAACGCGGACAGCTCCGCCGCGACGACGAGCCGGCTCTCTACCTGCACGAGTACACCTCCGGCGGCCTCACGGTGCGCGGCCTGGTCGGAGCGCTGGACATCTCGCACCGCGCCAGCGGCCCCGAGGACCGGGCCGTCCTCCCGCACGAGGGGATCCACCCCGTCCAGGCCGACGAGCTCGCCGACCGGATGACCGAGCTGGCACTCAACCCCGCGCCGATCCTGCTGGTCCACCGCGCGCCCCGCCGAGATCCGGACGATCGTGCACCGCGTGCTGGCGGAGCCCCCTGTCGACGACTTCGTCGACCGCAACGAGCAGCGGCACCGCGTCTGGGCGATCCGGGACCCCGAGCTCTTGGTCGCGATCGACGAGGGGCTGGCCACGAGCCAGGCTCTGATCGCCGACGGCCACCACCGTTACGCCGCCTACCTGCGCATGCAGCGACGCTCGCCAGGCGGCCCCACCGACCGCGGCCTGGCGATGCTCGTCGACCAGGAGGACACCCCGCTCTTCCTCGGCCCGATCCACCGGATCCTGACCGGTGTCAGCCTGGACGACCTGACCGCGGCCGCCGAGATGGTCGGTGCCGCCCTCGAGCTGGTCGAGCGGTCTGCCGCCGTCCACGCGCTGGGGCCGGCCACGCTGGCCGTCACCGACGGACGACGCTGGGCGACCCTCAAGCTCCAGCTGCCCGAGGACCGGGCCGCCGTCGAGCAGCTCCACGACGACCTGGTGCCCGCTCTGCCACGCGGCCCACAGCGGATCGAATACCACCACTCGGTCGAGGCCACCCTCAACCGGCTGCGTCGCGACAGCGTGGCCGTGCTGATGCCGGCCCCCGACGTCGACCTGGTCCTGAAGATCGCCGCCGACGACCGTCTCCTGCCGGAGAAGGCCACGTCGTTCCAGCCGAAGCCCAGCGTCGGCGTGCTCATCCGCTCGCTGCGCGACGAATGATCCTGCCGGCGCTCAGCTCCACCTCGACCCGGGAGGCGGTGGCACCCCCGGCCCGGAAGAACCGGCGCCGCATCGCCCCGGACACCTCGACGACGTCGCCGGCCTCCCACCTCTCGACCTGCTTCTTCAGCCGCCCGGACCAGACTGCGCACTCCAGCGAGTCGACCCGCTGACGCGGCTTCTCGCTGGCCCGGCGGCACCACTCGCTCGACCACCACCCGCAGGTTCCACACGGTGTCGCCGCTGGGCAGCTCCCGCAGCTGCGGCGCCGGCGGCCAGCCGTCCCGACCAGCCGCACCTCGTTGACCGCCTCAGCGCGGTCCTCGACCCCGTCGGGGTCCTCGCTCTTCTGTGCACTCATCGCACATCACCTCCGCCGACCACGCTTCCCGGCCGGACGGACAGCGACGGCGGCCGTGCCGGCGGCCTGTGGAGGACCGGCCCTCGCGCCCTGGCTGTGGATGGTTCCTGCCGATGACCGACCGGGACGGACTCGGAATGCACGAACGGAAATGCAAGAAGGCCACCCCGGAGACGGGGTGGCCTTCTCGAAAGAATGTCCGGCGACGTCCTACTCTCCCACAACCCCTCGGCTGCAGTACCATCGGCGCTGAGAGGCTTGACTTCCGGGTTCGGGATGGGACCGGGTATTTCCCTCTCGCTAAGGCCGCCGTAACTCTTGCCGGACCGCTCCACGGGAATGATCACCGTGAGCAGCCGAAGCTACTTTGCCTTTGATGCAAGGCGGTATCCAGTTGTCTGGATTCCTTCGTTAGTGGACGCGAGCAGTCATGAGCTGCAGCAGGTAGTCACTCAATGCAACCGTCTCGGAGTGCTGTCTTGGTTGAATGTTTGTGGGACAAGCCCTCGGTCTATTAGTACCAGTCGGCTGGGCATTACTGCTGTACACCTCTGGCCTATCAACCCAGTGTTCTGCTGGGGACCTTACCTACTTATGTAGTGGGAAACCTCATCTTGAAACGTGCTTCCCGCTTAGATGCATTCAGCGGTTATCACTTCCGAACGTAGCCAACCAGCCGTGCTCCTGGCGGAACAACTGGCACACCAGAGGTTCGTCCATCCCGGTCCTCTCGTACTAGGGACAGCCTTTCTCAAGTTTCCTGCGCGCGCGGCGGATAGGGACCGAACTGTCTCACGACGTTCTAAACCCAGCTCGCGTGCCGCTTTAATGGGCGAACAGCCCAACCCTTGGGACCTACTCCAGCCCCAGGATGCGACGAGCCGACATCGAGGTGCCAAACCATCCCGTCGATATGGACTCTTGGGGAAGATCAGCCTGTTATCCCCGGGGTACCTTTTATCCGTTGAGTGACCACGCTTCCACGTGCCGTGGCCAGATCACTAGTTCCGACTTTCGTCCCTGCTCGACATGTCTGTCTCACAGTCAAGCTCCCTTGTGCACTTACACTCGTCACCTGATTGCCAACCAGGCTGAGGGAACCTTTGAGCGCCTCCGTTACATTTTAGGAGGCAACCGCCCCAGTTAAACTACCCATCAGGCACTGTCCCTGATCCGGATTACGGACCTAGGTTAGACATCTAGTACGACCAGAGTGGTATTTCAACGTTGACTCCACCTGAACTGGCGTCCAAGCTTCAAAGTCTCCCACCTATCCTACACAAGCCGAACCAAACACCAATACCAAACTATAGTAAAGGTCCCGGGGTCTTTCCGTCCTGCCGCGCGTAACGAGCATCTTTACTCGTAGTGCAATTTCGCCGAGTCCACGGTTGAGACAGCGCCCAAGTCGTTACTCCATTCGTGCAGGTCGGAACTTACCCGACAAGGAATTTCGCTACCTTAGGATGGTTATAGTTACCACCGCCGTTTACTGGGGCTTAAGTTCTGAGCTTCGCCGTGAGGCTAACCCGTCCCCTTAACCTTCCAGCACCGGGCAGGAGTCAGTCCGTATACATCGTCTTACAACTTCGCACGGACCTGTGTTTTTAGTAAACAGTCGCTTGGGCCTGGTCTCTGCGGCCATCACCGCTTCCTGCCGCTAGGGCATTGACGGATCCGGCCCCCCTTCTCCCGAAGTTACGGGGGCATTTTGCCGAGTTCCTTAACCATGGTTCACTCGATCGCCTTGGTATTCTCTACCTGATCACCTGAGTCGGTTTGGGGTACGGGCGGCGCATAGCTCGCTAGAGGTTTTTCTCGACAGCATAGGATTACCCACTTCGTCCATGCGGACTCCGCGTCAAGTCTCAGGATCATGCCACCCGGATTTGCCTAGGTGGCTCCCTACACTCTTGCCCGTGGACAACCATCGCCACGGTTGGGCTACCTTCCTGCGTCACCCCATCGCTTGACTACTACTGGTTTGGGTCCCGCGCTAGGCCTGCCGTCCCATCCCCCCGAAGGGTTCAGTAAACGACGGATTCGGGCGGTTAGCATCACCGGGTTCGTCATGGGCGCTACTTTGCCGGTACGGGAATATCAACCCGTTGTCCATCGACTACGCCTGTCGGCCTCGCCTTAGGTCCCGACTTACCCAGGGCAGATTAGCTTGACCCTGGAACCCTTGATCATTCGGCGGAGGAGTTTCTCACTCCTCATTCGCTACTCATGCCTGCATTCTCACTCGTGTCGCGTCCACCCCTGGATCACTCCGAGGCTTCACTCGCGACACGACGCTCCCCTACCCATCCAGACGTCTGAACCACGAAGGCTTGACTATTGTCTGAATGCCATAGCTTCGGCGGATGACTTGAGCCCCGCTACATTGTCGGCGCGGAATCACTTGACCAGTGAGCTATTACGCACTCTTTCAAGGGTGGCTGCTTCCAAGCCAACCTCCTGGTTGTCACTGCAACTCCACATCCTTTTCCACTTAGTCACCGCTTAGGGGCCTTAGCTGATGGTCTGGGCTGTTTCCCTTTCGACTACGGAGCTTATCCCCCGCAGTCTCACTGCCACGCTCTCACTTACCGGCATTCGGAGTTTGGCTAACGTCAGTAACCTGGTCGGGCCCATTGGCTATCCAGTGCTCTACCTCCGGCAAGAAACACGTGACGCTGCACCTAAATGCATTTCGGGGAGAACCAGCTATCACGGAGTTTGATTGGCCTTTCACCCCTATCCACAGGTCATCCCCTCAGTTTTCAACCTAAGTGGGTTCGGTCCTCCACGCGGTCTTACCCGCGCTTCAACCTGCCCATGGATAGATCACTCCGCTTCGGGTCTTGATCGTGCTACTAAATCGCCCTATTAGGACTCGCTTTCGCTACGGCTTCCCCACACGGGTTAACCTCGCAACACAACGCAAACTCGCAGGCTCATTCTTCAAAAGGCACGCTGTCACCCATCACAAGGATGAGCTCCAACGGATTGTAGGCACACGGTTTCAGGTACTATTTCACTCCCCGCCAGGGGTACTTTTCACCTTTCCCTCACGGTACTTGTCCGCTATCGGTCATCGAGGAGTATTTAGGCTTAACGGGTGGTCCCGCCAGATTCACACGGAATTTCAGGGGTTCCGTGTTACTTGGGATACCACTCGGAAGATCTGAGTTTACGCTTACGGGGCTATCACCCTCTACGGTTCCGCTTTCCAACGGGATTCAACTTAGCTCAGATTTTGTGACTTCCTGGTCGACCGGCAGATCAACCTGAGTGGTCCCACAACCCCCCACCTGCAACCCCTGCCGGGTATCACACAGATGAGGTTTGGCCTGTTCCGATTTCGCTCGCCACTACTCTCGGAATCACTATTGTTTTCTCTTCCTGTGGGTACTGAGATGTTTCACTTCCCCACGTTCCCTCCGCACGCCCTATATATTCAGGCGTGGGTAACTGGACATGACTCCAGCTGGGTTTCCCCATTCGGACATCCCCGGATCACAGCTCGGTTGCCAACTCCCCAGGGCTTATCGCAGGCTCCTACGTCCTTCTTCGGCTCTCGATGCCAAGGCATCCACCATGTGCCCTTCGTAGCTTGTCTCACAAACACTCAACGAAGACAGCACCCCAGACCTCTGAAAGTCGTGGTGCCGGCTGCCGCTGAGCAACTCGTTCATTAACTGCTGCTACAAAGACCGGTCGCTCTCCCGCGCCCCCGACAGCGAATCGGGTGACGAAGTTGATTGAGAGCGACCGAAAACGCGACATCTCATGGTGAGAGATGCCGCGAAGATGCTCGCGTCCACTATGAAGGAATCAATGTGCCTGCCCGCCGAGCCGACACTCCCGCTCTCGCGGACGTGCGTGCTCGTGGGCGCTGAGACTCAGTTGCCTGATCTCTCAAAGCTCAACAGTGTGCCAGGTCCTCGGCTCTCCGGGCCGGCCGCAGGTTCCACGCCAGCTCCTCCTGCAAGCGGAGAGCGGCAGTACTGAGCAGACGGCTCAGACGATCGAGGTCATTCATCGACGATTCCACTAGTGAGTAGCACCATCAGCCTCAACCCTGATGGCTGAGGCATTCATGGCCACATACTCCTTAGAAAGGAGGTGATCCAGCCGCACCTTCCGGTACGGCTACCTTGTTACGACTTCGTCCCAATCGCCAGCCCCACCTTCGACGGCTCCCTCCACAAGGGTTGGGCCACCGGCTTCGGGTGTTGCCGACTTTCGTGACGTGACGGGCGGTGTGTACAAGGCCCGGGAACGTATTCACCGCAGCGTTGCTGATCTGCGATTACTAGCGACTCCGACTTCATGGGGTCGAGTTGCAGACCCCAATCCGAACTGAGACCGGCTTTTTGGGATTCGCTCCACCTTGCGGTATCGCAGCCCTTTGTACCGGCCATTGTAGCATGCGTGAAGCCCTGGACATAAGGGGCATGATGACTTGACGTCATCCCCACCTTCCTCCGAGTTGACCCCGGCAGTCTCCTATGAGTCCCCACCATTACGTGCTGGCAACATAGGACGAGGGTTGCGCTCGTTGCGGGACTTAACCCAACATCTCACGACACGAGCTGACGACAGCCATGCACCACCTGTATACCGACAAAAGGGGCTCTATCTCTAGAGCTTTCCGGCATATGTCAAACCCAGGTAAGGTTCTTCGCGTTGCATCGAATTAATCCGCATGCTCCGCCGCTTGTGCGGGCCCCCGTCAATTCCTTTGAGTTTTAGCCTTGCGGCCGTACTCCCCAGGCGGGGCGCTTAATGCGTTAGCTGCGGCACGGAATCCGTGGAATGGACCCCACACCTAGCGCCCAACGTTTACGGTGTGGACTACCAGGGTATCTAATCCTGTTCGCTCCCCACACTTTCGCTCCTCAGCGTCAGGATATTCCCAGAGAACCGCCTTCGCCACCGGTGTTCCTCCTGATATCTGCGCATTTCACCGCTACACCAGGAATTCCGTTCTCCCCTGAATACCTCAAGTCTGCCCGTATCGGAAGCACGCTCACAGTTAAGCTGTAAGTTTTCACTCCCGACGCAACAAACCGCCTACGAGCCCTTTACGCCCAATAATTCCGGACAACGCTCGGACCCTACGTATTACCGCGGCTGCTGGCACGTAGTTGGCCGGTCCTTCTTCTGTACCTACCGTCACCACCGTTATTGGCGCTTCGTCGGTACTGAAAGAGGTTTACAACCCGAAGGCCGTCATCCCTCACGCGGCGTTGCTGGATCAGGCTTTCGCCCATTGTCCAATATTCCCCACTGCTGCCTCCCGTAGGAGTCTGGGCCGTGTCTCAGTCCCAGTGTGGCCGGTCACCCTCTCAGGCCGGCTACCCGTCGAAGCCTTGGTGAGCCGTTACCTCACCAACAAGCTGATAGGCCGCGAGCACATCCTCCACCGATAAAACTTTCCACGCGCATCTCATGCGAGAGCGCGTCGTATTCGGTATTAGACACCGTTTCCGGTGCTTATCCCGAAGTGAAGGGCAGATTACTCACGTGTTACTCACCCGTTCGCCGCTCGTGTACTCCCGAAGGAGCCTTACCGCTCGACTTGCATGTGTTAAGCACGCCGCCAGCGTTCGTCCTGAGCCAGGATCAAACTCTCCGTAGAAAAACAAAACCGCCTCGACTGCGAAGAGTCGAAGACGGAAGAAGAGATGCCTCCTGGCGGGATCAAATCACTGACAAAATTGTCAGAATCATTGTCTCACCAAAGAAATCTGTTGTCGATTGCCCGAAGGCTCTCGACGACAGGGCATTACAAACTAATTCGTCGACTATGACACACTGTTGAGTTCTCAAAGATCAGACGCGCACCAGCTCCGGCTCTCTCAGCCGGCCCCGGGGCAACCTGACAAAACTTACCGGTCCGCCTCGTGCGAGTCAACTTGATGAGCTGCCTCGCGAGTCGTGGTGGACCCCGGCCGCCGGAGCATGCGGATCCGCTCGTTTCGGGGCCGAATGGCCCCCGAGTGGTTCCGCCGCATCCCTGCGGCGAGATGAAACATTAGACGACGCCTGCGCGCGCGCCAAATCGGGGGTGCCTGCTTCGCGCAGATCCGCAGGTCAGAGCCTCTTTGCCCGCCGCGGATCGGGGCGCCGCGGGGCGGTACGCCGACACCGTCGGTTCACCCGGGAGCCAGAACCGCCAGGGCCGGTCCGGGTCGCCGCGCAGCCCCACGCGGGGCCCGGTCGGACACCTCGGGCGCCGGCTCCCCCAGCGTGCCAGGGTGACCGGACCCGCGACCAGATCGTCGCCGTTGTCGCGCGAGCTCGATCCCGAGCGCCTTGCACAGCCGGGCCGGCCCGCGGGCCAGGTCGCGGTCCGAGGCGCCCGGGCGCCGCGACCGGGCGAGCTCGAGCCCGTCGACGACCTCGCCCGCCCGCAGCAGCACCGCGCTGGCGGCGCCCGTCCGCGCCGGTGACCACGTTGGCAGCAGACGTGCATGCCGTAGGTGAAGTAGCAGTAGAGGAAGCCGGGTGGGCCGAACATGACCGCGGTGCGCGGCGTCCGACCCCGGTAGGCGTGCGAGCCGGCGTCGTTGGCGCCGTCGTAGGCCTCCACCTCGGTCAGCCGCAGCGGCGCACGCTCGCCGTGGCGCAGGGTCGCCCCGAGGAGCCGCGGCGCCACCTCGAGGACCGGCCCCGCGAGGAGCCCGCGGCAGGTCAGGCGAGCCGGCCATGCACCCGCTCGACCGCGGCGGCCAGCTCGTCGAGCTGCTCGGCGACCCGGACCGGAGCCGTGCCGCCCCGGCCGTCGCGCGAGGCGACCGAGCCCTCGACGGTGAGCACCTCGCGCACCGCGCGGCGTGAGCTGCGGGCGAGATCTCGGCCAGCTGCTCGTCGGTGAGCTCGTCGAGCTCGCAGCCGAGCTCCTCGCAGCGGCGTACGCACGCGCCCGGCGACCTCGTGGGCCACCCGGAACGGCACGCCCTCGCGGACCAGCCACTCCGCGACGTCGGTGGCGAGCGAGAAGCCCTGCGGCGCCAGCTCGGCCATCCGCGCGGTGTCGAACTCCAGGGTCGCCACCATCCCGGTCAGCGCCGGCAGCAGCACCTCGAGGGTGTCGACGGAGTCGAAGACCGGCTCCTTGTCCTCCTGGAGGTCGCGGTTGTAGGCCAGCGGCAGCGCCTTGAGCGTGGCCAGCAGCGCCGGTCAGGTTGCCGATCAGCCGGCCGGCCTTGCCGCGGGCGAGCTCGGCGATGTCGGGGTTCTTCTTCTGCGGCATGATGCTCGACCCGGTCGACCACGAGTCGTGCAGCCGGACGAAGCCGAACTCCCGCGTCGACCAGAGGATCAGCTCCTCGGCCAGCCGGCTGAGGTCCACGCCGACCTGGGCGCAGACGAAGGCGAACTCGGCGACGAAGTCGCGCGACGCCGTGCCGTCGACCGAGTTGGCGAGGCCGCCGGCGAAGCCGAGCTCGTGGGCCACCAGCGTCGGCGTCGAGGCCCAGGCTGACTGCCGGCCAGCGCTCCCGCGCCGTACGGCGACTCGGCGCTGGTCCGGGCCGCCCAGTCGGCCAGCCGGTCGACGTCGCGGACCAGCGGCCAGGCGTGCGCGAGCAGGTGGTGGGTGAGCAGCACCGGCTGGGCGTGCTGGAGGTGGGTCCGCCCGGGCATCACGGCGCCCAGGTGCGCGCGGCCCTGCTGCGGCCAGCGCGTCCACGAGGGCCGAGCGCCTGCTCGGCGACCGTGCGCGCGTGGTCGAGCAGGTACATCCGCAGCAGCGTCGCGATCTGGTCGTTGCGCGACCGCCCGGCGCGCAGCCGGCCGCCGAGCTCGGGGCCGACCTCCTCGAGCAGCAGCCGCTCCAGGGCGCCGTGCACGTCCTCGTCGCGAGGCGTCGGGGACGCAGCTCGCCCGCCTCGTAGCGCCGGGCGAGCGCGTCCAGCCCGGCGTGCGAGCCGGCCTCGTCGTCGGTGTCAGCAGGCCCGGCGCGGCGCAGCGCCTTGGCGTGCGCCTGGGAGCCGGCGAGGTCGTAGGGCGCCAGCCGCCAGTCGAAGTGCGTCGACCGGGACAGCGCCTCGAGCTCGGGTGAGGGCCCGGAGGCGAACCGGCCGCCCCAGAGCTTGCCCGTGCCGGTCGTCGGAGGTGCTCGGGCTGTCGTGGCTCATGACGCTCCCTTCACGACCTCGATCGCCTTCCGCATGATCTCGGGCATGTCGTCCGCGGCCGCGGTGCCGTCTGCGGCGAGGTCGTCCGGAAACCACCACGCCGCGGCCGTGACGTTACCGACCTCGGCCTCCTCGAGGCCGTCGAGGCGGACCTCGACGTCGCGGTCCAGGGCGAGGGCGAAGAACGTCGAGTGGCTGCGGTAGTCGACGCCGTCCCACGAGAAGTCGTGGGTGCCGACGTGCACCGGCGGCGACAGTGCGTACGGCGAGACCACGATCCCGGTCTCCTCGCGCAGCTCGCGCAGGGCGCCCTCCTCGACCGACTCCCCCTCCTCGACGGCGCCGCCGATCGACACCCAGTGCCAGTCGTCGGGGTACGCCGGGTCGCGGCCCTGCAGCAGCAGCACCTCACCCAGCGGGCTGACCGGCAGCACCCGCGCCGACGTGCGGTGGATCCTCTGTCCTGGGGAGCCCATCAGTCGGTGCCGAACTCCATCGCCGCGTTGTCGAGCGCCTCGTCCTCGAGGTCGCCGTCCGAGCGCGGGGTTGGCGGTGATCCGCTCGCCACCGCCGGCCGGCAGCTCGCCGAGCAGGACGCCGTGCTCCACGAGCACCTGGCCCTGGTCGAGCGGCTGGGTGGCGTAGAGCTCCAGCATCGAGCGCGAGTCGGCGATGTCGAGGTTGCGCATCGTGAGCTGGCCGATCCGGTCGGTCGGCCCGAAGGCGGCGTTGCTCGGTGCGCTCCATCGACAGCTTGTCGGGGTGGTAGGAGAAGTGCGGCCCCTCGGTGCGGAGCGACGGTGTAGTCCTCGCCGCGCCGCAGCCGCAGCGTCACCTCGCCGGTCACCACCGACGCGACCCAGCGCTGCAGCGACTCGCGCAGCATCAGCGCCTGCGGGTCCAGCCAGCGGCCCTCGTAGAGGAGCCGGCCCAGCCGGCGCCCCTCGGCGTGGTAGTTGGCGATGGTGTCCTCGTTGTGGGTCGCGTTGAGCAGCCGCTCGTAGGCGATCCAGAGCAGCGCCATGCCGGGCGCCTCGTAGACGCCGCGCGACTTGGCCTCGATGATCCGGTTCTCGATCTGGTCGGACATGCCCAGGCCGTGCCGGCCGCCGACCGCGTTGGCCTCGTGGACCAGCGCGACCGGGTCGTCGTAGGTCGTGCCGTTGATCGCGACCGGGCGCCCCTGCCTGAAGGCGATCGTGACGTCCTCGGGCGCGATCTCGACGGACGGGTCCCAGAACTTCACGCCCATGATCGGCTCGACGACCTCCAGGGACACGTCGAGGTGCTCGAGGGTCTTGGCCTCGTGGGTGGCGCCCCAGATGTTGGCGTCGGTGGAGTAGGCCTTCTCCTTGCTGTCGCGGTAGGGCAGCCCGTGCTCGGTCAGCCACTGGCTCATCTCCGCGCGCCCGCCGAGCTCGTGCACGAAGTCGGCGTCCAGCCACGGCTTGTAGATCCGCAGCTCGGGGTTGGCGAGCAGCCCGTAGCGGTAGAACCGCTCGATGTCGTTGCCCTTGAACGTCGACCCGTCGCCCCAGATGTCGACGCCGTCCTCGTGCATGGCGCGCACCAGCATGGTGCCGGTGACCGCCCGGCCGAGCGGGGTGGTGTTGAAGTAGGCCCGGCCACCGGAGCGGATGTGGAAGGCGCCGCACGCGAGCGCGGCCAGCCCCTCCTCCACCAGCGGGGTCTTGCAGTCGATGGCGCGGGCGATCTCGGCGCCGTACTCGACGGCGCGGGCGGGCACGCCGCGAGATGTCGGGCTCGTCGTACTGCCCGATGTCGGCGGTGTAGGTGCACGGGATCGCGCCCTTGGCGCGCATCCAGGCGACCGCGACGGAGGTGTCGAGGCCGCCGGAGAACGCGATGCCGACGCGCTCGCCCTTCGGGCAGGGAGGTGAGGACCTTGCTCATGCTCGTCAGTGGTGTGTCCGTTCGATCGGGAGGTCGTCGATGGTCGACAGTCGAGGAAGCGGCGGGCGAGGTCGTCGCCGCCGGCGGGGTCGCGGCCGATCACCAGGACGGTGTCGTCGCCGGCGATGGTGCCGAGGACCTCGTGCAGCTCGGCCTTGTCGAAGGCGGAGGCGAGGTACTGGGCGGCGCCGGGAGGGGTGCGCAGCACGACCAGGTTGGCGCTGGCCTCGGCCGAGACGAGGAGCTCGGCGCAGAGCTTGGCCAGCCGGGCCTGGCCGGAGGCGGTCTCCCCCGGCGCCGCGGGTCGTCGGTCGCCGCCCTCGGCCGGGACGGCGTAGACCAGCGCCCCGGAGGCGGCCCGGATCTTCACGGCGTCGAGCTCGAGCAGGTCGCGCGAGAGCGTCGCCTGGGTGACGCTGACGCCCTGCTCGGCCAGCATCGCGGCCAGCTCGCCCTGGGAGCGGACCTCGTGGTGGGTGACCAGGTCGACGATCTGCTGGTGCCGGGCGTTCTTGGTGCCCGGGCGCAGCACGGTGTCCACGGGCTCGGTCATCGACGGTCCGCCGACCGCTCCATGAGGAACGCCAGCACCGCCTTCTGGGCGTGGCGGCGGTTCTCCGCCTCGTCCCAGACCACGCTCTGCGGACCGTCGATGACCTCGGCGGCGATCTCCTTGCCGCGGTAGGCCGGCAGGCAGTGCAGCACGATCGCGTCCGGCTTGGCCTGGGCGAGCAGCTCCGGGGTGAGGGAGTACGGCGCGAAGACCGGCGCGCGGGCGGCCTCCTCGGACTCCTTGCCCATCGAGACCCAGGTGTCGGTCACCACGACGTCGGCGCCCTGGACGGCGGCCACCGGGTCGGAGAAGCCGGTCGCCGAGCCCGCCGGTGCCGGGCGCCGATCGCGTTGGCGCGCTCGAACATCGCCTCGCTCGGCCAGTAGCCGAGCGGCCCGGCCACCCGCACGTGCATGCCCGCGGTGGCACCCGCCAGCAGCCAGGAGTTGCCCATGTTGTTGGCCGCGTCGCCCACGAAGGTGACGGTCAGCCCGGCCAGCGCGCCCTTGCGCTCGCGGACCGTGAGCAGGTCGGCGATCAGCTGGCAGGGGTGGAACTCGTCGGTGAGCGCGTTGACCACCGGCACGCCGGCGTACTCCGCCATCAGCTCGAGGTCGGACTGCTCGAAGGTCCGCCACACGATCGTGGAGACCTGGCGGCCGAGCACCCGCGCGACGTCCTCGACGGACTCCCGGATGCCGATGCCGGCCAGCTTGCCCTCGACCAGCATCGGGTTGCCGCCGAGCTCGGCGATGCCGGCGCCGAAGGAGACCTGGGTGCGCAGCGTCGGCTTGTCGAAGATCATCGCGACCGACTGCGGCCCGGCGTAGGGGCGCGCGTCGTAGGGCGAGGCCTTGAGCTTGGCCGCGAGGTCGAGGACCTCGGCCTGCTCGGCCGGGGTGAGGTCGTCGTCGGCCAGGAAGTGGCGGGTCGGCGCGGTCATCAGAGGCCCGCCTTGTCGAGGATCGCGGGCCACGCGTCGAGGAACGCCGCGGCGTCGGCCTCGGTGAGCACCAGCGGCGGCGCCAGCCGGATCCGCCCGGGCGTGGGGTTGTTGACGATGAAGCCGGCGTCGAGGGCGGCCGCGAACACCTCGGCCGACTGCTCCTCGGCGAGGTCGAGCCCGATCAGCAGCCCCTCGCCGCGGACCTCGGTGACCCGCGGGTCGGCGGCCAGGCCGTCGCGGAGCTTCTGGCCGAGCACGGTCGACGTGCTCGAGCAGCCCGTCGGCCTCGATGGTGCCGATGACCGCGAGCGCGGCGGCGCAGGCGACCGGGTTGCCGCCGAAGGTGGTGCCGTGGTTGCCGGGCTGGAGCAGCTCGCCGGCCGCGCCGAGGCCGATGCAGGCGCCGATCGGGAAGCCGCCGGCCAGCCCCTTGGCGACGGTGACGACGTCGGGCACGTACGCCGGTCGGTGGTGGGCGAACCAGCGGCCCGGTCCGGCCCATCCCGGTCTGGATCTCGTCCAGCCAGAGCAGGGCACCGTGCTCGTCGGCGATCCGCCGGGCGGCGGCCAGGTAGCCCTCGGGCGGCACCTCGACGCCGGCCTCGCCCTGCAGCGGCTCCAGCAGGATCGCCGCGGTCCGGTCGGTGACCGCCTCCGCCAGCGCGGCCTCGTCGCCGTAGGGCACGAAGGTGACCTCGCCGGGCAGCGGCTCGAACGGCTCGCGGTAGGCCGCCTTGGAGGTCAGCGCCAGCGCGCCCATGGTGCGGCCGTGGAAGCCGCCCTCGGCCGCCACGACGTGGGTGCGGCCGGTGCGCCGGGTGAGCTTGAACGCCGCCTCGTTGGCCTCGGTGCCGGAGTTGGTGAAGAAGACCTTGCCCGGCCCCGGCGTCGAGCAGGGTCAGGAGCTTCTCGGCCAGCGTCGATCTGGGGCTCGGTGGCGAAGAAGTTCGAGACGTGGCCGAGCGTCTGGAGCTGCGTGGTCACCGCGTCGACGAGGGCCGGGTGGCCGTGGCCGAGCGCGTTGACCGCGATGCCGCCGAGCAGGTCGACGTACTCCTTGCCGTCGGCGTCCCAGACGTGCGCGCCCTCGCCGCGGACCAGGGTCAGCTTCGGCGGGCCGAAGGTGTTCATCAGCGACGCGGCGTACCGCTCCTGCGTAGCGTGGTCACGACTCGCCTCCTGCGCGGCCCGGGCCTTGCGGGTCTTGGTCTCGACGTCGGGCAGCACCTGGGTGCCGACCCCCTCCTTGGTGAACAGCTCGAGCAGCACGGCGTGCGGCTCGCGGCCGTCGACGACCGTGGCCCGGGAGACCCCGGCCTGCACCGCGTCGAGGCAGGCCTTCATCTTGGGGATCATCCCGCTCTCGAGGCGTCGGGAGGACCTCGGCCAGCGACTCCGGGCTGATCTCGCCGACCACGTCCTGGGAGTCGGGCCAGTCGAGGAACAGCCCCTCGACGTCGGTGAGCACGAGCAGCTTCTCGGCCTCCAGCGCGACCGCCAGCGCGGCCGCGGCGGAGTCGGCGTTGACGTTGTGCACGGTGCCGTGCACGTCGGGCGCGACGCTCGAGACGACCGGGATCCGGCCGGCCTCGATGATGTCGAGCACCGCCTCGGGGCGTACGTCGACCACCTCGCCCACCAGGCCGAGGTCGACCTCCTCGCCGTCGACGACGGTGTTGGTCTGCCTGGCGGTGAACAGCCCGGCGTCCTCGCCGGACAGGCCGACCGCGAGCGGGCCGTGCTCGTTGATCAGCCCGACCAGCTCGCGCTGCACCTGGCCGACCAGCACCATCCGGACGACGTCCATCGCCTCGGGCGTGGTGACCCGCAGCCCGCCGCGGAACTCCGACTCGATGCCGAGCCGGTCGAGCATCCGGGAGATCTGCGGGCCGCCGCCGTGCACGACGACCGGCTTGAAGCCGGCGAACCGCAGGAAGGCGATGTCCTCGGCGAAGGCCCGCTTGAGGACGTCGTCGGTCATGGCGTTGCCGCCGTACTTCACCACCACGATCTTCCCGTGGTACTGCTTCAGCCACGGCAGGGCGGCCGCGAGGGTGCGGGCCTTGGCCTGGTCGGGCTTGCTGGTGTCGAACTCGCCGCTGGGGGCGCTGGAGTCGTTCATCGGCCGCCGTTCATGAGGAGTAGGCGCTGTTCTCGTGGACGTAGGCGTGGGTCAGGTCGTTGGTCCAGACCGTGGCCCGCTCGGCGCCGGCCTTGAGGTCGATGGTCACGGTGACCTCGCGGCCGGACAGGTCGACGCCGGCCGGGTCGGCGTGCGGCTCGGAGCGCCTGCAGACCCAGACGCCGTTCATGGCGACGTCGAGGTCGGCGGGGTCGAAGGCCGCCTGCGTGGTGCCGATGCTGGCCAGCACCCGGCCCCAGTTGGGGTCCTTGCCGAAGACCGCGGCCTTGAACAGGTTGCTCCGGGCCACGCTCCGTGCCGACCTCGACCGCGTCGTCCTCGGAGGCGGCGTTGAGGGTGGTGATCGCGATGTCGTGGTCGGCGCCCTCGGCGTCGCGGAGCAGCTGCATCGCGAGGTCGGTGCAGAGCTGGGTCAGCGCCTCGGTGAAGTCCGGCAGCGACGGGCGTGATCCCGCTGGCGCCGCTGGCCATCACCGTGACGGTGTCGTTGGTGGACATGCAGCCGTCGGAGTCGAGCCGGTCGAAGGAGACGCGGGTGGCCGCCCGCAGCGCCGTGTCGATGTCGCGCCGCGGGCACGACGGCGTCGGTGGTGATGACGACGAGCATCGTGGCGAGCTGGGGCGCGAGCATGCCGGCGCCCTTGGCCATCCCGCCGATCGACCAGCCGCCGCCCTCGACCACGGCCTGCTTGCTGACCGAGTCGGTGGTCATGATCGCCTCGGCGGCGGCCGGTCCCCCGTCGGCCGCGAGGGCGGCGTACGCCGCGTCGACGCCGGCCAGCAGGGCGCCGCGGTCGTTGGTGAGGCCGATCAGCCCGGTCGAGCAGACGACGACGTCGATCGCGCCGATGCCGAGGTGGCCGGCGACCTGCTCGGCGACCGCGTGGGTGGTCTGGAAGCCCTCCGGGGCCGGTGTAGCAGTTGGCGCCGCCGGAGTTGAGGACGACCGCGCGGACGGTGCCGTCCTTGACCACCTCCTGGCTCCACAGGACCGGGTTGGCCTTGCAGCGGTTGGCGGTGAACACGGTCGCGGAGTCGTGGGTCGGCCCGTCGTTGACGACGAGCGCGAGGTCCTTGGCGCCGGTGCTCTTGAGCCCGGCGACGACGCCGGCGGCGCGGAAGCCGGCGGGGGTGGTGACACTCATCTCTTTCTTCCTGGGTGGCTTGGCGGGGACGGCGGCGGTGACCTCGTGCCCGGATCGTCGCCACTCCTCCTCGGCCGCGTCGGCCTTGTCGCCCGGCACCAGGATCCAGTCGGTGTCGAAGGTCGAGAGCGTGAAGACGCTGATCTCGGCGGCCGCGAGCGGGGCCAGCAGCTCCGCCAGCACGCCGGTCAGCGCGAAGTCGAGCGGGCCCTCGACCTCGAAGGCCGTGAACGGCCGCTGGTGGACCGACTTGGCCGGCACGCTGCGGGCCGCGCAGACGACCGAGGTCTCGGTGGCGGTCGCCGTGACGGAGAAGATCGAGGAGGACTCCGCCCAGGCCGGCACCTCGGTGCCGGGCCCCAGCCTCACGACCGCCAGGGTCTCGGGGTAGCGGCTGAGCTTCACGGCGCCAGCCCGACCGTGGTGAGCCCGGTGGCCTCGTCGAGGCCCAGCGCGAGGTTCATGCACTGGACGCCGGCGCCGGCGGTGCCCTTGGCGAGGTTGTCGACGGCACCGACGGCGACCAGCCGGCGGGCGTCGTCGTCGACGGTCACCTGGAGGTGCACGGCGTTGCTGCCGGTCACCGACTTGGTCTGGGGCCACTGCCCCTCGGGCAGCAGGTGCACGAACGGCTCGTCGTCGTAGGCCTTCGCGTAGGCCGCCCGCACGTCGTCCGCGGTCACGCCGTCGAGCAGCCGCGCGGAGCAGGTGGCGAGGATGCCGCGCGGCATCGGCACCAGGAGCGGGGTGAAGCTCACCGTCACCGTGCCCGTCGGCGAGCAGGCCGCTGAGGTTCTGGGTGATCTCCGGGGTGTGCCGGTGCGCGCCGCCGACGCCGTACGCCGAGACGCTGCCCATCACCTCGCTGCCGAGCAGGTGCGGCTTGGCGGCCTTGCCGGCGCCGCTGGTGCCCGAGGCGGCGACCACGACGACGTCGGGCTCGACGAGGCCGTCGGCGATCGCCGGCACCAGGGCGAGGGTGGAGACGGTCGGGTAGCAGCCCGGGACCGCGATCCGCGTGGCCCCCGCCAGCTTCGCGCGCTGGCCGGGCAGCTCGGGCAGGCCGTAGGGCCAGGTGCCGGCGTGGCTGCCGCCGTAGAACCGCTCCCAGGCGGCCGGGTCTGCGAGCCGGTAGTCGGCGCCGCAGTCGATCACCACGACGTCCTCCCCCAGCTCCGCGGCGATCGGCGCCGGACTGGCCGTGCGGCAGCGCCAGGAAGACGACGTCGTGGCCGGCCAGGGTCTCGGTGGTGGTCTCCTCGAGCACCCGGTCGGCCAGCGGCACCAGGTGCGGCTGGAGCGACGCCCAGCAGCTCGCCCGCGTTGCTCCCGGCGGTCAGCGCGCCGATCTCGACCTCGGGATGCGCGAGCAGGAGGCGCAGCAGCTCACCGCCGGCGTACCCACTGGCTCCGGCGACGGCGACCCTCGTGCTCATGCTGCATGACTATACAGATCACCTGCATGTTGCATGCGAACCCGGCGGTGGCCAGGAAACCCAGTGCGCTGCGTCGGTGCCCGTCACTAGCGTCGCAGCCGTGCCCCGACTCGAGTACCCGACCTACCTCGACCACATCCGCACGGAGTCCGCGCGGTTCCGAGCCGCGCTGGCCGACTGCGACCCGGACGCGCGGGTGCCGACCTGCCCCGACTGGGACGCCGCCGACCTGCTGTGGCACCTGGCCAAGGTGCAGCTGTTCTGGGCCAAGGTCATCCGGCACCGCCCGGCCTCACCGGACGACCCCGAGATCGGCGAGGAGGACGCCGCCCAGCGCCCGGAGTCCTACGCCGAGCTGCTCGACGCCTTCGACGACTACTCCCACGCGCTGGTCACCGAGCTCGACCGGGCCGAGCCCGAGGCCGAGGCCTGGCACTGGTCGGGCGACAACCGGGTCGGCACGTCCTACCGCCGCCAGGCCCACGAGGCCGCGATCCACCGGATCGACGCCGAGCTGACCGCCGGCGCTGCCCGTGACGCCGCTGGACGCCGCGCTCGCCGACGACGGGGTGGCCGAGGTGCTCGGGGTGATGTACGGCGGCGCGCCGCCGTGGGGCTCGTTCACGCGGGTCCGGAGAGACGATCGCGGTGCGGATGAGCGACACCGGCACCGACCTGCTGGTCGAGCTCGGGAAGTTCTCCGGCACCGACCCCGAGAGCGGCAAGACCTACGAGGACGAGGACGACCTCGACCTGGTCGACGCGGGCGCCGAGCCGGTCGCGACCGTCACCGGCACGGCCGCCGACCTCGACACCTGGCTGTGGAAGCGCGACCCCGCGCTGACCCCGGCTCCGACGAGGGCGACCGGATCCGGATCGACGGCGACCGGATCACCTACGAGAAGCTGTCCGCGATCCTGGGGCAGCCGCTCAACTGAGCACGCGCGGCGTCGACGGGTAGACATGGCGGCATGACTCCTCCGCCCTACCGCGCCGCCGACGACCGCTACGAGCCGCACGCCTACCGCCGCTGCGGCCGGTCCGGGCTGAAGCTGCCCGCGGTCTCGCTCGGGCTCTGGCACAACTTCGGCGACGACAAGCCGATCGAGACCCAGCGGGCGATCCTGCGGCGGGCCTTCGACCGCGGCGTGACCCACTTCGACCTGGCCAACAACTACGGACCGCCGTACGGCGCCGCGGAGTCGAACTTCGGCACGATCTTCGCCCAGGACTTCCGGCCCTACCGCGACGAGCTCGTGATCTCGACCAAGGCGGGCTACGACATGTGGCCCGGCCCGTACGGCGAGTGGGGGTCGCGCAAGTACCTCCTCGGCTCCCTCGACCAGAGCCTCGCCCGGATGGGCCTCGACCACGTCGACATCTTCTACAGCCACCGGTTCGACCCCGAGACGCCGCTCGAGGAGACGATGGGCGCCCTCGCGACGGCGGTGCAGTCCGGGCGGGCGACGTACGCCGGCATCTCGTCCTACACCGCCGAGCGGACGCGCGAGGCCGCGGCGCTGCTGCGCGAGATGGGCGTGCCGCTGCTGATCCACCAGCCGTCGTACTCGATGCTCAACCGCTGGGTCGAGGACGGCTGACGCCCTCAGCCTCCTCGACGTCCTCGGCGAGGAGGGCGTCGGCTGCATCGCGTTCTCGCCGCTGGCGCAGGGGATGCTCACCGACCGCTACCTCGACGGCATCCCGGAGGGCTCGCGGGCCGCGCAGGGCAAGTCCCTCGACCCCTCGCTGCTCACCGACGAGGCGCTCGCCCACGTCCGCCGGCTCAACGAGATCGCGCGAGGCGCGCGGCCAGTCGCTGGCCCAGCTCGCCCTCGCGTGGGTGCTCCGCGACGCGCGCGTCACCTCGGTGCTGATCGGCGCGAGCAGCGTCGAGCAGCTCGACGACAACCTCGCGGTGCGTCGACAACCTCGAGCTCTCGACCGGACGAGCTCGACGCCATCGAGCAGGACGCCGTCGACTCGCGGGATCAACCTCTGGGCGGCCTCGGAGGACGAGGACCGGTCCGACGCGACCGCCGTCACCCCGTGACAGCGACCGGAGTGCAACCGGGCGGCCGCCGTGAAACCGGTGTGAAGGCGCGCTGAAACCCGCGACCCTCACCGTGGTGGCCATGAACACGAACTCCCCTCCCACGACCGAGCTGGCCGTTGCCGCCCACGGCCTCGTGAAGACCTTCGGCGACCTGCGGGCCGTCGACGGCATCGACCTGGAGGTGCGCCGCGGCGAGGTCTTCGGCGTGCTCGGGCCCAACGGCGCCGGCAAGACCACGATGCTCCAGATGCTCGCCACCCTGCTCCCGATGGACGGCGGCCGCGCCGAGATCTTCGGCGTCGACGTCGAAGAAGCACCCGCACGTGGTGCGCCAGCTGGTCGGCGTGACCGGCCAGTACGCCTCGGTCGACGAGAACCTCACCGCCCGCGAGAACCTCTACCTGTTCGGCCGGCTGCTCGGCCTCGAGAAGAAGAAGGCCCGCGCGACCGGCGAGGAGCTGCTCGGCCGGTTCGGCCTCGAGGAGGCCGGCGACAAGCAGATCAAGCAGTTCTCCGGCGGCATGCGCCGCCGGCTCGACCTGGCCGCCAGCCTGATCCACCGGCCGCCGCTGATCTTCCTCGACGAGCCGACCACCGGCCTCGACCCGCGCACCCGCGGCCAGATGTGGGACACCATCCGCGAGCTGGTCGGCCCAGGGCTGCACGGTGCTGCTGACCACGCAGTACCTCGACGAGGCCGACCAGCTCGCCGACCGGATCGCGGTCATCGACCGCGGCGCCAAGGTCGCCGAGGGCACCTCCGACCAGCTCAAGAGCCAGGTCGGCTCCTCGACGCTGCAGCTGCGGCTGCTCGACCCGGCCCAGACCGGCCAGGCCGTCGACGTCGTACGCCGCGTGGTCGGCGACGAGCCGGTCCTCACCCCGGAGGCGGGCGGCATCAACGTCCCGCTCCCCGACGCCAACCGGGCCGCCGACGTGCTGATCGGCCTGCGCGAGCAGGAGCTGCTGATCACGTCCGCGACCGTCCAGAAGCCCACCCTCGACGAGGTGTTCATGGCCCTGACCGGGCCACGCCGCCGAGGAGTCCAGCCACCACGACGAGATGGAGGCCGTCCGATGACGCTTCTCTCCACCACGGTCGACGAGACCGTCACCGCCACCACCCACGTCGGCGCGCAGGACCTGCCCGCGCGGCCGTCCGTCCGCGACACCGTCAGCCAGAGCCTCGCCATGGCCTGGCGGGCGACGAAGAAGATGCGCCGCAACCCGGAGCAGTTCTTCGACGTCACGATCCAGCCGCTGCTGTTCACCGCGATGTTCGCCTACATCTTCGGCGGCGCGATCTCCGGCAGCGTGGCCGACTACCTGCCGATCATCATCCCGGGCATCCTCGCCCAGACCGCGCTGACCGCCTGCATGGCGACCGGCATCCAGCTCCGCGAGGACATGGACAAGGGCGTCTTCGACCGGTTCAAGTCGCTGCCGATCGCACGGATCGCGCCGCTGGCCGGGCCGGCGATCGCCGACCTGCTCCGCTACGGCACCGCGGCCACGCTCACCATCCTCACCGGGATCGCCATGGGCTACCGCCCCGGCGGCGGCGTCCTCGGCGTGTTCGGCCGGCTGGCTGCTCACCATCGTCGCCGGCTGGTCGCTGGCCTGGATCTTCACCTGGCTCGGCACCGTGGCCCGCAGCGCCCAGGCCGTGCAGGGCATCTCGATGATGATCATGTTCCCGCTGACCTTCCTGTCCAACGCGTTCGTCCCGGTCGAGCACGCTGCCCGGCTGGCTCCGCGGCCTTCGTCAAGGTCAACCCGGTCAGCCACGTCGTCACCGCGGTCCGCGACCTGATCAACGACGGCCAGGTCACCGCCCAGGTCGGCTGGGCGCTGCTCGGCTGCGCGGTCGTCGTCGCGGTCTTCCTCCCGCTGTCGGTCCGCTCCTACAGCCGCAAGATGTAGCCCTCCCACCCGCAGTCAGCGCGGAGCTGACCCGCTCGTTGTCACGGGCGGGTCAGCGCCGATACGCGGACGACGGCCCGGGCCTCCGGAGGAGGGCCGGGCTTGCGGTCGCCGTACTCCTCGCGGAGCCGGGCGGCGAGGCCGGGCGCGACCCGCTCCGCCTCGGCGTCGGTGTGCGCCGGGTCCATCGTGACCGTGAACCGCGGGTAGGCGAACAGCTCGGCGAGCACCAGCAGCCGGACCGCGTCCTCGGGGGCCATCGCCTGCCTGAGCAGCCCCCAGGCGCCGAGCCCGTGCAGCACCATCCCGGCCACCGGGTAGTCCATCCGCGGCCGGTCCGGGTCGAGCACCCGCTGGCGCCTTGGCGCGCAGGGCGTCGAACAGGTCCGACCCGTCGTCCCCGGTGCCGTGCACGGCGTACGCCGTGGTGCCGGCGGCGTCGCCGAACAGCGCCCACGGCTCAAGCGCCGGTCATCTCCACGCCGGGCAGCGGAGATCGCCGTTGAGCTCCACGGACGGCCACGCCGGTAGAGGCGCAGCCCCTCGTCGACCTCGCCCGCGGGCCAGGGCCAGCTCGGCCCGGACCGTCGCGGTGACGAAGGCGCCACCGAAGCGCCGAGTGCTCGTGGTTGAGCCGCGTCGATCTCCGCGATCAACCGCTCGGCCTCGTCGAACCGGCCCTCGGCGATCGCGGCCCCGGCGAGCAGCGACCGGGCCTGGATGCCGTCGTCGTTGGCCTCGAGCTCGTCCAGGATCGGGATGGCGACCTGGGCGTGGCTCGGCGGCCTCGGCCCGGTTGCCGAGCTGGGCGTGCAGGCTGCCGGCCACGGTGTGCATCATCGCCGTCGATCCAGGGCCCGTCCTCGTCGTCGACGAGCGCCAGCCCGGCCTCCACCTGCTCGAGGGCCGCTGCGGGGTCGCCGTCGTTCTCCAGGTAGTGCGCCGACCATCAGCCGGGCCGTGGCGGCGGACTGCCGGTCGTAGCCGCGGGCGACGTCGATCTCGCGCGAGCCGGCCCAGCGACCCCTCGGAGTCGTCCGGGTCCTGGGCGGCCAGCACGACCGCCACCATGCCCGCGGGCCCGGGGCGAGGTCGCCAGGTCGCCGTAGGAGTCCAGCAGCGCACGGCAGCTCGGGGTCGCTGGCGATCTCGCCCATGACGGTGTTCATCACCATCGACGGCGGCCGCCGTCACGGCCGCGTCGACCTCCTCCGGCGCCGGGTCCCAGCCCTGCGAGCGCCGCGTCCACCGCCGCGGCCACCGCGATCACCCGGGTGTTCTCGCCGCGCATGCGTCCAGAAGCCTGCCAGCGCGGCGGTGAGGTCGGCGGTCGCCGCCGGGTCGGGCACCGCCACGGCGGCGCGCAGGGCGTCGGCCAGGTTGTTCTCCTCGGCGCGAGATCGTCTGCACCGCGGCCACCTGGTCCGTCGACCAGAGCTCGCGCCAGGTGCGCCGTGGCGTAGCCCCGGGCCCAGGCGAGCAGGCGCGGCGTGCGGCCGCGGCGTCCTCCCCCGCGCCGACCAGCTGCATCCGGCCGAACTCGCGGACCGTCTCGAGCATCCGGTAGCGCACCGAGCCCCGCGGCCTCGAGCACGCGTCAGCAGCGACTGGTCGACCAGCGACTGCACCGACGTCGAGCGCGTCGCTGGCCGAGGCAGCGTCGCCCGCGCCGGCCAGCGAGAAGCCGTCGTGGAAGACCGACAGCCACCGCAGCGCCCGCCGCTCGGCCTCGCCGAGCAGGTTCCACGACCAGTCGATGACCGCGATCAGGGTCTGGTGCCGGTCGGGCGCGCTGCGGTCGCCGCCGCGCAGCAGCGCGAACCGGTCGTCGAGCCGCCGGTCGATGTCCTCGACCGACATCACCCGCACCTTGGCCGCGGCCAGCTCGATGGCCAGCGGCAGCCCGTCGAGGCGGCGGACGACGCGGCGTACGGCGTCGTCCTCGAGGGGTACGCCGGGGCGGGCGGCCGAGGCGCGCTGCCGGAACAGGTCCGCGGCGGCGTCCTCGGCGAGCTGGCCCAGCGCGAAGACCCGCTCGGCGGCGATCGCGAGCGGCGCCCGGGTCGTGGTGACGACCCGCAGCTGGCGGCACGAGGCGACCAGGAAGGCGACCAGCTCGGCCACCGCCTCGACGACGTGCTCGCAGTTGTCGAGGATCAGCAGGGTCGGCGCCTGGTCGAGCAGCTGGGCGATCCGGGCCCGGACGTCGTTGCGCTGCTCGGCGGTGAGCACCCGGCGGCCGCTGACCGAGTCGCGGACGCCGAGCGCCGAGCCGACCTCGCCGACCACGTCCTCCGGCGAGGCGACGCCGACCAGCTCGACGAAGTGCACGACCGGCTGCTCCGCCTCGCGGCCGAGCAGGTGCGCCAGCCGGGTCTTGCCGAGCCCGCCCGGCCCCAGGATCGAGGTCACCCGCGCCTCGCGCACCGCGGCCCGCAGCGCGCGGATGTCCTCGTCGCGCCCGACCAGCGAGGTGGCCTCGAAGAGCAGCCCCTCGCGGACCGGGCTGTCGGCGGCCAGCAGCTCGCGCGTGCACCGCCTGGAGCAGCCGGGCCCGGGGTCGACGCCGAGCCGGTCGGCGAGCTCGCTCGCGGTGCCGCTCGTAGCGTCCAGCGCCGCGGGGGCGCCGTGCACCGCCGCCGTCGACCGCAGCAGCGCGGCGACGGTGGCCTCGTCGTCGCCGCCGAGCCTCCGAGCAGCGGGCAGCGCCTCGTCGTGGTCGCCCAGCCCGGACAGCGCCCGGCCGAGGACCGGCGGTCGCGATCGCGCGGTGCCGGGCGGCCGGCCTGCCGGAGCTCGCCGAGCGCGCCCTCCGCCGGCGCTGCCGGGTGCGGGCAGCGCGAGGGCGCGACGGGCCAGGTCGCGGGCGCGCACCAGGTCGTGCCGGCCCTCGGCCTCGCGGGCACCGACCACCGCGTCGCGGAGCGCCAGCGCGTCGACGGCGTCCGCGCGGCAGGCCGAGCCGGTAGCCGTGGTCGGTCCGCGCCACCACCTCCGGGCGCGGTCTGCGACCGGGCCCGGGAGACCACGACCTGGAGCGCCTTGGCCGGGTTGGCCGGCACGTCGTCGGGTCCCCAGACCTCGTCGACCAGCCGCTCCTCGCTCACCTGGCCGCCCGGCGGCCACCAGCGCGGCCAGCAGCGCGTGGGTCCGGCCGCCCGGCAGCGGGGTGCCCCGCCAGGACACCTCGTCGAGCAGCGCGGAGGGATCAAGTCACGCCGGTCAGTCTCTCCATCTGCTCGTCGGTCAGCCGGAGGCGCCGCCGCAGCGACGTTCTCCTCGAGGTGCGCCACGCTGCCCGTGCCCGGGGATGACCAGCACGTGCTCGCCGAGCGCCAGCGCCCAGGCCAACCGCACCTGCGCCGGCGTCGCGCCGAGCTCGGCGGCGACCTCGAGGACCGCATCGGGCTCCTCGCCCGGTGCACCGCCTGCCGGGCCAGCGCCGGCGACCGTGAAGAACGGCACGAACGCGATCCCGAGCTCGCCGCAGCGGCGCAGCACCGCGAGGTCCTCGGGGGCGTCGACGGAGAACCGGTTCTGGACGCAGACGATCTCGGTCACCGCCCGGGCCGCCTCGAGCTGGTCGAGCGTGACCGCCGGAGACGCCGACGTGCCCGACCAGCCCCTCGGTCGACGAGGTCGGCCAGGGCGGCGACGTACGGCCGCGATGTCGTGGTCGTTGCCGGTCCGGAAGTTCACGACGTCGATCCGGTCGCGGCCGAGCTGCCGCAGGTTCTCCTCGACGTGGCCGCGCAGGCCGTCCGGGCCGGGCCGCTCGCCCCAGCCTCCGCGCACGTCGCGCACCGGGCCGACCTTCGTGACGATCGTGACCTCGTCGGCCGCCGAGCTGCCGAGCGGCGCCAGCGCCGCGCTGATCAGCTGGTTGGCCGAGAGTGCCTGGCTGAAGTAGAACGCCGCGGTGTCGACGTGGTTGACCCCGAGCTCGACGGCCCGGCGGAGCACCGCGATCGAGGTGTCGCGGTCGCGCGGTTCGCCGGCGTGGAACGGCCGGGTGCCGGTGAGCCGCATCGCGCCGAAGCCCAGCCGGTTGACCGTCCGGTCACCGAGCTGCCAGGTCCCGGCGTCAGCGCTGGACGGCACCGCACCGCTCCGCGGCCAGCGCGACCGCTGCGTCGCGGGCGGCGCCCGTCTCCTGCTCGGTCAGGGTCCGGTCGGGAGCCCGGAACCGCAGCGCGAAGGCCAGCGACTTGTGGCCGGCGTCCGACCTGGTCTCCCGGTGTAGACGTCGAAGAGCCGGATCGACTCGAGGTGCTCCCCCGCACCCTCGCGGAGCGCTGCCTCGACGTCGGCAGCGGTCACGTCGTCCGCCACGACCAGGGCGACGTCCTCCTTCGCGACCGGGAACGTCGAGAACGCCGGGCCCGGCACGACGTCGACCGCCTTGCCATCAGCGCAGTCGAGGTCGATCTCGACCGCGGCCGCGCGGGTCGGCAGCCCGAACGCCGCGCACACCTGCGGGTGCAGCTCGCCGGCGTGGCCGAGCTCGACCCCGCCGGCGCGGATGACGGCGCAGCGGCCCGGGTGCCAGGGCATCCGGCTCGCCGCGGCCACCTCGACCTCGACGCCCAGCTCGTCGCCGAGCCGGCGGACCAGCCCGATCGCGTCGGACCAGCCCGCCGTGCGGCCACCGCCCCACCAGCCGGCGCGCTCGCGCTCGCCGGCGAGCACGACCGCGAGGTGCAGCGGCTGCTCCGGAAGCGCCTCGAACAGCTTGGCGAGCTCGGCCTCGGTGGGCCGCCAGTCGACGCCGTAGATCGGGGTCGGGCCGCGGTCGACCGGGAACGCCACGGTGCCGGTCTCGAACAGCGACACTCCGGGGGCGCCGCGGCCGAGGTTGCGGGCGGCGGCCTTGAGCAGGCCGGGCAGCAGCGTCGTCGTGTACGACGGCTCCTCGGACGAGATCGGGTTCGACAGCCGGACGGTCCTGCGGAGCGGGTCGTCGGCGGGCAGCCCGAGCTGGTCGAAGGTCGCCTCGCCGACGAACGGGAAGCTGATCACCTCGACGCAGCCCTGCGCCGGCCAGGGTGCGGCCGATCCGGCGGCGCAGCCGCTGCTCGCGGGTCAGCCCGCGGCCGGCGGCCTCGCGCGGCAGCACGGACGGGACCTGGTCGTAGCCGACCACGCGGACGACCTCCTCGACGAGGTCGTAGGGGTCGGTGAGGTCTGGTCGCCAGGTCGGCGGGGTGTAGTCGCCGTCGCGGGCCACGCAGCCGACCTTCTCGAGGTTGGCCACCGTGACGTCCGCGGGGATGTCGATGCCGGAGATCCGGGCCGGCAGGTCGGTGGGCATCGGCGATGGCGGCCGGCTCGGGCGCCTTGCCGACGACGGTCACGCCGGGCTCGGCGGTGCCGCCGCCGTGCTGGACGAGCAGCTCGACCACCCGGTCGGCGGCGGCCGGCGTGATCACGGGGTCGACGCCGCGCTCGTTGCGCTTGCCCGCCTCGGAGGTGAGGCGGTGGCGCTTGCCGGTGCGGAACATCGACACGGCGTCCCAGTGCGCCGCCTCGACGAGCACGCGGGTCGTGGTCTCGGACATCTCGGTGGTCTCGCCGCCCATGACGCCGCCGAGGCCGATGATCCCGGAGTCGTCGGTGACGACGAGGTCCTCGGTCGAGAGGGCCCGGTCGACGCCGTCGAGGGTGGTGAGCCGCTCGCCCTCGGTGGCCCGGCGGACCCGGATCGGGCCCTGGAGCTTGTCGGCGTCGTAGCCGTGGATCGGCCGGCCGAGCTCGAGCATCACGTAGTTGGTGACGTCGACGGCCAGCGAGATCGGGCGCATCCCGGAGAGGGTGAGCCGCTGCGCCATCCAGTCGGGGGTGGTCGCGGCCGGGTCGATGCCGCTCACCACCCGGGCCACGAAGACCGGGCAGCCGGCCGGGTCGTCGATGACGACGGGGTGGCCGTCGCCGTTCGGCTCGGGGACGTCGCGCTGCGCCGGGTCGGCGTACGGCGCGTCGTAGGCCAGCGCCGCCTCGCGGGCGACGCCCCGCAGCGACAGTGCGTAGGCGCGGTCGGGGTTGATCTCGAACTCGATGACCTCCTGGTCGAGGCCGAGCACCGGTCGCGCGTCCTCGCCCGGCTCGCCCGCACCCGCGGGCAGCACGATGATCCCGTCGTGGTCCTCGCCGATCCCGAGCTCGCGCGAGGAGCAGATCATCCCGGCTGAGACGTGGCCGTAGGTCTTGCGGGCGGAGATCTCGAAGTCACCGGGCAGCACCCCGCCCGGGAGGATCACCACGACCAGGTCGCCGGGGGCGAAGTTGTGGGCGCCGCAGACGACTCCCAAGCCTTCGGCCCGGTCGTAACTGTCAGGTGTCGGCAGCAGACCCAACATCGACGTGGCACCAGTTGATCGTCTTGCCGTTCTTCTGCGGCTCGGCCTCCATCGTGAGCACCTTGCCGACGACAAGCGGGCCCCGGATCTGCTCGCCGGGCTTCTCGATCGCCTCGAGCTTGAGGCCGAGCGCGGTCAGCCGCGCGGCGAGCTGCTCCGTGGTGACCTCGGCGGGGAGGTCGACGTAGTCACGGATCCAGGAGACGGGCGCCTTCATCCGGGGTCCCCGCGGAAGCGTTTCCGGGGTCCCCGCGGCGGCGTTGACCGCCCCCGCGGAGCGTCCGACGTCCACGGCGTCGTGGGGTACAACTGCGCGGCCTCTGCGCGAAGCGCCGCATCCGTGCGGTTTCGTGGGGTGGTCATAGCTCTGTCCCGAAGGCGGTCGTGAACCGGACGTCGCCCTCGAAGAGCGCGCGCAGATCCTCGATGCCGTGGCGGAACATGAGCGTCCGGTCGATGCCCATGCCGAAGGCGAAGCCGGAGTAGACCTCGGGGTCGATGCCGCAGGCGCGCAGCACCCGCGGGTTGACCACGCCGCAGCCGCCCCACTCGATCCAGCCCTCGCCGCGGCAGGTGCGGCAGTCCTCGCGAGTCGACCCCCGCGGCACACGAAGCAGATCAGGTCGACCTCGGCGCTCGGCTCGGTGAACGGGAAGTACGACGGCCGGAACCGCGTGTTGATCCCCTCGCCGAACATCGAGGCGGCGAAGTGGTCGAGGGTGCCCTTGAGGTGGGCCATCGAGATGCCCTTGTCGACGACGAGCCCCTCCACCTGGTGGAAGACCGGGCTGTGCGTGGCGTCGTACTCGTCGGTGCGGAAGACCCGGCCCGGGCAGATGACGTAGATCGGGGGCTGGCGCGAGAGCATCGTGCGCGCCTGGACCGGCGAGGTGTGGGTGCGCAGCACGAGGTGGTCGTCGGCCGGGTCGGTCCAGAACGTGTCCTGCATCGTGCGCGCGGGTGGTCGGGACCGAGGTTGAGGGCGTCGAAGTTGAGCCACTCCGCCTCGAGCACCGGTCCTTCGGCGACCTCCCAGCCCATGGCCACGAAGATGTCGGCGATCAGCTCGGAGCCGGTGGTGACCGGGTGCCGGGCGCCCTCGGGGACCCGGTCGGTGGGCAGCGTGACGTCGACGGTCTCCTCGACCAGCATCCGCTGCTCCTGCTCGGCCTCGAGCACCTCCTGCCGCTGGGCCAGCGCCTGCTGCACGGCGCCGCGCGCCTGGCCGACGCGCTGGCCGGCCTCCTTGCGGGCCTGCGGCGGCAGCGCTCCGATCTCGCGGTTGGCCAGGGCCAGCGGCGAGCGGTCGCCGGTGTGGTCGATCCGGACCTGCTTGAGCGCCTCGAGGTCGGCCGCTCCCGCGATCGCGGCCAGCGCGGCGTCGCGCGCGGCCTCGATCTCCTCGGGCTTCAACGCGGCCACCTCCACGGGGTCGAAGTCGGTGTTCGGTCCGGACACGGTGACGAGTCTAGGAACCGGCCCGACCCGCGGGCGACCGGGTTAGGGTGGTGGACGCCGGCCCGGGCCACTTGTAACTAACCGTCCGGTGATCTTCCCTGCGGTTACAACCGCATGGAAGATGACGTAACAGTTAGTTACAAGTGCGGCCGGCCGGTTCAGGGAGTGGAGGGGCAGGCGGCGTCTGTGGGGTCGTCCCGGGTGGGGAGGGCGGTGTCGAGTGCGGCCTGCAGGGAGGCCGGACCACGGTCGATGACGGAGGTGGCGCGGCTGCGGCCGAGGTTCCAGGCCAGCCAGTCGTCGTCCTGCGACCAGTAGCGCGGCAGGCCGCACCGGATCTCACCCTCGGACCGGTCCTCGAAGACGGGTACGGCGTCCGCGGACAGGTTCCGCAGGTAGTGCCAGTCGACGCGGCCGGTGTCGGCGTACCGGTCGAGGTTCTGCTTCGCGATCGAGCGCGTCGGGGTTGAGCGACAGCGAGGCCCAGCAGCCCGACCACGCCGGTGACCAGGGCGAAGCGGGGCACCCACACCCCCCACCTGACGAGGCCGGCCACCGCCACGGCGACCACGAGCAGGCCGAGCCAGCCCTCGAAGGCGTCGACGAAGAGCCGGAGCCGGGTGAAGCCGTAGGCCTCCTGGTAGAGGTGCATCCGGTAGAGCGCCGAGCCGACGACGACCAGGGTCAGGGCGCAGAGCAGCCCGAGCGAGCCGCGCAGCCACGCCCGGTCCCCCGCGCGTCCCCGGCCCAGTGCGCAGCAGCCCAGACGACGAGGAAGGTGAGCAGGGTCGCGACCGTGAGCTGGCCGAACCCCTGGTGGACGTAGTCGGCGTAGGTCAGCCCGGTGGTCCGCCGGACGTAGTCGTGGCCGCCGAACAGCGCCGAGAGCTGGGCGGCGACGAACAGCCCGAACACAGCGTCGACCAGCAGCACCGGCACGAGCCACTCGAACCGGTGCGCGACGGACCGTGCGCGACCGCAGGCCAGCACCTGGACGTTCGGTGGGTTGAGGGCCAGGTACGCCGCCCCGAGCGTCGCGGCGGCCACCGCAACGGCGACGAAGACCCGCAGCACGATCGTGTCCACGGTGATGTCCGGCAGCAGCGTCTCCACCCAGCTGGCCACGATGGCGTCGGCGGAGACGAAGAGCAGCCCGAAGACCAGCAGCGCCAGGCCCGACCAGAGCGCCGTCACCAGCACCCGCGGCGCACTGCCGTGGCCGGTGAGGGTGCGCAGCGTGCGGCCCAGCCACGGCAGGTCGCGCAGCCCGGCGAGCGGCCACGAGAGCCCGGCCAGCAGGAACCCGGGAACCGGCGGGCCCGGGACACCCCGGCGACCAGCGCGCTCGCTCCGGCCAGCAGGCACAGCACGCCGATCCAGGTCGCGTCGAGCAGGACGATCGGCAGCGTGCACAGGCCGGCCAGGACCAGGCAGGTGAGGGTGAAGGGATCGCGACGGTGGGCGGCGGCGTACGCCGCGGTGAGGCCGGCGGTCAGCGGCCACGAGGAAGATCGCCAGCCCGGCGCTGTGGAACGGGAGGACGAGACCGGCGAGGACGCCCGACCGCGGCGGCGGCCAGGACCACGCCACGGTGCGTCGCCTGTGGTGTCGGGCCAGAACCGGCCGAACAGCGCGTCGAGGACCGGCCCGGCACGACGGTCGAGCCCGCGTGCCCCGGGTACAGCGGTGGCGGGGGCGGCTGGCGGACCGGGCGGGGGCGGGGTGGCGGCTTCGGGCACGTGGACCTCCTGGGGTTGTGACGGGATCGAGGGGCAGGTCGAGGCGGAGCAGCGCACCGGACGCGCCCGGAGGCGGGTCGACGAAGCGCACGGTGCCGCCGTGCAGCGCGGCCACCCAGCGGGCGATGGCCAGGCCCGAGCCCGGTGCCGCCGCTGTCGCCCTCGGGCGAGGTGAGGGTGCCGAACCGCTCGAAGGCCCGCTCGCGGTCCGCAGGAGCGACGCCCGGGCCGTGGTCGGCGACGTCGAGCCGCCAGCGGTCGCTGACGCCGAGCAGCGGACCCGGACCTGCCCGCCCTCGGGGCTGTGCCGGACCGCGTTGTCGAGCACGTTGGTGAGGAGCTGGCGCAGCCGGGTGCGGTCGGCGCTGACCTCGAGGCCGTCGGGCAGGTCCACGTCGAACCGGACGGCCCGGCCGGTCGGCACCAGGTCGGCGACCACGTCGTCGACGAGCTCGGCGAGCTGCACCGGACCGAGCCGCAGGGGCGTGACGCCGGCCTCGACCCGGGAGAGGTCGAGCAGGTCGCCGACCAGCGCACCGAGCCGCTGGGCCTGATCGACGGCGCGGCCGAGGTGCTCGGAGTCGGCCGGGCGGACGCCGTCGGCGAGGTTCTCGAGGGTGGCGGTGAGGGCAGCCAGCGGGGTGCGCAGCTCGTGGGAGACCGTCGCGACCAGGTCGCGCTGCTCGCGGTCGACGGTCGCCAGCTCCGCGGCCATCTGGTTGAAGGCGCGGGCCAGCTCGCCGACCTCGTCGGACGACTCGGCACGGACCCGGCCCCGGTAGTCGCCGCGCGCCATCCGCCGGGTGGCCTCGGTCATCTCCCGCAGCGGCGAGGTCATGCCGACGGCCAGCAGCTGGGTGACGGCGAGCGCGAGCGCGACCGTGACGGGTACGGCGAGCAGCACCGGCACGTCGGCACTGCTCGCGAGGGTGCCCACCAGGGCGGCGACGACCACGCTGGCGGTGACGAGGAGGCCGAGCTTGACCTTGATCGAGGTGAGCGGCTGCAGTGGTGAGCTCATGAAGGCGCGCCCGGAACATCGAGCGCGTAGCCGACGCCGTGGACGGTCCGCACCCGGTCGGCGCCGACCTTGGCGCGCAGCGCCCGGACGTGGCTGTCGACGGTGCGGGTCCCCGAGGCGTCGGGCCAGTCCCAGACCTCGGCCAGCAGGTGCTCGCGGGTCAGCACCTCGCCCGGCGTGGCCGCCAGCCAGGCCAGCAGGTCGAACTCGGTCGGCGTCAGCCGCACCTCGTCCCCTGCCACCGTGACCCGGCGGGTGCCGGTCTCGAGGACCAGGTCACCGACGACCAGGCGGGCGGGCGGTCGCGCGGCGAGCTCGGCGGCGCGGTCGACCCGGCGCAGGAGCGCCGCGCACCCGGGCCACCAGCTCGCGCATCCGGAACGGCTTGGTGAGGTAGTCGTCGGCGCCGACCGCGAGCCCGACCAGGACGTCGGCCTCGTCGTCCCGCGCGGTCAGCATCAGCACCGGCACCGGCCGGGCCGCCTGGATCCGGCGGCAGACCTCGTGCCCGTCGAAGCCGGGCAGCATCACGTCGAGCACGACCAGGTCGGGCTCGACGTCGGCACACCTCTCGACCGCCGACGGTCCGTCGTAGGCCTGGTCGACGAGGAAGCCCTCGGCGCGCAGCCGGTCGGCCACGGCGTCGTTGATCACGGGCTCGTCCTCGACGACGAGGATCCGGCGCTGCTGCATGGCCGTCACGGTAGGTCCGCGACCGTGCAGGACGGGGGTGGGACTCGTGAAGGTTCTGTGCAGGAATCCGCTACGAGGCTGCTGAACAATGCTGTGGATGCCAGCGTCGCAAGAGCCTGCGATGGCAACGACGCCGTCCCGAAGGCAGGCTGGGCGCCTTTCGAGGGGCGGCAACACAGCCAGCGTGCGGCTGTCGCGGCGCTGGGGCCGCATGATCGTTCAGCAGGCGGAGCCTCACTGGTGTCCTGTCAGGACACCAGGGCGTGTTGGTAGACCCTGGGGTGGGATGCCCGCGTCGTCCAGGTCTTGCGATGTCTGTCCGGGGTCCCCGCGGAAGCGCGAGCGTAGCGAGCGTCTTCCGTGGGGTGGAGCGTGTGATCTGGCCGGCGTCCGGCGCCGCCATGAATTGCGGGACACGCCCTAGTGTCCTAGAGGTCGGGGACCGCGGCCGGCCAGGCGACCCGGATCCGGGCGCCCCCGCCCGGCACGTCGTCGATGGTCACGGTGCCGCCGTGCACCTTGGTGAGCCCGTTGACGAGATAGAGGCCGAGCCCGGAGCCGCCGCGCTTGCCACCCTTCCAGAACTTCGTGAACACCCGGCGGCGCATCTCGACCGGGATGCCCTCTCCCTCGTCGTCGACGGTGATCCGGACACCCGGCTGGTCGCCCAGCTCTCCCTGGCCGAGCGGCACCAGCGTGACCCGCACCGTGCCCTCGCCGTGCCGGACGGCGTTCTCGACCAGGTTGGTGACGACCTGGGTGAACTTGTCGGGGTCGGCGTGGATCTCCGGGAGGTCCTCGGCCAGCTCGAGGGCGATCGGCCGCGCGGTGCCCGCCGAGACCGACTCCACGATCCGCCGGGTCAGCAGCCCGGCGTCGCTGGGCCGGGGGTGCAGCTGGAGCCGGCCGGTGTCGATCCGCGCCACGTCGAGGAGCTCGGCGATCAGCCTGGTCAACCGGTCGGAGTCGGCCGCGACCGTGGTGAGCATCAGCTTCTTCTGCTCGTCGTTGAGCCGGTCCCAGCGGTTCAGCAGCGCCTGCACGAACCCCTTCACACCGGTCAGCGGCGAACGGAGCTCGTGGGCGACCGTGGCGACCAGGTCGGAGCGCTCCCGGTCGAGCCTGGCCCGGCCCCGCCCGGACCTCAGGGTGATCGCCACCTCCTCGACCGGGTCGGCGAGGGTCGGCCGGGTGATGCGCGCGACGACCAGGACCTCCTCGCCGTTGCGGGCCAGCCAGGACTGCTCGGGCACAGCGGTGCGGGTGGCCAGCCCCTCGTAGGGGCGGTTGTGGCTCACCCAGGCGTTGTCGTCCTGGTCGCGGAGCGCGAGCACCTCGTGCAGCGGCCGCCCGAGGCTGTCCTCGGGTGCGCCGAGCAGGCGGAGGGCGACGGCGGAGATCATCGTCACCCGCCCGTCAGGGCCCGCCAGCACCACGCCGTCGGGCAGCCCGTCGACGACCGTCTGCGCACGGGGTTCGGACATGGGGCCACCCTGTCACGAAGCCCGCAGCGGCCTTCGCCAGCGGGAGGCCGGCGCTCGGCGCGCTGCCGACGCCCGCTCGATCGCGTTGACGTGCGCCATCGCCCAGCAGAACGCCATCGCGGCGACCAGCTCCACGTCACCGAGTGCGGGGTCGGAGGTCTCGCCGTCGTCCAGCGCGTCCTGGTAGTCGGCCACCTGACCGACCAGGAGCCCGACAGGTGACTCCCGGCGGAAGGCCGCGGCAGCCAGCGCGTCGTCGACGTCGATCCGCCCCGCCACCTCGGAGATGCCGATGCCCAGCAGGCGGTCGAGGGCCGAGAGCAGCCCCGCCGTGAAGGCGAACCCGGGATCAAGGCCCCTGGTCGGGGCCATCAGGTCACACATCCGCGCCCGCATGAGCGTCGTCGCGAGGGCGTCGCTCGGGCTCGTGCTGACGTGTCGACCCAGGACGGCGAGCGCGGCCCACTGACGCAGGCGGACGGCGCCCATCAGGACCAGCGCCTCACGGATGCTGTGCACCTCGCGGCGCAGGCCACCCTGCTTCCCGAGCGATGCCTGGTGGAGCACCTGGACCACCAGGCCGGGTTCGTGCGACAGGATCTCCTCGACCCGGCCGAAGTCGAGCCGGTCGTCGAGCAGCTCGGCCGCCAGCTGGATCCGGGCCAGCGCCGAGGGGGCCAGCGCGGCAGGGTCGAGCTCCACAGGGCGCTTGACCGCGGGGCCCTGGAAGAGCTCGAAGCCGGCGGCGCTCGCCCAGGACAGGTCGTCCGGGGTCTGGCAGCCGGTGGCCGCCAGGGTCACCTCATGCGGACGACAGCGGCTCACGAGGTCCAGGACCCGCTCGCGCGGCGTGGCGGCGAGGTCGATCTCGACCACGTCGGCGACCTCGAGAAGGCGTTCGATTCCGGGGAGCCACGCGAACCCCTCCAGCGCGATGACGTAGCCCTCGAGCACCAGCTCCTGGCAGCGGCTCACCACGGCGTCGTCCGCGCACCGCTCGGCCGGCACCTCGAGGACGGTCCGGCGCCGCGGCCGACTCACCGCAGTCGTGCCGTCCAGCACCCCCGGTCCCGGCTCGCAGAAGATCTGGATGTCGCCCACCAGCCGCCCGACGTCGAGCGTCAGCCCACCGAGCAGCTCCGACGGCGTGAAGGTCTCACCGCGACGGGGGCCGGAGCGGCCCCTGGCGTCCGAGGACGGCCGCTGGAGCAGCTGGAATGCGACGATCTCGTGATCGACGCCCACGATGGGCTGCCGCGACACGAAGCGGTCCACCTTCGTCGATGCCGGCGTCGGACCCGGCGTGGTCGCCGTTGCGGCCAAGGCACCACGTGAGCGCTTGCGCATGCCCACTCCTGATCACTCGGCCATCCCGTCGGTCAGCTCACTCATCGACCGGATGCTGGCCGATGTGAGCGATGTGGGCCGACCTCCTTGCGGAGGCCGTGCGGTGCGACGCCGTGCGGGCGGGACGGCCGGGCGAGCTGGTCCGGCTGCGCGGGGAAACGCAACGGCCGGCTGTCGAAGGTCCACGAGTCCACCAGCGGCGCCCGGTTCCGCTACCTCCGGCCGGTCGGCTGAGCCGGGCGGCTGCGTTCGACGCCGTTGACGTGGGCCATGGCCCAGCAGAACGCCATCGCAGCGACCAGCTCGACGTCGCCGAGCGCGGGGTCGGTCGGGGCACCGTCGTCCACGGCGTCCTGGTAGTCGGCGACCAGCCCGACGAGCGCCCCGAGCGGGGTCTCGCGCCGGAACGCCGCCGCGGCCAGCGCGTCGTCGACCTCGACCCGGCTCTCGACCTCGCTGATCTCGACACCGAGCAGCCGGTCCAGCGACGAGAGCAGGCCGGCGGTGAAGGCGAAGGCCAGGTCGAAGCCGCGCGGTTGAGCCATGAGCTCGCACATCCGGGCCCGCACGAGAGCCGCGGCCAGCGCGTCCGACCGGACGTTGCTGACCTGCCGGCCCAGGACCGTGACCGCTGCCCACTGCCGGAGCCGGCGGGTGCCGAGGAGCACCAGCGCCTCCCGCACACTGTGGACCTCGCGGCGCAGGCCGCCGTCGGCGCCCGACGATGCGTGCTGGAGCAACCCCGCGACCAGAGCGGGCTCCCGGGTCAGGATCGCCTCGACCCGGCGGAAGTCGAGCCGCTCGTCGAGCAGCTCGGCAGCCAGCTGGACCTGGGCGATCGCCGTGGGAGCGAGCGTGGCTCCGCTGACCTCGACCGGCCGATGGACAGCGTGACCCTGGAAGAGCGCGAACCCGGTCTCGGCGGCCCAGACGATGTCGTCGTCGGTCCGGCAACCGGAGGCCAGCAGGACCACGTCGTGAGCGAGACACCGGGCCACCAGGTCCGCGACGTGCTCGCGCGAGCATGCCTCGAGGTCGATGCGGACCACGTCGGCGAGCTCGAGAAGCGACTCGATGCCGGGCAGCCAGGTGAAGTGGTCGACTCCGATCGCGTAGCCCTCCTGCAGGAGCAGGTGGCAGCGGGCGATCACGTCGTCGTCGGCGCACAGCTCCGCCGGGACCTCGAGCACGATCCGCTGGCCCGGCGCCGTGACCTCGGGGGTGCCTTCGAGGACGCCGGGTCCGGCCTGGCAGAAGACCTGCACGTCGCCCACCAGCCGACCGACGTCGACCGTCAGGTCGCCGAGCAGGGCGGCCATGGTCATCGTCTCGCCCGCGCCGGACGGTGCCGTCTCGAGGCCGGGCGTCGAGCGGTGCAGGAGCTGGAAGGCGACGATCTGGTCGTCGATGTCGACGATGGGCAGGCGGGCCACGAGTCGGCGCGCGGTGTCCGGGGGCGCAGCGATCGCCACCGCCGTGGTTCCTGTTCGAACCTGGCTCAGCTGCTGGCCCATCTCAACCCCTGATCGATCGCCGCACATGTGGTCAGCAGTGCCATCGGCCGCTGCCGGGGCAAAGATGAGGCCATGAGCAGGGCGGCCAGGAGTGGTCCAGTCCCCCGGGCGCGCCGGGCGGGACCGGTCGCCCGTCAGTCCTGGCGCGCGGCGCGCGCCGACTCGTAGAGGCAGAGCGCGGCGGCGGTGGAGAGGTTGAGGCTCTCGGCCCGGCCGTGGATCGGGATGGCGACCCGGTGGTCGGCGAGCGCGGCGAGCTCGGCGGGGAGCCCCCAGGCCTCGTTGCCGAACAGCCAGGCCGTGGGGCCGGTCATCAGCTCGGCCAGCGGGGCGTCGTACAGCCCGACCTCGCCGGCGCCGTCGGCGGCCAGCACCGTGAGCCCGGCGTCCTTCGCGGCTCGCACGGCGGCCTCGGCCGAGGGCTCGACCGCGACCGGCAGGTGGAACAGCGACCCGACGCTGGCCCGCACGGTCTTGGGGTTGTAGGCGTCGACCGAGCTGCCCGCGAGCACCACGCCGTCGGCGCCCGGCGGCGTCGGCGCAGCGGATCACGGTGCCGGCGTTGCCGGGGTCGCGCACGTCGGCGCAGATGGCGACCAGCCGGGCGCCGGCGAGGACCTCGGCGACCGGCACGTCGACGAAGCGGCACAGCGCGACGACACCGGCCGGGCTCACCGAGTCGGACAGCAGCTCGAGCGCGCGCTCCTCGACCCGGGTCACCCGGACGCCGTCGGGCAGGGCGCGGAGGCTCGGCGTCGCGCGCGCGACGAAGACCTCGTCGACGCAGCCGGCCTCGAGCGCGGCCTCGACGGCCTTCGGGCCGTCGGCAAGGAACAGCCGCCGCTCGGATCGCTCCGAGCGGCGGCTGAGCCGGCGGACTTCCTTGAGGCGGGCGTTGCTCGCCTTCAAGAGGACTGTTCAGGCTGATGCCTCGGCCCGAGGCGCGTTGACGTCCTCGGGGAGGGCGGCCTTGGCGACCTCGACCAGCGCGTTGAACGCGGCGATGTCGTTGACGGCCAGGTCGGCCAGGATCTTGCGGTCGACCTCGACACCGGCCAGGCCGAGCCCCTGGATGAAGCGGTTGTAGGTCATGCCCTGGGCGCGGGCCGCCGGCGTTGATCCGCTGGATCCAGAGGCGACGGAAGTTGCCCTTGTTCTTGCGGCGGTCGGCGTAGCTGTAGACCAGGGAGTGGGTGACCTGCTCCTTGGCCTTGCGGTAGAGGCGCGAGCGCTGGCCGCGGTAGCCGCTGGCGCGCTCGAGGGTGGTCCGGCGCTTCTTGTGGGCGTTCACTGCCCGCTTGACGCGTGCCATGTCTTGTTGCTCCTAGGTGATGGTCGGGTCAGGGGTTATGGCGGGCAGGGCTCAGAGACCCAGCATCTTCTTGGCGCGCTTGACGTCGGCCTTCTCGAGCTCGACCATCCCGGCGTTGCGGCGGTGCTTCTTGCGGCTGCCGGTGGTGGGCGCGGAGGCGAACGCGGCGCCGGACTTCCGGCCCGCCTGCAGGCGGCGGATCTTGCCGCTGCCGGTCACCTTGAACCGCTTGCTGGCACCCGAGTGCGTCTTGTTCTTGGGCATTGCTTCTCCTCGTACGTCGTACTGCCGTCTGTTCACGGCGTTGGTCTGGGGTGGCCCTACTGGGCGCGGGGCGCTCGATTCGAGTCATGACTTCGTCATGCCTCGATCTCGGGATCCAGGTTCTCGGAGCGGCCGCGCTCCTTCTTCTGGGCCACGGGGCCGGCGGCGCGAGCCGCGAGCGCTCCGCGGCCTCCTCGGCTGCCTCGGCGGCGCGTTCGGCCATCCGCTCCTCCTTGGCCGCCTGAGCGCTCGACCTTGGCCTCGGCCTTCTTCTTGTGCGGGCCGAGCACCATGATCATGTTGCGGCCGTCCTGCTTGGGGGCCGACTCCACGAAGCCCAGCTCCGTGACGTCCTCGGCCAGCTTCTGCAGCAGCCGGAACCCGAGCTCGGGGCGGTGCTGCTCGCGACCGCGGAACATGATCGTGATCTTGACCTTGTCGCCGGCCTTGAGGAACCGCACGACGTGACCCTTCTTGGTCTCGTAGTCGTGCGCGTCGATCTTGGGACGAAGCTTCATCTCCTTGATGATCACGTTCGTCTGGTTCCGGCGTGCCTCACGGGCCTTCTGGGCGTTCTCGTACTTGAACTTCCCGTAGTCCATGAGCTTGCAGACCGGAGGCTTGCCCTGCGGTGCGATCTCGACGAGGTCGAGGTCGGCCTCCTGGGCCAGCTTGAGCGCCTGATCCGTGGGCACGATGCCGACGGTCTCGCCGTTGGGTCCCACGAGGCGGACCTCGGGTACCCGGATCCGGTCGTTGATACGAAGCTCGGTGCTGATGTGTCCTCCTGCGTGTTCGGTGGCTGGGGCCGGAGCGCTTCCACCCGGAAATGCAGAAGGCCTCCGCGTCGCAAGCGGAGGCCAGTCCGCTCGTCGTTGCCTGCCCTCAGCTGACGCAGCTGAACGGCACACGTGGACGAGCCACCAGACCGGACCCGACGACCTCTGGTAGCTGGGCGGTCGATGCGGGTGGGAGGCCAGGCAACCCGGGGGCCGCTGTCATCCGCTTGTGATCTGTGCTCCTGGGAGCACGGATCGGTCAACGCTCGATGGTAACCGACTATTCCGGTGCGGAGCCAATCGCAGCGAGGTAGCGCACCGGCCCGGCCAGGTCGATCAGCAGCGCCTCGGCGCCGTCCTGCAGCGCCGCGAGGGCCGCCGTCCGGGCGGGCACGGGGACCGGCCGCGCCCGGGATCCCAGCGCCGCATCGCGTCGAGGCCGGTGAAGGCCAGCAGCGCCAGCCGCCCGTCCGGCCCGCGCATCAGCACGGTCGCCATGTCGCTCGACTTGTCGCGGACCAGCCCGTCCGGCCCGGCCTCGGCCTCGCCGAGCTCCGCGACGACCGGCACCAGCAGCCGGGCCTCGGCCAGCGCCGCCAGCACCTCCGGCTCCCGCGCCGGGTCCGCGGCGTACGCCGCCAGGGCCGCGGCCAGCCCCGGGTCGGCGTCGCCGGTGTCGTCCGGGCGCCCCGGCACCCGCCAGCAGCCGCTGCCCGCCACCCCTGGCCTCCGCTCGGCCACGGTAGGCGCTGGGTCGGCTAGCGTCCGGCCCGGGTCCGTCGAGTGACCCCCAGTGGTCCTCCGTCGGCTCCCGCGGCGACCGCTTGGGTCACTCGACGGCAACCGCGTGGCGTTCACGCGAGGCGTCAGCCAGCGTCTACTCGTTGTCCGTTGAGCGCCCGCGACGCCGCCAGCGCCCGGATGTGGCGCTGAGCCGTCGGACATCGCTGGATCCGGCTCGAGACGTTCGGCCACGGACAGCCCTCGCAGCCTACGGGAGCCAAGGCTGGCAGCCGTCCCTAGGCTTGCAGGTTGGACGATGCGGCCTGGGGCGCACTCACGCTCTCCCTCACGCTGCTGGGCGGGATCTACACCTGGTTCGCGTTCCGGAGCCGCGGGCTTCGTCGCCGGGCTGCGCGGCGTCGGGTTCACGATCATCCCGGTGGCCCTGCTGCTCACCGACACGCTCCAGATGGTCGACGCGGATCGGCAGCGCCATCGGTGACTGGGTCGCGCAACTTCGCGTTCAGCCCGGCCAGCTGGCTCGGGATCATCCTGGCCGTGCGTCTCGGTGACGTGCTTCGTGGCCGCCGGCTTCCTCGCCGAGCGTGGGGTGGGCGCCGCGCCGAAGGGCGACGAGAAGCCGGCGCGCAAGGAGCTCACCAAGAGCAAGGGCCGCAAGACCGAGCCGGTGCTCGTCCGACATCGACCCGGAGATGGCCGAGATCGAGGCGCTGCTGCGCAAGCGCGGCATCACGTGACCGTCCCCTCGAGCAGCCTGGAGCGCAACCGGCTCTGGGCCCGGCTCAACGACGCCGTCGCCGCGCACGACGGAGCCGCTCGCCACCCCGTTGATGGTGGTCGACCTCGACGCCTTCGACGCGAACGCCGACGACCTGGTCCGCCGGGCGGGCGGCACGCCGATCCGGGTCGCCTCCAAGTCGGTGCGGGTGCCGGCCCTGCTGAGCCGGGTGCTGGCCCGCGACGGCTTCCACGGCGTGCTCGGCTACACGCTCGCCGAGGCACTGTGGCTCGAGGAGCAGGGCATCTGCGACGACATCGTGGTCGCCTACCCCACCGTCGACCGCGGCGCGCTGGCCCGGCTGGTCGCCTCGCCCGCCGCCGCCGGGCGACATCACGCTGATGGTCGACGACGTGGCCCACCTCGACGTGGTCGACTCGGTGCGCGCCTCGCAGGCGGTGCCGGTCCGGGTCGCGATCGACGTCGACGCCGGGCTGCGGATGGGCCGCCAGCACGTCGGACCCAAGCGCTCGCCCCTCTACGACGCCGACGACGTGGTGCTCCTGGCCAAGGAGATCGAGTCGCCGGCGCGGCTTCCGGCTGGTCGGCGCGATGACCTACGAGGGCCAGGTCGCCGGTGTCCAGGACGAGGTGCCGACGCAGCGCGCCCGCTCGGCCGTCGTACGCCGGATCAAGGCGCTGTCGATGACCCAGCTCGAGGTGCGGCGCCGCGAGGTGGCCGACGCGCTGAGCGCCGCCGGGGTCGAGCCTGGAGTTCTGGAACGCCGGCGGCACCGGCTCGGTCGAGGCCACCGTCGCCGACCGGGTGGTGACCGAGGTGGCCGCGGGCTCCGGGCTGCTGGCGCCGACCCTGTTCGACCACTACCAGTCCTTCGACCCGCGGCCGGCGGCGTTCTTCGGGCTGCCCGTGACCCGCCGCCCCTCCCCCGAGATCGCCACCGTGCACGGTGGCGGGCTGGTCGCGTCCGGGCCCGGCCGGCAAGGACCGGCTGCCGACGCCCTGGGCGCCGGCCGGGCTGCACCTGACCGGGCTCGAGGGCGCCGGCGAGGTGCAGACCCCGCTGACCGGCCACCCGGCCGCGCTGCTGGCGGTCGGCGACCTGGTGTGGTTCCGGCACGCCAAGTCCGGCGAGCCGTTCGAGCACACCAACACGGTCCAGCTGCTGGCCGGCGTCGCGGTTCACCGAGGAGGTCCGGACCTACCGTGGCCACGGGCTCGCCTTCTAGCGACCCACGAGGGGTCGCGCTGGTCGCCACCCTGGCCGCTGCTCGCGCGCGCCCGCCACCCTCGGTGCCGGCCGGCTGGTCTGCGTCGACGGGCCGGCGGGCTCCGGCAAGACCACGCTGGGCGCCGAGCTCGCCGAGCGGACCGGAGCCCAGCTGGTCCACGGCGACGACCTGATGGAGGGCTGGCGGGGGCTGGACGCCGTCGGCCGCGAGCTGACCCGGCGGTCACGGCCGCCTGGCGGCCGGGCGCCCGGCAGCTACCGGCACTTCAACTGGTTCCTCGACCGGTACGACCGCACCGTCCCGGTCGCCCCGGCCGCCTGGCTGGTCGTCGAGGGCGTCGGCAGCGGCGCCCCCGCGATCGCGGACGTACGATCACGGTGCTGGTGTGGGTCGAGGTCGACGACGAGCTGCGGCTCGCGCGCGGCCTGGAGCGCGACGGCGAGGAGATGCAGCCGCAGTGGCGGCAGTTCGTGCTCGACGAGCGGGAGCTGTTCGCCCGCGAGCGCACCCGCGAGCGCGCCGACGTGCTGGTCGACGGCACCGGGCACCCGCCCGCCCGTCGTACGGTGACCCGCGTGGTGGCACCCAGCGGCGAGCAGTACGAGATCTCCGGCAGCGGCTACCGGGCCGTGGTCACCGAGTGCGGCGCCGGGCTGCGGCTGCTCGAGCACGAGGGGCGGCCGCTGGTCGACGGGTTCGCCGAGAGCGGGATGGCCGCCGGCGGCCGCGGCCAGCTGCTGGTGCCGTGGCCGAACCGGATCCGCGACGGGCAGTACGCCGTCGGCGACCGGCGAGCTGCAGCTGCCGCTGAGCGAGCCGGCCCGGCACAACGCGTCGCACGGCCTGGTCCGCTGGGTCGGCGTGGAGCCTCGAGGAGCACACCGCCGGTCGGTGGCCCTGCGCTACCGGCTGATGGCCCAGAGCGGCTATCCGTGGACCCTCGACCTGCACGTCGTCTACGACCTGAGCGCGGACGGGCTGACGGTGACCCAGTGCGCGACCACCAACCTCGCGCCGCCACCGACCCCGCGCCGTACGCCCAGGGCGCGCACCCCTACCTCACCGTCGGCCCGGGACCCTGCGACGGCTGGGAGCTCGACCCTGCCCGCGGCCACCCGGTCCCTGTCCGACCCGGAGCGCAAGCTGCCCGACCGGCCGCGAGCCGGTCGACGGGACCGCGTTCGACTTCCGCGTGGCCGCGGCCGATCTGCGCGACACGGTGCTCGACCACGCGTTCACCGACCTGGCCCGCGACGACGTCCGGGCGCGCCACCGTGGAGCTGCGCGACCCGGCCACCGGCCACGCGGTGGCGCTCTGGGCGGACGCCGCCCACCCGTGGCTCATGGTCTACACCGCCGACGACCACCCCGCCGCCCACCGCCGCGCCGTCGCCGTCGAGCCGATGACCGCCCAGGCCGACGCCTTCCGCTCCGGCGAGGACCTCATCTGCCTCGCCCCCGGCCAGGACTTCTCCGCCTCCTGGGGCATCCACTCCCTCGACTGATACGACATTCGCTCAGCGCCGAGCCGTCGTTACCCGACCCCAGTAACGACGGCTCGGCATCGCGTGAGCACCTGTACCGGCCGGCCTGGTGTCCACAGGACGCGAGATCGGGTCAGGTGTCCACAGGCGGTGGACGAGGCGGCGGCGACGAGGGCCCTGAGCTCGCGGAGGGCGACGCGGGCGCGCTCGGCCGTCGGAGCCCTGGATCGCCGAGCACCGAGGCGGTCTCGCCGTCGGCGAGGTCGAGGGTGACCCACGGCGCGCCCGGCGGGAGCCGGGCGGCGACGATCTGGGGCCACTCGTACTCGTGGCGGCGGTAGCCGTTGACCACGACCAGCCGGTCGGCGTAGGCCACCGCGCGGGAGCGGATCAGGGCGAGCATCAGGGCGAGGTAGATCAGCCCGAAGAAGACCAGGGTGCCGCGCTGGAACCAGGTGAACCTGGCCCGGGTCTCGTCGTCGAAGCTGAACCAGCCCGACCGCCGACCACCGCGACCAGCGCGACGGTCACCGCGATGCCGACGACGCGAGGACCGAGCGGCCGCCAGGTGCGCGGCAGGGCCGGGAGACGGCGCCGGGTCAGAGCCGGCAGGCATGGATGTCCGTGAGCAGGATCCCGCGGGCCCCGATCTCGTAGAGCTCGTCCATCAGCCGCTGGGAGCCGTCGCGCGGCACCATGGCGCGCACCGCGACCCAGCCCTCGCGATGCAGCGGAGCGATCGTCGGGCCCTCGATGCCCGGGCGTGAGCGCGACCGCCGCGGAGACGTTGCGCCTGCTCGATGTCGTAGTCCATCATCACGTAGGTCGCGCGCGACGAGGACGCCCTCGACCCGCCGCCGGAAGATCTCGAAGCCGGCACGGTACGTCGCCCGAGCGGGTGATCGAGCACCGCCTCGGACTCCAGGATGGTCTCGCCGAACACCTCGAGCCCGGCCGCCCGCAGCGTGCCCCCGGTCTCGACGACGTCCGCGATCACGTCGGCGACGCCGAGCTGGATCGAGGTCTCGACGGCGCCGTCGAGCCGGACCACCTCGGCCTCGATGCCGCGCTCCTGCAGGAAGCGCGCTCACCACCCCGACGTACGACGTGGCGATGCGCGTCCCGGCCAGCTGGGCCAGGTCGGTGAACCGCCCGGCCGGGCCGGCGAACCGGAACCGGCTGCGCCCGAAGCCCAGGGGCAGCACCTCGTCGGCCTTGGCGCCGGAGTCGCGCAGCAGGTCACGACCGGTGATGCCGACGTCGAGGGTGCCCTCGCCGACGTAGAGCGCGATGTCGCGCGGGCGCAGGTAGAAGAACTCGACGCCGTTCTCGGTCGTCGGTGAGCGTCAGCTGCTTGGCGTCGTCGCGCTGGCGGTAGCCGGACTCGCGCAGGATGTCGGCCGCGGACTGGGCCAGCGACCCCTTGTTGGGGACGGCGATGCGGAGGAGGGACATGGTGGTGGTCCTCGCGGTCAGAGGTGTGCGTAGACGTCGTCGAGCTCGAGGCCGGTGGCCAGCATCAGCACCTGGGCGTGGTAGAGCAGCTGGCTGATCTCCTCGGCGGCGCGGTCCTTGCCCTCGTGCTCGGCGGCCATCCAGGACTCCGCGGCCTCCTCGACCAGCTTCTTGCCGATGGCATGGACGCCGGCGTCGAGCTGCGCGCACGGTGCCGGAGCCGTCGGGCCGGGTGCGGGCCTTCTCCGACAGCTCGGCCCAGAGCTCCTCGAACGTCTTCACGACGGGTCAGCCTAGTTGGCGCCTCGGCCGAAGAACCCGGTCGCCGTCCCGGGCGTGGACCGGACAGGATGGCTGACGTGTCCCGCAGCATCGCCGACCTCGCCTGGCCCGTGACCACCGAGCGGCTGACGCTCCGGCCCGCCGAGCAGCGCGACGCGCTGCCGACCTTCGCCTTCCGCAGCCGGCCCGAGGTCGCGCAGTGGCTGACCAACCTCCCGACACGATCCCGACGCCTGGGAGGCCGGGTTCGGCGACCGAGCTGCGCGACACCCTGATCGTCGAGAAGGACGGCGTCGTCATCGGCGACCTTACCTGCGACGTGCAGGACCCGTGGGCGCAGGCCGAGGTGCGCGAGCAGGCCGCCGGGACGCTGGTCGAGATCGGCTACGTCTTCGACCCGGCGTACGCCGGCCAGGGCTACGCCACCGAGGCGGTCCGCGAGGAGCTGCGGATCTGCTTCGAGGAGATCGGCGTACGCCGGGTGATCGCGCAGTGCTTCGCCGACAACGAGGCCTCGTGGCGGCTGATGGAGCGGCTCGGCATGCGGCGCGAGCAGCACACCAAGCAGGACTCGCTGCACCGCGACGGCGAGTGGCTGGACGGGATGATGTACGCCCTGCTGGCCGACGAGTGGTCGTCAGCTGCCGCGCTGAGCTCGCGCAGCGTGCGCGCGGTGGCCAGCGCCGCCGACGGTCGCCTCGTAGCCCTTGTCCTCGTGCGACCCCTCGAGCCCGGCCCGGTCGAGGGCCTGCTGCTCGGTGTCGCAGGTGAGCACGCCGAAGCCGACCGCCACCGTGTGGTCGAGGGCGACCCGGGTCAGCCCGTCGGTGGCCGCCGAGCAGACGTAGTCGAAGTGCGGGGTGCCGCCGCGGATCACCACGCCCAGCGCCACCACGGCGTCGTACCCCTGCTGCGCGAGCGCGGACGCCACGACCGGGAGCTCGAAGGTGCCCGGGACCCGGACCACCGTCGGCCTCGACCTGGTGGTCGGCACAGGCGCGCGCGGCACCGGCGAGCAGCCCGTCCATCACCTGGGTGTGCCAGCTCGCCGCCACCACGGCGACCCGCAGGCCGCTCGCGTCGAACGGCTCGACCGCCGCCGCGCCCGTCGCCGCTCACGTGGGTGCCTCCTCGAGGGGGCGACTCGGCGGCGAGGTCGGGCAGGTGCTGGCCCATCCGGTCCCGCTTGGTCAGCAGGTAGGCGAGGTTGTGGTCGTTGGGGTGCGGGGTCAGCGGGACCCGCTCGGCCACGGTGATGCCGTACTCCTCGAGGTTGGTGACCTTGTCGGGGTTGTTGGTCATCAGCCGGACCGTGCTGACCCCGAGGTCCTTGAGGATCTGGGTCGCCGCGCCGTAGTGGCGGGCGTCGGCCGGCAGGCCGAGGTCGAGGTTGGCGTCGACGGTGTCGCGGCCGCCGTCCTGCAGCTGGTAGGCCTGCAGCTTGGCGACCAGGCCGATCCCCCGGCCCTCGTGGCCGCGCAGGTAGATGACCACGCCCCGGCCCTCCTTCACGATGGT
>CAWBZR010000012.1:0-300676 GCA_963793315.1 uncultured Actinomycetota bacterium | reverse complement strand
CATCCGATAGGCAGGCAATCGCGCTCCTGCCTGCTTGTCGCTGCGGTGGGCGCCGGCCCGGAGTTCAGGCCTGCCTCTCCGGCCCGCAGAAAGACCAGCCAGGGCAATCGCGGCCGGCTGGAGCCGGTTGGGGAACGTCAGGAAGGGCAGGAGGATGAGCTGCGTGCGGCGGCCGCCGGCGCCGGGCCGGCCGGTCCGGGCCTGGCCATGGGACGCGACGGGCGCAACGTAGGCTGAGTGACCATGTGGGTGTAAAGCCCCGCAGATGAAGGGCGGCGAGATCCGGTTCCCAGGATCCGGCTGTTGGGCAGCGCGAGCCGCTTGCCTGCCGTGCCGGCCGCGAGCAGGATCGCCGCCGCGGAGGCCGCCTGCCCGATGCACACCGTCTGCACGTCGGGCTTGATGAACTTCATGGTGTCGTAGATCGCGGTCAGCGCGGTGAACGAGCCGCCGGGTGAGTTGATGTAGATGCTGATGTCCTGGTCGGGGTTCATCGACTGGAGGCACAGCAGCTGAGCGATGACGGCGTTGGCGACGTCGTCGGAGATCGGGGTGCCGAGGTAGATGATGCGGTCCTCGAACAGCTTGGCGTAGGGGTCGATGCGGCGGAAGCCGTAGGACGTCCGCTCCTCCCACTGGGGGATGTAGTAGTTCATCGACGGGCTCAGGTCAGACATGGGCTCAGTCCTTCTTCCGCGCGGGGCGGCCGTCGTCCGCGGCTTCGCGGGCATTGGTGACGACCTGGTCGACCAGGCCGTAGTCCTTGGCCTGCTCGGCCGTGAACCAGCGGTCGCGGTCTGCGTCGGCCTCGATCTGCTCGACCGTCTGGCCGGTGTGCTGGGCGATCAGCTCGAGCAGCACCTTCTTGATGTGCAGCGACTGCTGCGCCTGGATCTTGATGTCGGAGGCCGAGCCACCCATGCCCGAGGAGGGCTGGTGCATCATGATCCGCGAGTGCGGGAGCGCGTAGCGCTTGCCCTTCGCGCCGGCGCAGAGCAGGAACTGCCCCATCGAGGCCGCCAGCCCCATGCCGACGGTCGCCACGTCGTTGGGGATGTAGTTCATCGTGTCGTAGATCGCCATGCCGGCGTCGACAGAGCCTCCGGGGCTGTTGATGTGGAGGAAGATGTCGGACTCGGGTCCTCGGCCGACAGCAGCAGCAGCTGGGCGCAGATCGCGTTGGCGTTCTGGTCGCGGACCTCGGAGCCGAGGAAGATGATGCGCTCGCGGAGCAGCCGCTGGTAGATGTGGTCGTCGAGGACGGCGATGCCGGCGCCGCCGCCGGCGGTCGGGTCAGGCAGCCCGGAGGTCTGAGCAGTCACGTTGTCGACCATAGCCGGGACGAGAGGCATCTCCACGGCGTCCCCCGCGATGTTCGCTCAGGGCGGATGAAACCCCGCCGGCGCCCGTCGGCGAACCGTCAGCGACCTTCGACCGCGCGCTTGAGCTGGCCGACGGACCTGACCATGCCCTCCTCGAGCTCGTCGGCGTGCCCGGTGGTGCCGCCGAGGAACGCCGTGGCGAAGGCGTTGCTGATCGGTGTGAGCTTGCGCGGCACCGGTCGCCGGTGCACGACCCTGGTGCCGCCACCCTCCGGCGTGAGCTCCCAGATCCAGCGCGCGCCGCTGGACTTCGTGTCCCAGGCGACCATCCGGCCCGGCTCGACGTCGGCCACCACGCTGCGGGTGGGCCAGAGCACGGCCTTGCGCCGGTTGACGCCGAGGTACCACTGGCCCGGGCCGCAGCCCGCCCTTCTTCAGCGGGATCATCCGGACCAGCTCGGGCGACAGCTCGGGCATCCGGCGTACGTCGCCGAGCACCTCCCACACCACCTCGGGAGGTGCGTCGATCGTGGTCTCGGCCCGCAGCTCGCGGTCGGCGGCGGCGCTGGGTCCATCGTGGGGAGCGGCTTTCACGAGCCACAGTGTGGCAGCGGCCGAAGCCTCGCAGGGTGTTGCGTGGAGCACATCCCAGCGCAGGCCCAATCCCCCGATCGGGTCATGCCGCGACGAGCCGGAGGGTGCCACGCTTGGCCCGTGGCCCTCTCCTCGCTCCGCCGTGTCCTCGGCAGCTCGGTCGTCGCGGCCGGGCTGGCCCTGGCCCTCGTCCCCGCGGCCCAGGCGGTCGACCCGCCCGACACGGCCATCACGTCCGGCCCCGCGGACGGCGCGGTCGTGCTGCCCGGACCGGTCCAGTACACCTTCGGCTCGATGGACGTCGTGGACCACTACGAGTGCTCGGTCGACAACGCCGTCTTCGCGACCTGCGCCAGCCCGGTCACCTACGACCTGCCGCCCGGCGGGCACGTCCTCCGGGTGCGTGCGGTCGACCCCTTCATGCAGGCCGACCCGACGCCGGCGACCCGGATCTGGACCGTGCGCAACGTCCCGTGCGAGCAGGCCGGCGCTGCCTACAAGGCGGCCCAGGGCAAGTTCTTCGCGCAGCAGCAGGAGCTGGTCAAGGCCAAGAAGCAGCTGCACCGGGCGCACAGGCACGGCACCGCCGCGCAGCTGCAGAAGGCCAAGAACAAGGTGCGCAAGGTCCGGGCCAAGATCGCGAAGGCCAGGGCGGCCATGAACGCCGCGGTCGCCCAGGAGCAGGCGGTCTGCTGAACACGTGAGTGTCCGTCAGGCCAGCCAGCGCTTCAGGGCGGCGTGCACGTCGGGGTGGTTGAGCAGCCCGAAGTGATCGGTGCCGCCGACGTGCAGCACGTCCGCGTCGGGGAACAGGGTGCGCCGCCGGTCGCGGCCGTAGGCCGATCGAGGCCGGACCAGCAGGTCGCCGACCACGTGGCCCACGGGGTGCCGCTCGCTGCGCGTCAGCGTCGCGGCCACCAGGTGGTAGCGCGCGTGTGGCAGGGGCGGCACGTCGTCGGCCAGCCCGGCGACGAGGTCGTGGACCCCGCGGGAGCGCCAGTCGAGGATCCGCCCGAACGCGGCCGTCTCGGGGAGCCGGCCGAGCCCGCGGCTCCCGTGGCCGATCCCCCACGCGATCGGGGCGCCGAGGTGCGGCGTGCCCAGGGTGACCACGTCGGAGACCCGGCCGCTCCACGGCTCCTCCACCTCGCTCGCCACGGCCCCGGCCGCGCGCATCACCAGCCCGCCGAGGGAGTGGCCGACCAGGGCGATCCGGGTGACCGGCACCGGCCACGCCTCGACCACTCGCTGCATGAGGGAGGTGAGCGCGGCGCCGTTCTCGCGCAGCGGCAGCCCGGTGTTGGCCCGCAGCATCAGCGGCGTCCAGCCGCGCTCGGCCAGCATCGCGGCGTACGTCGTGCCCGTGCGGTCCCTCCCGCGGTTCCAGTAGGCCTCGTTCTCGCAGAGTCCGTGCAGGAACACGACGAGCTGCCCCGTGGCCCCGGGGAAGGCCTCCGTCGAGCGAGCCGCTCTCGGGCTCGACGTCGGCGCCGCCGCGGCGGACGGCCATCGGGATCGCGAGCTGCGGGCGTTCGCGCACCAGCCGGTCGCCGATCAACCCGTTGACGGCGGAGCTCACGAACCGGCCCCGCGCCCCGTCCTCGAGCCGGGGACCCACTCCCGTCGCAGCCGCTCGGTCGAGCCCGCGACCCGCCAGCCGCAACCCGCCGCCCAGCCCGCCGTAGAGGGCGTTGGCGATGCCGCGGTGCACGCGGCCGGCCGGGGTGCGGTCGAGGACCGCGAAGTGCGTGTCGCGTGCGGTGCCGACCAGGAGCTGGTCCCCGACCTCGGCGAGCAGGGAGAGGGCGTCGAGGACGGTGGGACCGGGAGTCGCGACCTGGGCCATGCCCGGCGACACTAAGCCTTCGGTGAACGGTCGTGCACTCATTGGCACGGCGCGTCGACCGGGCTGCGCGTGAAGCCGGGGCCGCTCGGCGGTCGTCGGAGCCCTCCGCGGCGTCCTCAGAAGCGTCGTCGGTCGCGGGCTCGTCGTCCGCGTCGACCTCGTCCTCCGGCGCACCGATGGTGCCGTCGGGACGCAGGTTCTTCAGCTCCACCGGGTTGCCGGACCCGTCGGTCACGGTCGCCGACTCCACGAGCTGGGCCAGCGCCTTGCCGCGCAGGATCTCCTGCACCAGCTCGGGGATGTGGTTGTGCTCGAACATGTGGTTGGCGAAGGCCTGCGGGTCCTCGCCGGACTGCTGGGCCCGGCGGACCATGAGCTGGGTGAGCTCGTTCTGGTCGACGCCCAGCGACTCCTTCTTGGCGATCGCGTCGAGCACGAACTGGGCCGCGACGGCCTCGCGGACCCGGCGGTCGAGGTCGGCCTCGAACTCCTCCAGGGTCTGGCCCTGCTCCTCGAGGTAGGCGTCCATCGTCATGCCGGCGTAGACGATCTGCTGCTCGACCGACTGACGGCGCGCGTTGAGCTCGTCGGTGACGATGCCCTCGGGCAGCGGCACCTCCATCTTCTCGAGCAGCGCCTCGAGGACGGCGTCACGGGCGGCGGCGGCCTGCTCGAGCCGCTTGCCGCGGCCGAGCCGATCGCGCACGTCGTCGCTGAGCTCGGCCACGGTGTCGAACTCCGAGGCCTCCTGTGCGAAGTCGTCGTCGAGCTCGGGCAGCTCCTGCTCCTGCACCTGCTCGACCTTGACCATGACCTCGACCGACTGGCCGACCAGGTCGCCGCCGACGAGCTCGGTCTCGAAGGTCTTCTCCTCGCCGGCAGCCATGCCGACGAGCGCCTCGTCGAGGCCGTCGATCATGCCGCCCCGGCCGACCTGGTAGCTCATGCCGGTCAGCTCGGCGCCGTCCACGACCTCGCCGTCGCGGGTCGCGGTGAGGTCCATGACCACGAAGTCGCCGTCCGCGGCGGGCCGTTCGACGTCGGACAGGGTCGCGAACCGCTCTCGCAGCGCCTGCACCTGCTCCTCGACGTCGGCGTCGGTGATCTCGATGTCGTCGACCGTGGCCTCGAGGGCGTCGTAGTCGGGCAGCGTGATCTCGGGCTTCACGTCCACCTCGGCGGTGAACTCCAGGCCGTCCTCGCCGTGCTTGGTGACCTCGATCTCCGGCTGGGCCAGCGGCTCGAGGGAGTTGCTCTGCAGCGCCTCCATGTACTTCTGCGGGAGGAGCTCGTTGATCGCCTGGTCGAGGACCGCCTCGCGACCGACCTGGCGGTCGATGACCGCCGGCGGGACCTTGCCGCGGCGGAAGCCGGGGACGTTGATCTGCTTGGCGATCTGCTGGTACGCCGCGTCGAGGCTCGGCTTGAGCTCCTCGAAGGGCACCTCGACGGTCAGCTTGGCCCGGGTCGGGCTCAAGGTCTCGACGGCGCTCTTCAACTGCTTCTCCTTCTGGTGGTCCTGCGTGCTGTGACGTGGTGCCTTCGGGTGGATCAGTCGGGGCGACAGGACTCGAACCTGCGGTCTCCTGCTCCCAAAGCAGGCGCGCTAGCCACTACGCTACGCCCCGCCAAGCCGGCCTCCAGGTCGTCGTGCGACGACCGTGAACCCGCCTTGGAGCGGATGACGGGAATCGAACCCGCGTAGCCAGTTTGGAAGACTGGGGCTCTACCATTGAGCTACATCCGCGCGCCCTCCCCGGCAACTGACAGCGCTGCGCGGAGGACCAAGGAAATCTACCGTTCCATGGGGCGGGGCACCCAATCCCGCACCGGCCACGCGTCGCCTGGGACTGGGCGACCCGCCCCCGGTCAGCTCCGCGAAACGACGACCATCGCACGGTCGTCGTCGCGGGAGCCCAGGGCGTCGACGAGCCGCCGGGCGGCGCCCTCGAAGCTGCCGCGGAGCAGGTGTTCTGCCTCGCCGAGCATCCGGTCGATGCCGAGCTCGATGTCGACACGCGGCTCCTCCACCATGCCGTCGGTGTAGAGCAGCAGGGCGTCGTGGTGGACCAGCCGACCCTTGGCGACCCGGAAGACGGCGTCCTGCATGAGCCCGAGGATCGGCCCCTCGCTCGGCAGCACGCTCCACCGTCCGGTGCCGGCCTGGCGCAGCGCGGCGGGCGGATGGCCGGCGGTGCGGACCTCGAAGGTGCCGTCGACGAGGTCGAGGGAGAGGTGGATCGCGGTGGCGAAGCCCTCCGGCCACTCCTGGCGGAGCAGGTAGTCGTTGGCGGCCGGGAGGAACCTGTCGGCCGGCAGCGCGCCCAGCAGACCGCCGAAGGCGCCCGAGAGCAGCAGGGCGCGGGTGCCGGCGTCCTCGCCCTTGCCGGAGACGTCGATGACGGCCAGCTCGAGCCGGGTCGGCGTGGCGAGGGTGGCGACGACGAAGTCGCCGGCGAACGCCGTACCGCCGGCGGAGCGCAGTGCCGACTCCGCGTGCCAACCGCGGGGCAGGTCGGGGATGCCGCCCTGCTGGAGGATCCGGTCGCGCAGGTCGACGAACATCGACTCGCCCATCGCGCCCGCGACCCCGAGCCGCGAGCGGCGCAGGGAGGCGGCCAGCACGATCAGGCACATCAGCACCTGGATGCCGACCGCGGCGAAGGTGCGACCCGTCGGGTCGACCTGCACGGAGGTGCAGACCAGCAGCAGCCCGAACATGTAGATGACGAACCACGGCAGATGGCGGGGGTTGAGCAGGAGGCTGCCGAGCAGCAGCGGCACCATCAGGCTCGTGAACGGCATGTCCTGGGGCGCGAGGACGACCGCCACGACGATGGCCAGACCCAACAGCAGCAGGACGACCAGCATCTTGGTGTCGACGTAGGCACCCCGTCGGGCGAACCGGCGAACGGTGTGCCGCGGCGGCGCGACGTCGCCGGAGCGCGCGCGCGACGGCTGAACGTCGATGGCCATCACGGGTTCCCGTCGTCAGGGTCTGGGACGTGGTGCGGTCACTTTACGGCCCGCGAGCGGAATCGGGGCTGGCATGTCGCGCACCAGTAGAGGTTGCGGCCCTGGACCTCGCGGGTGCGCACCCGGGCGCCGCACACCCGGCACGGCTCCCCGGTGCGGCGGTAGACGTAGGAGTGACCACGGCGCGGCTCGGTGGCCGAGCGCTCCGCCTCGGTGAGGTGCTCGGGACGGACCGTGTCGATGCGGCCGGTGCGCACCCCTTCGGTCATCAGGGAGGCCAGGTCGTCCCACAGCTCGCGCCAGCGGCCGACCCGGAGGCTGGTGCCCGGTCGGAACGGGTCGAGGCGGTGCCGGAAGAGCAGCTCGGCGCGGTAGACGTTGCCGATGCCGGCGATCACGCTCTGGTCCATGAGCAGCCCCGCGATCGGGGCCCGGCTGCGCTGGATGCGGTGCCACGCGAGGTCGGGGTCGGCGTCCGGCCGCAGCGGGTCGGGCCCGAGCCGCCCCACCAGCGCCTCGCGCTGCTCACGGGTCTGGAGCGCACACGCGGTGGCGCCGCGGAGGTCGGCATACGAGGCCGTGTCGACGGCATCGGCACGCACCAGCCGGAGCCGCACCTGCCCGACAGGGGCAGGAACCGTCTCCGCGTCGCGGAGCACGTCGAACCTGCCGTAGAGACCCAGGTGCACGTGCACGAGGTCGTCGTGCGCGAAGTGCACCCAGAGGTGCTTGCCCCACGACTCTGCGGCCTCCACGGTGCGACCGTCCAGCAGCGCGGCGGACTCCGCGAACCGGCCCTGCGGGCTGCTCACCCGGACCGGGTGACCGGTGAAGGCTTCGTCGAGCGCGGTGGCGAGCCGGTGGAGGGTGTGACCCTCAGGCATCCGGCTCCTGCCCCTGCTCCAGCTCCTGCTCGTGCTTCCTGGCCGACTCTGGCAGCGGAGGCAGCTCGCGGGTGCGCTCGTAGCCCCGGATCTGGCCGATCCGGCGCACGTGCCGCTCGTCGCCGCTGAACGGCGTGGTCAGGAAGACCTCCACGAACCGCGTCATGTCCTCGACGGGATGCATCCGGCCACCGACCGAGACGACCTGCGCGTCGTTGTGCTCGCGGGCCAGGCTGGCCGTCTCCTCCGACCAGGCCAGCGCGCAGCGGATCCCGGGCACCTTGTTGGCCGCCATCTGCTCGCCGTTGCCCGACCCGCCGATGACGACGCCGCAGCTGTCGAGCCCCTCCTTGCGGTCGATCGCCACCCCCTCGGCCGCGCGCAGGCAGAAGACGGGGTAGTCGTCGACCGCGTCGAACTCGAACGGCCCGTGGTCGACGGGCTCATAGCCGTGCTCGGACAGCCAGCTGATCAGGTGTGCCTTGAGCTCGAGCCCGGCGTGGTCCGAGCCCAGATGGACGCGCATGCGGCCATCCTGTCAGTGGCCACCCCCCGTGACCACGGCCACCGGCACCCGTCAATGGCCGCGGAGGAAGGCGCAGCTGTGCAGGATCGCCTGCTCGGACGCCGGGAACGCCGCGTGCCGCCAGTAGCCGTGGATCTGCCCGAGGTAGCGCGTGCACGTGACGTCGCCGCCCGCCTCGGCGATCAGGGCGGCGAGGTGCTCTCCCTCGTCGCGCAGCGGGTCGTGCTCGGCGGTGGTGACCAACGTCGGCGGCAGGCTGCCGAGCCGGTCCGAGAGGAGGGGTGCAAGGTCGGGGTCGGCGAGCTCGGTCTCACCGGCGGCGTACTGCTGCCAGTACCACGCGGCCTCGCGAGGGTCGAAGGCCGCGGCAGCCCCGATCGCGTAGGACTCGAAGCCGGCCCGTGGGTCGAGGAACGGGTAGTGCAGCACCACTGCACGGAACCGCCCCGGATGCCTCAGGGCAGCCACCAGCGCGAGGTTGCCGCCGGCGCTGTCTCCGTGGACGTACGCCGGCCCGGCCAGGCCGAGCGCGGCGCCCGCACGGTCGAGCCAGCCGAGCACCGTGTTGACGTCGTCCGGGCGCGGCCGGGAACCGGTGCTCCGGAGCCAGCCGGTAGTCGACGCTGAGGACCGCCAGACCGAGCCGGTTGGCGAGCCGGCGGCACGGCCGGTCGTGCACGTCGACGTCGTGGAAGACGAAGCCACCCCCGTGCAGGTGCACGAGGACCCCGGCATCGGCCCCTTCGGGGCGGAACAGCCGCACCCGCACGCCGGCCGCGTCGAGATCGGTGACCTCGGCGACGTCCTCGGGCTGCTCCTCGAGCGCGGCCGCGCGGTTGGCGTCGCGGGCGGCCGCGATGTCGTAGCCATCGGTCCACACCGCCCGGTCCGCCGAGGCCACCACCGCGGCCCGCGCCGCTGGGTGCAGTGTCATGCGCCCTCCAGCGGAGTGTGGCCCTCGGTCGCCAGGGCAGCGTCCCGCTCCGGGTCTGCCCCCATGCCGCGGTAGTAGATCTGGCCGAAGCTCCCGTCGTAGGAGATCACCCGGGCAGGCACCCCGAGCACCACCGCCCGCGGCGGCACGTCACGCAGCAGCAGGCTGTTGGCGCTCACGGCGACATCGGCGCCGAGCGTGACCGGCCCGGCGACGACGGCGCCCGGGCCCACCCAGATGCGGTCTCCCAGCGCGGGAGAGGCCTGCGCCGGCGGTCCGGCCGCGCCGAAACCCTGTCCCAGCGTGACCCCCTGGGAGATGTTGCAGTTGCGGCCGATCCGGACGGGCCCGATCACGATGGTGCCGGCGTGAGGGATCATCAGCCCCGGCCCGATGTGGGCGTGCGGGTCGATCTCGATGCCGGTGAGGGCCGTGAAGAGGCGCTGCCCGGCGATGGGTGCGACCGCGCAGGCTCGGCCGAGGACGCGTGGACGGACCTTGGTCAGGGCGAGATGGGCGACCCGGTAGCAGGCGACGGCCCACACCTTCAGCGACAGGCTGATGCCGAGCCGGGCCAGCCAGCCGACCCCACCGTCCCGCTCGGCCGAAGCGACGTAGCGATCAATGTCCTGGCGGAGCGCCTCTCGTAGGGAGACGGCGTCACACACGCATTGCCTCGGCATGGCTCCCCCCTTTCGGCTCGTCTTTCGGATCGTCGTGCTCGTGATCTCGCCGCTGATGACAGTGTCCCCGACAGGACTGCATCACATTCGGGGTGTTCGAGACCGCCGTGCCCCGGGCGCGCCATACAGTCGGTGACGTGGAAGCACAGGTCCGTGCCGAGCTCGTCGACTTCGTCGTCACCAACTTCCTGTTCGGCGACAGCACCCGGACGCCGCAGGACGACGACTCGCTCGTCGAGGGCGGCATCATCGACTCGACCGGGGTGATGGAGCTCATCGAGTTCCTCGAGTCGCAGTTCGCGATCGAGGTCTCCGAACGCGACACGGTGCCCAGCAACCTCGACACCATCGCCAACCTGACCGCCTTCGTCCTGCGCATGCGGGCCGACGCCGGGCAGGGAGCCGCGGGGGCCAAGGATCGGCTCACGGGGTGACCGACGTCGGCGGCGCCCGGTCGAACGTCAGCGACCACCTGCTCGCCGAGGGGTCGGATAGGCACGTCGCGGTCGTCGACGACAGAGGGCACCACACCTACGCGGAGCTTCGGGCGGCCGCCGGCACGCTCGCCGCGGAGCTGGCCGACCTGCGACTGGGGCGTGGCGCCCGGGTCGGCGTGCTCGGTCCCAACTCCCTGTTCTGGGTCGCGGCCTACCTCGCCGTCATGAAGCTCGACCTGGTCGCCGTGCCGATCTCCGACAAGCTCACCTCCGCTGACGTCGCCCGCAACGCGAACGTCGTTGACCTTGACGCCGCCCTGGTCGACCGTCGCAGCCTGCGCAGGTTCGGGGCGGCGTTCCGCGACAGCGTGTCGATCCTGACCGACGAGGCGCTGGACACACCGCGTGCCCCTCACTGGCCCCCCAGTGCGACCTCGCCCGACCAGGACGCCGTCCTGATGTTCACCTCGGGCACCACGGCAAGGCCCCGCGCCGTCAGGGTCACGCATCGCAACATCACGGCCAACACCGACTCGATCATCGACTACCTCGGGCTGGGCCCGGACGACCGCGCGCTGGTCATCCTCCCGTTCTCCTACTGCTTCGGGGCGTCGCTGCTGCACACGCACCTGCGTGCCGGAGCCCGGGTCGTGCTCTGCAACTCCTTCGTCTATCCAGAGACGGCGATCGATCTGCTGGAGCGGGAAGGGTGCACCGTGCTGGCCGGCGTCCCGTCGTCGTTCCAGCTGCTGCTCCGTGCCAGCAGCTTCGCGTCCCGCTCGCTGCCGTCGCTCCGGATCGTGCAGCAGGCCGGGGGCAAGCTCTCGCCGGCGCTGATCGAGGAGCTGCGTGCCGCACAGCCGGGGGCCAGCCTCTTCGTCATGTACGGCGCGACCGAGGCCACGGCGCGGCTCTCCTACCTTCCGCCCGAGCGGCTGTCGGACAAGCTCGGCTCGATCGGCCGAGGCATCCCGGGCGTGGAGCTGGTGGTCCTCGACGACGAGGGCCGGCCCGTGCCTCCCGGCGACCGGGGGGAGATCTACGCGCGTGGCGACAGCATCTGCCCCGGCTACTGGCAGGACCCGGTCGGCTCAGCGGAGAAGTTCACCCCGCTCGGCCTCAGGACGGGTGACGTGGCGGTCGTCGACGACGACGGCTTCGTCTTCGTGGTCGACCGCGAGGACGACTTCATCAAGTCGTGGGGCTACCGCATCTCCAGCCAGGAGGTCGAGGCCTGTGCCCTCCAGATGGACGGCCTCGTCTCCGCAGCGGCAGTCGGTGTGCCCGACGACCGAGCGGGCGAGGCCGTGACCCTCTTCGTCACAGTGCGCAGCGACGCGCAGGTCACCGCCGACGACGTCATGACCTTCACCCGCGACCGGCTGTCGTCGTTCATGGCGCCCCGCTCGGTGAGGGTCATGGCCGAGCTGCCGCTCACCGTGAACGGCAAGGTCGCCAAGGCCACGCTGCGCGAGCTGGGTCTCGGCAGGGCCGAGGTGTAGCGGCCATGGGCGACGGCGCCGGCACCGACATCGTGGCTGTGGCGCGCATCGCGAACCTGATCGCGGCCCGTGGCTCGAGGTTCCTGAAGCGATGGTTCACGCCGGACGAGATCGAGCATTGCTCCGGCATGGCTGTGCCCAGCCGCCACTTCGCCGCCCGCCTGGCCGCGAAGGAGGCCGTGGTGAAGGCCCTGCCCCTGCCGTGGGACGGCCCGCTGCCCTGGCGCTCGATCGAGATCGTCACCGGCGAGCGGGGTGCCCCGTCGGTCCGGCTCTCCGGGGCAGTGGGCAGGGCTGCCGAGGAGCTCCGCGTGCTCGACATCCGGGTCTCGCTCGCGCACTGCGACGACTACGCGACGGCGATCGCCCTCGCGCGCTGGTCACCGGCGGACGAGCGATGACCGACGCCCCCGTGCGCGTCGCTCAGCTGCTCGAGGAGCTCGACGTGCTGCACGACCCCGGGGCCGACCAGGAGCTCGAGGCGCTCAAGATGGCGATCATCCTCGAGGAGACCCTCGGCATCGTGCTGGACGACGACGATCTCGACCTGCTCCGGCTCGAGGGCCCCTCGTCGGTCCCCGGACTCGTCGCGAGGCGACAGGGCTCCGCCTGATGTGCGGCATCTGCGGCATCGTGTCGACCGGCCCGCCGCCGGACCTGGCCCTACTCAGGCGGATGACGGGTCGCCTCCGCCACCGGGGTCCCGACGGCAACGGCTACTACCGCGACCGCCACGCCGCGCTCGGCCACGCCCGCCTCGCGATCATCGACACCGCGGGCGGTGCGCAGCCGCTGTGCAACGAGGACGAGACGGTCTGGATCACCTTCAACGGCGAGATCTTCAACTACGTCGAGCTCGGCGAGGAGCTGCGAGGGCTCGGCCACGTCTTCCGCACGGCGAGCGACACAGAGGTCGTCGTGCACGCCTGGGAGGAGTGGGGGGAGCAGTGCTTCACCCGCTTCAACGGCCAGTGGGCGTTGGCGCTCTGGGACCGCCGCGAGCAGCGGCTGGTGCTCTCCCGGGACCGGCTGGGGGTCCGGCCGCTCTTCTACACGAGCACACCGGACGGCCTGTTGTTCGCCTCCGAGGTCAAGGCGCTGTTCGCCGACCCGACCGTGGATCGGGCCTTCGACGCCACGGGGCTCGACCAGACCTTCACCTACTGGTCGACCGTCGCGCCACGCACGGTCTTCCAAGATGTCGAGCAGGTCGAGCCTGGCCACTACGTCGTGCTCGACCGCGCCGGCCTGCGCACAGCGGCCTACTGGCGCATCTCGTTCCCCGAACGCGGCCACGAGCCCGAGCAGGACCTGCGGGCCACGGCGGACGCCCTGCGGGAGAAGCTCGTCGAGGCGAGCCGATTGCGGTTCGTGCGCAGCGACGTCCCCGTCGGCGCCTACCTCTCGGGCGGCCTGGACTCCTCGATCACGACCGTCGCGGTGGCGCGCCACACCGAGGCGCCTCTGCACACCTTCTCGCTGCGCTTCTCCGACAGCGACTACGACGAGGGGCACTACCAGAAACAGGTCTCTGCACTGCTCGGCACGGACCACCAGGACGTCGTGGTGAGCCCGGCGCAGATCGCCGAGGTCTTCCCCGACGTGATCCGCCACGCCGAGACCCCCATCCTCCGGGCCGCCCCGGCGCCGCTGTTCCTGCTGTCGAGGCTGGTCCGCGACAGCGGCTACAAGGTGGTGGTGACCGGCGAGGGCGCCGACGAGGTCCTGGCGGGCTACGACATCTTCCGGGAGGCCAGCGTGCGGCTGTTCTGGACCCGCGACCCCCGGTCGGCCAGGCGCGCCCGGGCCGCCGAGCTCCTCTACCCGTGGATGGCCCGCTCCCCCGGCACGATGCCGGCCTTCGCCAGGTCGTTCTTCGGGCGCAACCTCGACCCGCACGACCCTGGACTGTCACACCGGCCGCGCTGGGACTCGACCAGCGCACTCAATAGGCTGCTCACCCCGCAGCTGCGCGTGGAGATCGAGCGCGGCGGCACCCAGGACGTGGTGAGCGCGATGCCGGCCGAGAGCCAGCGCTGGGATCCCCTGAGCCGTGGACAGTGGCTGGAGCTGACCACGCTCCTCCCGGGCTACATCCTCGCCTCGCAGGGTGACCGGATGATGATGGCGCACTCGGTGGAGGGCCGGTTCCCGTTCCTCGACCCCGAGGTCGTCGACCTTGCCGGCTCCCTCCCGGCGTGGCACAAGCTGTTCGGTCTGGACGAGAAGCACGTGCTCAAGAGAGCCTTCGCCGACCTGGTGCCCGACGAGATCCTCCGTCGGCCGAAGCAGCCCTACCGCGCGCCGGACGCGGCGAGCTTCTTCGGCGCCGACCGCCCCGACTGGGTCCGCGAGGTCACCTCGGACCGGGCGGTCAGGGACGCCGGCGTCTTCGACCCGCGGCTGGTGGCGGGGCTGATGGCCAAGTGCGAGCGGACGTCGGGCCTCGATCTCGGCAACACCGACAACATGCGGGCGCTCGCCGTGCTGTCCACCCAGCTCACCCACCAGAGCTTCGTCGCGGACAACGACTGGTCAGCGGCGGAGCGGACACTGCCCGAGCCGGAGGTCGCCGTCGACCTGCTCAACGATGACTGGAGCCACCCATGACCACCGCGGCGACGCCGTTCGGCTCTGCGAGCCTCGACCTGGACGCCGAGCAGGAGACGGTCAGGATCACCGCAAGCATCACCGCCTACCTGGCCCAGACGCGGCGACGCGGCGTCGTGGTCGCGCTCTCGGGCGGGATCGACTCGAGCGTGGTCGCCGCACTCTGCGTGGAGGCGGTCGGCGAGGAGCGGGTCTTCGGACTGCACATGCCGGAGCGCGAGTCGGCGCCGGACACCGTGGAGCTCAGCCGTCGGGTCTCCGACTCGCTCGGCATCGCCTCGGCCCTCGAGGACATCACGACGATCCTCGACGCCGTCGGCTGCTATGCGCGGCGCGACGACGCGATCCGGCTGGTCTGCCCGGACTACGGCGCCGGCCACCGGTCGAAGATCGTCCTGCCGAGCGTCATCGACTCCGACAGCTTCCGGCTCCACTCGCTGGTGGTCCGGGCACCGGACGGCGCCGAGACCAGGCACCGGCTCACCCCCGACGCCTACCTCGGCATCGTGGCCGCGACGAACTTCAAGCAGCGGGTGCGGAAGATGCTGGAGTACTACCACGCCGATCGCCTCAACTACGTGGTCTCCGGGACGCCCAACCGGCTCGAGTACGACCAGGGGTTCTTCGTGAGACTCGGCGACGGTGCGGCCGACGTGAAGCCGATCGCGCACCTCTACAAGTCGCAGGTCTACGCACTCGCCGAGCACCTCGGCGTGCCGGCCGAGATCCGGTCGCGGCCCTCCACGACGGACACCTACTCGCTGCCGCAGTCCCAGGAGGAATTCTACTTCTCTCTGCCTCACCAACGCATGGATCTGTGCCTGTTCGGCAAGAACAACGACGTGCCGGTCGACGAGGTGGCCGCCGCCACCGGCTTGACCGACGAGCAGGTGCTGCGCGTCTATCGCGACATCGACCAGAAGCGGAGCACGACGGCATACCTGCACCGGGCACCCGAGCTCGCGGGCGCCGTACCCGAGATCTCGCCCGGCCCCGGCTGACGCGGGAGCTACCGCGACATCAGCGCGTCCATCGCCACGGCGAGGGCGGCCGCGACCCGGAAGTCGACGCGCGGGTCGGGCACGTCGAACGGTGTAGCGGTCGCGCACCGTGCCCTGCCGCTCCACGCTCACCAGCGGCTGGCCCTCGGGGGTCACGTAGTCGAAATGGATCGGCAGGAACGGGATGTCGGCGAAGCGGCGCAGGAGTGCCACCGCCTGGCTGCGCTCCCGCCCGGTGCCCGCGTAGCCCGGGCCCTCGATGTGGAACGTCGACCGCAGCAGGCTGGCGCCGAAGTCCTTGCGGAAGAAGCCGAGCGGCTGGTGCGCCTCGTCGAAGACGTCGTAGCCGGCGTTGAGGTCGATGACGGCCCGTGCCTTGAAGCTGAACACCCGCCGTGCCTTGGTGTCGTCGGCGTAGAAGACGACCTCCTCCTTGAGGGCCATCCGTTTCTGGAAGGCGACGCCCAGGATCGGCCCGGGCTGGCCCTCGGGCGTCAGCCCCTGCAGCTCGTAGCGGTTGGTGGTCATCGCGAACTTCTGCTTCAGGACGAACACGGGCACGTGCATCGGCGCGTTCATGTGGAGACCCTAGAGAACGCGGCCTAGTGATTGCCCTAGTGTCCCGCGCGCGGAGTTCGCAATATAAGTCGTGCTCCCAGTGCGTGCATCGCGAGACGGCGGCGCGCCGGCAGACTGGGCGTCTTTCCAGCGTCGCCGACGAAGTGAGGTGCGTGCTGGGGGTGCGAGTTATGCAGCGAACTTCGTGTGCGGGGCACTAGTTGAATGGCGCCGTGGCTACCTTCGGATGGACCGTGCTCGCCCTCGTCTTCCTCGACGAGCTCCTCGCGATGGCCGGTCTCGGTGTCTACGGCTGGTCGACGTCCGTCCGCTGGCTGCTCGTGTGGCTGCTCCCAGTGGCGGGCATGCTCGCCTGGTTCCTCTTCGCCTCTCCGAAGGCCCGCTTCGGCTCCCCGGTCGTCCGGCCGATCGTGAAGGTCCTGGTCTTCGGGCTGGCCTCCCTCGGGCTGTGGGCGGCCGGCCACCACTCGCTCGCCGTCGCGCTTCTGGTCTTCTCCGTCGTCGTCAACGGGCTGGCGATGATCCCCGCGATCCGCGACCTGGCCACCAATCCCACGTAGCATGGCCGTCCTTGCTTGCCCCGCCCGTCTGTGGAGGTGGCCATGTTCTGGTTGATACTCGTCGCGGTGGCGGCGGTCGTCGTCCTCGGCGTCTGGGCCTGGAGGTCCAGCGGACGCAGCACGACGCCGACACCCCCGGGACCCGACCGGGCCCGCCGGCAGGGCGAGGCGCTCCGGGACCGCGGGCCCACCAACGTGCCGACCAACCCCGGCGGAATGTGACTCGCTAACGGTCATCTCCGGAAGTTGTTCGGGGGTGGCCCGTGCTTCGGGTGCGTGCATGGCACGACGGCGGAGCGATGGCATACCGGGTCGTCTTCCGAGCTCCGCCGACACCGCCAGGTGCGTGCCCGGGGTGCGGGACACCCGAAGAACTTCCGGAGATGACCACTAGTAGCGTGTTGCCGCTGGATCATGTCGTGTCTGCGTCAGTGTGACTTCTGGCAGAGTGCTTCCCCACCCTTCCCCTCTCGCTCTGCCGGTCAGGACGTGTGATGCCGTCGCAGAAGAAGTACCCGGTGGAGTTGAGCCCGGAGGATCGCCGCGCGCTGGTGCGGGTGACCACGACCGGGGCGGACAAGGCGAGGTTGATCATGCGGGCGCGGGTGCTGCTCGCCCTGGATGTGGCCGCAGGCCCGGTCGATGATCGGGCCGTGATCGCCGAGCGGGTCGGTGTCGCCCAGGAGACGGTGCGGCTGATCTCGAAACGCTTCGCCGAGACCGGTGGCGATGTGTGGGCCACCGTGCAGCGCAAGCCGCGCGAGCACCCGCCGGTGGCCTCGGTGATCACCGGTGAGGTCGAGGCACGATTGATCGCGCTGGCCTGCTCGGCCCCGCCCGAGGGCCGCTCGCGGTGGTCGATGCGGCTGCTGGAGAAGCACGTCGCGCTGATCGAGGACATCCCCGATCTGGACCACACCACCATCAGCCGGGTCTTAAAAAAACGAAACTTCGCCCTCATCTGAAGAAGTGCTGGGTCATCCCGCCCAAGCAGAACGCCGAGTTCGTGGCGCGGATGGAGGACGTGCTGGCCGTCTATGCCCGAGGCTACGACCCGGCCCGTCCGGTGGTGTGCATGGACGAGAAGCCGTACCAGCTCCTCGACCACGCCCGCGATCCGATCCCCGCAGGGCCGGGTCGGGACCGCCTCGAGGACAGCGAGTACCTGCGGCGTGGGACCTGCTCGATCTTCTGCTGGGTCGAACCCCTGGCCGGGTGGCGTCGCGTGGACGCCCAGCCCCAACGGACCAGGATCGACTGGGCCGGCCAGGTCAAACGGCTGCTCACCATCGACTACCCCGACGCCGAGACCGTGGTGCTGGTCATGGACAACCTCAACACCCACGGCACCGGGTCGCTCTATGAGGCCTTCGATCCCCCCGAGGCGTTCGCGCTGGCCCAACGCCTGGAGATCCACCACACCCCCAAACACGGGTCCTGGCTCAACATCGCCGAGATCGAACTCTCGGCGCTGACCCGACAGTGCCTGGACCGCCGCATCGGCGACCTCGACGTCCTCAACACCCAGCTCGCCGCCTGGCAGGCCCAGACCAACACCGACCAGCGCCAGGTCGACTGGCAGTTCACCACCACCGACGCCCGGATCAAGCTGCGACACCTCTACCCAACACAACAGAACTAAGCCGCAACGGTCTACTAGTAGCGCGGCGCAGCTAATTCTTGGTCCTGGCGACGCCCGGGCACGCACTTCGCTGCGTTGGCGAAGCTCGACAGACGACCCGGTATGCCGTCGCTCCGCCGTCTTGCGATGCACGCACCCGGACGCCGCCAGACCACAAGCCTTAGCCGCGACCCGCTACTAGCGCGACTCGACCGCCAGCCTGGCGCTGAGCGCCACGAACGACGCGGCGAACACCTTGCGGATGCGCGCGACCAGCTGCGGCCGGGTGAGCACCCGGTCGCGGAGCGCGCCGGCGGCCACTGCGTAGACCGCGAAGGTCACGAACGTCATCGCCATGAAGACCACCGACAGCCCGGCCATCCGGGCCAGGGTGCCCGACGAGCCGGCGGGCACGAACTGCGGGAGGAAGGCGAAGAAGAAGAGCGTGAGCTTGGGGTTGAGCAGGTTCGCGGTGATGCCGGTGGTGATCACCGAGCGCACCGACGAGGGGGACGACGCGGTGTCGACGTGGAGGGCGCCGGTGTCGCGCCAGATCGACACGGCCATCCAGAGCAGGTAGGCGACACCGGCGTACTTGATCGCCTGGAAGGCCACGCCGGAGGCGTGCAGCACGGCGGCCAGCCCGGTGAGCGCCGCGACCGCGTGGGGGACGGTGCCAAGGGTGCAGGCGAACGCCGCCAAGAGTCCGGCTCGGCTCCCGCGGGCCAGCCCGGCGGCCATCGTGTAGAGCGCACCGATGCCCGGCGTCACGCAGATGACGAACGACGTCAGCAGGAACGACCACGACATGGCTCGGACGCTACGCGATGAGTCCCTGGCCGCGCACGGGGCTGACGAGGCGTGGTCGCCATGGGCGTGGTCATGGTCGCCGGACAGCTCATCGTCGATGCGGACGAGTGCGCCGACCATCTCGATGGCTGTCGCCCCGTGGTCGAGCAGCGAGGGTCCGAGCGGCGCCCAGCAGGCCGCGATCAGGTCCGCCAGGTTCGCGGGCGTGAGGCGCGGTGGAGGAGCGGGAGCTCAGCTGCGCCTGGATCCACCGATGGCCGGCGAGCTGAGCCCGGCGAGCAGCGGCGCCAGCCGGGGGTTGTCGATGGTGCCGCCCAGCAGCACGGCGGCCTCGGCGTCCCCGGGGTCGCCCAGCCGTGCTCCGTGCAGCATCGCGCGGACGGTCAGCTCCTGCATCCCTGCTCGCGACGCCCGCTCGTGCATCTCGTCCACCCAGCGCGGCGGTGAGTGCGTGGCCGTGGCGGCAGCCCATCTCGCAGAGCGCATCCAGGATGTGCACGTCCAGCCACACGTAGGGATCGGCCAGCCGGCCGGCGCGTGCGCGCGCCTCGAGCAGGTCGGCGAACGCCCGGTCGGCGTCACCTCGGGCCTCGGAGAGCAGCGCCAGCCCGCGGGCCGAGATCCCCTCCCAGCACGGGTCGCCGATCTGGCAGGCCCGTGCGAACGACTGCTCGAGGCAGCCCGCAGCGCCGTCGAGATCGTCGCGGGCCAGGTGCACGTGCCCGAGGAGCGCCTGCGGCCACGGCAGGAACGACAGCCAGTGCTCGGCGTCGGCGGCCGCGATCGCGGCGCGCAGGTGCTCGTCCGCGACGTCGAGGTCGCCGCGCAGGAGGGCGACCCGGCCCAGCATCGACAGGGCGTACGCCGCCCGACGCGGCTCTCCAACCTCGCGAGAGGCCAGGACCGCGCCTTCGAGCAGAGCTGGTCGCGCGTGGGTAGTCGGCCTGGTCGCTGGCCACCGAGCCCAGGTAGGTCATCGCCTTGGCCCGGGCCGAGGGGGACGACTCCACCGCCACCAGCACCTGGTCGAGCAGCCGCTCGGCTCGGTCGTAGCGGCCCCGGAGGAAGTCGACGTACCCCAGCTCGGCACGAGCCCGCGCCACCGACTCCAGGTCGCCCTGGGCGATCGCGATCCGCTCCGCCTCGGTCAGCGCGGCCAGTCCCGCTTCGTCGAGCCCACCGAGGCTGTGGATCAGCGCCTCCGCCGAGCACCGAGCCGGGTCTGGACCCGGGCACTGTCCACGCCGGCCCGGTCGGCCATCCGCACCGCCGCCTCGAACGACGTCGACGCCGGCCGCGACCGCCCCCGCCGACACCGCGGCCGCGCCACCCTCGGTGACCGCGTGGATCGAGGCAGCGGCCGCGGACAGCTCGGCGGCGGGCCGCTCCCGCGCCGCCAGCAGCACCGCGGCGCCCGGCGGCGCGCCGAGCTCGCGCTCGGCCGTCGCGCGACCATGCGTCGAACTGGCGGGCGGCCGCCTCGTCGTCGCCGGCCAGTCGGTAGACGCGGATCAGCAGTGCCTGGTGGTTCTCGTCCAGCGGGCTCATCACCGTCGCCTGGACGGCGAGGTCGCGCGCGCGGTCCAGCTCGCCACGGGCCAGGAGACCCAGGGCCGCCTCGTGGACGATGGACTCCGCGGCCGCGGTCAGTCGCCGCCGCTGGGAGAGCAGCCAGGCCTCGAACGGCTCCGCGTGGGCGATGGCCAGCCCGTCGAGCAGGTCCAGCCCGAGCCCCGGGAGCCGGATCGCGTCGTTCCAGTGGCCGTGGACCAGCACGTCGACGTCGACCCAAGCGTCCGGGCGGCAGCGTCAGCTGCACCGGGTCGCCGTCGAGCACGGCCGCCGGGACCGAGGCCTCGCCTGACCTCGGCCAGGCACCAGCGCAGGGCGCGCAGCGGGTCGTCGGCCTCGGCGAACAGCAGCGAGGCGAGCCGGGACCGCGTCGGCGGCCGCTCGGCCAGCAGCAGGAAAGCGAGCAACGCCCAGCTCTTGCGGCTGCGGAACCGGTAGCCGCTCGGCTCCGTCGATCTCGATCCGCGGACGCCCCAGCAGCTGGACGGCCACCCCTGCCGACAGGTTCATCCCGTGCTCGCTCCGCAAGGTCGTTCCGGCCACCGTCCGGGGGCCGGCCTGGGACAGGCTGGCACGGGCCGACCGCCCGCGCGAGGGCATTCCTCGCGCGGGCGGCCGACGACCTGACCCGGGCTCCGGCTCACGCGACGCGGTCGCCCAGCTCGTCGGCCTCCCGCCGCTGAGCCGGTCGATCAACCAGGCACGGTCCCCAGTCGCCGAGAACGCTGAGCACCACGTCGTGAAGCACGCCGAAGGCGCGCAGCCGGCCGTCTCGGTGCCGTCCCAGTCCACATGGCCGCCGCCGCGCCCGGCGCCGACCAGCGCGCGAGTCGTGCACGGCGCGCAGCGCAGGCCGCTCGGTGTCCGTGCCGCGTTCGGCGATCCGCTGCGCCAGCGCCTCCAGCAGGAGGGCCACTGCCGCGGCAGCGTCCTCGCGCCGCGGCGCCGGTGCCGGGCTGAGCGCCGGCCGGGTCCCGGCCGGTACGCCGGGTCGCCGGCGCCACCATCGCCCGATGGCGCCACGCTCCGCACGGCGCCGGGCCCGCCGAGCCCGTCCCACCTCCTCGACGAGCCGCCGGTGCCGGGCGTCCGCGGCCACCACCCTCCCGTGCTCACGGACCAGGTCGCGGGTCATGGAGCTCACGTCCCCTCCGTGACGGCGTAGATCTCGTCGGCGACCAGGCCGTGCGCCTCCCGGTGCACGGTGTTGGCGGCCTCCGCGTCCGGCGCTTCGACGAGGCAGAAGATCTTCCCGGCCGCCTCGTCCACCCAGTAGCGCAGGTAGCTCACGCCGTACTGCGCCTGCGTCTCGAGGTCGGCCTGGTGCGCGGCGGCCACGTCGGCGGCCGCCACCCCGCCCTCGACCGTGTGTGCGTCCATGAACAGTGCCATGTCGGTTCCTTTCGTCCTCGGCCCGACGCGGTCGCCGGGCCCGAGGAGTCCATGAGACTCCCGGGCGTGTGACGGGGAGTGTGACACCTGATCTCCGCGCTCCCCCGGACCGTCAAACCCGGTGTCACACGGCGGGCTCGTCTGATGCCCCGGACCTCGGCGACCTGCCGAGGCGACAGGACCAACAGAAGGACATCACCATGCGTCACAGCCCCCTCAGCTCGAGGGTCGCGCTCGCAACGGCACTGGTCGCGCTGGCCGCCGCGACGAGCAGCACCGCCCTCGCGCTGCCCGGCAAGCACAGCGTCCAGCGCAACGACCTCGCCCGGAACGCCGTCGCCTCGGGACAGGTCAAGGACAACTCGCTCACGGGCAGAGACATCGACGAGGCCACCCTGGCCCTCGGCAAGGTCGACGCCGCCCAGTCAGCCGACCGGGCCGACAACGGCGCCGTCGGCATCACGTTCCTCGGGGCGCCCGACGGCCGCCGGGCCATCATCTTCAACCAGGGTGGCCTGCTGCTCACGGCCACCTGCTCGGCGGCCACGGACCTCGTCCTCACCATGGAGACCACCGTCGACAACGCAGCGGTCTTCGCGGACAGCCACGACAGCGACGGCTGGGGCGCCGGCAACAACGACAAGGACCCTAGGTCCACCGAGCAGGGCGACTTCGACACCGGCGAAGTGGCGACCCTCGACGGGAGTTCTCTGCACTCCGACGACGGCCAGGGGGTGGAGATCAACTACTTCAACCCCGACGGCACCGAGGTGTTCGTCAAGCTGCAGAACTGGCTGGCTACCGGCGTCGCCGGGGCTCCCGCCGCCTGTTTCGTGGGTGGGTTGGGGTTCATCGCCTAAGAGGCTGCTGAACAATGCTGTGGATGCCAGCGTCGCGAGAGTCGTGCGATGGCGCGACGTCGTCCCCGATGGCAGGCTGGGCGCCTTTCGAGGGGCGGCGACAAAGCCAGCGTGCGGCTGTCGCGGCGCTGGCGCCGCATGATTTGTTCAGCAGGCTCCTAGTGTGTTGAGTCAGATGTTCGCCAGATAATTGTTAGGCTGGGGCATGCCTCAGCCTGGTCGCCCGCAGGTGGTGCATCGTGCTCAGCTTCGATGAGCGCGAGACGTTGCAGCGGTGGGCGCGTCGAACCCAATGTTCTCTCAGCAGTTGGCGATGCGCTCTCGGATCGTGTTGGCCTGCGCGGATGGCAGCACGAACACCGCTGTCGCAACCCAGCTGGGCCTCAACAAGGTGACGGTGGGCAAGTGGCGGGCGCGGTTCGTCGAGCATCGACTCGCAGGGACTCAGCGACGAGCCCCGGCCCGGTGCGCCGCGCACGGTCAAGCGACGACCTGGTCGAGCAGGTGATCGTGCGGACCCTGGAGTCCAAGCCGACCAACGCCACGCACTGGTCGACCCGGTCGATGGCCCAGGCCAGTGGGATGAGCCAGTCGGCGGTCTCGAGGATCTGGCGGGCCTTCGGGCTCAAGCCGCACAAGCAGGAGACCTTCAAGCTCTCCACCGACCCCCAGTTCGTCGAGAAGGTCCGCGACATCGTCGGGCTCTACATGGATCCTCCCGAGCAGGCACTCGTGCTGTGCGTGGACGAGAAGACACCAGGTCCAGGCACTGGACCGGTCCCAGCCGGTGATCCCGATGATGCCGGGCACCCCCGAGCGGATCAGCCACGACTACATCCGGTGCCGGCACCCTGGACCTGTTCGCCGCCCTCGAGGTCAGCCGGCCCCACACCCGGACTGGTCGATCACCTGCATCAGCGCCCGACACCGGGCGGTGGAGTTCCGCAAGTTCCTGGCCTCCATCGACAAAGCCGTTCCCGAGGACCTCGACGTGCACCTGGTCTGCGACAACCTGTCCACCCACAAGGCGCCCACGGTCAAGAAGCTGGCTCCTGGCCCACCCCAGTGTTCCACCTGCACTTCACCCCGACCAGCTCCTCCTGGCTCAACCTCGTCGAACGCTGGTTCGCCGAGATCACCCTCAGAACTCATCCGCCGCGGCGTACACCGCTCGGTCTTAGACCTAGCCGACGACATCACCGACTGGGACACCCCATGGAACGATAACCCCAAGCCCTACGTCATGGACCAAGACCGCCGATGAGATCCTCGAGTCCCTCGCCGCATATTGTCTAGCGAATCTCTGACTCAGGACACTAGTGTCCCGCGCGCGGAGTTCGCAATATAAGTCGTGCTCCCAGTGCCTGCATCGCGAGACGGCGGCGCGCCGGCAGACTGGGCGTCTTTCCAGCGTCGCCGACGAAGTGAGGTGCGTGCTGGGGGTGCGAGTTATGCAGCGAACTTCGTGTGCGGGGCACTAGCGTCGGCAACGCCGCCAGCGCGCCCCTGTGGTGTCGAGGCCAAGACAGCCTTGGATCCACGCTCGCTGCGTCGCAGACCTCGACCACGCGCCTCTCGGCCCATCCATGCCGGGGGCCGCGTCGTCGATGTTCAACGACGACGGCGACACGCTGCGGGAGGCCTGGCCTGCGCGCACCCGACCCGCGATGATCCCGGCATGACCCGGCCCGTTCCGTTCGTCACCTCGCTGACCCTCGCGCTCGCTGGGACCGTCCTCGTGCTGTCGCCGCACGCCGCCGAGGCACAGCCCGCGTCCGCAGCAGACCCGGGCGACGGCTCGCCCAACACCTTCTACAGCACACCGCCCGACCTCCTGGGCCGCGAGGCGAAGCCGACGACGGGCCGGGGGCGCCGCCCCAAGCCCCCACCGACGAAGGGCAAGGTCACCGGCCAGGTCGTCGGCCCCCACGGCACCCCGATCCCCCACGCGCTCGTCTCCGGGATCCGGTTCTCCGACCTCGGCCTGCCGGTCGACGTCACCGAGGAGAAGCGGGTGCTGGCGCGCACCAACGGCAAGGGCATGTTCACCCTCAAGCAGCTCCGCGAGCCCTACCTGATCCGGGTCTGCTCGGAGTCGGTCTCCGGTGGCGGCGGTGGGCACCGCGCCGCGAGCTCGGGCGGGCGATCGGGCGAGTGCGACCAGGAGAGCACCAAGAAGTTCACGCCGTCCTACCTCGGCCCGGACGGCAACCTCAACAGCTGGATGAGGCACACCAGGTTCTTCCAGCCACAGGCCCACCGCTCGCTGGGCCGGATCGTGGTCCAGCCGCCGGCCGTCGTGACCGGCACCTGGAAGGGTGACGGCGCCAACCGGCTCCTCAACCTGACCCGCATGGACGGCAGCGTCGCGGCCACGACGATCACCGACAAGAAGGGCAACTACCGCTTCGAGGTCGCGCCCGGCCCCTACCGCCTCGAGGCCGACCGCGACGAAGGGCTGCACACCGACTCGACCGTGCCCGGCTACCTCTCCCGGAGGCACGTGCTGCGCGCCGGCCGCACGGTGCGCGACAGCTTCAAGACCCGGCACGCCGGCATCATCCGAGGCCTGGTCAGCACCAGCGGCGTGCCGCTGTCCGACCAGTTCCTCGCGATCCTCGACAAGGACGGCAACTTCGCCGCCGGCGTGGTCACCAACGAGATCGGCCGCTACGTCGTCAGCTCGCTGAAGCCCGGCGCCTACACCGTCACCACGTCGTACGCCGGCTCGGCCTACGTCCCGACGTCGCAGATCGTCGCGGTCGCGCAGAAGACCGTGGCCACCGCCGACCTCGCCGTCGAGCCGGGGCGCTCGGTGAGCTTCTCGGCCGCCGACGTCGTCTTCCCCGGCGCCAACGGCTCGGTCGACGCCGAGCTCCGCAACCCCGACGGCCGCGTGGTCAAGGTCTTCCAGGGCGACCCGAGCCTCCTGCCCGGCGGTGTCGTCACCTTCAGCGGCCTGCCGCTCAACACCTACTCGCTCTTCGTGCGGCGCAGCGCGGTCCCGACCGATGGCCCCGAGCAGACCGAGTTCCCCTGGGTGAGCCAGTCGGTCGACCTCGTCGCCAACACCTCGCAGACCTACGCGCTGCTGCTCAGCAACCCGACCATGAACCTCACCGGCACCCTCCCGACGGGCGGCCAGGTGAAGCTGACCGCCGTCCCCGAGGACAGCTGGCTGCGGCCCTCGCACGTCGACGGCGACCAGGCCACGCCGATGGCCCTCAACTGGACCGTGCAGTCCAGCGGCGGCGCCTACGTCGTCCGCGGCATCGTGCCGGGCACCTACGCCGCGTCGGTGACCACCGCTCGCCGCGAGCGCGGCGACAAGCCGACCACCACCGGCGCCAACCTCGCCGTCACCCACACCACGGTCATCGTCAGCGGCCCGACACCGACCGCGGCCTTCACGGCGCCGGTCGGCGCCACGGTGCGCGGCGTGATGCGCTACGACGGCAGCAACCGGCCGGTGATCGCGCCGTTCGGCTTCTGGGTGCTCGACCAGGGCGACCGGTCCTGGCTGTTCCCGACCGTGTCGAACAAGCAGAAGTACCGCAAGCCGTTCCGCGTCCAGCGGCTGCACGCCGGCAAGGCGGGCGGCCGGGTCGTCGACCTCGACGCGCTCTACGGCGAGCACCCCGACGTGCTGATCCCCGACAACCTGGTGAGCTCCGCGCGCAACGAGCCCGGCACGCCGTACTGGTTCACCGCGCGCAAGCACGGAATCAAGCTCACCGAGGGCGGCACGACCGACGTCGGCACCATCCGGCTGAAGATCCATGGGGTCGTGGGCGTCCGCGCCATCCTCGGCCGCGCCGGCTGACGCGCTAGCGGCCGAACCGGGCCAGCAGGTGCCAGACCCGCTTGAGTGACTGCGGGTCGTGGCGGCCGCTGCGCGCGGCGTCACCGACCACCGACGGGACCAGCTCGTCGCCGAGCGAGCGAGCCAGCGCCACGAACTCCGGACCGCGGTAGTCGACGTCGAGGCCCTCGGTCGGCACGCGCAGCCCCGGGTGCCACTCGACGGAGCAGCCGAGGCGGGTCGCCGCGTCATGGACCGGCCCGTCGCGGAAGCACGGGTCCAGCACCACGGCTTCGGCGTCCCGGTCCGGCCGGACCTCGCCGTGCACGTGCGCCTCGACGTAGTCGTCGAGATGGTCGAGGCCGGCGGCGTCGGCGAGGGAGCACAGCTCCTCGAGCCGCTCCGGACCGCCGATCTCGGTCGGCTCGAAGGTTGAGTCCGGGAAGCAGAAGGTCGACCGCTCGAGCATCTCGGGCCGGAGCCGGAGGTACGCCGACCCGAACCGGATCGAGCCGCCGTAGGGGTCGTCGCGGCGGTTGAGCGCGCCGTAGCGGGGTCGCGCGTCGGCGCGGGCCTCGTCGTAGCGACCGTCGAAGATCCGGCTCTCCCAGCGCCAGCGGTCGCCACCGGGATGCGCGGTCAACCCACCGTTCGAGGTGCCGGTTTCGAACTGGGACCGGTAGACGCCGTCGTCGGCCAGCGCGTCGATGACCCTGCGGCCCCGGAACGGCCAGTCGGGGTGGAACTGCAGCGTGACCCTCACGGCATCGCTCATGGTCGGCGGGCGCGCACCACGTGCGCGCCGCCGCCGGCCGGGAGCAGCTCCTCGACCTCGGTGAACCCCGACCGGGTCAGCAGCTCGGCCATCTCACCGGGCGCCCAGGGCTCCGTGAGCTCCTCGCCCAGCGCCGCCGACCCGCTCGGCCAGCCGGCGGTGGCGCTCCTGCCCCTCCGCGTCGCGCTCGGTGCCGGCATGGTCGAGGACCACCTCGGCGCCCGGCACCGCCGCGATGGCGCGCAGGGTGGCGGCGACCGCCTCGCGGGTCAGGTAGGGCACCACGCCCAGCCAGACGAAGACCGCTGGGCCACGACGCGTCGAACCCGTCCTCGACGAGCCGCGACATCAGGTCGTCGCGCTCGAAGTCGACGCCGACGTACGTCGCGGCCTCGGCGATGCCGGCCGCGGCCAGCCGCTCGCGCTTCCAGGCCTGGGTGGCCGGGTGGTCGACCTCGAAGACGCGGAGGTCGGCGTGCTCGTTGCGGTAGGCGATCGTGTCGAGCCCGGCGCCCAGCACCACGCACTGCCGGGTGCCGCGGTCGTAGGCCGCGGCGAGGGTCTGCTCGGCCAGCCGGTGCCGGAGCGCGACGAACATCCGCAGCCGCGAGCTCGGCGCGACGCCCGCCAGGACCTCGTCGCGGTCGACGCCGAGGATCGCGAAGGCCAGCGGGTCGTCGAAGAGGACCGGGTGGTCGAGCACGGGATGCACGGCCCGGTGCACCGCTGCTCCCCAGGCCGTGCGGGACGGCTCGCCCTCACGCACGCCACGCGCCGCGTCGAGGAAGGCGAGCACGAGCGGGTGCACCGGCGCCCCGGCCAGGGCTCCGATGTGCGGCTGGAAGAGCGAGGCGACGTAGAACGGGTGGTCCGGGAACTCGAGCACCTCGGCACCGGCGTCCGGCGCGGTCGCGCCCACCACGACCCCGGCGGTCTCGAGCCGCTGGACCGCAGCCGCGGTCGGGGCGAAGTTGCAGAAGTGCATCCCGACGAACGGCTCGTCCACCCACGACGCGAACCGGGTGCCGGGCACCGGCGTGACCAGCCGCTGCTCGCCAGAGAGCGAGCAGGCCAGCGCGGCGACGACGTTGTCCTCCGACTCGCCGTCCGCCTCCGCGTGGGTGGCGGGCTCGCCGAGCACGCACGCGACGTACTCCATCACGGCGTACTGCATCCCGCTGCAGGTGCCGAGGAAGGGGACCCCCTGCTCCCGCACCGCGGTCAGCGCCGCCGCACCGCCGCGTCGTCGGCGTACGGGCCGCCGGGCACCAGCCACACGCCGTCGTACGCCGTGACGTCGACGCCGCTGTCCGTCGCGACCCACTCGGTCTCGGCTCCGCGTCCGCAAGCCTGGCCGCAGCGCGTCGAGCTCGAGGTGGCTGCGGTGGCCCCGGTGGTCGCCGAGGATCGCGATCATGAGCCGCTCGAGCCTCTCGAGCTCCTCGTCCACGATCGCCGGGTCGAGCTTGGTGAAGATCGGCGTGGGCTTCTCGATCTTGGCGCCCACCGTCACCGGACGCGACGCCCAGGCGGGCGTGCCCGAGTAGTCGCCGGTGATCACGGGGTAGAAGTCGAGCCCGGCGCCGTTGTCCGGGTCGAGCTCCTCGACGGTCTCGATCCGCGGCATCGGCATGAACTCGCCCTCGCCGCCGAGCGCGAGGTGCACCTTGTTGGACGAGTGCGGCAGGAACGGCGACAGCAGGGTGTTGCAGTCGACCACGCACTGCGCGGCGACGTGCAGCACGGTGGCCAGCCGCTCGCGCTGCGACTCGTCCTTCATCTTGTAGGGCTCGGTGACGGTGAGGTACTTGTTCACCTCGCCGACGACCCGCATCGCCTCGGCGATGCCCTGGCCGCAGCCGCTGCCGCCCGACCAGGTCGCCGACGGTGTCGAAGCCGGCCCGCACGGCCGCGAGCACCGCCTCGTCCTCGGGCTCCAGCGGCCCCGCGGCCGGGATCTCGCCGAAGCTCTTGGCCAGCATGGTCGCGGTGCGGTTGACCAGGTTGCCCCAGCCGGCGACCAGCTCGGAGTTGGTGCGCAGCAGGAAGTCGGCCCAGGTGAAGTCGGCGTCGGAGGTCTCCGGCCCGGCCGCGCAGATGTAGTAGCGCAGCGCGTCGGGCTGGTAGCGCGAGAGCATGTCGCTGACCAGGATCACGTGGCCGCGGCTGCTGGAGAACTGCTTGTTCTCCATCGTCATGAACTCCGAGCTGACCACCTCGGTGGGCAGGTTGAGGACGCCGTACTCCCCCGGCTCGCCGCCCTTGTCGCCCCTGCCGTTGTAGCCGAGCAGCTCGGCCGGCCAGATGACCGAGTGGAAGACGATGTTGTCCTTGCCCATGAAGTAGTAGGACAGCGCCTCCCCCTCCCCGTCGGGTGCAGGGTTCCACCACTCGCGCCACTTGTCCGGCTCACCGAGCCGCCGTGCCCACTCGATCGATGCGGACAGGTAGCCGATCACCGCGTCGAACCAGACGTAGATCCGCTTGGTCTTCTGCTCAGCCCAGCCCTCGATCGGCACCGGGATGCCCCAGTCGATGTCGCGGGTCATCGCCCGCGGCCGGAGGTCCTCGATCAGGTTGAGCGAGAACTTGATGACGTTGGGCCGCCAGGTGCCGCTCGCCTCGCGGCCGTGCGATGTAGTCCTGGAGCGCCTCGGCCAGCGCGGGCAGGTCGAGGAAGAAGTGCTGGGTCTCGACGAACTCCGGCGTCTCGCCGTTGATCTTCGACCGCGGGTTGATCAGGTCGGTCGGGTCGAGCTGGTTGCCGCAGTTGTCGCACTGGTCGCCGCGCGCCTCGCCGTAGCCGCAGATCGGGCAGGTGCCCTCGATGTAGCGGTCCGGCAGCGTGCGGCCGGTCGACGGCGAGATCGCGCCGAACGTCGTCTGCTCGACCATGTAGCCGTTCTTGTGGACGCCCTTGAACAGCTCCTGCACGACGTTGTAGTGGTTGCCCGTCGTGGTGCGGGTGAACAGGTCGTAGGACAGCCCCAGGTCGACCAGGTCGTTGACGATCACGGTGTTGTTCTTGTCGGCCAGCTCGCGGGCGCTGACGCCCTCGCTGTCGGCCGCGACCAGGATCGGCGTGCCGTGCTCGTCGGTGCCCGAGACCATGAGCACGTCGTGGCCCGCCATCCGCATGTAGCGGCTGAACACGTCGGACGGCACGCCGAAACCGGCCACGTGGCCGATGTGGCGCGGGCCGTTGGCGTACGGCCAGGCGACGGCGGACAGGATCTTGCTCATGAGTGCAGCGTAGGAGGCCGTCACTCACGGCTGCGACGCAGTTACCTTCCACTACCTTCCACGCCATGACGCTGATCGCGGAGGACGTGCTGCTCCTGCTGCTCGACGACACCAAGGGCACCGTCTCGCCGTGGAGCCACACCGACGCCGTGCTCGGCGGCGCGGTGCTCGCCGAGCTCGCCCTCCTGGGACTTGCGAGGGTCGAGGAGAAGTCGAGCATCTGGCGTTCCGGGCGGGTGCGCACCACCGGTACGCCGCCCGCCGGCCTGGACCCGGTGCTGGTGGAGGCGCTCGCCACCATCGCCGACAAGGACCGCACAGCCATCAGCCTGGTCACGAGGATCGGCAAGGGGCTGGACGACCGGCTGGCCACGAGCCTCGCCGAGCGCCGGATCCTCGAGCGCAAGGACGGCAGGAGGCTCGGGCTGCTGCCGCGGACCACCTGGCCGGCCGCCGACACGAGCCGCGACCACCAGCTCCGCCGCGCCATCACGGTCTGCCTCGCGGACGGTGGGCGGCCCGACGAGCGCACCGCGGCGCTCATCGGCCTGCTCGCCGCGGCCGACCAGGCGCACAACATGGTCGCGGCCAACACGGCCACACCGAAGAAGGCGCTCACGAGGCGCGCCAGGGAGATCGCCGAGGGCCAGTGGGCCGCCAAGGCGGTCAAGGGCACCATCGCCGCCGCGAGCTCCGGCGGCTGACTTCAGTTGGCGTTGGTGTGCCCGCGCGCCTACCCCAGGAGACTCGGAACTCCGTTGGCGCGCGATCTGCATCCGCCATACGGACGCGAATCGCGCGGCAAACGCTTGCATCCCCTCGGGACGGTGGGTCAAGGACGCCGCAGGCGCCGCGAAGCGGGGCCGAAGGCATTCTTGACGGAGGGTGCAGGTCGGCTACGCGCGCGGCCGCCACACCAGCCGACCCTCAGCTGAAGTCGAGCTCCTTCTCGCGGGTGCGCTTCAGCTCGGCGAAGTAGGGGAACGACGACAGGGCGACGGCACCGTCCCAGACCCGACCGGCGTCCTCGCCCCGGGGGATCCGGGTGAGCACCGGCCCGAAGAAGGCGTTGCCGTCGATCGCGATGGTCGGGGTGCCGACATCGTCGCCGACCTGGTCCATGCCGGCGTGGTGGCTCTTCTTGATGGCGTCGTCGAAGGAGTCGTCGTCCATCGCGTCGCACAGGCTGGCCGGCAGGCCGACCTCCTCCAGCGCCTCGGTGATCAGCTCGCGGTCCAGCTTCTCGGCGGCGCTGGGTGTGCTTGCGGGTGCCGAGCGCGGTGTAGAGCTCGGCCAGCTTCTCCTGGCCGTACTGCTCCTGGACGGCCATGCAGACCCGGACCGGCCGCCAGGCGTCCTTGAGGAGCTCGCGGTAGTCGTCGGAGATGTCCTGGTCCTGGTTGAGGTAGGCGAGGCTCATGATGTGCCAGGTCACCTCGATGTCGCGCACCTTCTCGGCCTCGAGCATCGTGCGGGACGTGATCCACGCGAACGGGCACAGCGGGTCGAACCAGAAGTCAACGTTGCTCATGTCAACTACTAACCGACCAGGCCGAGAAGTATTCCGGCCACGGCCCCGCCGAGGACGTACCAGCCCGAGTTGAGCCCGGTCCGCCACAGCAGCAGCAGGGTCACCGCGAACAGCGTCACCGTCCAGCCGTCGACCAGCGCGTCGCGGCCCAGCGTCCAGCAGATCCCGGCCATCAGGGCCAGCGCGGTGGCGTTGAGGCCGTCCAGCAGGGCCGAGGTCCAGGAGCGCGACCGGAGCCAGCCGGCCAGCCGGGTGAGCAGCCCGACGAAGACGAACGACGGAAGGAAGATGGCCACGGTGGCCAGGAAGGCGCCGGGCAGGCCGGCGACCAGGTAGCCCACGAACGTCGCGGTCGTGAACACCGGCCCGGGCGTGACCTGTCCGACCGAGATCGCGTCCAGGAGCTGGTCATGGGTGATCCAGCCCAGCCGGTCCACGAAGTCGCCCTCGAGGAAGGCCAGGAGCACGTAGCCCGACCCGTAGAGGACCGACCCGATCTTGAGCATGGTGAGGAAGAGCGTGGCCAGCTGACCGCTGGTCGGGTGGTCGAAGACCGGCAGCGCGGCGAGCACGATCGCCTGGCGCCCCCCGCCTCTGGACAGTCTGCCGAGCGAGCGGGCGGCATGCGCCGCGACGGCCAGCGCGGCACCCCCGAACAGCACGACGAGCTCGTTGATGCCCAGGAGGTACGCCGCGAGGCCGGCCGCGAGGAGCAGGCCGAGCCACCACGAGCTCACGACCGTGCGCGCCAGCGGCACCAGCGCCCAGACGATGATCGCGACGACCACCGGCACCACGCCGTACAGCAGGTGGTCGAAGGCGGGTGTGTCGCCGTGCTCGACGTAGACCCACGCCAGCACGGTCACGATCGCCGCGGCGGGCAGGATGAACAGCACGCCCGCCAGCAGCAGGCCGCGCCAGCGCGCCCGCTCGTGCCCGAGATGGATCGCCAGCTCGGTCGAGTTCGGCCCGGGGATGAGGTTGGTCGCACCCATCAGGTCGACGAACCGCTCATCGGTCAGCCACTTCCTCCGCTGGACCAGCTCCTGGCGCATCATCGCGATGTGCGCGGCCGGTCCGCCGAAGGCCACGACGCCCAGGCGGAGGAAGACCATCGCGACCTCTCGGGCAGGACCGAAACCCGAAGCCTGCCCGTCAGGGCTCGATCCGGTCACGAACTCCATCCTTCACCCCGGTGCGCGTGGCCGGGTCACGCCTCGGGTGGCAGGATCACCGGCATGCCTGGAACCAACCTCACCCGGGACGAGGCCGCGACCCGTGCCTCCCTCCTGGACGTCACGTCGTACTCCATCGACCTGGACCTCACGACGGGCGACACGACCTTCGGCTCCACCACGACGATCGTCTTCAGCTGCCGCGAGCCCGGCGCGTCGACCTTCGCCGACCTCGTCGGCGCGACCATCCACGAGATCACGCTCAACGGCGAGCCCGTCGACGCCTCGGCGTACGCCGACAGCCGGATCGCGCTGAGCGGCCTGGCCGCCGACAACACGCTCGTGGTGAAGGCCGACTGCACCTACTCCCACACCGGTGAGGGGCTGCACCGCTTCGTCGACCCGGCCGATGACCGGGTCTACCTCTACACCCAGTTCGAGGTGCCCGACGCCCGCCGCGTCTACACGACCTTCGAGCAGCCCGACCTCAAGGCGCCCTACACGTTCACGGTGACCACGCCGGCCGGCTGGGCCGTCTCGTCCAACGCCGCGACGCCCCGAGCCCGAGGACCTGGTCGGGAGGCACGACGGCAAGCAGGTCTGGCGGTTCCCCGAGACCCAGCCGATGTCGACCTACATCACCGCGCTGGTCGCCGGCGAGTACCACTCGGTGCACAAGACCTACCCGGGCGCGCACGGCGAGATCCCGATGGGGCTCTACTGCCGCCAGTCGCTGGTCGAGCACCTCGACGCCGACGAGCTGTGGAAGATCACCGAGCAGGGCTTCGGCTTCTTCGAGGAGCAAGTTCGGCTACCCCTACCCGTTCGGGAAGTACGACCAGCTGTTCGTGCCCGAGTACAACATGGGCGCGATGGAGAACGCCGGGTGCGTCACCTTCCGCGACGAGTACCTCCCGCGCAGCCGCCAGGACCGCTCGTTCTACGAGTTCCGCGCCGAGGTGATCCTCCACGAGATGGCGCACATGTGGTTCGGCGACCTCGTGACCATGAAGTGGTGGGACGACCTCTGGCTCAACGAGTCGTTCGCCGAGTGGGCCTGCTACCACGCGGCCGTCAACGCCACCGAGTTCACCGAGTCCTGGACCGGCTTCACCAACGCCCGCAAGAACTGGGCCTACCGCCAGGACCAGCTGCCCAGCACCCACCCGATCGCCGCCGACAACTACGACCTGCAGGCGGTCGAGGTCAACTTCGACGGCATCACCTACGCCAAGGGCGCCTCGGTGCTCAAGCAGCTGGTCGCCTGGGTCGGGCCTCGACCCGTTCCTCGAGGGGCTGCGCGGCTACTTCGAGGACTTCGCGTTCGCCAACGCCGAGTTCAAGGACCTGCTGATGGCCCTGGAGAAGGCCGTCCGGCCGCGAGCTGGAGTCGTGGGCGCAGGAGTGGCTGCAGACCGCCGGCGTCAACACCCTGGCGCCGGAGTTCGAGCTCGCCGACGACGGCACCTTCGCGTCGTTCGCCGATCCGGCAGACCGCGGCCCCCGACTACCCGACGCTGCGCCGGCACCGGCTCGGCGTCGGCCTCTACGACAAGGTCGAGGGCCGGCTGGTCCGGCGTACCGCCTTCGAGACCGACGTCGAGGGCGAGCTGTCCGAGGTCACGGAGCTGGTCGGCGAGAAGCAGCCCGACCTGCTGCTGCTCAACGACGGCGACCTGGCCTACGCCAAGATCCGCCTCGACGAGCGCTCGCTCGACACGCTGGTCACGCAGCATCGAGACCATCGACGACTCGCTGGCCCGGGCGCTGTGCTGGGGCGCGGCGTGGGACATGACCCGCGACGCCGAGATGTCGGCGAGCGACTTCGTGACCCTGGTGCTCTCGGGCATCGCCTCGGAGACCGACGCGTTCGGCGTCAACCGGCTCCCCGGCTACGCCGCGACGGCCGCCGACGCTCTACTCCGCCCCCGAGCACCGCGCCGAGCTGCGCGCCAAGTGGGAGACCGGCCTGCGCGAGCTGCTGATGACCGCCGAGCCGGGCGGCGACCACCAGCTGTCCTTCGCCCGCGCCTACGCCGCGGCCGCGCACAGCGAGCAGGCCCTGACCGACCTCGAGGGGCTGCTCGACGGCTCGCTCGTGCTCGACGGCCTCGCGGTCGACACCGACCTGCGCTGGACGCTGCTGTCCGGGCTGGCCAAGAACGGCCGGGCCGACGGTGCCCGCATCGACGAGGAGCTGGCCCGCGACAACACGATCTCCGGCAAGGAGCACGCCGCCGCCGCCCGGACCCTGACCCCGACCGCCGAGGCCAAGGCCGAGGCGTGGGAGCTGGCGATGGTCCGCGACGACGTCCCCAACGAGACCCAGCGCAGCATCGTGCTGGCCTTCCAGGCCTACGGCCAGGACGAGGTGCTCGCGCCGTACGTCGAGAAGTACCTCGCCGCCGCCGAGACGATGTGGGAGGAGAAGGGCACCCAGCGCGCCTCGACCGCGCTGGAGTACATCTTCCCCAAGCAGCTGGCCAGCCAGGAGCTCCTCGACCGGGTCGACGCCTGGCTCGAGAGCTCACCGGCCAACCCGGCCGCCAAGCGCTACGTCCGCGAGGGCCGCGACGACGTGGCCCGCGCGCTGCGCGCCCAGGCGAAGGACGCCGAGCAGCAAGCCGGCTGAACTCGTGCTGCCGGGAGCGCAGCTTCACCGGGTACCCGGTGTTCTGGCACTTCCCGGCTGGAGTTCCTTGACGGAAGGGGCAGTTTCTTCGGGTACCCGGTGAAACTGCCCCGGCTCTCAGTTCGGCAGCTCGCGGCGGCCCAGCCGCTCCTCGCCGGTCCGGATCGTGTCGATCACGATCGTGGACAGGTCGGGGGCGATGTCGCGGTTGCTCCAGGCGACCTCCTTGACGTCGTCGAGCACGGCCTTGAGGCGGGCCGTCTCGGCCTGGGCGGCGAAGACCTGCTCGCGCGCCTGTGGAGCGGAAGAACGCGACCAGGACGACCGCGACGAGCGCGACCACGCCCGCGATGCCGACCGCAGCGATCACGGGTGCTCCGCGTGGAGGGTCTGCGGCGCCCGGGCGTGCTCGGCCAGCATCTGGATGCCGCGGCGCAGGCCGCCGACCAGGTCACCGGCGGCGAACAGCGCTCTGCATCTGGGCCACCGCCAGCTCGACCTGCGTGTCGCGGAGCGTCCGGCGCACGTGGCTGCCGGTGACCACCTCGAGCGCCCGGGCGTCGGGGTCGACCATGATCAGGATGCTGCGCGCCGGCGCGGCGAGGGTGGCGTGCAGGCTCACGGCGTACGCCCGCGGGTCGCCCTCGGCGTGGCCGACGAAGACCGAGAACTCGACCCGCGAGAGCCGCTCGGCCTTGCGGATCGTCTCGTCGAGCGCGACCTTGTCGTTGGCGCCGAACCGCGCGCTCAGCCGGGGGTCGGACCGGTCACCAGCGGCCACTCGCGCCTCCCGCGTCGGCGTCCTCGGACTCCGGGCCCTTCAGCTCGGCGGTGCCGGTGCGCGGACCGCCCAGCCACTGGTTCTCGACCGGGCGGCTGGCCCGGCGTGATCCGCTCGCCCCGCACCAGCGAGGGCAGGTAGACCGCGACGGTGATCGGCGATGAACAGCAGCAGCGGGATGCCACCCAGCAGCAGCAGGGCGTGGACCATGTTCACGTCCGTGTCCTGGTCACCGCTCCACCCGACGGGCACGTCCAAAGGGAACGACGGCGGCCAGGGCGCTCGCTGCGGTGGTCACGCCCCCACGATATCCAGATCCCGCCGGTGTGAATACTGGGGGCCATGTTCCTGAGCAACCCGTGCGAGGACGACGAGTCGCTCTGCAACTGGGTCTACGACCAGACCGACTCCCACGGCCTGGCCAACCTGACCGACTGGTTCATCGGGCTCCCGCTGGCCATCGTCGGGCTGGTCGGCGCTGGGGCTGGTGCTGCGGTTCGTCTTCCACCGGCTCGTGGACCGGCTGGTCTCCCGGGCCGAGGGGGGCGGTGCTGCCGGCCAGGGTCGAGCCGGTTCTCCCGGCGCCGGCGGCCGGCGGAGCCGACCCACACCCAGGAGCTGCGCGACCTGGCCGCCGCCACCCGCCGGGTGCAGCGCGCCAAGACGATGGGCGACCTGCTCAAGAGCGTGATCACCGGCGTCCTGGTCGCGATCTTCGGCACGATGATCCTGAGCCAGGTCGGGCGTGAACATCGCGCCGATCATCGCCAGCGCCGGGATCATCGGCATCGCGCTCGGCTTCGGCGCGCAGTCGCTGGTGAAGGACTTCCTCTCCGGCGTCTTCATGATCTTCGAGGACCAGTACGGCGTGGGTGACGTCATCGACGTCGGCGAGGCCACCGGCACCGTCGAGGCGGTGAGCCTGCGGGTCACCCGGCTGCGCGACCTCGACGGCACGGTCTGGTACGTGCCCAACGGCGAGATCCTGCGGGTGGGCAACAAGAGCCAGAACTGGTCCCGCGCGGTCGTCGACGTGGGCGTCGGCTACGACGAGGACCTGGCCCGCGCGAAGCGGGTGCTCGACCGAGGTCGCGCACGACCTCTGGGAGGACGACGACTACCGCAGCGTGATCATCGAGGAGCCGGAGGTGACCGGCGTCGAGGCGCTGGCCCCGGACGCGATCACGCTGCGGGTGCTGGTGAAGACGGCAGCCGATGGAGCAGTGGGCGGTCGCGCGCGAGCTGCGCCAGCGGATCAAGGCGCGGTTCGACCACGAGGGCATCGAGATCCCGTTCCCTCAGCGGGTGGTCTGGCACCGCGAGGGCCGGCCGCACCCGGGCCCGCCGACGAGCCCGTGCCGCCGGCCGAGGCCGAGGCCTAACCCGCCTTCGCCGGGTCGATCGCGACCACGTCGGTGCCCTGGAAGTCGGCCACCCACAGCAGGCCGTCCAGCTCGTTGGCGACGAACGGGTTGACCACCCCGGACTCGACCGGGGCCGCCGCGCCGTCGCTCGCGTCGGCCGGGAACCGGTAGAGCTCCCGTCGTGGTCGCCGACCCAGACCTCGCCGCCGACCACCGCGCCGTCCGCGGGCTGCTCGCCCACCGTCGACAGTGCCGACCACGGAGCCGGTGGCCGGGTCGATCCGGACCACCGTGTCGCCGACGTTGACCCAGACCTGGTCATCCGCCGCGGCCGTCCAGGTCGCGTCGAGCTCGGTGGGCATCGTGTCGCGTCACCTGGCCGGTCCCGGTGTCGATCCCGACGATGCCCTCGGTCTTGAGCCCGGCCCAGACCTTGCCACCGGCGGCGGCGATCCCCGTCGGCTGGCCGCCCATCTCGGTCGCGGTCACCTTCCCGGTCTGCCGCGTCGATGCGGGAGATGGTCCCGCTGCTGTAGTCGGTCACCCAGGCGGCGCCGCCGGCGAAGGCGACGTCGTAGGGCGGCCGACCGACCTCGAACGTCGCCTCGACGGTCCCGTCGGTCGCGTTGACCCGGGTGACCTCGTCGCTGCCGTAGTCCTCCACCCAGATCGACCCGGCCCCGAAGGCCAGCCCGCAGGGCGCGCGCCGGTGGCGATCGGCGTCACCCACCTCACCCGTGGCGGGGTCGACCCAGACCAGCGCGTCGTCGCCGTAGAGGCTCACCCACACCCTGCCCGCGGCGCCCAGGATCCCGCACGGCTTGTTGCCCGACCTCGATCCGCTGCACGACGTACGCCGGGTCGGCGGCTGCCGCGCGGGCGGAGCCTGCCGCGCTGCTCGCAGCCGAGGAGTCGGCCGTCGCGCCGGCGTCCGACCGTCGCCGTCACCGCAGCCCGCGACGGCAGCACGCAGGGCCAGCACGACCCGGGCAGCACGCCCGAGGCAGCGGGGCTCGACGGCGCATGGCCGCCATTTACTACCAACTTGAAGTTTTTCGTCAAGAGGCCCGAGCCAGCTCGTTGCGGACTCGTAACCTGAGCCCGTGAGGATGCCCACCGCGGTCCGTTCCTCCTCCTGTTCGCGACCGGGCGGCAGCTGAGCACGCTGCTGCACGAGGAGATGGCCGGCGCGCCGCTCACCCCCGACGAGTTCGCGGTGACCAGCGTCCTGCGGCTGGAGCAGCCGGTCCGGCCGACCGAGCTGGCCCGGCTCACCGGGCTGCGGCCGACGACGCTCTCGAACTACCTGCGCCGGCTTCGAGGCCGACGGCGTGGTGACCCGCCGCCGCGACCCCGACGACGGGCGCGCCAGCCTCGTCGAGCTCACGCCGGAGGGCGTGGCAGCGCACCGAGGCGTGCTTCCCGGCGTTCGCCAGCGCGATCGGGTCGTTCCAGAAGGCGCTGGCCGAGGCCGGCGTGCCCGAGCTCGACGTCGTCGAGACGCTCGAGTCGGTCTCCAGGGCGCTGGACCTGGCCCTGGAGAAGGTCGCGCGGGAGAAGGTCAGGCCAGCGCCGCGTCGAGCTTGATCGGCGGGACGGCCGCGAGGGCCTGGCTCACCGGGCAGTTGGCCTTGGCGTCCTCGGCGGCCGCGACGAAGTCCTCGTTGCTCATGCCGTCGACGGCTGCCGCGGACGCGGAGCCGGATCTCGGTGATGCCGGTGCCGGGGACGAAGTCCACCTCCGCGGAGGTGTCGAGGGCCGTGGGCGGCGGTGCCCGCCTTGGCCAGCCCGTTGGACAGGGCCATCGAGAAGCACGCCGAGTGCGCGGCGGCGATCAGCTCCTCGGGGCTGGTCTTGCCGTTGGCCTCCTCGGCGCGGGAGGCCCACGACACGTCGTAGGTGCCGATGCCCGAGCTCTGGAGGGTCACCTGGCCGGCGCCCTCGAAGAGGCTGCCTTCCCAGTGCGTGGTCGCGTTGCGTGTGGTCGCCATGCCGCGAGTCTTACAGACGATCCGCACTCGGCACAATGGGCGGGGTGAGCACCTTCTACGACGAGATCGGCGGCTACGAGACGTTCCGCCGCATCGTCGCCCGCTTCTACGAAGGGGTCGCGGCCGACCCGGTGCTGCGGCCGCTCTACCCCGAGGAGGACCTCGGGCCCGCCGAGGAGCGGTTCCGGCTCTTCCTGGTGCAGTACTGGGGCGGCCCCACGACCTACTCCGACACCCGTGGGCACCCCCGCCTGCGGATGCGGCACGCGCCCTTCGCCGTGACCCCGACCGCCAAGGACCACTGGCTCACCCACTTCCGCGCCGCTCTCGACGAGCTCGCGGCCGACGGCACGCTGACGCCGGAGCAGGACGCAGCAGTTCTGGGACTACGTCACCCACGCTGCTCAGTTCATGGTCAACACCTTCGACGACGCGACCTAGGGCGTGTCCTAGTCCTGCGGCTGGCTGGCGGCCATGAGGACGTCGCGCACCTCGGGGTCCGGCTCGGTCGAGCGCCCACCGTCGAGGTCGAAGAAGACGACCACCACCCGGGCGCGGGCCAGCACCCGGTCCTGGTCGCGGATCTCGGACTCGACGGTCATCGACCGGGCGCCGACCCGGATGATCGACGAGCGGCAGTCGTAGGGCTCGGCCCGGAACAGCAGCGGCTGGAGGTAGTCGACGTCGGTCTGGGCCACGACGACGCTGAACCGGCGCAGCGGCACCAGCTCGGCGGATCATCGAGATCCGCGCCTCCTGGAGGTACTCGAAGTACTTCACGTTGTTGACGTGGCCGTAGACGTCGACGTCGGAGAAGCGGACGTGGATCGGGTAGGTGGCTCGTCACCTGCTCGGGCAGCGCGAGGCGTGCGCCGGCGCGGCTGCCTGGTCGGGCTCGAGGTGGACCTCGAGGGCGGCCCGCTCCTCGGCGGTGATCCGGCGCGGCCGCTCCTCGGCGAACACGAACGGCGTGAGGACGGTGGTCGCCCGCAGGTAGACGACCGGTCGTCCGTCCGCCCCGTCGCGAGGCGCTGTCGTGGAAGATCTCGTAGGCCATCGTGAACGTCGCGGCCTTGATGTCGGTCACCCAGCACTCGATCGAGACCGGCCGGAAGTCGTAGGTCAGCGGCTTGAGGTAGGTGACCTCGTGGCGGACCACCACCAGCCCGTCGGCGAGCGCACGCGGGCCCCGGCCGTGCGCCCGGAGCATGTCGACCCGCGCCTCCTGGAGGTAGTCGACGTACACCACGTTGTTGACGTGCCCCAGCTGGTCGAGGTCGGCCCAGCGCATCGGGCACTCGTAGCGATGGCGCACGCCCCGACTCTGCCAGAGAGGCGGGGCGTGCGCCGGGAGGGGCGTCAGGGAGCTGTCAGTGAGCTGTCAGTGAGCCAGGACGAGCCGGCGGTAGTACGTCGGGATGCTCTCGTGGCGGGCCACGCGGGTGCGGTGGTGGCGGACCACGGACTGAGCGAGGACGGTGACCGAGGCGATGCTGCCGACGAGGGCGAGCAGGGCGACGACCACGACGAACGGGAGGACTGCGGAGAGGTCGTACGACATGATCGATCCTTTCTACTTCTGTAGAATTCTTCTACGTGTGTAGAAAGTACGCTCCTCCGGCCCGAGACGCAACTCCACCGGTAGATTCGGAGACGTGCCCTCCGTCACAGCGCCCGCGAGCCACGCCCGGCGCTCACCCCGCGGCGCCGCGAGCTGCTCGAGGCGGCCGTGCACGTGGTCGCGGACGAGGGGCTGCGGGGCTGACCCACCGGGCCGTCGACCGGCGCGGCCGGGCTCCCCGAGGGCACCTGCTCGGCGTACTTCCGCACCCGGCAGGCGCTGCAGCTCGCCGTCACCGAGTACGTCGCCGCGACGCTGGCGGCCGACGTGGACGCGCTCGCCGCCGAGCTCCTCGAGTGCGCGGGTGACGAGGAGCGGGCGGTGGCGCTCACCCTGGCGCTGTTCGAGCGCTGGCTCGACGAGCGGGAGCTGATCACGGCCAAGCTCGAGCTGTCCCTGGAGGCGCCGCGCAACCCGGCCGTCGCCGAGGCCCTGGCGGCCTCGCGGACCCGGCTGGTCGGCGTCGTGGACGGCCTCCTGTCGCCGGCCGCGCGCGAGGAGGGCGACGCGCGCGCCGAGGCGCTGGTGGCGTCGTTCGACGGCCTGCTGGTCGCCGCCCTGCAGAAGCCGCAGCGCGAGCGCCGCGCCTTCCTGTCGAGGTCGCTCGCGCTGGTCATGCACGCGCTCACCAGCGTCCCCGAGGCGTGACGGCGCCCACATCCGCTGCAACACGTTCTCATCTAGGCTCGGGACATGCCTGAAGCCGTGATCGTCTCCGCCGCCCGCTCCCCCATCGGCCGCGCCAACAAGGGCTCGCTCAACGACTTCCGTCCCGACGACCTGACCGCGACGATCATCCAGGCCGCGCTGGCCAAGGTGCCCGAGCTCGACCCGACGACGATCGACGACCACTACCTCGGCTGTGGCCTCCCGGGCGGCGAGTCGGGCAACAACATGGCTCGGGTGGTCAACGTGCTGATGGGCCTCGACGAGGTCCCCGGCGCGACGATCACCCGCTACTGCTCGTCGTCGGTGCAGACCACCCGGATGGCCTTCCACGCGATCAAGGCCGGCGAGGGCCACGCGTTCATCTCGGCCGGCGTCGAGACCGTGTCGCGGTTCGCCAAGGGCACCTCCGACCACTGGCCGGACACCCACAACCACCTCTTCGACGAGGCCAAGGCCCGCACCGACGCGCAGGCCACGGGCGGCCAGACGTGGCACGACCCGCGCCAGGACGACACGATCCCCGACGTCTACATCGCGATGGGCCAGACCGCGGAGAACGTCGCCACGCTGCGCGGCCTCGACCGCAAGGAGCTCGACGAGTTCGGCGTCCGCTCCCAGAACCTCGCCGAGAAGGCGATCGCCGACGGCTTCTGGGAGCGCGAGATCACCCCGGTCACCACCCCCGACGGCACGGTGGTCAGCAAGGACGACGGCCCGCGCGCCGGCGTCACCTACGAGGCGATCTCCCAGCTCGACCCGGTCTTCCGTCCCGACGGCGTGGTCACGGCCGGCAACTGCTGCGCGCTCAACGACGGCGCGGCGGCGGTCATCGTCATGAGCGACACCCGCGCCCAGGAGCTCGGCCTCAAGCCGCTCGCCCGCATCGTCGCCACCGGCGTCAGCGGCCTCTCCCCCGAGATCATGGGCCTTGGCCCGGTCGAGGCCTCCAAGCGCGCGCTGGCCAACGCCGGCATGAGCATCGGCGACATCGACCTGGTCGAGATCAACGAGGCGTTCGCGGCCCAGGTCGTGCCGTCCTACCAGGACCTCGGCATCGACCTCGACCGGCTCAACGTCAACGGCGGCGCGATCGCGGTCGGCCACCCGTTCGGCATGACCGGCGCCCGGCTGCAGAACACGATGCTCAACTCGCTGGACTTCCACGACAAGACCACCGGGCTGATCACCATGTGCGTCGGCGGCGGCCAGGGCATGGCCCTGATCCTGGAGCGGCTCGCCTGAGCCTGGATTCAGCGATTCGCGGCGTAGCGAGCGTCACCAGACGGGTGTGAGGTCTTTCCGCGGTCCCCGCGAAAGCGTCTTTCGTGGGGTGGTGGCTAGGGTCCCTGTCAGCGAGGCGCAGGCGCGAGCCTCGTACTGGTTGGCCGTTGAGCGGCTGCGACGCCGCCAGCCCCGGGTTGTGGGGCTCAGCCGTCGGAGATCGGTGGCTGAGACACGGTCCGCCGACCCGCAGGGTGAGCTCGACGACTGGCCCGTCCGAGGTCCTAGACTCGCCTGTCGTGGCTGCTGACGAGGTCCGCTGGCTCGACGACGGCCAGCAGCGCTCGTGGCGGGCGCTGGTCATGGGCACCACCCTGCTCTTCGACCGGCTCGACGACGACCTGCGCCGCGCGCACGACATCTCGCTGGTGGAGTACGAGATCCTGGTCCGGCTCTCCGAGCGCGACGGCCAGATGCGGATGGCGGCCCTCGCCGACGCCCTCGCCCACAGCCGCAGCCGGGTCACCCACACGGTGACCCGGATGGAGAAGGTGGGGCTGGTGCAGCGCTCCAGCTCCCCCGAGGACGGTCGCGGCATCCTCGCCACCCTCACCGACAAGGGCCACGACCTGCTGGTCCGCGCCGCACCCACCCACGTCGCCGGCGTACGCGCCCACCTCGTCGACCTCGCCAGCGACGGCGACTTCGCCGCGCTCGGCCGGGTCTTCGACGCGGTCTCCGACAATCTCGTCTCGGCCCACCCCGAGATGGAGATCCGGGGCTGAGTCAACCTGGTCTGCGCGCCGCCGGTGCGTCCTGCCTCGCCGCGTCGAACCAGCGCAGCACTCGCAGCGCCCTCAGGGTGTTCCACCGGCTGGGTCCACCCTCGTCCTCGAACGTGACGTGGACCTCGCCGCCGTACACGCGGTCCAGCAGCCAGCGGCCGTCGTCGGTCGCCTTGGAGCGCACCGCCTCGACGGCCTCGGCGAGCCGCTCGTCGGGACGACCACCGACGGCCCGGAAGTGGTCGAGGCCGCGCAGCACGTCGTAGTGCCACTGGGGCGGCCAGGCGAACTGCAGCCACGAGTCCCGCACCACCTCACCGGTGCGCTTGCTGCGGAAGAGGTGCCGCTCGAGGAGGTACTCCTCGCCCCGCCGCCGGGCCCCTGAGACCGGCAGGTCGCCACCCGCGCGCTCAAACTCCAGCAGGCCCTCGACGACGCAGATCGTGGAGTGGAACGACGAGACGGTCGAGCCCTGCTCGGTCTCGCAGTTCCAGCCGCCGTCCTCGAGCTGCTCACCCAGCAGGCTCGAGCACAGGTCCTCGACGTTCGCACCGAAGTATGCGCCGGCCGCCAGGGTGCGGCCGTTGATGCACGCCTCGACCTCGCCGTCGAAGAACGGCTGACCGTCGTGCTCCCAGCGACAGTTCTCCGCCACCAGCGCGGTCGTCTCGCGCGCGGACCCACTCGTGGGGTCGAGGCCCAGGTCGCGCAGGGTCGCGAGGCTCGGGAGCGTGGCGGTCCACGGCTGGCCGTTGCTGAAGTCCGGCGGATTGCCCGCCCGCCACTGGTCCGCGACCCAGCTGGGGAAGCACGCGCCGCCCGCCCACTGCCCGTCCGGGTCGCGCAGAGCCAGGAGCCTCGCACCCCAGCCCTCGGTCTCCACCCGCGCGCGCTCGGCCGCCACCTCCTCCCCAGAAGCGTCACTGAGGTCGCGGAGCACCTGCCATCGAATGGCCGGATCGCCGTCCATCAACCAGTCAATGAGGTCCATGACGGGAACCTACGGCGGGTTCCGGTCGATCTGCGGCCGGATGTCTGGCCGACACCGCGCAGGGACTCTCGCGCAACGAGTACCTGCGTCGACGTCTCGAGCGCACGCCTGTGACCCACGGGGTCACCACCGCTCGGCCGTTGTCCCGGATCTGCTGATCGCGGCTACAGCCGGGAAGGCCGGGTTGACGGTTCCGGCGGTGCGTGGATGGCACGACGGCGGAGCGATGGCATACCGGGTCGTCTTCCGAGCTCCGCCGACAACCGCCAGGTGCGTGCCCGGGCGTCGCCAGGACCAAGAATTAGCTGCGACGCGCTACTAGTAGCGTGTTGCCGCTGGATCATGTCGTGTCTGCGTCAGTGTGACTTCTGGCAGAGTGCTTCCCCACCCTTCCCCTCTCGCTCTGCCGGTCAGGACGTGTGATGCCGTCGCAGAAGAAGTACCCGGTGGAGTTGAGCCCGGAGGATCGCCGCGCGCTGGTGCGGGTGACCACGACCGGGGCGGACAAGGCGAGGTTGATCATGCGGGCGCGGGTGCTGCTCGCCCTGGATGTGGCCGCAGGCCCGGTCGATGATCGGGCCGTGATCGCCGAGCGGGTCGGTGTCGCCCAGGAGACGGTGCGGCTGATCTCGAAACGCTTCGCCGAGACCGGTGGCGATGTGCGGGCCACCGTGCAACGCAACCACGCGGGAGCAGCCGCCGGTGGCCTCGGTGATCACCGGTGAGGTCGAGGCACGATTGATCGCGCTGGCCTGCTCGGCCCCGCCCGAGGGCCGCTCGCGGTGGTCGATGCGGCTGCTGGAGAAGCACGTCGCGCTGATCGAGGACATCCCCGATCTGGACCACACCACCATCAGCCGGGTCTTAAAAAAACGAAACTTCGCCCTCATCTGAAGAAGTGCTGGGTCATCCCGCCCAAGCAGAACGCCGAGTTCGTGGCGCGGATGGAGGACGTGCTGGCCGTCTATGCCCGAGGCTACGACCCGGCCCGTCCGGTGGTGTGCATGGACGAGAAGCCGTACCAGCTCCTCGACCACGCCCGCGATCCGATCCCCGCAGTGCCGGTCGGGACCGCCTCGAGGACAGCGAGTACCTGCGGCGTGGGACCTGCTCGATCTTCTGCTGGGTCGAACCCCTGGCCGGGTGGCGTCGCGTGGACGCCCAGCCCCAACGGACCAGGATCGACTGGGCCGGCCAGGTCAAACGGCTGCTCACCATCGACTACCCCGACGCCGAGACCGTGGTGCTGGTCATGGACAACCTCAACACCCACGGCACCGCGTCGCTCTATGAGGCCTTCGATCCCCCCGAGGCGTTCGCGCTGGCCCAACGCCTGGAGATCCACCACACCCCCAAACACGGGTCCTGGCTCAACATCGCCGAGATCGAACTCTCGGCGCTGACACGGCGTGCCTGGACCGCCGCATCGGCGACCTCGACGTCCTCAACACCCAGCTCGCCGCCTGGCAGGCCCAGACCAACACCGACCAGTGCCAGGTCGAACTGGCAGGTCCCACCACCGACGCCCGGAACCCGACACCTCTACCCAACACAACAGAACTAAGCCGCAACAGTCTATAGTAGCAGCTAAGGCTTGTGGTCTGGCGGCGTCCGGGTGCGTGCATCGCAAGACGGCGGAGCGACGGCATACCGGGTCGTCTGTCGAGCTTCGCCAACGCAGCGAAGTGCGTGCCCGGGCGTCGCCAGGACCAAGAATTACTGCGACGCGCTACTAGCGGGTCGCGGCTAAGGCTTGTGGTCTGGCGGCGTCCGGGTGCGTGCATCGCAAGACGGCGGAGCGACGGCATACCGGGTCGTCTGTCGAGCTTCGCCAACGCAGCGAAGTGCGTGCCCGGGCGTCGCCAGGACCAAGAATTAGCTGCGACGCGCTACTAGCCACCACCCCACGAAAGACGCTCGCTGCGCTCGCGCTTTCGCGGGGACCCCGGAAGACCTCACACCCCTCTGGTGACGCTCGCTACGCCGCGAATCGGTGAATCCAGTCTCAGTCGCGAGTGAGGCGGCGGTGGGTGACGCGGTGCGGGCGGGCCGCCTCGATGCCGAGCCGCTCGACCTTGTTGTCCTCGTAGGACGCGAAGTTGCCCTCGAACCAGAACCACTTGGCGTCGTCCTCGTCGTCGCCCTCCCACGCCAGGATGTGCGTGGCGATCGCGGTCGAGGAACCACCGGTCGTGCGAGGTGACCACGGCGCAGCCCGGGAAGTCGAGCAGCGCGTCCTCCAGCGACTGGAGGGTCTCGACGTCGAGGTCGTTGGTGGGCTCGTCGAGCAGCAGCAGGTTGCCGCCCATCTTCAGCGTCAGCGCCAGGTTGAGCCGGTTGCGCTCTCCGCCGGAGAGCACGCCGGCCTTCTTCTGCTGGTCGGGCCCCTTGAAGCCGAACGACGCGACGTAGGCGCGCGAGTTCATCTCGAAGTTCGCGACCTTGATGAAGTCGAGGCCGTCGGAGACGACCTCCCAGACGTTCTTGTTCGGGTCGATGCCGCCGCGGCTCTGGTCGACGTACGAGAGCTTGACGGTCTGGCCCGACCACGAGCTTGCCGGAGTCGGGCTTCTCCTGGCCGGTGATCATCCGGAACAGCGTGGTCTTGCCGACGCCGTTGGGGCCGATCACGCCGACGATGCCGGCGCGCGGCAGCGTGAACGACAGGTCGTGCATCAGCAGCCGGTCGTCGAAGCCCTTGGACAGCCCCTTGGCCTCGAGGACGACGTCGCCGAGCCGCGGCCCGGCGGGGATGTTGATCTCGGAGGTGTCGATCTTGCGGTCGCGGTCGGCCGCGGCGGCCATCTCCTCGTAGCGCGCGAGCCGCGACCGGCTCTTGGTCTGGCGGGCCTTGGGGTTCGAGCGCACCCACTCGAGCTCGCGCTCGAGCATCTTGGCGCGCTTGGCGTCCTTCTGGCCCTCGATCTTGAGCCGTTCCTTCTTGGTCTCGAGGTACGTCGAGTAGTTGCCCTCGTAGGGGTGGGTGGCGCCCGCGGTCGAGCTCGAGGATCCACTCGGCGACGTTGTCGAGGAAGTAGCGGTCGTGGGTGATCGCCAGCACCGCGCCCGGGTAGCTCTTGAGGTGGCCCTCGAGCCACTGCACCGACTCCGCGTCGAGGTGGTTGGTCGGCTCGTCGAGCAGCAGCAGGTCGGGCTGCTGGAGCAGCAGCTTGCACAGCGCGACCCGGCGGCGCTCGCCACCGGACAGGTGTGTCGACCAGCTCCTCGGGCGGCGGGCAGCGCAGCGCGTCCATGGCCTGGTCGAGGCGGCTGTCGAGGTCCCACGCGTTCGCGTGGTCGAGGTCGCGTCTGCAGGTCGCCGCCTCTCGGCGAGCAGCGTGTCGTAGTCGGCGTCGGGGTCGCCCAGCTCCTGGAGATCGTCGTTGAGCCGCTCCATCTTGCCCTTGATCTCGCCGACGGCCTCCTCGACGTTCTCGAGCACGGTCCTGCCCTCGGTGAGCTTCGGCTCCTGCTCGAGCATGCCGACGGTGGCCTCGGGGTCGAGGATGGCGTCGCCGTTGTTGGCGTGCTCGAGCCCGGCCATGATCCGGAGCAGCGTCGACTTGCCGGTGCCGTTGGGGCCGACCACGCCGATCTTCGCGCCGTGCAGGAACGAGAGGGTGACGTTGTCGAGGACGACCTTGTCACCGTGGGCCTTGCGCACGTTGCGCAGGGTGAACACGTATTCCGCCATGGTCCACGAGCCTAGTTGTCGAGCCACCGAACTCTCCACATCCACGCCGTGACGGGCGCTCGTCCACAGGACCGCAGCGCGGTGTCGCGGCGCTGTCGGCGCGGGTCCCGAGCGTCGGTGTCGAACGCGGAACACGCACCGACGAGAGGAGACCTCAGATGAACGAGACCTACGTGACCCTGCGCGGCTGGCTGGGCGCCGACGTCCGGCACCGGCTGGCCGGCGACACCCCGGTCGCGGAGTTCCGGCTCGGCGTCACGCCGCGCTACTTCGACAGCAAGCGCTCGGAGTGGGTCGACGGCCCCACCCAGTGGTACACCGTGAAGGCCTGGCGGCACCTGGCCGACAACTGCCGCGACTCGCTGCGGCGCGTCCGACCCGGTGGTCGTGCACGGCCGGCTCAGCCAGAGCACCTGGGTCAAGGACGGCGTCGAGCGCACCGCGCTCGAGGTCACGGCCGTGTCCGTCGGCCACGACCTGTCACTGGGCACCAGCCAGTTCCGGCGGGCCCTGCCCAGGCGCGAGGAGCGCGTGGAGGCGCGGGACGAGTCGCGTGAGGTGGTGGCCGAGGCGGCTGCGTGAGCGCCGCGGAGCCCGGGGTCAGGACCCGAGCGCCTTGTCGAGGCCGGTGCGCACGGTCCGGAAGGCGTCGAGCTCGCTGCTCGACCGGGCGCCACGACCAGCTCGCTGGAGACCTCGTGCACGGCGGCGCGGAGCCTGCGGTCCGCCGTCGCCGGCCCGGCTCCGCGCGGTCAGGTCGACCAGGGCGCGGCAGAGCAGCGCCAGCAGGATGCCGACCAGCACTCCGCCGACGAGCAGCAGGATCGGGAGGTCGATGCCCCAGTAGGCCGGCACCGAGTCGTCGCCCAGCGAGCCCGAGACGGCCAGCGCGAGCGTCCAGCCGCCGCCCGACGAGCGCGGCCAGGATCAGCAGCCACTGCAGCACCCGCACGGCACCGGCCCAGACCGGGATCCTGGCCACGCCGAGGTCGGTGCGCGGCGATCTCGGCGTCGAGCCGGTCGCCCATCTCGTCGAGCCGCGAGGTCGAGGCCCGCCTGACGGCCTCCGCCCACGGCCGGGTCATCCCCGCCGACACGTCGTCGGCCAGCGCGCGGACCTCGGTGTCGACCTTGGCCCGCTGCACGGGCGTCGCCTCGGGGATCGAGGTGCGCGCCCGGCCGGTCAGCTGCTTGCCGGTCGGCGCCGAGGTCGAGGTGGAGCCGGCGGAGCGGGTCCGGCTTGAGCCGCGACATCCACGAGACGACCGGCCAGCCGGTGGCCTGGCCGGCGCGCAGCCGGGTGGACCGATCGATCGCGGCGACCACGGTCGGCACGCCCGCGGACTCGGCCAGCGCCTCCTCCATCGCCTGCACGCGACCGGCGGCGAGCGAGCGCGGCTTTCCGGTGCCGCACTCCTCGTTGAGGCGGGCGGCCACGGCGCGCAGGTCTGCCTCGATGCGCTGCCTGGTCGACTTCTTGTCCGCGACCCGGCGGACGATCTCGGCGCGCAGCTCGGCGATGCCGTCGCCCTGGCGGGCGCTGGTGGCGATCACCGGGACCTCGCGCAGCCCGTCCTGGTCGAGCAGCCGGCGGACGTCCTCGAGCATCGCGGCGCGCCGGTCGGCGGGCACGGTGTCGATGTGGTTGAGCACGACCACGATCACGTCGGCGTGGCTGGCCAGCGGCGCGAGGTAGCGGTCGTGGACGGCCGCGTCGGCGTACTTCTGCGGGTCGAGCACCCAGACCAGCAGGTCGGCGAGCTTGACGATCCGGTCGACCTCGAGGTGGTGCGCGACCTCGGTGGAGTCGTGGTCGGGCAGGTCGAGCAGGACCACGCCGTCCATCTCGCGGTCCTCGCGCCGGCCGGCGAGCAGCCCGGCGCGCGTCGAGCATCGAGTCGCGGGTGGTCTGGTGGCGCGGCGGGATGCCGAGCCACTCCAGCAGCTCCTGCGCGCCCTCGCTGCCCCAGACGCACGCGGTGGCCCACGAGGTGGTCGGGCGGCGGACGCCCACCGCCGACAGCTCCAGGCCGGTCAGCGAGTTGAACGTCGACGACTTGCCCGAGCCGGTCGCGCCGGCGATCGCGACCACGGTGTGGTCGGCCGAGAGCCGCAGCCGGCCCGCCGCGCGCTCGACGACCTCCTCGGCCTGGTCGACGACGTCGTCGTCCAGGCGGCCCCGGGCCGCCTCGGCCGCCGACTGGAGCGCCTCGATCCGGCCGCCGAGGTCAGACCCGCGCGCGACGAGCCTGCGGGCACCCTCGAGCAAGGACGTCATCGTCTCCCTCGGCGTACGCGGTGTCTGCGGTCGGTGCTGCGGTGCGGCTGATGGCCTGCAGTTGCGTCCGAGACTAATCGCGTCGAGGAGTCCACTGAATCAAAGACGGTCGAGCGTACCCTAGTCTGCCTGCGCTGCCCCGCGTACCTGCGCGTCCTCCACCCGGCGTGACGCACGCCGCAGCTGCTCGGGGGTCTCGGGGTCGAGGCGCGAGGCGCGTCGAGGAGGTCGGTGTAGCGGGCCAGCTCGGCGCCGAAGAGCTCCCGGACCCGGGCCTCGAGCGACGTCCGGGCGCGCTCGGCCAGGCTGCGCACGGCCTGGTCGCCGAAGACCGCCTCGAGCAGCTTCTGGCCGAGCACCGCCGAGCCGCCGGCGATGCCGACCTCGGCGCCGGTGAGGCCGTAGGAGTAGGAGAAGACCACGATCATCAGGGCGACCGACGAGCCCGTTGACGCCGAAGGCGAGGAACCGGGCGGTGGTGCGCTTGTCCTGGCCCTGGGTCCGGACCATCGTCAGCACGTCGGACTGCCACTCGCGCACCGCGCGCTCGGCGTTGCGGCGCAGCTCGCGCGAGGCCCGGCCGAGCTCGGTGCCGCCGTCGTCGAGCAGCCCCTGGCCGGGCGCGAGCTGCCGCCACGACGCCTCGGCGCGCTCGGCGGCGGCCTCGGCGTGCTCGAGGATCAGCATCTCGAGGCCGGACTCGACGGCCACGGTGACCCGTTCGGCCTGCTGCGGCTTGCCCTTGACGGTGTTGACCACCCGGTCGCGGATCCGGCCCACCCGGCTCTCGAGCCCCTTGAGCAGCTCGCCGGTGCCGACGAACTCCTGCCAGCGGGCCAGCACCTCGCCGCGCAGCAGGGTGCCGTCCTCCATGCCGGCGAGCACCTTGGCGACGCCCGTCGTCGTACGCCGCGGTCGCGTCCTGGCGCAGCCGGTCGGCCACCGCCACCTGCTCGGCGGCGGCGTCGGCGACCGGGTAGGTGCGCCGGGTCAGGGTGCGCACCGCCCCGTCGAGGGTCTGGATGACCACCTGCTGACGGGCCCCGACGTCGCCGGCCAGCGACTCCAGCCAGCCGCGGATCTCGGCGACGTGGTCGGCCGGCAGCAGCTCGTCGTCGCTGACCGGCCCCTCGTGGACCACGAACAGCGGCGAGTCCTTGAGCCCGCGGCTGGCCAGCATCCGGGCCAGGTGGGTGGCGACGGTCTGGACGGCCTCCTGCGGGCGTGCGGTCGAGGACGATCGCCACCGGCGGTGGAGCGCTCGGCCGCCTGGCGGAGGAACTCCCAGGGGACCTGGTCGGCGTACCTCGCCGCCGAGGTGACGAACAGCCACAGGTCGGCGGCGGCGAGCAGCTCGGCGGCGAGCTCGCGGTTCTCCTCGACCACCGAGTCCACGTCGGGAGCGTCGAGGATCGCCAGCCCCGGCGGCACCGCCTCGGCCGGCGACGAGCTGGAGCGCGTCGGGGTCGGTGGTCGGGTGGTCGACCCGTTCGAGGTCGGGCAGCAGCCGGTCCGCGCCGAACCACGAGCGCGTCGTCCGGGTTGTGCACCAGCACCGGCGAGCGGGTGGTGGGGCGCAGCAGGCCCGGGCTGGGTCACCTTGTGGCCGACCAGCGAGTTGACCAGCGTGGACTTGCCGGCGCCGGTCGAGCCGCCGACCACGGCCAGCAACGGGGCCTCGAGCGTGGTGACCCGCGGGATGACGTAGTCCTCGAGCTGGTCGACCATCTCCTTCAGGCCGGTGCGCTGCTCGTCGACGCCGGGCATGTCGCAGCGGCAGCCGGACCTCCTGCAGCGCGTGGTGCAGCCGGACCAGCGCGGTGAGCATCACGGTGCCGTAGGAGCCGGCGGTCGGCGTACCGCCGCCGTGGGCGACGCTGAACGGGTTGGTCGGGTCGGGGACGGTCGTCATGCTTCTCGGGGTCCCCGCGGAAGCGTTCGGCCGTCGCGCGGAGCGCCCCCTCCGGACGCTTTCGTGGGGTGATCATCTGGTCGGCACCACCTGTCCGGGGAAGGCGATGGTCGGGCGGATCGCGTTGATCCGGGCGAGGAAGTCCTGGCCGCGCACGGCGTAGTCCTGGGGCGCGGTGCCGCGCAGGTAGCGGTGGTGCAGGAAGCCGAGCTCGATCGCGGCCTGCTGGTAGTCGCGCATCGCGTCCTCCCCGGGCTTGCCAGCGGTCTGCTTGGCGTACGCCCGGGCCGCGCGCCGGGCCCGCAGGTCCACCACCCAGCCGATGTCGGTGGCCGGGAAGAGGCCTCGTTGAGCGGCGTCACCGAGCGCTGCGGTCAGCATCCTCCGCTCCGAGCGCCGCGACCAGACCCCGAGCCAGGTCAGCCCGGCGAACGCGGGGACCATGATCAGCACGTAGGCGCCGGCGAAGCCCTCGAAGCCGAAGATCGTGGAGCTGTTCCAGGTCGCGTGGGCGAGCACCGCGCAGCAGTAGCCCGACCACCGGCGCCAGCCAGCGCACGGACCGGCTTGCGGGTGGTGACCGCGATGCCGACGCCGATGCCGGTGAACGCCGTGAAGAGCGGGTGCGCGAACGGGCTGAACAGGCAGCGGATCACGAACGTGCGACGGTCACCCCGACCAGGCCGCCGGGGCCCATGCCGTCGGTGCCGTTGTAGGACGCACCGAGGTAGAGGATGTTCTCGGTGAAGGCGAACCCGATGCCGACCATCCCGGCGTAGACGATGCCGTCGAGGACGCCGTCGAGCTCGGCCCGGCGCCACAGCAGCAGCAGCAGCAGGAACAGCCCCTTGCTGGCCTCCTCGGTGACCGGCGCCAGCACCGCGAGCTCGACGTTGTCGGTCACGCCCGGCGAACAGGCCGCCGATGCCCTGCACGACCAGCGCGCCGAAGGTCGCGGCGAACGCGCCCCAGAGCAGCCCGAGCAGCAGCAGCTCGCGGGGCTCGGGCTCGTAGCGGTCCAGCCACAGGTAGCACAGCACCAGCGGCACCACCGGGACCGCGGCCAGGCACGGTCGCGAGCACCGCGATCGCCGGCGCGCTGGAGAGCGCGATGATCAGCAGCATCGGGAGCGCGCCGAGGCAGACCAGGACGATCACCACGACGGTGAACGCCCGGCTGTCTCGACGCGGGGCGGCCATGGCGGGGAGTGTAGGGGGCCCACGTCGCCACGGCTCCGGAGCCGCGCTCCGGCGTAGAGTGACGAGGGTGAGCGAGGAGATCACCAGCCGAGTCCACCAGCGAGTCCGGCGAGGACGACACGAAGACCGCACGGGAGCTGCACGTCGAGTCCCACGACCCCGCCGTCCCGGAGGCGTACTCCGCCTTCATGCGCACCGGCTGGGGCGACCGCGAGCTCGACCTCCCCGCCAGCCGGTGGCCGACCGCGCCGCCGCACGCCGGCGACAAGCTGGCCGGGATGTTCCCCGGCGAGCGGCTGGTGCTGCCCGCCGGCACCTTCAAGGTGCGGGCCAACGACACCGACTACAAGTTCCGCCCGGACACCGCGCACACCTACTTCTCCGGCAACCAGACCAGCGACGCGGTGCTGGTGATCGAGGCCGGCGAGGCCGTCCTCTACGCGCGGCCCCGCTCGGCGCGCGACACCGACGAGTTCTTCCGCGACCGCCAGTACGGCGAGCTGTGGGTCGGCCGGCGTCCTTCGCTGCGCGAGCTCTCCGACTCGCTCGGCATCGAGTGCCGCCACATCGACCGCCTCCAGGACGCGCTCACCGCGCACCGCGGCACCGAAGACCCGGGTGCTGCGCGGCATCTCCGCCGTCGGTGGACCGGATGGTCGCCGCGGACGACGCCCTCGACGCGGACCTCCAGCGCGTGGTCGGCGAGCTGCGGCTGATCAAGGACGACTGGGAGGTCGCCGAGCTGCAGCGAGGCGTGCGACATCACCGCCCTCGGCTTCGAGGACTCGGTGCGCGAGTGGAAGCAGGTGCTCGAGTACGGCGAGCGCTGGATCGAGGGCACCTTCCAGCGCCGGGCCCGGGCGATGGGCAACGACATCGGCTACGACTCGATCGTCGGCGGCGGCAGCCACGCGACGACGCTGCACTGGATCGACAACACCGGCCCGATCGAGCCCGGCAAGCTGGTCCTGCTCGACATGGGCGTCGAGGGCCGCAACCTCTACACCGCCGACGTGACCCGCACGCTGCCGGTCGACGGCACGTTCACCCAGCTGCAGCGCGACCTCTACGACCTCGTCTACAACGCGCAGCAGACAGGGCATCGAGGCGACCGTCGCCGGCTCGCCGTTCCTGTCCGCGCACAACGCGGCGATGAACGTGCTCGCCCACGGTCTCGAGGACCTCGACCTGCTGCCGGTCTCGGCCGAGGAGGCGCTCGACCCGGACGTCGAAGGTCTACGCGCGGTGGACGCTGCACGGCGTCAGCCACATGCTCGGCATGGACGTCCACGACTGCAACGGCACCTCGCCCGACATCTACCCGAAGGGCGACCTCGAGGTCGGCATGGTGCTCACCGTCGAGCCGGGGCTCTACTTCCAGGAGGACGACCTGCTGGTCCCCGAGGAGCTGCGCGGGCATCGGCATCCGGATCGAGGACGACATCCTCGTCACCGCCGACGGCCCCGTGAACCTCTCCGACTCAGCTCCCCCGCACCTCGGCCGACGTCGAGGAGTGGATGGGTCGCCACATCGGCGGTTGAGGACGTGCTGCTCGACCTTCGCTCGCCGCACGCCGTCCGCTCGTTCCTCGCGGACGGCTGCTCGCTCGCTCAGTAGGGCGTGGTCCGCGCGACCGCGAGCGCGCGCTTGAGGTCGAACGGGTCGGCCTGCATGTAGAGCCACGGCCGGCCGATCCAGAGGTAGCCGTCGGCGTACGCCGCCGCGTTGGCCGCGTCGGTCGCCGAGAGCCCCCACGCCGGGTTGGCGACGTCGGCGGTCGGCGGGATGCCGAGCGTGACGCAGGCCTGCTGTCCCTTGGTCCTGCAGGTGGTGGCGTTGTCGAAGTTCGGGCCCTGGTAGTCGTAGCCGTTGAACGGCGCGCCGTTGGACGCGGTGTTCACCACGAAGTGCTTGTCGGCGTACCCCGCGGCGGCCAGCGCCTGCACCACCGCGGTGCCGAAGGCGATCTCGGCCGAGGTCGAGGCGTAGTGGGTCGAGTTGAGCGCGAAGCCGCGCGCGGTGTCGATGCCCGCCGGGACCAGGATCTGCAGCGCCTTGGCCGGGTCGTTGCGCAGCCAGTCGGACGCGCCGGCGTCGATGTAGACGCTGACGTGGGGCAGGGCGCTGAAGACGTGCGAGGCGTAGCCGACCAGCTGCGACGGCAGCTGCGACCCGCCGGGCGCGCACAGGGCGAAGGGGCCGTCGGGCTGGAGCACGAGCGCGACGTGCGCGTCGCCGATCCCGGCCGCGAACCGGTCGATCCACTTCTTGTAGTCCCGCTGCTCCTTGCGCCGTCGGGAGGCGGCGGCACGCCTCGTCCTCCCACGGCTTGAGGCGGAAGACGGTCATCTGCACGAGCGCCTCGGGGTCGCCGGCCTGCGCGTTCGCGATGTGGTCGCTGCACCTTCGCCGTGATCTGGCTTGCTTCGGGATCCACTGCCCGTACCACTTGGCCTTGGGGGCCAGCGCGATCTTCGCGAGCAGCTTCTTCTTCTGGCCCCTCGCCCGCGTGTACGGCGTCCAGGCCTGGTCGCCCGCACCCTTGTAGACGCCCCATGCGCGGTTGGCCAGCGGGTTGGCTTCGGCCGGCGTCCGCTGCGCCGCCACCGCGTCGCGCACCACGGGTGCCGGCGTACCGACCGCCGCCGGGGTCGACGCCACCGCGAGCGCGCAGACCAGCACGGCCGCGGTCGCCGCGGAGAGCGCGGACGTACGCCGCGAGGGCTCCCACCTCATGGAGCCCATGGCACCACCAGCACCAGCCGCCACGCCGGAGGATCGGACGCAAATGGTCCGATTCGGATGGTCCTGGCCGAAATCGCTGCGCGCGTGGCGCTGCGTCACAATGGTGCCGCAAGCCCCCGTAGCTCAGCTGGATAGAGCACCTCCCTTCTAATGAGTTTGCCGCAGGTTCGAGTCCTGCCGGGGGCGCCTTCAGGTTCGCGCGACGACCGGTGTGTTCCCGGTCACGGAGGCCCGGTCCGGTGTCACACCGCGGAGCGCAGCGGGGTCTCGGGGTGGTGAAGCGGATGAGCCCTGCACGGGCATTCCCACCCGTGAACGGAGAGAAGACATGGACCTCGCCCTGTGGATCACAGCCGGACTACTGGCCGCGGTCGCCCTGGCCGGTGGCGTCACCAAGACCTTCGTGCCGAAGGAGAAGCTGGCACAGCACGACGGAGCCGCGTGGACCCGTGGCTTCAGCCAGGCTTTCGTGAGGTCCCTGGGGGTGCTCGAGCTCCTGGCCGCCGTCGGCCTCATCCTCCCGGCGGTCGTCGACGTCCTTCCGGTCATGGTGCCGGTCACGGCCGCCTGCTGGGTCGCCCTGATGGTCGGCGCGATGATCACCCACGGCCGCCTCGGCCAGGTCAAGCTCGTGATGGTCAACGTGGTCTACGTCGCGCTCGCCGTCTTCATCGCCGTGGGCCGCTTCGGGCCCGAGTCCTTCACCGCCTGACGGCGGTCCGGATCCGGGAGCCATCCGTCATGTGGCCTTTCGACACCGCTCGGCGCCGCGCGACCCGTCCCGCCGGCGCGTCGACGTACGTCGAGCTGTTCGAGCTCTGGAGCCGCGCGGCCCACCGCGAGGTGCTCTCGAGCTACCAGCTCGGGTTCGTCCGTGCCCGGCACAACTCACGGCGTCGCCCTCCGCTGCCCCTCCTCCAGCTCCTGGTCCCCCCGGGCGAGTCGATCGACTTCGCCGACCCGCGGACCGGGTTCACGGGGCTCGACGGTGCCCCGTCCCGCGAGCGCGTGCTCACGCTCTGGGCCGATGACCTCCTGAGCGTGCGCCACGCCCACGCCTGGATGTTCGTCATCGACGCCGACCGCCCCCTCGCCCAGGACTGGCTGAGTCTGCTGACTCCCCCGGGCACCGCAGCCGGACCGCCGTACGCGATCGTGACCGCCGCTTTCGAGGGTCCGACCCGGTCCGGTGAGTTCCGGGTCGCAGACATCGCCGCGACGGCTCCCGCGACCCTGGTGCACATCGAGGACCGGCGTGACGGTGCGACCGGCCAGCACGTCACAGGACAGACGGCGACTCGTGCGCAGCCGTGACCGTCTGCCAACCGGCGGCGTTCAGCGTGACGACGGCGACCGGGAAGATGCCGAGGTTCTCCTTGTCGATGTGGAGGGACAGCTCGTCGAGCAGGGTTCCGACCCGGACCTCGAGGTCCACGTCGTCGAGGCCGAGCTCCGAGATGGCCTCGTCGAAGCTGCTGTGCTCGGCCTCCAGCTCCTGGATCGCGTCGACGAACTCCTCCTGGTCGAGCAGTGCGCGGAAGACCCCGGCTTCCTCACGGCGTACGTGCTCGTCGAGCCGCTGCGCGATGGTGCCCAGGACCGCCCAGGCCCCGGGTCTGTCACCGGCCGCCAGGAGGCGCCGCGCCGTGCTGGAGAGGTCGAGCAGGTCGAAGTGCTCGTCCATCAGCTGGGCGATGGGCTCCACACCCCGGCAGCCGCAGTGCTCGCACATGAGGCGGCTCAGGCCCGGGTCGCGACGGTGAGCAGCACGACGGCGTCGGTGAGCGCCTCGAGGTCGTGACGGTGCGGCGGGATGACGACGTGGTCACCCTCTGCGCCCTCCCAGGTGTCGTATCCGGCACTGAGCCGGACCCGCCCGACGAGCACCTGCAGCGTCGCCTCCCCGGGTGCCTGGTGCTCGCCCAGCGAGCGCCCGTCGGCCAGCGCGATCAGGGTCTGCCGGAGGTCGTGCTCCTGACCGCCATGGACGGTGACGGCGGCGCGACCGCTGCTGGCGCCGCGAGCCGCGCTCAGCTGCTCGGCGCTCAGTCGGGTGAGGGAGGTGGCGTTCATGTCAGATCCGATCTGTGAGGGAGAGCAGGGGGATGGGCATCGGTCACCCCGGTCACCACCCGCGTCGCGGGGAGTGGCTGCCCAGCTGGACGTCACGGCTGCGGTAGACGATGTAGGGGCGGGTCAGGTAGCCGACGGGGGCGCTGAAGACGTGGACGAGCCGGGTGAACGGCCACAGGGCGAAGAGACCGAACGCCACCAGCGCATGCAGCTGGAAGCCGATCGGCGCGTCGGCCATCAGCCCCGCGTCGGGCTGGAAAGCGAGGAACGAGCGGTACCAGACCGAGACGCCCTCGCGGTAGTTGTACTCACCGCCGACGGTCATGACCGAGCCGGCCACCGTGTTCCACATGCCGAGCACGATCGCGGCCGCCAGGAAGGCGTACATCACCTTGTCCATCACCGTGGTTGCGGAGAAGACCGGGCCGACGGTGCGGCGTCGGTAGATGAGGATCACCAGGCCGGCCACCGCCATGAAGCCCGCCAGCAGTCCGCCCATGACCGCGGCAACGTGGTAGGCGTGCTCGCTGATGCCGACCGCGTCCGTCCACGCCTCCGGCACCAGCAGGCCGATGACGTGGCCGCCGACCACCCCGAGCATGCCGAAGTGGAAGAGCGGGCTGCCGATGCGCAGCATCCGGTCCTCGTAGAGCTGGGAGGACCGGGTGGTCCACCCGAACTTGTCGTAGCGGTAGCGCCAGAAGTGGCCGACGACGAACGTGGTGAGGCACAGGTAGGGGACGATCACCCACAGGAACGTGTCCATCACCGGCCTCCGCGCATCGACGGGGCAGGGAACGACGGCATCGGTAGCGCGGTCGGGCCGTCCGGCAGCGCCGGGCCGGGGTCGAAGGCGGGCGTCTCGTACGGCGTCAGGCCGACCTCCTCGGCGGGCGGCCCCTCGGCCGCCAGCCGGCGGACCGCGTCCCGCTCATCGCCCCGCAGCGGCGGCAGCGTGGCCGTGACCGTCTCGACGGCACCCGCCCAGCGCGAGCCGGTGTCGGTGAGCGAGATGCGCAGCAGCTCGAGCCCCGCACGGTGGTCGAGGATCAGCCGGCGCCCCTGCTCGTGGTCGACCGTGGCGGCATACTCCAGCACCACGCACAGGTGGTCGGGCAGCTCGGTGTCGGTCAGCTCGAACCCCGACGCGAGGTAGGTCTGCTTGAACCGCAGCAGTGCCATCCCCCGCTTGCGGGTGTCGCCGTGGGCGAAGTAGGTGAGGAAGAGGTTGTGCCGGCGCCGGTTGTCGAAGGTGTCGACATAGTCCTCCTCCAGCTCGCTCAGCGGCGTCTCCCGGAGGTGCACGAGGCACGCCCGCAGCGGACCGCGGACGTGCTCTGGCAGCCGGCCCGCCGCCTCCTCGATGAGGTCGAGGCGGCCAAGCAGCTCCTCGTCGGGGTAGCCGAGGAGCAGGGATGCGGCCTGCCACGCCACCGTCAGCTGGGCATCGCTGAGCGCAGCGTGGCGCCGTCCGCTCTCCGCGAGGATCACGGGGTCTCCTCCTCGTCCGGCCCGCCGTCTGATCCGTCCACTCCGTCCGGCCGCGGCGGGAACAGCCCGCTCGGGCTGCCCTTGCCGTCCCAGTTGAGGAGGTTGACCCGCGACGCCTTGCCGGCCGGCGCGGCCATGGTGTCCGCGGTCTGACGGTCCTGGAGCATCTGGAAGTTCTCGACCGCGATGGGCGTCGGCACACCGGAGCCCTCGCCGAAGAGGTCGTGCTGCCCGCCGCCGTAGTCGGAGACGGAGCACTCGGTGGCCAGCTCCTCCAGGGCATGCCCCTGCTCGGCGTGGGCGGGCGGGATGACGTAGCGCTCGTCGTACTTCGCGATCGCCAGGAGGCGGTACATGTCGTACATCTCCTCCTCGGTCATGCCGACCGTCGCCGGGATCGAGGCGTCCGGCTCGCGGCCCATGTTGATGTCGCGCATGTAGGACCGCATCGCGGCCAGCTTCTTGAGCACCCGGTCCACCGGCGCCACCTCACCGGCGGTGAACAGCTCGGCGAGGTATTCGATCGGGATCCGGAGTGCGTCGATGGCGGCGAACAGGTTGCCCTTGTCCTCAGCGTCGAAGCCGGTGTCCTTCACCACGTCGACGACCGGTGACAGCGGCGGGATGTACCAGACCATCGGCATCGTGCGGTACTCCGGGTGGAGCGGGAGCGCGACCTTGAACCGGTTGATCAGCGCGTAGACCGGCGAGCGTTGCGCGGCGGCGATCCAGTCCCGCGAGATTCCGGCCTTCTCTGCCTCCCGCTGGACCTCCGGGTCGTGCGGGTCGAGGAAGACCTCGCGCTGCGCCTCGTAGAGGCCGTGCTCGTCGGTGGTGGCCGCAGCGGCGAGGACCTTGTCGGCGTCGTAGAGCATCAGCCCGATGTAGCGGAGCCGACCGACGCAGGTCTCGGCACAGACCGAGGGCAGCCCCACCTCGATGCGGGGGAAGCAGAAGGTGCACTTCTCCGCCTTGCCGGTCCGGTGGTTGAAGTAGACCTTCTTGTAGGGACAGCCCGAGATGCACATCCGCCAGCCGCGGCAACGGTCCTGGTCGACGAGGACGATGCCGTCCTCGGCGCGCTTGTAGATCGCACCGCTGGGGCAGGACGCGGCGCACGACGGGTTGAGGCAGTGCTCGCAGATGCGCGGCAGGTAGAACATGAAGGTCTGCTCGAACTCGAACTTCACCTTGTCGGCGATCTTCTTGAGCATCGGGTCGTGCTCCTCGGTGGCCTTCGAGCCGCCGAGGTTGTCGTCCCAGTTGGACGACCAGGTGATCTTCATGTCCTTGCCGGTGAGCAGCGACTTCGGCCGAGCGACGGGCGTGTGCTCCTGGGCCGGGGCGTCGGTGAGCGTGGCGTAGTCGTAGGTCCACGGCTCGTAGTAGTCCTGGATCGAGGGCATCTTCGGGTTGGAGAAGATCGTGAGCAGCTTGTGGAGCCGCCCGCCGCCCTTGAGCGCGAGCCGGCCGCGCTTGTTGAGCGCCCAGCCGCCCTTCCACTCCTCCTGGTCCTCGTAGCGCCGCGGGTAGCCCTGGCCGGGCCGGGTCTCGACGTTGTTGAACCAGACGTACTCCGTGCCGGTCCGGTTGGTCCATGCCTGCTTGCACGTGACCGAGCAGGTGTGGCAGCCGATGCACTTGTCGAGGTTCATGACCATCGCCATCTGGGCCATGACCTTCATGAGTAACGCACCTCTTGCGAACGCTTGCGGATCACGGTGACCTCGTCGCGCTGGTTGCCCGTGGGGCCGAGGTAGTTGAACGCGAAGGACAGCTGGCCGTAGCCGCCGATGAGGTGGCTCGGCTTGACCAGGATCCGGGTCAGGGAGTTGTGGATGCCGCCGCGTTTCCCAGAGGTCTCCGCGATCGGTACGTCGATCAGCCGGTCCTGGGCGTGGTGCATGTAGACCGTGCCCTCGGGCATCCGGTGGGAGACGATCGCGCGGGCGACGACGACGCCGTTGCGGTTGACCGCCTCGATCCAGTCGTTGTCCTCGACCCCGACCTTGGCGGCGTCCTTGTCGCTCATCCAGATCGTCTGACCACCCCGGGAGAGCGAGAGCATGAAGAGGTTGTCCTGGTACTCCGAGTGGATCGACCACTTGTTGTGCGGGGTGAGGTAGCGGACCGTCACGCTCGCGTGTCCGTAGGTCTCCCCCATCGACCCGATGTCGGGCTCGCTGAACAGCGCCCCCATGTTGAGCGGCGGTCGGTAGACGGGCAGCCCCTCCCCCAGCTCGGTCATCCAGTCGTGGTCGAGGTAGAAGTGCTGCCGCCCGGTCAGCGTGTGCCACGGCTTGAGCCGCTCGACGTTGATCGTGAACGGCGAGTAGCGGCGGCCGCCCGTCTCGGACCCCGACCACTCCGGTGAGGTGATCACCGGCACCGGCGCGGCCACGGTGTCGGCGAAGGTGATCTGCTTGCCCTCGTGCTCGGCGGCGAGGTCGTGCAGCTGGATGCCGGTGCGCTTCTCGAGGGTCTTGAAGCCCTGGGTGGCGAGGGCTCCGTTGGTGGTCCCCGACAGCGCGAGGATGGCCTCGCAGGCGTGGATGTCGCGCACCAGCGACGGCCGCCCGTCGGCGGGTCCGCCGCGGATCGCGCCGTTCTTGTGCAGCAGGTAGTCGACCGCCTTCGTGACGTCGTAGGTCACGCCCTTGGTCGTCGTGCCGAGCTTCTCCAGCAAGGGGCCGAGGGCCTGGAGCTGGGCGCCGACGGCGGTGTAGTCGCGCTCGACCTCGACGATCTTGGGCATCGTGACGCCGGGCACCGGCTCGCACTCCGCCTTCTCCCCTGGCCGAGCCTTCCAGTCGCGGACCACGCCGTGCGGGTTGGCCATGGCGTCAGGTGTGTCGTGCAGCAGGGGCACGGCGACGACGTCGGTCCGGGTGTCGAGCCGGCCGACCGCCAGCTCGCTGAACTTCGTGGCGATCGTCTGCCAGGCGTCCCAGTCGGTGCGGGTCTGCCACGGCGGCGCGATCGCAGGGTTGAACGAGTGGATGAAGGGGTGCATGTCCGTGGTGTTGAGGTCGTGCTTCTCGTACCACGTCGCCGCCGGCAGCACGACGTCGGAGAAGATCGTGGTGCTGGTCTGGCGGAAGTCGAGGGTGAGCAGCAGGTCGAGCTTCCCCTCCGGGGCGCCGTCGTGCCACTCGACCTCCTGCGGCCGCTGGCCCTCGGAGGCCTCCTCCGCCCGCAGCGAGCTGTCGGTGCCGAGCAGGTGCTTGAGGAAGTACTCATTGCCCTTGCCGGACGAGCCGAGCAGGTTGGCCCGCCAGATCGCGAGCACCCGGGGGAAGTTCTCGGAAGCGTCGGGGTCCTCGGCCGCGAACCGCAGGTCACCGGACTTGAGCTGGTCGACGACGTGCTCGGCCACCGGGCGGCCGGCCGCGGCCGCCTCGTCGGCGAGGTCGAGCGGGTTGCGGTCGAACGTCGGGTACGACGGCATCCAGCCCATCCGAGCGCTCTTCGCGATCACGTCGGCGGTGCTCAGGCCGGCCAGCAGCCCGCTCCCGGTCTTCGCGGAGACGGTGTCGGCGCCGAAGGTGTCGTAGCGGAACTGGTCGGTGTGGAGATACCAGTACGCCGTGTGGATCATCTGCCGCGGCGGCCGCTTCCAGTCCAGTCCGAACGCGAGCTGGGCCCACCCGGTCACCGGTCGGCACTTCTCCTGGCCGACGTAGTGCGCCCAGCCGCCGCCGTTGACGCCCTGGCACCCGGTGAGCGTGGTCAGCCCGAGGAAGCCGCGGTAGATCGTGTCGGAGTGGAACCAGTGGTTGGTGCCGGCCCCCATGAGGATCATCGACCGGCCCTTGGACTCCTCGGCGTTCTGCGCGAACTCGCGCGCGATCCGGGCGGCGGCCGACGCGGGCACGCCGGTGATCTCCTCCTGCCAGGCCGGTGTGTAGGGCGCGCTCGCGTCGCCGTACGACGTGGCGTAGTCGCCGCCGAGGCCCTCCCGGCCCACGCCGTACTGCGCCAGCATCAGGTCGAAGACGGTGGTGACCAGCCGGTCGCCGATGCGTCGCACCGGCACGTCACGGGGCAATGAGCCGGGCGTCCCGTCGACGTCGTCGAAGCGCGGCAGCTCCACCGACACGGTCTCGGCGCCCGGCGCGAGCAGGCTCAGGAGCGGGTCGACCTCGCCGAGGTCGAGGTTCCACGTGCCGACACCTGCGTCGCCGAACCGGTGCCCGAGGGAGCCGTTCGGCACCACCGGCAGGTCGGTGGCGGAGTCGAGCAGCACGGTCTTGAAGTGGGCGTTCTCCACCCCCGCGTGCGCGGGGAGGTCGGCGGCGGTCAGGAACTTGCCCGCGCGGAACGTCGTGCCGTCCGGCCCCGGCTCGAGCGAGACGAGGTAGGGCAGGTCGGTGTACTTCTTCGCGTAGTCGGTGAAGTAGGGCGTCTGCCGGTCGACGAAGAACTCCTTGAGGATCACGTGGCCCATCGACATCGCCAACGCCCCGTCGGTGCCGGGCCGGATCGCCAGCCACTCATCGGCGAACTTCACGTTGTCGGCGTAGTCGGGGGCGACCACGACCACCTTCTGGCCGCGGTAGCGCGCCTCGGTCATCCAGTGTGCGTCGGGGGTGCGCGTCACCGGGACGTTGGAGCCCCACATGACCAGGTAGCCCGCGTCCCACCAGTCGCCCGACTCGGGCACGTCGGTCTGGTCGCCGAAGACCTGCGGCGAGGCGACCGGGAGGTCGGCGTACCAGTCGTAGAACGACAGCATCGAGCCGCCGATCAGCGACGTGAACCGGGCTCCGGAGGCGTGGGAGACCATCGACATCGCCGGGATCGGCGAGAAGCCCGCGACCCGGTCGGGTCCCCACTTCGCGATGGTGTGGACGTAGGCCGCGGCCACCAGCTCGGTGGCCTCGTCCCACGTCGCGCGGACCAGGCCACCCTTGCCCCGGGCGGCTTTGTAGGCCTTGGCGCGCTGCGGGTTGTCGACGATGTGCGCCCACGCCTTGACCGGGTCGCCGCCGTGCTGGGCCTTGGCCTCGCGATACATCTGGAGCAGGACGCCGCGCACGTAGGGGTAGCGGACGCGGGTTGGCGAGTAGGTGTACCAGGAGAACGCCGCGCCCCGGGGGCAGCCCCGCGGCTCGTACTCCGGCTTGTCCGGACCCACCGACGGGTAGTCGGTCTGCTGGGTCTCCCAGGTGATGATCCCGTCCTTGACGTAGACCTTCCACGAGCAGGAACCGGTGCAGTTGACCCCGTGCGTCGAGCGCACGACCTTGTCGTGGCTCCACCGGTCGCGATAGAACGCGTCCGCGCCGCGACCGCCCTCCTTGGTGAGGGTGCGCAGGTCAGGCGAGACCGTGCCCCGGGTGAAGAACCGCCTGCTGCGCACCAGCGCCTCGGTGAGCGGGTCGTCCAGAGCGGCGGCGGACGCGTGCGGTTGCTCGGGCATCTGTCAGCTCCGTGGGAGTCGGATGGACCAGCCAAGTGTTCCTCGACACTAGACCGGGACGGCAGGTCGTGCGATGGGTCGCGGTCACGCGTTCCGCGGAACGACGGGACGCAGCATCGAGGCGGCGAGCGCCAGCACCAGCAGGGCCATCACCGACAGGGCCAGCAGTCCCGTGCGGTAGTCGCCGGAGTGGCCGAAGATCGAGCCCATCACCAGGGGCGGGACGAAACCACCGAGCCCGCCGGCCGCGCCGACGATGCCGGTGACCGAGCCGACCATGGCGGCGGGCGCGCGCTGCGCCACCAGCGCGAACGTCGCTCCGGATGCGGCGCCGAGGGCCGCGGCCATGGCCAGGAAGACGATCGTGCCGAGAGGCACCAACGTCGGTGTCGAGGACTGCACCAGGGCGCCCGCGGCGACGACGCCGAACGCCACGGTGAGCACGGACGCCGGCCGGAAGCGGTCGGAGAGCCAGCCGCCGACCGGCCGCATCAGCACGGCGACCAGCACGAAGCCGGCCATCCGGTTCGAGGCGTCCGCGGGGCTGAGGAGGTAGGCGTTCTTCAGGTAGGTGACCAGGTAGACGCTGAAGGCGACATAGCCACCGAAGCCGATCGCGTAGAGGCCAGATGCCTCCCAGGTGATCGGGAGGGCTGCCGCACCGCGCAGCCGCCGACCGAGCGACTCCGTGGGCACGGTGCGCGTCGCCGAGTCACGCAGCACCAGCGCGGCGAGGAGGCCGTAGGCCGCTAGCACGACGGCAGTGATCACGAAGGGGGTGCTTGTGGTGTGCGCGTCGGCCAGCCGCACGGTCGTCAGCGCGCTGATCGCCGTACCACCCATGCCCGCGCCGAACACACCCACGGCGAAGCCCCGCCGCTCGTGCGGGAACCACGCACTGACGAACGGCACGCCGACCGCGAACGCCGTGCCGCCGATGCCGAGGAAGAAGCCGCCGATCAGCAGGGCGACGAGGCTGGAGTGGCCGAGCAGCCCGATGTAGAGCACCGGAACGACGGTGGCCAGGGAGATCATCGGGAACATGATCCGGCCGCCGAAGCGGTCGGTCAGCGCACCGACCGGGATCCGCCCCAGCGAGCCCACCACCACAGGGACCGCGACGAGGAGGGACTGCTGGAGCGAAGACAGGTGCAGCGCCAGGGTGAAGGACACGGCCAGCGGGGAGAGCAGCGCCCACGCCCAGAAGTTGAGGGCGAAGCCGAGGGTCGCGATCCCGAGCATCAACGACGCCCGGCCGTTGCTCGTTCGCTGGCCTGTCACGGGCATGTCCGGCTCCTTCGTGCGCAGATGTTTGCGTTGCCACCAACATTGCTGGGGCGCAGTCGTTGCGGTCAGGGACCTAAGTCACCTCTTGACGGGCCGAACGACGCGTCCGGGGGCGCCGGACGCATGCCTACAGTCGGTCGGGTGAGCGCACCGACAACCCCGAGGACCGTCGACATCAGCGCGCTGATGCTGGCGAGTCGGGCCGTCATGGCCGCAGCGGTCCGCGCCCTCGAGAGCGTGGACCCGACCGTGTCCGTCCCCCAGATGCGAGTCCTGGTCCTTCTATGGACCGGGGAGCCGCTCAACCTCTCGGCCGTGGCCGACGGACTGGACGTCAACGCGTCCAACGCCAGCCGCACGTGCGACCGGCTGGTCGCCTCCGGCCTCGTCCACCGGGGTGGGAGCGCGGCAGACCGGCGTCAGGTGTCCCTGACCCTGACGGAACGCGGACGCGACCTCGTCGAGAAGCTGATGCAGCGGCGCGAGCACGAGTTCGCCACCATCGTGGCCCGGATGACCGACACCGACCGTGACCGCCTGATGAGCGCCCTCGCGCCGTTCAACGAGGCGGCCGACTCCGACCTGTGGCCCAGCGACCGGCCACCATCGACCCGCGACCCGCGCCTGCTCGAGTGGGGCATATAGCGCGTGCGTTGATCTCGCCGACCGGTGCACGATGGACGGCATGGAGGCCGCGTCGTGACCGCGTACTGGATCAACACCTTCACCGACATCAGTGACGAGGACAGGCTCGCGCGCTACATCGAGCTGGCGGGCCCGGCCATGCGAGAGGCTGGTGGACGCTTCCTGGCTCGGGGCGACCCGGCGTACGCGCTCGAGGACGCGAGCGAGCTCAGAACCACGCTGATCGAGTTCGACTCCGTCGACGCGGCGTTGGCGGCCTATCGCAGCCCTGCCTACCAGGCTGCGTTGCGAGAGCTCGCGGACGGGGCGCGCCGAGAGATCCGGATCATCGCCGGGGTGGGCTGACCGACGATGCGGCTCGAGCAGCGCCTCGACTGGCGCGGCCGGCAGGTCGCCTGGACCGCCTTCGGGTCCGGGCCCGCGCTGGTGTTCTGTCACGGCACGCCGTGGTCCTCGGCGCTGTGGGCACCGTTCGCGCAGACCCTGAGCGGCGACTTCCGGGTCCATCTGTGGGACATGCCCGGCTACGGGCAGTCCTCCATGGACCCGAGCCATGCGGTCGACCTCGGCGTCCAGGGCGAGCTGCTCGCCCACCTCGTCGGCCACTGGGGGCTCGAGCGACCACACCTGGTCGCCCACGACTACGGCGGTGCGGTGTCGCTGCGAGCGCACCTCCTGCACGGGGTCGAGCTGTCCTCGCTCTGCCTGGTCGACGTGGTGGCGCTCCGCCCGTGGGGCTCGCCGTTCTTCACGCTGGTGCGGGAGAACGCCGAGGTCTTCGCCGCCCTCCCCGCCGCGGTCCATCGGGGTGCGCTGTCGTCGTACATCCAGACGGCCAGCCACCGTGGCCTGCGTCCGGACGACCTGGCCGAGCTGGCGGCGCCGTGGCTGGGCGCAAGGGGCCAGTCGGCGTTCTACCGGCAGATCGCCCAGGCCGACGAGTCCTTCACGAAGGAGATCGAGGACCGGCTCGGCGAGGTCCGCGCCCCGACTCACATCCTCTGGGGGGAGGAGGACACCTGGATCCCGCCCGACCGCGCAGAGCGACTGCGCCAGCTCATCCCGGGCGCGACACTGAGCCTCGTGCCTCACGCAGGGCATCTCGTGCACCTCGACGCACCCGTCGCCCTCGCCGACGAGCTGCGGGCGTGGCTCGACAGCGGTCAGATCAGCCGTCGTCCGCCGTCGATCGCGACCGACGTTCCGTTGACGTAGCGCGCCGACTCCGAGGCGAGGAACGCGATCATGGGGGCGATGTCGTCGGGCTCGCCGAGGAGACCGACCGGGCTCATCGCGACCAGCCGGCGATGGCGGGTGTCGTCGTCGAAGTTGGCGGCGGTCATGTCGGTCCGGGTCACGCCGGGTGAGACCGCGTTGACGCGGATGCCGGCGCTGCCCAGCTCGACGGCCAGGGTCCGGGTGAGCGATTCGACGGCGGCCTTGCTCGCGGCGTAGGCGGCTGCGCCGGGCTTGCCGATCCGGGTGAGGTTGCTGCCGACGAAGACGATCGAGGAGCCGGGAGGAAGGTGCGGGATCGCCGCCCTGGTGAGCGCATAGGGTGCGCGGACGTTGACGGCGAACAGGTCGTCGAAGTCGCTCATCGGCAGCGCGGCGACCTCGCCGTGCCGGTAGGTGCCGGCGTTGTTGATGAGGGTGTCGATCTGACCCCACCGGTCGAGGGCGGTCTGCACGATGGTGGGGGCGGCGTGCTCCGCGGTGATGTCGATGTCCAGGATGTCCGCGGCCACCTCGCCCAGCCTCGCCCGCGCCGCCTTGAGCCGCTCCGCGTCGCGGCCCACCATCAGGACCCGGTCGCCGCGGGCCACCATCAGCCGGGCGGTCGCCTCTCCTATGCCGGATCCGGCTCCGGTGATGATCGCGGTGCGAGGTGCCGTCAGCCGGGTCTCCTTCTCACGTCGATGGGTGCGCGGCGGCCGTGCCGTGGATCACCCGTTCTCGTCGCGCTCAGGGGGCGCGTCCATGGAGTGCAATCACCACGCGGTGGCGAGAATTCCGCTGGCGTCAGTCCTGGAACGCGGGGCGGTGCGTGTCGAGGACGTCGCTGAACGCCGCGACCAGGCCGTCGCACAGTGCATCGGTGGTCGGGACGCTGACGATGACCATGCCGCGCCCCGCGAGCCAGAAGCCGCGGTTGACCAGGGCGAAGAAGATCAGCCTCCTCGCCGCCGCCTGGGAGTCGGTGAGCGGCGTCGACGCGACGATCGGGTGCGGCGCGGGGTGGATGGTCATGAGCGAGCCGCGACCCGAGACGTGGAGACCGGCCGGCCGAGCGGCGGCGTCGAGGGCGGTGCGGAGCCGGTCGCCTCGCTCGTTGACCGCGGCGAGCGTGGCGTCGTCGAGGACCTGCTCGAGGCCGGCGATGCCGGCGCTCATCGTCAGCACGTTGTTGTTGAAGGTGCCGGCGTGGAAGAGGGCCCCGGGCCGGGTGGGGTCGTAGGCCGCCATCAGGTCGGCCCGGCCACCGAAGGCCCCGAACGAGAGCCCCCCGCCGAGGTACTTGCCGAGGGTGGTCAGGTCGGGCGTCACGCCCACGACGGACTGGAGACCGCCCGGAGAGAGCCGGGAGGTCATCACCTCGTCGAAGACCAGCACGGCACCCGTCGTCGGAGGTTTCGGCGCGCAGCATCTCCAGGAACTCCTGGCCCGCCGGCACACATCCGCCGGAGCCCAGCATGGGCTCGACGAGCACGGCGGCCAGGTCGCGGCGGTGCTCGTGGATCAGCGCCCGGGTGCCGTCGACGTCGTCGTAGTCGGCGAGCACCCACTCGTGCGGCACCGTGACGGGGCTCGGCGTCTCACCGAAGGTGAGCACGCCGCCGTGGTAGCCACCGCGGAAGACCAGGATCTTCCGTCGCCCGGTGACCGCCAGGGCCAGCGCCAGCGCCATCAGGTTGGCCTCGGTGCCGGAGTTGGTGAACCGCACCAGGTCGACGCTCGGGAACCGCGCGCAGATCAGCTCGGCCAGCCGGGGCTCCAGCTCGTTGACACCCCCGAAGCTGAGCCCGCGGTCGAGCGCGTCGCGCAGGGAGTCGAGGATCGCCCGCTGTGAGTGGCCGTAGAGCCCGGCGGTGAACTCGCCGAGGAAGTCCGCGTAGCGGTCGCCGTCCAGTGACCACAGGAAGGCGTCCTCGCCGCGCTCGAACGCGAGCGGGAACGGCTCGAAGTGCAGGATCGAGCGGGTGTTGCCGCCCGGCATCGACTTCACGGCCCGCTCGTGACGCGCCGCGCTGCGCGGGTTGCGCTCGACGTAGCGCTCGATCTCGGTGTGCAGAGCGTCCTGGAGGGGGGCCATCAGGTCGGCAGCTCGGCGCCCGCCGCCTCGGCGACCAGGTACGCCGCATACCAGTCCGGCCAGTTCTCGTCGTACGTCCCGCCGTCGCGAGCCTCGTGCTCGCCATGGGCCGCCGCCGCGCGGCGCAGCGCCTGCGCCAGGTCGTCGACCGAGCCGAACGACGTCGGCGGTGCATCGACGCGGCCAGGCAGCCGCGTCGTCACCTCCTGGATCAGCCAGCGGTTGCCGTCGGGGTCGGCGAAGGTCGCGAACGTGCTGTAGCTGCCGTCGTCGGCTCCCGGCCCGGCCGCCCGCCCGCCCGCGTCGGCGCGGAACTGGGCGCCCGGGCTCCGCGGGGTGGAACACGTCGCTGACCTCCGCACCCCGCGACGTCAGCTCCTGCGCGGGCTGCCTCGATGTCGCGAGACGACCAGGTAGAGCCCCTCGGCGGTGCCGGGCGCGGCCTCGGTGATCCGGGTCCCGAACTGCACCGAGCACGGCGAGCCGGGCGGGTTCAGCTGCACGACCCGGAAGCCGTTGTCGAAGGCGAAGTCGGCATCCAGCCGCCAGCCGAGCCCGGCGTAGAAGTCCTTGGCGCGGTCGACGTCGGACGACGGGGATCACGACGGCTTCGAGCAGCAGGTCGACGGTGGGGGAGGTCTCGGTCATGACGGCAGCGTCCTCCCGGGCCCGGGCCGTCGGCAAGAGTCAGTCCGGGATCGGCAGCGGCCTCGGCGGCACCGGCGTCGTCACCACGATCGACGAGACCGTCTGCCCGAACATGAGGAACCTGTCGAGGGTCGCCTCGAGCTCGGGGATGGTCGCGGCGTGCACCTTGATGAGGAAGCAGTCCTCGCCGGTGATGCGGTGGCACTCGCTGACCTGGTCGAGCGACTCAGCCAGCGCCGCGATCTTGCTGAGCTGGCGCGCCGCGGGCCGGACCCGCACGAACGCGGCCACGGGCAGGCCGAGGGCGGCCGGGTCGACGTCCATGCGGAAGCCGGTGATCACGCCGGCGCGCTGCATCCGCTGCACCCGCTCGGTCACCGCGGGCGCGGACATCCCGACCTTCCGGGCCAGGGCGGACATGGTGATCCGCGGGTCGGCGTGCAGCTCGCGGAGCAGCAACCGGTTGACGTCGTCGAGAGTTGTCAAGGTCTGCCACTGAATTTCGCCTTCGATTTCCAAGGCAGATCGGACACTCGTCGCCTGCGGATTGCCCTTCAACGTACGCCGGATGCGACCGATCATGAAGGGTGAGCCTGACCACCGCCCCGCCGCGCCCGACCGCGCCCGGGTGTCGGACTCGTGGTCGTCGGGTGCGACGTTCCACTACCTCGGGCCGTCGTTCGCCGTGCTGCTCTTCGCACATCTTCCGGTCATGGGCGTCGCCTGGCTGCGGATGGTCACGGCCGCACTCGTGCTCGCGCTCATCCGACCGCCCTGGACCGCGTGGCGCGTCGCGAGCCCCGAGGAGCGGCGGCTCGTCGTGGCGCTCGGCACCGTCCTCGCCGCGATGAACGCCACCTTCTACCTCGCCCTCGACCGGCTGCCGCTGGCCACGGTGGCCGGCATCGAGTTCCTCGGCGTGATCGCGCTGGCGGCCCTGGGCTCGCGAGGGCCGCCGCAACGGTGTGGCCCTCGCCCTCACGGTCCTCGGCGTCGCGCTGCTGACGCAGGTCCGGCTCGCCGGCACCCCGGTCGGCATCCTCCTCGCGGCGGCCAACTGTGTCGGCTTCGTGCTCTACATCGTGATCGGGCACCGGCTCGCCAACATCCCCTCGGCGCGGCCCGGGGTGGCGCTGGACCGGCTCAGCCTGACCGTTGCGATCGGCGCCGTCGTCGGCCTGCCGTTCGGGTCGGTTGCCGCCCTGCCGGTCGTGCACCATCCGCCTCTGGCTGCTGTGGGGCCTCGGGGTCGGCGTCTGCTCGACCGTGATCCCCTACCTCACCGACCAGCTGGCGATGGTCCGGCTGCCGCGCGCGACGTACAGCCTCCTGCTCGCCCTCCTCCCGGTGACCGCCACCGCCTGCGGCGTCGTGCTTCTTCACCAGCTCCCCGGCTCCCAGGACCTGGCCGGGCTCGCACTCGTGGTCGCCGGCGTCGCGGCCACCCATCGACCGCATCGCGACCACCACCCAAGGAGACCCATCGTGATGGACCACACGACGCTCGGCAACAGCGGCCTGGCCGTGTCGCCGCTCGTGCTCGGCATGATGAGCTACGGCAGCAACAACAAGCGGGAATGGCATCTCGACATTGACGGCGCGCGACCGATCGTCCGGGCCGCCGTCGAGGGCGGCGTCACGGTCTTCGACACCGCCGACGTCTATGACCTCGGCGCCAGCGAGGAGGTGACCGGAGCGCTGCTCCGCGAGCTGTTCGGCTCGCGCGACGAGTACGTCGTGGCGACCAAGGTCTTCTACCCGATGTCGGAACGACCGGGCGACTCCGGCCTCTCGCGCAAGCATGTGCTGGCGGCCGCCGACGCCTCGTTGCGCCGGCTCGGCACCGACCACATCGACCTCTACCAGATCCACCGGTGGGACGACGCGACACCGATCGAGGAGACGATGGAGGCGCTCGACTCGCTGGTCCGGGCGGGCAAGGTCCGCTACCTCGGGCGCCTCGACGATGTGGGCCTGGCAGTTCGCAAGGCCCAGCACGTCGCCGAGCAGAACGGCTGGCACCGGTTCGTCTCGATGCAGAACCACTACAACCTCGCCTACCGCGAGGAGGAGCGCGAGATGATCCCGCTCTGCCTTGACCAGGGCATCGGCGTGCTGCCCTACTCCCCGCTCGCCCGGGGGCTGCTCGCCGGCAGCCGCACGCGTGATGGCGGCGGCGAGGCGACGACGCGGTCGGCCAACGACCCGCTCGCCGAGTACCTCTACAGCCCCGACGACTTCGACGTGGTCGACGTCCTGTGCGAGGTGGCCGCGGAGCTCGGCCGGCCGCCGGCGCAGGTGGCGCTGGCCTGGCTGCGCACCCGGCCCGGTGTCACCGCGCCGATCGTCGGCGCCACCAAGCTCGGGCACCTCGAGGACGCGCTCGCCTCCCTCGACCTGGTGCTCGACGACGACGTCGTGGCCCGGCTCGAGGCGCCGTACCGCCCGCACGACGTCAGGAGGAGCTGAGGTGACGCAGTCGCTGGTTGACCGCGCCGGGAGAGAACTCGTGGATCGACCACCAGCCGGGTCAGCCCCACGACGGCGGCTCCTCGCCGAGGGCACCGAGCTGCAGGGCCATGTGTCGGGTCGCCCGCGGCAGGCCGGCGGTAGAGCGTCTCGCGGATTCCCGGCCAGCAGCGGCGCGGACGCCAGGGCCCGCCGATGAGCGCCACCTCGGGGTTGAGGAGGCACACGACGGTGGCCATCACCTCGCCGATGCGACGGCCGGCCTGCTGGGTCAGGCGGGCGGCGTCAGCGTTGCCCGCCCGCAAGAGCTCGCGCACGTCGTGCCCGGCCGCGGCCGGGTGCCGAGGGCGGTCAGCTCGGCGGCCACCGCGCGGCCGCTGGCAACCGCGGCCAGGCAGCCCTGCATGCCGCACTGGCACAGCGCGTCGACCGCGGCGAGTTCGGACGTGCCGATGTCGCCGGCGCCACCGTCGGCGCCGGTGTAGGAGCGGCCGTCGATGACGATGCCGGTGCCGATGCCGGTGGAGACCTTGACCAGGCACAGGGACCGGAGCCCGTCGTGCCCGGCGGCGTACTCCCCCAGCGCGGCGGCGTCCGCGTCGTTCGCGGTGAGCACGGGTACGCCGGGCAGGCCGGCCTGGAGGTGCTCGGCGACCGGGTAGGCGTCCCAGCCCGGCAGGATCGGCGGCTGGCTGGGCCGCCCGGACCGGGGTCGATCGGCCCGGGCAGGCTCAGCCCGGCCCCGCACAGGTCGGCAGGAGCGACGTCGTGCTTCTCGAGCAGCGTCGGCCATGGCGGCGGCGATCTGGTCGAGCACGACCGGACGGTCCGTCCTCGACCGGCACGTCGATCTCGTGTCACCGACCACAGTGCCGCCCAGGTCGGTGACCGCGATCCGCGTGTGGGTCGTGTCCACGGCGGCGGCCACCACCCGCGACTGCGCGCTGTTGAAGGCCAGACTGCGGCGGCGGCGCCCGCCGGTGGCCTCGCCGGTCTCGCCTTCGACGATCATGCCCGGCGCCCAGGCGGGCGTCGAGCCGCTGCGCGACGGTCATCCGCGACAGGCCGGTGACCTCAGCACGTCGCCTCGCGTGGAGGCCCGACCGTGCCTGATCAGCTCGAGGATGTCACCGGGGCCGTTGGGCACGGCGCCTGTAGTCAGATATGCGTAATGATGGACATCAAATGCTTGACAGCTGTGCTACATAGGTCCAGTGTCTGGACGAAAGTCGTGCCACTCGCAGACGGAGGCTCCATGTCCACACACCGCACGCGCCGCGGCCCGGGCCGCAGCGCTCCTCGCGACCGCGACCATCGTGGCCGCCTCCCTGGCCGCCTGCGGCTCCGACGACGACGGGGGCGGCGGCGAGCAGCAACGACAAGAAGATCACCGTCTGGATCGAGGAGGACCTGCCCGACCGGGTGCGGCCACCCAGACGATCGTGGACGCGTTCACCACGAAGACCGGCATCAAGGTCAAGCTGGCGCGGTGGCCGAGGACCAGTTCAACCAGATCCTCACCTCGAACGCGGCGGCCGGCGAGCTGCCCGACGTCATCGGCGCCCTCCCGCTCGGCCGGTGCGCACGCTCTCCGTCCAACGAGCTCGTCGACACCGATGCGGTCGGCGAGGTGATCGACGACCTCGACGCCGGCACGTTCAGCGACAGCGCCCTCGAGCTGACCGCGGACGGCGACACCCACCTTGCGGTGCCGAGCGAGTCGTGGGTCCAGCTGCTCGTCTACCGCAAGGACCTCTTCGACAAGGCCGGGCTTGCCGCGCCGACGACCTACGACGACGTGCTCGCGGCCGCGAAGGCCCTCGACAGCTCCGACGTGGCGGGCTTCGTCGGCGCCAACGTGGCCGGCGACGCCTTCACCGAGCAGACCTTCGAGGAGATCGGGCTCGGCAACGACTGCCAGCTCGTCGACGACGAGCGGCGACGTGACCTTCGACAGCGACGAGTGCGTCGAGGCGCTGGACTTCTACGGGCAGCTGCTGCAGGACTACTCGGTCGACCGGCGCCCAGGACGTCGACACCACGCGGGCGTCGTACTTCGCCGGCCAGGCCGCGATGGTGATCTGGTCGAGCTTCATCCTCGACGAGCTCGCCGGGCTCCGGAACGACGCCCCGCCCACCTGCCCGGAGTGCAAGGACGACCCAGCGTTCCTGGCCAAGAACAGCGGTGTGGTCACCGCGCTGCAGGGCCCGTCCGGCGACGAGCCCGCCACCTTCGGCGAGATCACCTCGTGGACCATCCCGGCCGAGGCGGCCACCGACCCGGCCAAGCAGTTCATCGATACATGATGACCGACGGCTACGAGCCGTGGATCGCGATCGCGCCCGAGGGCAAGATCCCGGTCCGCTCCGGCGCCTCGCCCGGCTCCACCGAGTACTCCGACGCCTGGGCCGGCATGGATGTCGGCGTGGACACCAAGGCGCCGCTCTCGGAGTTCTACGGCCCGGAGGTCATCGATGCCCTCACCGCGGGCGCCGACACCCTGAAGCGCTGGGCGATCCCGCAGGGCCAGGGTGACCTGCTCGGCGCGATCCAGGGCGAGCAGCCGGTGGCCAACGCGGTCAACAAGGTGTCCAACGGCACGTCCGCCGAGGACGCGGCCAAGAGGCTGCCGACGCGATCCAGGCAGCCGCAGGACTCGCTGTGACCTCCAGCGGTCCCGCCGCTCCCGCCGGGGCGACGGTCGAGGCACCCCACCCGGTGCCGCCCGACCCGCCGCCCCGGCGAGGGCGCTCCGCCCGAGCCCGCGAGGACCGCCGCACCGGCTACCTGCTGATCTCGCCCACGGTCGTGATCGTCTTCGCGATGGTGTCCTGCCGATCCTGTGGACCGTCTCGCTGGCCTTCCAGAACGTGCGGCTGCTCAACCTGCGGCAGCACCGGGTTCATCGGCGACTACAGCCTCGACAACTTCAACGAGTGCTCACCTCGCCCGGCTTCGTCGACGCGCTGTCACCACGCTCATCTACTCCGTTGTGGCACCGCGTGCGCGATCGGGCTCGGGCTGGTGGCGGCCCTCGCCCTGCGGAGGCCGTTCCGCGGCCGGGGCTGGTCCGCGCCTGCATGCTCGTCCCCTACGTCGCGCCGGTCGTCGCGGCGACCTTCGTGTGGACGACGATGCTCAACCCGCAGTTCGGCATCGTGAACCACTACGGCACCACCCTGTTGGGCTGGGACGAGCCGATCGCGTTCCTGAGCTCGGCCAGCCCGTCTCGCTGTTCGGCCTCGACCTGCACGTCAGCCAGTCGCTGCTCACGGTGGTGCTGTTCGAGGGCTGGCGGTCGTTCCCGTTCGCCTTCCTCTTCCTGACCGCCCGGATGCAGGCCATCCCCGAGCCCTGGAGGAGGCGGCCATCGTCGACGGCGCCACCCCGACCCAGCGGTTCCGCTACATCGTGCTGCCGCAGCTGCTGCCGACGATCGCGGTGCTCACCGTGCTCCGCTTCATCTGGACCTTCAACAACTTCGACGACATCTACCTGCTCACCGGTGGCGGCACCGGCACCCAGGTGGTCGCGGTCCGGGTCTACGACTACCTGATCAACCGGGCGACATCGGCGCCGCGGCCGCCCAGGCCCTGGTGCTGGCCGCGATCCTCGCCGTGCTGGTGGCCGTCTACCTCAAGCTGTTCGGCCGGTCCGAGGAGGTGGCATGACACGCAGCGTCGCTGCCCTCGATCCGCACCGCCGACCTGAGCCGCGACGCCGTCGAGCGGAGTGCTCGGCGTGCTGCGGCCGGCGTTCATCGTCTTCCTGCTGGTCATCACGCTGTTCCCCTTCTACTACATGGTGCTGCTGTCGTTCCGGCCGCTCGACGCCGTGCTCCAGGACCCGGGGGCGCTGTGGCCCGACCCGGGCGAGATCGACCTCGGCACCTACAAGGACGTGCTGGCCTCCACAGACGACGGCGGTCAGGGTTCCTCACCTTCATCAAGAACAGCTTCATCGTCGCGATCGGCACGGTCGTGCTCAGCCTGCTGGTGCCGATCCCCGGGGCCTACGCGGTCAGCCGCCTCGAGTTCTTCGGGCGGCGCCAGATCAGCGCGATCTTCCTGGGCGTCTACTTCTTCCCGGCCATCCTGCTGGCCATCCCGCTGTTCGTGTTCTTCACCCGGATCGAGCAGCGCGGCACGCTGACCGGCCTGCTCGATCGTCTACGTCGCCCAGGTCGCGGCCGTCTCGATCTACATGCTGCGCAACTACTTCGACACCATCCCGGCCAGCCTCGAGGAGGCCGCGGCGATCGACGGCTGCACCCGGCTCCAGGCGATGCGGCACGTCAGCCTGCCGCTGGCCCTGCCGGCCATCGCCTCCAACGCGCTGTTCGTCTTCATGATCGCCTGGAACGAGTTCCTCTTCGCGCTGCTGTTCCTCGTCGAGAAGGGGACAACTGGACGGTCTCGCTGGGCCTGTCGCAGCTGTCCGGCAGCATCGAGGTCCCCGACCACGGTGCTGATGGCGGGCTCGGTCATCCTGACCCTGCCGATCATCGTGCTGTTCTTCCTCAGCGAGCGCTGGCTGGCCGGCGGCCTCACCGCCGGCGCCGAGAAGGGCTGACCGCTTGCCCCTCCGCTCCATCCCGTCACACCCGTCCGAGGAGGACGCCCGTGCCCGAGGTCGTGTCGTTCACCGCGCCCTACGAGGTCGCGCTGGTCCCGTGCGAGGCCCAGCCGCTGCTGCCGGGCTCGGTGCGGGTCCGCACCTGGTACTCCGGCATCTCCGCCGGCACCGAGCTGACCGCCTACCGCGGCTCCAACCCCTACCTCACCGGCACGCTGGGACGCCGCGCGCCGGCTCTTCGTGCCCGGGCGCGCCGACCTTCGCCTACCCGGTCCAGGGCTGGGGCTACTCCGAGGTCGGCGAGGTCGTGGAGGTCGCCGACGACGTGGACGGCACCGGCCGGTGGGCGACGTCGTGCACGGCATCTGGGGCCACCGCAGCGAGGCGGTCGTCCCGGCCGCCGCCGTGCGCCGACCGGGTCTGGACCGCCGACGACGCCGATGTCCGGCACCTTCGCGCGGGTCGGCTCGATCGCGCTCAACGCGGTGCTCGCGGCCGAGGCGCGGCTCGGCGACCGGGTCGCCGTCTTCGGTCAGGGCGTGATCGGGCTGCTCGCCACCCGGCTGGCCACCCTCGCCGGCGCCGACGTGATCGCGGTCGACGCCCTGCCGCGCCGCCTCGACGCGGCCCGCGCCATGGGCGCGACCGAGGTGGTGCAGCCGACGTCGAGGGCGGCGCCGGCCCGCTCATCCGCGACTGGGCGCCCGGGGGCGTCGACTCGGCGATCGAGCTGAGCGGCAACGACCGGGCCCTGCACGAGGCGGTGCGCTCGGTCGTGGTCGACGGGACCGTCGTCGCCTCCGGCTTCTACCAGGGCGGTGCCGAGCACCTGCGGCTCGGCGAGGAGTTCCACCACAACCGCGTGCGGATCGTGGCCAGCCAGATCTCGGGCACGCCCGTCGCGCTCGGGCCGCGCTGGGACCAGCCCCGGCTGGTCCGCACGTTCATGGAGCAGGTACGCCGCGGCCGGGTCGACTACGGTCCCTGGTGACCGACGTGGTCGAGGCGGCCGACGTCGCCGCGATCTTCGCGCGGCTCGACGCCGGTGACCCCGCGGTCCTGCAGGCGGTGCTTCGCTTCCCCGCGGCCCCGGGGGACGCGTGACCCCCGGACACCGCGCCACGTTCCCCGCCGACCGTCGGCGGTGTGGCGATCCTGGTGCGGGGACCATCGCCCAGTCGGCCCACCTCCCGCCTACGAGCAGTACGCCGTCGGGGTGGTCGGCGTCTGGAGCCGGCGACCCGAGACCACCGCGGGGTGCGCGACCGGTTCCCCTTCGTCGGCCGCGTCTACGCCAGCGCCGAGGAGCTGCTGGCCGATCCCGAGGTGCGCTACGTCGACCTCGCCACGGGGCCGGAGGGCCGGCTGGACTGGATCGCGGCCGCGGTCGACGCCGGCAAGCACGTGCTCGCCCAGAAGCCGCTGACGCTGTCCGCGGATGACCTGGCCCGGCTGCCGGCCGTGCTGGCGCGCGCCGGGCCGCCGGTGTCCGGGTCGCGGTCAACCACAACGGGCGTTGGGCGCCCCTTGGCGGGCCGCCTCGCTGCTGGTCCGCGACGGCGCCATCGGCGAGATCGTCGGCGTGACCCACCTGCACGACAAGCCGCTGCCGCCGCTGGCCGGCACGCCGTTCGACGACGTGCCGCACATGCTGCTCACCGACTACCTCCTGCACTGGGTCGACATCACCCGCACCTGGCTGCCGACGGCGGCGCCGGGGCCGGTCGACCTCGGTGCAGGCGGTCGACTGCCGGGTGCCGGGCCAGCCGACGAGGCCCACAACCCGTGGTCGGCCACGCTCTCGATGGCCACCGGCTCGGGCGCGACGGCGACGCTGCGGATCACCGGCAGCAACGTGACCTCGCACCCGGGCTGCCCGTTCTGGGTGCACGGCACCACGGGCACGCTGCGCGGCAGCGTGCTCCTCGACTCCGACCGGCTCGAGCTGGACGACGGCACCACCAGCACGCCGGTGCCGCTCACCGGAGCCTGGTTCGTCGACGGTTCGCCGCCGCCGATGGGCGAGCTGATGTGCGCGGTCGCCGAGGACCGGGAGCCGGAGAACTCCGCCGCCGATGCCGCCCGGTCGGTGCGGCTGGTGCTCGCGGCCCGCGACTCGGCCGAGCGGGGCGGCGTCCCGTGCGTGGCGGGTCGCCGGACCGTGCCCGAGGTCATCGACGAGGTCCCGGTCGACCCCGACCCGGCGCGGGTCTACGCCGAGGGCTGGCAGAGCTGGAGCCCGGCCACTGGTACCCCGCCGACGCGACGCGCCCCGCTCCGCACACGGCTGGCAGCACCTGATGCGGTTCCGCCCGGGGGCGCCCGTGGCGGACGCCGGGCTCCAGGGCGAGGGGCTGCTCGTCGTCGACCCCGGCGCGGGTGAGCCCGCGCGCCGCTACGCGACGACCGACCTCGCGTGACGTGCCCACCCTCCGGCCGAGCTGGCGGCGACCACGTCGTGGTCCGGTCGACTGGTCCGGTGGACCCGCACCGCCACCCGACGGCCGACGGCCTCTCTCTGCGTACGGTGACCGTAGGCTGCCGGGCACCGCCGAGCGACGCCGCCCCGGGTGTGGTGCTCCTGGTACCGCTACTTCGAGGACGTCACCGCCGCCGACGTCGAGGAGAACCTCGTGGCCTTCGCCGGCACGACCTCGCGGTCGACGTGGTGCAGATCGACGACGGTTGGAGCCCTGGGCTGGGCGAGGGGCTGGTCGAGGCCACGCGCTTCGGCGTCCCTCCCGGCGCTGGTCGACCGGATCCGTGGCACCGGCACGCCGGGCGGGGCTCTGGCTGGCGCCGTTCCTCGTCGGCGCCGAGACCACGCTGGCCCGCGAGCACCCCGACTGGCTCATCGGCCCGGCCGGTAGCAACTGGGGCCAGGACTCGTCGGCCTGGACCTCACCCACCCCGGGGTTCGCGAGCTGCTCACCACGCACCTGCAGCGGCTGGTCGCGCTGGGCATCGACTACCTCAAACTGGACTTCCTGTACGCCGGCGCGTCTCGACGGGAGTCGCCGCCTATCGCTCCGGGCTCGAGCTGATCCGCGAGGTCGTGGGGCCAGATGTCTACCTGGTCGGCTGTGGTGCACCCCTGCTGCCCAGCGTCGGGCTGGTCGACGCCATGCGCGTCTCCCCCGACACCTTCCACGAGGGCGGTGAGGACGGCTCGACCGGCTTGCGCGGACTGATGCCGATGGCGGCCAGGGCCTGGCAGCAGGGCCGGCTCTGGGTCAACGACCCCGACTGCGTCGTGGCCCGGCCCGTCGTACTCCCAACGGGAGCGGTGGGCCGCCGCGGCCCGACAGTACGGCGGCCTGCGCTCCTTCTCCGACCGGGTGGTCGAGCTCGACGAATGGGGTCTCGCGACGGTCCAGAGCTGCTCGCGACGGAGGCACCGGGTCACCCCTGCGGCTGGAGGCGTCCGCGGGCAGCCGACGTCTCCCTGGCCGAGGCCGCCGCATGACCGCCGACACGCTTCCCGCCCGTGTGCAATCCCCTCGTCGCATCCTCTACCCGGCCGCACCCGCGGTCTCCGCCGAGCTGCTCGCCCTCGCCAGCCGCTACAGCGCCCTGATGGCCGGCCGGACGGTCGAACCAATCACCGAACGCACCGCCTGTCTGATCACCTACGGCGACGCCATCCGCCGCCCCGGCGAGACCCCACTGCACACTCTGGCCGCTTTCCTCCGTGACCACGTCGACGACGTGGTCAGCGACGTGCACCTCCTGCCGATGTTTCCGTGGACCTCCGACGACGGCTTCGCAGTCGTCGACCACCGCACAGGTGAACCCCGCTCTTGGGACGTGGTGCGACGTCGAGGACCTCGCGCGCGACCACGCGGTGATGTTCGACTTCGTCGCCAACCACACCTCAAGCAGCAGCCCATGGTTCCTCGGCTGGCTAGCCGACGACCCGGCGTACGAGGGCTTCTACGTCGAGCGCGACCCCGACTTCGACGACTCGCGAGTCGTGCGACCCGGACCACGCCGCTGCACCACGCGTTCTCGCGCGCGGACGGCACCAAGGCCTGGGCATGGACGACCTTCGGTGAGGATCAGGTCGACGTCGACGTGCATCAGCCCCGGTGCTCCTTGAGCTCACCGACGTACTCCTCGGCTACCTGCCCGGGGGGCGTCGGCGGTGCGGCTCGACGCGATCGGGTTCCTGTGGAAGGAGTCAGGCACGCCGTGCCTGCACCTGCCGCAGACTCACGCCGTCATCAAGCTGTGGCGAGTGCTGGTCGACCACATCGCGCCGGGCGCGCGGCTGCTGACCGAGACCAACGTGCCGCACGCGGAGAACATCTCCTACTTCGGCGACGGCCACGACGAGGCAAACCTCGTCTACCAGTTCGCCTTGCCCCCTCTCGTGCTGCACTCGTTCGTCGCCGAGTCGACCGCCCGGCTCAGCGCCTGGGCCCGCGGCGTTGGGCCGGTCAGCGACACCGCCACCTGGTTCAACTTCCTCGCCAGCCACGACGGCATCGGGCTGCGCGCCACCGAAGGCATCCTGGACGACCAGGAGCGCGCCGAGCTCGTGGAACGCACGCGGTCTCACGGTGGACGGGTCTCGTGGGCGCGCCACCCCGACGGGTCGCGCAGCGTCTACGAGCTCAACCTCAGCTATCTCGATGCCTTGTGCACGGTCGAAGAGGCTCACGACCCGGCGACCCTGACCGCCAAGGCCTTGGCGGCGCACAGCATCCTCTTCGCCTTCCTCGGAGTGCCGGCCGTCTACTACCACTCGCTCGTCGGCTCACCGCCGGACCTCGAGGGCATGGTGACCAGCCGAATCAACCGGAGGATCAACCGCGCCGTACTCGACGCCGATCGGCTTGGTGCGAGCTGCGCGATGACCCCCGGCGCCGGGCGTCTTCGAGGGCTGCGCCACCTGCTCGACGTACGCCGCGGCCTCGAGCCTTCTCGCCCTTCGGCACCCAGCGGGTCGAGCTGCTCGACGACCGGGTCTTCGCCCTCCGCCGGGGCGCGGGCAGCCACGACGAGCTGCTCTGCATCACCAACGTGAGCGGCGAAGTGGCGCTCGCGCCTGCGCGGCCGTGACGTGCTGAGCGACCAGCAGGTCGACCGGCTGGTGCTCGGTCCCTGGCAGTCGGCGTGGGTGCGCCCGGCCTGACTCGACGTGGCTGGATCAGAGCAACGGCAGGTGCGGGTCGTCGCTCGGCACCCGGCCGGCGGCACGCCGGATCCAGTCGAGCCCGTGCCGTCGCCGAGGCGGCGCCGGACCGTTCCTCGTACGCCGCTGCGAGCGCGGCGCTGACCGCCCCGACCGCCTCGGGCAGCAACGGCGCGTCCGCCCGGCCGAGCGCGCGCTGCAGGTCGTCGCCGTGGGCGACCAGCTCGAGCAGCCGGGTCATCAGGAAGTCGTCGCGGGTGATCGGTCCGCGGCGGGCCTGGAACACCTCGCCGGGCGTCTCGTCGAGGGCGGCGAACGCCTCCGCCGCCGTACGCCGGAAGCCGCCGACCAGGTCGTCGCCGAAGCTCGCCATGATCTCGCGGGTCATCGCGGCGATCTGCTCCGAGGCCGGCGGGTAGGCGCGGACGTAGTCGCCGAGCGACAGCGGGACGGCGCCGGGCTCCGCCGCCACGACGTAGCGCGACAGCCCGATGCCCAGCCCGAGGTGCGCCACGAGCTCGCGCACCGTCCAGTCCCCGAGCCCGACCGGCTCGCCGAGGTGGTCACTCACCGGCACCTCGTCGAGCCAGTCGGCGAGGACGGCGTACTGCTCCTCCAACAACGTCCTCACGACGACCGACCCTCGCCGAGGAGCCGCCGGCCGTCGAGGGTGAGTCCGGCCAGCGATGCGTCAGATCCGGCCAACCGGTCGCTCAGGTCTATCGGTGATGATGAGGACCGTGCACCGCGTCGCGAAGCTCTACGCCGTCGGCGACGTCCGCGTGGAGGAGTCCGGAAGCCCGACCGCACCACGTGCCGGTTGGTCCACCGTCGCCGTCACCTCGGTGGGGCTGTGCGGGTCCGATCTCCACTGGTACGCCGAGGGCGGCACCGGCGAGGTCTCCCTCGACTCGCCGGTGGTGCCGGGTCACGAGCTCGCCGGCGTGGCGCTCGACGGGCCGCTCGCCGGCCGGCGAGTGGCGGTCGACCCGGCGATCCCGTGCGGACAGTGCGAGTCGTGCCGCGAGGGGCACGCCAACCTCTGCCCCGACGTGCGGTTCGCCGGCCACGCGGACCACCGACGGTGGTCTCCAGGAGCGGCTGCAGTGGCCCGACGAGCTCCTCGTCCCGCTGCCCGGACTCCCTCAGCGACGACGCCGGCGCGCTGCTGGAACCCCTGGGCGTGGCGATCCACGCCGTCAAGCTCGCCCACGTCCGTCCGGCTCACGACGTCCTCGTGGTGGGCGGCGGTCCCATCGGCGTGCTCGCGGGCGCGGTCGCGCGCCGCGCGGGAGCCGCGCGGGTCTTCGTCTCCGAGCCGCTCGAGCATCGTCGCTCGACCGCGCTGCGCTTCGGTGCGGACGCGGCCTGGGCGCCGGACGCGGTCGAGGACGAGCTCATGGAGATCACCGCGGGTCGTGGCGTGGACGTCGTCGTCGAGATGGCAGGCACGGACGACGCGATCGCGACCGCCGTCGCGTGCGCACGTCCCGGCGCCCGGGTGGCCCTCGGCGGCATCCCCTCCGACCCGCGGTCCGCCTTCCCGGCCGCCGCGGCCCGCCGCAAGGGGCTCACCTTCGTGATGGTCAGGCGGATGCACGACACCTACGCCGGGCGATCGAGCTCGCGACGACCGGCATCGACCTCGACGACCTGGTGAGCGACCACTTCCCCCTCGAGCATTCGGCCGAGGCGTTCGAGCACGCCGTCGGCCGCACCGGCGACAAGACAGTCATCGTCGTGTCGCGGTCCTGAGCACCTAGCGCCGATGTTGCCTGCCGGCCGAGCCGTGCACGGGCCGTGGGCCGAGGCTTGCGGCTCCGTCGGCGCCCTCGGCGGCACGTATGGCCGCATCGCTCTGCTCCCTTCCAGAATGTGCGTCGTGTCGGGTGACCTCAACTGAGCCACGTGCGGGGCCAGAAGGCTGCTCGCCATGGTCACGCAAGAATGACCCCGACGGGGCATGCCAGTCAGCGTCGATGGCGGCTTAGCGTGCAAAGCGCTCGCGGCTCAGATGTCGCGAACACGGATTACCGACGCGATCGAGCAGCACCACTCCGCCAGGCCGGCTTACCGTGTGGCCCACGTGCCGGGACAACAGCCTGGTACTGGGATGGCAATCGTGTGGACAGAGCAGCCACTGCGCCTGTCCTCAGCTTCCAGTCTTCAACTGTCCTGCGAGCGGGCCACATCGGGCTTGAGTGCCAACGTTCCGAGACCGATCCACGACCGGAAGTCAGAAGAACTGGCTCCGGCGCCACCCCATCCTCAGTGGCGCGGCAGCCTTCATCTTGATCCTGGTCATAGTTGGCGCCGCAGCAGGGGGCGAAGACCCGAAAGAGAAGGACCAGGACACCGTCGCGTCAGACACCAACTCAGGAGGCGCCGCCGAATCAGAGGCCGACGAGACGACCCCGACGGCTGCGGTCTCCGAGCCTGCGACAGAGCCGGCACCCGTCGACACCGACGGCGACGGAGTGAACGACGAAGACGACTTCCTTCCCGGCGATCCGAAGGTCCAGACGGCGTACGACGTCGACACGGACGGCGACGGCGTCCCCGATCCCGACGACGACTTCCCCACAGATGCGAAGTTCAGCAAGGACAGCGACGGTGACGGCGTTGCTGATCGACTCGACGACTTCCCCCAGGATCCGACCTGCAGCGAGGACATCGACAGTGACGGCGTTGCTGACTCGGTGGATGCGTTCCCGAGCGATCCAACCAGGTCGCAGATCACCCTTGCCATCGAGAACGCGTTGGAAAACGCCGAGGAGTACCTGGACTACTCCGCGTTCAGTCGGCAGGGCCTCATCGACCAGCTGTCGTCGGAGTATGGATCCGGCTTCAAGGTCGATGACGCCCGTCGGCCGTCGACCAGCTGGACGCGACTGGAAGCAGCAGGCGGTCCGCTCGGCCAAGGAGTTCTCGACTTCTCCTCCTTCTCTCGCCAGGGACTCATCGACCAGCTGTCGAGTCCGTACGGCGCGCAGTTCACCGTGGAGGAGGCGACGTACGCGGTCAACAGGATCGGCCTGTGAAGGCAGGGATGCGTGACGGACGCGCAACCATGTGCTGCTCGACGTTCCCCGCTCGACGGTGCCGCTGCCCGTCGACGCGAACCTGTCGGCGGCAAGGGAGCTGTGAAGGGACTGCATGCCCAGCTTGCGGCGCGCCACGATCCCCGCTCGCGTGGTGCCGGGCGGGGTGTGGGGCGGGGTGGTCAGGGTTCGGCGAAGTGGCCGCGGAACTCGCGGGCCAGCTTGCGGCGTTCTTCGGTCGGGGTGACGTCGAGGGTGCCGGTGGGGTCTTTGAGGTACTCATAGCCCAGGGGGCTGCGCCACAGGTAGACCCCGGGTTCGACGGTCACATAGGTCCAGCCGCCGGTGGTCTTGGCGCGGTGGTGGCCGCGACAGGCCGGGGTCAGGTTGCACGAGCACGTGGGTCCGCCGTCGTCTCGGTCGGGGTCGTGTGGGACGCGGTGGTCGCAGTCGCACTTCTCGGCGGGTCTGAAGCAGTAGGGGAAGGCGCAGATCAGGTCACGCAGCTGGGTCTGCAGCTTGAGCCGCGCGCTCGCTTCGTAGGAGCCGACATGGAGGTGCTCGGCGAGATCGATCACCGGTTGGACGGTGATCTGGGCATCGGGTTGGGCGCACCACTCCCGGACCTGCTCGGCCGTGACCGGGCCACGGGCCTCTTGGAGTCGGGCGAGGCCGCCGGCGCCGAGGACCGCGGCGTGCTCGAGGTGGACGTGGAGCACCACCTCACGCTTCCGGCGCCGCGGCTGCGGCTTCGGCTGGTCGTTGGTCGTCGTCGGCAGGTCGAGGGTGGGCTGGTGGCGGGCGAGGTTGCCGACCGCCTTGGCCCGGCGTACGTCAAGGGAGTCGGTCGAGCCGAGCAGGAGCTGCGCGTGGGCATCGGCGGCGACGGCGGCCTCCAGGTCGAGGGCGTCGGCGAGGTCGACATCACCGTCGACCCGGACCCGGCCCGTCACACCGACGTGCGCCAGGGCGATGTCGAAGTGCCCGGCCTCCGCCGCGGCGAGCCGTTCGGCCTCCAGCGCCTCGGGGTCGAACCTGGCCTTGGCCTCCTCGATCAACCGGGCCAGCTGGGCCGGGCCGACCTTGTGGGCGAACGGTGCGACCTTCGCGTCCACGAACGCCGCCGCCTCCGGAGACAGGCACAGGGTGAGGTCGGCGACCATGGCGAGCTTCCACGCCGGCAGCTCCCCCGCCACCAGCCGGGCCCAGCACCGCCTCAACCGGTAGAAGCCCTCCACCGCCTGGGAGAGATACCTGCGGCCGGAGTCGGTGGTGCGGCCCAACGCCGCGGCGAACTCGGTGACCGCGAACTCCCGCGACCTCCGGGCACCCCTGGCCACCCAGCGGCAGCATCGACTCGTGCCACTCATCGACCGGCCCGACCAGCGAGTCCATCGAGTGCATCGCCGCCCACCGGACCGCGGCGATCATGACCTGCGCGGGCCTCGTCGTCCTCGGCCGCCTTCTGCGCCCGCGCGCAGGCCAACACGGCTGCGGGGTCATCGCCGTCCCGGATCGGGAGCGGCTCACGGGTCGAGGTCATCGTGGGACCAACTCAACCACCAGGCACCGACAGTCGGAGCCCGGAAACCCCTGTATCCACAGGGGTTCTGAAACCTACTTGAGAAATTCTTGCGGGGGTTTCGAGACGGGCGCAGAACGCCCTTCTCAACCACCGCGCCGCGCGAGCTTGCCTTCCTTGCGTGGGCTTCGAGACGGTCGCTGCGCGACCTCCTCAACCAGCGTGCGTGGGCGCTACTCCTTGGTCGCGAACGCCGCGTCGAAGGCCGCCTCGGGGGCGTCGAAGGCGAGCCGGCGGACGAACTCCAGCGCCTCGGGGGCGCCGACGAGCCGGTCCATGCCGGCGTCCTCCCACTCCACCGAGATCGGGCCGTCGTAGCCGATGGTGTTGAGCATCCGGAAGCACTGCTCCCACGGCACGTCGCCGTGGCCGGTCGAGACGAAGTCCCAGCCGCGGCGGGGGTCGGCCCAGGGCAGGTGCGAGCCGAGCCGGCCGTTGCGGCCGTTGCCGGTCTGGCGCTTCGCGTCCTTGCAGTCGACGTGGTAGATCCGGTCCTTGAAGTCCCACAGGAAGCCGACCGGGTCGAGGTCCTGCCACACGAAGTGCGACGGGTCCCAGTTGAGGCCGAACGCCTCGCCGGTGGCCGATCGCCTCCATCGCCGCGACCGTCGTCCAGTAGTCGTAGGCGATCTCGGAGGGGTGCACCTCGTGGGCGAACCGCACGCCGCACTCGTCGAAGACGTCGAGGATCGGGTTCCAGCGGTCGGCGAAGTCCCGGTAGCCCGCGGCCACCATGTCCTCCGAGGCCGGCGGGAACATCGCGACGTACTTCCAGATCGACGAGCCGGTGAAGCCGATCACCGTCTTCACGCCGAGCCGCTGGGCGGTGCGCGCGGTCAGCTTCATCTCCTCGGCCGCGCGCTGGCGCACGCCCTCGGGGTCGCCGTCGCCCCAGACCTGCGCGGACAGGATCGCCTGGTGCCGGGCGTCGATCGGGTCGTCGCAGACCGCCTGGCCCTTGAGGTGGTTGGAGATCGCGAAGACCTGGAGGCCGTACTTCTCCAGCAGGTCGAGCTTGGCCCTGGATGTAGGCGTCGTCCTCGGCGCCCTGCCAGGGGTCGAGGTGGTCGCCCCAGCAGGCGATCTCGAGGCCGTCGTAGCCCCACTCCGCTGGCGAGCCGGGCCACCTCCTCGAAGGGCAGGTCGGCCCACTGGCCGGTGAACAGCGTGATCGGACGAGGCATCGTTCTTCCTCCTTGGTCGATGCGGGTCCGGCGACGCTCAGCGGACGCCGAGCAGGTGTTCCATGGCGAGCTGGTCGAGCGCCTCCTGGCCGATGCTGCGCTGGCCCAGCGCCTCGATGTCGTACGTCGCCGGCGCGCAGGTCGTCGAGCGACTCGCCCTCGGCCACGGTCGGCAGGTCGAGCTCGCGCGACCCCGGCGGCCGCCATCGCGGCGGCGACCTCGGGATCGGCGCGGAAGGCCAGCGCCTTGCTCGCGCAGGATCAGGTAGTTGCGCATGCAGGCGCGGGCCGACTCCCAGACGCCGTCGATGGCCTCGGCCCGCGGCGGCTTGAAGTCGAAGTGCACGTAGCCGTCGTAGCGGTTGGCGGTGCCGCCGCCCAGAAGGGTGTCGACGGTCCAGAAGGCGCCGCGCAGGTTGCCGGCACCGAACCGCAGGTCCTGGTCGAACCGCGGGCCCGTGCTGGCCGTTGAGGTCGACGTGGAACAGCTTGTCGTGCCACATGCGCCTGGGCGATGCCGTGGGCGAAGTTGAGCCCGGCCATCTCCTCGTGCCCGACCTCGGGGTTGAGGCCGACCATCTCGGGGTGCTCGAGCTCGCCGATCAGGGCGAGCGCGTGACCGATGGTCGGCAGCAGGATGTCGCCGCGCGGCTCGTTGGGCTTCGGCTCGAGCGCGAACCGCATCGTGTAGCCCTGGTCGCGCACGTAGGCGCAGAGCGTGTCGAGCCCCTCGACCATCCGGTCGAGCGCGGCACGGATGTTCTTGCCGCCGCCGTGCTCGGCGCCCTCGCGGCCGCCCCACATCACGAACGTCTCGGCGCCCAGCGAGGCGGCGAGGTCGATGTTGCGCAGCAGCTTGGCCAGCGCGTAGCGGCGTACCTCCCGGTTGTTGGCGGTCAGCGCGCCCTCCTTGAAGACCGGGTGGCTGAACAGGTTGGTGGTCACCATCTCGGTGCGCAGCCCGGTGTCGGCCAGCGCCTTCGAGAACCGCTCCAGCGTCGCGTCGCGCGCGGCGTCGTCGGGCAGCAGGTCGTCGTCGTGGAAGGTGACGGCGGCGGCGCCGAGCTCGGCGAGCTTGTAGGTCGCCTCGACCGGGTCGAGCAGCGGCCGGCTGGCCGGGCCGAACACGTCGACCCCCTGCCAGCCGACGGTCCAGAGGCCGAAGGAGAACTTGTCCTCGAGGACGAGGGGTGTAGTCGGTGCTGCTCATGGGCTGATCTCCTGCCAGGAACGGGTGTCGGAGCTGGTCTCGACGGCCGCGAGCACGCGCTGGACCTGCAGCCCGTCGGCGAACGACGGCTCGGGCTGCTCACCCCCGGCGATCGCGCGGACCAGGTCGACCACCTGGTGGGTGAAGCCGTGCTCGTAGCCGAGGCCGTGGCCGGGCGGCCACCAGGCGGCGACGTAGGGGTGGTCCGCCTCGGTGACCAGGATCCGCCGGAAGCCGGCGGTCTCGGCCGGCTCGGCGGCGTCGAAGAGCTGCAGGACGTTCATGTCCTCGAAGTCGAAGGCCAGGCTGCCGGCCGAGCCGTTGATCTCGATCCGGATCGCGTTCTTGCGGCCGGTGGCGAACCGGGTGGCCTCGAAGACGCCGAGCCCGCCTCCGGTGAACCGGGCGATGAAGACGGCGGCGTCGTCGACGGTGACGGGGCCGCGGCCCTCGTCCGGCCGACCGCCGGACAGGCCGCGTGCTCCGGTGGCGACCGGCCGCTCCTTGACGAACGTCTCGAGCTGGCCGGAGACCTCGGTGATCTGCTCGCCGGTGATGTGCTGGGTGAGGTCGATGATGTGCGCGCCGATGTCGCCGAGCGCGCCGGAGCCCGCCTTGGCCTTGTCGAGCCGCCACGACAGCGGCGCCTCGGGATCGGCGATCCAGTCCTGGAGGTACTGCGCCCGCACGTGGCGGACCTCGCCGATCCGGCCCTCCTGCGACCAGCCTGCCGCGCCAGGGCGATGGCCGGGACGCGGCGGTAGGTGAAGCCGACCATGGCGCGTACGCCGTCCTGCGGCCGCGCGCTCGGCGGCCGCGGTCATCGCCTCGGCCTCGGCCACGCGTGTTGGCCAGCGGCTTCTCGCAGAGCACGTGCTTGCCGGCCTCGAGCGCGGCGATCGCGATCTCGGCGTGGGTGTTGCCGGGGGTGCAGATGTCGACGAGGTCGATGTCGGGGCGCTCGACCAGCCGCCGCCAGTCGGTCTCCGACTCGGCCCAGCCGAGCCGCTCGGCCGCCTCGGCGGCCCGGGCGGCGTCGCGGCCGCAGACGACCTGCATGACCGGGGTCGAGCGGGAGGTCGAAGAAGCGCGGCGCGGTGCGCCAGGCCTGGGAGTGGGCGGCTGCCCATGAAGGCGTGGCCCACCATGCCCACCGCGAGGGTGGGGCGTTGGTGCTGGTCATCGAGGGGATGCTCCGTTCCGAGGATCCTGGTGGCCGGTGGGCCGGGCTGGATGGGTGGGCCCGGCCCACCGGCCGTGGTCGCCCTGGCCCAGGGCCTGCGGTCAGGACTCGAACGCGGTGTCGATGAACTGGTCGACGTTGTCCGCGGTCACGACCGGCGCGTAGAGCTGCACCGTGCGCGGCACCTCGACCTCGACCAGGTCGCTCGAGCGCCTTCCCCTGGACCAGCAGGCGGGCCAGCTTGATGCCGTCGGCGGCCTGGGTCGAGGGGTAGATGACCGTCGCCTTGAGCACGCTGTCGCCCGACTTGATGTCGCGCATGGCGTTGGCCGAGCCGGCGCCGCCGATCATGGTGAACTCGTCGCGGCCGGCGTTCTTGATCGCCGCGAGGACCCCGACACCCTGGTCGTCGTCGTGGTTCCACAGGAAGTCGATCTTCGGCGCGGCCTGGAGCAGGTTGGCCGCGGCCTCCTCGCCGCCACTCGACGGTGAACTCGGCGGCGACGCGGTTGTCGACGTTCTGGTCGCACTCGGCGAGCGCGTCCTTGAAGCCCTGGCTGCGGTCCTGGGTCAGCGGCAGCGAGTCGATGCCGGCGATCTCGGCGACCACGGCGTCGGTCTTGCCGTCGAGGTTGTCGCAGATGTACTGGCCGGCCGAGACGCCCATGCCGTAGTTGTCACCGAGGACGGTGACGCGGGCGGCGTTGGGGTCGTCGAACTCGCGGTCGACGTTGATGACCGGGATGCCGGCCTCCATCGCCTTCAGGGCGACCGGCGTCATCGCGGCACCGTCGAAGGGCAGCAGCACGATGGCGTCGACGCTTGTCGTTGATGAAGGTCTCGACCTGGGAGATCTGGAGGTTGACGTCGTTGGTGCCCTCGGCGACCCGCAGCTCGACGTCGTCGTACTGCGCGGCGACGTCCTGGGCGGACTGGGTGATCGAGCCCATCCAGCCGTGGTCGGCGGCGGGGGCCGAGAAGCCGATGACGACCTTGTCGCCCGCCTCGTCGTTGGAGCCCGTTGTCGGCCTGCGACGTGCCGCCGCCGAGGTCGGCCTTGTCGTCGTTGGAGTCGTTGCCGGTGCACGCCGCGAGGGCGAGCGCTGCGAGACCGGCGACCAGGCCGGTCGCCAGCTTCTTCTGGATGGGACGCAGGGACTTCATGGTGCTTCTCCTTGGTGCAGAGGTGTGGTGCAGAGGTGTGTGCTGGGGTGGTACGCCGGTAGGCGTCAGGTACTGCTGTTCCGAGACGCCAACCGCTGCTGGAGCAGCACGGCGGCGACGATGATGGCTCCCTTGAGGAGCTGCTGCTCCGAGCTGGAGCGGTTGTTGAGGATGAAGACGTTGGTGAGGGTCGTGAAGATCAGCACGCCGAAGACGGTGCCGACGATGGTGCCGCGGCCGCCGGTGAGCAGGGTGCCGCCGATGACGACGGCGGCGATGGCGTCCAGCTCGTAGAGGCTGCCGTGGGTCGAGCTGCCGGTGGTGGTCCGGGCGACCAGCATCAGCGCGGCGATGCCGCAGCAGACGCCGACCAGCACGTAGAGCAGCACGGTGTGCCGCTTGACGTTGATGCCGGCCAGCCGGGCGGCCTCGGGGTTGCCGCCGACGGCGATGGTGCGCCGGCCGAACGTCGTCCGGTTGAGCAGCACCCAGCCGACGACCGCGACCAGGGCGAAGAGGTAGACCGAGCACCGCGATGCCGAGGATCTCCCGGTCGAAGAAGTCGACGAAGCCCGGGACGTGGACGATCTGGGTCTTCTTGTCCGAGATGATCTCGGCCAGGCCGCGGGCGCTGGCCAGCATCGCCAGAGTCGCGATGAACGGCACGACCCCGCCGTAGGAGATCAGCAGCCCGTTGACCAGCCCGCAGCCGGCGCCGACGGCCAGGGCGACGAAGACCATCACGATCCAGTGGGTGTCCTGGGCCATCGTCTGGGTGGCCAGCGTCGTGCACCAGACCGACGACAGCGCGAGGATCGCCCCGACCGAGAGGTCGATGCCGCCGCCGATGATCACGAAGGTCATCCCGATGCTGACGACGCCGATGGTGGCGGCCAGCTGCAGGATGGTCAGCGCGTTGTCGGTCGAGGCGAACCGGTCGCCGGCCGTGACCACCCCGACGACGCAGAGCGAGCAGCAGCGCGACGACCAGCCCGAGGTTGCGGCCCGACGCTCGCTGCGCAGCAGCGCCGAGCACCGGCGTTGTCCTCGCGGGCCGTCTCCTGGGCCGCGGCCTCGACCCGCGCGGTCTCGTCGCTGGCGGGGGTCCGGGCATGTTCTCGGTCATGCGACCCTTCCTTCCATGACGAGGTCCAGGACCCTGGACTCGTCGAGCTCGGTGGCGGGGCCCTCGTGGACCACCTCTCCCTCGCGGACGACCAGGACCCGGTCGGCGAGACCGAGCACCTCCTCGACCTCGCTGGAGACCACGACCACGACGGCGACGCCGGAGTCGGCGAGCGAGCGGATCAGCTGGTAGATCTCGGTGCGGGCGCCGACGTCGACGCCGCGGGTGGGCTCGTCGAGCAGCAGCACCCGGCACTCGCGCAGCAGCCAGCGGGCCAGCACGACCTTCTGCTGGTTGCCGCCCGACAGGGTGCGCACGGCGCGGGTCACCCCGGCGGGGCGCACGTCGAGCGACGTCGGTGAGCTCCGCGGACGCGCGCGCGCTCGGCGGCCCGGTCGAGGAAGCCGAAGCGGGAGAACGCGCGCCAGCGAGGAGACGGTGATGTTGCTGGAGACCGACTGGTCGAGCAGCAGCCCCTGGCTCTTGCGCTCCTCGGGCGCCAGCCCGACGCCGGCCTTGACGGCCGAGGTCACCGAGCCGCGGCGCAGCCGCTTGCCGTCGACGGTGACCGTGCCGGTGCGTGGCCCGGCGGGCGCCGTAGACGTCTCGAGGATCTCCGAGCGGCCGGCGCCGACGAGCCCGGCCAGCCCGACGATCTCGCCGGCGCGGACGGAGAGGTTGACGCCGCTGAACACGCCGGCGAGGCGAGAGGTCGCGCGCCTCGAGGACCACGGTCGCCGTCGGCGGCGACGGTGGGTCGCGGCGGGAAGACGTACTCGATCGAGCGGCCGGTCATCAGCTTGATCAGCTCGGACGGTCGGGGTGCTCGGCGACGGGCAGCCCGGTGCGCGACGGTGCGGCCGTCCTTGAGCACCGTGATCCGGTCGCCGATCTGGCGGATCTCCTCGAGCCGGTGGGAGATGTAGACGACCGCGACGCCCTCGGCGGTCAGGCCGCGGATGACCCGGAACAGGTTGGCGACCCCCTCCTGGTCGAGCACGGCCGACGGCTCGTCGAGGATCAGCAGCCGGGTGTCGCGGGACAGCGCCCGCGCCATGCTGACGATCTGCTGGCCGGCCGGCGAGAGCGAGCCGACGGCTGCGGGTCGGCGAGATCTCGGGGTGGCCGAGCCGGGTGAGCAGGTCGCGAGCGCAGCCGGTTGGCGCGGAGCCGCTGGGAGAACCCGCCGTCGACGAGCTCGTGGCCGAGGAAGATGTTCTCGGCGACGCTGAGGTCGGGCACCAGGTCGAGCTCCTGGTAGATCGTCGCGATCCCGGACTTGATCGCGGCCTGCGGCGAGCCGAGGCTGACCGGCTCGCCGTCCCAGAGGATGGTGCCCTCGTCGGGCTGGTGCACCGCCGGCGAGCACCTTGATCAGCGTGGACTTGCCGGCGCCGTTCTGGCCGAGCAGGCAGTGCACCTCGCCGGCCCGCACGTCGAGGTCGACGCCGCCGAGGGCGCGCACGCCCGGGAACTCCTTGACGATCCCGGTCATCTGCAGCAGGGCGCCGGACGCGGTCGGCAGGCTCGCGGAGGTGTCGGTCACCGGACGGCTCCTTCGGCGACGGTACGGCGCTCGACCCGGGTCGGGTCGGCGAAGACGGCCTCGAGCGCGAGGCCGGCGCCCCCGCGGACGGCGGCGGTGAAACCCAGCGTCGAGAGCTCGACCCGGGTGCCGCCGGCGTCCGGGGCCAGGACGCCGGCGCGGAGCCGGTCCTCGACGGCTGGGCGCATGTGGTGGCCGACCGCGGCGAAGTAGCCGCTGAGCACGATCGCCGCGGGGTTGAGCGCGTTGGCCAGCATCGCCGCCCCCACGCCGAGCCAGTCGCCCACCTGGGCCAGCGCGTCCAGGGTCCGGGTGTCGCCGAGGGAGGCGCGCCGGTTGAGCTCGGCCAGCCGGTCGTCGATGGCCATGGCCGGGTCGCGCACCACGTCGTCGGGGTCGGCCGCGAGGTCGAGGAGAGCCCGCAGACCGACGACGGTCTCCCAGCACCCGACCCGGCCACAGCCACAGCGCCGGCCCTGCGGCTCGACGATCATGTGGCCGAACTCGCCGGCGTACCCCTGCCGGCCGCGCAGCGGTCGACCTTCGGCGACGATCCCGCCGCCGACGCCGACCTCGCCGAAGAGCACGAGCATGTCCTGGCGGTCGGGGTCGCCGGGCGTGGCCTCGGCGAGGGCGGCCAGGTTGCCCTCGTTCTCGACCACGATCGGGTAGGCGTCGTCGAGCCGGGCCCGGAGCAGGTCGCCGACCGGCACGTCGTGCCAGCCGAGGTTGGGGCCGAGCGTGAGCGTGGTCGCGCTCGCGGTCCACCAGGCCGGCCACCCCGACGGTCAGGCCGACGGGCGCGACGTCCCGGTGCGCCGAGGTCGGCGACGGTCCTCCGGACCAGCTCGACCAGCCGGTCGAGGACCTCCTCGACCGGGATCGCGCGGGCGTCGAGGGCGAGCTTGTGCTCGCTCACGCACCTCGCCCGCGAGGTCGAGGGCCATGGTCGAGACGTGGTTGACGTTGACCTCGGCGCCGAGCCCGGCCACGGCGTGGCCGTCGAGCTCCACGCTCGTGCCGGGGCGCCCCACGGCGCCGCGCTCCAGGTCGCCGGTGCGGACCAGCCCTCGCTCGGCGAGCTCGCCGACCAGGCTCGAGACCGCCGTGCGGGTCAGGCCGAGCTCGGTGGCCAGCTGTGGCCCGCGAGCGGGGCCCGTGGTCACGCAGCCGACGCAGGACGAGGCCGAGGTTGGTCCGGCGCAGGGTCAGCTGGTCGGCGCTGAGGTTGCCGCGGTCGGCGACGTCGAACGTCCGCATCGACCCCACCTCCGATCCCCAGTCGCCATGTGACCGCGGTCACCTATTTGTCAGCGCGCAGCACAAACTAAGGGGCTGAATGTGCCGATGCAAGGGGCCGGAGCCACTAGAGCCGGCCCATTGCGCGATACTTCCGTCACAGTATGGACAAAGTGTCGACAAGTAGTTGCGCGCTGGGCAACGAACCGTTGCGCACCGTCGACCGCAGCGCGACCGCTCAGGCAGCGCGGCTGGGGTCGGAGGAGTAGACGGCTCCGCTGATCAGCCGGGCGGCACCCACCACCCCACCCTCGGCTGCCGAGCTCGCTGAGCACGATGGGCAGGTTGCCGGTGGCGAGCGGCAGCGAGCGCCGGTAGGTGACGCCACGGATCTCGGCCAGCAGGGCGTGGCCCAGCCCGGTCACCCCACCGCCGATGACGATCAGGCCGGGGTTGAAGAACGACACCAGGCTGGCCAGCACCTGGCCCGACCCGGCGTCCCGAGTCGCGGATCAGCTGGACGGCGACCGGGTCGCCCGGCGGCGACCGCGCGACCGACGTCGGCGGCGGTGAGCTCGCCCTGCTCGGCGAGGATCCTGGCCAGCGGCTCCGACCGCCCGGCGCGCGCGGCCGCGGTCGCGTCGCGGGCGAGCGCCGAGCCGCCGGCGAACGCCTCGAGGCAGCCGGTGTTGCCGCACGCACAGGTCGGGCCGAAGTCGTCGACCCGGATGTGGCCGATGTCGCCCGCGCATCCGTCCACGCCGCGGTAGAGCTCGCCGTCGACGACGATCCCGCAGCCGATGCCGGTGCCGATCTTGACGAAGAGGAAGTCGCGGGCGTTGCGGGCGACCCCGGCGTGCTGCTCCCCCACGGTGAGCACGTTGACGTCGTTGTCCAGGACGACCGGGCAGCCCAGGTCGCGGGACACGGCGTCGCGCACCGGGTAGCCGTCCCAGCCCGGCATGATCGGCGGCGACACCGGCACGCCGCGGTGGAAGTCGACCGGCCCGGGGACGCCCACGCCGGCGCCGCTGAGCCCGGCCACCCCGACCTCGGCCATCACCTTGCGCAGCGTCTCGAGCGCGAGCGCCAGCACGACCTCGGGCCCCTGCCTGATGTCGCACTCGCGGTGCGCACCGCCGAGCGTGACCAGCCGCCCGTCGGTGACGCCCGACCGACAGCCCGGTGGCGCCGATCGCGATGCCGGCGAAGCGGATGTCCGGCGACAGGTCGACCAGGGTGGAACGCCGACCGCCGCGCGAGGCGGCCGGCCCGACCTCGACCGCCAGGCCGAGCTCGCCCAGCCGGACCACCTCGGCGCCGACCGTGGTGCGCGAGACCTGGAGCGCGTCGGCCAGCTGGGCCTTGGAGAGCGGACCCTCGTCCCTCAGCTCCGCGAGGAGTCGGGCCTGGAGTGGGCTCTCCACGCGTCCTGCCAACGAGTGCCGCACGCCCGCATCCTTCCACGGGCCACGATCTACTCCTGCGCGCCTCGCACCGGGATCGTGAGCACGGACGGGTAGACGTCAGACGCGTGCACCGTCAGCGGCGCGATCTGGGCAGCCTGCGGGAGCGGCGGCAGCAGGTGCGGCACGTCGAAGGCCTGGATGCTGAGCCGCAGCCGGTGGCCGGGCTTGATCGCGGCGCCGGTCGGGAACACCTCGACGTCGACGGGGACCACCGCGCCGGGGGGCACGGGGCGCTGTGACTCGCGGGTGAACGGGTGGAACGGCTGGATGAGCTGCCCGTCGAGGTAGCGAGACCGTTTCCGGTCCAGCGCGCGCTGGGAGAGCACCTGCCACCCGCCCGTGAGGCGGGCGACCGAGCCGTCAGGAGCGACGTCCTCGACCGCGACCGAGAACATGCCGTCACCGGTGGGCGAGGACGCGTAGAGCCGCACGTTGATCGGTCCCTGGAGCCGCAAGGTGCGTCGCATCGGCGCGGTCTGGAAGCTCAGCCCGCCGAGGTCGTTGAGGGCGTTGTCCTTCAGGCACGGGCTGTCCGGGAAGGCCAGGTTGAGGATGCCCGCGGTCCACTGGTTGGCCGATCGCGTGCACAGCCCGGTGACCGGGATCGGGGGCACCGTCGAGGTGCCGGGCTGCGCGCTCGTGTGGCGACCGGACCGCACCAGGCCCCCGTGCCGGCCACCCGATGAGGCATCGCCCGAGAGGCGGAACGACGCGGCGTGCAGGTCCCGGTCGACGTACTTCTTCGTCGTGACCCACCTGCCGGTGCCCTGCTCGTAGTAGGTGAACGGCTTGACGTCCTTCAGCAGCGTGGCGTCCTTCTTGCCCTTCACGTAGCGGTCGAACCACCGCAGCCACAGCTCCTGCAACTCGCCGTAGCCCGCCTTGCCGACGTCCTCGCCCGAGGACCCCTGGAGGTGGTCCCACGGCCCGGTGATCATCCGGACGGGGACGCCGCTGCTTCTGCAGCTTCTCGAACAGCAGCGGGGTGCCGCGCTGGAACAGGTCGTACTCGCCGCTCACCAGGAACGTCGGCACCTTGACCTTCTTGATCACGTTGATCGGCGAGCGGGCCCGGTAGAACGGCCCGTCGTAGGCCGGGTCGCCGCCGAGCACCGCCGAGGCGAGCAGTGGGCCGGTGAACGTGGTCGCGGTGGTGAGCCGGTCGAGCAGCGCGCGGATCGCCGAGGCGGGGTCGTCCCCGGCGTAGGCCGGGGGGATCAGCCCGGTGCCGGTGACCAGCCCCATCCAGAGGGGGATGAAGCTGACGTCGATCTGGCCGCCGGACGCGACGATGTCTCGGTAGACGTCCGCGCCCGGCACCTGCGGGAAGATCGCCTTGAGGCCGGGCGGGTGCGCGGCGGCCGCGAAGAGCTGGCGTGATGCCCATGTACGACGGACCGGTCATCCCCGACTTGCCGTTGCTCCACGGCTGCCGGTGCGCCCACGCGACCACCTGGCCGAAGTCCGCGGTCTCGCGCGGGCTGAACGCCTCCCACACGCCCTCGGACGCGCCGGTGCCGCGCGCGTCCACGGTGAGCTGGGCGTAGCCGCGCTTGACCAGGTAGGCGGCGCTCGGGCCGCCGAGCCCACCGGCGGCCAGGACGCTCTTGTTGTAGGCCGTGATCGTGATGATCACCGGCAGTGGCCGGGTCACCACGGAACCGTCCGCGCGCGCCGGACGGACCAGGTCAGCGCGCAGCACGACTCCGTCGTCCATCGTGATCGGAAGGTCCGTGGTGGTGACGGTCCCGGGAAACTGCTCCGGACGCGGTGTCCAGTGCAGCTTGCGGGCCGGCGCCTGCGGCACCTGCAGCACCTCGGGCGACACGAACGGCCCGTCCGCGCGCGCCGACGGGCGCTGGTCGGCGCTGGCACCGCCCGCCAGCAGCGTCAGCCCCGGGACGAGCGAGAGGGTGGCGAGGATCGACACGACAGCACGCGCACGCAGCTTCACACCGGGACCAACGACTGGTCTGGTCGGCTGTCACGGTGTGTGCGACACGACGTCGCTCGCGGCGCAGTCGCCGCGAAGTCGCTCGGCGGCTCCTATGCTTCAGGTGCCCGTCCTTGGACCCCATGGGGACGGGTAGACGGCCCTCTCGTGACCCCAACTGCTGAGAGGGCCGTCGCCCATACCGTCCCCCTCAGGTCACTTCCGCCTCACGCGGGAGAGCAAGCCAGGGCTTGGCTCGACGGCGGCTACCGCGGCGGGTGGCGCCGCGACAGCCTCGTCAGCAGGTTCTAGAGCACCTCGCCGCCGCTGCCGCCGCGCTTGGTCACGATGAACGTCACCTCGCCGGTGCGGCTCGGGTCGGCGCCGATCACCTTGAGGGTGTGCTCGCCCGTCTCCTTGCCGACGTCGAAGGTGTAGGTGAACTCCCCGTCCGCGTCGGCCGTGGCCGCGGTGAGCTTCTTGCCGAGCATACATCACCGTGAGCGCCTCGCCCGCCACCAGGCCCGGTGACGGTGAGCGTCTGCTCGGAGTTCTTCTCGACCTTGCGCTCCTCGACCTCGATGGCGAGCTTCTTGGGCTTGATGACCGTTGAGCACCGCGCTCGCCGACCCGGTTGCGGGTTGCTGCCGGTGATGGTCAGCGGCAGCTCGCCCTCGGGCGTGGTCTTGGCGAGCACGAAGGTGCGGGCGACGTCGCCCTTCTTGTTCGCCTTGCCGGTCATGATCGGCTTGCCGTTGAGGCGGACGGTGTAGGGCTCGCCCTTGGCCAGCCCGTCGGCGGTGACGTCGACCTTCGAGCCGACCATCGTCAGCTCCTCGGTCACCACCAGCTCGAGCTCCTTGGCCTTGCGGGAGGCCAGCACCTTCACGGTCGCGGTCTTCGCGCCGGCGGCGTTCTCGACGGTCAGCTTGAAGATGTGCTTGCCGCGCTCGGAGATCCGGACGACCGCGGAACCCTTGCGCTTCTGGACGCCGCTCCAGTCGCCCGACGCCATCAGCTGTGTCTGCGCGCTTGCTGTGCCAGCGCAGCCGCACCTTGGCCACCGACCTCCGTCTTGGTCGCGGAGACGGCCAGCTTGACCTTCGGCGGCTTGACGGTCGGCGCGGGGGGCGCCGGCGGGGCCGGCGGGGCTGCCACGGTCTGGGTCAGGGTGCCGACGGAGGGGTCGTTGCTGAGATCGCCGGAGTACGTCGCGGTGAGGGCGTGGTCGCCGACGGCCAGCGAGCTGACCACCAGGGTGGCGACGCCGGCGCTGAGGTCAGCAGCGCCGAGGGTGACTCCGGGCTCTCCGAAGACGACCTGGCCGGTCGGCGTGACCCCGGTGACCGTCGCCGTCAGGGTCACCGCCTGCCCGACGGTCGACGGATTGGCGCTCGAGACCGAGCGCCGTGGTCGTCACAGTGCTCGCCGATGCCGGTGGCGCCATGGCCAGGACGGCGCCCGCCACCATCGCCGCGAGCACGGTCAACACCCGAGTCTTCTCCCTCATGGGGTCACGGTAGGAGCCGACTTCAGGCCTTGTTCGCGGTTTGGCGGAAGTGTGACCGGAAGGACGAGGACGTCCAGACCCGTCCGGCCCTATGCTCGCGCGCCCCAGCGGGTCAGCGCTGTACGCGGCGGAGCACGTCGGGCTCGAAGCCGTGCTTGATGCCCCAGAGCACCGCCTGAGCGCGGCGCTCGACGCCGATCTTGCGGTAGGCGGTGCGGATGTAGGTCTTCACGGAGTTGATGCTCAGGTAGCTGCGCTCGGCGATCTCCTGGTTGGAGAGCCCCTGCGTGATGAGGGCGATGATCTCGGCCTCGCGGGCGGTCAGGCCGTGCTCCTTGCCGGGCCACTCGCTCTCGGGCCTGGGGGTCGCCGTGCCGCCACCGGTCGGCAGCAGCGTCTCGCCGGAGTGGATCCGCTCGATCGCCGTCCACCAGCTCCTCGGCCTCGATCCCCTTGGAGAGGTAGCCCGAGGCGCCGGCCTCCACCGAGTCGTCGACCAGCAGTCCGTGGAGGTTCCAGCTGTAGATGACGACCTTGGCGGCACTGCCGTCGACGAGCGAGTCCACGTCGACACCTCTGCCCTGCACCTGGCCGAAGGTGTCGTAGAGGATCACGTCGACGTCGTGCAGCACCGGCAGGTTGCTGTCGAGCTCCACGACCTCGACGCGGTCGCGGAACGGTTCGAGCAGCGCGGCGACCCCGACGACCACGAGCTCGTAGTCGTTGACGAGCGCCACGCGCACGGGACGCCCCTCCGGAGTCATGCTCCCCACAGTAGATCCATCCGATCCCGCGTGCCGACACGCGCCGTCAATACCCAGATCGGGTCGTCACACCCGTTACAAAGGTGGTGGCCCCGCTGCGTATGAGGTTGCGGGGCCTATTAACGCCCTCATCCCGGTACCCCAGGTCGTGCGCGGGCGGCGTCCGGCGGGGTCATGAATTGCCAAGGGCGTTGCCACGTCAGTCTGCGGCGTACGCGTCGATCTCGCCGAGCAGCCTGTCGCGCACGCCGTCCGGGGCGAACGACGCCCGCACGGCGGCCCGGGCCAGGTCGGCCACCCCGGCCTCGTCGAGCTCGAGCAGGTCAGCGGCGATCTCGTACTCGCGGTTGAGCGTGGTGCCGAACATCGGCGGGTCGTCGGAGTTCACCGTCACGGTCACCCCGGCGTCGCGGAAGGCCCGGATCGGGTGCTCCTCCAGGGTGGCCACCGCGCGGGTGGCGATGTTGGAGGACGGGCAGACCTCGAGCGGGATGCCGGTCTCGGCCAGGTGCCGGAGCAGGGCGCGGGTCCTGGGCCGAGGAGGTGCCGTGGCCGATCCGCTCGGCCCCCAGGAGGGTGAGCGAGTCCCAGACCGTCTGCGGCCCGGTGGTCTCGCCGGCATGGGGCACGCTGTGCAGGCCGGCCGCGCGCGCCCGGTCGAAGTGCGGCTGGAACTGCGGCCGGGGGAAGCCCTCCTCGGGTCCCCCGAGGCCGAACGCCGACCAGCCCCTCGGGTCGGTGGTTCAGCGCGTAGTCGAGGGTGGCGTCGGCGCCCTCCACGCCGAACTCGCCGGGGATGTCGTAGATCCAGCGGAGCACCAGGCCGAAGTCACGCTCCGCCTCGACGCGGGCCGACTCGATCGCCTCGGTGTAGCCCTCGATCGGCATGCCGGCGAAGCCGAGACCGGGGTCCGGCCGCCACCGAGGTGTACGGCGTGCAGGTGAGCTCGGCGTACCGCAGCCCCTGCTCGGTCGCCATCTCCCGGGCGATCTCGTAGGTGAGGTAGTGGATGTCCTCGGGGGTCCTGATCAGCGCGACCACCGCGAGATAGACCTCGATGAAGTGCGCGAAGTCGCGGAACTCGTAGAACGCCCGCAGCTCGTCGAGGTCGCTCGGCACCCGCCCGGGATGGCGGGTGGCGAGCTCGCTCACGATCCGCGCCGAGGCCGACCCGACGTGGTGGACGTGCAGCTCGGCCTTGGGCAGGCCCCTGATGAACGGTGCGAGCTCGGGGCGACCGTGCGGCGCCGGCGTTGCGGAGGTCATGGGGTCACTGAACAGCCTTGATCAGGTTGGCTGCCAAATCGTCGGGGGTCCGACCGGTGGTGAACACCTTGCCGTCGAGGATGACGGTGGGGGTGCTCTTGACGCCGAGGTCCTCGGCGCTCTTGGTGGCGGCGACCGGCCAGTCGACGCCCGAGCCGTCGGCGACGGCGGTGGTGAGCCTGGCGGTGTCGGCACCCGCCTGGCCGGCGAGGGTGAGGAGGTCCTCCCGGCTCGGGAACGGCCCCTCCTCGCTGGGCTGGTTGGCGAAGAGCAGGTCGTGGAACTTCTTGGCGACGTCCGGGCCGTCCTGCTGGAGCACCAGCGACCAGATCATGGTGGAGCGACTGGAGTAGGTGCCGGCACCGGAAAGAAGCACGAACGGGCGGTACTCGATCTGCACCTTGCCTTCGTCGGCGAGCTGGGCCAGCTCCTCGTGCCCGGCCTCCTCGAACTCCCCGCAGAACGGGCACAGGAAGTCCTCGTAGACGACGACCTGGTGTGGCGCGTCGGCCGAGCCGATGGTGAGGCCGAGCGCGCTGCCCGGCGGCGGGATCTTGGCCGCAGCTTCCTTGGTGTCGTCGCGCATCGAGTTGAGGAGGAAGCCGGCGCCGACGACCAGCGCGATCGCGACCACGACCCCGATCGCGGTCAGGATCTGCCGGCGCCGCTCGCGGCGCTGCTTCTCCTTCAGCGCGGCGGCCGCCCGCTCGGCGCGCAGCCGCTGCTTCTCCTTGTTGGTCATCGACTTGTTCGGGGGCTTGCCGGCCATGTGGTCAGACTCCTGAGTGCTGGTCGTCGCTGGTGTCGAGGTCGGTGTCGAGTCCGATGTCGAGGTCGGGTTGGCGTGGCGGGAAGAGCAGGTTGTCGAGAGCGAGCGGGGTGCGGCCCTGCCACACGAGGTACGCCGAGAGCGCGAGCAGCCCGGCGTCGCGAGCGATCTCCCACGGGTAGTGGGAGGCGGCGTCGGGGTCGTAGCCGCCGCCACCGAAGCAGCCGCAGTCGATGGTGATGCCGCGCGCCCACACCGCTGGCGATGCCGATGATGAAGGCGACGAAGAGCACGGCGGACAGTGCCGCGGCGCCGCGGGTCAGGAGCCCGAGCACCAGGCAGGCGCCGACGACCACCTCCAGCACCGGGAGCAGGTGGCCCACGGTGACCGCGCTGTCGCCGGGCAGGAGCTGGTAGGCGCGGACCGCCAGCACGCTCTGGTCGGGGTGCGGCAGCTTGAGAGCGGCGGCCCAGATCCACACGCCGCCGGTGACCAGGCGCGCCACGGCGCCGACCCACTCCTTCACACCAGCACTCTAGGTTTCGGCCCTGAGCCGACGCTGAGAGCCGTACGGTCGAGGTCGGGCCTAGGGTGGAGGCTGTGAAGGAACGACTGGTCTGGATCGACTGTGAGATGACCGGGCTCGACCTCGCGGCCGACGCCCTCATCGAGGTCGCGGCACTGGTCACCGACTTCGACCTCAACGTGCTCGGCGAGGGCGTCGACCTCATCATCAAGCCGCCGGCGAGGCGCTCGACCAGATGGGTGACTTCGTCCGCACCATGCACGAGAAGTCCGGGCTGCTCGCCGAGCTGGACGGCGGCCTGACGCTCGCCGAGGCCGAGGAGCAGGTGCTGGCCTACGTGAAGCAGCACTGCCCCGACGGCTCGCGGCCGCCGCTGGCCGGCAACACGGTCGCCACCGACCGCTCGTTCCTCTCCCGCGACATGCCGGCGCTCGAGGGCTTCCTGCACTACCGGATCGTCGACGTCTCCTCGATCAAGGAGCTGGCGCGGCGATGGTTCCCCCGCGCCTACTTCCAGGCGCCGACCAAGCGCGGCAACCACCGCGCGCTGGCCGACATCCAGGAGAGCATCGAGGAGCTGCGCTACTACCGCGACGCGGTGTTCGTCCCGAGCCCCGGTCCGGACAGTGACGCCGCCCGCGCGATCGCGGAGAAGCACGGCGGCGCGCTCACCGGGCTGCCCGCTCGCCCCGGTCGCCGTACCGCGATACCGATTCCGCGGAACCCGGCTGACTCCCCTACTACTCCATGTCGGCCCCGGGACCTCCCGGGGCCGCATGGTGGGTGTAGCTCAGCTGGTAGAGCGCCGCGTTGTGGTCGCGGATGTCGCGGGTTCAAGTCCCGTCACTCACCCCAAGTCTCACGCCAGTGGGGCGCCCCACGACGGGCGCGCCCACAGGGCTCGGTTGTGGAGCGCGACGCCGGAGGAACGGCGACTCGACCAGCCGCCACGACGCCTCGGCCAGGCCGAGGGACATCGCCATGGCGAGCCACATCGGCAGCAGGCCATGGCGTGCGTCCACGACAAGCATGTAGTGCCACAGGTAGAGCGCATAGGACCGCTGCCCGAACCAGCGCAGCACCGGCCACGACAGCCACGGGCCGGCATCAGCCAGCGTCGCGGCGATCACGGCGGCGCCACCGACCCCGATCAGCGTCGGGTCAAGGAGCACCGACCACCACTGCGGCGCGAAACAGCTGGCCACGATCACCGCACAGCCGGGCACCAGCAGCCATCGCAGCCAGCCGCCGGCGCCGTACCTCTTGGCCAGCAGTGCCAGCAGGCAGCCCCACAGAAGCACGTCCATACGGGTGTCCGAGCCGTAGTAGATGCGCCACGAGCCCTCGCCGCGGTCCCAGAGCAGCAGCCGTAGCACGAGACCGACGACGATGCCCGAGCCGGCCACGACCCACGGGATCCTCCCCCATCGGGCACCGAGGACCACGACCCAGGGCCAGACCAGGTAGAACTGCTCCTCGATCGACAGCGACCAGACGATCGACGTCGGCCCAGGCGCTCCGCCGTTCGCGACCATGGCCCAGTTCTGGACGTAGAAGACGGCAGGGAGCACGGCGCTGCCGACGATGAAGGCCGCGAGCGCGATGTAGACCGCCAGCGCCGGCAGCAAGCGGCGAATGCGCCGCAGGTAGAAGCCGCCGACAGACAGTCGACCTCTCGCTTCCATCTCGTCGAGAAGCAGGGCTGTGATCAGGAATCCGGACAGGACGAAGAACAGGTTGACGCCCGCACGGCTCGACGGCACCGGCAGCCAGTGCGCGTGGCCCCCGACGACGAGCAGGATGGCCACGCCGCGGAGGCCGTCGAGCTGCGCTCGCCGACCCAGTCGCCACGTCCCCGTTGGCACGGCGACAGCATGCCGCCCGCCTCGGCGTTCGGCAGGCAACTGCTGGAGTTACCTACTTTCGGGTCGGCCCGAGTTGGCTCGAGACGTTGACGGAGTCAATGTTCCGCGACGCAGTCCAGATGTGCGTCGATCCATCTCTTCGCTCTCGCCTGTTCTTCGGTCTGCTGGATATCAGGTCCTCGATCTGATGTCTTCAGCACCACCCCGAGCCCCGCTCGGGTTCAACCGAAGGAAGAAACATGGCGCAAGGCACCGTGAAGTGGTTCAACGACGACAAGGGCTACGGGTTCATCGCCCAGGACGACAACGGCCCGGACGTCTTCGTCCACCACACGAACATCACCGGCGAGGGCTTCAAGTCGCTCAAGGAAGCCCAGCGGGTCGAGTTCGACCTCGCCGCGGGCCCCAAGGGTCCCCAGGCCGAGAACGTGCGCGGCGTCTGAACGACGCCCCGCTGCAGCACTCCGGTGCCGGCACGCTCCGCGAGGAGGGTGCCGGCATCGCTGCGTGATGGCTAGGAGCGTGCTGACAATGGCGCGGCGCCAGCACCGCCCTTGTTCAGGACCCTATGTCCGGTCAGCCTGATCGTCAGCAGCGTCGACACGCTCTGGCCGGTCCGCGCAATCAGCCTCGCGACTCGAGGAGCGCGGACCCGGCGATCGACGGCATCGGCGGCCGGTTGGCAAACGCGGCCGCAAGGCACGGTCCGCGTTCGTCATGGCCCTCCGGTTGCCAGTCGGACCCCGGCCCAAACGCCGCCTGGAGCCCCGGGGCGCTAGACCAGGATCCGAGGCGGGTGACGGCTCGCGCCGCCTGTCGTTGACGAGGTGTCGGTCGAGGTCTTGGTCCCACGAGGCTTTCCCATCCGACGAGCTGGCCGCCCCGGATTCCGCCGAACCGGGGCGGTCGCATGTCCGGGGTTCCCCGGCCGACTTCTCTGACTAAAGTCAGAGAATGACCGCGACCGAGGTGCTGCGCCGGTTCAACCGCACCTACACCCAGCGGATCGGGGCGCTCGACGAGTCGTTCCTCGGGCTCGGGCTGCCGCTCGGTGCCGCCCGGCTGGTCTTCGAGATCGGCGAGGCACGGCGCCACCGTGCGCGACCTGCGGGCCCGGCTCGGCCTCGACTCCGGGCAGCTGGCCCGGCAGCTGCGCCGGCTGGAGGACGACGGCCTGGTCGCAGGTCGCGCCCGACCCGGCGGACCGGCGGCGGCGTACGGTCCGGCTGACCGCCAAGGGCCGCGCGCTTCCGCGCCGGCTCGACGACCGCTCCGAGCAGCTGCGCCGAGCGGCTGGTCGCCCCGCTGACCAGCCGGCAGCGGGAGCGGCTGACCGAGGCGCTGGCCACCGCCGACCTGCTGGTGCGCGCGGCGACCGTCGACATCCGGCTCGGTGCACCCGGCCTCGCCGGAGGCGCAGGCCGGCGGTGCAGAGCTACTTCGACGAGCTCGACGTCGGTTCCCCGACCGGCTTCGACCCCGGCGACCACCACGACGAGGAGCACATGGCGCCCGGCGCGGGCGCGCTTCGTGGTCGCCACCAGCGACGGCGAGCCGGTGGCCTGCGGCGGGGTGCAGCGAGCTCGGAGCCCGGCGTGGGCGAGATCAAGCGGATGTGGGTGCACGCCGACTGGCGCGGAGCCGGGCTCGGGTCACGGCTGCTGCGCCACCTCGAGCAGGTCGCCGCGCGACCTCGGCCACCACACCGTCCGGCTCGACACCAACGGCACCCTGGTCGAGGCGATCGCGATGTACGAGCGGGCCGGCTACCGCCACATCGAGCGCTACAACGACAACCCCTACGCGCAGGCGTGGTTCGAGAAGGAGCTCAGCTCACCGGCTCCACCTCGGGCGTGAGCCGCTCCCAGTCCAGCTCGACCGGCAGCAGCCGGGCCGTCGGCCCAGGCCTCCAGCTGGTCGAGGTGGTGCGGGCGAGCGCGGGTCACCGGAGGCGCCCATCGGCACCACCCAGCCGCTGCGCGCGCGGGTCGTCGAGGTCCCACGACGTAGCGGGCCGACCGAGCCGCGGTAGGCCTCGTCGGTGAGCCCGGGCAGCCAGCCGGTGCAGCGCACCGTGTCGATGTCGCCGGACACCGGCGCGGCCGGGACGGCCGGCGGCTCGAGGTCGGCGTCGGCGAGGTCGAAGCGCGTGGGTCGGGGCGAACACGTGGGTCTCGCCCCAGGTCGCCGGGTGGCCGGCGGCGTCCTCCAGGGCGAGCGGTGGCCAGCCGGCGTACGTCGATGCCGAACGGCGTCCGCGCGTCGACCAGCGGCTCGAGCGCCAGCCCGACGCTGGCCTCGAGGGAGAGGTACGGCGCGAACAGCGGCGCCGTGCGACCGCGGTCGTCGCAGCAGCGGCGCGAGCACCGGCTCGGCAGCAGATCCGCGTCGGTCGAGCGCGCTGCGCCAGGCCGCGAACGCCGCGGCGCCCGCGCGACCCGGCCGCCATCACGCCGTCCCAGCTCGAGGATCGCGTCGCCGGACCGGCTGCCCCGACCGGGCCCGGGCGCCAGGTCTCGCGACCATCGCGCACAGCGGCAGCGCCGTGATGGCGAACGAGTCGCCGTGGATCTCTGCGAAGTCGTCGACGGTGAGGTCGTCCGCGGCCGCGCAGCAGCGGCGTGGATCCGGGCCGCGCGGTGCGGCGGCGCGAACTCGTCGCCGAGCAGCGTCGCTCTCGCTGCCCCGCCGCTCGTTGGCGGTGACCACCTGGCCGTCGGGCGGCACGTCGTGGCGCGGCAGCTCGACCCAGCCCGACCAGGTGTCGCCGTCGCGCCCGGGACGATGCCACGCCGGTTGGCCTCGGCGCGGACCGGCACCCGGCCGGCGTTGCGGAACCGCACCGCGCCGCTCCGGTCGGCGATCACCACGTTGTTGACCGGGCGCCACCCACGCGTCGAGGGCGCGGTCGACGTCGTCGACGGTCCGGGCGCGCAGCAGCGGCAGCAGCGCGTCGAAGCCGAGGTCGCCGAGCACCGTCGGGCGCGTCGCGCAGCGCTCAGCCCCCGACCCGCGCTCGCGGTCGACCTCGAAGAGCGGCCCGCGCTCGGTCGCCAGGACCTCGATCGTCACCGGGTCGGCGCCCCGGACCGCGATGGTCTCCTCGTGGCCGTCGACGACGTCGTCGAGCGGACTCCTCGTAGACGTCCTGGTAGTCGGCCACCGCGTTGGTGATCGCCCACGCCACCTCGCCGGCGTGCGCGAAGTGCTGGACGCCCGGGACCCCGGGGAAGGTGAAGCCGAAGACGTCGAACGCGTCGTCCGGGTCCTCGAGGCGAGCCGCACCTGGGCGTAGACGCCCGGCGACTCGAAGACCCGGTGCGGGTCGCCGCCGATCAGCGGCGTGCCCGGACGCGGTGCGGGCGCCGCCGACGGCCCAGGCGTTGCTGCCCGAGACCGTACGGCCGGGTCGCGGGACAGCAGCGCCTCGTCGGCGCCGAGCACGGCGCGGGCCCGCTGGTGCCACAGCTTGCCGGGCACGCTGGCGAAGAGCAGGTGCTGGGCGTGGAAGACGGCGAGCGGCGTCCACGGCTCCCACGGCTGCGGGCTCGATCCCGAGCCGACTCGAGCTCGGGCGCGTCGCGCGTGCGAGGCCGGCGTTCACCCCCTCGACGTACGCCGTGACGAAGGCGCGCGTCTCCTCGCTCGAGGCCGTCGAACGCCCGCTGGGCGGTGTCGACGATCCGGGTCCGCCGGGCCCAGACGTCCCAGGCCAGCAGCGGCGCGCCGAGCACCTCGGCGGCGGTGCCGGTGGCCCGGCGGCGCTGGTACTCCAGCTGCCAGGTCGCGGTCGCGCGCCGTGGCGTACCCCTGGCCCGCGGGCCAGGTCGAGCACGTCGGTGGCCCGGACGTGCGGGACGCCGTACGCGTCGCGGTAGATCCGGCCACCCCGCGACCCTAGCGCGAGTCGGCTGAGGTGCGCCGACGCGAGTCGCGAAGTTGCCGGCACGCTGCCGACTCGGCATCACCCGCTCAGCGCGAGCGCCGACTCGGCGGTGGTCAGGCGGGGATGTGCCCGAAGTGGCCGCGCTGGAAGTCCTCGTAGGCCTTGAGCACCTCGGCCTTGGTGTTCATGACGAACGGGCCGGCCCAGGCGAGCGGCTCGCGGATCGGCTGGCCGCCGACCACGATCACGTCGAGCTTGGGCGAGCGGCTCTCCTGGCTCTGGTCGGCGGTGATGGTGAGGTAGTCGCCCGCGCCGAGCACGGCGGACTGGCCCATGTGGATCGGGCGGCCGTCGGTGCCGACGGTGCCGCTGCCGTTGAGGACGTAGACCAGCGCGTTGAAGTCGACGTTCCAGGGCAGGTCGAGGCGGGCGCCCGGCTCGATGGTGGCGTGCACCAGCGACATCGGGGTGAACGTCGAGCCCGGGCCGGCGTGGCCGTCGACCGAGCCGGCGATCACGCGGACCAGCGAGCCGGCGTCGGCCGAGGTCAGCAGCTGGACCTCGCCGGAGCGGATGTCCTGGTACTTCGGGTCGTTCATCTTCGCGTCGCGCGGGAGGTTCACCCAGAGCTGGATGCCGTGGAACAGGCCGCCCTGCTGGACCAGCCACTCCGGCGGCGCCTCGATGTGCAGCAGCCCGGAGCCGGCGGTCATCCACTGGGTGTCGCCGTTGGTGATGGTGCCGCCGCCGCCGTGGCTGTCCTGGTGGTCGAAGACGCCGTCGATGATGTAGGTGACGGTCTCGAAGCCGCGGTGCGGGTGCCAGGGCGTGCCCTTGGGCTCGCCCGGGCGCGTACTCCACCTCGCCCATCTGGTCCATCATGATGAACGGGTCGAGGTGCTGGAGGTCGATGCCGGCGAAGGCGCGGCGGACCGGGAACCCCTCGCCCTCGTAGCCCGATCGGCGCCGTCGTCACCTGCCAGACCGGGCGGGGCTGGTCGCCGAGCCCGGGCTCGCGCAGGCGCGGCAGGACGGTGAGGTCGTCGACGGTGATCGCGGGCATGGGACCCATCTCCTCGGTTGGTCGGTGCCGGTCTCAACGGTAGTTGAACGTTGCATATTCCGCGCGGGCGACGCCGGCGCCACCGACGTCCGACCGCGGCTAGGTTGGAGCTGTGACGACCCCGCACACCGCCTTCGGGCGGTACGACGTCGCGATCGTCGGCGCTGGCCACAACGGCCTCGTCGCGGCGGCCTACCTCGCCCGGGCCGGGCTCTCCGTGCTGGTGCTCGAGCGGCTCGACCGCGTCGGCGGCGCCGCGGTCACCGCGCCAGCCGTTCGCCGGCCGGCCCGACGCGGGTCTCGCGCTACGCCGAGCTGGTCTCGCTGATGCCGAGCCGGCTGATGACCGAGCTCGAGCTCGACGTGGCGGCTCGCGTCGCGCCCGGTCACGTCCTACACACCGCTCCTCCGCGACGGCCGGCACCGCGGGCTGCTGGTCGAGAACCCGGAGGGCAGGCGCACCCGCACCTCGTTCCTCGAGCTCACCGACAGCAGCCGCGAGTACGACGCGTGGTGCAGCTTCTACGCCGAGGTCGGCGGCGATGGCGCGGGCGGTCGAGCCGACCCTCCTCGAGCCGCTGCCCTGGGAGAAGGACCTGGCGGCGCACGTCGACCCGGCGACCTGGCGGGACTTCGTCACCACGCCGCTGGGCGAGGTGATCGAGAAGCGGTTCGCCGACGACACCGTGCGCGGCGTGGTGGCCACCGACGCGCTGGTCGGGACGCTTCGGCACGCTGCACGACCCGTCGCTGGAGCAGAACCGCTGCTTCCTCTACCGGCTGATCGGCAGCGGCACCGGCGAGCAGCGGGTGCCGGTCGGCGGCATGGGCGCGCTGACCGACGCGCTGGCCCGGGCGGCCGCCGCGGCCGGGCGCGGAGATCCGGGTCGGCGCCGGCGTCTCCGCGATCCGGGCCGGCGACGACGCTGAACGAGGTCGACTTCGACACCGCGGGCGGCCCGGCCACCGTCGAGGCGAGCGTACGTGCTCGCGAACGTCGCGCCCGTGGGTGCTGCACATCCTGCTGGGCGAGCCCGACGACCCGGAGACCAAGCCCGAGGGCGCCCAGCTCAAGATCAACCTCCTGCTCGACCGGCTGCCCGCGGCTCAAGTCCGGGCATCGACCCGGCGGTCGCCTTCGCCGGCACGCTGCACGTCGGCTCGGCGTACTCCCAGCTCCAGACGGCGTACGACGAGGCGCGGCCAGGGCTTCGCTGCCGGCGTCGATCCCGTCCGAGGTCTCCTGCCCCTCGCTGTCCGACCCGTCGCTGCTCGGCGACGTCCCGCCCGGCTCGCAGACGCTCTCCATCCTCACGCTGCAGACGCCGGCGTCGGTCTTCGAGCCCGACCCGCAGGGCCGCCGCGACGAGGCCGTGCGCCGGGCCATCGCGGCGCTCGACGAGCACCTCGTCGACCCGATCGACTCGGTGCTGGCCCGCGACGCGCAGGGCAACCCGTGCCTCGAGGCCAAGATCCCGCAGGACATCGAGGCCGAGCTCGCGATGCCGGGCGGGCACGCCCACCACGGCCACCTCGACTGGCCGTGGGCCAGCAACCGGACCCGGCTGGAGACCCCCGACCAGCAGTGGGGCGTGCCGACCGGGCTGCCGCGGGTCTTCCTGGCCGGCGCCGGCGCGCGCCGCGGCGGCGGGGTGTCCGGCGTGGCCGGCCACAACGCCGCGCAGGCGGTGCTGGCCTCGCGCTAGTGGTGGCCGTGGTGGCCGTGGTGGTGCTGTGGTGGTGCCTGTGCTTCTTCCTGATCTTCAGCGGCGCCAGTGAGTTGCCGACCGGGATGTCGGCGCAGTTGCCGGCGAACGGCAGCCCGGCGAACCGCTGGCCGAGGAAGCTGAGCGCCTCGGGGAAGAACTGCAGCCCGGCCTGGGTGTGCTCGGCGCCCTCGTAGACCTTGAGCTGGACCGGCACACCCTCGCCGCAGTACTCGTGCGCGAGCCCCTGCGACGTCCTTGACGATCATCACGTGGTCGCCGGTGCCGTCGGCGTTGCCGACGCCCATGAACATCGGCATCTGCGGGTGGCCCGGGACGCTGCCCATGATCAGCTTGTTGATGGTCTCGCGCGAACGGCCGCGATCTTGAGGAACGCGTGGTACTTCTTCTTGAGCAGCTGCTGGACCCGCAGCCCCGGGTAGTTGCCGTTGAACGACCCGATGCACTGGTCCTGCGACCTCGGCCATCACCTGCTTGCCGTACTTCGACGCGAACTTGTTGACCTTGATGCCGAACGCGCGGCCGAGCGAGACCAGCACCGCCGGCATCACGCCGGACCAGGTCGTCGCTGCCGTTGACGTAGCGCAGGTTGTGCGCGAGGTGGACCGGGATGCCGCCGATCGCGGTGCCGACGATGTTGAGCTCCGGGGCGTACGACGGCGCGAGCTCGCTGGCCCACTCGCCGCCGATCGAGCCGCCGGAGTAGCCGAACAGCCCGACCTTCTGGGTGCTGGGCATGCCGAGGTAGCTCTCGGTGGCGCGGATGCCGTCGAGGGTGTTCCAGCCGGACTCGTGGCCGGCCACCCAGTGCAGGTCCGGGCCCTCGAAGTCGGGCACGGTGACGGCGTACCCCTGCGCCGCCAGCGCGAGTCACCAGCGCGGTCTCGGCGTAGGCCGCTCGGCGTTGGCCGCGCCCGGGTCGCCGCCCTGCAGCGTGTAGCTCGGGCGAGCACATGTCGCCGAGGGCGTCGTAGAAGCTGAGGTAGGCGACCAGCCCGAGGTTGAGCGGCCCGGTCGGGTTGACCACCGTCGTCACCGTCGCGGTCGGCCGGCCCTGCTCGTCCTGGGTGCGGTAGAGGAGCTGGGTGCCGGGCAGGACGCCCGGCGTTGGTGCCGGGCACGCCCACGCTGACGCTGCGGCTCCTGAGCACCGTGCCGCGCGGCACGCGCGGTGAGCGCCGCGGCGTCGTAGCCGTAGAACGGGTCGTCGTGCGGCAGCGGGATCGCTGCGTCGGCCGGCGCGGCGACCGGCACCATCAGGGCCAGCGCCGTCATCAGCGAGAGACCCGCGAGCGATGATGCGAGCGGCGTACGACGGGGTTCATGGGGGTCCTCACTGCCGGGCCGAGACGCAGGTGCTGTGGTCAACGTACGACCGCGCTCCGGGTGACGGTCACCGATTTCGACGCGGCTGCCGTCCGTTGGTAACGTTGGTGGTCGCGGAAGCGCGAGCGCCATTAGCTCAATTGGTAGAGCAGCTGACTCTTAATCAGCGGGTTGGGGGTTCAAGTCCCTCATGGCGTACCACCACCGGCATCCATCCGGCACCGAGGCCCTCAGCAGGCCCGACGCAGCTGTCGAGTGAGGCGGAGCCGCCGTTCGGAGCGCAGGGCGGCGCGATGAGCCTGGACGATCACGGCCTCCCGACGTCCTGCCCGCACCGGGTCGAGGCGAGGCTCGGAGCGAGGGCTCACGCCGCGGCCTCGAGGACGAACTGCACCCTGCCCACGTCATCTGTGACGGCGTTCAGCCGGCGTCCGTCCAGACGTCGAGCGATGTCCGATCCCAGGTAGAGGCGCGCTCCTTCGCGTTCCAGCACCCTGTCGCCTGGTTCCGGGCAATCCACAGCTCGCACCAGGAGAGGGGCAGCCGGCTCCGCCCGGCGGGCGATTCGCAGGCCTGAGGTCGGCTCCAGGGCGGGGTGGGCCGTCACGCGCTGAATGACGGCGAGGGCTTGGGGAGTGATCGTCAACACGACCGGCTCGCCTCCTCGAAGGGTTGTCGTTGCCCGCGGCGTTCACGGGATCTCCACTCCATCCAGACACCTCTCCGAGGTCGGGACAACCCTGAGGCCCTTCTTGCTCGCACCTCGTCCGGAGACTGTCATCAGTCTGCAAAGAGATGGTCCGGCGAACGGTCACGAGGCGATGGCAGCGTGGGCGTCATGGACGAGACGACAGCACCCGGGACGAGGTTCTCGGGGGCACATGGGGTTCTGAACGCTGTATCGCCTGACCGTCCGTCCGCGGAGCCTCCCGGACAGATGGTGGTCCGCCTCCCCGACGTCGGACTGATGGACGTGATCGACGACGTGCAGGCGCAGCTGGAGTCCTTCCTGGAGACAGGTCCGCACACGGTCGTCGTCGACATGACGGCGGTGGCGAGGTTGTCGTCGACGACGATCGCCGTGCTCTTGTGGGTCAAGCGGTCCACCGCGGCACGCGGTGTCGAGGTGCGGTTGCGCCATGCCTCCCGCTCCGACGTCGACACCCTCGAGCGCGTCGGGCTGCTCGGCGCGCTCGCACTCGAGACACAGGACATGCGTTCCCCGCACCGTCCGGGTCTTGGCTCGGCCACACCGCGATGACGATGCGCCGGCTGGAGTCGCAGGTCGTCAGGCCGGGCTCTCAGGCCCGGGCGCGGCCTCAGGCGAGAGCTGCCCGGCTGGACCTCGTGTGCAGTCCGCGGATCGAGCTCACGGCCGAACAGCTGGCCCGGGGCTGGGGACGCGAACAAGCCCTCTCGCCCCCCGCCATCGACCGGCTCGCGACGCTCGTGCTGGCGGCCGTGGGCCACGGCCTTCGGTTCGGCCCGCGAGGCGTGACCATAGAGATGCGCTGGCTCGACCGAGACAGGCTGCGCGTCGACGTGAAGTGGCGAGAGTGCTCGGGACGCGCCCTTGCGTCACATCCGGCCAGGGACGTGGAGTCGACTGCAGCGACGCTCGACGAGTGGGCCGAGTCGTGGGGCTTCGGGACCAGCAACAATGACCCGCTCCAGTGGATCGTGCTCGACACTCGCTGAGCCCCCAGCAGCGCCACGACGGTCCCCGCTCACGGCGGGCAGCCGAGGTCCACCGCTCGATATCGATCGGGCAGCAGGGTCGCGTAGTCCTCAGCGGTCACCGGGTTCCCGGTGAGGGCACCACCGGGCAGCGGCACCTGGACCGGCTGACCGTCGCTGACGAGCGCGACCGCGCTGACCCCGGGCGCCGACGTCACCGTCAGCACGATCTGACCCACGGCGACGGGAAGCCGGTCGGCGCTGATGCTCGTCTCGTCCGGGTCGACCTCCACCTCCGCCGTGCCATCGTCGATGCCGACGAGCACGAGACTGGCCTGTGGCGGCAGGGCGGTGGACCGCCCGGCCGCCCGGGCATCATCGGTCGGACCTGCCGTCAGGTCGCCGAGCAGCCGCTCCACCACCGCCTCGGGCGGCTCGGCGCACGTCAAGGCGGCCGCCTCGGGCACCTCGGGAACCAGATGGTCGTTGGCGACGAGCCAGAAGACCAGCGGCACCGGTCCGGGAACTCGCCTGCGGCCGCCGGCCCGGGCTGCGCCGTGGCACCATCGAGCAGGCCGTAGGGAACGGTGTCGTCCTCGACCCTCGTGACCGACCCATCGTCCGGAAGACCGCACGCGGCCGCCAGCATCACGACCGCCAGGGTCGCGACGACGCCCAGGCGCCTGGGCCGACCGCCCGGTCACGGCGCTCTCTCCGGAGCTGGTCGGCAGCCGCAGCACGAACACCGCGCCGCCGCCGCGTCGGGCCGTGCACCAGACGTCGCCGCCGTGGTTGCGCACTGTCTGCTCGACGATGCTGAGACCGAGGCCGCTGCCGGTGCCGACCTTCTGCCCGCCGGCTCGCGCGAACCGCTCGAAGACCCGCCTCCGGTCCGCCGGCGGCAACCCCGGGCCCGCGGTCCTCGACGTGGATGTCGACGAACGGCCCGCCGTCGCCGACCCGCACCCCGGTCAGGCCGCCACCGTGCAGATCGGCGTTCCGGAACAGGTTCGTCAGGGCCCGGAGCAGCTGGGACCGGTCGACCGCCACCACCGGGTCCTGGGCTCCTTCCGGCTCACCGAGCAGCAGCTCTGCGGACCGTCCGTCGGCCAGCAGCGCCTGTCGCACCAGCTCACGCGCTCCGACCATCGACACCGAGGCGGCGTCGGCACCGGCGTCGAGCCGGCCCAGCGCGAGCAGGTCCTCCAGCGCCCGCCGGAAGCGGGTGAGCTCGTCCGCCATCAGCTCGACGGCGCGTGCGTACTGGGGCGAGAGGTCAGTCGCGTGCTGGAGCAGGCTCAGGCTGGTGGTCAGCGTGGTCACCGGCGTGCGCAGCTCGTGGCTGACGTCTGCCGCGAACCGGGCGTCCTGCGAGCATCCGGGCGTGCAGTGCGTCGACCATGTTGTTGAACGAGCCGACGAGCGCGGCCAGGTCGGGATCGCCGGTCTCCTTCAGGTGGGTGGTCATGTCCCCGGCCGACACCCTGACCGCGGCCGTGGTCACGTCGCCCAGGGGCGCCAGGACGCGGCGGCTGGCCGCGCGGCCGAGCAGCGCACCCGCGAGGGTGGTCAGTCCGGCGCAGATCGACAGGGCGAGGCCAAGGGTCCACAGCGTGCGGTCCAGCTCCTCGGCGACCGACGACCTCGTAGTACTCCGCGTCCACGGCGGGCAGAGGCACGCCCACGACGACGGCGTGAGGGTCGGTGGCGTCGGTCCAGCCGACGCCGACGGATCCCGTCTGCGACGACCGGCTGCACCGTCCGCCGTCATCTCCGGCCCGGCGCTGTCCAGCGACGAGGAGTACCACTCGCCGTGGCGGCGGACGTAGATCACGGCTCCGGCAGGCGGTGAGATCGACCCGAGGACGTCGCTGACCTGCGCGCCCGAGGTCAGCAGGCTGTCGCGCACCAGCGCGCGCGTCGGTGAACGCCTGCCGGGTGGCGGTGCGCTCCCGCTGCTCGACCAGGAAGTGCCGCGCGGAGAAGTAGGTGCCCGAGGGCCAGCGCGGCGGACAGCGCGAGCGCACCGAGGGCGAACGCCCAACGTGACCGACGACCGCAGCCCGCGCCTGCGGGCGGGCTCGGGTCATCGCACGTCGAGCCGGTAGCCGAGCCCGCGCACCGTGACCAGCGTCGACGGCGAGCTCGGCTCCGCCTTCGAGCTTCTTGCGCAGCCGCCGCACGTGCACGTCCACGATCCGTTCGTCGCCGAAGAAGCCACGCTCCCAGACGTGCTCGAGGAGCGAGCTCCGCCCGAGCACCAGCCCGGCGTTGTCGGCACAGGACGCTCAACAGCCGGAACTCGGTGTTGGTCAGGTGGATCTCCTCGCTCCCGCGGGTCAGGACGGCGGCACCCCGGTCGAAGACCAACGGCCCGTCCTCGGCTGTCCAGGACGAACACGTCCTCCGGACGCCGAGGCTCGCTGCCCGCCATGGCCGGCCGCCGCAGCAGCGCCTTGAGCCTGGCCTTGACCTCTTCGACCAGGAACGGCTTGGTGACGTAGTCGTCTGCCCCCGCCTCCAGGGCCGCCACGATGTCCTCGACACCGTCCCGGGCGCTGACGACGACGATCGGCGCCTCGGTCTGCGGGCGCGCGCGCTGGATGAACGAGAAGCCGTCCATGCCTCCCAGCATCAGATCCACCAGCATCAGGTCGACGCCCTGCCGCGGCGACCGCTTCGAGGGCACGTTCGGCGTCGGCCGCCTCGACGACGTCGTAGCCCTCGTCCTCCAGCACCAGGCGCAGCGAGGTCCGCAAGCCGTCGTCGTCCTCCAGCACCAGGACCCGGTTAGCCATGTCGTCCATGCTCCCACCGTCAACCAGCCCGGTCGGTCCCGGCGCCGACTCCGCCGAGCAATGTCATCGAACTGCAAAGAAGACGGCGACCCAACGGTCACAGCCGCTTGGCACAGTGCGAGGAACAGACACCCGACGCGCGAAGCCTGAAGAGGAGACCCATGCCCTGGCCGACGCCCAAGCGCGCACCCTCCCCTTCGTGGCCCCTCGTCGCCGGAGCCTCGCTGGTGGGTCTGGTCGCGCTGATCGTCGCGGTCCACGTGCTGGCGCGCTCGACGTGACACCCCGCTCGAAGATCGATCACCGGGCGGCGCATCGTTCGGCCTCTGCCGTCTCGCTGGCCCAATCACCCAGGAGGATCCCCATGAGCGCAATGACCAGCATCCGCTTGGTGCCCCTGGACGAGAGCGTCTCCGGGTTGGCTTACCCGGGTGAGGACCTGCGGGGAATGACTGTCGTCGACCGGCACATGCATCGCGTCGGCGAGGTGGACGGACTCATCGTCGATGAGCAGGAACACCGGGCTCGACTCCTCGTCGTGGCGTCCGGTGGGATCCTCGGCCTCGCACGGACGCAGCGCCTGCTCCCGGTCGACGCAGTCACCCGGGTCGACGACCTGGTTCACATCGAGCCGTCGCACGAGCAGGTCCATCAGTGCGCGGAGTACCGCAGTTCACCAACGCCGTCGTCGAACCTCGACGACATCTACCACCACTACGGCTACTCACCGTTCTGGGCATCGAACCACGTGCACCCCCGCTTCCTGCGGTTGCCATGAGGCCGAGCCCGGCCGCGCCCGAGTCGCCCGACAGATCGGACGGAGCCCAGGAATGACGACTGTGAAGACCCAGCTCACGCTGAGCCCAGCAGCTCACGCGGCGATCTCCCGCCTGACTGCTCTGCGCAAGGGGAGACCGCATGCCGGGCTGAGGATCTCGCCTCAGTACAAAGGCTCGTCCCGGTTGCAGGTCAGCATGACCGACTCGCCGGAAGCCGAGGACCTCGCCGTGGTGCACGGCAGCGCTCGCGTCTACTGCGAGCCCGCGGTGGCCGAGCGCCTGGAGGGTGGTCGACTCGACGTGCAGCGGAACGTGCTCGGCAGGCTCGAGTTCGTGGTCCGGCACGCCCCCCGCGCTGTCGACTGAAGGGGTCGCCAACGGCCCCGGGAGAGCCCAGCTCAGCCCAATGGGTTCACCGATGGCCGGCGAGCTGAGCGTCACCAGCCGGGTGCGATGGCCAGGCGCAGGCGCGAGGGTCGTACTGGTTGTCCGTTGAGCGGCTGCGACGCCGCCAGCGCCCGGGTTGTGGCGCTCAGCCGTCGGAGATCGGTGAATCCAGGCTCAGGCCGTCGCCGAGGGGTCTGCTTCGGGGAGCAGCCGACCGGCGGCCCAGAACTGCAGGCCGATGACGGTCAGGTAGGTCGCCGTCGCCGCCAGGCCGACCGCCAGCCAGAGCAGGTGTCCGGCCACCAGCGAGCAGAGTCCGGCAACCACGGCGATACTGAGGCCCACGGACGGCAGATGGGCGCCCGCCCATACGCGGACCTGCGGGGGCGGACCAGGAGCCAGCAGCGCGTGGAAGCCGCCGTACGCGGCCGTCCCCACCACGACGAAGCCGGCCACGGCCCCGCACAGCAGGAGCACCGCGTCCACGGCGGACGGGACGCCGCCCTCCGCGTGGGTGGTGACCGCCCCGCTGGTCCAGATGGTCAGCGTGTAGCCGTAGGGCGCCGCGCTGGCCGCCACCGCCGCTTGGAGGGTGCTTCGATAGCTTGGCTCGTTCATGTCGCCGATCTCACCGACTGGGCACGCACTTGTCCATCGCGACGCCCGAACGGCGGCACCGACAGGTCCAGCCAGCGCGGTGTGCGCGCGGCGTAGTCGTCGTATGCGGCTCCGTGCCGCCGGCTGAGGAGCCGCTCCTCGACCGGCACCCAGCGGTCGAGGACCGCGCCCGCGCCGCAGGTGAGCACCGCCCCCGGCACTGACCGCCGGGTCACGGCGCCACCGGCGAGCAGGGCAACGTAGCCGAGGTACTGCGGGTTGCGCGTGAGCGCGTAGACGCCGTCGGTGACGAACGCCCCGTCACGGGTGCCGGAGAGCTGCCCCGGTCCGCTGAACCGGGTCATCCCGCTCACGCACAGGAGCCCGCCGGCGGCCATCGCGGCGCCCCCGGCTCCCCAGGAGGCGGCAGTGGCTCGCCGACCACGGCGCACGAGCGCGCCTGCGTAGAGAGTCGCGTGGGCCGCGTACCCGGCGTACATCCAGCACGTCGTCGCGGGGGTCAGGGCTCCTCGGGACTCGAACTCGCCGGCCATTCGGCGCACCAGCCGTGGGACCGTCGCGATCACCCCGGTCGCGGCCAGCACGGCAACGGTTCCGGCACGACCGTTCATGGTCGGATCCCTTTCTCGCGCGGTTCGTCAGTCGACATCCCAGGAGCCTCCAGGAGGCCGGAGCCCGTCGGGCTCGACCGTCGTCACGGGCTTCTGGATGATGGTGTTGGTGCGGCGGAGGTCGCCCGCGGATGTCCGTAGCTGGCGAGCCTGGCGGAACTGCTGGAACGTCGTCGTGTAGCCCGGCCGGGAGTTGGCGGCCCGCCACTCGAAGTTGAAGTTCTTGGCGTACTTCCTGGCGATCCCCGCACCGCGGAGGGTCACGAACACCTCGTCCTGGGCGGTGCCGAGGCTCGCCCAGTTCGAGGAGCCGGTCACCGTGATGGCCGAGCGAGGGCGGCCGCCGTAGCTGCCGCGGATCACGAAGTACTTCTGGTGGCTGTAGCGGTCGACCTCACCGTCACCGTCGAAGTCGAAGCCGGTCGAGCGCAGAGGAATCCGCCCCCGCGCGGTCGCGGCCCCCAGGATCCGCTTCGTGTGGTAGCCGATCAACCCGTAGTTGACGCGGAAGGCACAGCCCTCGGCCCACTTCTGCCGGATCGCGGCGGCGAGGTAGTTCCCGCGCTTGCCGCGCAGCGTGTGCATGGCGAGCAGGAGCTTGGTGCGCCTCTGGCTGCCGTCGGGCCGAGTCGTCAGACAGCGGACCCGGTGCAGCATCGAGAGGACCACGTCGTGCTTCCGGCTCGAGTGCCGAGGGAAGACCCGGGTCGTCAACTTGTCGACCGCATCGTTGCAGTGCTTGCCGTCGGGCTTGCCGCAGAACATGTACGGCGGCTGGTTGCGCGAGTAGTCGTGCTTCATGTCGTTGAACAGCGCGACGTACTGATCGAAGATCCGTCGTCGACCGCTGGTCACGAACAGGTCGTTCCACTGGTGGATGTCGGCGTTCAGCATCATGTTGGCCGACCCCACCATGAGCACGTGCGCGGACCTGCCCGAGCGCGTGAACGTGTAGAACTTCGAGTGCAGGTTGCGGTCCGGCACCGTGCCCCGACAGCTCGACTTGCACTTGTAGATGAAGTCGCGAGCCCAGCGATGGGTGCCCAGCCGCTTCCGCAAGAACTTCATCGCGCGGGTGTCCTGGTGGTCGTTCAGGAGCAGCTGGACGTGGACCCCCCGCCGGCGCGCCGACAGCAGCGCCTTCGCGACGGGCATCCGGTCGAAGGAGTAGACCGCGATCCTGATGTAGCCCCGACGTGGCGTCGCGCGGATCGCGTTGATGACCTGCCGCTCGATGCGGAACTTCGCGCTCTTCGAGCCGTGGGGGTTGTTGAAGTAGGGGCCGTTGTGCACTCGGTAGAGCCGGTGCCGTTCGGTCGGTCGGTCGGCCCGACCGGCGGCCGGGGCGTCAGCAGCCACGGTCGCGGCCCGAGCCGCGCTCTGCACGGGGGCGAGGGATCCCACGGTCAGCAGCACGAGGAAGGTGAGGATGGAGAATCGAAGGCGGGCACGCCAGGTCAAGGGACCTCCTGAGGTGGGGGTGGTAGTGGTGGACGTGGGGTCGCGCCCTAGTGGCGCGGCCCGTCCGGGGGCAGGGCCGCGATGGACGCGACCAAGGTGCTGAGGCCGCAGCCCCCCTCGACGAGCAGGGCAATCGACCGTTCGTGAGGAGCGAGCAGCGCGAACAGGACCAGGCTCACCGCCGCGAGCATCGAGGCGCGGACGCCGATCAGGTGGTCCGCCCGCGGCTCGAGCAGGAGCCGCACGCCGACCACGACGAGGACCGCGGCCACGAGCACGGCTCGAGCCCGGTTCTGCTGCGAGACCGGTGTCGGGTCGTACATCACCCACTGGCCGCAGAGCAGCACCGCCGAGGCGCCCAGGAAGGTCGCCCCTGCCATCGTCCTCCGAAGGGTCGCCGACAGCTGATGGCTCACCATGCCGCCCTGAGCCATGGATGGTCGTCGAGCCCGGTGGCGGCGAGGTTGAACTCCTTCATGGCCTGAACCACGCGCTCGCGCTGGGAAGCGCTCATCGCGTCGAGCACCGCGTCGACCTCGTGGCGACGCAGGTCCGTCACCACGGAGACCACCTCCCGCCCCGATGCCGTGAGGTCGGCGAGCACCACTCGCCCGTCCTCGCCGGAGCGGCGCCGGGCCAGGAGCTCGAGCCGCTGGAGCCGGTCGCAGTGGCGGGTCGCGTTGCTCTGGGCCACGCCGAGCTGCGCCGCGAGCTCGGAAATGGTGCTCGCGCCGTTCGCGCTGAGGATCGCGAGGAGCCGGTACTGGGTGACGGTGAGGTCAACGGGCGCGTGGTTGACCGAATAGACGGCGATGCCCACCAGGGCGCGGATGAGGTCGAGCACGGCCAAGGCGGCATCGTCGAGAAGGGGCCGCCCGCGGGCGGGGACGCAGGCGCTGCGGACATGTCTTCCTCATCATTTCTCGGGGCCACCAGAATAGTTGTTTTAGGGCATGCATGCCCAATCGCATACATCTCGAGGTAGCGGCGCGGGCCGCGCCAGACGAAGTGGCGCGGCCCGCGGGACCGGCCCCGAAGGACCCGGTCCATCCCCCACCTGGATCAGTCGCGGTGACCGTCGTGGAAGAGCTTCACGTACTCGTACTGGGTCGCCTGTACGGAGACCCCAGCCGTTCCGGTGTTGTTGCCCGTGATGGAACCGGAGATCACCACCGGCGTGTGGTCGGCCGTGATCCTGATCGTGCCCTCGAACGAGGTCTCCGCCGCGTTGGAGCCCCCATCGGGGATGTCAGCGGTGAAGTGCTTGTTCATACCGGTGCGCAGACCGGGGACGGAGAGGACGCCGTAGTCGGTGACCGGCGACCCGGAGGGTGGGGTCGGGTGCCAGAACTGGGCGGTCCCGCTGATCTTCCACGTGCCCTTGTTGAGCACCAGGGTGGCCAAGGGGGTCTCCCCCGTGGCTGCCACGTCCACCACGCGGGCGCCGTTGTCGGCCGGCTTCGTGCTGACGGGAGTCTCGGCGGTCGCGACGTTCTCGGTCGCTGTGAACCGGGCGAAGTTGTTCAAGGTCAGGTCGCGAGTCTGGATCGTGCCGTCCTTGATCTGGGCGGACGTGATGTGCCCAGCGGCGACGGCAGCGCCGGTCGTGGTGAGAGCTGCGACGATGGCGGCCGCAACGACGGCTCCGGACTTGCCGCGGACCAGGTTCTTGAAAGTCACTTGACCTCCGTGTCTTTGCATCGTGGTGCGCTCCGTGCGCGCCACGTCGTGTTCAAGTCATGACGGGCCCGTTGGGACCCTCGCGGATCGTGCTGGCGCACCACCTCCTCCATGAGTTGCTCTGACCACGTGCACCGATCCCACGTGCACCGAGATCGAATCCGCGGAGATCGTCTGCGCGACTCCCAGTTCGCGAGCACCGGACCGCGTCCCGCACGGCGTTCCCCGTGGCCCAGTGCCTCATGCTGTTGCACCAGAGCCGGGCCAGGACGTGCACGATGACGATCTGTGCCGCGACGGCGCGAGGTCTCCTCCTCGATGACTCACGTGCGGCTGGCCACTTGCCCTACCCAACGTGCCGGGGAAACTTGACGATCACCGCACCGAGACCTTTGCAGTCTCATGACATTCGCCGTTTGCGGACGCTGCGGCTGCTGGTCAGGTGCCATCGCGAGCCCCGGGTCGAGACCCGCGCAGGCCGGAATGGCGGTGGCCACATCGGTTACTGCACCTTCATGGAGCCGATTTCGGAGACCTTCGAGGCTCTGGAGGAGTTCGGGCCATATCTCTACGACAATGATCTCCTGACCGAGCTCGGCCGGATGGGTCATCGGGTGAAGGAGCTCGTGCCGGAGTGCGTCGGGCTCAGCCTCGCCTACCGAGAGCACGGCGCGACGTTCACGCTGGTGGCGTCGGATGAGATCACCGCCGCCCTCGACGCGCTGCAGTACTTCGACGACGGCCCCTGCCTTGCGGCGGTCGACGAGGCGAGACTCGTCGAGTTCAACGAGGGTGACGTCCTCGACGAGGAGCGCTGGCAGCTGTTCGCCCGCGGCACCGACACGGCCGCGGTCGCGAGCACGCTCACCCTCCCGATCGTGGTCGAGGAGATGGTCGAAGGCTCGGTGAACCTCTACGCCAGCTCCCCGCACGCGTTCGAGGGCAAGCACGAGGAGCTGGCGTGGGCGCTCGGCGCGTGGGCCGGGGGCGCCATCGTCAATGCCGATCTGGACTTCTCGACCCGGCGGGCGGCCGAGGAGGCGCCCCGGCAGCTCTTCGAGGTCAGCCGGATCCAGGTCGCCGTGGGCATCCTGGCGGCCTCGCAGGACATCGCACCGCCGGTTGCGCGAGAACGGCTCCGGGAGGCGGCAACACGGGCAGGCGTGAGCGACTCGGCAATCGCGCGGCTCGTCATCGAGCAGGCCACCGGGCCGGCCTCGCCGCGCACCGGTAACGATGTCCGGCGGAGGTCCGGCCGGGAGGAGGACCAGGAGTGACCCACACGCGACCCTGCTGTGGACCACCTTCCTGGGTCCAGCCTCAGCCAAATTCACCGATGGCCGGCAAGCTGAGCGTCGACTGGGCGTCTTTCCAGCGTCGGCAACGCCGCCAGCGCGCCCTTGGGTGGCGCGTAGTAGGCGCCCATCCACGGATCGAGGCTCAGTCCGCCAATTCCCACCCGTAACACCGGTGCGTCCCGCTACCTTTCCGGAGGGAGAGGGAGACCTTGATGAAACGCACCTTTGGGGCGGTCGCTGTGACCGCGCTCGTGCTGGCCGCCCTGCCGGCGATCTCTGAGGCCGGTGAGTCGTCTCAGCGACCCCGCAAGCCGAGGGTCAGCCTCTCGGCGCCCTCCAGCGTCGTCGAGGGCGATCGATTCACGGTCGTCGTCAAGATCGGCCGCGACGAGGGCGCCAAGGTGGTGCAGCTCGAGCAGCAGGTCTCGGTGCACGGAAACGTGAGCTGGCAGACGGTGGGCAAGGCCCGGGTCAAGAAGAAGAAGAAGTACCAGTTCCGCGCGGTCGGCGGCGAGGCGGACACTGTCGTCCTCCGCGCACGCGTCGTCTACAGCAAGGGCAGACCGGCCACGTCGGACCCGCTGACCACCTCGGTCTGGCACTGGCTCACGCTCGGCTCCTTCGACCCCTACTCCCACACCACCGGCGTCAATGACAACGGCATCACCGCGTTCACCCTCAACGGGTTGTCCCTCCGCGGCTGGTTCACCACCGGGTCGGCCAAGAGCTGGGAGTCGCGGTTCACGCTCGGCCGACACTGCCAGGCGATGCGGGGGCTGGCAGGCGTCAGGGACGACTCGGCGGACGGCTCGAGTGCACAGGTGCGCCTCCTGGCCGACGACGTCCTCGTCTTCGCCTCGTCCACCCTGTCACCCGGGACGTCCCAGCAGTTCCAGGTGGCTCTCGCGACGCCGTTCCGGCTGGCTGTCCAGGCCTCGAACACGTCACTCACGCCGGTCACCGTCTATCCCGCGATCGCCAATCCCCAGCTCCTCTGCACGGGGCTCGCCTGAGCCTCAGCCTGGATTCACCGATGGCCGGCGAGCTGAGCGTCACTAGTAGCGGGTCGCAGCTAAGGCTTGTGGTCTGGCGGCGTCCGGGTGCGTGCATCGCAAGACGGCGGAGCGACGGCATACCGGGTCGTCTGTCGAGCTTCGCCAACGCAGCGAAGTGCGTGCCCGGGCGTCGCCAGGACCAAGAATTAGCTGCGACGCGCTACTACTAGTGCCCCGCACACGAAGTTCGCTGCACAACTCGCACCCCCAGCACGCACCTCACTTCGTCGGCGACGCTGGAAAGACGCCCAGTCTGCCGGCGCGCCGCCGTCTCGCGATGAACGCACTGGGAGCACGACCTATATTGCGAACTCCGCGCGCGGGACACTAGCCGGGTGTGATGGCCGGGCGCAGGCGCGAGCGTCGTACTGGTTGTCCGTTGAGCGGCTGCGATGCCGCCAGCGCCCCGGGTTGTGGCGCTCAGCCGTCGGAGATCGGTGGATCCAGGCAGCCTGAATCGCGGTCAGGCGCCCGGCAGCCTCGGCACGTCGAGCTCGCCCTTGCGCAGCCGGTAGACCTGCAGCCGCAGGTCGTAGTACTTCTCCGTCTCGCCGACCCACTCCATGCCGATGGAGGTCGCGGTGCGGGCGCCGCGCGTGTTGCGGGGGCGTACGACGGCGAACAGCTCCTCGACGCCCGCATCGAAGGCGTGGTGGGCGACCGCGTGGCCCGCCTCGGCGGCGTACCCCTGCCCCCACGACGGCGGGGTCGAGCTGCCACCCGATCTCGAGGTCGGACCGCTCCGGCGGCAACGGCAGCACCGCCGACCCCGCCCAGGAGCCGGCCGTCCGACTCCGCGGTGACCGCCCACCGGCCCGCGGGCGCCGGCGGCGGCGAGTCGCAGCCAGGACGCGATGACCGCAGCCATCTCGTCGGCCGAGAGACCTGGCCATCGCCGGGCTCAGCCAGCGCGTCACCGACTCGTCACCGAAGACGGCCAGGGCCGCGGGTGCGTCGTCCGTGGTCCAGGGACGCAGGACCAGCCGGGGAGTCCGGATCGTCGGCGTCCGTCGATGCTCACGTTGTGGGGCGTCACCATGATGATCAGTGTCAACGGACGCCCGCGAGCGTGACAACTCCCCAGGAGCGCGCTGAACAAGGGCGTGGATGCCGCGTCGCGAGAGTCGTGCGATGGCGCAGACGTCAGTCCCCGAAGGCAGCCTGGGCGCCTTTCGAGGGGCGGCGACACAGCCAGCGTGCGGCTGTCGCGGCGCTGGCGCCGCGCCGTTGTTCAGTACGCTCCCAGGCTCAGGTCGTGACGCGCCCGGGCCGCGGGCGCGGTGAGCACCCGGCCTCCGCGGAGGCGGCTCGGCCGGGGCGCCGACCGGCAGGGTGACGATGAACGCGGGCTGGGTGAGGTCGTAGCGGATGGTCCCTCGGTGGGCCAGGACGAGGTCATGGACGACGGAGAGCCCGATCCCGGCGCCGCTCGTGGCCCGGGCGCCCTGGGAGTAACGCTCGAACAGGCGCGGGATGAAGGCCTGCGGCACCCCCTCGCCGGCGTCACAGACGCGAATGGTCACGGTCTGCGGATCGGAGGAGACCTTGACGACGACCGGCTCCGCGCCGTGGACCTGGGCGTTGCGGACCAGGTTGCTCAGGATCTGCTGGAGCCGCAGCGGGTCGGCGTGGACGCGGGCGCCGCGAGGGCAGTCGATGCGGAGGTCGAGGTCGGGGAAGCAGCTCGCGCACTCGCCCAGCTGCAGCGACAGGTCCAGGTCTGCCGGTGTGATGACCAGGTCGCTGTGCTCGATCGTCGTGGCGGCGAGGAGGTCCTCGCTCAGGAGGGTCAGCCGCCGGGTCAGCATGAGCGAGCGCTCGTGCATCCGCCTCACGAGCTCGTCGTCGAGTCCCTCGTCGTCGACGAGAAGCTCGAGGTAGCCGTGCAGCCCGGCGAGCGGCGCGCGCATGTCGTGGCTGACCACGGCGGAGACGTGGTCGCGGATCCGTTGCGCCTCCAGCAGCCGGCTCACCTGCGCCTCGAGGTTCGCGGCGCCGACGGTGAGCCGCTGGTGGAGCCGCCAGGTGTCCACCAGGATGCTCGCCGGCACGACCGCTGCGGCGAGCACCGCGAGCAGCCTGGACCCGTAGGACGGCGGCGGCGGACCGGTCGCTCGTACACCCCGACGCAGCACCAGCTCGCCGAGCCACGCGAACGCCGCCACGATCGCCCACGCCTCGACGCCGGAACGGTCGCCGCCTCGGACCCACTCGAGGCGTTCATCACGCCGCACGGGCCACGGCGCCAGCGCGACCGCGACCAGGAGGGGCGGGCCGACGTGTCCGGCCGCGTAGAGCCAGCCCGCGCCCTGCCCCCACGCCAGCCCCGGCTGGGTCCCCAGGACGTCGGGCAGGGCGAGGGCCAGGACCCCGATCGCCGACCAGGCGAACGCAGTGGCCAGCACCAGTGTCCGCGGGCCACGTCCGTTGCGGTGGAGCCCGACCAGCAGGGCGGCTCCGAGCGCGTTGCAGAGCGTCACGATCGCGCACCAGCCCGCGCTGAGCTCCACGGTGCCGAGTCTTCACCTGCCGCACGTGCTCTGCTGGGGTGTGGACAGGTTGTGCCGACTTGTTACGAACCCTTGGATTTCTCGCGCAGGGGGACGTCGAGCCGCTCGGCCAGCTCGTCGTACGACGTGCCGAAGGTCTCGCCGCACCACGCACGCCGTCGGGGGTGAGGTCGAAGACGGCGAGCTCGGTGTAGACGCGGTCCACGCAGCCGACCCCGGTCAGCGGGATAGCTGCACGACGGCACCAGCTTGGGGGTGCCGTCCTTGGCGAAGAGGCTCATCATCACGAACACGCTCTTGCGCCCCGATCGCGAGGTCCATCGCGCCGCCCACCGCCGGGATCGCGTCGGCGGCACCGGTGTGCCAGTTGGCCAGGTCGCCGGTCGGCGGAGACCTGGAAGGCGCCCAGCACGCACACGTCGAGGTGGCCGCCGCGCATCATCGCGAACGAGTCGGCGTGGTGGAAGTACGCCGCCCCGGGCAGCTCGGTGACCGGCTCCTTCCCGGCGTTGGTGAGGTCGGGGTCCTCCTCCCCCGGCTTCGCGGCGGGCCCCATGTTGAGCATGCCGTTCTCGGTGTGCAGCACGACCCCCGAGCCGGGCCGCAGGTGGTCGGCGACCATCGTGGGCTGGCCGATGCCGAGGTTGACGAAGGAGCCGGCTCGGGATGTCGCGGGCCACCAGCCGGGCCATCTCCGCCTTCGACAGCGGCATGACGTGCCGCTCACAGGGTCGACCGTCATGTCGCACCACCCGGTCGACGTAGATCGCCCGGCGTGACGACGACCTCGGGGTCGAGCTCGCCGACCTCCACGACCTCGCGCACCTGGGCGACGACGGTGGTCCGCGGCGGTGGCCATGACCGGCCCGAAGTTGCGGGCGGTCTTGCGGTAGACGAGGTTGCCCATCCGGTCGGACGCGGTGGGCGCCGATGAGGGCGACGTCGCCGTGGATCGGGTACTCCAGCACGTAGGTGCGCCCGTCGATCTCGCGGGTCTCCTTGCCCTCGGCGAGCGGCGTGCCGACGGCGGTCGGGCAGAAGAACGCCCCGATCCCCGCCCCGGCCGCGCGCATCCGCTCGGCCAGGTTGCCCTGCGGCACCAGCTCCAGCTCGACCCGGCCGGCCGCGGTAGAGCTCGTCGAAGACCCACGAGTCCTTCTGCCGCGGGAACGAGCAGATCACCTTGCGGACCCGACCCTTGGCCAGCAGGGCCGCCAGCCCGGTGTCGCCGTTGCCGGCGTTGTTGTTGACCACGGTCAGGTCGGAGGCGCCCTGCCGGATCAGCGCGTCGATCAGCTCGACCGGCATCCCGGCCAGGCCGAAGCCGCCGATCAGGACGGTCGCGCCGTCCGCGACGTCGGCCACCGCCTCGTCCGGCCCCGAGTCGCCGTCATAGAAGACGGTCTCGGGTCACGACGACGTTCTCCAGCACGACGGCGAGCGCCTGGCCGACGCCGATGCAGATCGCGGCCACGCCCCACCGGTCCCCGCTCTCGCGGAGCCGGTGCGCGAGCGTGCCCAGGATCCGCCCGCCGGAAGCGCCGAGCGGGTGCCCGATCGCGATCGCGCCGCCCTTGGTGTTGACGATCTCGGGGTCCACCTTCCACGCGTCGACGCAGGCGAGCGACTGGACGGCGAACGCCTCGTTGAGCTCCACCGCCGCCACGTCGGCCCAGCGCGATCCCGGCCCGGTCCAGCGCCTTCTCGGCCGCCTCCACCGGCGCGTACCCGAAGTCCTGCGGCGCCAGCGCATGGGTGCCGCGGCCGGCGACCCGCGCCAGCGGGTCCAGCCCGGGCACCGCGCCCTCGGCACCGAGCAGCACGCGCGGACGCGCCGTCGTTGAGCGGCGACGCGTTGCCGGGCGTGATCGTGCCGTCGTCGCGGAACGACGGCTTGAGGCCGGCGAGCTTCTCGACGCTCGAGCCGGGCCGGATCCCCTCGTCCTGGTGGAGCTCGGCGCCGGCGCACCGGCACGACCAGGTCGTCGTAGAACCCCGCCCGCCACGCCGCAGCAGCCAGGTTGTGGGACCGGGCCGCGAACTCGTCCTGCCGCTCCCGGGAGATCGCGAACCGGTCGGCCAGCAGCTCGTTGGCCTCGCCCAGCGACACCGTCCACTCCGCCGGCATCCGCTCGTTGACCAGCCGCCACCCCAGCGTCGTCGAGACCGCGGTGACGTTGCCGGCCGGGAACGCCCGTCGACGGCTTCGGCAGCACCCACGGCGCCCGGGTCATCGACTCCACGCCACCGGCCAGCACCACCGTCGGCGTCCCCGGCCTCGATGGTGCGCGAGCCCTGCATCGCGGCGTCGAGCGAGGAGCCGCACAGCCGGTTCACGGTCGCCGCCGGCACGGAGACCGGCAGCCCGGCCAGCAGCACCGCCATCCGGCCCACGTTGCGGTTGTCCTCCCCGGCCTGGTTGGCGCAGCCCCACACCACGTCACCGATCGACTGCCGGGTCCAGCCCGGGCGCCTTGGCCAGCACCGCCGTCGATCGCCGTCGCGGCCAGGTCGTCGGGTCGCACCTCGGCCAGTGCACCGCCGAACCGGCCGAACGGCGTGCGCGCCGCGGCGTAGAGGAACGCGTCAGCTCATCGGGCGTGCTCCTCCGCCAGCACGTGCTGGGCGATGCGGAACGCCGTGTTCGCGTCCGGGACGCCGCAGTAGATCGCGGTCTGCAACAGGGTCTCCTTGATCTCGTCGACGGTCAGCCCGTTGCGGAGGGCGGCGCGCAGGTGCATGCGCCAGCTCCTCGTGGTGGCCGCGGGCCACCAGCGCGGTGAGCGTGATCAGCGAGCGGCTGCGCCGGTCGAGGCCGGGCCGGGTCCAGATCGTGCCCCACGCATACTCGGTGATCAGCTCCTGGAACTCGCGCGTGAAGCTCGGTGGCGCTCGGCGGTGGCGCGGTCGACGTGCTCGGCGCCGAGCACCTCGCGACGCACCTCCATGCCCTCGTCGTACTTGGTCATGCCACCACTCCTACAGCCAGTTCCTTCGCGAGCCCACGGATGATCGTGGCGACCTCCTCGGGCGCCTCGGCAGGCGCCTGGTGCCCGACGTCGTCGAGGACGACGAGCCGCCCGTGCCGCACGCCGTCGGCGATCTCGCGCAGCGAGTCGGGTGGGCACACCGGGTCGTGCGCACCGGCCACGGCGACCACCGGGGCGGCGATCTCGCCGAGCCGGTCCCGCACGTCGTACGCCGCGAGCGCGCGGCAGACCGCGACGTAGCCGTCGTCGGAGGTGTCGCGCAGCGCGTGCAGCAGCGCCGAGGCCGCGCTCCGGCTCGCGCTCCAGGAAGCCGGGCGCGAACCAGCGCTGCGCGGACGCGCTCACCAGCGAGGCGGTACCGGAGGCCCGGACCTGCGGCGACCCGGTCGCGCCACATCGTCTCGTCGCCGATCTTCGCGCCGGTGCAGCAGAGCACCGCACCGAGCACCCGGTCGGGCGCGTCGAGCAGCAGCTGCAGCCCCACCTGGCCGCCGACCGAGTCGCCGGCGTAGAGGAACGGGCCGTCCACCTGCGCCAGCACCCGGGCGGCGAGCTCCTCGATCGGTCAGGTCCTCCGGGAGCGGGTCCGCGGTCGGCGCCGTGGCCGGGCAGCTCCCAGGCGACGACGTCGAACTCGTCGCGCAGCAGCGCCGCGCAGGGTCCCCAGCACGCGTCGGCGGAGGTGCCGAGCGAGGGACCGAGCACGAGGGTGGTCACAGGTCCTCGGCGGCCGCGAGGTTCGCGGCCATCCGGTCGGGGTGCACCCGCAGCCCCGTCGAGCAGCTCGGCGGTCTGGCTGGCCGCCACCGCCGTACGCCGCGACGAGCAGCCGCAGCGTGTCCCACTCGGCGTGCCAGGCGCCGTCGGCGCGCTCGTCGACCTGGTCGGCGGCGGCGAGGTGGAGGGTGGCGGCCAGCATGCGGCGTCGTCAGCGCCGCCCGGCGGACCAGCACCGACAGCACCGGGTTGTGCTTGTGCGGCATCGACGACGAGCCGCCGCCGGCTCCCCTCCGCTGAGCTCGCCGATCTCCGGCCGGGCCAGCTCGAGCACGTCGCGCGCGATCCGGCCGCACGCATCGGTGGTGGCGACCGAGCGCGTCGCCGGCCCGGGTGATCGGCCGGCGCTGGGTGTGCCAGGCACGGCCTCGGCCAGGCCGAGCCGCTCGGCCAGGCCGGGCGGCGCCCTCGCGCGATCGTGCCGACCGGCCCGCCGACCTGCACCGGGAAGGACAGCGCCTCGAGGTCTGCGGCCGCCGTCGGCCAGCCCGCGCCCGCCACGTGCCGCGACCTTGTCGCCCGAAGGTGATCGGCAGCGCCGCGCTGGGTGAGCGTGCGGCCCGTCATCGCGGTCTCGCCGTGCTCCGAGGTCAGCCGGGCCAGCGCCTCGATCGCCCGGGCCGAGGTGGTCGACCACGGCGGCGACCGCGTCCCGCAGCAGCAGCATCAGCGCGGTGTCGAGCACGTCCTGGCTGGTCAGCCCCTCGTGCAGCGCCGACCTCCGGGTTCGCCTTCCGGAGCGCCTCGACCAAGCGGGATCACCGGGTTGCCGCCGGACTCGGTGTCGAGCTCGACGGATCGGGGACGGTCAGCTCGGCGTCCACCCAGGCCGACTCGACGCGCGACCATCGCCTCGAGGAAGGCCGCGGTCGGTGAACAGCTCGCCGGCCCGGTCGTCGCCGGGCCAGAACAGCTCGCTCACGGCAGGTGACGCGGGTAGGTCAGGAAGACCGTCTCCGCCTCGCCCTGCAGGTGCACGTCGAACACGGTAGGCCGTCATCGGCCCAGTCTCGTCCTCGGTGGCCAGCAGCGTCGAGCGGCGGTCCACGTCGAGGCTGTCGAGGAACGCGTCGCTCGCCCCTCGGGCAGGTAGGCGCGGGTGAACAGCCGGTTGAGCAGCCCGCGGGCGAAGACGGTGAGCGCGAAGAACGGCGCGCCCGGCACCACGGTCGTGAAGGAGTAGCGGCCCGTCGTCGTCGGTCGACGCGCGACCGAAGCCGGTGAACGTGCCGCCGTCCGGCGCAGCGAGCCCGGCTCCTGCACGACGTTGCCCTCGGCGTCGGCCTGCCAGAGCTCGAGGATCGCGTCCGGGACCGGGTCGCCCGTGCCGTCGAGCACCCGGCCGCGCAGCCGGACGGCGCCCGGCGTGCCGGGTGGCACCAGCTCGCTGTCGTGCTGGGAACGGCAGCGCGAAGCCGAAGAACGGGCCGACGGTCTGGCCGGCGGTCGGGGGCAGGCTCACGGCTGCGCCTCCGTTCACTCCAGCAGGGTGCGGTGCGGGCCGGTGAGCACGATGTCCCACCGGTAGCCCGTGCACCACTCGGGCTGGGTCACGTCGTGGTCGTAGGTCGCCACGAGCCGCGCTCGCGCCGCCGGGTCGACCACCGACTGGAAGATCGGGTCGAGCGGGAAGAGCGGGTCGCCGGGGAAGTACATCTGCGTGACCATCCGCTGCGTGAACTCGGTGCCGAACAGCGAGAAGTGGATGTGCGCCGGCCGCCAGGCGTTGCGGTGGTTGCGCCACGGGTAGGGGCCGGGCTTGATCGTGGTGAACCGGTAGACGCCGTCGTCGTCGGTGAGGCAGCGACCCATGCCGGTGAAGTGCGGGTCCAGCGGCGCGGGGTGCTGGTCGCGCTGGTGGATGTAGCGGCCGGCGGCGTTGGCCTGCCAGACCTCGACCAGCTGACCGCGCACCGGGCGCCCGTCACCGTCCACCACCCGCCCGGTCACGACCATCCGCTCCCCCTGCGGCTCGCCGTCGTGCTGGGCGGTCAGGTCGGCCTCGGCGGGTCGACGTCGCAGCTCGCCGAAGACCGGCGCCCACAGCTCCACGCCCTCCGGGTCGACCTGCTGCGGCGCCTTGGTCGGGTGGCGGAGCAGGCTCGAGCGGTAGGGCGGGTAGTCGAGCCGGGGCTGGGTCTCCGACTTGCCGTCGCGGGCCCAGCTCCGGCGATCGGCTCGATCTCGGCCGAGATCCCCGCCTGGGTCGACTGGCAGCGGAGTCGGAACGGACGGGGTCACCCCGCCGACGGTAGGGGGGCGCCACGGGCGTACCTGACCGGGAGGTTCCGGCCAGTGGAATGCGTCAGCCTGGAGCATCCGCGCCAGGCCGTCGAGGACCAGGTCGAGCCCGAACTCGAACTCGTCGCCGAAGTCGTAGCCCGGCAGCATCGCGTGCTCCTGCGGCGAACTCGACCATGTGCGGGTACTCGCCGGCGGCCATCAGCTCCATGATCGGCTCCGCCACCTCCGCCGCGCCGTCGGGACCCTCGAAGGGCAGCGACGCCTCCTGCACCGCGAAGCCGAAGACGAACGCGTCGAGCACGGCGTAGGCGTGCGCGGTCTGGCGCGATCGAGAAGCCGCCCGCCCGCAGCGCGCCGATGGTCGCGTCGTGGTGTCGCAGGGTGGCCGGACCCGGGCGTGGTGCGCGACTCGAGCAGCGCGATCGACCAGGGTGCCGGCCCGAGCACCTGCCGGGCCGACCGGGCGCGCCTGGTCATCTCCTCGCGCCAGTCGCCGGTCGGCTCCGGGCAGCTCGATCTCGGCGAAGACCAGGTCGACCAGGCCGTCGAGGATCTCGTCCTTGTTGGCGACGTAGTGGTAGAGCGACATCGGCTTGGCGTCGAGCCGCTGGGCGAGCGACCGGATCGTCAGCCGGTCGAGCCCGCCCTCGTCGGCGACGGCCAGGGCGGCACGCAGGACGCGGTCGCGGCTGAGCGGCTCTCTGGACATGTCGTACATTGTACGATACCGTCCTCGTACTTAGTACGAAACCCGAGGAGACCCCGATGACCAGCACCACGACCAGCCCCGACCAGCACCAGGACCACCACCATGCGCGCCGTCGTGCAGGAGGGCTACGGCGACGCCGAGGTCCTGCGCCCGGCGGAGCTCCCGCTCCCCCGGACCCTCCGTGACGACGAGGTGCTGGTCCGGGTGCACGCCGCGGGCCTCGACCGCGGGCACCTGGCACCTGATGACCGGCACGCCGTACGTCATCCGGCTGGCCATGGGGCTGCGCCGGCCCCGCCAGCCCGTCCCCGGCCTCGACCTGGCCGGCACCGTCGCCGCGGTCGGCACCGCGGTGACCGGGTTCGCGCCGGGCGACGAGGTCTACGGCATCGGCAGCGGCACGTTCGCGGAGTACGCCGTGGCCAAGGAGGCCAAGCTGGCCCGCAAGCCCGCCGCGCTCACCCACGAGCAGGCGGCCACCGTGCCGGTCTCCGCGATCACCGCCCTCCAGGCGGTCACCGACCTCGCCAAGGTGCAGCCCGGCCAGCGCGTCCTCGTCACCGGCGCCTCGGGCGGCGTCGGCAGCTACGCCGTCCAGATCGCGGTGGCCGCAGGTGCCGAGGTCACCGGCGTGTGCAGCGCGGCGAAGGCCGACCTGGTGCGGTCGCTGGGCGCGACGGAGGTGCTCGACTACGCCACCGACGACTTCGCGGCGATCGCCGACCGCTACGACGTGATCATCGACATCGCCGGCAACACCTCGCTGTCGCGGCTGCGCAGGGCCCTGACGTCGACCGGGCACCGCGGTCCTGGTCGGCGGCGAGGGCGCCGGCCGGATCACTCGGGCATGGGCCGTCAGCTCCGCGCGGTCGTGGTCTCGCTGTTCGTCCGCCAGCGCCTCACGATGCGGATGCCCAAGGAGAGCGCGGCCGACCTCGAGCGGCTCGCCGCGCTGGTCGAGGCCGGGCAGGTCACGCCGAGCGTCGGTGCGACGTACCCGCTCGACCGAGGCCGCCGACCGCCATGCGCGAGCTCGTCGCCGGCAACGTGCGCGGCAAGGTCGCCATCGCGGTCCTGTCCTAGAACTCGTCCTTCTTGCGCAGCGGCTTGGGCCGACCGTCCGGGTCGTGCACGAGCAGGTAGTGCCCGAGGGCGACAGCCCGGGCCAGCCTGCCCAGCTCGGGTGGCTGCAGTCGGCGGAGCCGGCCCGGCGGACGTGGACCGACCTCGCCACCCGTCGTGCCAGCGGTCGAGCGCGGCGGCGCAGGCGGCGTACGCCGCGAACATGCCCTCGGCGTCGACGCAGTCCGCCAGGACATGCGGGCCGTCCTCGGGGTCCCGGTCGAGGTGCTCGGCGGCCAGGGTCGAGCCGCAGGTCGCGCGCGTAGTCGCCGGCCGGGTCGACGACGACCGCCGAGAGCTCGGAGTCGTGGGTCCACGAGCGGCGGTTGAAGTTGTCGGAGCCGATGGTCGCCCAGGTGTCGTCGACCATGCAGGTCTTGGCGTGCACGTAGACCGGGGTGCCGGCGTGGTTCTCGATCCCGTAGACGGCGACCCGGTCGGGCGCCGCCCGCGCCATGTCGAGCATCGCGCGGCGTCGGCCGACCAGCTGGGCGGTCCGGCTGAACCCCTCGACGTCGGGCGCAGCGGCACGACCGCGATGACGTGCAGGTCGGGGTGGGCCTCGAGCGCCTCGGTGAAGACGCTGCCGACGTGGTCGCCCCAGAGGTACTGGTCCTCCACGTAGATCAGGTGGCGGGCCTCGCTCGACCGCCTTGGTGTAGCCGCGCGCCACGCTGCGCTCGCCACCGCGGGCGAACGCGTAGTCGCGGCCCCGGCGCAGGTTCGGGATAGGTGCGGAGCAGCTGGACGACGTGGGTGCCGCCGTCGACGGGCGGGGGCGGCGGCGCCTGCGTCGGGCAGCGGGTCGGGGGTCGTGTCCAGGCCGCGCAGCCGGTCGCGCAGCAGGATCACCGGGCTCCGGCTCAGGGTGGTGGGGTCCTCCCAGCGCTCGCGGAACACCGTCTCGACGTCGTGGACGGCCGGCCCGCTGATCGCGGCCTGGATGTCGTGCCACGGCGGCGTGGCGCCGTACTCCGCGGCCATGGTCTCGAGGGCCTGCGGGTCCCCGTGGTGGTCGGCGTCGTCGCGGCGCGAGTGGCACAGGTCGATGCCGCCGACGTAGGCGATGTCGCGGGCCGGGTCGTCGCGGTGGCGGATGACCACGAGCTTCTGGTGGTGCGAGCCGCCGGTGCGCACCCGCATGTCGAGGATCGCCTCGGCGCCGCGCTTCTGGAGGGTCCGGCCCAGGCGCAGGTTCTCGTCGGAGGTGAAGCCGACGGCGCTGGAGTGCGAGCGCCAGACCAGCCCGCGGACGTCGACCCCGCGCTCGTCGGCGCGGCCGAGCACCTCCGCGACCTCGCTGCCCGGCTCGCCGGTCAGCCGCTCGTCGGCGTCGCCCTGCCAGTCGGTGAAGAACACCAGGTCGCCGGCCCGGGTGGCCTCGATCCGCTCGAAGAGCTCGGCGAAGTACGTCGCGCCGTGGATCAGCGGGCGGACCAGGTTGCCCTCCGACCAGGCCTGCTCGCCGGGGTGCTGGTCGTCGAGCCGGGTGGCGGGGTTGCCGCGTTCGGACCGGGTCAGCAGCCACTCGCTCGGGTCGGGCACCCCCGCACGGTGCCCGGCTGCCGCCGGTCAGGCGATGACCGGGACGGGCCGACGGCACGCCGAGCAGCCCCTCCTTGCGGGCCACGAGGACGGCGGCGCAGACGGTGAGGACCACGGCCAGGAGGTTGCGCGGCGGGCATGGAGATGCTCTTGACCAGCACGAACGTGTCCAGCGAGAGGGAGTTCAGCGCCCAGAACATCGCGACCGCCTTGGCGAGGCAGACGACCGCCCACATCGCGGTGAGGCGCCAGAACAGCTTGCGCATCCGCGGCCGCAGCGACAGCTCGGCGTCCATCGGGTAGAAGTCGCCGGCCAGCCGGGCCACCATCGGGCCGGGCGGTGGCGAGCGACAGCAGGAACGTCGCGGCGACGACGCCGTCGGTGATGATCGGCTGGAGGAAGTAGAAGAACGTGCTGTGCGCCACCAGCGCGATCACGGTCCGCCCGGTCAGCACGATCGCGGTCAGCACCAGCAGCCCCGACGTACGCCGCCCGCTCACCGCCCGCCAGGCGATCGCGCCGTAGGACCACATCAGCGCCACGAGGATCGCCGGCCACACCCCGAACAGCTGGTAGCTGACGAAGAAGAGGGCCGCCGGGATCGCGCACGCGACCGTCAGGCTCAGCCCCACCCGGCGCAGCACGGTGCGCAGCCGTGGACGCGGCGGCACGGCGATCTGGTCGAAGGAGATCGTCGGGACAGGCGCGGACAGCTGCTGCACGAGGGACATGTGACCCGATCCGACCGTGGAGCGGTCCTGGAGCCAGTGACGCCGCGATCTCGCGCTCTCGACAGTACGACACTCGACTAAGAAGAGACGAACTTCCACTGACTCGGAAGATCCACGCGGAGAGCCGGCGCCGGCCCGAGCGTTCCGGCCAGCGGAAGGGCCGGTGCGAGACTGGCACCGTGGCCGGCAACGTCTCCTCCCCCGGCGCCACGGTCACCAGCCGGGCGCTCGCGCTGGTCGGCGCCTTCGACGACGAGCACCGCCGGCTGACGCTGACCGAGCTCGCGACCCGGGCCGGGCTGCCCGTGCCGACGGCGCACCGGCTGCTGGGCGAGCTGGTCGAGTGGGGCGCCCTGGCGCGCACCGCGACCGGCGACTACGTGATCGGGCGCCGGCTCTGGGACCTCGGCCTCCTCGCCCCGCACCAGGCCGGCCTCGTCGAGCTGGCCTCGCCGTACCTCCACGACCTCTACGGCGCCACCCTGGCCACCGTGCACCTCGCGGTGCGCGAGGGCACCGAGGTGTTGTACGTCGACCGGCTGCGCGGCAGCACGTCCGTGCCGATCGTGAGCACCGTCGGCAGCCGGCTGCCCATGCACGCCACCGGCGTCGGCAAGGTGCTGCTGGCCTTCGCTCCCGTCGACGTCCAGCGGGCCGTGCTGGCCGACCTGCCCCGGGTCACGGCGTACACGATCACCCAGCCGGGCACCCTGCAGCGCCAGCTCGCGGCGGTGCTGCGCGACGACTACGCCACGACCGTCGAGGAGATGAGCCTGGGCGCCTGCTCGGTGGCGGTCCCGGTCCGTCGCGGCGGTGACGTCGTCGCCGCGCTCGGCATCGTCGTGCCGAGCCTGAAGCGCGACAAGGCGCGGCTGGTCTCGGCGCTCCAGGTGGCGGCCCGCGGCATCGGCCGGGCGATCGCCTGATGCGGGCCGTCGTGGTCCGGGCCTTCGGCACGCCGCCGGAGCTGACCGAGGCCCCGGACCCTGCCTGCCCGCCCGACGGGGTGGTCGTGGCCGTCGAGGCGACCGGGCTGTGCCGCAGCGACTGGCACGGCTGGATGGGTCACGACCCGGACATCGCGCTGCCCCACGTGCCCGGCCACGAGCTGGCCGGCACCGTCGTCGAGACCGGGGCCTCGGTCACCCGGTGGCAGGCCGGCGACCGGGTCACGACGCCGTTCGTCCTCGCCTGCGGGCGGTGCCGGGCGTGCGCGCGCGGCGACGGCCAGGTGTGCGAGGACCAGCTGCAGCCCGGGTTCACCCAGTGGGGCTCGTTCGCCGACCTCGTCGCGCTCCCCCGGGCCGACCTCAACCTGGTGCGGATCCCCGAAGAGGTGCCCGCCGAGGTCGCGGCCGGCCTCGGCTGCCGCTTCGCCACCGCCTACCGGGCCGTCGCCCACGTGGCGCGGGTGCAGGCCGGAGAGACGGTCGTCGTGCACGGCTGCGGAGGTGTCGGGCTGTCGGCCGTCATGGTCGCCGTGGCCCTCGGCGCCCGGGTGCTGGCCGTCGACCCCGACCCGGCCTCGTTGGCGCTCGCCGTCCAGCTCGGCGCCACCGCGGCGCCGGACGGCCTCACCGATGCCGACGTGACCATCGACGCCTACGGCAGCCCCGCCAACCTCGCCGCCGGCGTCGCGGCCCTGCGGTCGCGCGGCCGCCACGTCCAGGTCGGGCTGCTCGGCGGCCCCGACGCCTCGCCGGCGGTCGACATGGGACGGGTGCTGGCGCAGGAGCTGCAGCTGCTCGGCAGCCACGGCATGCCGGCGTCGGCCTACCCCGAGCTGCTGGCGCGCGATCGCGGACGGCACCCTCGACCCCGGCCGCCTCATCCGCGACCGGATCGGGCTCGCCGAGGCCGCCCCGCGGCTCGCCGCGCTCGGTGAGCCCGGCGCTGGAGCCGGCGGCATGACCGTCATCCGTCCCGATCTCCGCTGATCCGCCTGAGCACGGGCGGGTCAGCGTGGTCCGAGTAGCGGGTCGCGGCTAAGGCTTGTGGTCTGGCGGCGTCCGGGTGCGTGCATCGCAAGACGGCGGAGCGACGGCATACCGGGTCGTCTGTCGAGCTTCGCCAACGCAGCGAAGTGCGTGCCCGGCGTCGCCAGGACCAAGATAGCTGCGACGCGCTACGAGGCGCCGCAGGGCACTGACGTGGCCGGGCTCGAGCTCGTCGAGGGAGCGGACGCCGAGCAGCCGCATGGTGCGCTCGATCTGGCCCTGGAGGATCTCGATGGCGCGGTCGACCCCGGGCCGGCCGCCGGCCATCAGGCCGTAGAGGTAGGCGCGGCCGACCAGGGTGAACCGGGCGCCGTGGGCGATCGCGGCGACGATGTCCTGGCCGGACATGATCCCGGTGTCGAGGTGCACCTCGAGGTCGGAGCCGACCTCTATCAGGCCTTGACCACCTCGGGCAGCAGGTGGAACGGCACCGGCGCCCGGTCGAGCTGCCGCCCGCCGTGGTTGGACAGGATGATCGCGTCCACCCCGGCGTCGGCGAGCCGGACCGCGTCGGCGACGGTCTGCACGCCCTTGACCGAGACCTTGCCCGGCCACTGCTCGCGGATCCAGGCGAGGTCGCTCGTAGGTCACGGTCGGGTCGAACATCGTGTCCAGCAGCTCGGCGACCGTGCCCGACCACGCGTCGAGCGAGGCGAAGGCCAGCGGCTCGGTCGTGAGGAAGTTGAACCACCAGGCCGGCCGCGGGATCGCGTTCGCGACCACGGTGCGCGGGGTCAGGGTCGGCGGGATGGTCATGCCGTTGCGGACGTCGCGCAGCCGGGCACCGGCCACGGGACGTCGACGGTCACCAGCAGCGTGTCGAAGCCGGCCTCGGCCGCCCGCTCGACCAGCGCCATCGACCGGTCGCGGTCCTTCCACATGTAGAGCTGGAACCACTTCCGCGCGCCGGGCGCCGCCGCGGCGACGTCCTCGATCGAGGTGGTGCCCATCGTGGACAGGCTGAACGGGATGCCGGCCGCCTCGGCCGCGGTCACCCCGGCGATCTCGCCCTCGGTCTGCATCATCCGGGTGAACCCGGTCGGCGCGATCCCGAACGGCAGCGCAGAGGTCCTGCCCAGCACCTCGCGGCTGGTGTCGACCGTCCGAGACGTCGCGCAGGATCGCCGGGTGGAACTCGACGTCGGCGAACGCCTGCCGGGCCCGGGCCAGCGAGACCTCGCCGTCCGCCGCCCCGTCGGTGTAGTCGAACGCGGCCCTCGGCGTACGCCGCTTCGCCGATCGCGGCGCAGGTCCTCGATGGTCAGCGCCTTCTCCAGCCGCCGGGTCGCGCGGTGAGAGCTCCGGCTTCTTGAACCGCAGCAACGGCCGCAGGTCGTGCGCCTTGGGCATCTGCCTCTTCATCGAACGACTCCGTGGGTTCCGGTGGCGGGGGCTTCCGGGCGACGGAGCGGTACCCGGAGTCCCGAGGGTGCCCCATCCGAGCCATGCGCGCGAGCCTCGTCGACCGTGGACGACGCACGGGCTGCCGGTCCCGAGGGACCGACAGCCCGTGGCTGAGGTGTTGCCGGTCGAGGCGTCAGGCCTTGACGGTGACCTTCAGCGCCTTGCTCTTGCCCTTGTCGGTGAAGTCGTCACCCTTGTAGGAGACGGTCAGCTTGTGGCTACCCACCGCGAGGCCCTTGACCTTGATGACGAACTTGCCCTTCTTGTTATCTTGCCCTTGCCGACCTTCTTCTTGCCGTCCTTGATCATGACCTTGCCGGTCGCCGCCGGGCCGCCGCGTCTTGGAGTAGTCGTTGGTGACCTTGCCCTTGACCGAGACGACCGCGCCCTTCTTGACCGACTTCGGGGCCTTGGCCTTGACCGTCGCGGACTGCTTCTCCAGCGTGATGGAGCCGATCTGCGCCGGGGCGGCGGTGGTGCAGGAGGCCGTGATCCCGGCCACCGGCTGCCCGCTGGCGTTCGTGCCCTGGAGGGTGAAGGTCTTGGGCATGGTCACCGAGTAGGTGCCGGCCTCGGGCAGGGTGAACGCCGCCGTTGGAGCCCCTGCCGCTGAACGTGGTCGTGGCGGCGACCGCGTCGCGGACGTGCCCCAGACGACGGGCGCCTTGGCGACGTTGGCGCCGAAGGCGGTGCCGAAGTCGTCGGACTTGCCACCCGTGACGCCGAAGCCGCTCGAGACCGCCTGCGCCGTGCGCGTTGTCGATCGTGAACGTCGAGTCGAAGCCGAGGAAGCCGGCCGGGACCGGGAAGCCGGCCGGCGCGGTGGTCGGGCAGCAGCGCAACGTCCACCGTGACCGTCGGCCGAGAACGTCGGGGCGAGCGGGTTGGTGCAGGTGTAGGTGGTGCTGACCGGTGTCGGCCGAGGCCGACGTGGCTGGTGACGCCGACGAGGCCGGCGGTCGCCAGCGCAGCGCCGACGCCTCCCACGGCCACGCGCGAGGCGAGCTGGGCAAACTTCATGAGGACGTGCCTTTCTAGGTTGACGAGGTGAAGCGTCGCGGTACCACTCCCTGACCGCGATCTGCGCGAATGTTACGCGCCGGTAACAGGACCAATCCGACAGGGACCTTTGGCACCGTGTTCGGCTCCACGCGTGCCCGAAGGGCTCGTCGGAATGGCTCGCCGTTGCCGATCTCTGCCATGCTGCAGACAACCAGTCATCCCGGTCCCCGATGGCGCCCCCATCGCCGAACACGGAGGTCGCGTGACCGTCGCAGCCAGCCGCACCCACAGTCCGACAGCCCATCTGACGCCCGAGGACATCGAGGCGATCGGCGCCGAGCTCGACGCGATCCGCGAGCGGATCATCGAGAGCCGCGGGGAGCGCGACGCGGCCTACATCCGGCGGGTGATCGCCGTGCAGCGCGGGCTGGAGCTCGGCGGCCGGGCCATCCTGCTCGCGGGCAAGCGACGTTCGGCGTGGTGGATCGGGTACGGCGAGCCTGTCGCTGGCCAAGATCCTCGAGAACATGGAGATCGGGCACAACGTGCTGCACGGCCAGTGGGACTGGATGCGCGACCCGAAGATCCACTCCTCCACCTGGGACTGGGACCACTCGTCGCCGCCCGAGCAGTGGAAGCGTGCGCACAACGAGACGCACCACAAGTACACGAACATCGTCGGCAAGGACAACGACCTCGGCTACGGCATCATGCGCGTCGCCGAGGAGCAGGAGTGGCAGCCGCGGCACCTGGCCCAGCCCGTCCTCAACTTCGTCACCGCCTGCATCTTCGAGCAGGGCATCGCGATGTACGACGCCGACCTGGGCGAGTCGATCCGCGGCAAGAAGGGGATGCCGCAGGAGACGAAGGTCCGGCTGCGCGAGATGCTGCGCAAGATGGGCAAGCAGGTCGCCAAGGACTACGTCGTCCACCCGGCCCTGTCCGGCAAGGGCTTCCGCCGCACCCTGGCCGCCAACGCCGTCGCCAACCTGACCCGCAACGTGTGGAGCACTCGGTGATCATGTGCGGCCACTTCCCCGAGGGTGTCGAGACCTTCGAGCTCGAGTCGCTCGAACGAGAACGAGACCAAGGGCGAGTGGTACGTCCGCCAGATGCTCGGCTCCGCCGACATCTCGGGCAGCCCGTTCATGCACCTGATGACCGGCAACCTCTCCCACCAGATCGAGCACCACTGCTTCCCCGACCTGCCGAGCAACCGCTACGGCGAGATCGCGCCCGGACGTCGAGGACCTCTTCCAGCGCTACGGGCTCAGCTACAACACCCGCCCGCTGGTCCGCCAGGTCGGCTCGGCCTGGCACCGCGTCCTGCGGCTGTCGTTCCCCGACGGCTGGCTCGAGGAGACCAACCGGCGCAACCTGGGCAGCCAGCTGAAGAAGCTCGGCCGCGCGGTGCGGCGCAAGGACACCCCGCCCGCCTGACCGCCAGCGTCAGGCCACGCAGAACTCGTTGCCCTCGGGGTCCAGCATGACCACGTGGCCGAACTCGTCGCCGTGGTGCTCCTCGCGGACCTGGGTGGCACCGGCCGCCACGAGCACGGCGACCTTCTCGCGGATCAGCCGCACCCGCTCGGCCGGATCCCACGGCGGCTTCCCGGCGGGGCGGATGTCGACGTGCACGCGGTTCTTGGACGTCTTCGGCTCGGGCACCTTCAGGAAGCCCATCGCCGGCCCGACGCCGTCCGGGTCGATGATCGAGGTGTTGTCGGGCTCGTCGAAGCCGGGCTCGATCACGTAGCCGAGCGCGAGCGTCCAGAACCTGGCGAGCGACGGCGGGTCGGCCGCGTCGCAGCCGAGGGTCCATTGAGTGGCCATGGCGCGACGGTACGTCGGGGTCGAGGTTCAGAACGATCGGCGTCCGGTCACCTTGACCGGCGCCCTCTCCTCGTTGGCCCGCGTGGTGAGGAAGACCGCCCCACCCGCGATCACGATCGCGACCAGGACGCACACCCCGACGATCAGAAAGGGGGCTGACTGTCGGGCCGCCGCCAGCGGGCTCGCTTCGGTCTCGACGGTGGTTGAGGTGCCAGGCCGTCCGCGGCCGAGCCTCGCAACCTCCGCAGCGGACCCGCGGACGTCAAGCTCAGCCGGTGCGTCTGAGGGACTGGCCTCGGATAGTGCCGGACTACGGCACACCTGGGACGAACTGACCCTCGACCTCTTGGAGCCCCGGCCACCGGTCTCTATCCGGCCGCGATCGCGTCGAGGTCGCGGACCGCGTAGCGGTGGTGCTCCCACTCCTCCTCGAGGATCACGTGAAGGCAGGAGAGGGTGGTCTGCTCCTCGTCGGGGTCGTGCGGGTTGGCGCGCGGCACGGCCAGCACGTCCGGCGTGGCGGTGGCGATGAGGTCGCGGACCATGCCGACCCGGTCGGCCCGCGCCTCGAGCACCGCGTCGAAGGTCGGCGGCTCCGTCGCGAAGACCGACAGGTCGCGTTCGCCGGCAGAGGCCGACGTCGATCAGCCCCAGCGGGTGGAACGGCTGCTCGAGCCCCAGGACCGCCTTGCCCAGCCACATGTCCGTGGCCAGGACGAGGTGCCGCAGGGTCTCCGCGAACGACCACTCACCGGCCACCGACACGTCGACCGTGTCCGGTGGCAGCGCCGCCACCCGGCCGAGCGTCGCCGCCCATGCACGATCCAGCGCCGCCCAGGCCTCGCGCAGCCCGTCGGGATCGGCCGCCCGCCGCAGCTCGCGGCCGGGGAAGCGCCGGTTGAGCTCGTCCTCGACGTACGCCGCCACGTCGACGCCGTTGACCAGCAGCGGGCCGTCGTCGTTGGTCAGCCAGGGGGCGTCGAGGTCCATGCCGCCGACCGACACCCCGCGCAGCACCGCACCGGACAGGTCGGACTCGACGAAGCGGGCGCCGCTCAGGTCCACGTGGGTGAATGCGGCACCCTTCAGGTCGGACCGGGTGAAGGTCTCCATGCGTTCTTGCTACCTCACTCTGGCGTCCCGCGAATAGGGTCTGCACGTGAGCGATGACTGGCGAACCGAGACGGTCGAGCAGCTGCGTGGACTACTCATGAAGGCCGAGCCCGACGTCGTCGAGGAGGCCAAGTGGCGCAAGGCGTCCAACCCGGACGGGGTGCCGACGTTCTCCTGCGACGGTCTGGTCTGCACGGTCGAGACCTACAAGGACAAGGTGAAGCTCACCTTCGCGCGGGGCGCCTCCCTGGAGGACCCGTCGAGCCTCTTCAACGCGAGCCTGGACGGCGGCACGCGCCGGGCGATCGACCTCCACGAGGGCGACGCTCTCGACGACGGCGCCTTCGTCGAGCTGGTGCGGGAAGCGGTCGCGCACAACCGGTCCTGAGCAGGGCCGACCTCGCGACCCACCGGCCTTCCGTCCAGTGGAACTGGCGGAACGGCTGCCCAGCTCGTAGCGATCTACTGGTCCCATGCAGGAGGAGCGCACCCAGGTCGCGATCATCGGCGCCGGCCCGGCGGGCATGCTGCTCGCGCACCTGCTCGACCGCGAGGGCGTCGAGTCGGTCGTCGTCGAGACCCGGTCGGAGGAGTACGTCGCCTCGCGGATCCGGGCCGGCATCCTCGAGCAGTCGACCGTCGACCTGCTGCGGGAGGTCGGGCTCGGGCGACCGGCTGGAGCGCGAGGGCGACGAGCACCGCGGCATCCACCTGCAGTGGCACGACCGCGGGCAGGGCGAGCGGCACCACCTCGACTTCGTCGACCTGACCGGGCGCTCGGTGTGGGTCTACGGCCAGACCGAGGTGCAGAAGGACCTGGTCGCGGCGGCTCGACGAGCGCGGCCAGGTCGTCCACTACGAGATCGCGGACACGGCGCTGCACGACCTCGAGACCGACGCGCCGTCCGTCACCTTCACCCGCGACGGCGAGGAGGTGCGGCTCCGCGCCGACGTGGTGGTCGGCTGCGACGGCTCGTTCGGGCCGTCGCGGGGCGCCGTACCGGACCCGCGGACGTGGGAGCGGACCTATCCCTACTCCTGGCTCGGCATCCTCGCCGACGTCGCGCCGTCGACCGACGAGCTGATCTACGCCTGGCACCCCGACGGCTTCGCGCTGCACTCGATGCGGTCGTCGTCGGTGTCGCGGTTCTACCTCCAGGTGCCCAACGACACCTCTCTCGACGACTGGTCCGACGACCGGATCTGGGAGGGGCTGGCCACCCGGTTCGCCCTCGACGGCTGGACGCTGCAGACCGGCCCGATCACCGACCGCTCGGTGCTGCCGATGCGCTCGTTCGTGCAGACGCCGATGCGGCACGGCCGGCTCTTCCTGGCCGGCGACGCCGCCCACATCGTGCCGCCGACCGGCGCCAAGGGGCTCAACCTCGCCGTCGCCGACGTCGCCCTGCTCGCCCCGGCGCTCGTCGCGTGGCTGCGCAAGGACGACCCGAGCCCTGGCCGACGCCTACGCCGACACCGCCGTCCGCCGGGTCTGGCGCTGCACCCACTTCTCCTGGTGGATGACCACGATGCTGCACGCCACCGGCGACCCGTTCGACGAGCAGCTCCAGCTCTCCCAGCTCCGCTGGGTCACCAGCAGCGAGGCCGGCGCCACCGGCCTGGCCGAGAACTACGCCGGGTTGCCGATCGGGTTCTGAGCTCGAGTGGGCATGCCGTCCTCGTCGGCCATGCGCACGGCGGTCGGCCGAGAGTCGAGTAGTCCGCCTCACCCCAAAGTGGCTATTGGCTGAGAAGCCGCCTGAGTTTCCAATCCTCCGGCCGCGCGGTCGCGGATCCCTGATGTCAAGCAGACGTACATCAGAGGAGACGCAGATGCGCACCACCGACCCGACCTGCCGCACGAAGCTGGCCGCCGTTGCCAGCATCGGCTTCATCGCCGTTGGCGTGACCGCCTGCGGCGACGACGGTGACAGCGGCTCCAGCGGCAGCTCGTCGTCGAAGTCGGCTCCCAAGCCCGTCGCCGCGCTCGATGCCGTGCAGGGGAAGTCGACCGCCATCAAGCTCGACAAGGGCTTCACCGACGCGCTGACCGCGCTCAAGCTCACCCCGGGCGTGACCGGCGACGGTCAGCTCACCGACGACGGCTCGCTCGTCTTCCCCATCACCGGCGGCAACGTCACGGTCTTCAAGCCGCGGCGAGGTCTCGCCGTACGTCATCGGCCAGCTCCAGCACGTCACCTCCGGACTGACCCTGACCGCCGGTGACACCACCGTGAAGCTGTCGAACTTCAACGTCGACCCGGGCGTCTCGCGCGTCTACGGCGACGTCGAGGTCAACGGCGAGCTCGGCGGCCACGAGCGCGTTCCTGTTCCAGCTCGACGGCCGCACGCTCGAGCCGCTCAAGACCGAGGGCACCGACGCGATCCTCACCGGCACCAAGGTGGAGATCTCCGCCGGACGCCGCCGGCTGCTCAACGACGACCTTCAAGACCGACGCCGTGAAGGCCGGCCTGCTGGTCGGCATCGCGACGATCACCGTGGACACCGCCCGGCCTGACCGGCCATGATCCCTTCCGTAGGCAGGGCGGGTCCGGCGGCACCCTCGGGTGCCGCCGGCCCGTTCTGCGTGTACGGCGCTCAGACCTCGACGATCACGTTGGTCGCCTTGACCACCGCGGTCGCCGGCTTGCCGACCTCGAGCCCGAGCTCGTCGGCGGCGTCGCGGCTCATCAGCGACACGATCCGGAAGTCGCCGCACGCCAGCTCCACCTGCGCCATCACCCCGTCGCGCTTGACCGCGACCACGATGCCGGTCATCCGGTTGCGGGCGCTCGACGTCGACGACGAGCCGGCCAGCGAGGCGATGCAGCGGCGCCAGCTCGTCGGCGGGCAGCACCCGCTGGTTGTGCTGGCGCTGGAAGGTCACCCGGCCCTCGGTCTCCCAGCGCCGCAGCGTGTCGACGCTGACGCCGACCGCCTGGGCCACCTCGCCGATCCGCAGGTACTCCGCCACGGCGCGCAGCCTAGGTCCGGCTAGGTCCGTAGACGGCAGTCGCCTTGACCGCGAACGTCACCGGCAGCCCGGCCTCGAGCTCCAGCTCGGCGGCGGCCTGGACCGTGACGTCGGCGTGCAGCGGGCCGGCGTGCACCCGGATCAGGTCGCCCAGCGGCTCGATCTCGGTGAGCGTGACCGTCGAAGGCGTTGCGCGGGCTGCCCTCGACCGGCTCGCGGTAGACCGCCACCGCCGCGGGCCGGAAGGTCGCGACCGCCCGCTCGCCCGGCGCCGGCGGCTCGCCGACGACGAGGCCGTGCACCCGCAGCCCGTCGGCCGTCTCGACGCAGCCGTCGCGCCAGGTGCCGGCCACGCAGGTTGAGCCCGGCCAGCCGGGCCGCGAACGCGCTCCGCGGCCGCGACAGCACCTCCGCGCTCGTCCCCTGCTCGACGACCCGGCCGTCGGTCGAGCACGACGACGCGGTCCGCGAGCAGCAGGGCGTCGAGCGGGTCGTGGGTGACCACGCACGACGGTCCGCTCGGCCAGCACCTCGCGCAGGGTCTGCCGCAGCGCCGGCAGCACGGCGACGTCGAGCGCCGCCATCGGCTCGTCGAGCAGCAGCAGCGCGGGCTCCGCGGCGAGCGCCCGCGCCACGGCGACCCGCTGCGCCTGCCCGCCCGAGAGCTGGCGCGGTCGCCGCGCCGCCAGCTCGCCCACGCCCGACCTCGTCGAGCCAGCGCTGCGCGTCGCTGCCGGGCGGTCGCGCGCGCGCGTGCCCGCGCTGCGCGGGCCGAAGGCGACGTTCTCCAGCGCGTCGAGGTGGGGGAAGAGCAGCGGCTCCTGGCCCAGCAGCGCCGTACGCCGCGCGTGCGGCGCCACCCGGACGCCGGGACGCCCGGGTCCGACGTCGGTGAGCACCCGGCCGTCGAGCACCACCCGGCCCGCGTCCGGCGCCACCAGCCCGGCGGTGACCGCCAGCGCCGTGGACTTCCCGGAGCCGTTGGGGCCGAGCACCGCCAGCGTCTCCCCGGCGGCGACCTCGAAGCGCGACGTCGACGTCGCGCTCGGAGACCACGCAGGACGAGCTCGAAGGTCACAGCGCACCCCGGCTCTGCCGGGCCAGCCCGATGACCAGCACGGCGACGACGACCAGGACCAGCGCCAGCGCGACCGCGGCGTCGGGGTCGGTCTCGCGCTGGAGGTAGATCTCCAGCGGCAGGGTGCGGGTGCGACCCTGCAGGCTGCCCGGCGAAGGTGATCGTGGCGCCGAACTCGCCCAGCGACCGCGCGAACGACAGCACCGCCCCCGACAGCAGGCCCGGGCAGCACCAGCGGCAGCGTGATCCGCCGGAACACCGTCGTCGGGCCCGGCGCCGAGCGAGGCCGCGACGACCTCGTAGCGCTGCCCGGCCGTGCGCAGCGCCCCCTCGAGCGAGACCACGAGGAACGGCATCGCGACGAAGGTCTGCGCCATCACCACCGCGATCGTCGAGAACGCGACCTGGATGCCGAGCGCGTCGAGCTCCGAGCCCAGCAGGCCGCGCCGGCCGAACGTGTAGAGCAGCGCCAGCCCGCCCACGACCGGCGGCAGCACGAGCGGCAGCAGCACCAGCGACCGCAGCACGCCCAGCCCCGGGAAGTCCCGCCGCGCCAGCACCAGCGCCATGCGGCACGCCGAACAGCACGCACAGCACGGTGCTCGCGGTCGAGGTCTTCAGGCTCAGCCAGAACGCCGCGCGCGAGCCCTCCGAGGTGATCAGCGAGCCGAAGTCGGCTCCAGTCGACCTTGGCGACGATCGCGACGAGCGGGAGCAGCACGAACGCCGCCCCGACGAAGGCCGGGACGTAGACCCATCGGGGCAGCCCGACGGGCCGCTGCGCGGCGACCGGCCGGCCGCGCGGTCGTGGCTGGGGTCATGGCTGGGCGAAGCCGGCCTCCTCCAGGATGCCCTGCCCGGTGTCGCCGAGCACGAGGTCGACGAAGTCCCGGGCCAGGTCGCCGTGCTCGCGAGTCCTCGAGCGCCACGATCGGGTAGGTGTTCACGACGTCGCTGGACTCGGGGAACGGTACGCCGAGCACCGCGTCGCCGGCGGCGGTGACGTCGGTGACGTAGACGAGCCCGGCGTCCGCCTCGCCCGAGGTCACCTTGGCCAGCACGTCGGTGACCGACTGCTCCTCGCTCACCGGGGTCGAGCGTGACGCCGGTGGCGTCCTCGGCCTTGACCGCCGCCGCGCCGCACGGCACCTCCGGGGCGCAGACCACGACGTTGACGCCGTCCTGCGGCGAGGTCCGCGAACGACGTGATCCCGGCCGGGTTGTCCGGCGGGGTGGCGATCTCGAGGGTGTTGGAGGCGAAGTCCTGCGGGTCGTCGGCCTGCAGGTCGTCGGCGGTCAGCTTGTCCATGTTGGCCTCGTCGGCGGAGGCGAACACGTCGGCCGGTGCGCCCTCCTGGAGCTGGGAGACCAGGTCGGAGGAGCCGCCGAAGCTGAACTCGACCGTCACCCCGTCGTGCTGCTTCTCGAACTCGGCGCCGATCTGCTGGAAGGTCTTGGTGAGCGACGCGGCGGCGTAGACGGTCAGCGTGGTGTCGCTCGCCGTCGCCGCCGGCGTCGCCGGAGTCGTCCCCGCAGGCGGTCGCGCAGGCGAGGCAGGAGCAAGATGGTGCCGCCGAGCGGCGACCAGGCGTCGCTGCATGACAGACATCGAACCACATAACCTAGGCAATACCTAGGTTGTCTCGAGGAGGCAACCGTGGCCGAGTCCAGCACCGTGCGCGACCACCTCGCCAACGAGCGCACCCAGCTGGCCTGGCTGCGCACCAGCGCCAACGTGATCGTGGTCGGGCTCGCCGTGGCGCGGTTCGCCGACGGCGGCGAGGTGACCGCGGCCAGCCTGGTGGCCGGCGGGCTGCTCATCCTCATCGGGCGCGGTCGGGGTCGATCTACGGCACCGCTCGCTACCGCCGGGTCGACCGCCGCCATCCGGCGCGGCGACTCGACGGGATCAGTGGCAGCCTCGGGCCCGAGCCTGGCGGCGGTCGTGCTGCTGGTCGCCGTGCTCGTCTCGGCCGTCGTCCTGCTGGCGGCCGGCCTGAGCCTGGTCTGCGACACTGGTTGCCGCATGCAACCATCACTCCTGCAGCCGGCTCCGCGGCCGCCGTGAGATCACCTTCGCCGTGCTCGCCGCGGCCGCGTCGTCGTTCGCCCTGCTCCAGTCGCTGATCGTGCCGGTGCTGGCCACCATCCAGGTCCAGTTCCACACCTCGCAGACGACGGTCACGTGGGTGCTCACCGCCTACCTGCTGTCGGCGTCGATCTGCACGCCGCTGCTCGGCCGGCTCGGCGACGTCGTCGGCAAGGTCCGGATGCTCGTGGTCGCGCTGGCCGTGCTCGCCGCTCGGCTCGCTGGCGGCGGCGCTCGCGCCCAGCATCGGCTGGCTGATCGCGGCCCGGGCGCTCCAGGGCGTGGGCGGCGGGGTGCTGCCGCTCTCGTTCGGGATCATCCGCGACGAGTTCCGCGAGCGGATGACGATGGCGCTGAGCGTGATCGCCTCGCTGACCGCGGTCGGCTTCGGCGTCGGCATCGTGGTGGCCGGCCCGATCGTCGACACGTTCGGCTACCGCGGGCTGTTCCTGCTGCCGATGGCGGTCACGCTCGTGGCCGCCGCCGCGGCGCTGCTGTTCGTGCCCGAGTCGCCGGTCCGCACGCCGGCCCGGCTGCCGGTGCTCCCCGCGCTGCTGCTGGCCGGGCTGGCTCGTCGCCCTGCTGCTCGGGCTCAGCGAGGGCAACGCACTGGGGCTGGACCTCGCCCGAGGTGCTCGGCCTCTTCGCGGTCGCGGTGGTCCTGGCCGCGGCCTGGGTCGCGGTCGAGCTGCGGGTGCCGGTCCCGATGATCGACATGCAGATGATGCGGCGCCGCGGCGTGTGGACCGCCAACGTCGTCGCCGGCTGCGTCGGCTTCGGGATGTTCGCGTCGTTCGGGTTCCTGCCGCAGCTGCTGCAGACGCCTCGCTCGGCCGGCTACGGCTTCGGCGCGTCGATCACCGAGTCGGGTCACCTGCTGCTGCCCTCGGCGGTGGCCAGCTTCCTGGTCGGCTTCACCACCTCGACGCTGATCCACCGCGTGGGCGCTCGCGCCGTCATCACGGTCGGCCTGCTCGTCACCGGCGCGGCGTTCGCCTCCATCGGGCTCTACCACGACCACACCTGGCAGCTCTACGCCGCCACGACCGTGCAGGGCATCGGCTCCGGCATGGTGTTCTCCAGCCTCGCCGGCGTCGTGGTCGCGGCGGTCCCGCGCCGAGCAGACCGGCGTGGCCAGCGGCATGAACGCCAACATCCGCACGATCGGCGGCTCGATCGGCTCCGCGGTGATGGCCGGGATCCTCACCGCGCACATCGGGGCGGCCGGCTTCCCGGCCGAACGTGGCTACGAGATCGGGTTCGTGGTGCTGGGGGCGGTGATGGCGCTGGCCTCGCTCGCCGCCGTCCTGATCCCCGCCAGCCACGAGCAGCCGACGAGCGGCCACCTCGCCGATGCTGCGGACGGCGAGCTGGGGCTGGTGCCTGCCGCGGGAGCCGTGCCGCCGGCCGCCTGACTCCGCGCCACTTTCGTAACTCCCGGTGCCGCAGCCGCGTTGTCCGGGCGTGTCCAGCATCGCCACGCCCGCCGGCCCCGCGCCCTTCCAGCGGTTCGCCGCCGGCTTCGGCCGCTTCTCGGCGGTGCTCAGTGGCATCGGGCTGCTCGTGGCCGTCGCGCTGAGCGTCCCGACGTCGTGGTTCGCGCTCGGCGGTGGCGGCGACGAACCGGCCGCCCGGCCGACGTACACCGACCTCACCCCGGCGGCACCGGTCCGGCTCGCGGTGGGCGGGCTCTCCGGAGTGCAGCTCGTCGCACCGCTGGTCAGCAGCGGCCTGGACCCGCGGCGGGCGCTCACGACGCCGCCGGACGACGCGCCGCTGGTCGGCTGGTGGGACGCCAGCGCCAAGGCCGGTGCCCCGCACGGTCAGACGATCCTGCTGGCCCACGCCGGCGCCTCGGGGGCGGCCTGACCCAGATCGCCGAGCTCGGCAGCGGCGACTTCGTCGAGCTGCTCACCACGGAGGGCACGATGCGCTACGAGGTCGGCTCGGTGCGCACCTTCGACCCCAAGACGCTGGAGCGGGTCGGCGTGCAGCTGTTCAAGCAGGACGGCGGCGCCGGTCGCCTCGTGATGCTCTCCGCCGAGGGCTGGGACGGCTCGACGTACCAGCGCTCCGTCGTGGCGGTCGCGTCCCCGCTCGGACAGCCCGCCCCGAACTGAGTCGGAACAACCGCGGCATCCCGGGCGCTGCACCCGCCATGGACATCGAGAAGGCGCTGCAGGCCGCCCGCGACACCCACCAGTCGATCCTCGTCACCCTCAAGTCGGACGGGAAGCCGCAGCTCTCCAACGTGCTGCACACCGTCGGTGACGACGGCGTGGTGCGGGTGTCCACCACGACCGACCGCGCGAAGTACGCCAACCTGCGCCGCACCCCGTGGGCGGCGCTGCACGTCAACGGCCCGACGTTCTGGGGCTACGCCGTCCTCGAGGGCGACGTGGCCCTGTCCGAGCCCGTGGTGGCCCCCGACGACGCGGCGGCCGACGAGCTGGTCGAGATCTACCGCTCGATCAGCGGTGAGCACGACGACTGGGACGACTACCGCGCCGCCATGGTGCGCGAGCAGCGCGTGGTCGTCCGGCTGACCCCGACCCGGGCCTACGGCGCGCTGCGCTAGAGGTAGAGCCCGGTCGACTCGCCGTCGCCCTCGAGCCGTTCCGCGGCGATGGCGTGCACGTCGCGCTCGCGCATGAGCACGTAGGTCTCGCCGTTGACCTCGACCTCGGCCTTGTCGTCGGGGTCGAAGAGCACCTTGTCCCCCATCACGACGCTGCGGGTGTGCGGTCCGACCGCGACGACGCGCGACCAGGCCAGCCGGCGGGCGCCCATCGCGGCGGTCGCGGGGATGACGATGCCACCGGAGGAGCGGCGCTCCCCGGCCTCCCGGTCGACCTCGACCAGGATCCGGTCGTGCAACATGCGGATCGGCGTCTTGTCCGTCATGTCGGCCGACGTCTCCGGGGGCTCAGCGGGTGACCCGGCGGATCAGCGCGAAGACCACGATGGTGCCGACCACGCCCGCGGCGACCTTGAGGATGTTCTCGGTCTGGGGCTCGCCGGTGGCCGGGTCGACGAAGAACGCCTTCAGCTGTGAGACCTCGCGGCCGACGATGGTCCGGGGGTGGGCGCGGTAGATCAGCTCGTCGATGGTGCCGGCGAGCCGCTCGCGGGTCTCCTCGATCTCGCTCGCGAGCGCGGACGGACCGTCCTCTGCTTTCCCCTTGGCCACGGTCGGGAGGCTATCAACCGGCCACGGGCCGGTCACCGATGGTGCGGGGGTCGAACCCGAACGGCAGCTCGAGCCGGTGGGCGCTCATCAGCGCGTCGTCGGTCAGCACGTCGTAGGTCGGGCCGTCGGCGACCACGTGGCCGTCGCTGAGCACCACCGAGCGCGGGCACAGCTCGAGGGCGTAGGGGAGGTCGTGGGTCACCATCAGGACGGTCACGTCGAGGGAGCGCAGGATGTCGGCGAGCTCGCGCCGGCTCGCGGGGTCGAGGTTGGACGACGGCTCGTCGAGCACCAGGATCTCGGGCTCCATCGCGAGCACGGTCGCCACGGCCACCCGGCGGCGCTGGCCGAAGGAGAGGTGGTGCGGCGGGCGGTCGGCGTAGGCCGCCATGCCGACCTGGTCGAGAGCGGTCTGCACCCTGGCCTCGAGCTCCGCGCCCTTGAGGCCGAGGTTGGCCGGCCCGAAGGCGACGTCCTGGCGGACCGTGCCCATGAACAGCTGGTCGTCGGGGTCCTGGAAGACGATGCCGACCCGGCGCCGGATCTCGGGGACGTTCTCCTTGGTGACCGGCAGCCCGCTGACCGAGACACTCCCGGCGCCCGCGGCGAGGATGCCGTTGAGGTGCAGCACCAGCGTGGTCTTGCCCGCGCCGTTGGGGCCGAGCAGTGCGACCCGCTCGCCCCGGTGGACGTGGAGGTCGACGCCGAACAGGGCCTGGTGGCCGTCGGGGTAGGCGAAGGCGAGGCCGCGCACGTCGAGGACCGGCGTCACCTCCCCGGCATCCTGCCCGTGTAGCCCCGGCTGAGCATCGCGAGGTGGACCCGCTCGCCCCGCTCGTAGGAGCGGATGAACAGGGCGCCCGCGGAGCGGGCCAGCACCGGCCAGTGGCGAGGATTCGCTGGCGCTGAAGCCCGCGGGACTCGCGGGCCACCTTCATCCGCTGCATCTCCGAGGTCACCACGTCGAGGTAGCGGACCATGAAGCCCATGATCTGCACGAGCAGCTGGGGCAGGTGCAGCCGCTCGAGACCGGCCAGCAGCGCCTGCGGCTCGGTCGTCGCGGCCAGGGTGAGGCTCGCGAGCACGCCGAGCGTGCCCTTGGCGAGCAGCGCTCCGGCGCTCTCCAGCCCCGACTCGCTGAGGCTGAGGCCGAGCACGTCGGTGCGGGGACCCTGGGCGACGAACGGCAGCAGCAGCGCGAAGACCACGAACGGCACCTCGACGACCATCCGCTTGAGGAGGTAGGTCGGCGGCACCTTGGAGACCGCGACGACCCCGGCGATCACGGCGAGGTAGGCGGCGTACGCCGGCCACCAGCCCGTCGGCGTCGCGACGACGACCAGGACGAACCCGACGAGCGCCAGGACCTTCAGGTGCGCCGGGGCACGGTGCACCGGCGAGTGGGCGTGGAAATGGAGCTTGTGGCCGTGCGGGCCGCCCATCTCAGACCTGCTCGTCGGCGGGCTCGTGCGGCGGGCGCTCGTCGGCGGGCTCGTCGGCGGGCTCGTCCACGGGGTCGCGACGGCGGACGCCGTAGGTCACGCCGCCGGCCAGCCCCAGCACCACGAGGACCCCGAGGACTCCGGTGAGGCTGCCGTAGCCGCCGACGACGCTGTCGTGCGCCTTCCCCTGATCGGCGAAGCCATGGTCCTCGGAGACCTTGGTCAGCCCGTCGGGGTCGTCGCTCGCGAAGCGGCTGACCACACCGGCCAGGATCAGGGCGACGAGCAGGACGGCGGCGCCGACGACCTTGGTGCTGCGTCTCATGCTCGGGCCTGCCCGGCTGTGGTCCGGATGAGGAGCTCGCGCTTCTCGAGCACCGGTCGCGCGCCGTAGACCAGGTCGGGGCGGACGGCGACGATGCTGCCGACCGCGAGGGCGGTGATCGCGGCCTCGCCAAGCCCGATGAGCACGTGGACGCCGATCATCGCGGCGGCGAGGTGGTCGAGCGAGAGGTCGGCAGTGCCGCCGACGGCGTAGAGGAGCACGAAGCCGAGGGCCGCGACCGGCACGGAGACCAGCGCCGCGATGCCTGCGGAGGGGGCGACCATCGAGAGCCGCTTGGGCAGCACCGCCTGGAGTGCCTTGAAGACCGTCCAGCCGACCACCACCGTGACCAGGCCCATCAGGTCGATGTTGGTGCCGAGGGCGGTGATGCCGCCGTCGGCGAAGAGCAGGCACTGCACGAGGAAGACCGTCGCCATGCACAGCAGCCCCGTGAACGGGCCCACGAGGATCGCCGCGAGGGCGCCACCGAGCAGGTGGCCGCTGGTGCCGGAGGCGACCGGGAAGTTGAGCATCTGGGTCGCGAAGACGAACGCCGCCACGAGACCGGCCAGCGGGGCCGTCCGGTCGTCGAGCTCGCGCCGCGCGCCGCGCAGGGCGACGCCGACTGCCGCGGCGGCGACCACGCCGGTGCCGATCGACGTCGGCGCGTCGAGGAAGCCGTCGGGGACGTGCATCGACTGCCTCCTCGGTGCTCGGTCTAGGTTGGGAGCATTAATTGCCAGTGACGCTTACCCTACGTTGTTGCAAGTCATTCGCAACAACGACCCAACCGGATTTGGACAGGACCGATCTCGTGACCGAACGTCTCACCCAGGGCGACAGCGCACCCGACTTCACGCTGACCTCCGACACCGGCGACTCCGTGTCGCTGACGGACCTGCGCGGCCAGAAGGTGATCGTCTACTTCTACCCGGCCGCGATGACTCCGGGCTGCACCAAGCAGGCGTGCGACTTCACCGACAACCTCGCCTCGCTGAAGGCTGCGGGCTACGAGGTGCATCGGCATCTCCAAGGACAAGCCCGAGAAGCTGGCCAAGTTCCGGGAGCGCGACTCGCTGACGATCACGCTGCTCTCCGACCCCGACCTGTCGGTGCATGAAGGCGTGGGGCGCCTACGGGCGCAAGCTGCTCTACGGCAAGGAGGTCGAGGGCGTGATCCGCTCGACGTTCGTGGTCGACGAGCAGGGCAAGATCGAGCTGGCGCAGTATGCCGTGAAGGCCACCGGCCACGTCGCCAAGCTCCGCAGGGACCTCGGGCTTGCCGCCTGACGACTGGTCGGCGACCTACCTGCAGGCCGCTGCGTCCTACGTCGACCTGGTCGCCTCACTGCCCGCTCCCCTGGCCGGTGACGGGCTCGGCGAGTGGGACCTGCGCGCCCTCGTCGGCCACACCGGTCGGTCGCTGACGACCGTCTCGGAGTACCTCCGCCGAGCCCGCGCCCTCGGTCGACGTCGAGACTGCCGCCGACTACGTCGCGGGGCTGGCCTCCGCCCCGGCGGACCCCGGGGTCGCCCGGCGCGGCATCGCCGCGGGCGAGGCGCTGGGTGACGACCCGGCCGGCGCCGTACGCCTCCTGCTCGACACGGTCGAGGCCGATCTGGCCCGCGCCGACCCCGACCAGGTGGTCACGACGTACGCCGGCGGCATGCGGCTGCGCGACTACCTGCCCACCCGCACCTTCGAGCTCGTCGTCCACGGCCTCGACATCGCCGCGGCGGTCCCGGTCCGCTGGACTCCCCCGGCCGCCGCCCTCGCCGAGGCGGTCGCCCTGGCCACCGAGGTCGCCCTGCGCCGCGGCGAGGGCACGATCCTGCTCCGCCTGATCACCGGCCGCGAGCCCGGCGGTCTCTCCATCGTCTGACCGACTAGTGCGTCGTCGCGCCCTAGCCGGAGTGGTGGAACTGGCAGACACGCGGTCTTTAGGTGGCCGTGCCCCAGGGCGTGCGGGTTCGAGTCCCGCCTCCGGCACAGTGGTGGTCGAGTCCCAGCCTCGGGTCACCTGGTTTCGAGACGCCGCCGAAGCAACCGCGTTCGGACGCCCTGAGGGCCTCCTCAACCACCGGTGGTCGAGGAGCTTGCGCAGCAAGCGTCTCGAAACCTCGCAAGGACGCGCTGGGAGCTGACCACCCCTTACGCCGGGCCCTCCTCGCGCAGCCGCGGCGGGGTGGCGAGCTCGGGCTTGATGCCGCTCTTGTCGGCGTAGAACGCGCGGATCCGGTCCATGTCGGCGGCGACGTCGTCGGTCGGCATGAACGTCGGTCCCCAGCCGACGGTCCGCGACGGCGCGTCGAGGAAGGCCAGCGTGATCGGGATGCCGGTCTGCCGCGAGATGCGGTGGAAGCCGGACTTCCAGTAGTCACCCTTGCTGCGGGTGCCCTCGGCCGCGATGCCGAGCAGGAACGTCTCGTCGGTCTCCGCGTCCGCCAGCAGCTCCTTGATCGTCGCGCCGGGGTTGTCTCGGTCGAGCTCGACCGCGCCGGTCCAGCGCAGGAACGGTGCCGAGCGGCCCACGGAAGAAGGACTCCTTCACCAGGAGCCGGATCTGCACGTTGCTGTCCCAGGCCAGGAACATGGTGAGCACCCAGTCCCAGTTGGACGTGTGCGGTGCGCCCACGAGGATGCCGCGCTTCGGCACCGAGCCGACCGTGTGCCAGCGCGAGAGCCGCAGCCCGAGGCGCGCCAGGTTGCGGCGGAAGAAGAAACGTCGGCCCATCGCGCGAACCTACCGGGCCCGTGTCGCGACCCCTACAGTCCGGCCATGGACTCCGCGCTCACGACGATCGGGCTGCCGATCGCCCTCGGGATCATCATGTTCGGTCTCGGGCTGTCGCTGACGCCGGACGACTTCCGGCGGGTGGCCCGGCACCCGCGGGCTGTCGCGGTCGCACTGGCCTGCCAGCTCCTGCTGCTGCCGGCGATCTGCTTCGGGCTGGTGAAGGTGTTCGACCTGCCGCCGCTGCTGGCGGTGGGGCTGCTGCTGCTCGCGGCCTCGCCGGGCGGGACGAGTGCCAACCTGTTCAGCCACCTGTTCCGCGGTGACGTTGCCCTCAACGTCACCCTCACCGCCGTGAACTCGGTCATCGCGATCATCACGCTCCCCCTCATCACCAACCTCGCGATCAGCCACTACGACCTCGACGACAGCGTGAGCTTGCCGCTCTCGAAGGTCGTCGAGGTCTTCGCCATCGTGCTGGTGCCGGTCGGGATCGGCATGCTGGTGCGGGCGACGGCCAGCGGGTGGGCTGAGCGGATGGACCGCCCGGTGCGGATCGGCTCCGCGGTCATCCTGGCCGTGCTGGTCGTCGGGATCCTGCTCGACCAGCGGGAGAACGTCGGCGACTACCTCGCCGACGTCGGCCTCGCCGCTGCGGTGTTCTGCGCGATCAGCCTGGTCACCGGATACGTCGTGCCGCGCGCGGCCGGCGTCCGAGACGACCAGGCCATCGCCTCGTCCATGGAGATCGGCGTCCACAACGCCACCCTCGCCATCTTCGTCGCGGTCGAGGTGCTCGACTCGACCCAGATCTCGGTGCCGGCGGCGGTCTACTCGATCTTCATGTTCGTGCTGGCCACGTTGTGGGGCGCCGCGATCAGCCGGAGGATCCGCGCCGGCGGGCCACCGCTGGTGCCGGCCGTCTGAGCGGCGCGCCGACGGACGTGCAGATCGCACGTCCTCGTCCTGCGGGATGCCCGAAGGGCCGGTGTGCGCGGATCGTGGCCGGCCGGACCAGTGAGCTCGACAACCTGGAGCGGCTGGTCGCCGCCCACCTCCGCGAGGAGCGGCTCGGCGCGTGAGCCTTGGCTGTCAGCCGCCGAGCAGCGCCGCCACCTGCGGGGCGATCTCCCGCAGGGCCCGGCCGCGGTGGCTGATCGCGTCCTTGTCCTCGATCGACAGCTCGGCGGTGGTCGGGCCGGGGTGGTCGTCGGCGACGAAGACGACGTCGTAGCCGAAGCCGCCGGTGCCGCGGGTCTCGCGGATGACCTGGCCGTCCATCCGGCCCTCGACGACCAGCTCGTCGCGGCCGGGGGCGCAGAAGGCGACCGCGCAGGTGAAGTGCGCGCCGCGGCGCTCGTCGGGCACGTCCTCGAGCTGGGCGAGCAGCAGCGCGTTGTTGCGGTCGTCGGACTTCGGCGGCGGCCCGACCAGCGCGCCGACAGCACGCCGGGCATGCCGTTGAGCGCGTCGACGCAGAGCCCCGAGTCGTCGGCCAGCGACGGCAGCCCGGTGGCGGCCAGCCCGGCGCGCGCCTTGAGCAGCGCGTTGCCCTCGAAGGTCGGCTGGTCCTCGACCGGCTCGTCGTAGGCCGCGACGTCGTCCAGCCCGAGCACCTCGATGCCGGGCAGGTGCTCGCGCAGGATCCGCTCCATCTCGGCGAGCTTCTTGGCGTTCCGCGAGGCGAGGAAGACCCGCGCGCTCACGAGGACGAGCGCCTCCTGCTGCAGCCTCGTCAGGTCGGCGCAGCCCTTCTCGCCCAGCGCCAGCAGCGCGTCGAGCTCGGCCCGCGAGAACGCCGCGCCCTCGGCGGTGCCCTGCACCTCGACGAACGAGCCGGCGCCGGTCATCACGATGTTCATGTCGGTCTCGGCGCGGACGTCCTCCTCGTAGGGCAGGTCGAGCCGCGGGCATGCCGTCGATGATGCCGACCGAGACCGCGGCCACCGAGCCGGTCAGCGGCTCGCCGGTCAGCAGCCCCTCGCAGCGCAGGTGCGCGACCGCGTCGGCCAGGGCGACGTACGCCCCGGTGATCGACGCGGTGCGGGTGCCGCCGTCGGCCTGGAGGACGTCGCAGTCGAGCTGGATGGTGTTCTCGCCCAGCGCCTCGTAGTCGATGACCGCGCGCAGCGAGCGGCCGATCAGCCGGCTGATCTCGTGGGTGCGGCCGCCGATCCGGCCCTTCACCGACTCCCGGTCGGAGCGGGTGTTGGTCGAGGCGGGGAGCATGGCGTACTCCGCCGTCACCCAGCCCAGCCCCGAGCCCTTGCGCCAGCGCGGCACGCCCTCGGCGGCCGAGGCGGCGCACAGCACCCGGGTCTTCCCGAACTCCACCAGCACCGACCCGGCGGCGTGGTCGAGCCAGTTGCGGGTGATCTTGACCGGTCGGAGCTCGTCGTCGGCCCGTCCGTCTGCGCGCGTCATGCGACCAAACCTAGAGGCAGGCAACCCCACGCTTGCCCGCACCCGTCAAGTGAGTGAGAGGAGGTGCGAATGCGGGCCAGCGACCGCGACAGCGAGTTCGTCGACTTCGTCACCGCCCAGCGCACGGCGCTGGTGCGGATGGCGCGGCTGCTGACGGCCGGCGACGACGCCTTCGCCGAGGACCTCGTGCAGACCACGCTGACCAAGCTCTACCTCCACTGGCCGCGCGTACGCCGCGCCGGCAACCCGGTCGGCTACGCCCGGACCTCGCCTCACGCACGCCTTCGTCGACGAGCAGCGGCGGGCCCACCGACGCCGCGAGACGCCGACCGACGTGCTGAGCGAGACGACGGCCCTCGAGCGACGACCCCGACCTGGCTCACACCGTGCTGGACGCCCTGCGGGCCTGGCGCCGCGCCAGCGCGCCGTGGTGGTGCTCCGGCACTTGCTCGACCTCGACATCGCCGAGACCGCCCGGGTGCTCGGCTGCACCACCGGGACCGTGAAGTCCCAGAACGCCAAGGCCCTCGACCACCTCCGCACCGTGCTCGGTGCCACCCTCACCTTCCAGGAGCAACCATGAACGACCTCAACGCCCTCCTCGAGCGCGCCGCCGGCCCGGCCACCGCTCCCCTCGATGCGTACGCCGACCTGACCCGCGGCCACCGGGCGCTCTCGCGCACGCGGCGCCGCCGCAGCGCCGTCGGTCTGGTCGGCGTCGCCGCGGCCGGGGTCGTGGGGGTCGGCATCTCCCGGGTCACCGACCCGAGCGGGGACGATCGCGGCCGACCACACCCCGACCCACCACCAGAAGGCCACCGGCGTCTCGTTCCTCGCCCAGCCGTTCGAGGCCGGCCCCTACACCTTCGACCAGACCCCGGTCGGCTGGGAGGTCCAGGGCGCCTACCCGCAGGGTGTCACGATCGCGCCGGTCGGCTTCCCCGACCAGGAGCCGCTGTCGTTCACCGGCAAGCTGGTGATCATGTTCGACGGCAACCCGCCGTCCGGCGCGAAGGTGGTCCACGACGGCCGCACCTTCTGGGTCGGCTACGACGGCGACGGCACCGGCACGATCTCGACCCGCACCCGGCGCGGCGAGCCGGCGGGGATCGTGCTCATCCAGTATCCGCTCGACGCGGGCTGGACCCGGGAGACCATGCTTCAGTTCCTGGCCGGAGTGCACGTCGGTCCGGACGCGCTGCCAGGGCTCGGCTGAGCCACCGGCAGCGTCGCGCCGTCGCGGAGCCGGGTCGCGCCTACTTGAACTCGATGCGGAGCAGCCGCCAGATCCCGAGGGCCAGGGGCAGCAGCAGCCAGATCATGCCCGCGGTGGCGATCTGTGCCCACTCCTCGCCGGTGGGCGAGTAGGGACTCGAGATCAGGGGGGTCTGAGCCGTGTTGAACTCGATCCACGGCGCGATCTTGTCGAACGTGTCGCTGATCGCGCTGAGGATGCCGACCGCGGTCGGCAGGATCAGCGTGTAGGCGAAGTAGGCCACGATCGCGCCGGCGGTGTTCATGATCAGCATGGCCAGGGCGAAGCCGATGAAGATGCCGATCATGTTCGACAGGAACAGCGCGTTGAACACCAGGTCCGCCGTCGACGTGCCACGAGGGATCGCCGCCGGTGACGATGCCGAGCAGGGTGCCCAGCACGGCCAGCACCACGGCCAGCACCATGACGCCCAGGGCCAGGGCGATGCCGGCGACGAACTTCGCGAGCACGATCCGGGACCGCCTCGGCTCGAGGGTGAAGGTGACCAGACCGTTGCGCTGGCTGGCCTCGCTGGTCACCAGCATGATGATGACGATCGGCAGGAAGTAGCCGAGGGTGAAGCCCGGGATCTGGATGTAGTCCTGCAGGTTCTTGTCGCCGTCGTTGGCGGCGAACGAGTAGATCACCTCGACGACCAGGACCAGCCCAGGATCGCGATGATCAGCCAGCGGCCGGCGCGGGTGTCGAGGGCCTTGCGAGCCTCCACCCTGGCCAGTCGGGACATGGGGACCTGCGGGCGTCGAGGAGACGTCCATGGCCGTGGGTGCGGTGGTGGCGCTCATGCCTGGGCTCCTTCGGTGGCGGCCGGCGTCGCGGTGGCGGCCGGCGGGGTCGTCGCGCTGGGTGTCCTCGGTGAGGGCGAGGAACAGGTCCTCGAGGCCACCGTCGGCCGAGCGCAGGTCGGTCAGGACGATGCCCTGCTCGGCCGCGAGCCGCCCGACGTCGACCGGGGGCGCCTCGACGCGCAGGCCCGAGCCGGCCGGGGCGAACGTCGAAGCCCTTGTCGCTGAGCACCTTCGCGAGCATGTCGTTGTCGAGCGCGGTGACCAGGGACGTGCTTGTGCTCGGCTCCGGCGAGGAGCTCGTCCTTGGCGCCCTGGGCGACGATCCTGCCGCGGCCGATGAGGATCATCTCGTCGGCGATCTGCTCGACCTCGTTGAGCAGGTGGCTGGAGAGCAGCACCGTGCCGCCGCGGTCGGCGTAGCCCTTGAGCAGGCCGCGCATCCAGCGGATGCCGGCCGGGTCGAGGCCGTTGGCGGGCTCGTCGAGGATCAGCACCGACGGGTCGCCGAGCAGGGCGTGGGCGATGCCGAGCCGCTGCTTCATGCCGAGGGAGTAGTTGCGCAGCCGGCGCTTGGCCTCGGTCCTGTCGAGGGAGACCAGGTCGAGCATCTCGTCGACGCGCGAGTCCGGCAGGCCCATGGTCTGGGCGCCGAGGGTGAGGATCTCGCGGCCGGTGCGGCCGGCGTGCTGGGCCGAGGCGTCGAGCAGGACGCCGACGTGCCGGCCCGGGTTGGGGATGTCGTGGTAGAGGTGGCCTCCGATCGTGACCCGGCCGTGGGTGGGCGGGGTGAGGCCGACCATGACGCGCATCGTGGTCGTCTTGCCGGCGCCGTTGGGGCCCGAGGAACCCGGTCACCCGACCGGGCTGGCAGACGAAGCTGACGTCGTCGACGGCCGTGAACGCGCCGTACTTCCGAGTGAGTCCTTCGACTTTGATCATGCGTCCAGCCTGCCCGAACGCCCCAGCGGCCGTGCATCGGCAAAATGTCATGGTCGCGGGCCAGACCAAAGTAGGGGTGGCCCGGCGACCCGCGCACGCCTGCGCCGCGACTCGCGGTCGGCCTAGCCTTGCGGAGTGCCAGAGGACTGCGAGCGCCCGCCTCCCGGGGAGTACCAGCCCCGGCTGACCCGGTGGGGCACGCGTGGCGGCTGGTCGTCATGCTCGGCCATCAGCGCGGTGGGCTGGCTGCCCATCGTGGACGACCAGGCCGGAGCGGCTCTGGGCGCTCGACGTCGCCCTGGGGCTGGTCGCCTTCGTGCTGGTCTTCTTCCGGCGCCGCTGGCCGGTGCCGATCGCGGCTGCTGGCCAACCTCTGCGCGGCCGTCTCCGGCATCGCCAGCGGGCCCGCGGTGCTCGCCGCTCGTCTCGGTGGCCACCCGGCGCCGGTGGCGCGAGATCGTCCGTCGTCGGGCTCGGTCGGCTTCGCCGCGGCGATGTTCTTCTCGGTCAGCCAGCCGGGCATCGACCGAGCGACCCGTGGCTGGCTCGACCTGCTCGCGTCAACGTCGATCGCCACCGCCGCGATGCTGGGCTGGGGCCTCTACCTCGGCTCGCGCCGCGAGCTGCTCTGGACGCTCCGGCACCGCGCCGAGCGGGCCGAGGCCGAGCAGGAGCTGCGGGTCGCCCAGGCCCGCGCCAACGAGCGGGCCCGCATCGCCCGCGAGATGCACGACGTGCTCGCCCACCGGATCTCCCAGGTCTCGATGCACGCCGGCGCCCTGGCCTTCCGCGAGGACCTCACCCCCGAGCAGGTGCGCGCCAGCGCCAGCGGTGATCCGGGAGAAGGCGCACGAGGCGCTCACCGACCTGCGCGGCGTGCTCGGCGTGCTCCGCGGCGCGGACGGCGAGCCGGCGCTGGCCCCGCAGCCGACGTACGCCGACCTCGGCGAGCTGGTCGCCGAGGCCCGCGCCGGCGGCGCTCAACGTCGCGCTCGACGACCGGCGTCAGCGCGCTCCGCACGACGTGCCGGACGCCGTCGGGCCGGACGCTCTACCGGATCGTGCAGGAGGGCATCACCAACGCCCGCAAGCACGCCCCCGGCAGCGCTCTGACCGTCGAGCTGCAGCGGGTCGCCCGAGGACGGCCTCGACGTGGTGCTGCGCAACCCGCTCGGCTTCGGCGAGCGCACACCCCGGGCTCGGGGCTCGGGCTGGTCGGCCTGACCGAGCGCGCCGAGCTGCGCGGCGGCCGGCTCGAGGCGCGCCGCGAGGGCGACCACGTTCGTGCTGCACGGCTGGATCCCGTGGGCGGCATGACCGCCGCATGCATCCGGCTCCTGGTCGTCGACGACGACCCGCTGGTCCGCTCGGCGCTCGCGCTGATGCTCGGCGGCCAGCCCGACCTCGAGGTCGTCGGCGAGGCCGGCGACGGCCGAGTGGCGCTGCGCCTGGTCGACGAGCTGCAGCCCGACGTGGTGCTGATGGACATCCGGATGCCCCGGATGAGCGGGCTCGAGGCGACCCGGGCGCTGCAGCAGCGGCCGGACCCGCCGCACGTGATCGTGCTGACGACGTTCGACGCGGACGAGCACGTGGTCGGGGCGCTGGCCGCCGGCGCGGACGGGTTCCTGCTCAAGGACACCCCCCCGCCGCAGATCCTCGAGGCGATCCGCGCGGTCGCCGACGGCGACCCGATGCTGTCGCCGTCGGTGACCCGGACCCTGATCGAGCGGATCCGCGACGACTCGGGCGACGACCGGGGCGAGGTCGCCCGGCTGCGGCTCGGCGTGCTCACCGAGCGCGAGCACGAGGTCGCCCTGGCGGTCGGCCGCGGCCTGACCAACGCCGAGATCGCGCGCGACGCTGCACCTCTCCGTGCCGACCGTGAAGGCGCACGTGTCCCGGCTCTTCGACAAGCTGCAGGTCACCAACCGGGTGCAGATCGCGATCTGCGTCCACGACGCCGGTCTGGTCTGACGCTCACGCGCCGATTCGTCTGTGCTCCGACCTGTCATCCGCGACGGAGCAGTGCAGACGCATCGGAGGCTGGTCAGACGTCGTACGTCGCGCCCGCCCGGGCCAGCTCGGACGGGCCGTCCCAGACCTCCTGGGCGGCGGCGAGCATGTCGCTCGGGTCGTACCACGGCGGGACGTGGGTGATCACGAGCCGGCCCACCCCCGCGTCGCGGGCGACGTCTCCGCAGTCGGTGCCGGTGAGGTGGATGCCGGGCGGGTTGTCGGCCCCGTGGTGGAACGACGCCTCGGCGAGCAGCAGGTCGGCGCCGGTGGCCACCGTCCACCAGCTGCGCGCAGGGTGCCGATGTCGCCGGAGAAGGCGACGAGCGCGCCGCCCGCGCGCGACCCTGCAGCCCGTAGGCCTCGACCGGGTGCTCGACCGGCACGGCCTCGACGCGTGAACGGGCCGACGTTCACCGCGACGCCCGGCGCCCAGGTCCGGAAGTCGAACTCGGCCGTCATGCCCGGGTCCTCGGGCGAGGTCGTAGGCGCGCGCCATCCGTCCGGCGGTGTCGCTCGGGCCCCCAGACCGGCGAGCTGCGGCTGCGGGCCGTCGGGGTGGTACTTGCGCATGCACGTAGTAGCCGCACAGGTCGAGGCAGTGGTCGGCGTGCAGGTGGCTGAGCAGCACGGCGTCGATGCCGAGCGGGTCGACGTACCGCTGGAGCGCGCCGAGCGCGCCGTTGCCGAGGTCCATCAGCACCCGCCAGGTCCGGCCCTCGTGCTCCTGCTCGAGCAGGTAGCACGAGGCCGGCGAGTCGGGGCCCGGGTAGGAGCCCGAGCAGCCGATGACGGTCAGCCTCACTGCGAGACCGCCGGCGAACTGGCTGGCGGCCATCATCTCGGCGCCGAGGAAGCGGCGCCCGATGGTCTCGAACTCCTCGGGGGCGCCGGTGGTGGCGAACGTGTACGTCGGGTCGCCGGACTCGCGCATCAGCCCGGTGCTCGTGAGCATCTTGTAGACGTCCTTGCCGCACTCCTCGGCGCTGCTCACCAGGGTGACCGCGTCGCCCATCACGTAGGAGATGACGCCGGTCAGCAGCGGGTAGTGGGTGCAGCCGAGGATCAGGGTGTCGACCCCGGCGCGCGGTGAGCGGGTCGAGGTAGTCGTGCGCCACCGCGAGCAGCTCCTCGCCGCCGGTCACGCCGGCCTCCACGAAGTCGACGAACCGGGGGCACGCCTGGGTGGTCAGCTCCACGTGCGGCGCCGCGGCGAACGCGTCCTCGTAGGCCATCGACTCCTTGGTCGCTCGCGTGCAGATGACGCCGATCCGGCCGGACCGGGTGGCGGCCACCGCCCGCCGGGTGGCGGGGAGGATCACCTCGACCACCGGGACGTCGTAGCGCTCGCGGGCGTCGCGCAGCATCGCCGCGCTGGCGGAGTTGCAGGCGATGACCAGCGCCTTGACGCCCTGCTCGTAGAGGTGGTCGAGGCACTCGAGGGCGTACTCGCGCACCTCGGCGATCGGCTTGGGGCCGTAGGGCTGGCGCGCGGTGTCGCCGAGGTAGTGCACCGACTCGTGCGGGAGCTGGTCGATGACCGACCGGGCGACGGTCAGACCGCCGAATCCGGAGTCGAAGATCCCGATCGGGGCGTCGACGGCTGGCACGACAGAAGGGTAGGCGGCGCAACGGCCCATGCGCACCGTGTCGTCGCGTACGTCACGTCCCGCCACGATCTTGTTTGGTCGAATACGGAGACAGACGGGCGCTCGCGGGTGGAAGGTGGAGCCGTGGGTGACGCCCTGCAGCGAGCGCCTGGAGCAGGCGCTCAGGGAGAAGGAGGGCGCGGAGGAGGCCCTCCGCGACCTGCAGGCGCGCGTCGACAACGCCCAGCAGCTCGCCCACATGGGCGACTACGACTGGGAGATCGCCAGCGACACCAACACCTGGTCCGACCAGCTGTTCAAGATCTACGGCCACGAGCCGGGGGCCTTCAACCCCAACTACGAGCTGTTCATCTCCTTCATCCACCCCGAGGACCGGGAGCGGATCCAGGCCATCCACCAGCAGGCCTACGCGACCGGCGAGCCCTACGAGATGATCGAGCGGATCGTCCGCCCCGACGGTGAGGTCCGCTACCTCTCCTCCAACGGGCAGGTCGTCACCGACGCCAACGGCAACCCGCTGCGGATGCGCGGCACCTGCATCGACATCACCGAGCGCGTCCACGCCGAGGAGGAGCGCGAGGCCCACGCGGCCCGCGTCCACGAGGAGCAGACCCGCCGCCAGGCGGCCCTCGAGATCAACGACTCGGTGGTCCAGGGGCTCACCGCCGCGCTCTACGCCCTCGAGCTCGACGACACCGATGCGGTCCGCGACTACGTACGTCGCACCCTCGACTCCGCCCGCGCGATCATCACCGACCTGGTCGGCCCGGTCGAGGGGAAGGTCGCCCCGGGCGACCTGGTCCGCACCTCGCCCTCGACGCTCGCCACAGACGAGTAGCCAGGAGCGGTGCTGCTCCGGATCGGCACGGTCTGGGGTCCGCTTGCCGACCCGGGCTTCGCCGTTCATCGCCTTCCCGGCCCTCATCGATGCCGTGGCCAAGGGAACGCCGCCCCCGACGCTGCTCGCCGACGAGGGTGGCGACCGCTGCTACTCCCCTGACGTCGGTCTGGCCATCGCGCTGCTCATGACCACGCCGACGCTGCACCACGACGTCTACAACGTCTCGAGCGGGCAGCCCGCGACCAACCGCGCCTTCGTCGACGTCCTGCGGGCGGCTGCGCCCGGCGGACACCTCGAGCTGCGGCCCGGCGGCGAATGCAGTCCTCATCTCGACATCTCGCGCCTGATCGCCGACACCGGCTTCGCGCCGCGCTTCGACCTCGGTGCGGCCGTGGCCGACTACGTCGCGTGGCTCACCGACCACGAGCGCTGAGCGGCAGCCCTCAGTCGAAGAGCCGCGGCTGCGGCGGCCCGTGGGCGGGGTCGACGCCGTCGAAGAGGCTGCTGACCGACTCGCCGGCGTGGATCCGCTCGATCGCCGCGCCGAAGAGGCCCGGCCACCGAGCGGACCTGGAGCTCCGGCCAGCCGGCGGGCGCCGGGACGGTGTCGGTGGTGACCACCTCGGTGATCATCGGGTGGTCGCGGAGCCGCTCGATGGCCTTGCCGACGAAGAGGCCGTGGGTGCAGGCGACCGCGGCCGACGTGCAGCCCCGCTCGGAGAGCCGCTCGAGCAGCTCGAGGATCGAGCCGCCGGTGGCGATCTCGTCGTCGAGGATGATCGCGCGCTTGCCCTCGACGTCGCCGACGATCTCGTCGATGACGACCTGGTCGTCGGCGAGCCGCTTCTTCGAGCCGGCCGCGACCGGCAGGCCGAGCAGCCGGGAGAACTGGGTCGCGGTCTTGGCGTTGCCGAAGTCGGGTGAGACCACGACCGCGTCGGTGAGGTCCTGGCCCTGGAAGTGGTCGGCGAGGATGCCGAGCGCGGTGAGGTGGTCGACCGGCACCGAGAAGAAGCCGTGCACCTGCGGGGCGTGCAGGGTCATGGTGATCACCCGGTTGGCGCCGGCGGCGACCAGCATGTCCGCGACCAGCCGGCCGCCGATCGAGAGCCGGGAGGCGTCCTTCTTGTCCGACCGCGCGTAGGCGTAGTAGGGGATCACCGCCGTGATCTGCTGCGCCGAGGCGCCGCGGGCGGCGTCGAGCATCAGCAGCATCTCCATGAGGTGCTCCTGGGTCGGCGGCACCAGCGGCTGGATGATGAACACGTCGCGCTGGCGGCAGTTCGCCTGGAGCTGCGCCTGCAGGCAGTCGTTGCTGAACCTGGTCAGCTCGACCGAGCTGAGCTCGACGCCGAGCGACGTCGCAGACCGCGCGTGGCGAACGGGCGGTGGGCGCTGCCGCTGAAGACGACGATCTCGCGCAACTGACTGCTCCCCGTGACCGGCTGGGACTACTCGACGTCCGGACTGTAACTGCGGACCATGAGGTACGCCATGGCCCGGGCGTGGGGTGTTCGGCTGTTGAGCTCGTGGATCGTCGGGAACGGGTTGAACCGGCAGCCCTGCAGCCCCTTCGACTGCTGCTGCATCACCGGCGCGAGCCGGCCCGGCCCGGGGCAGTTGGCGTGGTGCAGCCCCAGCCAGTGGCCGGTCTCGTGGTTGACGACCATGTGCCGGTAGTCGCGCAGCGCGAGGTGGGCGGCGTTCCAGGCCGGCGAGGCGTGCTGCCAGCGGTCCTGGTTGATGATCACGTAGCGGCCCACCCGGCAGCTCCACATCGAGCTGCACGACGACGAGAACGACGGCACCAGGCTCGCCTGGGACAGCACCAGCGTGAACGACGCCGCCGTGGGCGACCGGCTTGAACCGGATGCCGGCGGCCCGCCAGCCGCGCGGCGTCCTCGTAGGTCTGCTGCGCCTGGGCACGGAACTCCTTGAGGCTGCTGGTGATCGTGGCCGCGGGTCTCGACGTGGTAGGTCACCGTCCGGCGTACGTCGACGCGGTGCCGCACCGGTCGCGCTCCTGACCTTGACGGTGCAGCGGCGCGTAGCCAGGAGCCTCGGCCCGGATCCGGAGCACCACCCGCGACCCGACGTCCTCGGGCCGGATCTCGTAGCGTCCGTGCCCGGTCGCCGCCCCCCGGCCACTGGTAGCTCACCGTCGGCGTCGGCCGCGGAGAAGCGGCCCGGACGGGCCTTGAGGCGTGTGCGTGTAGCGAGCCTCACCGAGCACCCGCTGCCGCTTGGCCGTCATGGTGGCCTCGGCGACGGGCGCGGTCGGAGCCGAGGTGGCGACCCCGCGAGCCGTCGCCGGCGGTCACCTGCACCGCGAGCGTGCTGCCCCAGGTCGTCCAGGCCCGGCTGTGTAGGTCGGCGCGACGGCGCCCGGCGATCGGCGCGCCGGCGCGCAGCCACTGGTAGCCGAACGACGGAGACCGGCGGCGACCACTGCCCTGGGTCGGCGGTCAGGGTGCTGCCGTAGACGGCCTGGCCCGTCACGATCGGCTGGCTGACCGGCACCGCCCGGGCCGGACGCGGCGACCAGCAGGATCGCGGGGAGTGCCAGGAGCGAGGGCGAGCAGCAGGCGTCTCATCGAGTCGACCATAGCCGCGGGGCGGTCAGGCCCAGAGCTGGCCCTCGAGGGCCTCCTCGGCCTCGTCGATGGTGCCCTCGTAGGCGCCGGTGGAGAGGTACTTCCAGCCGCCGTCGGCGACGATGAACGCGATGTCGGCCGACTCCCCCGCGGCGACCGCCTTGGCGGCCTGGGCCAGGGCGGCGTGCAGGATCGCGCCGGTCGAGATGCCGGCGAAGATGCCCTCGAGCTCGAGCAGCTCGCGCACCCGGCGTACGGCGTCGCGCGGGCCGACCGAGAAGCGCGCGTCGATCAGGTCGGCGTCGTAGAGCTCGGGGACGAAGCCCTCGTCGAGGTTGCGCAGCCCGTAGACGAGCTCGCCGTAGCGCGGCTCGGCCGCGACGATCCGCACGTCCGGCTTGGCCTCGCGGAAGAACCGCGAGACGCCCATCAGCGTGCCGGTGGTGCCGAGCCCGCCGACGAAGTGGGTGATGCCCGGCAGGTCGGCCAGGAGCTCCGGGCCGGTGCCCTCCTGGTGGGCGAGGGAGTTGGCCTCGTTGCCGTACTGGTAGAGCATCACCCAGTCGGGGTGCTCCTCGGCCACCTGCTTGGCGACGCGGACCGCCTCGTTGGAGCCGCCCGCGGCGGGCGAGGTGATGATCTCGGCGCCCCACATGCGGAGCAGCTGGCGGCGCTCCTCGGAGGTGTTCTCCGGCATCACGCAGACCAGCCGGTAGCCCTTGAGCTTGGCCGCCATCGCCAGCGAGATGCCGGTGTTGCCCGACGTCGGCTCGAGGATGGTGCATGCCGGGCCGCAGCAGTCCGTCCTTCTCGGCCTCCTCGACCATCCGCAGGGCCGGGCGGTCCTTGATCGACCCGGTCGGGTTGCGGTCCTCGAGCTTGGCCCAGAGCCGGACGTCGGAGGACGGGCGACAGCCTCGGCAGCCCGACCAGCGGCGTGCCGCCGACCGACGCGAGGAGGTTGTCGAACCTGGTCATGCCGCTCGAGCTGCCCGGTCAGCCGCCGGCGACGGCCGGGAGCACCACGACCTGGTCGCCGTCGCTCAGGGTCGCCTCGAGGCCGCCGAGGAAGCGGACGTCCTCGTCGTTGACGTAGACGTTGACGAACCGCCGCAGGTCGTCCTGGCCGTCCTTGACGTCGATCAGCCGCTCCTTGATGCCGGGGTGGCTGCTCTCCAGGTCGTCGATGAGCGCGCTGAGGTTGGCGCCTTCTGCCGTTGACCGACTTCTCGCCGTCGGTGTAGGTGCGCAGGATGGTGGGGATCCGGACCTCGATGGCCATCAGGCTGAACTCCTAGCAGGTAGTTGGTCGACGACGTCGACCTCTTCCTCGGTCACGTCGCCGTCGACGATCCTGTAGGACCTGAACTCGACCGGGCCCTCGTTATTCCCGTGCTCGCGGGTGCTGACCAGCACGTAGTGGGCGTTCGGCTCCATGGCCAGCCCGATGTCGGTGCGGCTCGGGTAGGCCTCGGTCGCCGTGTGCGAGTGGTAGACGACGACCGGCTCCTCGTCGCGGTCGTCCATCTCCTTGTAGAGCCGGAACAGGTCGGTGGAGTCGAACTCGTAGAACGTCGGGCTGCCGGCGGCGTTGACCATCTCGACCAGCCGCTCGGCGCGGTCGCTGCCGGCGGGGCCGGCGACGATGCCGCAGGCCTCGTCGGGGTGGTCGCGCTTGGCGTGCGCGATGATCGCGTCACGGGTCGCGCGGTCGAGTCTCAGCACCGTTCAAGGGTAGGGGGGCGCGCGGCCCCGGACGTGCAACGCCCGGCGTCCGGACGACGGGAGCGGGTCGCCACGACCATGAGGTGGGCCGCCACCGCCAGGCCGACGGTGAGCGCGCCAGCCGCGACGAGGAACCCGGCCGCCCGGCCGTGGCTCGCGGCGACGACCGCCACGACGGCCAGCCCCACGGCCCCGCCGGCCTGCTGGGTCGTGTTCACGAACCCGGACGCGGCCCCCGCATCGCGCTGGGCTGCGGCGTTCATCGCCAGCGCCGTCACCTGCGGCATCGCGAGCCCGAACCCCAGGCCCATCACCACGAACCCGGGCGCCACGTGGACGGCGTAGCTGCCGTGGTCAGGCAGCACGACCATGAGCAGCATCCCGGCCACGAACAGCGCCAGGCCGGCGACCAGAACCGGCTCCGAGCCGAACCGCGCGGACAGTCGCCCGCTCACGCCGAGCGAGGCCAGGGCGATCGCGACGGTGACCGGCAGGTAGGCCAGTCCGGTGTGCAGCGCGTCGAGGCCGAGGGTGTCCTGGAGGTAGAGCGCAGTGAGGAACTGGAAGGAGAACCCCGCCACCGTCATCGTGAACAACACCGCGTTCGGCAGCAGGAACCGCGTCCCGGTGAGCAGGGAACGCGGCACCAGCGCGCGGCTCTCGGACAGTCCGCGGCGCAGTCCGGGCAGGTCCGGCGCCTCGTCCAGCACCGCGAACGCCGCGAGCAGGACCGCAGCCCCGAGCGGGAGGTTGACCAGGAACACCCAGCGCCAGGAGGCCAGCTCCGTGAGGAGTCCGCCGGCGACGACACCGATCGACGCCCCCGCCGACCCCACGAACGCGACCAGCGCGAAGGCGCGACCCCGTGCCGACTGGTCGGCGTAGAGCCCGGCGATCATGCCGAGCACGACCGCAGAGGTGAGCGCCCCGCCGACGCCCTGGACGACCCGCGCGGCCACCAGCCCGGTCGGGCTCGTGGCCGCGCCGCACAGTGCCGTCGCCGCGGTGAAGAGCACCAGCCCGGCCACGAACACCCTGCGGGCCCCCACCAGGTCGCCGAGCCGTCCGGCGGGCAGCAGCAGGACGGCGAACGCGACGAAGAAGCCGTTGACCACCCACGCCAGTCCGGCGTCGGTGAAGCCCAGGTCGGCCCGGATCGTCGGGAGGGCGACGTTCACGATCGTGCCGTCCAGGATCACCATCAGCTGGGTCGCCAGCAGCACGAGGAGTGCGCCGGTTCGGCGGTGATCGTTCTCACGGCGCGTCGTCATCCTCATGGATAGGACGATACCAAATAGTTTTGTATAAGACGATCTTGTACGGGACTATCCCGGAGGAGACGATCTCCTCCGGACCTCCTTGCGCCGCAGCGGGTGCACGTGCGACGGCGCCGCCAGCGGTCCGTCGTCCTCCACGAGCCGCTGCAGCCCCTGCACGAACTGCTGCATGCCCCTCGGCCCGAGGTGCCGCAGCGTCTCAACGGTCACGCGGTCGACCACGCTCCGGGCCTCCAGGTAGAGCCCGCCACCGCGCGGCGTCACCCCGACCACCCGGGCGCGGCGATCGACGTCGGAGACGCGCCGCTCGACCAGGCCGGCGGCCTCGAGCTTGTCGAGGGTCACCACCAGGGTGCTCTTGTCGAGGCCGGCGAGCTCTGCGATCTGCTGCTGAGTCCGCTCACCCTCGTCGGCCTTCCAGAGCACGCAGTACTCCCGCACCGAGAGCCCGTGCTCGGCGAGCGCGTCGGCCAGCCGCGCCTCGAAGGCGTAGGCCGCCTGGTTGAGCAGGAACGACAGGTCGAGGCGGGTCTCGTCGGGGGGTTCGTCCACTGGTCCAGAATAGTTCGGTACGAGACGATCTCGTATCGAACTATCCACAGGTCAGCGCGAGGACAGCGCCTGGACCAGGGTCTCCTGCAGGTAGCCCACCCAGTCGTAGATGTCGTGGGCCTGGGCACGCGGGTCGTCGTCGGGCAGCGAGTGCCAGTAGTCCTCGTCGCCCTCCTCCACCTCGAGCCGGGTGGCCAGCGCCAGCCGCAGGTCGGTGAACGACCGCATCCAGGTCTCGGCGATGGGCTGGTCGAGCTCGACGTCGATCATCAACCCCTCCTCGGTCAGCTCGGGAGGCAGCCCGGCCTCCTCGAGTCCGTCGATGATCGTGATGGCGGCCTTCGCCTTGCCGTCACGCAGCGTCCCCTCGGTGAACCGCCGGAACTCGGCGGCACCCTCCTCGTCGTGCTGGTAGGCCGTGGGGAACAGCCGCGCCAGCACCGGGTCCTCCGGCTCCGTGGTCGGTCCGGAGAAGTCCATCATCGCCTCGAGCGGGTCGACGTCGTCGCGCGGCACGGCCGCCTCGTTGCGGAGCAGCTCGACGAGCTGGGCCGCGAGCGAGCGCAGCAGATCGGCCTCGAAGCCGGTGAACGTGGCGATGAGGTGCTTGCTGCGGCGGTGGCGCGCGAATCCGGTCATGTCTTGGCGGGGTCCCCGCGGCGTTGTTCGGTGGAGGAGCGAAGCGGGGGAGGCGAAGAACGGCGTGGGGTGCTCATGGGACAGCGCTAGCTCTGCTTGTCCAGCGTCGCCCACAGGCCGTACTCGTGCATGGCCTGCACGTCGCGCTCCATCTCCTCGCGGCTGCCCGAGCTCACCACGGACCTGCCGTCCTCATGAACCTCGAGCATCAGCTTCTCGGCCTTCTTCTTGTCGTAGCCGAAGTACTTCTGGAAGACGTAGGTGACGTAGGACATCAGGTTGACCGGGTCGTTCCAGACGATGGTCACCCACGGGGTCGCGAGGACGGTGATCTCGTCAGGCGTGGTCGTCGGCTCGACCTCGACGGGGCTGGCGGTCGACACGCCCCCATGGTTACACAGCACCTACAGTTCGAACGTGGCATCCACCGCCCTGCTGACCGACCACTACGAGCTGACCATGCTGCAGGCCGTCGCTGGCCAACGGCACGGCGCAGCGGCGTTCGGTCTTCGAGCTGTTCGGGCGCCGGCTTCCCGAGGGCCGGCGCTACGGCGTCGTGGCCGGGGTCGGCCGGGCCCTCGACGCGATCGAGGCGTTCCGGTTCGACGACGAGGCGCTCGCCGCCCTCGACGGGTGTCGTCGACGCGCCGACGGTGGACTGGCTGGCCGGCTACCGGTTCACCGGCGACATCTGGGGCTACGCCGAGGGCGAGACCTACTTCGCCCACTCCCCGCTGCTGATCGTCGAGGCCAGCTTCGCCGAGGCGGTGGTGCTGGAGACCGTGCTGCTCTCGATCTACAACCACGACTCGGCGATCGCGTCCGCGGCCTCCCGGATGACGTGCGCCGCCCGTGACCGGCCGTGCATCGAGATGGGGTCGCGGCGGACCCACGAGGAGGCCGCGGTGGCGGCCGCCCGGGCGGCGTACGTCGCCGGGTTCGCCAGCACCTCCAACCTCGCGGCCCGACAGAGCTACGGCGTCCCGAGCGCGGGCACCAGCGCCCACTCGTTCACGCTGCTGCACGACAGCGAGGCGGACGCGTTCCGCGCGCAGGTCGACTCGCTCGGCACCGGGACCACGCTGCTCGTCGACACCTACGACATCGCCGAGGCCGTCCGGCTGGCCGTCGAGGTGGCCGGCCCGGAGCTCGGCGCGGTGCGGATCGACTCCGGCGACCTGGGCCTCCTGGCGGAGCAGGTCCGCGCCCAGCTCGACTCCCTCGGCGCGACCGGGACCCGCATCGTGGTGACCAGCGACCTCGACGAGCACGCGATCGCCTCGCTCGCCTCCGCCCCCGTCGACGGCTACGGCGTGGGCACCCAGCTGGTCACCGGCAGCGGACACCCGACGTGTGGGTTCGTCTACAAGCTCGTCGCCCGCGAGGACGACGAGGGCGTCCTGCAGTCGGTGGCGAAGAAGAGCGTCGACAAGATCTCGGTCGGGGGTCGCAAGTACGCCCTGCGCCGGCGCCGCGCAGACGGCGTCGCCGAGGCCGAGGTGATCGGCATCGGCACCCCGGCCGAGAACGACGGCGACGACCGCGAGCTGCTCGTCCCGCTGGTCCGGGACGGCGAGGTCGTGGGCCGCGAGCCGCTCGAGGCCGCCCGCGACCGGCATGTCGCGTCGAGGGCGGAGCTGCCCCAGGAGGCCCAGCAGATGTCTCGCGGTGAGCCCGTCATCCCGACCGTCTTCGAGGGCGACCACTGACATGGCCCTGGTCAGCTGCGACTTCTTCTCCGAGTCGCTCATGGTCGGCACGTCGATCACCGTCGTCCTTCCGCAGGCGACCGAGGAGCAGATCGGCCTGATCGACGAGGTGGGCGACGGCCCCCCGCCGGTCCTCTACCTCCTGCACGGCCTGTCCGACGACCACTCAGCCTGGCTGCGCTACACCTCCATCGAGCGGTATGCCGCGGCCCGCGGCCTGGCGGTCGTGATGCCCGCGGCCGGCCGGAGCTTCTACGCCGACGAGGCGCACGGGCACCGCTACTGGAGCTACGTCTCCGAGGAGCTGCCCAGGGTGGTCGGCCAGTTCTTCCGGGTGTCCCAGGAGCCCGCGGACACCTTCGTCGCCGGGCTGTCGATGGGCGGCTACGGCGCGCTCAAGCTGGCGCTGACCCACCCTGAGCGCTACGCCGCGGCCGCCTGCCTCTCGGGCGCGCTCGACCTGGTGGCCTTCGCGAAGAACCCGGATCGCGACGAGGTCATGGGCCGGGTCTTCGACGACCAGGTCAGGCCGGGCGACGACCTCTTCGCACTCCTCACCGCGGCCCGGGGAGTCCCGCCCCTGCACGTGTCGTGCGGCACCGAGGACTGGCTCCACGCGTCGTGCGAGCGGTTCGCCGAGGCCGCCCGCGCGGCAGGCGTCGAGGTCACCACCGACTTCCGGCCGGGCGAGCACGTCTGGTCACTGTGGGACGCCGTGATCCAGGACGTCATCGCCTGGCTCCCGGTCGCGAGTGAGCTCAGCGGCCCGACGCGTCCATGCCCTCCTGCACCGCCCAGCCGACCACGGCCCGGACCATGAGCAGCAGGCCGCCCAGCGTCACAAGTGCGCCGAACCAGATCGCGACGAGAGGTGCGTCCTCGACGAAGCCCTCGGTGACGTCCTCGCCGAAGGACTTGAGCCCGACGGCGAGCACGAGGTTGCCGAACACCAGGCAGAGCGCTCCGCCCCAGGCCGCGTAGCGCAGCTTGTTCACGGCGGACTCCCGCCGCTCGACGGCGGCGACAGCCGCGGCCTGCTCGACGGCAAGACGCCGGCGCTCGAGGGCTTCGGCGACCTCGGTGGCGAGTGGGCCGCTCCCCGCAGACACGTTCTCGTCGCTCATGGTCGCAGTGTGCCAAGGTCGGGGGGTGAAGTCCGCACTCATCGTCGTCGACGTCCAGAACGACTTCTGCGAGGGCGGCTCGCTGCCGGTCGCGGGCGGCGCGCAGGTGGCGGCCGACGTCGGGCACCTGCTGCACCGGCGGAGCGCGGGCGATCCGGCGGAGTCGGCCTACGCCCTCGTCGTCGCCACCAAGGACCACCACGTCGATCCCGGGCGACCACTGGGCCAGGGAGCCGGACTTCGTCGACTCCTGGCCCGTGCACTGCCGGGTCGGCACCGAGGGCGAGGCGTTCCATCCCAACCTCGACCCGCAGCCGTTCGACGCGATCTTCCTCAAGGGCGAGCACGCGGCGGCCTACTCCGGCTTCGAGGGCACCCACGACGGACAGCCGCTCGCCGAGTGGCTGCGCGCCCACGACGTCACGCGGGTCGACATCTGCGGCATCGCGACCGACCACTGCGTCCGGGCCACCGCGCTCGACGCCGCCAGGGAGGGGTTCGAGACCACCGTGCTCCTCATGCTCTGCGCGGGAGTGGCGCCGGAGACCACCGAGGCCGCGCTGGCCGCGATGCGGGAGGCGGGCGTCGACCTTGCTGGAGACTGACGACCTCCTGGTCGAGCTCCGCGACGGGCGGCGCTCTCTGGCTCACCTTCAACCGGCCCGAGGTCTTCAACGCCTTCAGCGGCGAGCTCTCCGTCGCCCTGGCCGAGCGGCTGGAGGACGCCGGGTCGAACGACGACGTCCGGGTCGTCGTGCTGACCGGCACCGGACCCGCCTTCAGCGCCGGCGCCGACATCTCTGGCGAGGACGCCCACGAGCGGTTCGACGTGCGCGCGCTCGACGCCGCCAACCGGATCGTGCGGGCGGTCATCGGCTGTCCCAAGCCCGTCGTCGCGGCGGTCAACGGCGTCGCCGCCGGTGTCGGCTGCTCGACCGCCCTGGCCGCCGACCTGGTCGTGGCCACCGAGTCCGCCGGCTTCCTGCTCGCCTTCGCCAGGATCGGGCTGATGCCCGACGGCGGCACGTCGGCCACCGTCGCCGCCGCGATCGGCCGGGCCCGGGCGATGCGGATGGCGCTGCTCGCGGAGCCGCTGACCGCTCGCGAAGCGTACGACGTGGGGCTGGTCAGCCACGTCGCACCCGATGCGGAGTTCCCCGCGCTGGTCGACACGATCGTCCGACGGCTGACCCGAGGCGCTCCCCTCGCCCAGGCGGCCACCAAGAGGGCGGTCAACGCCGCCACCCTCGACCAGCTGGAGCCGGCCCTGGAGCGCGAGCGCACCGGCCAGACGATCCTCCTCCGCACCGCCGACGTCGCCGAGGGCATGCGCGCGTTCAACGAGGGCAGGCGCCCCGACTTCCACGGCGACTGACACCCCAAGAACTGTTTGACGGTCGCCGCGCCCTCGGGCAGGCTCACTCCCCAACAGTTCTTGGGAGGTGAGGGCCTTGTCCGACGTCAGCTCGCTGCGGGCCGTGGCCCACCCGGTCCGGCTGCGGATGCTCTCGGTGCTCACCGGGACGGCGATGAGCGCCGCCGACCTGGCCCGCACGCTCGACATCAGCCACGCCAACGCGTCCTACCACCTGCGGCAGCTCGCCGACGCCGGCGAGGTCGTCGAGGCGGGCGAGCGGAAGATCCGCGGCGGGACGGCCAAGCTCTACCGCTACCCGCACGAGGCCGAGGCCACGACCTCGGCACGACGCGAACAACGAGGACCGGCTCGCCTACACGCGCGCGGTCGCCACCGAGCTCGAGCGCCGCATCATCGACCGCGTGCCCGGGCCCGGCGGCCTGCTGTCCGACCTCGAGGGCTGGGTCGAGCCCGAGGTCTGGGACCGGGCCTCCGCCCTCCTGCGCGAGGCGTCGCGGCTGCTGCACGACGCCAACCAGCGGCCGCACACCCCGGACACGATCCACGTCAGCTTCACGGCGTGGGCCTTCCGGATGGCCGGGGGCGACGCGTGACCGGGCGCGGCCAGGCGCTCGCGACGCTGCGCGAGCCCAACTTCCGCGCCTACTTCCTCTCCACGCTCGTCAACGGCGCCGGCTCGACGATGGGCGGCATCGCGCTCGTCTTCGCGGTGCTGGAGGTGAGCTCCTCGCCGTCCGCGCTCGGGATCGTGCTGGCGGCCGAGACGATCCCCCAGGTCGTGCTGATGCTGGCGGGCGGCGTCATCGCCGACCGGTTCGGGCGGACGGCGACCATCCAGCTCTCCAACATCGTCTCCGGCCTGACCGCGCTGGCGATCGCGGCCCTGGTCATCAGCGGCAGCGCCGAGCTGTGGCAGCTGGCCGCGCTGAGCGTCGTCAACGGCGCCGCCTCCGCGATCGGGTTCCCGGCGCTGGCCAGCGTGATGCCGCAGCTCGTGCCCCGCGAGCAGCTGCAGGCGGCCAACGTGTTGAACTCGATGCGCCGCGGCGTGCTCAGCGTGATCGGCCCGACCGTCGGTGGCCTTCTCGTGGTCACCGTCGGTGCCGGCTGGGCCGTCGCCGTCGATGGCGTCACCTACCTCGTGGCCGCGGCGCTGCTGCTCAAGGTCAAGATCCCGCCCCCGCTCCCCCGCGACGAGCAGAGCACGATGGTCGGCGACCTTCGCGAGGGCTGGCAGTACTTCCGCGCCACCACCTGGCTGTGGGCGGTCGTCCTGGCCTTCGGTGTCCTCAACGTCCTGCACAGCGGCTTCAACACCCTCGGCCCGGTCGTCGCGGTGACGACCGACATCGGCGAGACCGGCTGGGGGCTCATCCTGTCCGCGCAGGCGGTCGGCCTGCTGGTCACCACGGTCGTGATGCTTCGTGTCCCGCTGCAGCGTCCCCTGCTCTGGGGGATGCTCGGCTGCGCTCTCTACGGCGTACCGATGCTCGCCCTCGGCCTGCATCCCACCCTGGTGCTCGTGATGGTCGCGACCTTCGTCGGCGGGGCCGGCATCGAGGTGTTCAGCCTCGGCTGGAGCCTCGCGATGCAGGAGCACATCCCCGACGACATGCTCTCGCGCGCCTACTCCTACGACGCCCTCGGCTCGTTCGTCGCCATCCCCGTCGGCCAGCTGGCCGTCGGCCCGCTGGGGGCCGCCTTCGGCGTCCGCGACGTCCTGCTGGTCTGCGGGATCGCCTACGCCGTCATCTGCCTGGCCACGCTGGGGTCGCGCTCGGTGCGCAACCTCCAGCGGGCCGGCGAGCCGAAGCCGGTCGGTTGATCAGGTGATCTGTCCGCTCGGGATGTCCACACCGTTGTAGGCGAGGTTCCACTCCGGCAGGAACTTGGTCGGCGCCGTGTCCACGTCGATCGTGTGGTTGGTCGTCACCCAGTCGATGAGCAGCTGGCGGATCTCGACCTGCGCGTTCCACACCACGGGTGCGGTCTTGACTGCGGGGAAGCCGCCCCCGCCCGACTGCCGGTAGTTGTTGACCGCCAGCACGAACTGCGGGCCGGGTCGATCGCCGCCCCGTCGTACTCGAGGTCGAGGATCCGGCTCCCGACGTCCTTCCCGACGTCGATCCGGTAGGTGAGCGGCTTGTCCAGCCCCCGGATCGAGTCGAAGTTGTAGTCCGGGAATGCCGTTGGGTGCCGAAGGCGTGACGGCGTTGGTGAGCTGGGCGATCGTGTAGGGACCCGCGGTCGTCTGCTTCTTGAAGTAGGCGGCCGAGAACTCGAGGTAGGCCTTCACGTCGGCGCCGGTGATCTTCACGCCGAGCAGGGTGTTGTCGTAGATGTAGAGCCCCGCGACGTCGCGGACGCTCACCTGCCCCTGCGGGAACGACGCCGTCCGGCTGAACGGCGCCGCCTCGGACAGCACCGGCAGGCTGGCGTCGGCCCCGGTCAGCGCTGCCTTCACCGCGCCGGCCTGGACGTATTGCACGAAGTCGATGATCGGGCACGTCCTCGACGACGGACCGTGCCGCGGACAGCAGCTTGGTCGACGTGCCGATCGGGCGCGTTGACGTAGGTGACGACCTTGTCGTGCTGGGCCCGGACCGCCTTGGAGACCTTGCCGTTCTCCTTGGCGGTGTTGGAGTTGAGCAGCTGGCTGTGCGAGCGCACCAGCTTCCAGCGCCGCTTGCGCTGCTGCCACTCGACGGTCAGGTTCATCACCGCCAGGCGCATGCCCCAGTAGTAGGGCTCGCAGAGCAGCACCCGCTTGCCGGTCTTGCGCGTTGGTGACGAACCGCTGCGGGATCTCCTTGTGGGCGTGGCCGACCAGGATCGCGTCGATGTCCGGCACCTGCTCGGCGACCAGCGAGGCGGCGTTCTCGGGGTAGGGCAGTGCGTCGCCGTAGGACGACGACGTGTCGGCGCCGGAGTGGGCCGAGACGACGACGAGGTCGCAGCCCTTCTTCTTCATCTCGGGCACGAACTTCGCGGCCTGCTCGACCAGACCGGGGAACTCCATCCGGCCCTCGACGTTGGCCTTGTCCCAGATCGCCACGCCCGGCGTGACCAGGCCGAGGATGCCCGACCTTGAGCGGCTTGCGGCCCTTCGCCATGCGATACTTCTTGATGACGTAGGGCCGGAAGACCGGCCGCTTGGTCGGCGGGGTCGACGACGTTGGCGCCCAGCAGCGGGTGGTCGAGCTGCGACTCGAAGGCGCGCAGCGTCTCGATGCCGTAGTTGAACTCGTGGTTGCCGAGCGCGGCCGCGTCGTAGTGCATCTTGTTCATCGCGGCCGCCATCGGGTGCACGCCGCCGGTGGTGATCGGCGCGATCCGGGCGTAGTAGTAGGCCAGCGGGGTGCCCTGGATCGTGTCGCCCGCGTCGAGCAGCAGGACCGGGCCGCGTCTTGCGGAGCTTCTTGCGCATCGCCCGCACCAGCGTCGCGATCTTCGCGAGGCCGATGTCGTTGTGCGCCGTGTCGTCGTACTCCTTGTTCTTGAAGTAGTCCCAGTTGAAGACGTTGCCGTGGCTGTCGGTCGTGCCGAGCACGGTGACCCGCACGCGGCGCGGTGGACGGCCGCGGCGGTCAGCGTCGGCGAGGTCGACGTCGTCGTCGGCGTAGGCCGGGACGGCCAGCCCGGCGGCGGCGAGCGCCGCGGCGCCGGTGAGCACCCCGCGGCGGCCGGGGAGCCCGCCGAAGGCCTCGACGTCCGGGTGCGGCTCGTGCGCCTCGATCGGGGCGCAGTCGTCGTGACGGGGTCGGCGGGGATGGTGCAGACATGGTCGAGCTCCCGAGATGTGTGAGGTGACGAGGTGCCGACCCGGTGTGCGGCCGGCGAGACGTTCCTATCACCCCAGCCGACGCCGGGCTCACCCAGGCGGGTCAGCCCCACTTCTCGGCCAGCGCCCTGATCACCGTGAGGTTGCGGTTGGTGGCGACGCCGAGGTACTTCTCGACGGCCGCGTTGGTCAGCCTGGCCTCGTGGTAGTTGTCGCCGAGCAGCAGGTGCACCGCCCGGCCGCCGACCTTCGCCACCTCGTCGGTGGTGATGCTGTCCTCGAGCTTCTTGATCGCGGCCGCGGTCGGGACCTCCTTGCAGAGCGAGACATAGTGCCTGCCGCCGTGACCGAAGGACTCGGCGTGCTCGGCGATCTCGCGCAGCTCCTTCTGGGTGAAGACCATCGTCGGGACCTCGAACCCCGCCTCGGCCTCGAACGCCTCCTCCAAGGCCGCCTCGATCTTCGCGCGCGAGCGCATCGGGGTGTCGAAGCGGACGTTCCCGGTGTTGATGTAGGTCGCCGACGTCGGTGAAGCCGGCCGCCTCGACGGCCCTCGATGATCGAGGCCTTCGGGAACTTCCGGTTCGCACCGAGGTTGATCGCGCGCAGGAACCCGACGTACGTCGCCACGCGGGCATCCTGCCATCGCGTCAGGAGTGTCCCCGGCGACGGGGGTCAGCTAGAGATGCATAGGCACCCTATGTAAACTGGCGGAGTGCCCACTCGACGGATCGACGTCGCCCTCGCCGGCGACCTGGTCACCCAGTCAGCGCGGCTGGTCCGCTCGATGCGACGGCGGTTCGAGCTGCCGGCGGGTGTCCGCGTGCTGTCCGTGCTCGACGAGCAGGGGCCGCTGACGGTCACGCAGCTCGCGGCGGCGTACTCCTGCTCCCAACCGACCATGACCGGACTGGTCAACCAGCTCCTCGAGCAGGGCTGGGTGGCGAAGACGCCCCACCCCACCGACACCCGCGCCGCGCTGGTCGCCCCCACCCGGGCCGGCGCGGCCGAGCTGGCGCGCGTACGCCGCCTCAACGGCGAGGCGATCGCCGCCCAGGTCGAGCAGCACCCGACCCTCACCGCCGAACAGCTGCACACCGCGGTCACCGTGCTGCGCGCGCTCACCGACCCACCCGGAAAGGACACCGTGTGACCTCCCCGACCACCAGCCCGACCACCAGCCCGACCACCAGCCCGACCAGCAGCTTCCTCCGCCAGCCGCGCGCCGTCTGGGCCGTCGCCTTCGCGTGCGTCATCGCGTTCATGGGCATCGGCCTCGTCGACCCGATCCTCAAGCCGATCGCCGACCAGCTCGACGCGACGCCGAGCCAGGTGTCGCTGCTGTTCACCAGCTACATGGCCGTGATGGGCGTCGCGATGCTGGTGACCGGCGTCGTCTCGACGCCGGATCGGCGCGAAGCGCACGCTGCTGCTCGGCCTCGCCCTGATCATCGTCTTCTCCGCCCTCGCCGGGCTCGTCCGACTCGATCGGGCCGATCGTCGGCTTCCGGGCGGGCTGGGGGCTGGGCAACGCGCTGTTCATCGCCACCGCGCTCGCGACCATCGTGATCTCGGCGCGCGGCTCGACCGCGCAGGCGATCATCCTGTTCGAGGCAGCCCTCGGCCTCGGCATCGCCGCCGGCCCGCTGCTCGGCGGCGCAGCTCGGCTCGATCACCTGGCGGGCGCCGTTCCTCGGCTGTCGCTGCCCTCATGTCGTCGCGCTGGTCGCCACGACGTTCCTGCTGCCCGCCGACGCCAGCCGCTCGGGCGGCGCACCTCGCTGGCCGACCCGTTCCGCGCGCTGCGCCATCCCGGCCTGCTGACCATCGCGCTCACCGCGCTCTTCTACAACATGGGCTTCTTCACGCTGCTGGCGTTCACACCGTTCCCGCTGGACATGAACGCCCACCAGGTCGGCCTGATCTTCTTCGGCTGGGGGCTGCTGCTCGCGATCACGTCGGTGTGGGTGGCGCCGATCCTGCAGCGGCGGTTCGGTCCCGATCCCGACCGTCCTCGTCAGCCTGCCCTGTTCGGCCTCGACCTCGTCGCGATGGCCGTCTGGACCGACCACAAGGGCGTCCTGGTGGCCGGCGTCGTCGTGGCCGGCGCATTCCTCGGCATCAACAACACCGTCATCACCGAGGCGGTCATGGGCGCCGCACCCGTGGAGCGGCCGGTGGCGTCGGCGGCCTACTCGTTCGTCCGGTTCTCAGGCGGCGCCGTGGCGCCGTAGGCCGCCGGCAAGCTCGGCGAGAACGTCAGCGTGCACGCGCCGTTCTGGATGGGCGCCGCGGCGGTCGGCGTCGCGGTCGTCATCCTGGCGGCGGGTCGCCGGCACCTGCGCGGCACCCACGCACCGGCCGGGCACAGCCGGGCCGAGGGCGAGCTGGTCGCGGTCGCCGACGCCGGCTGACCTCTCGCCCTGCTGACCCGCGCTAAATCGGTCGCGCCGGCCCCACGTCGTTCCCTAGTCTCACTGGGCGTCGACGACCACGCAGCCTGCCGGGGGTACCCGCGCCGGTCCTGCATGTTCCTGGCGTCGACCGCGTCCCTGGTAAGGACAGGCGTCCGAGGTTCGACTCCTCACTCACGGGTGGGCGGGCCGTGGCTCCAGCGTGCGGTCACCCTGTGGCCCGGCCGCAGTGCCCTGTTGTCCGGGGCACGCACGGCCGCCGCCCCGTGTCCCCACGTGCCGCGGCCCGTCCGCTCACGCCAGCTCCACACCACCCCACCGACGGACATTGCTCACGAGACCCACGGAAGGAGGAAGCCATGTCCATCTTCACCACCATCCTCGGCAGCCACATCACCGTGTCTCCCGCACGAGCGCGCCCTCGAGTACGTCGACGGCGTGTGCGCGCGGGTGCTCGCGCCCGGTCGGCACAAGGCCGCCCGGCGCGCGACCTACCAGCGCGTGCACGTGCTCGAGCGGATCGTCACGACCGCACCCCAGGACGTGCTGACCTCCGACGGTGTCTCGGTCCGGGTGACCGCGGCCGTCCGCTGGAAGATCGCAGACCCCAGCGAGGCCGACGTGGTGCGGGTCAGCGGACCCGCACCACGTTGGTCTTCGCGAGCTTGTCGTGGATGGCCTGCTTCTTGTCGTCCCACAGCGGCCACAGGTAGTCGAGCAGCGAGGTAGAGGCCGACGACCGCGCCGACGAACGGGACCAGGCCGACGCAGCCGCACGCCGAACTGGCCGAGCCAGCGCAGCACCACCGTGCCGAACGGCATCCGTCCCGGCCTCTCCCGCAGCCGCACGCGCAGACCGACGGCGAGCTTGCCCGGGGTGGCCTGCCTCCACATCAGGAAGCCCGACGTGGTAGCAGAACTCCACGGCCAGCGAGATGAGCGCGACCACTGCGGCCGGCCCGGCGATGTCGCGCTGGAACTGCGTCGTGTCGACGCTGCTGGTGCCGTTCCGGCCGTCGTTGAACGCCTCGTCGAGCAGGTCGCGGTAGCTGTGCCAGATGTCGCGCGATCCACGGCAGCGGCCGAGCACCGAGATCAGGACCGAGACGAGCACCCAGTCGATCAGCAGCGCGCCCACCCGGTGCCACCAGCCGGCCAGCGGCACGCCGTCGGGCGTGGTGGAGCGGTCCACGCCGGGCGCGGCATACGGCGAGCCGTAGGCGCCGGGTGAACCGTAGGCCTGCGACGTGCCGTAGACCCCCTCGTACGCGGGCGCGGCGTACGCCCCTCGCGGCCGGCGCCTGGACCGGCGAGGTGTGCTCGGTCCAGCGGGCGCCGTCCCAGTAGCGCAGCTGCGGCGGCTGGCCCGGCTGCGGCGGGACGGGGTCGGGGTGCCAGCCGGGCTGTGTGGTCACGGCGCCAGTGTCGAGCGGGCTCGGTTCGGATTCACCGCGGGCACCCGGTGAAACAGCCCCGAGGAGAGCTACAGGTTCCCGCGGGCGTCCTGCTCGCGCTCGATCGCCTCGAACAGCGCCTTGAAGTTGCCCTTGCCGAAGCCCAGCGAGCCGTGCCGCTCGATGAACTCGAAGAACACCGTCGGCCGGTCGCCGATCGGCTTGGTGAAGATCTGGAGCAGGTAGCCGTCCTCGTCGCGGTCGACCAGGATCGCGCGCTTCTGCAGCTCCTCGATCGGCACCCGCACCTTGCCGATCCGGGCCCGCAGCTCGGGGTCCTCGTAGTAGGAGTCCGGCGTGTCGAGGAACTCGACGCCGTTGGCGCGCAGGACGTCGACCGAGGCGAGGATGTCGTTGGTCGCGACCGCGATGTGCTGGGCGCCGGCGCCGCCGTAGAACTCGAGGTACTCGTCGATCTGCGACTTCTTCTTCGCGATCGCGGGCTCGTTGAGCGGGAACTTCACGCGGTGGTTGCCGTTCGCGACCACCTTGCTCATCAGCGCGGAGTAGTCGGTGGCGATGTCGTCGCCGATGAACTCCGCCATGTTCGTGAAGCCCATGACCCGGTTGTAGAACTGCACCCACTCGTCCATGTGGCCGAGCTCGACGTTGCCGACGATGTGGTCGAGCGCCTGGAACAGCCGCTTCGGCTGGCCCTCGGGCTTCACCACGGTGCTCTGCTTGGCGACGTAGCCGGGCAGGTAGGGCCCGTCGTAGCGGCTGCGGTCGACGAGCGTGTGCCGGTCTCGCCGTACGTCGCGATCGCGGCGATCCGCACCGTGCCGTGCTCGTCGGACTCGTCCTGGGGCTCGACCAGGCATCGTGGCGCCGGCCCGCCGGGCCTGGGCGATGCACTTGTCGACGTCGGGCACCTCGATCGCGATGTCGACGACGCCGTCGCCGTGCCGGCGGTGGTGGTCGGCCAGCGCGGAGTCGGGGTCGACGGCGCCGTTGAACACGAACCTGATCGAGCCCGAGCGCAGCACGAACGACTTGCGGTCGCGGTTGCCGTTCTCCGGGCCCGAGTAGGCGACGAGCTCCATGCCCCACGCCGACTGGTAGTAGTGCGCGGTCTGGGTGGCGTTGCCGACCACGAAGCACGATCGCGTCCCAGCCCGGTCACCGGGAAGACGTCGCCGTCCTCGTCGTACTCGACCAGCCCGACGAGCTGCTTGGAGCTGCTCGAGGGAGAGTCCGGCCTGGACTTCCTCGCTGGTCAGGGCGGTGAGGGTCGACTCGCTCATGCACCCACTCTCGCCGGCCTAAGCGCAAACTGTGCAACAGTACGCGCGACACGCTGTGCAATTTGTCCAGTTCGGAGCCGCCGATGGACGCCCTCGACCGCAGGTTGATCGACCTGTTCGCCACCGACCCCCGCGTCGGCGTGCTCGAGGCGTCCCGGCGGCTCGGCGTCGCCCGCGGCACGGTGCAGGCGCGGCTCGACAAGCTCGCCGCGGCGGGCGTGATCACCTCGTGGGGGCCCGACCTCTCCCCCGCCGCGCTGGGCTACCCGGTGACGGCGTTCCTCACCCTGGAGATCCGGCAGGACGAGCGCACCGGCGGCGGCCACGACGCGGTCGGCGCGCACCTCGCGGCCATCCCCGAGGTGCTCGAGGCGCACACGATCACCGGCGCCGGCGACCTGATGGCTCGAGTCGTCGCCCGCTCCAACACCGACCTCCAGCGGGTCATCGACCTGGTGCTCGCCAACCCCGGCGATCGTCCGCTCGTCGACGGTGATCGCCCTGGCGACCCAGGTGCCCTACCGGGTGCTGCCGCTCGCCGTCGCCGACTGAGGACCGGGCGCCCGGCGCCGGTGCCCGCGCGGCGAGGGCTCCACGCGGCTCGTCGTCTCCACGTGGGACCCTGCTGTCGGGGGGTGGGGCGAGGATGAGCGACGGTGTCGTCGTCCTGGTGGACGGCCGGGTGAAGGTGTTGCAGCGGGCCGGCCACGGCGACGACGCGCTGCTGCGGTCGCTGCTCCGCGCCCAGACCCGAGCTCGTGCTCGGCGCGGCCGCCCCGAGTGACCACCGACGTCTGCTGCTGGTCACCGACACTGACGCCCATCCGCTGCAGCACGTCTACGTCGACAGCGAGGCGGTCCCGCTCCTGGTCGGGGTGCAGTCGGCCGGCCCCGACCGCACGGACGACGAGGTGCTGCTCCGCCTCCTCGACCGTGTCGCGGTCGAGCTGCCGCGCTGGCGCCACGGCCGGCTGCGCGAGCTGGTCGGAGCGACGCACGGCGACCGCGACGAGGCCCGGCTCCTTGCCAAGGCGCTCGACTGGACGGCGGACCCGGCCGCGTTCTGGGCGCGGGTCGAGTCGAACCTCTCCCGCGACCGGGTCCGGATCGTCCTGGTCACCGACCGGGTGTCGGACGAGCTCACCCGCGTCGTCGAGTTCCTCGACGGTCAGCTGCGCGACGTCGAGCTCGGCGCGGTGGAGGTCTCGCTCTACGGCTCGGGACAGGTCTCCGTGCTGGTCCCCCGCGGCACCCGACGCGGCCCGACGGTGCTGGAGGCCCGGCACGACGATCCGCAGCCCGGCCCACCTCCCGTAGCCGCTCGGGCCGCGCCCAACACCGACCGGCCCGGCCGGCACCGCCTCACCTAGTGGCCTGTCAGCCTCGCCCCCAGATGGGCGGGCAGACTTCGCGCCCATGGGCATGGTGATGACGGCACGGATGCTGACGCGCGACGAGCTGTCGGCGGCCCTCGCCTCCCCCGAGGTGCTCGAGCGACTCCGCTACCCCGAGGACGACGGGCGGCCCGCACGGGATCGACGTGGACAAGGCCTGGCACGCCATCCACTGGCTGCTCACCGGTTCCTCGGACGAGTCGCCGCCGAGCCGGAGGAGGTCCGGGCTGCTCCGCAGGAGGGCCGCACCCCAGCCGTCCGCAGGCGCCGAGGCGCTGGCGGTGCTCGGTGGCGAGCCGGTCGGAGACGACGACGGATACGGTCCCGCCCGGCTGCTGCGGCCCGAGCAGGTCGCCGCCGTCGCCGAGGCGCTGCGTCCGCTCACGCCGGAGGTGCTCGGCCACCGCGTCGACCTGACGGCCATGGAGGCCATCGAGGCCGCCGACCTCTACCCAGGCATCTGGGACGAGGAGGACGTCTACGAGGAGTACCTCGGACCCAACTACGAGGTGCTGCGCGACTTCTACCTCGCCGCGGCGGCCGACGACGCCGCCGTGCTGCTGGCGATCCAGTAGGCCGTCAGCCGGCCTTGCTGGCCCACTCCCGCACCCGGTCGATCCGCTTGCGCAGCATCTCGGCGCTGGCGACCGCGGCGGCCGGGCCGCCGCACTCCTTGCGCAGCGCGGCGTGGGTGATGCCGTGGGCCTGGCCGGTGCGGTGGTGCCAGGCGGCGACCAGGCCGTTGAGCTCGCGGCGCAGGACGGCGAGCTGCTCGTGGGTGGTCAGCTCGGGCACTTCGGGGTCGGGGCGGGCGGGCTGCTTCTTGCGTCGGTCGCTCTGGCGCTGGGCGAGGAGCTGGCGCATCTGGTCGGGCTCGAGCAGGCCGGGGATGCCGAGGAAGTCCATCTCCTCCTCCGAGCCCGACGTGCACCTGGCCCTCGTGGCCGAACTCGGCGCCGTCGAAGAGCACCCGGTCGAAGTGCGCCTGGGAGCCGAGCGCCTCGAACGGCAGGTTCTCCAGCTCCGAGGAGGCGGCCTCGCCGGCCTGGGCCTGGGCGAGCAGGTCGTTCTCGGCGGCGAAGATGTCGTCCTCGTCGGCGATCCGGCGGCCGAGCACGTGGTCGCGCGCGACCTCGAGCTCGGCGGCGTAGGTCAGCAGGTTCGGCACCGACGGCAGGAACACCGACGCCGTCTCGCCTCGGCCCCGGGCGCGCACGAAGCCGGCCGACCGCCTGGGCGAAGAACAGCGGCGTCGCGGTGGTGGTGGCGTAGACGCCGACGGCGAGGCGGGGTACGTCGACCCCCTCCGAGACCATCCGCACCGCGACCATCCAGCGGCCCTCGCCGGCGGAGAAGTCCGCGATCTTCTTCGAGCCCTGCTTCTCGTCGGACAGCACGACCGTCGGCGCCTCCCCGGAGACGGCGCTGCAGCGTCTTGGCGTAGGCGCGGGCGGAGTCCTGGTCGGTGGCGATGACCAGGCCGCCGGCGTCGGGCACGTGGCGGCGTACCTCGGTCAGCCGCTTGTCGGCGGCGCGACAGCACCGACGGGATCCACGAGCCGTCCGGGTCGAGGGCGGTCCGGAGCGCCTGGGCGGTCGAGGTCCTTGGTCAGCGGCTCGCCCAGCCGGGCGGCGATCTCGTCGCCCGGCCCGGGTGCGCCACTGGAGCTCGCCGGAGTAGGCCATGAACAGCACCGGCCGGACCACGCGGTCGGCCAGCGCCTCGGCGTAGCCGTAGGTGTAGTCGGCCACCGAGCGCGGGATGCCGTCGTCGCCGGGCGCGTAGGTCACGAACGGGATCGGGTTCACGTCGGAGCGGAACGGCGTGCCGGTCAGCGCCAGCCGCCGGTGGGCCGGCTCGAACGCCTCGCGCACGCCCTCGCCCCACGACAGGGCGTCGCCGGCGTGGTGGACCTCGTCGAGGATCACCAGCGTCTTGAACCGCTCGGTGCGGATCCGCAGCGCGAGCGGGTTGACCGCGACGCCGGCGTAGGTGACCGCGATGCCGAGGTAGTCCTGCGAGGTCTTGCCCTTGCCCGCGGCGTACGCCGGGTCGATCGGGATCCCGGCCCGTCCGGCCGCCTCGGCCCACTGCAGCTTGAGGTGCTCGGTCGGCGCCACGATCGTGATCCGGTCGACGAGCCGGCGGCCGAGCAGCTCGGCGGCGACGGACAGCGCGAACGTCGTCTTGCCCGCGCCCGGGCGTCGCGACCGCCAGGAAGTCGCGCGGCAGCCGGTCGAAGTACGCCGTCATCGCCGCCGTCTGCCACGCCCGCAGCGGCGTCGCCGTGCCCCAGGCCGCGCGCTCCGGCCACGCCGGCGTCAGGACCGGCAGCGAGCGGAGCGGCGTCGTCGCCGCGGGTCACTCGGTGGAGCCCGAGTCGGCCGCTCGTCGTCCTTGAGGGACTCCCAGACTTCCTTGCAGTCAGGGCACACCGGGAACTTCTCCGGCGCCCGGCTCGGCACCCAGACCTTGCCGCACAGGGCCACCACCGGGGTGCCCATCACCATCGCCTCGGTGAGCTTGTCCTTGTCGACGAAGTGGGAGAACCGCTCGTGGTCGCCCTCGTCGGTCGGGACGGTGCGCTCCTCGTGACGGACGTCGGTGTCGACGGCGGTCCTGGGTCCCGAAACCGGTGGTGCTCACCCGCCCGACTCTACGACGGCGCGGCGGCGAGCGACTCGCCGCTCTAGTTCAGCTCGGGATCCGACGGGGCGGGTCGAGTGCCAGGCCAGCTCGCCGGGCTGGCGGCGCAGCACGTCGCGCCACAGCTCGGCCGGGTCGAGCCGGAAGACGTCGACGGCCTCGCCCGGGGACGACGTACCAGCTGCCCTCCTCGATCTCGGCGGCGAGCTGCTCGGCACCCCAGCCGGCGTACCCGGCGAAGATCCGCATCCCGGCCAGCGACCCGGTCACCAGCTCGACCGGCGTGTCCAGGTCGACCAGGCCGAGCAGCCCGTCGACCTCGCGGAAGCCGACCGGCACGTCGTCGCCGTCGCGCAGCAGCGCCACGCCGAGCGCGCCCTCGGTGCTCACCGGGCCGCCGCGGAACAGCACCTCCGGCTCCGAGGCGATCTCGCCCCAGGTCTCGAGGACCTCGGACACCGGCACCGCCGGACGGCCGGTTGAGCACGACGCCCAGCGCACCGCCGTCGTCGACGTCGAGGATCAGCACGACGGTGTCGGCGAAGTTGGGGTCGAGCAGCTCGGGCGTGGCCACGAGCAGCATCCCGGCCCGCACCTCGCGCGACCCGTCGACCATGGCGCCATCATGCCAAGACTCCGGACGACCCCGGGCCCGGCAGGGAGGGAGGGAGGATGCCGGGTCCGGGGCCGCCGCTGGATCGGAGGTCAGGCGGCCAGGGCCGCCTTCAGCCGACCCAGCAGGGTCGGACGCCCGGAGTGGTCGCCGTCGAGTCGTGGTCGCGCCCCTCGAGCACGGTCGTACGCCGGCCAGGTGGCCCTCGCCTCGTCCTCGATGCGGGCGCCCGACGGCCGCGGCGCGCTCGTCCTGGCGCGCTGGCCTGGCCGGCCATCACGGCCAGGAGCACGCTGCTCCTTGGCGGCGGACTTCCGCATGATCTCGGCGGTGGCCTCGTCGGCCGGCCGGAGCCGCTGCTCGTCGAGGACGGCCCGGATGCCGGGCAGCTCGTCGGCGGTGCGGTGCCAGGCGCGCACGACGGCGGCGCGCAGGTCCATGGGCTGGCTCAGCTGCTCGCGCTCGATCCGGCCGGCGAGGCGGGTGTGCCACTTCAGCTGGAGAGCGGCGAGGAGGTCGAGGTCGTCGGCGAACGTCGCCGAGACGCCGTCGACGTCGGCGGGGAGCACGCCGTCGCGGCGCTGGTCGGCCGCGGCGATGACGTCGCGGAGCACGTCCCCACGGCGGTGGAAGGACGTCCAGGTCATGGGCGGGTCCTTTCTCTGGTGCCGGTCCTGGGTGTGGGCCGGGTCCTCACATACCGTGAGTACGTACCCAGAGTACGGGTTCATACCGGCGGTATGCCAGCTACCGTGTGCTGACGACGCCCGGTGATCCTGACCACTGGTCGGCGCGACGTCCTCGCCATACCGCCGGTCGGTCAGTAGCCTCGCCGGGATGCCCAAGTCGGTGACGCGCCTGATGCCCAAGGTGCCCGGCGTCCCGGGCGCCAGCCGGCGCCAGCAGTACTCCGCCTCCACCAAGCGCGCCCTGGTCGAGATCGCCGAGGAGCTGTTCACCGAGCACGGCTACGCCAACACCTCGCTGGACGCGATCGTCGTCCGGGGCGCGGGTGACCAAGGGCGCGCTCTACCACCACTTCAGCGGCAAGCAGGCGCTGTTCGAGGCGGTCTTCGAGCGGGTCGAGACCGACGCCTCCAAGACCATCAACAAGGCGCTCAAGGGCAGCGCGACCCCTGGGAGAAGGCCCGGGCCGGGCTCGCGCGCGTTCCTGGGCGTCGTCCAGGAGCCGCGCTACCGCCGGATCGTGATCCAGGAAGGGCCCGGCGGTGCTGGGCTACGAGCGCTACCGCGAGCAGGAGGAGCGCTCGACGTTCGCCACCGTCGCTCGACATCGTGCGCTCGGTGCTCGGCGCCGGGTCGTGGGAGCTCGACGAGGCGATGCTGCAGACCTTCGCCCGGATCTTCTTCGGCGCGATGTCCTCGGCCGGCGAGTCGGTGGCGACCGCCGACGACCCCGAGGAGGCCGCCGACCGGGTCGAGGCCGCGATCGGCTTCATCATCGCCGGCTTCCGCTCGCTCGCCGACTCCGGCGTCGGCCTGCCCGACACCCTCGTCGGCGACGAGGACTGACGCACCTTCGCGGCTACTTCGCGAAGGTGACGCTTGCCGCCGTCCTGCGGCACCAGCTCGATCCAGGTGTGGCCGGCCGGGACGGTCAGCTCGCCGGCCTCGGTGGCCAGCTGCAGCGGTGAGCCCAGCGACGTCCTTGGTCCACTGCCCGCGCACCAGGCGGCCGTCGTGGAAGATCAGCGCCTGGCCCTGGCCGGTGAACTGCGTCTCCGGCACCGGGTTGCCGGCCGGGTCGCGGTAGCCCGCGTCGCCGACCTTGACCCGCAGCACCAGCACGGTGTCGGCCGGGAACTCGTCGCCGGCGCCGGCGTAGGTGTTCTCGTTGACGTAGGTGCCGTCCTTGAACGTCCAGTTCGTGGTGTGCCCGCCCGAGAACGACGCGGCGAGGGTGCGCGCCGGCTGGCCCTGCGGGAAGTCCTTCTCGTCGCCCCACGGCAGGTAGTCGCCGGGCCGCTCGGCGTCCTCCTGGTCGACCAGCGTCGCGGTCTCGGACAGGTCGGTGAACAGGTTGTAGGGAGCGTGCCGGCTCGAGTCGCGGTAGAAGCCCTTGTCGCCCTCGGTGTACCAGTGGATGCCGGCGTCGTCGATCCGGTTGATCGTCACCTGCGGCCGCACCCGAGGTCACCACCGTGGCGTTGACCGGCGAGACGATGCCGATGTCGCTGGCGCGCATCGACCGCACCGGCCCGACGTCGCCGGGGATCTGGGAGTAGTAGAACGCCGCCAGCCGGGTCATGCCGCCCTCGACGAGCTCCTCGACCACCATGTCGGCCGAGCCGAGCCCCTCCTGCGGGGCGCTGGCGTAGGTGTTGTCCATCTTGAGCACCATCACCGGGTGCTTCTGCGCGGCCTCGTCGTCGCCGGTGACCGGCAGCCCGGTCAGCGGCCAGGTGGCCTTGAGCGTCGGCGGCGGCCGCGACGTTCTGCGCGTCGGGGCCGCTGCCGGCGGGGTCGTCGGTCCCGTCGTCGTGGCCGCAGCCGGCGAGCACGAGGAGCCGGCGAGGAGGGTCGCGGCGAACCTGGCGGTCACAGTACGGCGTCGCACGCGCGACTCCGATCGGCAGGGCCTGGTCGTGGATGAGCGGTTCTCTAGTGAACTGGTGGACTTCGATGGTGCGCCCAGCGTGACGTGCAGCGCGGTAGGCGCGCCGGGCTTCCGAGCAGGCCCGCGCCACCGGTCTGGATCAGCCGAGCTTGGCCCCGCCGTCGACGTACAGCGTCTGGCCGGTGATGTAGGACGCCTCGTCGCTGCAGAGGAACGCGGCGGCGGCCGCGATGTCGGCGGGCTCGCCGACCCGGCGGACCGGGTTCGCCTCGGCGTTGAGGCGGCGCAGCTCCTCGGGCTCCATCTTGAGCCGGCGCGCGGTGGCGTCGGTCATCTCGGTGGCGATGAAGCCGGGGGCGATGGCGTTGGCGTTGATCCCGAACGGGCCGAGCTCGATGCCGAGGGTGCGGGTGAACCCCTGGATCCCCATCTTCGCCGCCGAGTAGTTGGCCTGGCCGCGGTTGCCGAGCGCGCTGACGCTCGAGAGGTTGAGGATCTTGCCGTACTTCTGCTCGACGAAGTGCTTCTGGGCGGCCCGGGTCATCAGGAAGGCGCCGCGCAGGTGCACGCCGATGACCAGGTCCCAGTCGTCGTCGGTCATCTTGAACAGCAGGTTGTCGCGGGTGATGCCGGCGTTGTTGACCAGCACGTGGATCCCGCCGAGCTCCTCGACGACCCGCGCCACGGCGGCCTCGACGGCTTCGGTGCTGCTGACGTCGGCGCCGACGCCGATCGCCTTCGCGTCACCCTGGAGCGGCAGCCTGGCGGCCGCCGCCGCGGCGGCGGCCTCGTCGAGGTCGACGACCGCGACCGACGCGCCCTCCTCGGCGAAGCGGGTGGCGCATGCCGAACCCGATGCCCTGGGCGGCGCCCGTGATGACTGCGACGCGTCCGTCGTATCGACCCATGTCGCGTCACGATAGGGCAGCCGGGCAACATCGGCCGATTCGGGGTGGGGGCGGTGCTCAGTACGCCGACGCCCGCTCCTCGCCGAGCACCAGGATGCCGCCGAACGCCTCGTGCCTGCCGAGCACCAGCAGCGGGGTCTCCTCGTGGTGCACCGGGTCGAAGAGCGAGAGCATCGCCCGCGGCCGGCGACCGTCGCAGCTGGCCACGTGCTCCAGCACCAGGTCGCTGCCGACGGCGTTGACCATGATCGACGTTGCCGACGGCGCCCGGCACCTGCAGGTGGCGCATCGCACCGCTCCTGGTCACCTGGGTCGACGTAGTGTAGCCGCAGGCGCCGGCGACCTGGACGTAGAGACGGCGCGCCGGCGGACCGGGCGTCGAGGTGGCCGTAGTCACCGCTGCCCGTGCCGGTTGGTCAGCCGGTCGGTGCTGCCCGTGGCGGGTCGACGAGGTAGAGGTCGTGCTCGAGCCGCACATCTCGAGCAGGCGGGTCTCGTCCCACCAGCGCACCGGGGTGCAGTAGCCGTGCCCGCGGAACCTGTTCACGACGGCACCGGTGCTGGTGGACAGCAGCAGCTGGACCCGGCCGCGCCGGCTGTGGCCGGTCAGCACCGTGCCGTCGCGTCCGGGCGTGATCATGCCGTTGGTCGCGCCGAGCAGCCGGGTCCGATCGCCGCTCCACGAGACCCGGTCGAGCATCAGCGTGTTGCTCTCGCGAGCTCTTCCACGAGGCGGTCAGGAGTCCGGTGCCGGCCGGGTCGAGCACCGCCGTCTGCAGCAGCGGCATCGCGAGCTGCTGGGTGGTGCCTGTCTGCACGTCGACCACGATCACGCGGGGCCCGCGTCCCGTGCTCACGCTGAGCAGCGCAGTGCTCCCGTCGGTCGACCAGTCGAGGAGCAGGAAGCCGCCGTAGGTGCGAGACACCTTGCGGCTGTAGACGGTGCGGGTCTCCCCGGTGGGAGACACCAGCACCAGCCGCTGGCTGCGGGCCTCGATGCTGCCGGCCTCGCCCTTCGGACCTCGCTCGACGACGGTCAGGTAGGAGTCGGGCGGACAGGGTCTCGGCCTGCGCGGACGACGGCGGGCGCGGCCTCGGCGATCGAGGCCAGCGCGGGGGCGGGCGCTGGAAGGAGGGTGACGACGAAGGCCGCCGCGGTGGCGGCGACGAGCGAGCGCGAGGTTCATGGTTCGGAGACGCACCGCGCCCGCGGAGAGTTGCCGGCGGCTGCCGACCCCGCGGTCAGCCCAGCGCCGCCCGGATCCGGTCGGCGTACGCCGCCTGCTCGGCCGCGTCGGCGTACTTGGTCCGCGGCCAGAAGAAGCCGCGCAGCCCGTCGCCCTTGGTCCGCGGCACCACGTGCATGTGCAGGTGGGGCACGGACTGGCTGACGACGTTGTTCATCGCCACGAAGCTGCCCTGCGCGCCGAGCGCCTCGACGACCGCGGTGGCGAGCCGCTGGGCCGCGGCCAGGAAGCCGTCGCGGAGCGAGGCGGGCAGGTCGGGCAGCGTGACGACGTGCTCGCGCGGCACCAGGAGCACGTGCCCCTTGAACACCGGCCGCGCGTCGAGGAACGCGACGAAGTCGTCGTCCTCGAGGACCTGCCCGGCCTCGGCCTCCCCTGCGACGATGGCGCAGAAGACGCAGTCCGGATCGCGCATGGTGAGCTGCGGAGCTGCCCTACTCGGCGGCGGCCGCGCCGGCCCACTCGAGGTCGACGTCGGGGGCCAGCTTGGCGAGGATCCGTCGGCCGGCGACCAGAAGGCCGCGGACCTCCGGCACCGAGATGGAGTAGACGACCTCCCCCTCGCGCCGGGTCGAGACGACCATCTGCGCGCGGCGCAGCACGCTCAGCTGCTGGCTGAGGTTGCTGGCCTCGATCTCGACGTGCTGCCGCAGCTCGTGGACGGCATGCGGTCGCTCGCAGAGCAGCTCGAGGATGCGGATGCGCGCGGGATGGCCAAGCGTGCGAAACAGCTCCGCTTTGGCGTGGTAGAGCGGTACGGCCATGGCTGGTCCAAGCCCCCTTCGCGGGCTGCCGCACCCCGCGCAACCCTGAGGGAATCAGTTTGGCACATGAAGAATCCTTCAATTACTGCTTCCTCAGCATCATGGGGCGGGTCTCCTGCTTCGGGGACCGAAGGAGTCTGCGCGCGTGGACCTGAAGACCGACGACCACCGGGCGTGGGCGCTCGCTCCGCACCTGGTCCTCGTCGGCGCCTCCGCCGGCTGCGTGGAGTGGATGAACCCCGAGACCGGCACCACCTGCCAGCTCGACGCCGACGGCGACTACGTCATCCTGCGCAGGGTCGGCGAACGGATCTTGCCCGTCGTGGGCGGCCAGATCCTGCGTGATGCGGCGGCCTCGCTCTTCGAGGACCCCGAGTCGATGCGGGCCCGCCGCGCGGCCGCCCACGCGATCGTCGCCGTCGACGAGGGCGTACGCGGCTAGGGCGTGTCCCGCATGGCAAGGCGCCGACCCGCACGCAGACTGGGCGTCTTCGCAGGATTGGCAACGCCGTCAGGTGCGTGCCTGGGACACGGAATGAGTGTGCGGATCTCGCTGAGCGGCCACTAGTAGCGCGTCGCAGCTAATTCTTGGTCCTGGCGACGCCCGGGCACGCACTTCGCTGCGTTGGCGAAGCTCGACAGACGACCCGGTATGCCGTCGCTCCGCCGTCTTGCGATGCACGCACCCGGACGCCGCCAGACCACAAGCCTTAGCCTCGATCCGTGGATGGCCGCCACTACGCGCCACCACAGGGGCGCGCTGGCGGCGTTGCCGACGCTGGAAAGACGCCCAGTCTGACTGCGCGCCGGCGCCTTGCCAGTCACACCCCTCTGGTGCCGCTCGCTACGCCGCCCATCCACGGATCGAGCCTTAGCCGCGACCCGCTACTAGCCCTGGACGACTCATTTCAAGGCCTCGCGCGCCGAGGGACGCCCGACGCCCCGCGCCGAGGCGTGCCCCGTCGTTCAGGTCTCTATCAGGAGTCGCCCCACATGCTGCGCCCCATGCCGACCACGCTCACGAGCCCCACGCGCCGACTGATGCTCAACAAGGTGCCTGAGGTCACCGTCTTCTTCTGGATCATCAAGATCCTGTGCACCACCGTGGGCGAGAGCCTTGCCGACTACATCAACGAGACCCTCGGCTTCGGCCTGACCAACACCACGGTGCTGTTCGGCGTGGCGCTCGTCGCAGTGCTCGTCGTCCAGTTCGGCCTGAACCGCTACGTGCCGGGGCCCTACTGGCTGGCGGTCGTCCTCATCAGCGTGGTCGGCACCCTCCTGACCGACAACCTGACCGACGCACGAGGAGTGCCCCTCTGGATCAGCTCCACCGTGTTCGCCGTGCTGCTCGCCGGCGTCTTCGCCGCGTGGTACGCCCGTGAGCGGTCGCTCTCGATCCACTCCATCAACACCACCTCCCGCGAGAGCTGGTACTGGCTCGTGGTCCTGGTGACCTTCGCGCTCGGCACCGCGGTCGGTGACTGGACGCTCGAGCTGACCGGCTGGACTCCCGGCGCATCGATCCTGCTGCCCGCCAGCCTGATCGCGGCCGTCCTGGTCGGGTGGCGCCTGGGCATGGGCGCTGTCCTGTCCTTCTGGCTGGCCTACATCCTGACCCGCCCCCTGGGCGCCAACATCGGCGACTACCTGTCGGCCGACCACAGCGAGGGCGGGCTCGCCCTGGGCACCCTGGTCACCAGCGTGATCTTCCTCGGCACCATCCTGGCGACGGTCATCTACCTGACCGTCACCCGCATCGACCGCACCGAGCTCGTCCACCCCGATGAGCCGTCAGCCGACGCCCTCGGGTGAGACCTGCCGAGCCAGGCCGACCTCTGATCCGAGCAACACAGGAGTCCACCACGTGTTCGACCTCATCAACGGCCTGCCCGTGCATCCGCTCGTCGTGCACGCCGTCGTCGTCCTGCTGCCACTCGCATGCCTCGGCACCATCGCCATCGCGATCCGACCGACCTGGCGTGCGAGGTACGGCGTCCTCGTCGTCGCCTGCGCGGCTGCCGCGACCGTCCTCATCCCCGTCGCGACGTCCAGCGGAGAGGCACTCGAGAAGCACGTCGGTCGGCCGGGCGAGCACGCCGAGCAGGGCGACCAGCTGATCCTGTTCGCGATCCCGCTGCTCGCGCTCTCACTGGTCCTCGTCTGGCTGGACCGAAACTCGCGAGCCCTGTCTGTCGAGGACCCGGCCGGGGCGGCCCAGTCGACCGCTGCCCAGCCGACGATGGCCAAGCCGACCACCGCCACACGGGTCATCGCCGTACTCGCCCTGAGCGCGGCAGTCGCGACGTCCGTGCAGGTCTACCGTGTCGGTGACTCAGGCGCCCGCGCAGCCTGGGGTGAACGGGTCCAGACATCTAGTGTCCTGTCAGCGAGATCCGCACACCAATTCCGTGTCCCAGGCACGCACCTGACGGCGTTGCCAACGCTGCGAAGACGCCCAGTCTGCGTGCGCGTCGGCGCCTTGCCATGCACGCACCTGGACCACGGACCTATCGCACGCACCTCGCTGACAGGACACTAGTCGCCAGGCACCAGCCCCGGACGTCGACCTTGAGCGTCCGGCGCTCGTGGTCCCACGCCCGGGTCGACGTGTCAGATCTCCATCGCGCTACCGGAGGGACGATCAGGCCACGATCAGACGGCCGTCCCTACGGTTCGGACATGTCCACCGGAATCGCTCCACATCGGCCGCCGCCGTCGATCGAGCACACCGCGTCTCGCTACGAGCAGGCGTGGACCTGCGTCTCGCTCCTCGCGGCCGCGGCGTGGATCGCAGTTGCCTTCGTCCAGACTCCGATGGTGCCGCTGTTGGCGCTGGCCATCGCCAACGCGGCCTGGGGCGGCATCTTCTTCGTGCGCGCCCCGGCGTCGTCCCTGCGTGCCCGCTCGGAGTACCTCGGGGGTGTGGTCGCGGTGGCGGGCTTGGTGCTCACCCTCGTCGGGATCTCGCACCACGTGGAGATCGGTATGGCGACGATCGCTCTCCTGGCCGGGACCTCGCCGTCACTCCTGCGTCGGGCTGCTCGCCGAGCGGGTGGACCTCAGCGTCGCGAACACGTCGTTGACGAGGGTGCGCCCGGGGACGCGACCGACCTCCCGGAACCACTCGGTGCCGAGTACGCGACGGCGCAGCGACGGCGGCAGGCGCAGCAACAGCGCTAGCGTCCGCGGCCCGTCGCCGCTGGCCTGACTGGCGTGGGCGCGGAGGGCGGCGAGCTTCTGCTCGAGGTGGGGGCGCACGTCGATCCGGTGGGTCAGCTCGTGCGTGCGGCGTGTACGCCTCGCGCAGGTCTGGCAGGAACGGCATCGGGACCGCGCGGCCGGCGATGCGTAGCAGCCGGGACGCCCGCAGCAGGAGCTCGCGGTCGATGGTCGCCTCGAGCACCACCGGGGTGCGCGCCAGCCCGGCGGCCAGCAGACCGACCCGGTGGACCTGGACGTGGTCGGGGTGGCCATAGCCGCCCGCGGCGTCGTAGGTCGTCAGCACGTCCGCCCGCTCCTCGATCAGCACCTCGGCAAGCTGCGCCGCGAGCTGGTCCTGGTCGAGGTCGGCGAACCCCACCTGGTCAGCCGACCCGCGCTGCCCGGCGACCGAGCCGGAGTCGGGGTGGCCCAGCAGGACGACGCGCGCGGCCCCGATGGCACGCGCGGACGCGGCCAGCTCGTGCGCGCGCCGCCGGCCGAGGTCACCGGAGGCCGGTGTGTCCGCCAGCCCCGCTTCGCCCGACGTGGCAACGACGAGGACGACCCGGTGCCCCTCGGCGACCGCTCCCGCGAGCGTGCCCGACGTCAGCAGCGCCTCGTCGTCGGGGTGGGCGTGGAAGGACACCACGGTGAACGTCATCGCGCGTCCACGAGTGGCTGCGGTCTGCTCACGGACGCCCCCGCAGCCCGGTAGAGCGCGTCGTTGTTGTCCAGTGCATCGTCCCAACCGAGCTCCGGCCTGACCGCGCGGTTGTGCCAGGCGATCTGGTCGCGCGCGGCGTGGTCACGCAGCAAGGTCAGGAGGTGGTCGCCGATCGCCCGGTCATCCTGCCCCAGCAGGCCGTCGCGGCCGTGCTCGATGAAGGTCGGCACGCCGGACCTGCTGCTCGCCACCACAGGCACGCCGCTCGCCCTCGCTTCCAAGGCGGCGATGCCGAAGGACTCCCGATGAGCGGGGGCCACGAACACCGAGGCTCGGCGCATGGCGGCCCTGATCTCCTCCCGGTCCTGGACGCCCGCGAGGGTGACGCGGTCGAGGAGCTGGTGCCGCCGCAGGTACCCCTCGACGGCCGGTCGCTCGGGTCCGTCGCCGATCACCGTCGCCGTGAAGTCGACGTCTGTCGCGATGCGGGCGAAGGTGCGCACCAGCGGCAGTGCTCGCTTCACCTTGGTCAGCCGCATCACACTGAGGACGTGAGGGGTCGAGTCGTCGGGTAGGTCGGGGAACGGTGCCCAGCCGGAGAGGTCGACGGCGTTGGGCACGACGTGGACGTCACGGTCCAGGAGATCGCGGACCGGTCGCGCCGCCCGGTCGCTGACGGCGCTCCAGGTCACGTCCCAGCTCCGCATCGACCACAGGGTCCGGGCGAGCTGGGGAAGTGGTCCCACGTGGGTCCACAGGGAGTGCACCGTCACCGCGGTCGGAAGGCCTCTCAGGGCGGTTCGTCGGGCGGTCGCCAGCGCGAAGGGCGAGACGATGGAGACGTGGGCGTGGACGACGTCCGGTCTGATGCCGGCTGTCACGTCGCTGAGCCAGTGCCGGCCGCTTCCCCTGACTCGCCGGATGCCGCGTTCGGGGTCGCCAGGGGTGGTGGTGGCGACCTCGACGTCGTGCCCGGCGGCCCGCTGCCGGTCTGCGAGGTCACGCACATGGAGCTCGATGCCGCCGATGGTCGGCAGGTAGCCGTCGGTGACGTGGAGGATCCTCATCGGAGCGCTCGCTGCTGCCAGCTCCACAGGGCGAGAAGGAGGCCGCCGACCGGGATCTCGAGCCCGAAGGTGAGCGCTCGGTAGAGCAGCGCTCCGGCCGCGACCCCTGCTGGGTCTGCGCCAGGGGCGAGCATGAGCGCACCAGCGAGACCGACCTCGACGACGCCGAGACCTCCCGGGGTGATCCCGGCCAGGGTGGCCAGCCGTTCGGCGCAGAAGGCCAGGGCGACCATGCTCAGCGCGAACGCCGGCTCCGGTGACCGAGAGACAGGCTGCCAGGAGCGTGAAGAGCAGCGCTGTGTAGGCGATCAGCCCCAGGCTGAGCCGCCCCCACGCGTTCCGCACCAGCACGGCGACCAAGGCACGGACCCGTTCCACCCGCGCGCCCAGCCGACCGAGCGACCGTGGCGAGAGGATCAGCAGCGCCGCGAGGGTTCCGAGCACAGGGCAGGGCCACCGCCCCCGCGAGCACCAGGTGTCGCAGCCCGGTCCCCACCGGCAGTCCGGCCAGCAGCAAGGGAAGGACGAGCACCGGCAGGCAGAGCTTGGTCAGCACGTCCCAGAGGTTGGTGACCACCGTGTACGACGCGAACCCGGCGGCGCTGAACCCCCACCGCCGGGTCATGCGGTAGTTCAGGGCCACACCTGCCGCACCGCCAAGTGGGAGCACGTTCGCGACCGCACTGCCCGTGAGGCTCAGCAGCAGTGCGCGGCGATGCGAGAGGCCGGGCAGGGCTGCTGTGAGCGTCACCGTGTGCATGAGGAGTCCGGCGGCCCAGAGTGCGACCAGCACCCCGAGCGCACCGACCGGGATGTCGGCGACGGTCTGCCACACGTTCCGCCAGGGGGCGCCGGAGATCACCGGGAACAGCGCCACCAACGCAGTGGCTCCGATCAGCAGCCCCGCGCCGTACGCCAGGATGCGCAGCGGTCGCAGCACTGGGCGGGCGCCGACGTCCGGGGCCGGCTCGAGCATCATGTGGTGAGCGTCATCCTGAGCGTCTGATCCCCACCTGATGAGGTGACGGTCAGGTGGGCATCAGGCACGGTCGGGGACGTTGGGGCGTGTTCGTACTCCGGCTCTGGGCCGTGGCGGTCTGCCTCGCCGTGGTGACCCTGGCTCGGTCGGCGACGGTCGGCATCCCGGTCAAGGACCCTGGGGGCGCGTTCTTCGTGACCCGGGTCGCGCTGACCGTTGCGCTCTTCGCCGGCTTCTCCGTGATCGAGGCGGTCTGCCGCACGCCCCGGGGGTCACGGCGACCCCGGGCTCTGGTCGCCGCATGGCGACGTCGTTGGCCGGCCCGTCGACTCGCCGTCGCGTGGGGGTGCCTGCTGGCCTACCACGTGACCTATCTGAGCTATCACAACCTCAAGAGCTGGGACGTCCTCAACCCACCCCGGGACCGCGATCTCACCCACATCGACCGGTGGATCTTCCTCGGCCATTCGCCGGCCGTGCTCCTGCACGACGTCCTCGGACAAGGCGTCTCGGCATATGTTCTCGTGGGCGTCTACGAGACGTTCCCCACCCTGGTCGTGCTGGTCGTCGCGGGGAGCATGTTCACCGAGCGGCTCCGCGACGGCGCGGCCGCGCTCGCGTCGCTCATCTGGGTGTGGCTGCTCGGCGTCGCGACCTACTACGCGGTGCCTTCACTTGGCCCCTTCTCCGACCGTCCTCAGGACTTCGCGGGGCTGCCGAACACCTTGGTCAGCCAGACCCAGGCGCTCTACCTGGCGCAGCGCGACCACCTCCTGGCACACCCGCACGCGGCGGACGCCTTCGCGCAGGTCTCGGCGTTCGCGAGCCTGCACGTCGGGATCACGACGGTCATCACGCTCTCGGCCGCGCGGCTCGGGCACCGGCGGGCGGCACGGGTGCTGTGGTGCTTCCTCGGCCTCACGGTGGTGGCGACCGTCTACCTCGGGTGGCACTTCTTCGTCGACGACATCGCAGGGTTCATGATCGGAGCGGCGGCGGTCTGGCTCGGCTGGCGCACCGCGGGGACCGCTCCAGATCGGGAGCCGGGGATGGCCACTCGGGCGTGTCCCGCAATTGCTGGTGGATGCCCGGCGTCGTCCAGGCGCGGGCTGGTCAGTCGCCGGCGTGCACGCAGACTGGGCGTCTTCGTAGGGTCGGCGACGCCGCACGCTGTTCCGGGGTCCCCGCGGAAGCGCGAGCGTAGCGAGCGTCTTCCGTGGGGTGGAGCGTGTGATCTGGGCGGCGTCCGGCGCCGCCATGAATTGCGGGACACGCCCTAGCTTCGCGGACGAGAAATGCGTGCGATAAGTCGTGGTCTGAGTGCGTGCATCGCAAGGCGGCGGAGCGAAGGGCTACCGGGCGTATCGCGAGCTCTGCCAACGAAGCGAGGTGCGTGCTCCGGCCGCGAATTATCGTGCGGACTTCGAGTTCGGGACACTAGCACCGTGGCAGCGTGACGACGAACCTCGCGCCCTCATCGCCACCGGGGTCGAGCTGGATGTCACCGCCGAAGGACCGCGCGATCCGGCGCGCGATCCCCAGCCCCAGGCCCGCGCCCCCGGTGTCCAGGGTGACGCCGGGCTCGAACAGGTTGGCACGCATGGCAGAGACCACCCCTGCGCCGTCGTCGGAGACGACCAGCTCGACGCGGTCGGGGTGGTCGCTCGCTCGGAACGAGATCCGGTCCGCGCGCATGCTGGACGGCGTTGTCGACGATCGGGGCGACCGCGCGTACGACGAGGTCCCGCGGCGCCGCGATCCGTGCCACCGAGCCAGAGGTCTGGTCGTCCACCAGTATCCGGCCGTCGACAGCGGACACGAGCCCGGCGATCACCTCGCCGACCGTGCACGACTGGTCCTGAGCACCCGTTGCTGACTCGCGAGCGATGTCGAGGAGGGTGCGGATCACTGCGCTCATCTCCCTCGCGGCAGCCGCGATCTCCTCGAAGTCCTCCCTGTCCTCCGCATCCTTGACGCCTCGCATCAGGGCCAGGCCCGCGGAGCCCTGGATGTTCGTCAAGGGGGTGCGCAGCTCGTGGGCGAGCTCGGCGGTGAGGCGCTGCTCGGTGCGAATGGCGGACGCGACCCGGTCGAGCAGCTGGTCCAGGGTGCCGCCCAGGGCGGCGAGCTCGTCGGTCGGCGGTCCCAACGCGAAGCGGTGCGTGAGGTCGCGCTCGCTCCACTCCGTCGCTCGCTGGGCCATCTGCGTGACGGGTTCGAGGGCCTTGCGGGTGACCCGGAGGGCCATGAACGCGGTGTTGGCGATCACGATGACCCCAATGCCGATCGTGGCGAGGAGCGCGTAGAACTCCGAGCGCTCGTAGGGTTCGGTCTCCTGGCTGACCACGATGACGCCGTTGTCGCCGCTCGGTGTGCTGAACGGCACGGCGAGCAGTCTGACGTCGTCGTCCCGATCACTCGACGTCCGTTTCCTGCCGGCGGCCGCGAGAACCTGCGCACGGTCGCGCACGTCGCGCTCGATCGAACCGGCCACCAGCGTGCCGGTGCCGTCGAAGACCTCGGTTCCCGGCTCGACGGCGTCGGACTCGACAGTGAGCTCACTGGTCGAGGCCCGCTGGATGACGGGAATCAACGCAGCCGCGCGGTCCTCGAGAACCGTGCCGATGTCGCGCTGTGCGGTGCGCGCGAGCAGGAGCTGGACGCCGAGGCCGATCACGACCATGGCGAGCGTCATGGTCGCGACCGTGGAGAGGACGATCGTGCCGCGAAAGGAGCGCGGGACGAACCGCCGTCGCCTGGCGTGGCTCGGCTGGGTGGTCACCTCAACGCGTATCCGACACCGCGCACCGTCGTCAGCTCCTGCGGGCTGTCGATGTCCTTGAGCTTGCTGCGGATGCGGCGGACGTAGGAGTCGATGGAGTTCTCGCTCACGTAGCCGCTGCCCGGCCACGCGGCAGCAGCGATCGAACGGCGGCGGACCACCTGTCCGGGCCGCGACGACATCGCTGCGAGCATGCGGAACTCGATGGGGGTGAGCATGACCTCACGTCCTCGGTAAGACATCGAGTGCCGCGCCGGGTCGAGGACCAGCTCGGTCTGATCGGGCGACGAGACCGTCGGACCACGCCGAGCCAGCACCTCGACACGTGCCACCAGCTCGAGGGGCTCGAAGGGCTTGGGGAGATAGTCCTCGGCGCCGGCGCTGAAACCGGAGAGCTTGTCGTGGACCGTGCCGAGAGCGGTCAGGAACATCACCGGCGCCAGCTGCCCGTTGGATCGCAACGCCTGGCAGACGTCCCGACCATCTGCGTCCGGGAGTCCGATGTCGAGCACCAGCGCGTCGAGCGTGCGGTCGTCGCCGAAGAGCCGAACCGCCTCGCCACCGTTGTGCGCGACGACGACGTGGTGGCCGGCCAGCTGCATGGACTTGGTGACGATCCGGCGGATGGCCGGGTCGTCCTCGCAAAGTCCGATCCTGACCATGGGGCACCTCGTTCCGCGGCGGTTGGAGGCCCACCATGCTGGAGGGGGCCTGACTGCAACCTGACAAACCTGACAAACCTGACTGCCGCGCGTCGGCGTCTGGGGCGTGTCGCCTGACGGCAGTCTGACAGGGATCCGGGAGCTGTCCCGATATCAGGTGGCCGTCAGCCGACGTTGCCCACATTGCAGTCATGACGACAGCCGACATTGCCGTGGTCTCCGGCAGCTACGGGGCCGGACACGACGCCGCGGCCGAGGCCATCTCGGAGCAGCTGCTGGCGGCGGGCTACGGCGTGCGCCGACTGGACGTCGCCGAGCAGCTGCCCTGGCGGATCGGACTCCTGCTCCGCTGGCTGTACTTCGCCCAGCTCCGCTGGCTTCCCGGCAGCTGGGGCACCACCCTGCGCTGGCTCGGACCTGACGGCTGGGCCACGCGCGGCGTGCGGCACCTGTTGGGGCGGCTCGGCCGTCGACTCGTCTCTGAGGTGACGGACACGGCGTTGGTGATCTCCACGCACCCCTTCGCCAGCCAGGCACTGGGCGAGGCACGTGCTCGCGGCCGGCTGGCTGCGTCCGTCGTCACCTACCTGACCGACGCCTCGGTGCACCAGCTGTGGGTCCACCCGAGTGTGGATCTGCATCTGGCCATCCACGAGGTCGCGGCCGGCCAGGCGAGACGACTCGGCGGTGTGTCGACAGTGGTGAGCCCTGCAGTCCCCTCGCGAGCCGCTGTCCCGACGAGCTGGTCGCCCCCCTGGCCGAAGGACCGGCCCGCGGCGCTCATCGTCGGTGGGTCCTGCGGGGTCGGCGAGCTGCAACAGAGCGCGCTCGACGTCCTCGCCACCGGGCTCCTCACGCCGGTGGTCGCTTGCGGGACCAACGACCGCCTCCGTGAGGAGCTCGACGGCGTTCACGGTGTCCTCGCCCTCGGCTGGCGCGACGACATGCACGCCCTGGTCGCGGCGGCCGACCTCGTGGTGCAGAACGCCGGGGGAATGACTTCTCTCGAAGCCATCGCAGCGGGCACGCCCACGTTGACCTACCGCCCGATCCCGGGACACGGCACGACCAACGCCGCTGCGCTGGAGACCGCCGGGCTGGTGCCTTGGGTGCGCGACACCGATGCGCTCACGTGGGCGGTCGTCGACGTCTTGGTGTCGCACGGCGAGTTCGCGCTGCCGACGGGTGCTCCGTCGGTCGTCGAGGCCCTGGCGAGGCGGCTCTCGGCCCGTCACCTCGTGGCGGCGTGATGAGAGCCCCGACCTTCGCTGCGATTGCCCCCCACGACCTCAGCGGTGTCTCGCCGCTCCCCCACGTCGCCCTCACCTTCGACGACGGGCCGGACGTCACGTCGACACCCAGCTTCCTGCGGCTGCTGGACGAGCTCGGGGTCAGCGCCACCTTCTTCGTGCTCGGCAAGCACGCGGGCGACGGCGCCCTCCTGCGCGACACGGTCGCCTCGGGTCACGAGCTCGGCGTGCACGGGTGGGACCACCGACCGGTGGCGCTGCACCGGTCCCGGACCCTCGACGACGGCCTCCGGCGCACTCGGGACCGGGTCGAGGACGCGACCGGCCTGCCCGTGCGCTGGTACAGGCCGCCGTACGGCCTCCTCACGCCGGCCGCCCGGCGCGTGGCCGAACGTGCCGGACTCCGAACCGTGCTCTGGTCCGCGTGGGGTCGCGACTGGGAACGCCGCGCCACACCGACCTCGGTGGCGCGCCTGGTCAGCCGTCAGCTCCGCCCGGGCGGGACCGTCCTGCTGCACGACTCCGACCGCACGTCGGCGCCCGGCTCGTGGCGCACCACCCTCGTGGCCACCGAGTGGCTGGTCCGACGATGGCTCCAGGAAGGGCTCGCCGTCGGTCCCCTTGCTTCGCACTGGCCGACGTCGTGACCAAGGCGGGGGCGCCGTTCGTCGAGCGTGACCTGGACGAAGCGCGGGCCACCGGAAGTCGCTGGTCGTGGGTCTGGCTCGCGGCAGCGGCAGCGGCATCGGTCCTGGTGCGGCTCCCCTTCGTGGCCGCCCCCGCGGACCCCGACGAGGGTGGGTTCCTCCAGGTTGCCGGTCAGTGGTCCCCGGGTGGCGGCTCGCTCTACGGCCACTACTGGGTCGACCGCCCACCCCTGCTCATCGCCCTCTACCAGCTGGCCGACCTGGGCGGTGGGCTGGTCGCCCTGCGGCTGCTCGGCTGCATCGCCGCCGGCGCGACCGTGCTGCTCGCCGCCCGCACCGCAGCCACCCTCGCGGGTCCGCGCGCGGGTGCCTGGGCGGCAGTGGCCGCGGCCGCCATGCTGGTCTCGCCGCTCATGGGGAGCCTCGAGGTGAACGGCGAGCTGCTCGCCGCCCCGTTCGTCGCAGGCGGGATCGCATGCCTCGTCGAGGCGACACATACTAGGAACCGTGCCCGGGCGGTCCTGCTGTCGGCGGTCGCCGGCGCCGCCGGGATGTGCTCGGTCCTGGTCAAGCAGAACATGTTCGACGTCGTGGTGTTCGGCGCCGTACTGCTGTGGGTCGGCGCCAGGACCGGTCGGCTGACGGGCGCGCGCGGGCTGGGCATCGCCGCGATCGCCGGAGGTGGTGCGGCCGGCGCGCTCATCGCGGGATGGACAGCCGCCTGCGGCACGTCACTCGTCGGTGTCTTCGACGCCATGTACCCCTTCCGGTGGCACGCCGCACAGGTCGTCGCCGCCGGGGGCAGCCAGTACGCCAGTGGCCGGGGCACGCGGCTGCTGGTGGCGTTCGCGCTCAGTGGTGCCGCGGTGCTCGCCGGCTCGCTGCTGCTCGCCAACCGGCACCAACGCGACTGGGACGCGCCTCGGCTGGCCCTGCTCGCCGTGCTCGGCTATGACGCCTTCTCCATCGGTCTCGGTGGCGGCTACTGGCTGCACTACCTGGTCCAGCTGGCCGTCCCGCTCGCCGTATGGGCCGGCGTGCTCGTGTCCGGCGGCGCGCGCGGACCACGCCTGGTCACCCCGGTCGTGGTGGCTGCCTCACTCGTCGGTCTCGCGCTCACCGCTCTGCATCCGTTCACACCGACCGGTGAGGAGGTCGGTGGCGCCATCGCGCAGGTCGCGCAGCCCGGGGACACCTTGACGACGCTGTACGGCGAGCCTGAGGTCAATCTCGCCGCGGGCCTCCCCTCGCCGTACCAGTACCTGTGGAGCCTGCCCACCAAGACCCTCGACCCTCAGCTCAGTGGCCTCGACTCGGTGCTGAGCGGTCCCACCGCGCCCACGTGGCTCGTGGTCGCACACTCCATCAGCACGTGGGGGCTCGACACCGCCCACACCCAGGCACTCATCGCCGGCGACTACCACCCGGTCGCCGAGATCGGCGGCCAGACCGTCTACCTCCACGACGGCACGGCCAGGGCCGCCCCTTCCGCCGCGGGCTCGCCGATGACAAGCACCCCGCACCAGCCCTCATGAGCACGCGCTGCGACCATCGCCACTGCCCTCCGGTGTTCCTTGGACCCGATGCCCATCGGCGAACTCACAGGCATGAGCACGCATGCGGACCTCGAGGTACAAGATCGAAGGGTGGCCAGGTGGCCATTCACACCAACACCCAGGAGATCCTCGTGACGCTCCGCCTGCTGAGCACGCTCACCACTGCATTCGTGGTCGCTCCGCTCCTTGCCCTGGGAGCGAGCGCCAGCGCCTCGACAGCCAGGGCGATCGGAGCCCATCGAGCCGAAGCCACGGTCCACCATCCCAGCGTGCGCCGCGTGCACGATGCTCGCGGCGACGTCGTCAGAGTCACGAAGCGCGGGGGCGAGGACGTCTTCACACCCGCGCCCGCGCGTCGCCACGGGGACATCGCAGCCTTCAAGGTCGCTCACCGCAATGCGGCCGTCGTCGGCACGGTCAAAGTCCGCACGCTCACCGACCACGACCGGTTCTTCGGTGCTGTCCTGCAACTCCGCACCGGCCAGGCGACGTACACCGCGGTGGTCTACAGGTCCAGGGTCGGCCAGCCACTCGAGGCCCAGTTCGACGGCGGAGGAAAGCACTCGTGCGCCCTGCTGCGCTTCCACCTGGACTACGCACACGACACCGTGACGATCTCCGTGCCGCGCAGCTGCCTGGGGGACCCCGCGTGGGTGCGCGCCCGTGCGGTCATCGACTACTTCGGCCGACCCGGGGCGGGCGAGGAGTTCTTCGCTGATGCTGCGCCCGGGACCGAGCTGACCCGAGTCCCGTTCTTGGCGAGGGCCTGGCACGAGGGGGGCTGAACCGGGCCTTCGATGGACCGGCCCAGCCGGACCCGGCGTGGCGCGGCCTGCCCCCCTGGGCGTTGGTCACCGAGGAGGACAACGCGACCCCGCCCGCCGGCCAGCGCTGGATGGCGGGCGGGCCGGTGCGGCGATCACGTCCCTGCGCTCCTCGCACGCGGCCATGGACTCCCATCCGGAGGCCGTGACGACCCTCGTGCTGGCCGCCGCCGAGTCCGTCACATGACTGTTCCGGGAGCGGACTCGACTGACCGAAGTCCAGGCAGCCCTCGGCTCCCCAGCGCACTCGTCGTAGGGTCTCAGCCCGAGCCCGAGCCGAGCAGGCCGAGCGACGTGGCATGCCGGCGTACGGCGGCGCTGTCCGCCGCGAGCACGAACGGGACCTCGTGGTCCCAGGAGTCGCTCACCTTCTCGACCCGCCCGTCACCGGGGTCGAGCCGCACCTCACGGATGTAGACGGCGAGCACCCGGTCGGGGTGGGACCGGACGATGTCGGAGTAGACCTCGGGGTCCTTCTCGCCCGAGTCGCCGAGCAGCACGAAGCGCAGCCCCGGATGGAGCTCGAGGATCTCGTGGATCCGGCCGTGCTTGCGCTCGCGACCGCCACCGCTGCCGAGCAGGTCGCGCAGCAGGACCGGGCCGAGCGGGAAGTCGCGGTGCCGGAGGAAGCCGAGCAGGAAGGCATGCAGGTTCCAGGGGCTCGACGAGACGTAGAAGACAGGGTTCGTCCCGCGGGCGAGGTCGCGGTAGAGCGCGGCGGCACCCGGGAACGGCGTGCGCGTGAGGGCGGAGCCCGTGAAGGTCTGCAGCAGCATCTGCCCGACCCGCTGCACGCCGGTCTCGAGGATCGTGTCGTCGACGTCGGAGATGATGCCGAAGCGGGCCTCCTCGGCGGGCACCCGGATCTCGACCGGCGTCGTGTGCGGCCCGGTCTCGCCACGGTAGGCACCGGCGAGCTCGATCGTCCCGGTCGTCCACGGGCTGGTGAGCGCCTCTGGTGCCGGGTGCAGGCGAGCCAGGAAGTAGCCCTCCTCGTCGGTCTCGACGTCGACCGACGAGTCGGCGACGGTCACCCGCAGCGGGACTCCGGGCAGCTCGTCGGTCACGAACCCGCGCACCGTGCGCAGCACCGCGGCTCCCACGCCCTCGCCGTCGACGGCCTCGCTCGGCGGTGGGTCGTCGAGGACCCGCCCCCGCACCACGACGCCGTGCGCGCCGCCGTGCCCGAGGTAGGCGTCGATCCGGAAGCTCGCCGGTGGAGCGGTCCGCGACCGGCGCAGCCTCGCTGCGTCCCACGTCCGCTCGACCGCCGTGACCCACCGGCTCGCGCCCATGCGCTCACCGTAGAAGGCCGCGGCGCCCGGCACGTCACGGATGGCTGCTCGTGCCCGGCGCGGCTGATCTCTCGGGATCCGACGTCGCTCGGGTGCAACCGTATGCGGACGCGCCTCGTGCAAGGGGTGTGCCGCACACAGTGACGGGGGCCGCATCGATGGTGGACTTCGAGTCCTGGATGGGCGGGCTGGCCGGTGGGCGTGAGACGCGTGTCGGAGTTGCAGTTCCCTGGAGCGCAGCGTCTTCCGTTGCGCTTCGCGATCGCCGACACGCCGCTTCGGCGGTGGGGCGCCTGCGGCGCGTGGGCAGCAGTAGCGCCGGGTCGGCTCCATCCACGCATGACAGCGGCCCGGGCCAAGCGCGTTGCGCTTGGCCCGGGCCGCGTGTCATGCGTGGAGCTGGCGGGAATCGAACCCGCGTCCTCGAGCGTCGAACCAGGTCTTCTCCGGGTGCAGTCTGCATTGGCGTTTTCTCAGCCCCGGCGCTCGCACAGACACGTCGCCGACGGACTCAGTCAGGTTTGAGTCCCTCATCACCCCTCCTGACTGGGGGAACAGCAAGTCTCCTAGATGACGCCAGGGTCCGGGACGGAGACGGATGCCCGGTCTGACGCTTCGATCACCGCTCAGGCGGCGAGAGCGAAGGAACTGCGCTTAGCGTTGGCAGTTGTGTTTTCCAGCGGTCGTTTACGAGATGTCGCTGGCTCCTCGACCCGCTTCTCCTGGAACTAACGTCCCAAGTCGAAACCGATCAGCCCCTCTTGAGTTGTGTTGCCACTCTACGGGGTCCAACCGACCCAGGTCCCCAGAGATTCCCGTCCCGGCCCGCTCAGGCCGGTCAGCCCGGCCGGCGCGACCGGAGATCGTCAGCGCCAGCGCGGCAGCCGGCCCGGTCACCTCTGGCCCGGATCCGTGCGCCCAGTCGAGGTCGCTCGGCCACGAGTCGTACGTCGGGCAGCCGGCGCACGCCGAACCCGCGCCGGCGCCTTCGGCGTGACCAGGAAGTCGAGCGACGTGCCGCCACGACTCGGCCGGCCGGTCCGACGGCTGTCCCAGAGGCACCGCGATGTCCTCGCGGTGGACCATCACATCGGTCAACGGGGCGTGCCAGTCCATGGTGGGCGGGGTGTACCGCGACTCAGCATGCTCACGCATGAGGGCCGTCGAGCTCGGCGACCGGCCGGCCGGCGCGGGCGGCGGTACATCCGCCACGTTGGCCCACTGGTCGAAGCTGAACCCGCTCCGCACCCAGGCGACCAGGAACTCGCTGACGGCGCCTTCCTCGGCGGCCATCAGGTGGGCCGCGACGTCCTTCACGGTCCACGCACGGCAGAGCGACTGGCGTCGACCAGCTGCGCCTCGTCGAGCGTGTCGACCAGGTCGGCGAGCGCCCGGCGTTCGGTGGCGATCAGCGCAAAGGGGTCCCCGTCCATCACCGAAAGTCTGGCACCGGTGTCATCCTGAGCCCGGGCTGGGGCGAGGTAATGGTCATGAGCGAATGGACCCGGGCGGAGGTCGCTGCCCCGCAGCGTGCCGCCACCGTCGCGCGCCGTGTGGCGTTCGACGACTTCTACGCCGCCGAGCTGCCGCGCCTCGTTGCCCTCGCTCGCGGCCTGTGCAGCTCCGCGGTCGCCGAGGAGGTCGCCCAGGAGGCGATGCTCGTGGCCTACCGCCGCTGGCGGGACGTCTCCGAGCTGGACCGGCCCGACCTGTGGGTCCGGCGCACCTGCGCCAACCTGGCGGTCTCGCAGTTCCGGCGCCGGCTGGTCGAGCTGAGGGCCACCGCGAGGCTGGCCGGCCGCCGGCAGCCGCCGGTGGAGCTGAGCCCGGCCGGCGAGGAGTTCTGGACCGCCGTCCGCGGCCTCCCGCACCGCCAGGCCCAGGCCGCCGCGCTCCGCTTCGTCTACGACATGCCCCTCGCCGAGATCGCGACCACGCTCGGAACGAGCGAAGGCACCGTGAAGCAGCACCTCAGCCGTGCCCGCCGCGCCCTCGCGAGGGCCCTCGGCGCCACCGTCTCTGCCGATGACATGGAGGACGAGCGATGACCGATCTCGACACGATGGCCCGCGCCGCCAGCCAGGAGCTGCTCGAGCGACTGCACCCCCGACGTGCGCAGCGGGTACGCCGACCTCCGGCGCACCCGCACCCGTCGTACGGCTGCGAAGGTCGCGTCCGCTCGGCGCCGTCGCCGCCGTCGCGATCGGTGGCTGGCAGCTGACCGGACCGCGCGAGCAGACGATGCAGCCGGCGCCGCAGCCCGGCGCGGTCCGCAACGGCGCCCTGCTGGCGCTGCCCGCGGAGGAGGTCGGCCCGGGCGCCTCGTGGCGCACGATCCTCGGCACCACACCCGCGCACCTGCCCGATGACGCCGCCCTCTTCGCTCAGTACCAGTTCTCCTCTGACGGCGCCGAGATCGTGTATGCCGACCGGCGGGCCTCGGATCTCCGCCGTCGAGGTGGCCACGGGGCGCACCCGCATCCTGGTGGACTGCCCGGACGACATCTGCGCCGCCTCCGTCTCGCCCGACCTCGCCACGGTGGCCTCGGCCGACGGCGACGGGGTCTGGCTCCAGACCGTGGGCAGCGGCGAGAAGCGCGCCGTCCCCCGCAGCGACGTCGGCGCCACCGGAGCGCCGACGTGGTCGCCCGATGGTCACTCGCTCGCCTTCGTGGGCGCGGAAGGCCTCTACGTCGCGGATCTGGCCGCCAGCACGGTGGAGCTGGTCCGTGGCATCTCGCACCGTCCCGTCGGGCCGGTGGCGTGGTCGCTCGACGGCACACGGATCGCCTACTTCGACACCCTGCCCGTGCCGCAGTCGGACGGCGAGACACAGTTCATCGCTGAGGTCCTGGATCTGTCGACCGGCAAGACCACTCCCCTGCTGAACGCCGGCAGCTGCACGTGCCTCGGTATCGCGGCTCCCACGCTCGCCTGGAGCCCGGACGGTCGGACCATCGTGGTGGCCACCACCCGGGGCGGGGAGAAGCCGTGGGGCGTCTACCTGGTCGATCCGGACGGCGCCGAGCTCGAGCAGGTGGTGAGCGGCAGCTACGCCGCGCTGGCCTGGCAGCCGCTCAGGGACTGACCGGGGGCTCGGATCTGCTGAGCAGACTCCCAACCCGAACAGCTCCACGCCGTTCTCCCAGCAGACCGCGCGCAGCCAGTCGTCGCCCAGGTCGAGCCGGGCCAGCCCCTCGAGCTGGTGCACGTAGGGGTAGGGGATGGTCGGGAAGTCGGTGCCGAGCAGGATCTTGGGCTGCAGGTCGACCAGCCGCGGCACCAGCCAGTCGGGGTAGGGCATGCCGAAGAAGTCGGTGAACACCATCGTGGTGTCGAGCCGGACCCGGTCGTGGTCCTCGGCAAGCCGCAGGAACCGCACCACCTCGGGCGCACCCATGTGCGCCACGACGACCGGCAGCCGCGGGTGCCGGGCCAGCAGCCGCTGCATCGACGCCGGTCCGGTGAAGTCGTTGCCGACCGGCCCGGAGCCGGCGTGCACGAGGATCGGCACGTCGGCGTCCTCGAGCAGCCCCCACACGTCGTCGAGCAGCGGGTCGTCGAGGTGGAACTCCCCCACCTGCAGGTGCAGCTTGAACAGCTCGACGCCGGCCGCCGACCAGCTCTCCGACGTACGCCGCCACGCCGTCCTCCGGGAAGAACGTCGCCGACCACAGCACCTCGGGCACGTCGGCGGCGAAGGTGCGCGACCAGTCGTTGAGGTAGGTCGCCACGCCGGGCTTGTGGGCGTAGGGCAGCGTCGAGAAGCGGCGTACGCCCATCGCGCGCAGCAGCTCGACGCGGTCCTCGTGCGACGCGCGGTAGCGGATCGGCCACTCGCGGCCGATCTTCGGGCCGGCGGAGTCGAAGACGTGCCCAGACCGCCTTCTGGATGTTGGGCGGCAGGAAGTGCACGTGCACGTCGAAGAGGCCGGGCAGCCCGAGCCCCTCCCAGAAGGCGCGGACCGGCGCGACGTCCTCGGCCCGGTCCGGTCCGGCGAGTCAGTCACCCATCCCCTTGAGCCGGCGGCCGACGGCCTGCTCGGTCTCCCGGTCGGCCTGCCGCTCGGCGAGTGCGTGCCGCTTGTCCCAGGTCTTCTTGCCCTTCGCCAGGGCGATCTCGACCTTGGCCCGGCCGTTGAGGAAGTAGAGCGAGAGGGGCACGATCGTGAACCCCTTCTCGTTGACCTTCCGCTCGATCTTGTCGATCTCGTCGCGGTTGAGCAGCAGCTTGCGCTTGCGCCGGGCGGAGTGGTTGGTCCAGGTGCCCTGGGAGTACTCCGGGATGTGCACGTTGTGCAGCCAGGCCTCGCCGCGGTCGATGTCCACGAACCCGTCGACCAGCGAGGCCCGGCCCTCGCGCAGCGACTTCACCTCGGTGCCCTGGAGCACGAGGCCGGCCTCGTAGGTGTCCTCGACGGCGTAGTCGTGGCGCGCCTTGCGGTTCTGCGCGACGACCTTGCGCCCCTGCTCCCTGGCCATCCGGCCATTCTCGCAAGAGAGCGCAAATCCGTTACGACGGTCCGGACGGAGCAGCCGGACGCCGCTCGGCCGCCTCGCGACGCAGCTCGGCCAGTGGCCGCTGCAGGTCGGGGTCGGTGCATGACGAGCCAGACCAGGCCGCAGTCCTCAGGCCCGGTGGCGCCGGGCAGGCACAGACGGCACGCATCGCCGATCCGGATGGGACACCCGAGCTCGGCGCTCGTCATGACCCGACGGTCAGGCCGGCCTCGCGTCTCCGGGGCAGAGCCGAAGCGTCAGCAGGTCACAGGTAGTTCATCGGGTCGACGGCGGTGCCGTCCTGCAGCACCGTGAAGTGCAGGTGGCAGCCGGTCGACCAGCCGGTCGAGCCGACGTAGCCGACGATCTCGCCGCGGGTGACGGTGTCGCCGACGTTCACGCGGTAGGACGTGGCGTGGTTGTAGACCACGGTGAGGTTGTGGCCGTTGACCTTGCCGACGTCGAGGTAGAGCCGGTTGCCGTAGACCGAGGAGTAGTAGCGCGAGATCACCTTGCCGGCCGCGGCGGCGCGCATGCCCTCACCGCAGGAGACGCCGAAGTCGGTGCCGTCGTGCAGCCCCCAGTAGCCGTAGATCGGGTGGATCCGGTAGCCGAACGGCGAGGTCACCGAGCCGTCGACCGGCGCCAGCAGGAACCCGTTGTCGCTGGCCCGACGAAGCCGGTGCTGTGGTCGGCGGCCGCCGCGGCGATGATCAGCTGCTTGATGTGGGCTTCCTGCTTCTTCAGCTTCTGCAGCTCGGCCTCGTCCCTGGCCTTGGCCCGCTCGCGCCTGGCGCTGCGCCTTCTCGCGCGCGGCGACGGTGAGCGTGACCTCGTTCTGCGCGAGCAGGGCGTCGTTGGCGGCCGGCGTTCGCCTGCTCCTGCAGGTGCTGGACGTTGACCAGCTGCTGCGCCGCGAGGTCCGCCTGCTCGTCGGCCTGCTGCCTCGGCGGCCTTCACCGCGTCCTTGCTGCGCGTGCAGCGTCGAGCTCGGCGGCGTGCAGCTCGTCGAAGACGTCGTTCTCGTCCTCGACCAGCGTGTCGGCGTACTCCATCTTGCGGATCAGGTCGGAGGGCGTCTCGCGACTGCAGGTAGCCGGTCCACGCCATCAGCTCGGGTGAGCCCTGCTGGTAGAGCGAGACGACCGTGTCCTTGACCGTCGCCTGCTGCGCGTCGAGCGCCGCCTGCCCGGCGACCACGTCGGCCTTGGCCTGGGCGAGGTTGGCCTGGGCGGCCTGGAGGGCGGCCTGCATGGTGGCGTCCTGCGCCTGGGCGGCCTCGAGCTGGGCCTGCACGTCGGCGGCGTGCGCCTGCTTGGCCGCGAAGTCGGACTGCGCGGCGGCGAGCTGCTCCTCGGCCTGCGCCAGCGCGGCCTTGGCGCGGGTGATCGCCTTGCTGGCGTCCTCGACGTCGGCCTGGGCCTGCTGCGACCTGGTCGTGGACGTCGCTCCTGCTTGTCCTTGAGGTCGTCACCCTGGCCGGCCTGCGCGGCGGGTACGCCGACCCGACCGCGCCGACGAGCAGGGTCGCCACGAGGAGCAGGGTCGCCAGCGCAGGGCGCGGGGCGGCGCCGGGGAAGTAGCGCACGGTGCTGATGCCAATCGGTCGGGGAAGTAACCAGATGGACCCCCCGACCGTAAGGGCTCGACCTCAGACTTTGAGGTATTTGCGGGTCAGTAGGAGTGTCGGAAGCAGCGTCAGCACCGGGCCGAGGACCGCGATGACGATCAGCGACGGTCGTGTACTCCTGCATGCCGATCCACGGCATGAACTTGACCGAGTCGGCGATCCGCTCGTGGACGCCGAACCACATGAACGCGCCGAGCGCCCCGCCGGCCAGCGCGACGCCGATCGCTGCGGTGACGACGGCCTCCAGCAGGAACGGGCAGCGCGATGTAGAGCGTGGAGGCGCCGACCAGCCGCATGATGGCGATCTCCTTGCGGCGCGCGAACGCCGCGAGCCGGATCGTGTTGGCGACCAGCAGCAGCGCCGCGACCAGCAGGAACACGGCGATCCCCCACGAGCCGTACTTCAGCGCGCCGAGCCACTCGTAGATCGGTTTGAGGGTCGCTGCGCAGGTCACGGATCTGCGAGACGCCGTCGAGGCCCTCCACCTCGCTCGTGATGCCCTGGAACTTCTTCGGGTCCTTCAGGGTGATCCAGTAGGACTGCGGCATGTCGGCGGCGGTCAGCGCCGGGTTGGGACCGTCGAACTGGTCCGCGCCGTAGAGCTCCTTGACCTTGTCGAAGGCCTCGTCCTGCGACTCGAAGCGGTACGACGCGACCTCGGGGCTGCCCTTGATCGCCTCCTCGACGCGCTGCTTCTGGTCGTCGGTGACCTCGCCGGCGCAGGCCGGGTTGGCGTCGCCGTCGCGGCAGAGGTAGACGGTGACCTGGAGCTGGTCGCCGAGGTAGCGGGTGGCGATGTCGGTCTGCTGCTTCATCAGCACGCCGAGGCCCAGCAGGGTCATCGACACGAAGAGCGTCAGCACCACCGCGATGTGCATCGAGAGGTTGCGTCGCAGCCCCTGGCCGAGCTCGGAGAAGACGTAGCGGAACTGCATCGGCCCTCAGCCCGCCGCGCCGTAGGCGCCCTGGGCGTCGTCGCGCACGACCCGGCCGTGCGTCGAGCTCGATGACCCGCTTGCGGATCTGGTCGACGACGTCGGACGTCGTGGGTGGCCATGAGCACGGTGGTGCCGGTGCGGTTGATCCGGTCGAGCAGCTTCATGATCCCGACCGAGGTGGTCGGGTCGAGGTTGCCGGTGGGCTCGTCGGCGATCAGGATCATCGGCCGGTTGACGAAGGCGCGGGCGATCGCGACCCGCTGCTGCTCGCCGCCGGAGAGCTCGTCGGGCATCCGCTCGCCCTTGCCCTCGAGGCCGACCAGCTCGAGGGTCTGCGGCACCACCTTGCGGATCTCGCCGCGGGACTTGCCGATCACCTGGAGCGCGAACGCGACGTTCTCGGAGACGGTCTTGTTGGGCAGCAGCCGGAAGTCCTGGAACACGGTGCCGATCTGGCGGCGCAGCCGCGGCACCTTCCAGCCGGCGAGCCGGTTGAGGTCCTTGCCGGCGACGTGCACGCGGCCGCCGGTCGAGCGGGTCTCGCGGAGCACCAGCCGGAGGGCGGTCGACTTGCCGGAGCCGGACTGGCCCACGAGGAAGACGAACTCGCCCTTCTCGATGTCGATGCTCACCTGGTCGAGCGCTGGCTTGCCCGTGCCGGGGTAGGCCTTGCTGACCTTCTCGAACCGAATCACGTGGGTCGACAGTACGGGATCGTGGCGTTGAATCCGGACTTCTGCCGGTCGAGTCGGGCGAATCGATCGGCAAAACTGCCGACTCGACCGGCGGAAGTCCGGATTCAACGATCGGGCGTCGACCACCCACCAGGCGGCGTACGCCGGGAGCCAGAGCACGCCGTCGCCGCCGGCCTCGAGGACGTGGCCGCCGAGGGCGTCGTACGGCGTGGTGAGGCCGGCCGCGCGCAGCCGGTGCAGGTGGAAGGGCGCCGGTGGGCGCGAGACGTTGTAGAGGCCGACGAAGACTGCCGCTGGCGTGCTGGCGGACCACCGCCAGGACGCCGTCGTCGGTGTCCGCGAGGACGGTGGTCGCCGCGGAGGCGTGCAGCTGCGGCAGGCCGGCGCGCACCCGGGCCAGGTGGGCCAGCCCCGAGAAGACCCGGCCGGGCACGGTGCGCAGGTCGTGCCGGGCGGCCGCCCGGGCCCAGTCCAGCCGCGGCCGGTGCGCCCACCGGTTGTCGTCCTCGTGGCCCTCCTCGGACGCCCAGCCGGGGTCGTTGGGCTGCGCCAGCTCGTCGCCGCTCCAGATCACGGGGATCCCGCCCCAGCCGGCGGCGATCGCGTGCGCCAGGAGGATCCGGCCAGCGCGGCTCTCGTCGGTGGCGGCTGCCGTCGCGCAGCCCGGCCAGCGCCGCGCGTGCCGCTGATCCGCTGGTCGCCGGTCGCGGGGTTGGCCTGGAAGACCAGCCCCTCGGCCCAGGAGCCCGGGAAGGTGCCGGCGTACCAGTCGGAGAGGAAGTGCCGGTGCCCCGGTCCGGTGACGCCGGCGGCGTGGGCGTCGGAGTCGTCGATCGCCCAGCCGATGTCGTCGTGGCAGCGCACGTAGGTGATCCAGGTGCCGGTGCTCGGGCGTCGGCGGCAGCGCGCGCGAGCGCCTGCCGGGCCAGGATCGTGTTGCCGGTGGCGAGCATCGACCAGATCTGCACCATCAGGCTGTTGTGGTAGGCGAGGTCGCTGACCCGGCCGGCGTGCCGGCCGGTGCCGAGGTACTGCACCAGGTCGCGCGGCCCCACGATCGCCTCGGCCTTGAACGCCACGGCCGGCGCCGCGATCCGGGTCAGCGCGTGCAGCGCCTGGGTGAGCGCGTGCACCTCGGGCTGGTTCTGGCAGCTGGTGCCCATCCGCTTCCAGAGGAACGCGATCGCGTCGAGCCGGAACACCTCGACGCCGAGGTTGGCCAGCCACAGGATGATCTCGGCGAACTCGGCCAGCACCGCCGGGTTGGCCCAGTTGAGGTCCCACTGCCACTCGTTGAACGTCGTCCAGACCCAGCCCTCGAGCTCGTCGTCCCAGGTGAAGCTGCCGGGCGCGAAGTCCGGGAACACCTCCGGCAGCGTCCGCTCGTAGCTGGTCGGGCAGGTCGCGGTCGGGGAAGACGTGGAAGTAGTCGCGGTAGCGGGACGACTCGGCGTCGCCGGCCCGGGCGCGCACCGCCCAGTCGTGCTCGCGGGCGACGTGGTTGAGGACCAGGTCCATGACCAGGCTGATCCCCTGGCCGCGCAGCGTGGTCGCGAGGTCGCGCAGGTCGTCGGTGGTGCCGAGGTCGGCGCCGGACCGCGCGGTAGTCCCGGACGGCGTAGCCCGCCGTCGTTGTCGCCCTCGCGCGGCTCCAGCAGCGGCATCAGGTGGAGGTAGGTGACGCCGAGGTCCTCGAGGTGGTCGAGGTGCTTGGCCACGCCCTTGAGGTCGCCCGCGAACCGGTCGGCGTAGCACGCGTAGCCGAACATCCCCGGCTGCTGCAGCCAGTCGGGGGTCAGCAGCCGACGCTGGTCGAGCTGGTGCAGGTCGGCCGGGCGCTCGGCGTACGCCGTCGCAGCGGCGCGCACCAGCCGGGTCAGCAGCTCGCCCGCCACGGCCGGAGTCGGGGTGGACCTCGGTGACCGCCGCCTCGAGGTCGGGCCAGTAGCGGTCCAGCCGCAGCGCGAAGGTCTGCCGGCGCTCGGGGCTGAGACCGCCGTCACCAACCAGCGCGTCGAGACCGAGCGCCCCTTCGAGCTGCCCGGCCGCGGCGGCGTGGATCTCGCGAGGTGCGCCCATCCGTCGCATCCTTCCATCGCCTGGCCGGCCCTACCCTCGTGGCATGCGCGTGCCCGTCCCCTTCCTGCTCGTCGCGGGAGTGGTGACCGCGGTGGTGGTGGGTGTCGGGGTCGTCACGCTGGGCAGCGAGGGCGGTGGCGGCGGCGGAGACGAGCCGACGCCGGCCAAGGAGTCGTTCTCGACGACGACGCTGGCGGCGTTCGACGCGTCCGGCCTGGTGGTGACCCGCGGGGCGTTCTGCGACGCGCTCGACGAGCGCCAGGTGGCCGCCGCGCTGGGCGACGATCCCGCGGACTCGGCGTCGTGGGACAACGGCGACACCATCGACGTCGGCAACGGCGTGGAGGACCTCGTCCACGAGTTCGGCTGCCGCTACACCGCGGCGGACGGGACGACGGCCCAGGCGTGGGTGTTCGCCCCTCCGGTCGACGCCGCCGGTGCCCAGCGCCTGGTCAAGGTCGCCGGCAAGGCCGCCGGTTGCGAGGTCGGCGCCGGACCGGCGTACGGCGCCCCGACCCTGGCGCTGACCTGCACCAGGGACGACGGCGTGCGAGCGTCGTACCGCGGCCTGTTCGGTGACGCGTGGCTGGTCTGCGAGGTCGCCCGACCCGCCGGCGCCGACTGGGACCCGGTCGACCGTGCGGGACGCTGGTGCGTGGGGGTGCTGGAGGCGGCGGCCTCGGCCCAGTCCTAGTTCTCGGCCGCGCGCTCCGCGCCGCGGCGCCAGCGGATGCCGGCCTCGATGAAGTCGTCGATGGCGCCGTCGAAGACCGCGGCCGGGTTGCCGACCTCGTGGTTGGTCCGCAGGTCCTTGACCATCTGGTAGGGGTTGAGGACGTAGCTGCGCATCTGGTCGCCCCAGGCCGCGACGACGTCGCCCTTGAGGTCCTTCTTGAGCGCCGCCTCCTCGGCCTTCTTCCGCGCGAGCAGCTTGGCCTTGAGGACGACCATGGCCGAGGCCTTGTTCTGGAGCTGCGACTTCTCGTTCTGGCAGCTGACCACGATGCCGGTCGGGATGTGGGTCAGCCGGACCGCGGAGTCGGTGGTGTTGACCGACTGGCCGCCCGGGCCGCCGGAGCGGAAGACGTCGGTGCGGACGTCGTTCTCGTCGACCTCGATCTCGTCGGTCTGCTCGAGCATGGGCACCACCTCGACCGCGGCGAACGAGGTCTGCCGCCGGCCCTGGTTGTCGAACGGGCTGATCCGGACCAGCCGGTGGGTGCCGGACTCGACCGAGAGGGTGCCGTAGGCGTAGGGCGCGTGGATCGCGAACTCCGCGGACTTGATGCCGGCCTCCTCGGCGTAGGACACCTCGTAGACCTCGACCGGATAGCTGTGCTGCTCGGCCCAGCGGGTGTACATCCGCATCAGCATCTCGGCGAAGTCGGCGGCGTCGACCCCGCCCGCGCCCGAGCGGATCGTGACGATCGCGTCGCGCTCGTCGTACTCCCCGGAGAGGAGGGTGCGGACCTCGAGCGCCTCGACCGTCTTGCGGATCTTGGCGAGCTCGGTCTCGGCCTCCGCCAGCGTCTTGGCGTCGCCCTCCTCCTGGCCGAGCTCGACCATGATCTCGAGGTCGTCGATGCGGCCGCCGAGCGCGGTGACCCGGTCGACCTCGCCCTGGAGCGCCGAGAGCCGGCCGGTGACGCGGGTGCGCGTTGGCCTGGTCGTCCCACAGGTCGGGGGCCGCGACCTGGACGCCGAGCTCGTCGATCTCGCGGCGCATGGCGTCGAGGTCGAGCACCTGCTCGATGGTGCTCATGGTCGCCTTGAGCTGCTTGATCTCGGTGTCGAAGTCGGGTCCTGCCACAACAGGCAAGGTTACTGCGGACGGTGTCGCGCACCGATTCCGACGCTGCGCCGCCCGCACGATCTCCGCGGGTCGTGCAGGTTGTCGACAGGTCTTTCGGAGAATTCACCCGGCGGGTGACTTGTCTCACTGCCTAAGAAGACCCTTAAGGTGCGCCCATGTCTATCGGGAAACAATCCACCAAGCGTCGTGCGCTGTCAGGGGTCGCCACCGCGGCCCTTGCGCTCGCAGGACTCGCGCTCACGTCCACCCCCACCGAGGCCGCTCCGGCCGCCTCGTCCGCGCCCACGAGGCTCGGATACGCCGGCGCGCCGGTCAACCCCGCGCCGTACACCGTGACCCAGCCGGACGGAAGCACCCTCCGGGTGCACGACTTCGGCGACCACCTGGCCCACGGCACCGCCACGGTCAAGGGCGACTACACCGTGGTCAAGGGCGCCGACGGTGTCTGGCGCTACGCCGCGGGCCTGTCCGCCTCCGGCAAGCTCAGGCCTTCGGGCGTGGCGGCCGGCCAGGGCACGCCCCCGGCGGCGGCGAAGCACCTCGTCCCCGCGCCGAGTGCCAGCGCGACCCCCTCGAAGGCGCCGCTGGGCGGCACCGGCAACGACAAGGAGCTGGTGATCCTGGTCGAGTTCCAGGACGTCCAGCACCACGCCACCGGCTCCACCGAGGCCGACTGGGCCAACCACTACTTCGGCCCCTCGGGCAGCGTCGACGACTTCTACGACGAGGCGAGCCAGGGCAACTTCGGCGTCAAGGCCGCCACCGAGGACTGCGGCACGCCGAACGACGGGGTGACGAACTGGATCACCCTCCCCTACAACCACCCCAACACCGGCGTCAACGGCAGCGCCACCGAGCAGTACGTCGCCGACGCGATCAAGGCGACCGAGAACTGCGTCGACTACGCCTCGTTCGACGGCACCAACGGCCAGCCGGCCGACGGTGAGATCACCACCGACGAGCTGCACGTCACGATCATCGGCGCGGGCTTCGAGACGTCGTACGGCGGCGATGACTGCGGCAAGAGCATCTGGGGCCACGAGTGGGACCTCAACTCGGCCGGCATCACCCTGCCCACCGTGGACGGCAAGACCATCGGCGGGTCGGGCTACACCACCTTCGGTGAGTGGCACTGCAACTCGGGCGACAACCCCGGGCACAAGGCCACGATGGGCATCATGGCCCACGAGTTCGGCCACGACATCAACTGGCCCGACCTCTACGACACCGACCAGTCCGGCGAGGGCGTCGGCGAGTGGAGCCTCATGGGCAGCGGCTCGTGGGGCGAGTCCACGGGAGCCGGCCACGAGCCCGGCGACTCCCCGTCCTACCCCGACGCCTACTCGCTCTACTACCAGGGTTGGGTCATGCCGACCGCGGCCACGGTGAGCGACGACATCGCGGTGGCGGCGCACCAGAGCCTGCTGCTCGGCCCCAACCCCGGCGGCACCGACTGGCTCTTCGGTGAGCACAACGGCACCGGCGAGTTCTTCATGCTCGAGAACCGCACCCAGCAGGGCTACGACGCGTCGACGCCCGGCTGCGGCATCGTCATCTACCGCATCGACGAGACCGTGACGCCGAGCAACGGCGCCAACGCGGACGAGACCGACCCGCTGGTCGCCGTCATGCAGGCCGACGGCCTCGAGGATCTGGAGAACGGCACCAACCGCGGCGACGCGGGCGACCCGTGGCCCGGCACCACCAGCAACAACGACTTCGACAACGCCTCGACGCCCAACAGCAAGTTCCACGAGGGCACGCCGTCGAACCTCGACCTGCACGTCGACGAGAACGCCTGCGCCTCGACCATGCACGTGGACGTCACCCACCTCGGTGAGACCTCCCCCGTGCCGGTGCCGCCGGCGAACGACGACTTCGCCGACGCAGTCGCGCTCAGCGGCAACGCGGGCAACACGACCGGATCCAACGACAACGGCACGATGGAGCCGGGCGAGCCCGAGGTGGCCGGTCACGGTGGCGCCTCGGTCTGGTACTCGTGGACGCCCACGACGAGCGGCGACGCGACGCTCACGATGGAGGGCAGCGACTTCGACACCGTGCTCGGCATCTTCACGGGCTCGGCGGTCAACGCGCTGACGCTCGTCGCCGAGAACGACGACGAGGACAACCCCGGCGGGATCTACACCAGCAAGGTCGTCACCCACGTCACGGCCGGCACGGCGTACAAGATCTCGGCCGACGGCTACGACGGCGACACGGGTTCGATCCACCTCGCGTGGTCCATCGTCGCCGACCCGGTGACGGTCGACCCGGTCGTCTCCGGGGTGCACGCGCCCGAGCCCTCGACCTTCGGGTCGCCGAGCTCGGTCACCGTGACCGTGTCCGGCACGGCCGGCGTCGCGACCGGTGACGTCACGCTCAAGGAGGGCGGCACCACCATCGGCACCGCCACCCTGAGTGCCGGTAGCGCCACCTTCACCCTGCCGGCGTCCACACCTGTCGGGACGCACACCCTGACCGCGTCCTACCCGGGCGACGCCGCCTACAACGCGGGCACTGCCAACGTGACGGCTACCGTCGTTGCGGCTCCGCCCACGCAGGTGGCGTCGACCACGACGGCGTCGGCCCCGAAGAAGGTGAAGTTCAAGAAGGACTTCAACGTCACGGCGACCGTGACCGCAGCCGGTGTCACCCCCACCGGCACGGTCGAGGTCTACGACGGCTCGAAGCTGATCGGGACCGGCACCCTCGTGGATGGCACGGTGAAGATCCACGTCACCAAGAACCTCAAGGCCGGGAAGCACACGCTGACCGTGAAGTACCTGGGTTCGACCGCCGCCAAGGCAAGCGAGACGACGGTCAAGGTGAAGGTCAAGAAGAAGAAGCACCACCGCAGGCACCACCACCACTGAGCCCCCGGCTTCGTGAGCTGACCGACCGGCCTCGTCCTTCGCGGACGGGGCCGGTCGTCTGTTTCCCGTAACTCAAGCCCTGCGGCCGAACACCTGCGAGACGTACCACCGGCCGTCGTGGCCCTTGCGGGCACCGATCCCCATCAGCCGGAACGACGGGTTGAGGATGTTGGCGCGGTGGCCCTCGGAGGTCATCCACCCGTCGTTGACCACCGACTGTGCCGGTGCGATAGCCGGAGGCGACGTTCTCGCCGGCGGTGCTGAGCCTGCACTCCTTCATCACGGCGCCGAGGTCCTGGTGGAACATCTGCTCCCGCCGCGCCATCGCCTTGGCCTGCCGGACCGCCGCCCGCTTGAGGCAGCTGGTGGCCTTCAGCGCCTTGAGGCCGTCGTGGGCGCGGTGGGCGTTGGTCGCGGCGAACGCCTGCTGGGCGTACCTGCCTGGCGGGGTCCGTGCCTGCGCGGGCGCCGCTCCCGCGGCGACGAGCGAGGTCAGGGTGGCGGTGGTGGCGAGCAGGTGGCGAGGGCGGCGACGAGACGGCGCATGCCTCTCAGGCTATGACGACGGTCGGCCGCGAACGGCCGCCACCGGAAGGAGACCTTCACGATGCCGTGGTCGCCGGTGCCGGTGGCGCGGTGGTCCTCGTCGTTGAGGTGGTCGTTGTTGATGGTGAGCCCGTCGAAGAGCCACTTGCGGCGCCGGCTGTGGTCGTAGAACTGCTCGCTGACCAGCACGTGGTCGAGCGACTCGCGCAGGTCCTGGTGGACGTGGGTGTAGTAGACGTCGCGGGTGTCGCGATACTCCTGCAGCGTCTGCGCGGTGTAGAGGCCGATGTCGGCGCCGCCCTGCGAGTCGCCCACGAGGTAGTTCGGCTGCTCGGTGAGGATGTTGATGGTGTTGCTGTGCTGGCCGTCGTTGAGGTCACCGAGCACGAGCACCGGTGTCTCGGTCCCCTTCATGACCTCGGTCAGCAGCACGCGCAGGCGCGGTGGCCTCCGCCGTACGCCGGATGGTCGAGATCGCGCCGCCCGAGCGCGTTGCGGTGGTCTCGGTAGGTCTCCGGGTCGGCGTCGTACCACGCCTCGCCGTTGACCTGGGTCGGCAGCTTGGACTTGAGGTGGGCCACGAAGACCTCGGTGAGCGGCGGTGCGTCGCGCAGCGCGACCTGGAAGTTGAGCACCGGCCGCGAGAAGCCCGGGATGTGCACCGAGATGGCCGGCGACTGCGGGTCCATGGCGTCTGAGGCCTCGAGCCGGACCGCGTCGGGGAACGTCGAGACCCACGGTCGGCGTGCCGCGGAGCAGCCCCTTGCGGACCAGGGCCGCGCAGACGATCTTCGAGCCGGTCGCCGGGGTCGCCAGCAGGTCGTACTTGCCCTCGAGCGCCTGCCGCGCCAGCACCGTCTCCATCGCCTCGGCGTTCCAGAGCTCCTGGAGGCCGACGATGTCGGCGTCGATCGTGTCGAGCATCCGGCGCGACCCACGACACCTTGTGGTTGAACTCGTCCTTGGTCCAGGGCTTCTGGAACGGGTTCATGTGCAGCCCGGGGAGCTGGAAGTTGTAGAGGTTGAACGTCGCAACGCTGAACGTGTCGTGGTCCATCTGCCGACGTTAGGAAGCCCACCCGCCTCGTGCAATGGCCCTGACGGGGTCTTCACGCCCCGCCGGTCGGTCAGTACAGGGGCGCGTCGGCGCCATCCGTCGTCACGACGTAGACGACTGTGTCGGCCCTGGTCGCGGCCGACTGGGCGAGCCAGGCGTTCCTGACCTTCTGAGCGGCGTCGTCGTCGGGCGCCACCACCACGAGGAGCTGCTTCACCCGGGCGTCCTCGGGGAGCACCGCCGCTGTGCTCTGGTGGACGTCCTCGAGCTTCTTCCACACCAGCGTGTCGGCGTCGGCCCGGGTGAACGGGATCGGCGGCGGCCGGAAGGCGCGCGTCACCATCACCCCCACCTTGCTGGTGCCGATCCTGACGAGCAGGCTCGTCCGCAGGCTGTCCCCGGCCCCGAGCCGATCTCAAGGTCTGTCTTGAGGAGCGCCGCGCCCTCGCAGCGCGCGAGCAGCTCGAACGCGAAGACCTGGGCGAGCGTGCCGGTGCCGCCCGTGCTCGGCGCCAGGTAGACCGCCTGCCCACCCGGGGTGAGCAGCGCCAGGTCGTCGGGGTCGAAGGGGTCGGCGCCGACGTCGAGCCGGTTGTCGAGCTGCGACGGCGTCGGCTTCACCAGCTCGGGCGTCACCGCGCCGCACGGGCCGGCGATGGCGCCGAAGCCCGGCCGAGCGCGGTGCCGACGGGACCCGCGCGCCGCCGGCCTCGGCCACCGACAGAGCCGGGGGCACGGCCACGAGCAGCGCGACCACGGCACAGAGGGACACCCGCGAGCAAGCTCCCATGCTTCGGACGGTAGGCCGCCCCGCGGCGGCCGAAGGGTCGAATGTCCCCGTCGCCACGGTCGGACGTCGTGACCCGGCTCGTCGGCTTCAGCCGTCCACGCCGACGACCGCCGACCCTTGGCTCCGACGGTGGCGCGCTCCGGCGAGCCGGGGATGGTCAGGGGCAGGCTCGAGCGGCGCGTGCAGGCTGACCTCGACGCGGTCGCCGTCGATCCGGACCGCGTAGGACAGGCCGGGGTAGCGGGCGTAGGCGCCGGCGCCGCGGAGGTAGGCGCCGACCGCTGCTCGCGCCTGGGCGGGGGTGAGCGCCAGGGTGTCCTCGGGCACGCCGCCCTCGTAGACGTCCTCGCCGGTGGCCCCGAGGTCCGCGCCGCGGAGGGCGGCTCCGTCGGCGAGGGTGTCGAGCCCCTGGCGCTGGAGGTAGGCCGCCGAGGCTGTCGACCACGAGCGCGACCACCATGGCGATGAGCACGGCGAAGCCGACGATGAGGACGGTCGCCTGGCCCCGCTCGTCCCGCGTCCGTGGATCAGGGGGAGCCATCGTCGACCTCCTGGTACTGGCCGACCGGCACCGTGTGCGACGCGTCCAGGGCGAAGCTCGGCGCCCGGCCGCCGAGCACGTCCGGCAGCAGCGGCAGGTCGACCCGGGTGGCGACGCGGACGGTGACGACCGAGGTGCCCTGGTGGCAGTCGTGGGGGTACGGCGTGCAGCTGACGCGTCACCGTGAGCGGCGCGCCGGTCAGCCCCTGGTCGGCCAGCGCCTGCCGGGCGGCCCGCTCGGCGCGCGCCCGGCCGAGGGCGTCGTTGGGCGCGAGCGCGTAGGCCCGGCCGGCGGCGCGCGCGGCGCTGCTGACGCCGAACGCGCCCTGCTGCACCTGGAAGACGCTGAGCACGATCCACAGCAGCGGGACGAGCAGCAGCATGCCGAGCCAGGTCAGCTCGACCAGCGCGCTCCCCCGTTGATCACGGTGCACTGGTTGCCTCAACACTGAACCAAATGGTTCACTGTTGTCGTGACCGTCGCCGTCCTCTGCGCAGCCCTCGGCGACCCGACCCGCGCCGGGCTGGTCGAGCGGCTCGCCCAGGGGCCGGCCAGCCTGTCGGAGCTCGCGACGCCGTACGCGATGACCTTGACCGCGATCCGCAAGCACGTCGGTGTGCTCGAGGACGCCGGCTGGGTCGAACGCCGCAAGCACGGCCGGGTGGTCACCTGCCGGCTCCGGCCCGAGCCGCTGGGCGAGCTCGAGGCCTGGCTCACCGACCGGCGCACCTTCTGGACCTCCGCGCTCGACCGACTCCACGACTCTCTGGCCTCCGACAGCAAAGGGCTCACATGACCGTCTCCGACCTCGGCTTCACCCTCGACCGGACCTATGCCGCGCCGCCCGAGCGCGTCTACGCCTACTTCACCGACCCCGAGCTGATGGCCCGCTGGTTCTGCCCCAACCCGGACCTGGCCACCACCTGCCGACCTCGACGTGCGGCCCGGCGGCACCTGGCGGGTCGAGATGGGCGACTGGGTCGTGGGCGGCAGTACGTCGAGGTCGAGCCCCCGACCCGGCTGGTCTTCACCTTCGACTGGGAGCACGACGACGAGGCCGCGACCACGGTCACCGTCCAATCACGCCCGACGGCGACCGGACCCGGCTGGTGCTCGCGCACGAGGAGTACCGACACCGACGGTGGGCACGAGGAGGGCTGGGCGGCTCGTTCGCCCGGCTGGACCGGCTGCTCGGCCTAGCGCGGCTCACGGCGGCTCCTCGACGCGTGGCCGGTGACGGTCAGCTCGACGCCCGGGCCGCCGATGCCGAGCGCGGGCACCCGGGCGTGCACGGTGACCTCGACCGTGTCACCGACCTGTCGCGCGGACACGTCCTGGGCGAACCTCCCGGACACCGCGCCGTCGATCTGCGCCCGGGTGAGGGCCGCGCCGTCGGCCGGGCCGCGGTCGCGGGTGGCGGCCAGCCGGGCGCCCTCGGAGGCCGCCGACGCCAGGGTGTTGCGCACGAAGAGCACCAGCGCCACCTGCAGGATCCCGAGCACGACCGGCACCAGCACGACCATCACCAGCACGACGTCGACGACCGCCGCGCCCCGCTCGGTGCGGCGCGCGTCGGCAGGGACACGGGCTACTTCACGGAGCCGAGGGCGTTCGGACAGCATCGAGCGGAGCTGGCCCTCGGCCACGCCCCAGATCGACCATCACCAGCCCGGCGGTCATCACGGTGACGAGGACCCAGCCGGGCACGTCGCCGCGTTCGTCACGGACCCGCGGCGCGGTGACCTCGAGCCAGAGACGGGTCAGTGCGGAGTGGAGGTGCTGCATGGTGCTTCCTTTCCCGAGAGGTGCTCACGGTGGTTCAGGGGGCCGTGAGCGAGAGTCCGACGACGCCGGGCCAGAACGCGAAGAGCACGGTCACCGGCAGCACCAGGAAGACCACCGGCACCATCATCGCGACCTCGCGCCGGGCGGCGACCTCGATCAGCTCGCGGCGGCCGGCCTCGCGGACGTCGGCGGCCTGGGCGTGGAGGACGTCGGCGAGCGGGGTGCCGCGCTCGACCGCGACCGCGATGCCCTGGGCGAACCGCGCCACCAGGGGCAGCCCGGTCGTGGCGGCCATCCGGTCGAACGCCGAGGCCACCGGCTCGCCGGTGCGGACCTCGGCCAGCACCCTGGCCAGGTCGGTGGAGAGCTCGCCGCCCGAGCGGCGTACGACCCGGTCGAGAGCCGCCACCGGGCTCTCGCCGGCCGCGACCGCGAGCGCGAGCAGCTCGGCGACGGTCGGGAACTCGGCCAGGATCCGGCGCTCGCGCTGCTTGACCTGCGAGGTGAGGTGGTGGTCGCGCGCGAGGACGCCGACGGCGAACGCGGTGAGGCAGAGCAGCATCGCCGGCAGCACCCCACCGGGGTGGGTCAGCGCCTTGAGGAGGGAGTAGGCCGCGGCGAGCGGCGAACGCGACCAGCCCCCAGACGACCTGCTGCACCCGGAACTCCGCGCACCGTCGCCGTCAGCGACCGGCCCGCTCGAGCCGCCGCCGGACCGAGGCCGCGCCGCCGAGGACCCGCTCGACCGCGTCGGCGGCCGACTGCAGGAGCGGGCCGAACACGCCCTGTGCCGCCGATGTGGTCGGCAGCGGGCCGGGTCGTCGACCTGGGGCAGGTCGCGGACGTAGGGCAGCACCCGGGTCTCCAGCCGCGGACGCCGCAGCGCCAGGAGCCGGGACCCGACGAGCAGCAGCCCGCCGGCACAGCACGGCACCGAGCAGGGCTCCCCAGGCCGCCGGCGTCATCGGCAGGATCCGGCGCTCGACGGGCAGCCGGCCGATCCGCATCATCAGCCGGTAGGCGACCAGGCAGAGCCCCGCCCCGACCGCGAGCACCAGGGCGCCGGCGGGCGAGGCGTAGCGGTGGATCACCTCGGTCTGGAACGACATGAACAGCAGCACCAGCCAGGGCGCCGCCACCGCCAGCCGGGCGCCGTTGACGGTCCAGGCCTGTCGCGACTCCAGCTCGCCCCGGGTGCGGACGTCCTCGCGGAGGTAGCCGGACAGGTTGCGCAGCAACCGCCCGAGGTCGCCGCCTCCGACCTCGCGGGCGACCCGCAGCCCTTCGACGACGCGGTCGCCGACCGGGTCGGCCAGCCGCGCCTTGAGCCGGTCGAGGCTCTCGCCGAACCGTCCGGTCACCTGGTAGTCCAGGGCGAACGCGTCGAACGCCGGCCGCAGCGGCTCCGGTCCGCGGACGCCCAGCGCCGCCAGCGCGTCGGGCAGCGACATGCCGGCGCGCACGGCGCGACGCGAGGTTGTCGACGGCCTCGGGCCAGACCTCGGCGAACTCGCGCTGCCGTCGCCGCGCCCGCCCGCTGACCACGGCGACCGGGCAGGTAGCCGCCGATCAGACCGAAGGCGAGCGCCACCGGCGGCGTGCGGGACACCGACCTGCACGACGAACGCCGTGACCGCGCCGGCCATGACGCAGAGCAGCGACGAACCCGGTGATCGAGACCTCGCCCAGCCCGGCCCGGGCCAGCAGCTCGGCGGTGCGGCCCTGCGCCGGGCGGCCCGGGGCGGCGCGGCGACGAAGAACGCCGACCAGACCAGCAGCAGCCCGACGCCGACCCCGAGCCCGACGAGCGCGCCCATCAGGGCGTGCCTCTCGATCCGTGGTGGGTGCCGGCGTCGTCCAGGCGCGTGGTGGCAAGACGCCGGCACGCGCTCAGACTGGGCGTCTTCGACGGGTCGGCGCCGCCGCCAGCGCGTGATCTCGGCGGCGTCCGGCGCCGCCAGGGACTGAGAGTCACGCCTTATCCCTCCTGCTGTCCGCTGAGGAGCCGGTGCACGTCGATGCCGCGGCGCTCGAACTGCTCGAGCCGCGGCGGCAGCCCTCCGGTGCGCCGCAGCTCGGTGCCGTGCCGCACGAAGATCGGCTCGGTCTCGATGACGTCGTTCTCGACCCGGCCCGGCACGCCGACGATCTCGTTGACCCGGCGTACGCCGTGCTCGTCGATGCCCGAGGTGGACGACCAGGTCGACGCTGGCCGCGACGGTCGGCACCACGAACCGCGCCGAGATGTTCTCGCCGGCCAGCAGCGGCAGCGTGCAGCACTTCACCAGCGCCTCGCGCGCGCTGTTGGCGTGGATCGTGCACATCCCCGGGCAGCCCGGCGTTGAGAGCGAGCAGCAGGTCGAGGCACTCCTCGGCCCGCACCTCCCCCACGATCACCCGGGACGGCCGCATCCGCAGCGACTCCTTCACCAGGTCGCGCAGCCGCACCTCGCCGGTGCCCTCGAGCCCCCGCTGCCTGGTCTGGAGCGCGACCCAGTCGGGGTGGGTGAACCGCAGCTCGTAGACCTCCTCCGCGCTCACCACCCGGTCGCCGCCGGGGATCGCGGCGGCCAGGCAGTTGAGCATCGTGGTCTTGCCGGCCTGGGTGCCGCCGGCGACCAGGATGTTGAGCCCGGCCCGAACGCGACGCCTCGAGGAACGCCGCCGCCCGTGGGCTGAGGCTGCCGAGCTCGACCAGGCTCTGCAGGCGGTGGGCGCGGACGCGTGAACTTGCGGATGTTGACGGCGCTGAAGCCCCGCGATGATGCCCTCGAGCACGACGTGCAGGCGGTGCCCCTCGGGCAGCATCGCGTCGACGAACGGCTGGCTCAGGTCGATCCGCCGGCCCGAGCTCTTGAGCATCCGCTCGACCAGCTCGTGCACCTGCGCCCGGGTCAGCACGAGGTTGGTCAGCTCGTGGCGGCCGTGGCGGGCCACGAACACCCGGTCGGGCGAGTTGATCCAGACCTCCTCGACGGCCGGGTCGTCGAGGAACGGCTGCAGCGGCCCGAACCCGCTGACCCGCGCGACCAGCTCGCCGACCACGCCCTCCGCGTCGTGCACCGCCGCCACCACCCCGGTCAGGCTGCGCTCGTCGTGGTCGCGCACCACCGACTCCGCGATGCGACGCACGACGCCCGCATCGGCCTGCGGGTCGACGCCCTCGCGGCGGACCACCTCGCGCACGTGCGCGTCGAGCCGCTCCACGAGCTCGTCGCGCGCCGTCGCCGGCGCGCCCGCATGGGTCGTCGTCACGGAGACCCCGAGTTTCCCGAGAAGGAGCCCTTCGTCCCGGCGACCGTAAACCACCTCTTGGCGGACCGGAAGGGGCTGCGCGCAATCTGTGGAGGAACTGGTGCGCGTGTGACCGGAGACCACCAAAGAGCCGCAGGGAAGAGCAAGTAGCGAGTCGGGACTTTGGTCACGAGCACAGCGGAACGGCTCCCGTCGCCGCCCGGCCCGCCGATGAGCCAGCCATGATCCGTCTACGTCGTCTTGACGAGCTCTTGATGAAGCGGCAACCCCGCCTTAGCGGGCACGCTCGCACGCTGCGAGGCATGACCCAGAGCCGCAAGACACCGTCCTTCTTGGCTGGCATCCTCGCGACCTTCGCCGCGACGACGGCCCTCATGACCACCGCACAGCCCGCTCAGGCCGAGGACAAGCGCCCCTGCGTGTCCAAGCGTGAGTTCTACGGCGCGCGAGACTTCGGCATCGTCATCCCGGCCGGTCACGACTGGATGTCGAGGGTGCCGCCGCCGACCGACAACCCCATCGGACGCCTCAAGCTCGAAGACAAGTGGGACGTGCGCCACCGCGGGGTCAGGGTCACGGACCTGCTCGACTCGCTCGGCAGCTCCAGGATCTCGAACCCTCGGCTGAGGATCAAGATGTATCGCGCCTGCGACCACCCGCTGTCGGAGCTCCGGGTCTACGTCGGCTACCACAAGGACACCAACCTGGTGCTCTGGACGATGTGGTGGCCGTCAAGAGTCAGCTGATCTCGTCGGCTCAGGTGTGACGCGAGACCGCGATGCAGTCGATCTCGATGCGCGCGCCGACCGGCAGGGCCGCGACCTGGACGCAGGTGCGGGCCGGCCGGTGCGGGAAGAGCTCGACGTAGGCGTCGTTCATGCCCGAGTAGTCGGCCATGTCGACCAGGTAGACGTTGGTGCGGACGACGTCCGCGATCGTCACACCGGCCGCCGCCAGCACCTGCTCGAGGTTGGCCACGACCTGGCGGGTCATCGCGCCGATGCCGGAGTCGACGAGCTCCCCGTCGGGGCCGAGCGGCACCTGGCCGGAGCAGTAGATGACGTCGCCCGCACGGACGGCGTGGCTGAGCACGGGCAGCGACCCGAGGCCGGGTGCGTCGATGTGGTCCACCGCGCCATCCTGCCCGGCGGACCCGCGGGGTGCGCAAGAGCGGTCATGCGATCGGCGCCGCTCCGAGGCAGGATCGAACGATGGCGGACGACGGACCCCTGTCAGGACGGATTGCGCTGATCAGCGGCGCCTCGCGCGGGCTGGGCCGAGCCACCGCGGTGGAGCTGGCGGCGGCGGGGGCGTACGTCGTGTGCACGGCGCGCAGCACCCGCGACGACCCCACCCAGACCGCGGTCGACGACCTCACGCTCGAGGGCACCCTCGACGCCGTGAGGGCCGCCGGCGGCGACGGCGAGTGGCACCGCTGCGACCACGCCGAGCCCGACCAGGTCGAGGCCCTGCTGCGTGGCGTGCTCGACCGCCACGGCCGGATCGACGCACTGATCAACAACGCGTGGGGCGGCCACGACCACCACGCAGGAGTGGACGGAGAGGAGGTCTGGGACGAGCCGATGGACCAGTTCCGGGCGATGCTCCTCGGCGGCGCCTACTCCGACTTCGTGACCACGATGCTCACCCTCCGCCTGGCGATGGGCCCCGCCCGCTCCGGCATCGTGCTCACCACGACCTGGCACACCCCCGAGCCGCCGGCGTGGGTGCCCTACGAGTCGAGCAAGGCGGCCAAGAACCGGCTGGTCTACGCACTGGGCTACCACCTCCAGGACAGGGGCATCCCCGTGATCGCGGTCGCGCCCGGCTGGATGCGCACCGAGCTGATGCTGACCCACCACACCGAGGAGGAGCTGGCCGGGAAGACCGAGACGCCCCACCTGGCAGCGCGGGTGATGGCCGCGCTCGCCGCCGACCCGGACGCGATGAAACTCACCGGCCAGGTCGTCGACGCCGGGGAGCTGGCCGACCGCTACGGCATCGACGACCTCGACGGCACCCGCCCGCAGCGGAACGCCGGCCGCTACCTCCCCAGCCCGGTCCCGCCGCCGCTCCCGGCCGGCTGAGCCGGTCCCGTCAGTCGGTGGCCGCCACCTTGGCCGCACGGGCGGAGTAGTCGAGCAGGGCGGCCAGGGTGCTGGTCGCCAGGCCGTTGGTGGAGTTGGGGTTGGGCGAGAGGTCGACCTCGGCGTAGGTCATCCCTCGGGAGCCGCCGCACAGCCAGTAGGTGTCGGCGACCACGCAGAACCCGGCCGCGTCGCCGGTGAAGCCACCGAACCCGTCGTAGCGCTCCTTGGCATCGCTGAAGGCCGCCTCGGCCCGAGCGTGCGCCTCGTCCTCGCTGCGGTAGGTCTCGATCCAGGCCAGCGCGGCCACGGCGGTGGGGCCGGGCGCCTGCTCGGAGTTCGTGAGCACCAGCTGCACCGCGTCGACGCGGTGCGCCGCGCTGGAGTCTCCGATGTTGATGTCGGCCAGGCCGCTCGCGACCAACGGCGCGGGCAGCGGCTCGGTGAAGGGTCCTTGCCGCAGCACCTGTGCGAGGTAGTCGGCGTTGATGCTCAGCGTGTCGGGCGTCGGCCCCGGCCCGGGGTCCTCGGCCATGACGACGGGCAGGACGCCGACGGCCGCGACAAACGTGGTGGCGACCAGTGCCGTCCTGGCCCGCCACGAGGTGGGCAGCAGGGCGGCGACGCCCGCGACGGCTCCGCCGGCCAGGAGCAGGCAGGCGACGCGGACCCCGCGAGACTCGACGCCGGCGAAGAGGACCGCCGCAAGTGCGAAGGCGGTCACCGAGCAGGACACGAGGCCTGCGAGCCGCCACCCCGAGGGCGCCGCGCGCTGCGTCGAGGCAGGCTCCTCGGTCGGCGGGGGTCGCACGTCGGTGGACACGGTGACGACCACCTCCCGACAAGACCCCACGTCAGGACCATCGTCGGTCGTCGGCACCCACGCGCACAGGGCAGCAGGTCCCGCTCGCCGCGGTCGGACGTCCTCAGCGTCGGGGCAGCAGGATCGAGAGCTGCTGCGGCGTCTCACCGGTGAGCCGGCCGCCCAGCGCGGTGACCACCGCGCGAGCCTGGGTGATCGACATGCCGACGTTCGGGCCGGTGACCGGGCGGACGCCCTCGCAGGAGAGCCCGATCGAGAGGTGGCCCTCCTCGTCGGCGTCGAACTCCATCCGGACCGCGCCCTCGCCGCGCTTGAGGACGTCGGCCAGCAGCAGGTCGAGGATGTGCTCGACCGGGCCTGGGGTGTAGGTCGTGTCGAGGTCGCCCTCGACTGCGGCGGTGAGCTGCCGGTCCTGCTCGTCGAGCGCGTCGGCCCAGGTCTGGGCGCACTGGGTGGCCAGGTCGCGCAGTGGGATCTCGGCGCCGGCCACCAGCGCGCCGCGCCGGGCCAGCGCCACCAGGTCGCCGGCCACGGCGTCCATCGCCTCGATCCGGCCGACCGAGCGGGTGGCGGTCTGCCGCACGTCTGGAGGTACGTCGTCGCGCTGGGCCAGGTCCTCCAGCTCCAGCCGGAGCCCGGTCAGCGGGGTGCGCAGCACGTGGGAGGCGTGCTCGGCGAACGCCTGCTCCGAGGCGAGCCGCTCCTGGAGCTGGCCGGCCGAGGTGAGCAGCGCCTGGCTGACGCGCCTTCGCCTCGGGGATGCGGGTGCGGGGCAGGTCGAGGTCGAACCGGCCGCGGCCGAGCTGCCCGGCCGCGCCGGCGAGCTGGCGGAACGGACGCGACAGCAGCCGGGCCATCACGTAGCCGACCAGCGCCGCGAGCAACGCGACGAGGAGCACGAGGAAGCCCAGCGAGCCCTTGTCGCGGGCGGTCGAGCCGGGCCAGCACGTCGCCGGCCTGGGTCACCGTGAGCGTGCCGCCGGCGGCGTCGACCGACGTCTGGATCGCGTCGTCGGCGTGGTCCTCGTCGTAGTCCTGGCCCTCCACGACGATCGACGTGCCGTCGGCGGCGTCGTACTGGAGCCGGTCGGAGGGGTCGACGACCCCGGCGAGGAACGCGCGGTCAACCGGCCGGTCGAGGTCCATGCGCTGCTCGATCACCAGCGCCAGCGTGGTCGCCTGGCCGCGCAGCTCGCGGCTCTCGTGGGTGCGCTGCAGGGAGTACTCCGTGTAGCCGCGGACCCAGAGCGCGCCGATCAGCAGCACGACGCCGAGGACGACGAACGATGCCGTCAGGCGCGCGCGCACCCGTCACCCCCTCGTGCCCTGAGGCACCCAGCTCAGTCGGAAGGGCTGCCCTCGAGGCGGAACCCGACGCCGCGCACGGCCACGACCTTCTCCTGGACGCCGACGCTCTCGAGCTTCTGGCGGAGCCGGCCGATCGTGACGTCGAGGGTCTTGGTCGAGCCGTACCAGTTCTCGTCCCACACGTCGGCCATCAGCCGGGTGCGGGAGACGACCTTGTCCTTGTTGGCGACCAGGACGTTGAGGACCTCGAACTCCTTGCCGGTCAGCGGCACCTCGTCGTCGCCGGAGAAGACCCGGCGCGCGGCCACGTCGATGCGCAGGCCGCCCTCGGTGCCGTTCTCGGCGGCCGTGGCGGCCGCGGTCGTACGCCGGAGCAGCGCGCGGACCCGCGCCTGGAGCTCGGCCAGCCCGAACGGCTTGGCCATGTAGTCGTCGGCGCCGTAGTCGAGGCCGACCACCCGGTCGAGCTCGCCGGCCCGGGCGGTGACGATCATGATCGCGCCCTCGTAGCCGGCGTCGCGGGCCTTGCGGCAGACCTCCAGGCCGTCCATGTCGGGGAGCCCCAGGTCGAGGATGACGACGTCGGCGTGGCGCGCCTGGACGTCGTCGAGCGCCTTCTGGCCGGAGTCGACCCAGTGCACGTCGTATCCCTCGCGCTCGAGGGTGCGGACAAGCGGGAAGGCGATGTCCTCCTCGTCCTCAACGACGAGGACTCTCTGCGGCATGCCGCGATGATAGGACTAGACAGGCGATGCGCGCGGCGCAACCCACCGATCATCCACGGTGAGCAGTATCCCGTCAGCCGACCGACAGACCCGCTCGGCTGGGCGCGACCACCTTCTGCGGGGCGTGGCGGCCGGTCGCGAGAGCCAGGACCAGCGCCGCCAGCGCGGCCGTCGCCAGCAGGACCCAGCCGCCGTCCACCACGAACGGGTAGCCGATCCAGGGCACGCCCAGCCACACCCGCGCGTAGGTGTCGTTGCGGCTGAGCGGCAGCCGGACCGGTGCCGCCCGGCCGGCGGAGTCGGCGTTGTCGGCCCGGGTGATGGCGACGTCGCCCTCGATGGCCACGATCCGGCGGGTCACTCGGTCGTCGGCGGTGCCGCCCGGCGGCCGGAAGGTGATGACGTCGCCGACCGCGAGGTCGGTGGGTCCCACCTGGCGGGCCATCACGACCGAGCCGCGGCCCGAGCGGGCCGTCCATCGACCGGTCGCTCACGACGTAGCGGTCGAGGCCGAGCACGGTGGGCAGCAGCACCAGCATGCACCACCGGCACCAGGACGAGCATGCTCAGCGCGAGCCGTCGCCGCTCTCCGCGGGTCGACCGGTGCGGAACCGGTGCGATCTCCAAACCCCTACCCCCCTGAAGGTCGGGCCATCCCGAGCGGCCCGTATCGCCAAACTAGGGGGACTGTGTCCGGCCGTGGTCCACGTCCAGTCCACGACTGCACCAAGGTTGGGTAACACCCGTTGAGGCTCGTCGCGCGGCCAGCTCCGGCGAGGGTCAGGCGAACAGGTCGCCGTACTCCTCCACGCGCTCCAGCACCTCGTCGAAGCGGAGCTGCTCGAGTCGCGTCCGGGTCCTCCGCGCCCGCCTCCACCTCGTCCCAGCCGAGCGGAGCGGCGACGTACGGCTTCTCCTTCCCGCGCAGCGAGTACGGCGAGATGGTGGTCTTGGAGCCGGAGTTCTGCGACCAGTCGAGGAAGACCTTGCCGGAGCGGCGGGCCTTGGTCATGGTGGCGGTGACCAGCTTGGGGTGCGCCTTCTCGAGCTCCTCGGCGACCTCCTTGGCCAGCGCGGTCGACTCGTCGGAGGGCAGCCGCTTGGGCAGGTCGGCGTAGAGGTGCAGCCCCTTGCTGCCGCTGGTCACCGGCTTGGCGCACCAGTCCCGCGCTCCTCGAGCGCGTCGGAGACCAGCAGCGCGACCTGGCAGCACTCGTGCAGCCCGGCCGGCTCGCCGGGGTCGAGGTCGATGACCAGCCGGTCGGCGTTGCGGGGCCGGCCGTTGCGGCCGACCGTCCACTGGTGCACGTGCAGCTCCAGGGCGGCCAGGTTGACCAGCCAGGTCAGCGTGGCCAGGTCGTCGACGATCGGGAAGGTGAGGGTGCCGTCCTCCTTGGAGGCGGTGCGCGAGCCGGTGGTCGGCACCTTCACCGTGCGCACCCAGGACGGCGTGCCGCCCGGGATGTTCTTCTCGAAGAAGCTCATGTCCTCGACGCCGTGCGGCCAGCGGATCCGGGTGACCGCACGGTCCTTGAGGTGCGGCAGCAGCACCGGCGCGATCGGGCGTAGTAGCTGAGCACCTCGCCCTTGGTGGTGCCGGTGCGCGGGTAGAGGACCTTGCCGAGGTTGCTGATCTTGAGGGTGCGGCCCTCGACGTCGACGAACACCTCCTCCGTCTCGAAGCTCGTCCGCCGGCCCCCCTCTTCGCCATCAGCGGCCCACCGCGATGACCGGGACCCGTGCCGGGTCGAGGGCCCGCATCAGCTTGTCCATGAACACGCCCGGGAGCGCTGACGCAGCCGGCGGTGGCGCCGTCGCCGTTGACGTGCAGGAAGATGCCGGCGCCGCGGTGCCGGACCTGGCCTGTGTTGAAGTCGGTGACCACCGAGAGGCGGTACTGGTGGTGGAAGTCGGTCAGCCGCTCGGAGCTGTCCGGGTCGCTCGACGGCAGCCACCAGCGGAAGCCGCCCTCGGCCTGGTTGCGGTAGCGGTTGTAGTGGGCCGACTCGTTGTCCTGCACCCAGAAGTCGCCGGTCTCGACCTGGCGGTAGCGCAGCTTCCACCGGTCGCTCGGCCGGGTCCATGCCGAAGGCCCACGGGAGCGGTAGGTGCCCAGCGGCGTGGTGCCGGTGCCCTGCTTGCGCTTGGTGCCGCGCACCAGGCCGCCGTAGCCGATCCGGCCGTCCTCGGCGCTGAACCGCGCCCGCCAGCCGGAGTCGGTGAGCTTCCAGAAGGTCACCCTGGCCCGGTAGCCGTCGGAGTGGTTGACGGTGACGACCTGCTGGGTCCTCGTCCCTGAGCCGGACCCTCACGCCGTCGAGGGTGCGCTCGGGCTCCCCGGCGCGGGCCGCCGACAGCGCGGCGGCCAGCACCAGCTCGGCGATCACGGCTGCTCTCCCAGATCGGCGGGGTCGAGGTCGGTGCGCAGCCCGCGGTACGACGGCTGGCGGAGCCGGCTGTAGCCCACCCCGTGCGTCTCGACGTCGACGACCAGCACGCGGCTCGACCCAGAACGTGCCGCGCGCGTCGACGCGCCGGCACCTCGTCGTCGAACGGGCTGTCCGCGCGGGCGAGCGGGGCGACCACGGCGTCGAGCGCGCCGGCTGGCCGCGGCGCCGATGCCGCTGCCGACCCGGCCCCGGTAGACCAGCCCGTCGCGCGGTGACCTCGCCCGACCAGCAGCGCGGCCAGCCGGTCGGTGGTGCCCTCCTGCGGCCGCCAGCCGCCCACGACGTAGGACCGGCGGTGGCGGTGGGCGAACTTCAGCCAGTTCCGGCTGCGCTCGCCGAAGACGTAGCGCGAGGTGAGCCGCTTGCTGACGATCCCCTCGAGCCCCTGCTGGAGGGTGGCGTCGAAGAGCATCGGGCCGTCGTCGTAGGCGTCGGGGACCTGCCAGGTCGAGTGCTCCAGCCCGAGGCCGCGCAGGATCTTGCGCCGCTCCCCCAGCGGCTGGTCGGCTGACGTCCTTGCCGTCGACCCGCATCACGTCGAAGACCATGTAGGTCGCCGGCAGCCGGTCGGCCAGCCGGGCGGCGCTGGCGGCGTTGCGGACGTGCATCCGGTCCTGGAGCACCCGGAAGTCGGGCAGCCCGCGGTCGTTGAGCGCGATCACCTCGCCGTCGACGAGCAGGTCGCGGTCGCCCAGCGGGCTCCGGTTGAGCTCGGGCCAGGCCACGGTCACCGGGTTCTCGTTGCGGCTCAGCAGCCGGGTCGTACCGCCGCGCGTGGTGTCGGCCAGCACCCGCACGCCGTCCCACTTCACCTCGTGCGACCAGCCGGCGTCGGTCGGCACGTGGGTACCGGTCGTCGCGAGCATGGGGCGCATGGCATACATCCTGACCGATGGATTCTGGGCGTCCCACCGGTCACACTGGTCGCAGCGTCCGGCGGGTCGGGCGCTGGAGATCGACGAGAGGAGACGGCGTATGCGGGCGATCTGGAAGGGCGCGGTCTCGTTCGGGCTGGTCAGCGTGCCCGTGAAGCTGTACGCCGCCACCGAGTCGCACGACGTCTCGTTCCGGCAGGTGCACGCCAAGGACGGCGGCCGGATCAAGTACCAGCGGGTCTGCTCGATCGACGGCGAGGAGATCGCCTACGCCGACATCGCCAAGGGCTACGAGACCGAGGACGGCGAGATGGTCATCCTCACCGACGAGGACATGGAGCAGCTGCCCTCGACGTCCTCCCGCGAGATCGCGGTCGAGAAGTTCGTGCCGACCGAGCAGATCGACCCGATGCTGTTCGAGAAGTCCTACTACCTCGAGCCGGAGAAGTCCGGCGCCAAGCCCTACGGCCTGCTCCGCCAGGCGCTGCTCGACGCCGACCGGATGGCGGTCGTCACCGTCGCCCTGCGCCAGCGCACCACGATCGCCGTGCTGCGGGTCAAGGACGACGTGATCGTGCTCCAGACCATGATGTGGCCCGACGAGATCCGCACCCCCGACTTCTCGGTCGAGACCGGCGAGGTCAAGGACGCCGAGGTCAAGATGGCGCACATGCTGGTCGAGACGCTGGCCGGCGACTTCGACGCCATCGGAGTTCGAGGACGACTACGCCGAGGCGGTCGAGACCCTGGTCAAGACCAAGATCGAGGGCGGCGAGATCAAGCGCACCCCGACCTCGACCAAGACCTCCGGCGAGGTGGTCGACCTGCTGGCCGCGCTGCAGCGCTCGGTCGACGCCGCCAAGAACGCGCGCGGCGAGACCGGCTCGGAGATCTTCGACGACCTCGACGACCAGGACGCCGACGACGCCGAGCCCGCGAAGACCGCGGCGAAGCGGACCGACGAAGAAGGCCGCGGCCAAGAAGACGACCACCAAGAAGGCAGCCGCCAAGAAGACCGCGACCAAGAAGTCGGCTGCGAAGAAGACGACCACCAAGAAGGCTGGCCGCCAAGAAGGCCAGCATGACCGCGGCTGGCCACGCCAGTAGCGACCTGGTCTCAGAGCCCGCGGGCGTCCGGGCGGACGACGATCTCGAGGCTGAGCGCGCAGGCGACGACCAGGGTGCGCAGCGGCTCGTGGACCGTGTCGTCGATCCGGACGACGTAGTCGTCGGGGCGCGAGAACTTCGTCAGGTCGAGCCCCGTCCAGTCGCGGGTGATCGTGGCGACCTGGCGGGCGTGGCTGTCCAGGATCCGGAGGTCCCAGGCGACCCAGTTGTCGGTCTGGAGGTCGCCGAGGAACTGACCGTTGGCGGCCGAGGAAGGCGTAGGTCGTCTCGTTGCGCCGCAGGCTCTGCTGCACGATCCGGCCGGCGTCGCGGCCCTCGCTGTCGCGGACCTCGACCGAGCTCTTCGGCCACGCCGACGGGGCGGATCAGGGTGAGCACCACGGCGTGCTTGTCGTCGACGAGCTCGACGACGTCGTTCTTGGTCTGGTCACGGACCACGATCGCCTTCAGGCCCGGCGTCCGGTCGCGGTGTCGGACGGGCGCGGCCCGGCGCAGCATCCCGGCCTTGCTGCCGTCGGGACGCAGCACCGAGCGGTCCGACCAGCGCCGGCCGAGGTCGGTGAACCGCTCGACCACCAGCACGTTCTCGTCGAGCAGTGGGCTGCGGGTCGAGTTCTCGCCCATCGGGCCGCCGGGCTCGTCGAGGCCGTTCTTCTCCCCGTCGCGGACGTACGGCGTCCAGCGGTGGCCGTCGAAGAAGCGCAGCTCGTGGCGGCCGTAGGGGTCCGTCCCGCCATCCCTCGACCTGGCCCTGCCTCTGCACCTCCGTCACACGCGCGAGGGTAGGCCGACAGGCCGCCCCGGCTCCGGGGTTTGGGTGAATCCGCCGAGCGGTCAGGACCGGAGTCAGGGCGGCTGAGCCGGATCGCGGCGCCGATCTCGGCGGCCACCGCGACGGCCAGCGCCTCCCCCGTGTCGCCGTCCGGCTCGGGCACCACGTGGTGGGCGGTGCCGTGCGCCAGCAGGTCGACGGCGCGGACCCGCATGGCGCGCGCCTGCTCGTCGGCGTGGCGTCGGTGTCGCCGTGCACGATCACGCTCGCCCCCTCGGGCGGCAGCGGCATCAGCCAGGCCTTCTCGGCGACGATCACCCGCTGGGCCGGCAGCAGCGCCAGCGCGCCGCCGCCGCAGCCCTGGCCGAGCACGACCGAGACGGTCGGCACGGTCATCGTCGCGAGGCTGGCCAGGCAGCGGGCGATCTCCCCGGCGATCGCGCCCTCCTCGGCGCGCTGCGACAGCTCCGCGCCCGGGGTGTCGATCACGGTGACCAGCGGCAGCCGCATCTCGTTGGCCAGCCGCATCGCGCGCCGCGCCGTCCGCAGGGCGCCCGGCCCCATCGGCGTGGCGGGGCCCTGCCGGCTCCGGTCCTGGCCGACGACCAGGCAGGGCTCGCCGTCGAGCCGGGCCATGACCACCAGCACGGTGCTGTCCCGCTCGCCCTTCTCGGTCCCCGAGAGCGGCAGCAGCACCTCGGTGCCGTGGCGCAGGACGTCGCGCACGCCGATCCGGTCCTCGCCCGCGGGTCTCCTGGATCGCCGCCCAGGCGTCGAGGTCGGGGTCCAGCTCGCCACTGCGCCGCGGCAGCCGCGGCTCGGATGGCGGGTCGACGAGGATCGCCAGCACCGCGTCGACCAGCTCCGGGCAGCTCCTCCGCGGTGGCGATGCCGTCGATGACGCCGTGGTGGGAGAGGTTCTCCGCGACCTGGACGCCCGCCGGGAACGGCCTGCCGTTGAGCGCCTCGAACACCTTGGGCCCGAGGAAGCCGATGAGCGCGCCGGGCTCGCCGACCGTGACGTGCGCCAGCGAGCCCCACGAGGCGTAGACCCCGCCGGTGGTCGGGTGCCGCAGGTAGGCGAGGTAGGGCAGCCCGGCGGCGCGGTGCTCCATCAGGGCGCGCGAGATCTCCACCATCTGCACGAACGCCGGCGTCCCCTCCTGCATCCGGGTGCCGCCGCTGGCCGTGGTGGCCAGCACGGGCAGCCCCTCGGCGGTCGCGCGGCGTACGGCGGTGGTGATGCGGCGCGCCGCCGCCAGCCCGATCGAGCCGGCGAGGAACCGGAACTCGTTGGCGACCACCGCCACCGGTCGCCCGCGCACCAGCCCGCGACCGGTGAGCACCGACTCGTCGGTGCCGGCCTTCGCCCGCGCCGCCTCGAGCGCCGCCCGGTAGCCGGGCGGGGCGTCGGAGATGTCGATCGGCTCGTCCCAGGACTCGAAGGAGTCGGCGTCGAGCACCAGGTCGAGCAGCTCCTGGGCGGACCAGCGGTGGCTCGCCGGCTGGTCAGCCACGGGTCGGCTTGCCTCGGGCGGCCCGGCTGTCCGGCACCCGCCGGTCGAGGCGGTGGAACGCCGCGTCGCTGAGCCGCGGCGCCACCAGGTTGAACCACTCCCCCAGCCGGCCAGGCACCGTCCCGGTCGTGAGCGGCCGGTCCTCGAGGGCGCGGACGACCCGGCTCGCGGCCTGTTCGGGCGTCAGCCCCGGCAGCTTGCGGTAGAGCTCGGTGGGCGCGCTCATCGGCGTGCGCACCAGCGCGAACCTCATGTTGGTGAACGTCACGTTGTCGCCGTAGGTCTCCCGGCCCGCGACCCGGCTCCAGACGTCGAGCGCGGTCTTGGACGCGATGTAGGCGCTGTACTTCGGCGCCTTCATCTGCACGCCCCAGGTCACGATGTTGACGACGTGCCCGAACCCGCGCTCGCGCATCGAGGGCAGCAGCCCGAGGGTGAGCCGCACCGGGCCGAGAAAGTTCACCGCCACGCTGCGCTCCACGTCGTGGAACCGGTCGTAGGACAGGTGCAGCGACCGGCGGATCGACCGCCCCGCGTTGTTGACCAGGTAGTCGACGGCGCCGTGCTCGTCGAGCACGGTCTTGACCAGGAGGTCGACCGCCCCGCCGTCGGCGGTGTCGGTGAGATCGCAGACGTACGCCGCCGCGCGGCCGCCCGCCGCTTCGATCTCGACCTGCACCCGCTCGAGCTCGTCCTGGCGGCGGGCGACGAGCAGCGCCGTCGCGCCGCGGGCAGCGACCGCCTTGGCGGTGGCCTCACCGATCCCGGAGCTCGCTCCCGTCACCAGCACGGTGCGGCCGCGGAGCGGGCTGCGCTCCGGATCGCGGGCCCGGCCGGTCAGCCGGCGCGCCCGCGATCGAGGCGTCTGGAAGAGGAGGCCCACCCCCCGAGTCTCCCACCCGCGGTCAGGCGGCCGCGCGGCCGATCTTGAGCGCGGCGGCGACGTCGACCGCGCGGCGGCCCTGGTGGCGGGCCGCCTCGAGCGCGTCGTCGTCGGGCGGCCCTCCGGCGGAGGCGTGCGAAGCGCCGTAGGGGTTGCCGGTGCGGAAGTGCACGGGGTCGGTGTAGCCGGGTGGCACCAGGATGCCGCCCCAGTGGTGGAAGACGTGCCCCAGCGCGAGGAGCGTGGCCTCGTGCCCGCCGTGGTGGGTGCTGGCGGCGGTGAACGCCGAGTAGACCTTGTCGGCCAGCCGGCCCTGCTGCCACAGCTGGCCGGTCGTGGCGACGAACGACAGGAGCTGGCTGGCCGGGGTGCCGAACCTGGTGGGTGTCCCGAACAGCACCACGTCGGCCCAGGCGAGGTCGTCGAGGCTCGCCTCGCCGACGTCCGCGGCGTCGCGGAGGTGCTGCTGCCAAGCGGGGTTCGCGTCGATCGCCTCGGGCGGTGCCTGCTCGGCCACCCTCCGCAGGCGCGCGGTCGCACCCGCCTTCTCGGCGCCATCGGCGACGGCCCGCGCCAGCGCGTGCACGGTCCCGGTGGCGCTGTAGTAGATGACGGCTGCGTGGACGGGTTCCCTCGTCGATTCGTTTTCGGTCACACGACTCCGACGAGGCAGCGCTTCGGAACGTCAGGCCGGGCCGGCGGTGTCACGTCCCGGCGGGCTGAGGCGTCATGTGGGTAGGAGAAGAACCAGGAAGAGGAGACCCCGATCGTGCCCAGGGGAGCCGAGCCCGAAGACCGTCCGCAGGACCTCCAGGCGGTCATGGGCGAACGCCGCCAGCTGTTCGGCGTCGCCTACCGGCTGCTGGGGTCGGTGGCCGACGCCGAGGACGTCGTCCAGGAGACCTACGCGCGCTGGTACGCCATGTCGCCCGAGCAGCGCGACGCCATCCAGACACCCGCGGCGTGGCTGACCAAGGTCGCCAGCCGGATCTGCCTCGACGTGCTCCGCTCCGCCCGCGTCCGGCGGGAGAAGTACGTCGGGGAGTGGGTGCCCGAGCCGGTGCCCGGCGGCGCCGAGTGGGTCAACGGTCGCTGGGGTGACACCTCGGTCGACCCTGCCGACCGCGTCACCCTCGACGAGTCGATCAGCATGGCGTTCCTGGTCGTCCTCGAGTCGATGACCCCGGCCGAGCGCGTCGCCTTCATCCTCCACGACGTCTTCCACTACTCCTTCGCCGAGGTGGCGGACGTCGTCGGGCGCACCCCTGCCGCGTGCCGCCAGCTGGCGTCCCGGGCGCGCACGCAGGTCGCAGCGTCCGACGCCCCCGTGCCCTCGATGGCCGAGCGTGCCGAGATCGTGCGCGAGTTCAAGGACGCCTGGGCGACCCAGGACATCGACGCCCTGGTCGCCCTCCTGGCCCCGGACGCGACCACTGTCGCCGACGGCGGCGGCGTCGCCGCCGCTCTGCTCGCCCCTGTCGTGGGCAGCGAGGCGATCGCGCGCCGCTTCGCCGGCCTCGCCGACGCGATCCGCCACCAGACCGTGCTCGAGGCCACCGTCAACGGCCAGCCCGGCCTGGTGGCCCAGGAGGACGGCGTCACCGTCACCGTCCTGGCCTTCGACGTGGTGGGTGGCCACATCACGCGCATCTGGGCCGTGCGCAACCCCGACAAGCTCCGCTCCTGGGCAACGGGCTGAGCGTCCGTCTCGACCCTGACCGACCCGCGACGAAAGTAGGGCCCCATGCCTGCCTCCGGTGGTGCAGCGACCGCCTGCCGTCGGTTCTGCGCGGAGAGCGACATTTCTAGGTTGCTGGGCATGACCACGACCAGCAGCACCTCTGTCCACCACTTCCCCCGCGCTGCCCGTCACCTCCGCTGGGTCACCGTGCTCGTCGCGATGGCGGCCGGCATCGCCGTCTGGACGGTCCTCCACCCGTTCCTGGGCCTCGACCTCGAGGTCAAGACGGCAGGCGGTTCCACCCAGGAGGTCTCCCAGCTCGCTGTCGCGCTGACCTCGCTCGTCGTCGGCTTCGCCGGATGGGCCACCGTCGCCGCGCTGGAGCGGTTCACCCGGCGTCCCCGCACGATGTGGACCGTCGTCGCCACGGTGGTCCTCGTCCTCTCGTTGCTCGGCCCCCTGGGGGCGCCGGCCGCCGGGACCAAGGTCGGGCTGGTCGTGCTGCACCTCGTCGTGGGCGGCATCCTGCTCGCCGGTCTCGCCCGGACGGCCCGTCGGGCCTGACATGAGCACCACAGTCTCGTCCCCGCCCCGCGATCGCACGGCCGTGCGCCAGGTCGGCCTGGGCTTGGTCGAGCTGCTGATGGTGTCGGGTCTCTACGCCGTCTACCGGCTGGGCCGGGTCCTCGCGGCCGACCGTGCGGAGTCCGCCCGGGCCCACGCCCGCCTGGTGCACCACCTCGAGGGCGCGCTGCACCTGCCGTCCGAGGCCGCCATCCAGGGAGGCATCCACTCCGTCCCGCTGCTCGAGGCCGCCAACGTCTACTACGTCTCGGCCCACTTCCCCGTCACGATCGCGTTCCTGGTCTGGGGTTTCGTCGTTCGGCCGCGGGCGGAGTACCTCTGGGCGCGCCGGCTCCTCGTGGTCATCACCCTGCTCGGCCTCGTGGCACACATCGCCTTCCCGCTCGCCCCGCCCAGGATGTTCCCGCGCTGGGGCTTCCTCGACACCATGACGACCTACGGTCCCTCGGCCTACGACGGGGCGAGCGGCGCGCTGGTCAACCAGTACGCCGCGATGCCGAGCCTGCACATCGGGTGGGCCGTCCTCATCGCGGTCGTCGTCTGCCGCACCGGGCCGCGGCCGCTCGCCCTCCTCTCCTGCCTGCACGCCGCGACGACGGTCGCCGTGGTCACGGTCACGGCGAACCACTGGCTGCTCGACGGCCTGGTCGCCGTCGCGCTGCTCGGCATCGCGCTGCTGGCGGTGCCGGGGCCAACTACTGGACGTCGAGCTCGGCCTGGTGAGCCAGCAGCGCGAGCTGGGTCCGGTTCGACAGCCCCAGCTTCGCGAGAACTGACGAGATGTGGGCTTTGACCGTCGCCACCCCCATGAACAGCTCGGCCGCGATGTCGGCGTTCGACTCGCCGCGCGCCACCGCGCCGACGACGTCCAGCTCGCGCGGGGTCAGGGGGGCGAGCACCTCCCGCGCCTTCATCCGGTCGTCGGCCACGGACGCCGTGCGCCGCATCAGCCGCTTGGTGACCTGCGGCGACAGGATGGGCTCGCCCGCCACGACGCGGTGCACGGCCCGGACGATGTCGGCCGGCGGCGTGTCCTTCAGCAGATAGCCGCTGGCCCCGGCCTGCAGGGCCGCGAGCACGTCCTCGTCCGCATCGAAGGTGGTGAGCACGATGACCTGGGGCGGCTCGGGGCGGGCCAGCAGCCGCCGGGTCGCGGTGATCCCGCCGACGTTCGGCATCCGGAGGTCCATCAGCACCACGTCGGGGAAGTGCGCCTCGACCGCGGCCGGCACCTCGGCGCCGTCGGCGGCCTCGGCCACGACGCGGATCCCCTCCGCGCCGTCGATCATCATCGTGAGCCCGGCCCGGACCAGCTGGTCGTCGTCGACGAGCAGCACCCGCACCTCGGAGCTCACGTGCCCCACGGTAACCGCGCGGAGAGCACGAACGTCCCGCCCTCCTCGCCGTAGGTCAGCGTCCCACCCACGAGCGCGACCCGCTCGGTGAGGCCGACCAGACCCACGCCGGCGCCGAGGTGCCGCTCCGGCGACGGCGTCGCCCGTCGGTCTCCGAGGGGGTTGGTCACGAGGACCTCGACAGACTCGCCCGGACGCACCGCCACCTCCACCCGGACCGGTCGCCCGGGGGCGTGCCGGCGGGCGTTGGTCAGCCCCTCTTGCACCAGGCGGTACGCCGCGCGGCCGGTGGTCGCGGGCACCGCCGGGTCGCCGACGGGCCCGGCCAGCTCGACGCCCACCCCCACGGCGCGGCTCTCCTCCACCAGGGCGGGCAGGTCGGCCAGCGTGGGCTGCGGCCTGGTGGGGTCGTCTCCCTCGTCGCCGACGTCGCCGTCGTCCCTCAGCACCAGGATCACCTCGCGCAGCTCCTCGAGCGCCTGGTGCACGCCGGACCTGACCACGCCCGCCGCGGCTGCGATCCGCTCGGGCGAGGAGTCGGGCCGGTACTCCAGAGCACCGGCGTGCGTGGACACCAGCGAGAGCCGGTGCGCCAGCACGTCGTGCATCTCGCGGGCGATCCGGTGGCGCTCGAGCCTGCGGGCCTCGGCCACCCGCTGCGCCTGCGTGGCCTCCGCCTGCCGGGCCCGCTCGCGCAGCGAGACCAGCAGCGCCCGTCTGGCCTGCACGTAGGCGCCCCACCCGACCAGCAGGCCGTGGGCGACGACCACCAGCACCGCCCACCAGACGAACGGAAGGCTCTCGACCGGCCGCCACCACGCGACCACGAGATGCCCACCGATCCCGATCCCCGCGACCGCGGCGGCGGTGCGGAACGGCCGGCTCTGCGCCACCGCGAAGACGGCGCCCGTGGCCGCTGGTGTCGCCACTGGCGACAGCGCAGCGAGCAGGCCCAGGGCGACGGCGGCGCGGACCGGCGAGCGCAGCAGGACCGGCACGCTCACCAGCCCCGCGGCGAAGGCGGCTACGTCGAAGGCGAGCTCGGTGCCCGAGTCGTGCCGGGCGCCCACGAAGGTGAGCAGCTGGAGCACGGCCACCAGCGCCGCGAGCGGCCAGGGGGACGGCAGCCGGCCGGGCCGGAGGTCATGAGAGGCGTCGTCCACCGGGCGAGACTAGGTCGACCGGCTCCGGCCCGGCACCGCCGAAAGTCGGAGGTCACGCCGGGTTGCCTGCTGGTCGGTGCCGCCGAGCGGGGTCAGGTCGTCTCCCAGCGGAACAGCTTCGCCGCCACCGCGGTCACCACGACCGCGAAGCCGAGCAGGATCGCCATCGGCACCAGCGCGGCCGACGGTCCCTCGCCGCGGACCATCACGTCGAGCATGCCGTCGTTGAGGTGCTTGAGCGGCAGCAGGTTGGAGAACGCCCGCAGCCAGCCGGGCGACCCGTCGAGCGGGAAGAACGAGCCGGACAGGAACGACATCGGCAGGACCATGAAGTTCGCGGCGTTCACCGCCCCCTCGGTGGTCTTGGTGATCGCCCCGGCGAGCAGGCCGATCGCCATGAAGCAGAGCGTGCCGACCACCAGCAGCGGGATGGACATCCACCACGACCCGGTCAGCGTGAGGCCGAACGCCGCCGCGGCGAGACCCACGAAGATCGCCAGCTGCACGAGCGCGATGCCGACCGTCACCGCCACCCGGGCCCCGACCACGGTCCCGGTCGAGACCGGCGCGAGCTGGAGCCGCCGGATCAGCTTGGACTGCCGCCAGCCCTGGATCGTCGCCGCGGCGCCGAAGGCTGCGCTCATCGCGACGGCCCAGCCGAGCAGCCCGGGCGTGTAGTACTGGATCGTCTTGAGCGACTCGTCCTCGACCCGCTCGGTCTGGAGGTCATAGGTCGGCGGCTCACCGGCGTCGGCCGAGAGGAGAGCGACGTTGGTGCCGTCGACGAACGCCCGCAGCGCGCCCTGGGTGATCGCGGCCTTCACCTGGTCGGTCTGCGTGTAGTGCGCGACGAGGGTGTCGCCGTCCATCTCGATCGCCACGTCGGCGTCGCCCTTGCGGACCTTCTTGATCGCCTCGTCGAGGTCGTCGGAGTGCTCGACGTGGAAGGTCTCCTCGAAGGCGTCGTCGGCGCCCTTCGGGAGGTCGTCGACCAGCGCGACGTCGCCGACCTGGATCAGGTCGACCTTCGACTGGGTCTGGTCGGCGAACAGGCCGCCGAAGAGGACCAGGAACATCAGCGGGAAGACGACCGCGAAGAAGACCGAGGTCTTGTCGCGGACGAACCCCTTCACGATGGCCAGGGACAGGGCCCGGAAGGCTCCGCTCGGCCGCTCATGCGCGGTACTCCCTGCCGGTGAGGTCGAGGAAGACGTCCTCGAGGGTGCCGGTCTGCACGCGTACGCCGTCGAGGTGGTCGGCGTCCGCGAGCTGGGAGACGACCGCGGCCGGCTGCCGGGTGGTGAGCACGACGCCCTCGGGCCCTCGACCGCGTCGTCGACGCCGCCGAGCGCCCGGCCCTGGTCGAGGGTCAGCTGGCCCGGCGCGACGGTGATCCGGGCCGGCGCGTCGAGGCCGCGGATCAGCGCAGCGGGCGAGTCGAACTGCAGGATCCGGCCGTGGTCCATGATCGCGACCCGGTCGCAGAGGATCTCGGCCTCGTCCATGTAGTGCGTGGTCAGCACGACGGTGCGTCCGGAGTCGTTGAGGCCCGAGAGCAGGTCCCACAGGTTGCGGCGGGCCTGCGGGTCGAGGGCCGCGGTCGGCTCGTCGAGGAAGACCACGTCGGGGTCGTGGACGAGCGCGCTGGCGATGGAGAGCCGCTGGGCCTGGCCGCCGGAGAGGTCCTCGACCCGGGTGTCGGCCTTGTCCTCGAGCCCGACCCGCTCCAGCCACTGGTCGGCCGCCTTCGCGCCGACGCCGTACAGCGAGGCGAAGGTGTGGATCTGCTCGCGCGCGGTGAGCCGCTCGAAGAAGGACGAGGCCTGCAGCTGGACGCCGATCCGCGGCAGCAGCGCGGAGTTGCGCGGCCAGACCGGCTGGCCCAGCACGGTGACCGTGCCCGAGTCGGGGCGCCGCAGCCCCTCGATGGTCTCGAGGGTCGTCGTCTTGCCGGCGCCGTTGGGCCCGAGGATGCCGACGAACTCGCCCTCGCCGACCTCGAGGCTGACGCCGTCGACCGCGCGCAGGTCGCCATAGGTCATGGTGAGGTCGACGACCTCGATTGCCCGAGCGGTCACCCGTGGACCCTACCCAGCCAGATCGGGGCGCTGGCCCCCCCCCTTGACATCACGTTCGAATGTATGTTCGAGTCGACTCAGATGCAGTAGTCCCCCGCAGCTCCACCTCAGGAGTGCGTCAGTTCTCCGACCGGCCTCGCCAGGCGACGCGCGCATCAGCTTCGACGTCGACCCCGGGCAGAGCTTCGTGGTCGGAGCTGGCAGCTCGCCCGCGCAGGCTCTCGTCTGCCCGCTCGCAGGTCGCCGCGTGGGCGACGGCTCTGGTCCGCCGTCCCCGATCGAGGAGCTGGTCGAGGGCGTGCAGCATCCAGGGCTGAAGGGCTGCTCGCGCGTCGAGGCAGCTGCTGGCCGAGGCCGAGGCCCGCGACCTGCCCGGAAGCAGCTCCACTGGGGCTCCACGACCGACTGGTTACCCACCTGGCCGGGCTGACCCGACGCGAGGGCCGTCGAGCCGTGCTTGCACGCCAACACCTCGTGACCGACCGGACCGCACCCTGGCGCGCCTCCGCAGGCGGGGAGAGTCTCCCCGCTCAGGCGGCGCTCCATCTGCGACGCGGTCGACACTCTGCCCTGCCTAGCCCGAGCTGCGCGCAGCGGCGAGCGGCTGCCCCTGGAGGAGTCGCAGCGGCTCAACGCCACCGACTGGCCCGCACCGCCCGCCACCTCGTCCCACGTCGTCGACCCCGACCGCACCGAACGACGCGTCGAGGCCGGCTGGCCGCGAGGAGAGCGCGCCGCCCACCTGACCCGGTTGCCTCTCGGTGGTCGACGACGGCGCCGGCGGCGTCCGGGTCAAGGGCCGCGGCTCGGCCGAGGACGGCGCCGTCCTCCGCGCCGCCCTCCTCCCCCTGACCAAGCCGACGCCAGCCCTCGACCCCGCACGGCTGCGAGGCCGAGACCGACGCGCGACCACGGTGCGGATGTGGGACGCCCTGGTCGAGCCGCCCAGCACGCGCCTCGACACCGACCAGCTCCCCGCCAGCCACGGCGCCCGACCCCGCGTCATCGTCACCCATCGACCTCCCTCCTCCCGACCGGATGCCCCTTCGCCAGGCCCGGGCCGGGCGGTCACCGACGACGGGCTACGCCTCTCCGTCGCCGCGGTCCGCCGGCTGGCCTGCGACGCCGGTCATCCCGGTCGTGCCTCGGCGCCGACGGCGAGGTCCTCGACGTCGGCCGGAAGCCGCCTGTCACCGCCGCGCTGTGGCGCGCCCTGGTCGCCCGCGACCGCACCGCGCCTTCCCCGGCTGCACCCGCCCACCCGTCATGGGCCACGCCCACCACATCATCCACTGGGCCGACGGCGGCAAGACCTCGCCTCGACAACCTCGTCCTGCTCGCGGCGAACACCACCGCGTCCTCCACCACACCCCCTGGCATGTCCGCCTCAACCCCCACGACGGCAAACCCGAGTTCCTCGCACCGGCCCGCGGCGCCACCCAGACACAGCCACCAGAGTGGATCCGACACCGACCACGACGCGAGTGAACCGTTGCTCCCATCTGAGGCACCTTCCGAACGGCGCTGGGCGCGAGTTCCCCGTGAGCGGATGAGCGCGTACTCACATCAACCTGGTCCGCCTCCGCTCGGTCGTCGGCCTAGAATGCGCGAGCAGGCCTCGCCCTGTCGCTACCAGGCGCCGCCGCTCGCACCCTTGTTGACCCGTCGCTGAGCGTCACGCTGTTCGAGTGCGTCCAGGCTGCGATGCCCGTCGGTGGCCAGCGGCTCGCCGTGCGTCCTGCGGACGCCGCTGACTACCAGCACGAGATGGCGACGGCGACGGCAGCACGACAGCGCGGCCGCGACTGCCAGGAATGTGTGCAGCATGGGGCTCCACCCGGTAGGGAGTGCTGGACCGCGGTGTCCCGACGCAGGAGAAGTGTGTCACGGCCTCGAGCTGGGGACCAGGCCCCGCCGATCGCATCGGGCGTGCCAGCTCGAATCTGGCGACGCCGGCCGGGGTCCGGGGTGGATCCGGCATCGGCCCCGACGAGAGTGAGAGCCCGGTCGCCAGCGGGTCAGGCGGTCAGGCGGTCTCGCGCGGTCAGGCCAGCGACTCCAGCCAGGCCTCGTGCAGGTCGGAGAAGCGGCCGTCGCCGCCGGCGATCAGGTCGGCCGGGGTGCCGTCCTCGACGATCCGGCCGTGCTCCATCACCAGCACCCGGTCGGCGATCTCCACCGTCGAGAGGCGGTGGGCGATGATCACCGCGGTCCGGCCGGCGAGGACGGTGCGGAGCGCCCGCTGGACCAGCCGCTCGGAGGGTACGTCGAGCGAGGAGGTGGCCTCGTCGAGGATCAGCACCGCGGGGTCGGCGAGGAAGGCGCGGGCGAAGGCGACCAGCTGGCGCTGGCCGGCGGAGAGCCGGCCGCCGGAGTTGGCGACGTCGGTGTCGTAGCCGTCGGGCATCGCGCTGATGAAGTCGTGGGCGCCCAGCGCCGTGGTGGCGGCGACGACGTCGTCCATCGTGGCGTCGGGCCGGCCGAAGCGGATGTTGTCGGCGATGGTGCCGGAGAACAGGTAGTTCTCCTGGGTGACCATCACGACCGCGTCGCGCAGGTCGGCGGTGCGCAGGTCGCGGAGGTCGGTGCCGTCGAGCAGCACCCGCCCCGCGGTCGGGTCGTAGAAGCGGGTGGCCAGCTTGGCCAGCGTCGTCTTGCCGGCGCCGGTCGTGCCGACCAGGGCGAGGGTCTGCCCCGCGGGCACGGTGAGGTCGAGGTCGGGCAGCACCGGTGCGGCCCTCGACGTACTCGAAGCCGACGTGGTCGAAGCGCGAGCTCGCCGCGGACGCCGCCGAGCGTCGACCGGAGCGGCCGGCTCGGGCACCGAGGGCTCCTCCTCGAGCACGCCGGCCAGCTTGTCGAGCGCGGCCGAGGCGGACTGGAAGGTGTTGTAGAACTGCGAGATCTCCATCATCGGCTCGAAGAACTGGCGCAGGTAGAGCAGGAACGCCGCGAGCACGCCGACGGTGACGTCGCCGTGGTAGGCGCGGTAGCCGCCGTAGAGCAGCACGACGCCGATGGTGATGTTGCCGATCAGCCGGATGCCGGGCATGAACCACGCGACCAGCCGGAAGGCGACCAGGTTGGCGCGGCGGTACTGGTCGTTGACGTCGTCGAAGATCTCCTGGTTGCGCGGCTCGCGGCGGAACGCCTGCACGGCGCGGATGCCGCCCATCGACTCGACGAAGTGGACGATGACCAGCGCGACCTTCTCGCGGGTCACCTTGTAGGACTTGCGCCGACTCGCGGCGGAACCACAGCGTCAGCCAGGCGAGGAACGGCCCGCAGGTGAGCGCGACCAGGCCCAGCTTGACGTCGAGGAAGAGCAGCAGCCCGGCGGTGCCGACCAGCGTCAGCGCCGCGGTGACCAGGCCGTCGAAGCCGGTCTCGAGCATCTCGTAGATCGCGTCGACGTCGGAGGTCTGGCGCGAGATCACCCGGCCCGAGGTGTAGCCGTCGTGGAAGGCCGGGCTGAGCGCCTGGAAGTGCCGGAACACCCGGCGCCGGATCTCGAAGAGGATGTCCTGGCCGATCTGGCCCGACCGCACCAGGAACAGCTGCCGCGCCACCGCCTGGGTCGAGGGTGGCGACCAGCACGATGCCCGACGATGACGCAGCAGCGGCTCGAGGTTGTCGCTCTCGCGGATCGGCGGGATGCCGGTGTCGATGCCCTCCTTGACGAGGTAGGGGATCGCCAGCCGGGCGGCGTTCTCGACGACGACGATGGCGATCAGCAGCTGGATGGCCCGCTTGTAGGGCGCGAGCAGCTCGCGCAGCAGCTTCTTCGAGCCCGCCGCCGAGGGTGCCGGCGGTCATCCGCTCGGCGGCCTCGTCGGCGTCGACCTTGGCCAGCCCGCGCCAGGACGGTGGTCTCGTCGATCGGGACCTCGGGCGGCGGCGTCCGGTCTCGGTCGTCATGCCGAGACCTCCTCGGGCTCGGCGCCGTCGAGGGAGCCGGGCTGGTCGGCGTCGGAGCCGAGCAGGTCGCGGTAGGCCGGCACGGTGGCCAGCAGCTCGCGGTGGTCGCCGACGTGGGTGATCCGGCCGTCCTGGAGCAGCGCGACCCGGTCGGCCAGCATCACCGTCGAGGCGCGGTGGGCGACGATCAGCCCGGTGGTGTCGGCCAGCACGCGCTGCAGCGCCTCCTCGACCAGCTTCTCGGTGTGCACGTCGAGCGCGGAGAGGGTGTCGTCGAGGACCAGGATCTTCGGCTGCGCCAGCACGGCCCGGGCCAGGGCCAGCCGCTGCCGCTGGCCGCCGGACAGCGACAGCCCCTGCTCGCCGACCCGCGTGTCGAGCCCCCACGGCAGCTCGTGCACGAAGTCGGCCTGGGCGATGTCGAGCGCCTGCTCGATGTCGGCGTCGCTGGCGTCGGCGCGACCGAGCGTGAGGTTCTCCCGGGCGCTCATCGAGAAGAGCGTCGGCTCCTCGAACGCCGTGGCGACCAGCGAGCGCAGGTGGCCGAGCTCGAGGTCGCGGACGTCGACGCCGTCGATGGTGACCCGGCCGCCGGTGACGTCGTAGAGGCGCGGGACCAGGGCGGTGAGCACGGTCTTGCCGGAGCCGGTGGCGCCGACCAGGGCGACCGTCTCGCCGGGCCGGATCTCGAGGTCGACGCCGCGCAGCACGGGCTCGTCGCTGTCGGGGAACGCGAAGTCGACGCCCTCGAAGCGCAGGTGGCCGCGCGGCTCGGCGATGGTGCGGGTGCCGCCGACGATGTCGGGCTGGATGTCGAAGATCTCGAGGATCCGGGCGCTCGCGGTCATCGCCTCCTGGGCCATCGCCAGGATCACGCCGAGCGAGGCGACCGGCCAGACCAGCGAGAGCAGCAGGGTGATGAAGGCGACCAGCTCGCCGGGGGTGAGCAGCCCCTTGCCGACGCCGATCGCGCCGGTGAGCAGGACGATCACCACCGCGACGTTGGGGATCACCTCGAGGAAGGTCCAGAACCTGGCCGAGAGCCGGACCTTGTCCATCGAGGTGCCGTGGAGCTTGCGGGCCGCGCGTTCGTACTGCTGCGGAGACGTGCTCGGAGCGGCCGAACGACTTGATGACGCGGATGCCGACCGCACCCTCCTCGGCCAGCGTGGCCAGGTCGCCCTGCTCGTCCTGGACCCGGCGCGAGACGACGACGTAGGCCTTCTCGAAGCGCATCGACAGCCAGACGACCGGCACGCGCGGTCGCCGCGACGACCAGGCCGAGCGGCCAGTAGAGGTGGAGCAGCACGCCGGTCACGACGCGTGACCTGGAGGATGTTGAGGACCAGGAACAGCAGCCCGAAGCCGCTGAACCGGCGGATCGACGGAGAGGTCCTGGGTGGCGCGCGAGAGCAGCTGGCCGGACTCCCACTTGGTGTGGAAGCTCATCGGCAGCTCCTGGAGCCGCTCGTAGAGGTCGTGGCGGATCTCGGTCTCGAGGCCGAGCACGGCGTTGGACTGCACCCAGCGCCGGACCCAGATGAGGAACGCCTCGAGCACGCCGAGCCCGAGCGCGAGCAGGCCGAGCGGCAGCAGCGCGCCGAGGTCGCGGTCGGTGATCGGGCCGTCGATGATCGCCTTGGTCACCAGCGGGATGGTGATCGTGAGCCCGACGGCCGCGATCGCGGCGGCCGCCATGATCGACGAGCGCCGGCAGGTGCGGCTTGAGGTAGCCCCGGAGCCGCCACAGCGAGTGGATCCCCGCTGGCGGGTCTGTGCCCGCGGTCGCGGCGTCCGGAGTTGTCATCGTCAACGATGCTATGACTGGCCGCCGACAGGGGCTAATCGATATCTGGTGCTTACGCCGTCGACGCCTGGCGCGGGCCACGCCACCGCACGATCCGCCCTCAACCGCGGTTGAGGTCAAGCGGCAGTGGCTCAGGACCACCTCACATGTCGACGCCGATGAACTCCGGGTCGCCACCCTTCGTCACCAGCGGGCCGAGCTCCTGACAGGCGCCCGCGCGCGTCTCGCAGTCGTAGACCAGGTAGTGCGGATACTCCCCGTCCGGCCTGACCACGAGCACCGAGCCGTCGGAGTCGATGGCCCAGAAGCCGAGCGCGTGCTGCTTGGTCGGCCCCTGCTCGAGCACCAGGTCGGGGCTCCCGTCGGTCGACCGCAGCCGGCTCGACCAGTCGAGGACGTACTTCCCGTCGAAGGTGAGCGTCGCGTCGACCGGCGCCTCACGGAGCCGCCAGATCGGAAGCCCGGTGTAGCCCGCCGGGTAGGGATCCGGGTCGGCCCGCTGTAGAGAACCACGTTGCTCCGGACGTCGGCGATCCGGGTCTTGGGACCCGAGAAGTCCGCCCAGACGTTGTTCGAGTAGTCCCACGTGCGAGTTCCGGCGTCAGTCCTGACGTAGACCGCGCCACTGTCGATCGCGTCGATGACCAGGTCGCTGCACGGAGCGTCGCAGTCGACCTCGTCGACGCGCGATCCAGCCCGGTCGCGAGGTTGTGCACGGTGAGGGTGGCAGTGCCGGCATGAATGGTGGCGAAGGCGACATAGGGCTCGCCAGCGTCGGCCTTCGCGGTCGGATGAAAGCCATTCGGGTCGTCGAGCGGGCCGTCGAACAACGCCGTGACCCGACCGGCGTCGCCGAGCAGCATCGGCCGGCCGCCATCGAAGAAGACCATGCCGTAGCGCGTCGCGACCGCGTCCGTGTCGAGGTAGTCGAGGTCCTCGGCCGGAAAGGTCCGCCCGGCCAGGTGCAGCTCGCGGCCCGGGTCGGCGTACGCCCGGGCGCCGTTGGCGAAGTCGAGCGCGCCGAGTGACGCATAGTGCGAGGTGTCGACGCCGCGACCCTCGTCGTCCGACGTCATGAGCACGACGCCCGAGGCCGCCACCGCGGACAGAGTCACCGCCACCGAGGTCCCGATCGCCGCACGACGGCGCCGATGACGGCGGCGACCCTTCGCGACGACCGGACCCAGGGGCGCGGGTGGGACGTCCACCGCGTCGAGGTGCCGCTCCAACGTTTCGCGCAGGTCGAGCTCGGTCATGGTTCCTCCCTCACCAGGTCAGGGGCGCAACGCCGCAGGGCCGCGATCGCGGCCGAGGCCTGCGACTTCACGGTCCCGCGGGAGCAGCCGAGCGCCTCGGCGATCTCGGCCTCGGACAGGTCCTCGTAGTAGCGGAGCACCACCACGGCCCGCTGCCGCGGCGGCAGCGACCGGACGGCGGCCCAGATCGCGTCCCGCTCGACCACACCTGCCTCGGGCGAGGCGACCGCGCCGGGCGGCTCGACGTCCCGGTGGGGACGCTCGCGCTTCAGGAAGCCGCTGCGGCGCCCGCCCAGGACCTCGTTGAGCACCATCCGCCGCACGTAGGCCTCGGGGTGGTCGGCCCGGCGCACGCGTCCCCACTGGGCATAGACCTTCGCGAAGGCGTTCTGCAGGTCGTCCTCCGCGGCCGCGCCGTCGCCGGAGACGGCGTAGGCCAGCCGGTAGAGCCGCGGCCAGGAGGCGCGGAAGAGCTCCGCGAACTCCTGCTCGGTCGGCTGCACACCCTCATGATGCGACGAACCGCCTCCGAGGTTGGGTCCGCCAGCGAGCTCAGCCGGCCAACAGGCCGCGCACCACCCGCAGCCCGACCGACATCCGGGCCAGGTCGCCCTCGTCGTCGGCGCAGATCTGGTCGAGCGTCTCGGCGGCCCGGCGGACGAGCTCGGCCTCGCCCTCCTCCCAGGCGGCGATGCGGGCCGGGGCGGAGTCGTCGGGCGACGTGGCCCGCAGCACCTGCGCGGTGAGCGAGGTGTGCACGCCGTGCAGGTCGTCGCGGAGCGCGGCGCGGGCCATCGTCTGCCACTTGTCGTCGCGCGGCAGGGCCACGATCCGCTGGAGCAGCACCGGGAGCCCGAGCCGCTCGCCGAGCGCGAAGTGCACGCGGGCCACGTCCTCCGGCGACAGCTCCTCGCCCACTCCGGACCGCTGGGCGACCTCGACCAGGCCGAGCAGCATGTAGGCCGGGTCGAGCACGGCCACGCGCCGGGCCAGCTCCTCCGGGACGCCGCGTCGCTCGTAGCTCGCCTGCCGCTCCTGGAACGCCTCCAGCTCGCGGCCCGCCATCAGCTCCGGCAGCTGCGCCATCGTCGCCTGCACCGGTCCGGCGAAGTGCTCGACCGTGGCGCTGGCTGTCCAGCGGTGGGCGCCGGTTGTTGACCAGCCAGCGCGAGGCTCGCTCCACCAGGGTGCGCATCTGGATCCGCATCGAGGTCTGGACCCGGGCGTCGAGCTGGTTGTCGTAGGACTTCAGCTCGTCGCGCAGCGGCAGCGAGGCGTAGATCTCGCGGGCCACGAAGTTGGCCCGGGTGAGGTCGGCGACGGAGGCGCCGGTCTCGTCGGCGAGCCGCGGCCAGTAGGTCATGCCGGCGCCGTTGACCAGGTCGTTGACGACCTGGGTCACGATGATCTCCCGGCGCAGCGGGTGCGCCTCGATCTGGGCCTTGAACTCGCTCGCGCATCGGCGTCGGGAAGTAGGCCTTGAGGTCGAGGTCGAGGTAGGGGTCGTCGGGCAGGTCGCCCGGCGAGCAGCTCCTCGGCCAGCACGATCTTGGTCCAGGCCATCAGCACCGCCAGCTCCGGCGTGGTGAGCCCGCGGCCGCGATCGAGCCGGCGGCGTACCTCGCGCTGCGACGGCAGCCCCTCGATCTCGCGGTCGAGGGTGCCGGCCCGCTCGAGGCGGCGCATGAAGTCCTCGTGCACGTGCAGCAGCGACGGCGCGTGCGCGACGGCGTTGGCGAGCGCGAGGTTCTGCTCGTAGTTGTCGCGCAGCACCAGCGCCGCCGACCTCGTCGGTCATCTCCGCCAGCAGCGCGTTGCGCTGCTTGTCGGTGAGGTCGCCGTCCTTGACCACCCGGTCGAGCAGGATCTTGATGTTGACCTCGTGGTCGGAGGTGTCGACGCCGGCGGAGTTGTCGATGAAGTCGGTGTTGATCCGGCCGCCCTTCACTCGCTGGCGCCGCCCGCGTCGCTGCCGCCGCGCAGGACGTACTCGATGCGGCCGGCCTGGGTCAGGCCGAGGTTGCCGCCCTCCCCCACGCACCGGGCGCGCAGCTCGGCGCCGTTGACCCGGATCGCGTCGTTGGCCTTGTCGCCGACCTCGGCGTGCGTCTCGTCCTCGCCCTTGACGTAGGTGCCGATGCCGCCGTTCCAGAGCAGGTCGACGGGCGCCTGCAGGATCGCCTTCATCAGCTCGGCCGGGGTCATCGCCTCCACCGACTCGTCGATGCCCAGCGCCGCGCGCACCGCGTCGTTGAGCGGCACCGACTTGAGCGAGCGCGGGATAGATGCCGCCGCCCTCGGAGATCAGGCTCTTGTCGTAGTCCTGCCAGCTCGAGCGGGGCAGCTCGAAGAGCCGCCGGCGCTCGGCGTACGACGTGGCGGCGTCGGGCGACGGGTCGAGGAAGATGTCGCGGTGGTCGAAGGCCGCCACCAGCCGGGTGGTCTCCGAGCAGAGCAGCCCGTTGCCGAACACGTCGCCGCTCATGTCGCCGATGCCGACCGCGGTGAACTCCTCGGTCTGGCAGTCGATGCCGCGCTCGCGGAAGTGCCGCTGCACCGAGACCCAGGCGCCGCGGGCGGTGATGCCCATCGCCTTGTGGTCATAGCCCACCGAGCCGCCGCTGGCGAACGCGTCGCCGAGCCAGAAGCCGTAGTCCTGCGACGACGCCGTTGGCGATGTCGGAGAACGTCGCCGTGCCCTTGTCGGCCGCGACCACGAGGTAGGAGTCGTCGCCGTCGTGGCGGACCACGCCCGCGGGCGGCACGGTCTCGCCGTCGACCAGGTTGTCGGTGATGTCGAGCAGCCCGCAGATGAAGGTCTTGTAGCAGGCCATGCCCTCGGCCAGCCACGCGTCGCGGTCGCCCGGGTCGGGCAGCTGCTTGCAGAAGAAGCCGCCCTTCGCGCCGACCGGCACGATCACGGTGTTCTTCACCATCTGCGCCTTGACCAGGCCGAGCACCTCGGTGCGGAAGTCGTCGCGCCGGTCCGACCAGCGCAGACCGCCGCGCGCCACCGGGCCGAACCGCAGGTGCACACCCTCGACCCGCGGCGAGTAGACGAAGATCTCGAACTTCGGCCGCGGCTGCGGCAGGTCGGGGATCTCCGACGGCTCCAGCTTGAACGACATGTAGGTGTGCGGCCGCCGCCGGCCCCTCGTCGGCGCGGGCCTCCTGGAAGTAGTTGGTGCGCAGGGTCGCCTTGATGTGGGTGAGGTAGGAGCGCAGGATCCGGTCGTGGTCGAGGCTGGCCACGTCGTCGAGCGCGGCCAGGATCCGCTTCTCGACGGCTCCTCCTCGGCGCCCGGGTCTCCGCCTGCCGGGTCGAACCGCGCCTCGAACAGCTGCGACCAGGCAGCCGGGTGATGTCGACGTTGCCGCGCAGCGCGTCCTCGATGTAGTCCTGGGCGAACGGGCTGTTGCCCTGGCGCATGTACTTCGCGTAGGCGCGGAGCACGGTCGCCTGCCGCCAGGTCAGCCCGGCGCCGAGCACCAGCCCGTTGAAGCCGTCGATCTCGTTGTAGCCGTCCCAGACCGCGCGGAGCGCGTCCTGGAACAGCTCGCGGGAGCCGCTGGGCAGCCGGCTCGCCGTAGCGCAGCCCGAACTCGTAGATCATCGACTGCCGCTCGAGCCCCTCGAGCTCGTAGGGCCGCTCGTCGACGACCTCGACGCCCATCGACGAGAGCATCGGCAGCACCTCGGAGAGCGAGAGCGGCGTGCCGATCCGGTAGACCTTCAGCCGCGCCTCGCCCGGCGCCGGCGTCGAGCTGCTCGTAGAGCGAGAGGTCGATGCCGCGCGTCGTCCGGCGCCGTCGGTGCGGATCGCCTCCAGCCGGCCGAGGTCGACCGCGGCCGTGCGGGCGGAGTAGTCCTCCTTGTAGGCCTCCGGGAACGAGTCGGCGTAGCGGCGGCCGAGGCTGGTGCCGACCTCCTCGCCGTACTCCGCGATCACGGCCTGGATGAAGTCGTCGCGCCACGAGCGGGACGCCTCGGTGAGCCGCCGCTCGAGGTCGGCGGTGTCGACGTCCGGGATCGTCGTCGCCCTTGGGCAGGTGGACGACGAAGTGCACCCGGGCGGTCGTGGACTCGTTGATGCGGACCGTGAACTCGATCGACTCGCCGTGCAGCTGGTCCTGGAGGATCCGCTCGAACCGCTCGCGGACGCCGGTGTTGTAGCGGTCGCGGGGCAGGTAGACCAGGACCGAGACGTAGCGGCCGTAGGTGTCGCGGCGGATGAACATCCGCACCGCCCGCCGCTCGCGGGCGCTCATCGCGGCCTCGGCCATCGGCGCGAGCTCGTCGACGGGCGTGTGCAGCAGCTCGTCGCGCGGGTAGGTCTCGAGGGTGTCCATCAGGGCCTTGCCGGCGTGGCTGCGCGGGTCGAAGCCGCTGCGCTTGAGGACCTCCTTCGTCTTCTCGCGGATCAGCGGGATCCGCATCAGGCTCTCGGTGTAGGCCGCGCTGGCGAGCAGGCCGAGGAAGCGGCGCTCGCCGTCGACCTCGCCGTTCTCGTCGAAGGTCTTCACGCCGACGTAGTCGAGGTACGCCGGGCGGTGCACGGTCGCGCGGGAGTTGGCCTTGGCCAGCACCAGCAGGGTCTTCTCGCGCGCCTTCGCCTTCACCGCCTCGGGCAGCCGCCCGAACGACTCGGACATCTCCTGGTCGGCGCGCAGGATGCCCAGCCCGGTGCCGGGCACGGCGCGCAGGTAGTCGTCGCCGTCGTCGTGCCCTCGAGCTTGTACTCCCTGTAGCCGAGGAACGTGAAGTGCTCGTTGGCCAGCCACTCGAGCAGGTCCGCGGCCTGGCGGACCTCCTCGGGGTCGAGCGGCGGCGGGTCGCTGCGCAGGTCGGCGACGATCGCCTCGACCTGGTCGTGCATCTTGCGCCAGTCCTCGACGGCCTCGCGGACGTCGCGGAGCACCCGCTGGATGTCGTCGACGATCGCCTCCGGGTCGTCGCCCTCGGGCAGCCGGTCGATCTCGACGTGCATCCACGACTCGCGGACCGCCTCGCCCTCGGGCTCGAGGGCGCCGTCCGGCGACCGGCCGGACCGACTGGAGGGCACCGGTGATGTCGCGCACGACGTCGAAGCTGGGGTGGATGACGACGTGGACGTCGCGCAGCTGCCGGGACAGCTCCATGGTCAGCGAGTCGACGAGGAAGGGCATGTCGTCGACCACGACCTCGACCACGCTGTGCCCGCTGGCCGACCAGCCCTGCTCGGCCAGCGTCGGCGTGGCCACCCGCACGCGGCCGTGCCCTGGGGCCGGTCGCGCGGCGAGCTTGTAGTGCGCCGCGAACGCGCCGTAGACGTCCGCGTCGCTGCGGTCGGCGAGGTCCTCGGGCGCGACGTGGCGGTAGTAGGCGCGCACCAGCTCGGCGACCAGCTCGTGGGGCGGACCGCCGGTGCCCTTCCCGGCCTGGGCGAGGGCGATCGCCCGTCGATCAGCTCGGCCTTGGACTGCTCGGACGTGGACTGCTGCGTCGTCGTTGACACGGCTCCGAGGTTAGTCCTGGGAGCCCTGATGGTCATTGGCCGTGCCCATCCGGGCCATTCGGCCGCGCGGTCATGGGCGAGGTTGGGAGCCGCGCATCGGGCGCACCTGACGAGGGAGGAACGGGGATGGGTTACGGAATCATCGACATGGGAGGTTGGACCTACGCCTGGACGTGCCGCACCGACTCCAGCCAGGGGGAGATCGACCGGCACCCACGACGTGACGGGGCTGGCCTCCACCGACATCAACATCCAGTGCGTGATGAACGGCTACAGCATCTACGAGTCCGGCATCGACGACTACGCCAACATCGGGATCGCGCGCTACGTCGACGACGGCAACGCCATCGACTTCGCCGACAGGGACTGGGTCGGCATGGCCTGGAGCTACACCATCAACTCCTACCGCATCAAGTACCGGATCTCCGCCAACGGTGGCTGGATGCGCGGCTACCACAACCTCTACTACTGGGGTGATCCCGACCCCGACTTCACGAGGTCGGCCATGTTCGAGCACACGGTTGCGGACCTGGTCTACGACGACACCGGCACCGTGCGCCACATCCACCACATCTCCGACCTGAGCGGCCCGGTCAAGCTCGAGCTGGAGCTGGAGCTCGGCAGCGCGATCGACGCCGCGCGGGCGACGGGTCACGAGGGGGCGCTCGAGGTGATGCGCGTGACGCCGGGCCAGGTGAAGGCCGGCATCCGCGTCGACCTCTCTGAGGGGACGCTCGTCTCCGACCTGTTGGAGCGAGCCTCCTACAGCTCGGAGCGCAGCCCCCACAGCAACGGGTAGTAGCGCATCGGCAGCCGGCTCCGGAGGTACGTCGACCCGCGACGAGCCTCCGGTGCCGGACTTGTCGCCGATCATCCGCTCGACCATCGTCACGTGCCGCGCCCGCCAGTTGACGGCGAGCTCGTCGTGCTGCAGCAGCGCCTCGCTGACCGCCCACACGTCGGCGTACTGCGAGCGGTCGTGGGCCGCGGTCCGCAGCGACTCCCGGACGTCGTCGTCGCTGTCCGCCGGCAGGCCGCGCTGGCGGAGCACGTCGAGGAACGCGTCCCACAGGGTCGGCTCGTCCAGCCGGTCGCCGCAGCCGCTGCTTCTCCGCCTCGGTGAGCCCCCGGAACCGGTCGACGTACGCCGGGTCCTTGGCGCCGGACAGGAACTCCAGCTCGCGGAACTGCACCGACTGGAAGCCGCTCGCCGGCGCCAGCCGCTGCCGGAACTCCAGGAAGTCCTGCGGGGTCATCGTCTCCAGCACGTCGACCTGGTGCACCAGCACCCGCTCGATCACGTGCACCCGCTGCAGCAGGTGCTGGGCCCACCACAACCGGCCATCCGTCATCGCGTCCCGCGCGGCGGCCGCCTCGTGGAGGAGCTGCTTGAACCACAGCTCGTAGACCTGGTGGATGGTGATGAAGAGCAGCTCGTCGTGCGCCGGCGGGTCGGACTCGAGGTGCTGGGAGTCGAGCAGCTGCGGCAGCCGCAGGTAGCTGCCGTAGGTCAGCTGCGCCCCCTGCTCGCCGAACGAGACGAAGGACTCCGAGACGCCGTCGTGTGCTTCCTCACCCATGCCGCCAACCTAGTCGGGAGTCGGGCTGAGTCGTGCCCGCCCGGGACCTTGGGCCCTGTGGCTGCAGGAGGCGGACGACGAGGCTGGGTCAGTGGAGATCATGGAGCTGCGTCGTCAGGCTCGTGACGTCATCGTGGACCCGCGGCTGACCTACCGCCAGCGCATGCACAACCTGGCGGTCCTGGCCGAGAACTCGCTGGAGCCGGTCGCCGTCTCCGCCGACTGTGCTGAAGCCCTGGAAAAACGGGTCATCTGCGATCTCTACGAGGGCAACGCGCCGTACCGCCCCCGGTACGTGCTGCCCGACTACGCCGACGCTGCTTGCGCCGCGGGGTCGGCCTTCCTCGAGCTCGACCCCGCCGGCGATCTCGACGAGGCGCTGACCGCTCCTGCTGATCGCCTACACCTCGGTGCCCTCGATCACCGGCTACCCGGTCTACCTCGGCGACCTCGACATGCTGCTGGAGCCGTTCGTCGGCGGACTCGGACCGACGCCGACCTCGACCGGCAGTTGCGGCTGTTCTGGCAGCTCGCTCGACCGCATGTTCCCGGACGCGTTCGTGCACGCCGACCTCGGGCCGGACGACGGCCGCGTCGGCCGCTCGGTGCTGCGGGTCGACCGCGAGCTGCGGCAGGTCGTCCCGAACCTCACCCTGCAGGTCGACCCGCCCGGACGCCGGACGCCCTGCTGCGCGAGGCCGTCCGAGACCGTCTTCGCCGTCGGTCAAGCCGCACTTCGTCAACGACCCGATGATGGTCGCCGACCTGGGCGCCGACTACGGCGTGGCCTCAGCTGCTACAACACCCTGCCGTCGGGCGGCGGCGCGTACACCCTCGTGCGGCTGAACCTCGGCGAGGTCGGCCGACGCTGCACAGCGGCGTCGAGAGCAGCCTACCTCGACCGAGCTGCTCCCGCGCTACGTCGAGCTCACCGCGGAGCTGATGGCGGCCCGGGTCCGGTTCCTGGTCGAGGAGGCAGGGTTCTTCGAGCACTCGTGGCTGGTGAGCGAAGGCCTGGTGCAGCTGGACCGCTTCACTGCGATGTTCGGTGTCTACGGTCTGGCCGAGGCGGTCGCCCGAGTGCTCGAGCACGAGGGCGTGACGGCGCGTTACGGCCACGACGCGAGCGCGAACGACGCTCGCCGAGCAGATCCTGTCCAGGGTCGCACGACCTGGTGGCGGCCCGACCGATGCCCTACTGCGAGGCAACGGAGGCAGGGCGCTGCTGCACGCGCAGTCCGGTATCGACACCGACAGCGGCGTCACGGCCGGCTGCCCGGGTCCCCGCGGGCGACGAACCGGGGCTGCTCGAGCACCTGCGCACGGTCAGCCCCCAACCACCAGCTCTTCCCCGCCGGGATCAGCGACGTGCTCGCTTTCGAGAGACCGCTCGGCGCAACCCCGACGCCGTGGTCGACGTGATCCGCGGCGCCTTCAGCGACCGGGATGCGCGACTTCACCTTCAACCTCGACAGCAACGACTTCATCCGGATCACCGGCTACCTGGTGCGCAAGTCGGACCTCGAGGCCTCGACGGTGGCGCGCGTCACGCGAGCACGTTCCTCGGCGCCGGTTCGCTGGGGAGTCGCACCTGGACCGCAGGGTCCAGAAGCGCGTGAAGAGCTCGACTGAGATCGACGCCGGTCCGGCTCGCTGACATCGTCCCGTTCTCGTGGGTGGACGGGCCGGGCAACCGGTTCGTCGTGTTCACGCAGGGGTGCCCGTTCGACTGCCTGGCCTGCCACAACCCCGAGACGATCCCTCCGTGCGGTCCTGGCACCAGGTCCTCGACCGTGGACCAGGTGCTGGCGGAGCTCCGTGCGATCGAGCCGTACCTCGCCGGCGTCACCGTGTCCGGGGGTGAGGCCACGGCTCAGTGGCGCTTCGTCCGGGACCTGTTCACCGAGGTTCGCGCCGATCCACAGCTGCGCCGCCTCACGACGTACGTCGACACCAACGGGCACGCGCTTCCTCGCGTGTGGGACGACCTGCTGCCCGTCACCGACGGCTTCATGGTCGACCTCAAGGCGCTGGACCCCGAGGTGCACCACCGCCTCACGGGCCGCAGCAACACCCTCGTGCTGGACTCGATCCACTACCTGCACCAGCATCAGAGACTCGCCGAGGTCCGGCTGCTCCTGGTGCCGGGGTTCAACGACAGCCCCCGGCAGCTGACCCGGACAGCGAGCTGGCTGGCTGAGCTGGACCCGGGGCTGCGGACCGTCGTGATGGGCTTTCGGCGCCACGGCGTCCGGAGCGAGTTCGCCGACGTCCCCGAGGCGGGCGTCGAGGATCTCGAGTGCGCGCGGGCCGCCCTCGAGAGTGCCGGGATGACCCAGGTCGTCACGGTCTGACCGGACGTCCGCCCACGCAGGTCCGCACCGTGCTCCGAGGCTCTGCCACACTCCCGCCATGAAGTTCCGCCACGAGCTGTCCTACGGCGCGCCGCCGGACCAGGTCTTCGCGATGCTGGCCGACCCGGACTTCCGGCGGCAGTCGGTGCCAGGCGATGGAGGTGATCTCGGCCGACGTCCAGCTCGAGCCGCAACGGCGACGGGTTCACGCTGGTCATCGACCAGCAGCAGAACACCAAGGACCTGCCGGCGTTCGCGCGGGCCTTCGCGGGTGAGTCCACCCACGTGATCCAGCGCGAGGTGTGGCACGACACCGACCGGCGGGAGCCTGGTCATCGAGTCACCGGGCAAGCCGGTCAGCACCTCCGGGACGATCCGGCTGGAGCGCGAGCGGTGCGGGTACCACCGAGGTCGTGGAGCTGGAGATCAAGGTGAAGGTGCCGCTGATCGGCGGCAGGCTCGAGAAGCTGATGGCGGACAAGGTGGCCGAGGGCATGGACGCCGAGCACGCGGTGGGCGTCGACCTGTCTGGAGGAGCACTGACATGTCGACGCGACTGACCTACGACCTGACCTACGACGCCCCGCTGACCGACGTCGGCGAGATGCTGCTGGACCCGGCGTTCCGCGAGCGAGGTCTGCGACGCCCAGGGCGCGATCCGCACGGACCGTCAGCGTCGGCCCCGACGGCGGCGGCATGAAGGTCGTCATCGACGCGGTGCAGCTGGCCGCAGGGCATCCCCGGGTTCGCCAAGAAGTTCGTCGGCGACGAGATCCAGCTGCGTGCAGACCGAGCACTGGTCCGACATCGAGACCGGCCGGGTGGACGTCGTCATCCCCGGCAAGCCGGGCCAGATGAGCGGCACCATGACACTGCGCGAGTCCGGCGGGACCACCACCGAGACGGTCGATCATGGAGATCAAGGTCGGCATCCCGCTGGTCGGCGGCAAGATCGAGTCGCTCATCGCCGACCTGCTGCGCAAGGCGCTCAGGGCCGAGAACGCCGTCGGCCGCCAGCACCTCGCGGGCTGAGCGGCTCAGCGTGGAGATCCCGCTCGCGCGGACCCGGCTCGACCTGTTCGCGACGCTCGTGCTGATCGTGTACGCCGCGATCCTCACCGCGCTGGTCTGCGCTGGCGACCGCCGCGCTCACCTCGACGGCACCGTCCTGCTCGTCGTGCTCATCGTGCTGGTCGTGCTCTGGCTCTTCCACTCGCTCGCTCTACGTCTTCACCTGGACCCGGATGCGCAAGGTCGACCACCCGCTCGGGCTGCATGGGCGACGGCCTCCACGCCCGCTCGCAGTTCGGCGAGGTGGTCGCACCGTGGGAGGCCATGCGTCCGCGGCGGTCGAGCGCGCGTGGAACGGCCGGCGGCTGCGGATCAGGCTGGTGCCGCGAGGCCGAGCCCGGGCGCAAGCGGGGTCGTCGACCACGTGCCGACCGCAGATGATGGAGGTCGTCGACCGGCGCGGGATGCGCTACTCGCTGCGCGTCCTCGACATCGGCGTCGAGCGAGCTGCGGCGAGGCGTTCGTCGTGCAGTCCGCCGGCCGGATCCGGGTCAGCTAGCGTCCTGACCTGACGGAGCGCGCAGGCTCGTCCTCGGTCTCGTCTCGTGCCGCCGGCGCACGGCGATCACCGCGCCGAGCACGACGAACGGCCCGAACGCGAGCACGCAGCGTGAGCACCTTCTCGTAGGGGTGCAGCGCCCCCCAGGTGCATGCGCGACCAGCTCCGCGACCGAGCCGCACGGCGTACATCGCAGCGTCAGCCATGTAGGGGTAGCGGTAGTCGGTCGGCGGCACCAGCGTCTCCTTGATCGAGCGCGGCGAGGTCCAGCGCAGCAGGTTGACCGCGGCACCCGGCCTTGTCGTTGGTGCCCGAGGCCCGGCCGCCACCGAAGGGCTGCTGCCCGACGACCGCGCCGGTCGGCTTGTCGTTGATGTAGAAGTTGCCGGCGGCGAACCGCAGCTCCTCCTGCGCCCAGGCGATGGCCCGGCGGTCGCGGGCGATGATCGAGCCGGTCAGGGCGTACGGCGCGATCCCCTCCAGCTGGCGCGCGACCTTCTCGAAGTCGCCGTCGTCGTAGACGTGCACGACCAGGATCGGGCCGAAGTACTCGGTGGTGAACATCGCGTCGGTCGGGTCGGTCGAGACCACGACGGTCGGGCGGACGAACCAGCCGACCTTGTCGTCGGTCTGGCCGCCGACGACCACGTCGAGCTTGGCCTGCCGCTTGGCGCGCGTGATGGCGGCCTTGTGCTTGGCGAACGCCCGGTCGTCGATGACGGCGCCCATGAAGTTGGAGAAGTCGGTGACGTCGCCCATCGAGATCGCCTCGACCTCGGAGAGGAAGGAGTCCTTCATCTTGGTCCAGACCGACTTCGCGACGTACGCGCGAGAGGCGGCCGAGCACTTCTGGCCCTGGAACTCGAAGGCGCCCCGGATCAGCGCGGTGCGCACGACGTCCGGGTCGGCGGTGGGGTGGGCGAGGACGAAGTCCTTGCCGCCGGTCTCGCCGACGATCCGCGGGTAGGAGCGGTAGGACGCGATGTTCTCGCCGACGGTCCGCCACAGGTGCTGGAAGGTCGGCGTCGAGCCGGTGAAGTGGATGCCGGCCAGGTCCGGGTGCGCCAGCGCGACCTTGGACACCTCGATGCCGTCGCCGGGCAGCATGTTGATCACGCCCGGCGGCAGCCCGGCCTCCTCGAGCAGCTCCATGGTCAGCGACGCGGCGAGCTGCTGGGTCGGCGAGGGCTTCCAGATGACGGTGTTGCCCATCAGCGCCGGCGCGGTCGGCAGGTTGCCGGCGATCGCGGTGAAGTTGAACGGCGTGATCGCGTAGACGAACCCCTCGAGCGGCCGGTGGTCGGTGCGGTTCCAGACGCCGGGGCTGTTGGCGATCGGCTGGTCGGTGAGGATCTGCTTGGCGTAGTGGACGTTGTAGCGCCAGAAGTCGATCAGCTCGCACGCGCGCGTCGATCTCGGCCTGGAACGCCGTCTTCGACTGGCCGAGCATCGTCGCGGCGTTGATCCGCTGCCGCCACGGCCCGGCGAGCAGGTCGGCGGCCTTGAGCAGGATCGCGCACCGGTCGTCCATGTCGAGCGAGCGCCACTCGGGCGCCGCGTCAGCCGGCGGCCTTGACCGCGGCCCGCGCGTCGGCCTGGGTGGCGCCCTTGAACGGTCCCGAGCACGTGCTGGTGGTCGTGCGGCTGCACGACCTTCGTCTCCGCGCCGCCACCGGCCTTCCAGCGGCCGCCGACGTAGCCGCGCAGGTTCTTCTCGCGCTGCTCGAGCCTCTCGAGCTCCACCAGCAGCGCCTCGCGTTCGGGGCTGCCGGGCGCGTAGGTCAGGTTCGGCTCGTTCGTCGGAGCCGGGGGGAAGGTGATGGCGTCCATGCGCTAGCGAGCACAACTTATCCGGAGCTCAGCAGACAGCAGCCGTCGATCTCCTGCGTGGCGTACCACGCCAGGTCCTCGTCGGGATCGGCGCCGGCGGGCCGGTCCGCGGGGTCGGCGTGGACGGCGACCACGTCGCGCAGCGGCACGTCGCCGTCCGGGTCGGCCAGGTCGGCGACGACGACCACGCGCCGGCCGGCGCCGGCGAGCAGCTCAGCGGACTCGGCCGCGGCGGCCATCAGGGCGGCGTACTCCTGCTCCTCGCTGTCGCCGTCGGCGACGTAGCGCTCCGCCGAGGCCGGCAGCGAGCCGTCGTCACGGAGCGCGCGCCAGGCCGGCGAGGGTCGTGGGGAGGTAGACCCGCGTCACGGTTTCGGGGCGGCCTTCTTGCGCCGGCCGCGCGGGATCTTGGGCCGCCCGCCGGTCGCGGTGTCGAGCAGCTCGGTGAGCGCCTCGGTCACGCACTGGCCGAGCACGTCGGCGTCGGGGACCAGGTCGCGGTCGGCGGTGATGCCGTAGAACACCTGGCCGTCGTAGGACGTCACGCCGATGGCGAGCGTCTGGCCGCGGCAGCAGCGGCGGGATCGGGAAGGTGCGCACCATCCGGGCACCGGCGGCGTAGAGCGGCGACTGCGGGCCGGGCACGTTGGTGATCGAGAGCTGGAAGTCGCGGCGCACCTCCGCGGCCGCGACCCGCGCGCCGATCGCGTGGAACGTCGTCGGCGCGAAGCCGGCGATGCCGGCCAGCCGGTTGGCGGCGACCGCGCGGCCGGTCTCCTTGTGCGCCTGGAAGGAGTAGGACACCTGGTGCAGCCGGACCACCGGGCTGGCCTCGGCGATCGGGAGGGTGACGAAGTGCGGCGCGATCTGGCTGCCGAGCGAGGTGGCCTCGAGCTCGCGGTCGATGACCGAGACCGGCACCACGGCCTGGATCTGGCGCAGCCCGCCCATCGACTCCGACCGGGTCATCAGCCAGGCGCGCAGCGCGCCGGTGAGGGTGGTCAGGATGACGTCGTTGATGGTGCCGCCGTGGGCGTCGCGGATGGTGCGGTAGTCGGCCAGGCTGGTCTCGACGCCGACCACCCGCCGCTGCTGCGAGAGCTCGCCGGAGAGCGCGTTGCCGCGGTCGGGGCGGCGGCCGGTCAGCCCGGCCGACCACCTTGCCGGCGCCCGAGGCGAGCCGGTCGGCCGTGCGCGAGCGCCGAGCCGACGGCCTGCCGGGCGGTGTCGAGCGCGGTGTCGCGCTCGGTGAGGTTGTCGTGGAGGGCGCTGGCCAGCAGCCCGGCGTTGGACGGGTGCCGGTGGGGGTGCCACTCGTCGCCGCCGAGGATCTTCACCTCGGGGTCCTTGTCGAGCAGCACCTGGCCGAGGTCGACGGTCTCGACGCCGTCGACGAGCGCCTGGTGGGTCTTGTAGAGCAGCGCGACCCGGCCGTCGGCGAGCCCCTCGACGAAGTAGATCTCCCACAGCGGCCGGGCCCGGTCGAGGGGGCGCGAGACGATCCGCGAGACCAGCTCGCGCAGCTGCTCGGTGTTGCCCGGGCGCGGCAGCGCGGAGCGGCGTACGTGGTAGCCGATGTCGAAGTGCTCGTCGTCGACCCAGACCGGGTTGGCGAGGTGCCCGGGGACGGCCTGGACGCGCTGGCGGTAGCGCGGCACGAACGGGATCCGGTCGAGGATCAGCGCCACGAACCGGTCGTAGTCGAAGGCTCCGTCCGCCCCGGACGGCTCGCCCGGGTCGAAGACCTCCACCGTGGCGTTGTGGCGCGGCGTGCTCGGCGTCTCGAGGTCGAGGAACGCGAGGTCGCGCGGGCGCAGCCGCTCGCTCATCTCGCCCCTTCCCCCGTCTTGGTCGTGGTTTGTCCGTCGTGGGATTCTTACAGAGGTCTCAGGACGCCGCGCATGCCGTCCGTCACGATCGTGGGGGCCGTTCGTCCACCCGCGTCATCCGCAGCCAGCACACCAGGCCAACAGGAGGTCGACTTGATCCGGCGTGCGTTCGCTGTCCTCACCCTCGTCGTGTGCACCGTCGGCCTCGCCGGCTGTGGTGACGACGACTCCAGCGGCTCGGGCGACGGGAAGGACCTCGCCACCAAGACCATCGAGGTCACCATCTCGGGCGACAACGTCACCCCGAACGGCGACCGGGTCGAGGTGAAGGTCGACCAGCCCATCGAGCTGGTGGTCAAGGCCGACGCGGAGGGCGAGATCCACGTGCACTCCGACCCCGAGCAGGAGCTCGAGTACGGCGCCGGCACGACCACGCTGGCGACGTTCAAGATCGACAAGCCCGGCATCGTGAGGTCGAGTCGCACGCGCTGGAGAAGACGATCGTCCAGCTCGAGGTGAAGTAGTCACGTTGATGCAGCCTGCCTCCGGTTCGCGGGCGGCTCGCTGGGCGACGTGTTCGCCCACGGGATCGGCGGGTCGAAGGACCTGCCCATCCCGCTCGAGCTGACCATCGCCGGCGCCGTCGCCGCGCTGACGGTCAGCTTCACGGTGCTGGCGGTGGCGTGGCGGACACCGCGCTACGACGCCGACCGGACCGGCCGCCCGGCCCCGGCCTGGCTGTCGCGGGTCGTCGACTCGCGGCCGTGGTTCGTGGTGTGGCGGGCGTTCGGCCTGCTGGCCTTCGGCTACACCGTGATGGTCGCGGTCGGCGGCGAGGACAGCCTGCTCAACCCGCTGTTCGGGATCTTCTACGTGCTGCTGTGGGTCGGGCTTCGTGCCCGCTCTCGCTGCTCGTCGGGCCGGCCTACAAGGCGATCAGCCCGGCGCGCACCATCAACGCGGCGTTCGCCAAGCTCACCGGGCGGCGACCCCGAGCAAGGCGTCTTCACCTACCCCGAGCGGCTGGGCCACTGGCCGGCCGCCGTCGGGCTCTACGCCTTCGTGTGGATGGAGCTGGTCTACCCGTTCGCGACCGAGCTCGGGCCGGTGCGGCTGTGGTGCGCGGCGTACGTCGCGGTGATGCTGCTGGGCGGCGCGCTGTTCGGCAACACCTTCTACGAGCACGCCGACCCCTTCGAGGTCTACTCGACCCTGGTCTCCCGGATGTCGGTGTGGGGACGCCGCGGCGAGCCAGCTGGTGCATCCGCAGCCCGCTGGCCAACCTCGACACCACGCCGGTGCGGCCCGGGCCTGGTCGCGGTGACGTCGGTGCTGTTCGGCAGCACGGCGTTCGACTCCTTCAAGGACTCGACGCGCTGGGTGAAGTTCATCCAGGGCGACTACGTCCAGGACCACGGGCTGACCCGCCTGCTGCAACAACGCGGGGCTGCTCGCGTTCGTCCTCACCGTCGCCCTGGTCTTCACCGTCGGCACGATGCTGACCGGCGTCGGGCCCGACCAGCCGCGCCGCGAGCTGCCCGGCCAGTTCGCGCACTCGATCGTGCCGATCGTGATCGGCTACGTCATCGCGCACTACCTGACCTACCTGCTCGAGGTCGGCGAGCAGCACGATCGATCTACATGAGCGACCCCTTCTCGACCGGGGTCGAACTGGTTCGGGACCGCCAACTGGACGCCGTCCTACTACTTCTCCTACCACCCGACCGCGCTGGCGACCATCAAGGTGCTCGCGGTGGTCCTCGGCCACGTGGTCGGCGTGGTCGCCGCGCACGACCGCGCCATCCACCTGCTGCCGAAGCGGCACCAGCTCACCGGACAGCTGTCGCTGCTGGTGGCGATGATCTGCTTCACCGCGGGCGGCTTGTACCTGCTGTTCGCAGCCTGAGCGCCCCGCGCCGCGGCCCTGGCCCGACGCCGGTCCGGGCACCACCGCGTGCGGCGAGCCGACCGATCGCAACGGCCAGCGGGCTCTCGGCGTCGGTCTCGAGCAGGGTGCGGCCGGTGACCAGGGCGCGGTCGACGGTGGCGCGGTCCTCGGGGAGGAAGTGCAGCCCGACCGGGCGCACGAAGTCGGAGAGCATCTGGGCGACGTCGCGCTCGGTCCAGCCGAGGGTGGGCCGCATCCGGTTGACGACGACCCTCAGGGTCGTCAGCGGCCACCTCTCGCGGAGGTCGACCAGCGCCCGGGCCAGCCTGGAGAGGCCCGACCGGGTCGGCGGTGCCGACGACCAGCACCTCGTCGGCGACCTCGAGGGCCGCGAGGGTGAGCTGGTTGCGGCCCGGGCCGGCCGCCGAGGTCGTCGTCGTCGAGGCTGAACCCGGTGTCGATCACGACGTGACCGTGCCGGCTCGCGGTCTCGGCGAGGAGCTCGACGGTGCCGGGCCGGACCTCGGTCCAGCGGTCGGGGCGCGGCAGCCCGGTGACCACGGTGAACTGCCGGTCGAGGGCGCGCTGCACGCTGGCGAACCGCTCCTCCAGCATCCCGCTCGCCGGCCAGCCGGGCCGCCGAGAGCAGGCCCGAGACCTCGTCGAGGACGCCGAGGGCCTGGGCGACCGTGCCGCCGTAGGGGTCGGCGTCGACCAGGGTGGTCCGGGCCCGGCTGCCGAGGACCGCGGCGAGCGCGGTGGCGACGGTCGTGCGGCCCGGTGCGCCGGCCGGCCCCCAGACCGCGATCACCCGCCCTCGGGTCGTGTCGGCGCGTCCGGCGCGGGCGGTGGCTCGGCGGCGGGCTCGGCTGGTCGGTGGTGATCGCCTCGGGGAGCGCCTCGAGGTCGTCGTCGCGGACGGATGGCGCGCACGCCGATCCGGCCGGCCCGCACGGTGCCGGGCTCGTCGGCCGACGACCGCGACCGTGCGGACGCCGTGCCTCACGAGGTGGTCGACGGCCGGCGAGGTCGAACCCGGGCGCCTCGATCGCGACCACCGCGGTGTCGGCCTGGCCGGACGGTCGCGGCGGCGAGCAGGTCGTCGACGTCGACGCAGCGCTTCAGGACGACGAGGTCGCGCCGGCCGGCGAGCAGGCCGAGCGCCCTGGTCTCCCAGGCTCGCGCCGGCCGCGAGCAGCAGGACGACCTTCATCCGCGCCGGACCACGGTGAGGCTCGGGGCGTCGTAGCGGCGCCAGGAGGGCGAAGAACGCCGGCGCCGTCGGCCTCGGGCACCGCGAGCACGAGCTGGCGCTTGCCGCTCGTGCCGAACGACGACGCCAGCTCGGGGGCGTCGACCACCGTCGCACCGCTCAGGGCGGGCCCGTCGGGCGGGGGCTGGTGGGCCTGGCCGGACTGTCCCCCAGGTTGTCGGCGCTGATCGGCGCCACGACGTAGACGTCGACCACGTCGCCGGGCCCGACGCTCGGCGGCACCAGCTCGGGCTCGACGGCGATCGGCACCTCGACCAGGCCGGTCTCGTCCGGCGTGCCGACCGCGGCTCTGGGGCAGCAGCTCGCCCGCCGCGACGCTCCGGGTCAGCTCGAGGTCGGCCGGGAGCTCGTCGTCGACGGTGAAGTAGCCGGCCAGGGCGTCGGTGTCGGCGAACCGCACCCGCTCGCGCGACCAGGTCGTCGGCCTCGACCCGCTGCCCGGCCCCGAGGTCGCTGGCGGCCGCCCACACCTGCACCGTGTCGTCGGCCGCGGCGAGGACCCTGGCGCCCACGACGACGCTCGCCGCCACCAGCACGATGCCGACCCAGAGCCGCGGGTCGCGCCACGCCGGCCGCTGCCCACGCAGCGCCGGGGGCACGTCGAGGCCCGGCGGCGTGCGTCCGCGGGCGGACGCAGCGGCCGTGGCCTCCCCGAGATTGAGAGCCACGGGCTCATCATGCCCAGCCAGGCTTGACGATGCCAGCAGCTCATCCACAGATCGTGATCCCTGGGGCCGGTGAGATCGGTGAGGTGCCACGATGGAGCCATGGCCGACCTCCCGCGCTTCCTCACGCTGCCGGACGTCGCCGAGATCCTGAACACCTCGGTCGCGCAGGTCTACGCCATGGTCCGCCGCGGCGACCTGCCCGCGATCAAGATCGGCGGCCGCGGCCAGTGGCGGGTCAGCGAGTCCGACCTGGAGGAGCACATCGCGCAGCTGCGGGTCGAGACCCGCAAGTTCATCGACGACCACCCGTTCGACCCGGCCGAGGCGGACTCGGAGGACGTGCAGGGTTGAGCCAGCAGGCGGCAGTGCCCGCGATCGCGGTGTAGACAAGACCTAGCGCAATGGGAGCGGTGGGAGCGAAGCGACCCGGTCTTTCCGAGCGAAGCGAGGCGCCCCGCGATCGGCCTGGTGGCCCCGACGACAGCCCCGGAGCGAGCGCCAGCGAGCGAACGGGGCGTTTGCGGGCGAAGCCCGCGTCGTCGGGGACATCCAGGCCGAAGCTCGCGGGGTATTCCGCGAGCAGTCGCCGCGGATGGGGGACCGAAGCTCGCGGGGGGTCTCGGGCCCGGGGTCGAAGCTCGCGGGGGTAAACAGTCAGCCGACCTCGGAGTCGAGGGTGACGTCGATGTCCTTCTCGTCGCCGTCGCGCAGCACCGTGAAGGTGAGCGTCTCGCCGGGCTGGTGGGAGCGGATGGAGACGATCAGGGCGATGCCGTCGGTGACCTTCTGGCCCTCGAGGGCGACGACGACGTCGCCCTTCTCGAGGCCGGCGTCCTCGGCCGGGGTGTCCGTCGATGACCTCGTCGATCTCGGCGCCGGAGCCGTCGCGCTGGCCGGTCTGCACCTTGGCGCCGATGACCGGGTAGCGCGCCTCGCCGGTGCGCAGGATCTGGTCGGCGGTCACCTTGACCTGCTCGATCGGGATCGCGAAGCCGACGCCGATGTTGCCGGCCTGGTCGCCGCCGGTGGTGCCGCCGGTGGTGGCGATGGCGGAGTTGACGCCGATGACCTGGCCGGCCATGTTGACCAGCGGTCCGCCGGAGTTGCCGGGGTTGATCGCGGCGTCGGTCTGGATGGCGTTGATGTACGACGACTCGCTCGCCGAGTCGCCGGTGGTGACCGGCCGCTGGAGCGCGGAGACGATGCCCGCGGTCACCGTGGCGGAGAGGCCCAGCGGGGAGCCGATGGCGACGACCGGGTCGCCGACGTGCAGCGCCTGCGACTCACCGAGGGCGGCGGGCTTCAGCTGCTTCGCCTCCTCGCGAGTAGAGGACGGCGAGGTCGTAGACCGGCGACCGGCCGACGACGGTGGCGTCGTAGCGGTTGCCGTCCTGGTCGACGATCTCGATCGGGCCGTCGTCCTCGGCGGCCTGCTCGACCACGTGGTTGTTGGTGACGATGTGGCCCGGCGTCGTCGATCACGAAGCCGGAGCCGGTGGCGCCGCCCTCCTGGCCGTCGTACTCCGCGGAGATCTGGACCGTGCTCGGCAGCAGCTCCTGCGCGACCGCGGCCACCGAGGTCTTGCCGCCCTTGATCGGCGCGGCGGTCTGGACGCCGGTCGAGGTCAGCCCGGGGCCGGTGCCGCCGCCGTCGGATGCGGACGACGGGTCGCCGGTGCGGTCGTAGATCACGCTGCCGGCCACGCCGCCGGCCGAGCCCCAGCACCAGCGCCAGCACGGCGATGGCGGGCCACATCCAGCCGGCCGGGCGGCGCCGCGCCCCGGCTCGAGGTGGTCCGGCGCGGGCGACTGCGCCGGCGGTCGGCGGCGTCGGTGCCGGGCGGCGGGTACGACGACGGCGGCGTCCAGCGTGGGCCGGGCGCGGCCCCGAGCGGCGCACCGAGCGGCTGGGTCTCCTCGTAGCCCGGGCCGGCGCCGTACGTCGTCGCTCACACCGTCATTGTTCCCGGTGGCGCGAAATCCCACACCGGAAGGGACCGATCGAGCTGGTCGGCGCACGGTCAGGGCAGCGGGCACCGCCGCGGCGGCTGGTGCAGGCCGATCCCGGCCGGGACCGGCGTGCGTGATCGAGGTCGACGGCGGAGCCGGACGCTCGAGCGTCGGCGCGTCGGCGGGGGCGGCGCCCAGCGCCAGCACCCCCATCACGGCCGCTCCGGCGGCACCGCCGCCGAGCGCGACCAGCGAGACCCGGCGGGGCCGCGGGTCGGGCTCCGAGGCGAGGTAGACGTCGCCCGGTGGGAGCCCGGCCGACATCGACGAGAGCAGCGACCCCTTGAGCGAGGACGGCGCGCACGCGGTGTCGAAGGACAGCCCGGCCAGCCGGGTCTTGACCCAGCCCTCGCGCTCGACGAGGTCGCGGCACTGGTGGCAGGCGTGCACGTGCGCCCAGGCCCGCTCCTCCTCGACCGAGGACATCTGGCCGTCGAGCAGCGCGCTGACCCGGTCGCCGAGGTGGCCGATCATCACGCGCGGCCCTGGACGGGTGCGCAGCGGAGCGGTGAGCGGGCCCGGAGTAGCGCGCGCGGCCCGATGGCGGGGCGCGGTGGGCGAGCGCCTCGCGGCAGCAGGGCCCGTCCGCGGTGGATCCGCGACCGGACGGTGCCGAGCTTGGCGCCGAGGATCTCGGCGATCTCCTCGTAGGTCAGCCCCTCGACGTCGCACAGCACCACGGCGGCGCGGAAGTCGGGCGGCAGCGTCGCGAGGGCCCGCTCGACGTCGTCGTCGAACTGCTGGTCGGCGTACGCCGTGTCGGGGCTCGGCAGGTGCGCTGGTCAGCCGGTCGGCCCGCTCCTCGGTCATCGCGTCGAAGCGGATCCGCTGCTTGCGCCGGGCCTGGTCGAGGAAGAGGTTGGTGGTGATGCGGTGCAGCCAGCCCTCGAAGGTGCCCGGCGTGTAGGTCGACAGCGACCGGAAGACCCGGACGAAGACCTCCTGGGTGAGGTCCTCGGCGTCGTGCCGGTTGCCGGTCAGCCGGTAGGCCAGCCGGTAGACCCGGTCGGAGTGCTGGTCGACGATCTCGTCCCAGGTCGGTACGGCGCCCGGCTCGGTGCCAGCAACGTCGTCCATCGGTCCTCGGGTCTCCTGCTGTTCGGGGTGCTCGGGGTGCTCGGGGATGGTGACGGTACGCCGTCTTCCTGAACGTTCCCTGTGAGCTGTCAGTGGGGTGAACGGACGACGCCGCGGCGGTGTTCCCGCTGATCGGTTCCCGATCGCGCTACGTTGCGTAGGTGACGGACCCGATCACCAGCCGCGAGCTGGTCCTACGCGGAGGCCTTCGTCGCCGAGGACGACGTCCTCACCCGCGCCCGCGAGCGCGCCCAGGAGGTCGGCGTGGTCGCGATCGGCCCCGGCGGCGGGGCCGCGCTGCGCTTCCTGGCCTCGGTGCTCGAGGCCCGCGCGGTGGTCGAGATCGGCACCGGCACCGGCGTCTCCGGGCTCTGGCTGCTGCGCGGCATGCGCTCCGACGGCATCCTGACCACCGTCGACATCGAGACCGAGCACCAGCGGCTGGCCCGCGAGACGTTCAACGAGGCCGGCGTCCCGACCCAGCGCGCCCGCACCATCGCCGGCGCCGCGCTCGACGTGCTCCCCCGGCTGACCGACGGCCACTACGACATCGTCTTCGTCGACGGCGACAAGGCGGAGTACACCGCCTGCCTCAGAGGAGGCGCTGCGCCTGCTCCGCCCCGGCGGCGTCGTGGCCTTCGACAACGCGCTGTGGCACGACCGGGTCGCCGACCCGTCGGTCCGCGACGAGGAGACGCTGGCGATCCGCGAGCTGATCCGCGAGGTCGGCGCCGACGACAGCCTGGTGCCGGTGCTGCTGCCGGTCGGCGACGGCCTGCTGCTCGCGAAGAAGGAGTGGACTCCCGAGGCGGAGTAACTCGGCGCCGCTACTCGGCGCGGGCCGCGGGCTCGAAGCCGGCGGCACCCTCGGCGATCGCCACGATCGTGCACGGCTCGATGAGGATCGGCGGGCTGCCGATGATCTGCGAGCCGGGCGACTCGGCGGCACCGGCGGTGAAGGTCTCCTGGAACACCGCCCGCGCTGCGTCGTCCGGCGAAGACGTAGCAGCCCTCGAACCACTCCCCCGGCACGCTGCGCCACGTCTTGTAGCTGCAGCCCGGGCAGCCGCTGAACCGCGCGTGCGAGGTCTCCGCGACGTACGTCGCGAGCGCCTCCTCGACGCCGGCGGGCGCGTCGGCGAGCGACCAGCGGACGGTCAGGCCGTTCACGCCCTGCCGTCGGGCACGGCCGCGATGCCGGCCAGCGGGTCGGCGCGAGCCGAGCCAGTCGAGCAGCAGCCGGGCGCCGAAGCCCGGTCGGGCCCTTGGAGTACTCGAAGCTGTCGTCGGGGGCGTCGCCGGTCGAGGCGATGTCGAGGTGCGCCCAGGGCACGTCTCCGGCGAAGTGCTGGAGGAACAGGGCCGCGATGATCGCGCCCGGCCCGCCGCCGGCGTTGTCGGCGTCGGCCACCCGTCGACGAGATCCGCTCCTCGTAGGCCGACGGCCAGCGGGAACCGCCACAGCGGCTCGCCCGCGGCCGCGCCGGACTCGAGCAGCGCGTCGGCGAGCACGTCGTCGTTGGCGAACACGCCGCCGACCTGCTGCCCGAGCGCCACCTTGACGGCAGCCGGTCAGCGTGGCCACGTCGACCAGCACGGCGGGGTCGAGGTGCTCGACCGCCCACGCCATCGCGTCGGCGAGCACCAGGCGGCCCTCGGCGTCGGTGTTGGTGACCTCGGTGGTGCGACCGCCGTAGTGGCGTGACCACGTCGCCGGGGCGCAGCGCGTTGCCGCCGATGGCGTTCTCGGCGGCCGGGACCAGCCCGACGACCGTGCACCGGGCAGCCGACGTCGGCCAGCGCGGCCAGCACGGACATGACGACGGCGCCGCCGGTCATGTCGCGCTTCATGTTGACCATCGCCTCGCCGGGCTTGATGCGAGAGCCCGCCGGTGTCGAAGGTGATGCCCTTGCCGACCAGCACGACGGTGGGCGTGCGTCGCGCGCCCCGGCTGCGTCCTGGGGCGGGCGCGTAGTCGAGCCGGATCAGCCGCGGCGGGCGTGGCCGAGGCCCGGCCGACGCCGAGGATGCCCGCCGAAGCCCTCGTCGGCGAGCCGCTGCTCGTCCCAGACCGTGACCTCGAGCCCGGCCTCCTCGGCCAGGGCGACGGCCTGGTCGGCCAGCCACGGCGGGGTCTTGAGGTTGGACGGCACCGAGGCCGAGCGTGCGGGCTCGCCAGCTCGCCCCGCCGATCGCCACCGCCCGCTCCAGCGCCGGCCGGTCGTCGTCGGCCATCCCGGCGAGCACGACCCGGCGCGACGGGGACGTGCTCGGGCCGCTCCTTGCGCCAGGCGAAGGCGAACGAGCCCAGGCGTGGCGCCGACCACGAACGGCTCGAGGCCGACCGCGGGCTCGACGGCCGGTGATCGTGGTGGCCACGGCGTCGCGGTCGAGCACCGCCCGGGCCAGCGCGGCGCCGGCCCGGCGGAAGTCGTCGGCGCCGGCGGCGCCGAGCCCGACGAGCAGCACCTGGCGCAGCTCGGCGTTGTCCGGAGCGCCCAGCGGGACCGGCAGGGCGGTCACCTCGCCGACCTTGCCGGTGGCGCGCTCGGCGTCGAGCACGGCGAGCAGGTCGACCCCGAGCAGCTCGCCGACCTCGTCGGCGCCGGGCCCGAGCACCGCCGCGCCGCCGTCCTCGCCCGGCGAGCACCGGGAGCGCGATCACGTCCACGCCGCGCAGGGCGTGCGGGCGCGTCGCCGTGACCGCGAACTCGGGAGGAGAGACCTGGGACGGCAGCGTCGGCGTGGCGCTCACCGGGTCGCGGTCCCCCGAGTGAGACCGCGGGCATCAGCGGCCATCAGCCGACGACGTCCTTCAGGGCGTCACCGAGCGCGCCCGCCTCCTCGGCGTTGAGCTCCACGACGAGGCGGCCACCGCCCTCCAGGGGCACGCGCATCACGATGCCGCGGCCTTCCTTGGTGACCTCCAGCGGACCGTCGCCGGTCCGCGGCTTCATCGCCGCCATGCGGCACCCTGCCTTTCCGTACACACCAGACTCGGGCCAGCGTGACCCGAGGACGCCGTACGGGCGCGGGACCATTATCCCTCATGGAACGCGGCAGAGGGCACACTGCCTCCATGACTGCGCCCAGGACCTGAGCCGAGCGCCCCGGTCCTCTACGACGTCACCGACGGGGTGGCCACGATCCGGCTCAACCGGCCCGAAGCGATGAACAGCCTCGACATCGCGACCAAGGAGCTGCTGCGCGACACCGTGCAGCACGCGGCCGAGGACCCGGCCGCCCGCTGCGTGGTGCTCACCGGCACCGGGCGGGCCTTCTGCACCGGCCAGGACCTCAAGGAGCACATCCAGCTGCTCGAGAGCGGCAGCAGCGACGAGCTGTTCACCACCGTCGAGCGGCACTACAACCCGACCGTCGCTGGCGCTGGCGTCGATGGAGAAGCCGGTCGATCGCCGCGGTGAACGGCGTCGCGGCCGGCGCCGGCGCCTCGCTGGCCTTCGCCTGCGACCTGCGCATCGTCGCCGACACGGCCGGCTTCAACCTGGCCTTCGCCAACGTCGCGCTCTCCTGCGACACCGGCTCCAGCTACACCCTGCAGCGGCTGGTCGGGCCGGCCAGGGCGCTGGAGCTGCTCTACTTCCCGCGCACGATCAAGGCCGACGAGGCGCTCGCGCTCGGGCTGGCCACCCGGGTGGTCGCCGCCGACGACCTCGACGGCGACCGTGGCCGAGCTGGCCGGCCGGCTGGCCGCCGGCCCGACCGTGGCGCTGGGCTCGATGCGGCGTTCGGTCGGCCTACGCCGCCTCGCACACCTTCGAGGAGGCGCTGGCCCTCGAGGGCCAGATGATGAACCGCACCGGCGCCACCGAGGACCACCGGGCCGCCGTGGCGGCGTTCGTGGCGAAGGAGAAGCCGGTGTTCACGCGGCGCAGCTGAGCCACCGGTCGTGGCGGTGGCCCGGCAACGGTGCGTGCACGAGGCGCCGGAGCGTCGCTCTACCCACCGTCCAGCCTGTGGGAACGGCGAGGTGCGGACCCACCGCCGACCTCGGCGCTACCGGGTTGCCATAGCGGTCCCCGAAGGACCCGAACGCCCCGAAGATCTGCAGGACCTGGCGCGGCGCGGTGTCCTGCATCAGCCGACGCGGGCGGGTGGGCGCCGTACTCGACGGTGAGCGCGAAGCCCGTGAAGTTGTGGTTGAACCAGCCGGTCATGGTGCCGTGGCAGACGCCGCCGCAGTCGAGGGTCGTGGCGGGCAGGTGCAGCGTGCTGCGCCACCCGGCGGGAGAACCCGGGCCGCTTGTTGTCGGTGTCCACGCCGTGCAGCGGCTGGTGGAAGCTGAGCACGTAGTCGGGGTCGACGCTCGCCGAGGAACCTCATCATCGCCCTGGTCTCCGGCTCGGAGGCCGGGATGCGGCCCGGACTCGTAGTTCCCGTCGAGGTCGACCCAGTGGTAGGGGTAGTTGCGGTTGAGGTCCACGCCGTGCGCGTTGCGGCGGTGGTGGGCGGCGAGGCCGTCGGGGTTGTAGACCGGCACCACCCACAGGTCGACGCCGTGGATCGCCCGGGCGCCGCGCAGGGTCCGCAGGATCTGGCGCGGCGCGCCCTCGTTGCCGTGCATGGTCGCGATGAGGACGACGGTCGGCCCCTTGCGCCTGCCGATCGGGCCGGTCGTCGAGGTGCCAGGCGGTGATCGGCCGGCCGCGGACGGACTTGCCGAGCACCTTGGCCTCGAGCACGTTGCCGGAGCGCTGGCCGGGGTCCTCGCGGGCCGCGGCTCGGGGACGGTACGCCGAGCGGCCACGGCCACCAGGGCCAGCGACGGCCGCGCGACGAGGGTCCGGACGAGCCGGCGCGCATCACACCGCGCTGGTCAGGTAGGCGAAGGTGAAGACGATCACGCCGACCAGCATGCCGACGTGGGCGAGGACCGAGAGCCCCGGCCCCTCCGACCACTTGTCCTGCACCGCCTCGGACGCGTGCTTGCCCGTGGCTCGGCATCCAGCGGACCAGGATCAGCAGCCCCGCGACGGTGACGATCCAGAAGAGCCCCAGCCCGATGATGCCGACCGTCGAGCGTGCCGACCGGCGAGTCCTCGGGCGCGATCAGGAACGTCGTCCAGACGACCAGCGCGAGCACCCCGGCGACCGTGTGCACGTCGAGCAGCCGGTTGCCGACGTGGAACCGGCCGGCGCCCTGCCCGCCGCCGCATCCGCAGACGGGTGAGCACCACGACCACCGCCGCGAGGGCGGTGAGCACGTAGATGACCACGGGCAGCGACACGGGCGAGAGTGTGCCTTACGTCGGTGGCTCGTCGCCACGGACCTCCCGAGCCGCGGGCGTGTCGGCAACCTCGCCTTGACCTGCGGTATCGGAGTCCGGGGCGCTCGGGAGCCGCGGCTCGGCCGACTCGAGCTGCCGCGCGACCCGGTCCAGCAGGGCGTCGACCTCCGACATCCGGTAGCCGCGGAAGGCCAGCGAGAAGCGCACCCTGCGCACGTCGTCGGCGCGCAGCGGGCCCTCGCGCGGGACCAGCGCGTCGGGCCGGTCGTCGTAGGCCTCCGACATCGGGGCGCCGCGCCCGGCGGCGAGCGCGGCCACGCCGCCCATGACCAGGACGACGAGGATCGCGAAGAACCACATCATCGAGGCACCGCGCCTCCCGCGCCTCCACCATCAGCCGGACCGCCTCGTCGATGTCGTCGGTGACGACGAGCATCTCGAGGTCGGCCTGCGCTGATCTTGCCGTCGGCGAGGCAGACGTCGCGCATCCAGCGCCAGCAGCCCGGACCAGTAGTCGCTGCCGATCAGCACGATCGGGAACCGGGTGACCTTCTGGGTCTGGACCAGGGTCAGCGCCTCGAACAGCTCGTCGAGGGTGCCGAAGCCGCCGGGCAGCACCACGAAGCCCTGGGAGTACTTCACGAACATCGTCTTGCGGGCGAAGAAGTAGCGGAAGTTGATGCCGACGTCGGCCCACTCGTTGAGGCCGGACTCCCACGGCAGCTCGATGCCGAGCCCGACGCTGAGGCCCGCCGGCCTCGCTGGCGCCCTTGTTGGCCGCCTCCATCGCGCCCGGACCGCCGCCGGTGATCACCGCGAAGCCGGCCTCGGCCAGCCGGCCGCCGAGCTGCTCGGCCAGGGCGTACGACGGGTGGTCGGCCGGCGTGCCGCGCGGAGCCGAAGACCGCGATCGCCGGCCCGAGCTCGGCCAGCGCGCCGAAGCCCTCGACGAACTCGGCCTGGATCCGCAGGACGCGCCATGGATCGGCGTGGACCCAGTCGGTCGGGCCGCGCGAGTCCAGCAGCCGCTGGTCGGTGGTGCTGCCGTCGACCTGGCGCGCGGCGCTGGATGACCGGCCCCTTGGACTTCGACCTCACCATCAGGTGCGCTCTTCCGGGGTCCCCGCGGAAGCGTGCTCTCGCTCGCGCGAAGCGCGCTCTGCAGGCTTTTGTGGTTTTCGGTCAGCCACTCCCTCAGCTGCGCCTCGCAGCGCTCGATGTGCTCCACGGGCACGTGCTCCTCCTGCTTGTGGGCGAGCATCGGGTCGCCGGGGCCGAAGTTGACCGCCGGGATCCCGAGGCTGGTGAAGCGTGCCACGTCGGTCCAGCCGAACTTGGGGTTGACCTCGCGACCCACCGCCTCGATGAACGCCTTCGCCGCCGGCAGGTCGAGCCCGGGCAGGGCGCCCGGGCGCGCTGTCGGTGACCGTGACGTCGTACCCCTCGAAGAAGTCGCGGACGAACTGCTGCGCCTCGGCCTCGCTGCGGTCGGGGGCGAAGCGGTGGTTGACCTCGACCACGCACTCGTCGGGCAGCACGTTGCCGGCGACGCCGCCGCGGATGAAGACGGCGTTGAGCCCCTCGTGGTACTCCAGCCCGTCGATGATCGGCTTGCGCGGCTCGTAGGTCGTGAGCCGCTCGAGGATCGGGGTCGCCTGGTGGATGGCGTTGACGCCCTTCCAGCTGCGCGCGGAGTGGGCGCGCTCACCGGTGGCGCGGACCTCGACCCGCAGCGTGCCCTGGCAGCCCGCCTCGACCTCGGCGTTCGACGGCTCCATCAGGATCGCGAAGTCGGCCTGCATCAGCTCGGGGTGGCTCTGGCTGAGCAGGTTGAGCCCGTTGAACTCGGAGTCGATCTCCTCGCACTCGTAGAGGATGTAGGTGACGTCGCGGTTCGGCTCGGGGATCGTCGCGGCCAGCCGCAGGATGACCGCGTCGCCGCCCTTCATGTCGCAGGTGCCGAGCCCGTGCAGCAGGTCGCCCTCGCGCCGTGGCGGGCAGGTTGTCGTTGACCGGCACCGTGTCGAGGTGGCCGGCGATCACGACCCGCTCGCCGCGGCCCAGGTCGGTGCGGGCGACGACGGTGTTGCCGTGCCGGCTCACCGTGAGGTGCGGCGTACGCCGACAGCGCGGCCTCGACGGCGTCCGCGATCGGCCTGCTCGTTCCGGCTCACCGACTCGATGTCGACGAGCTGCACCGTGAGGTCGACGGCGCTGGCGGTCAGGTCCGAGGTCGCTGCACGCAGGCGGTCAATCAGCCGTCGCGGCCCCTCGACGTACGCCGCGAGCTTGGTGAGCGACATCCGGGTGCCGGTCTCGTTGTCCGTCGGGCGGCACGACGTCCGGGATGCCCTCGTGGAGGAGCTCGACCTCGGTGCCGCCCGTCGCGCGTCCCGCAGGGTCCAGGTCATCGTCATGGCGCCGCGCAGCTCGGGGTCGTCGGTGTCGAACTCGATCGGCTCCACCACCTGCTCGTCGGGGACCAGCGCGGGTGAACTCGCCGGCGTAGGTGTCCGTGGCGCCCTCGGTCTTGCCCGCTCCGGTCCTCGGCCCGGTAGGTCGAGCGAGACCCGGAACCGGCCGCCCTCGACCGGCTCCCACTCGCGCACGCTGGCGGTCATGTCGTCCGGGCACCCGCCAGGCCTCGGTCGCCCGGGGGTCGAGCAGCGCGGCGTACACCGCGCTCCGTGGCGCCCGGACCAGCTGGGTGGCGCGTCTGCTCGTACATGGCAGTCCGACTAGGCACCCACGAAACTAGAACTTGTTCTAGTTCTGCCCTAGGCTGCCGCCATGCGCAACGGCATCGTGCTCTTCTCCTCCGACCGCGGGATCACCCCGGCGGCGCTGGCGCGGGCGGCCGAGGAGCGCGGCTTCGACACGATCTACGTGCCCGAGCACACCCACATCCCGGTCAAGCGCACCGCCGCGCACCCCGGCACCGGCGACGAGTCGCTGCCCGACGACCGCTACACCCGCACGCTCGACCCGTGGGTCTCGCTGGCCACCGCCGCCGCGGTCACCACGCGGATCGGGCTGTCGACCGCGGTCGCGCTGCCGGTCGAGTCCGACCCGATCACGCTGGCCAAGACCATCGCCACCCTCGACCACCTCTCCGGCGGCCGGGTCACGATCGGCGCCGGCTTCGGCTGGAACACCGACGAGCTCGAGGACCACCACGTCCCCGCCGAGCAAGCGCCGCACCGTGCTCCGGGAGTACGTCGAGGCGATGCGCGCCCTGTGGACGCAGGAGGAGGCGTCGTACGACGGCGAGTTCGTGTCGTTCGGGCCGTCCTGGGCCTACCCCAAGCCGGTCCAGGCCGCACATCCCGCTGATCATCGGCGCCGGCGGCGGCCCGAAGACCTTCCAGTGGATCGCCCGCCACGCCGACGGCTGGATGACCACGCCGACCCAGACCGACATCAGCGGCCAGATCGAGGCGCTCAAGGCCGCCTGGGCCGACGAGCCGGCCGCGACGGCCTCCCCGACATCCGCGTCCTCATCGCCTTCCGCCCCGACCCGGCCGACCTGATGGCCTGGGCCGAGGCCGGCGTCTCCGAGCTGATCTGGGGCGTCCCCGACAAGTCCGAGGACGAGGTGCTCGGCCCACCTCGACAAGCTGGCCGGCCGGCTCGGCCTCGGTGGTTGAGCACGGCGCGCTGGCGCCAGCCTCGACACCCTCGAAGCCAGCGCCGGGACTCGGCAGAGCCAGCCTGCACCTATGCGCGGCTTCGAGACGGTCGCTGCGCGACCTCCTCAGCCACCGGCGCTTGGTGACGGTCACCTGGGGCTCGCCGTCGGCGCCGGCCACGACCTCGAACGACGTCGCGAGGGTCTCGTCCCTGATCAGCTGCTCGTGGGTGCGGGCGGCGGCCTGGACCGCGTCCGAGCCGGCCGACGGTCAGCGCGATGCGGTCGGAGACGTCGAGGCCGGCGTCGCGGCGGGCCTGCTGGACGGCGCGGACCAGGTCGCGGGCCAGCCCCTCGGCGGCCAGCTCCGGGCGTGACCGCGGTGTCGAGGACGACGAAGCCGCCGGTCGGGCAGCACACCGACCGCGGCGGCCTCGTCCGCCGAGCCGGCGACGGTCTCGAGGGTGTACTCCCCCTCGGCCAGCTCCAGCCCGCCCGGCGGTCACGGTGCCGTCGTCGGCCACCGACCAGTCGCCCGACTTCGAGCCCTTGATCGCCTTCTGCACGTCACGTGCCGAGCCGCGGGCCGGCCGCGCGGGCGTTGACGGTGAGCTTCTGCGAGACGCCGTACGACGCCGCCTCGGGCGCGTCGGCGGCGAGCAGCCGCACCGCCTTCACGTTCACCTCGTCGGCGACGATGCCGACTCGAAGCCCGCCAGGTCGAGCGGAGTCCGGGTCACGACCACGGTCAGCGTCGAGCAGCGGCAGCCGGTTGCGGAGGTTGCCGGCCTTGCGCAGCGCCGAGGTGGCCGAGCAGACCTCACGGACCTTGTCCATCGCCGCGACCAGCGTCGTCGTCGGCCGGGCAGCTCGTCGGCCAGCGGCCAGTCGGCCAGGTGCACCGAGCGGCTCGCCGGTGAGGCCCGCGCCAGACCTCCTCGGTCGTCAGCGGCAGCAGCGGCGCGGTGACCCGGCAGACCGTCTCGAGCACCGTGTAGAGGGTGTCGAAGGCGTCCGCGTTGTCGCCCCAGAACCGGTCGCGCGAGCGCCGGATGTACCAGTTGGTCAGCACGTCGATGAAGACCCGCGTGGTGTCGCAGGCGTCCGCGATCGGCGTAGTCGTCCATCTCGGTGGTCAGCCTGCTCGACGTACTGCCGGCACTTGGCCAGCAGGTAGCGGTCCAGCGGGTCGGTCGAGTCGGTACGCCGCTGCGCGTCGTGGCCGCGTCCTTGTCGAAGGCGTTGGCGTAGAGCTGGAAGAAGTACCAGCTGTTCCAGAGCGGGATCATCACGATCCGCACGGCGTCGCGGATGCCCTGCTCGGTGACGATGAGGTTGCCGCCGCGCAGGATCGGCGAGGCCATGAGGAACCAGCGCATCGCGTCCGCGCCGTCGCGGTCGAAGACCTCGCGCACGTCGGGGTAGTTGCGCAGCGACTTCGACATCTTGTTGCCGTCGGAGCCGAGCACGATGCCGTGGCTGATGCAGTTCTCGAACGCCGGCCGGTCGAAGATCGCGGTGGCCAGGATGTGCAGCGTGTAGAACCAGCCGCGGGTCTGGTTGATGTACTCCACGATGAAGTCGGCCGGGAAGTGGTGCGAGGAACCACTCCTCGTTCTCGAACGGCACGTGGTTCTGGGCGAACGACATCGAGCCCGGAGTCGAACCACACGTCGAGCACGTCCGCGACGCGGCGCATCGTCGACTTCCCGGTCGGGTCGTCGGGGTTGGGCCGGGTCAGCTCGTCGACGTAGGGCCGGTGCAGGTCGGGGTTGCCGTCGCTGTCCTGGTCGGCAGCCGGCCGAAGTCGCGCTCGAGCTCCTCGAAGGAGCCGTAGACGTCGATGCGCGGGTACGCCGGGTCGTCGGACTTCCACACCGGCACCGGCGAGCCCCAGAACCGGTTGCGGGTGATCGACCAGTCGCGGGCGTTCTCCAGCCACTTGCCGAACGCGCCGTCGCGGACGTGCTCGGGCACCCAGTGGATCTGCTGGTTGAGCTCGAGCATCCGCTGCTTGAACGCCGTCACCTCGACGAACCACGACGAGACGCCCTTGTAGATCAGCTTCTCGCGGCAGCGCCAGCAGTGCGGGTAGCTGTGGTCGTAGGTCTCGCGGCGCAGCAGCACGGTGCCGGGCGTGACCGAGCCGTGCCGGCCGGCCCTCGCGGCCTTGAGGTCGTCGATGATCTGCAGGTTGGCGTCGAAGACCAGCATCCCGGCGTAGTCGTCGACCGGGTTCGGTGAACCGGCCGTCCTTGCCGACCGGCATCACCGCCTCGATGCCCTCGCGGTCGGTGACCTCCTTGTCGACCTCACCGAACGCGCCGGCGGTGTGCACCAGCCCGGTGCCGTCCGTGGTGGTGACGGCCTCGTCGGCCGGCACGACGCGGAACGCGTTCTCGTGGCCCGAGGTAGTAGGAGAACGGCGGCGCGTAGGTGCTGCCGACCAGGTCGGCGCCCGTGTGCCGCGCCAGACGACCTCGGGCGTCGTCGCCGAGCTCCCGCGCGTACGCCGCGAGCCGCGGCCTCGGCGAGCAGGTAGCGCGGCGGTCGCCGGTGCCGTCGGACCTCGACCACGACGTAGTCGATCTCCGTGCCGACCATGACGCCAGGTTGCTCGGCAGGGTCCACGGCGTCGTCGTCCAGGTCGAGCAGCCAGCGCGCCCTCGGCCGGGCCGCTGGTGAGCCGGAAGCCGACGGTGACCGCCGGGTCCTGGACGTTCTGGTAGACGTCGTCGTCCATCCGCAGCTCGTGGTTGGACAGCGGGGTCTCGTCGTTCCAGCAGTAGGGCAGCACCCGGAAGCCCTCGTAGACCCAGCCCTTGTCGTAGAGCTGCTTGAACGCCCAGATCACCGACTCCATGTAGTCGGGCTCGTAGGTGCGGTAGTCGTGGTCGAAGTCGACCCAGCGGGCCTGCCGGGTGACGTACTCGCGCCACTCGCCGGTGTACTTCATCACCGAGGCGCGGCAGGCCTCGTTGAACTTCTCGATGCCCGAGCTCGAGGATCTCGTCGGTGGTCTTGATGCCGTTGAGCCGCATCGCCTCGAGCTCGGCGGGCAGGCCGTGGGTGTCCCAGCCGAAGCGGCGCTCGACCTTGCGGCCGCGCATGGTCTGGTAGCGCGGGACGACGTCCTTGACGTAGCCGGTCAGCAGGTGGCCGTAGTGCGGCAGCCCGTTGGCGAACGGCGGGCCGTCGTAGAAGACGAACTCGTTGGCGCCGTCCTCCCCCGCGTCGCGCTGGTCGATGCTGGCCTGGAAGGTGCCGTCCTCCTCCCAGTAGGCGAGGACCCTCTCCTCGATCTCGGGGAACCGAGGGCTCGACGGGACGGCGCTGTCGCCGGTCGAGCCTTCGGGTAGCTCATCGGGTGTCTCTCTGTGATCGGTCTCGTCAACCACAGGGACGACGTGTCGAGCCGCGGTACCACCTCGCTTGCTCCGCGCCGCGGGAGCCACTCGTTGACGGCTGTGACGGGCCACCCGTCCGGTTCTACTGAGCCCCGAGGGCTGTTCTTCCGGAGGCTCGCCGCTGATGACGGCTCGAACGCCTGTGCACCCAGCGTACGGCGGTCGCTGGTGCCAGAGCGAATCAGTTGTCGACGAGCCAGGTCACGATCTCGTCGCCCGCGCGGTCCGGCTCGCCATGGTGCTCGCACTTGGACGGCTGGCCACAAGCCGGTCCTCGCCGCGGTTGCGCACGAGCCCCGTCCCGGTGGAGTCAGCTGCGGAGGCAGCTGCCGAAGGTCGAGGGACACGGGCAGGTCCGCCAGCACGACAGTCAGCTCGGGGTCGTCCTCGTCGAGGATCGCTAGCCTGTGCCAGGCACCCTCGACGTTGCGCAACACCTCGAGGGTGCGCTGTTCCAGGTCGAGGATCCAGTACTGGCCGATCCCTGCCCGGGCGTACTCCAGCGCCTTGACGATCACGTCTTCGGACCGGGTCGAGGGGGAGAGCACCTCTGCGACCATCAGCGGAGGCTCCGATGTCGCGACGGCCCAGTCGTTCTGAGGCCTCGAGTCGGTGACCATCACGTCGGGGAGACGCAGGATGTCCTCAGCCACCCAGAGTCGCACTTCCGACACGACGTAGAGGTCGGGAAGGGCGTTGGCGAGCGCGACAGCCAACCTGACTGCGCTGTCGCCGTGTCCGAACGTGGGCGGGGCGTTCATGATGACCGCCACCCCGTTGACCCACTCTGCGCGCGGTCGCTCTGGCAGCTTGACGTACTGGTCCCACGACATGGGTATCCGCTGCAAGGGGTCGTCTTGCTGAACGGCCACAGCACCTCCCAGACGTGGCAGGGACACATCGACGCTCCTTCCATTCTGGACCCGAGAGCAGGACAGGACCAGCCTGACAGCGCAGGCGGCAGGTCGGTCTGGGTCATCCACAGGCCGCTGTCCGTTGGTGGTCCTAGGCTCCCGACCATGAACCGCACCGACCGGCTCTACGCGCTCGTCGAGCTCCTGCGTGCGGCCGGCCCGCGTGGCCGGACGGCGAGCCAGCTGGCCGACCACTTCGAGGTCGGAGTCCGGACCATCGAGCGCGACCTGAGTGCCCTGGGCCAGGCGGGGGTGCCGCTCGCGACCAGGCAGGGGCGGCTCGGGGGGCTACCCACTTGACCGCTCGATGACCCTGCCGCCGCTCAACTTCACGTCGCGAGAGGCGGCGGCGGTCGCGGTGGCGCTGAGCCGCAGCGAGCTC
>CAWBZR010000011.1:0-414912 GCA_963793315.1 uncultured Actinomycetota bacterium | reverse complement strand
TGATGGTCGGCTTCGTCGTCGGCGGCCTGGTCACGCTGCGCTGGCGGCCACGCCACGCGCTCTTCGTCGGCACCTGCTTCCTGGCGCTCACTGCGGCGTTCCCGCTGGCCATGGCCTGGTCGGGCTCCCTGCTCGTCGTGCTTCTCGGTGCCTGGCTGCACGGCTTCGGTCTCGAGATCTTCAGCGTCGGGTGGGACCTCTCGATCCAGGAGCAGGTCGACCCCGACAAGCTGGCGCGGGTCTACTCCTTCGACATGATCGGCTCGTTCATCGCGAGGCCGGTCGGGCTGGTGCTGACCGGCCCGCTGGCCGCCGTCGTGGGCAACCGGGGCTGGCTCACCGTCGTCGGCGCAGTGATCATGGGCAGTGTGCTCGTCGCGCTCACGTCCGGCGACGTACGCCGCCTCCAACGCCGGCAGCCGACCGATGTGCCGGTGCCGGACGCAACGCCCCTCGCGTCGCCCTGACGACTACTCGGTCGCCTGCTTCGCCCCGTCGCGCTCGGCCTCGACGTCCTCGGCCAGGGTGCCGAGGTAGAGCTGGATCACCTTGGGGTCGTTCGCCAGCTCGCGGCCGGTGCCGGTGTAGGCGTCCTTGCCCTGGTCGAGGACGTAGCCGCGGTCGCAGATCTGCAGGCAGCGTCGGGCGTTCTGCTCGACCATCACCACACAGACACCGGTCTTGTTGATCCGGCGGGTGCGGATGAAGGTCTCGTCCTGGCGGACCGGCGAGAGGCCGGCCGACGGCTCGTCGAGGAGGAGCACCGAGGGCTCCATCATCAGCGCCCGGGCCATCGCCAGTGACTGGCGCTCGCCGCCGGACAGCGCGCCGGCCGACCGCGACCGGCGCTCGTGCAGGGCCGGGAAGAGGTCCCACATCGCGTCGAGCCGCTCGCGGACCTTCTTGGGGCGCAGGAAGAGCCCCATCTGGAGGTTCTCCTCGATGGTGAGCGAGGGGAACACGTTGTTGTTCTGGGGCACGAAGCCCACACCCATCTCGACCAGCGCGTTGGCGCGCAGGTTGGTGATGTCCTGGCTGCCGAGATGGACGCTCCCCGAACGGATCTTGACCAGGCCGAACATCGCCTTGAGCAGCGTCGACTTGCCGGCGCCGTTGGGGCCGATGATGCCGATCATCTCGCCTGGGTAGGCGACCAGGCTGCAGCCGTTGAGGATGTTGACCCCGGGCAGGTAGCCCGCGACCAGGTCGTTGGCCTCGATGACCGCCGTCTGCTGCTGGGTGTCGGTCGTCATGAGTGGTCCTCCTTGCGCTCGGCGTCCTCCTCGGCGACTTCCTTCTCGAGCTGTTCGAGGGTCGTGTCGGAGAGGAGGGCGTCGTCGCCCAGGTCGGTGTCGTGGTGGGCGCCGAGGTAGGCGTCGATGACGGCCTGGTTGGACATCACCGTGTCGGCGGGGCCTTCGGCGACGAGCCGTCCCTCGGCCATCACCACCACCCAGTCGGAGATGTGGCGGACCACGTGCATGTCGTGCTCGACGAACAGCACCGTGGTGCCGTCGTCGCGCAGCGACTGGATGTGGCCCAGCAGCGACTGGGTGAGCGCCGGGTTCACACCCGCCATCGGCTCGTCGAGCATGATCATCTTCGGGTCACTCATCAGGGCCCGGGCCATCTCGAGCAGCTTGCGCTGCCCCCCGGAGAGCGACCCACCGTAGTCGTTGCGCTTCTCGTGCAGGCTGAACCGCTCGAGCAGCTCCAGCGCCTTGGTCTCGATCTCCCTCTCCTGCGCGCCCCAGAACGGCTTGAAGAGGGACTTGGCGAGGTTCTCGCCGGCCTGGTTCTGGGCGCCCAGCATCATGTTGTCCATCACCGTCATCCGGCTCAGCGCCTTGGTGAGCTGGAAGGTGCGGACCATGCCCGACTTGGCGACCTTGGACGCCGAGGTCTTGTCGAGGCTGGCGCCGTCGAAGCTCCAGTGCGCCCCCTGGCCCGACGACGGCTTGTCGAAGCCCGTGATGAGGTTGAAGAACGTCGTCTTGCCTGCGCCGTTGGGGCCGATCAGGGCGGTGATGATGCCGCGTTGCACCTCGAGATGGCTCACATCGACGGCGGTGATGCCGCCGAAGTGCCGGGAGATGTTGTCGACCTGCAGGATCGGGTCGGGCTTGGCCGAGCCTGGCTCGGGGTCGACGCCCGACATGAGCTCGCGCCGGGCGGCCGGGTCGGCCAGCCCGCTGGCGGTGGTGGTCTGTGACATGGACTCAGACATTGAACCGGAGCTCTCTCTTGTCACCCAGGATGCCTTGCGGTCTGAAGATCACCAGCAGCATCAGCGCCACACCCACGACGACGAAGGCGAACTGGCTGGTCTGCTGGTCGGTCATGACGTTGACGTAGGAGTCGGAGGACAGATAGGTCCTCGCGATCCCGATGATGGCGACCCGGCCGACGAAGAAGATCAGCGTGCCGAGGACCGGCCCCCAGATCGTCGCGGCACCACCGAGCAGCAGCGCGGTGTAGCAGAAGAACGTGATCGAGCGGCCCAGGGAGTCGGGCTGCAGGGACGAGGGCAGCACGTAGAGCATGCCGCCCACCGCTCCGAACAGGCCACCGATGACCAGCGCCTGCATCTTGATGGCGAACACGTTCTTGCCGAGGCTGCGCATGGCGTCCTCGTCCTCGCGGACGCCCTTGAGGGCGCGCCCCAGGGGCTCCGCGTCAGGCCGAGCACGATGATCAGGCTGATGGCGACCACGACCCACGTGACGGCCGTGAACCACCACCCGTTGACGCCGGTGTTCTGCTGGTTGACCGGAGCGAGGAAGAACACCATCAGGATGGTGAGGATGGTGAGGCCGACCAGCGCAATGGTCCGCGGCGCGCCCTCGAGCCCCAGCTTGCCGCGGCCGACCCGCACTGCCAGCCAGACCAGACCGATCACGACCAGCCAGCCGACGAGCCGGAGGAGCGTCGAGTCGCCGCCGGCCACGTCGGTGTAGTTGAACGACAGCAGCTGGGTGCGCCCGTCGCCGAAGAACGAGAGGTCGGCGAACGAGCCGCGGTAGCGGCTGCCCGGAATGCCCTGGGCACCGCCGGTCAGGTTGAACAGCCACTCGACTCCGACCGACCGTCCGACGTATCTCACGATCTCGGCCGCCGAGATCGTGACGATCGCGAGGTAGTCACCCCTCAGCTGCAGGGTGGGCACGCCCAGCACCAGCGCGAACACGAACGCGACCGCCAACCCCACCAGGAAGGCCACGATGAGCGGCCAGCCCTGGGTGATGGAGATCGCGAAGCCGTAGGCGCCGAGCAGCATGAACGCCGACTGCCCGATGTTGAGCAGGCCGGTGTAGCCGAAGTGGATGTTGAGCCCGATGACCGCGATCGCGACCGCGGCCGTCGTCGGGGCAACGGCCTCGCGGGCCATCGCGTTGAGGATGCTCTGGATGTCGTCCATCGCTCTTGTCCCTTCTACCCGACCCGCTGGGCCCGACCGAGCAGACCCTGGGGTCGCACCATCAGGAGCAGGATGAGGATGAGCAGTGCGGCGGCGTACTTGAAGTCACCGGGAATCACGAGCGGCGAGAGCTCGACGACGAGCCCGATCACCAGCGAGCCGACCAGGGCTCCGAAGGCGGTGCCGAGACCGCCCAGGGTCACCGCGGCGAACAGGAGCAGCAGGATCTGGAGGCCGGTGTCCCACTTCACGCCGTTGACCACGAGCGCGTAGAGGAGGCCGGAGAGACCGGCCAGCGCCATCGCCACCGTCCAGACCAGGCGGATCACCTTGTCGGTGTCGATGCCGGAAGCCTGGGCCAGGGCCGGGTTGTCGGACACCGCGCGAGTGGCCCGGCCGATGCGGGTGCGCAACAGCGCGTAGCCCACCATGGCCAGCACCACGATCGCGATCCCCATCGAGATCAGGGACAGGTTCGTGATCGTGACCGAGCCGAACTTGCGCACGGTCGGCGTCTCCACCACGACGCGGACGGTCGCGGACGTCACGTAGTACTGGAAGGCGTACTGCATCGCCAGGGACAGTCCGATGGTCACGATCATCAGCTGGGTCAGGCCCAGCCCACGCCTTCGTAGCGGTTGCCAGAGGATGCGGTCCTGGAACCAGCCGCTGAAACCGCAGATGATGACCACCAGGATGCCGCCGACCACCAGCGGGAGTCCCGCCACGTTGACCAGCCCGTAGCCGACCATCCCGCCCAGAGTCACCTGCTCGGCGTGCGCGAAGTTCGAGATCCCGGTGGTGCCGTAGATCAGGCTCAGGCCGACACTGGCCAGGGCCAGCAGCAGGCCCAACCGGAGCCCGTTGACGCTGGACTGGAGGAACTCCTCCCACTTGCTGGTGGAGTTGTCGAAGCCGGCGGGCCGCACCGTGAGGGTGGCACCGTAGTTCTGGCCCAGCACGACGTTGTCGACCTTGAGCGATCCGTCGGGGCCCTGCAGCTTTGGCTGGGAGGGCGGGCGGAGCTCGGAGCCCTTGGGCAGGGTGTCCGGGTCGACGCCGACCAGGTAGTTGCCGGGCTCGGTGACCGTGAAGGCGAACTTGCCGTCCGCCTCGGTGGTCAGGGACTCCGTCGAACCGTCAGGCTTGGTCAGGATGACGTCGACGCCCTCGATCGGGTCGGCGCGGGAGCCCATGGTGCCGGCGATGCAGGCGGTCTCGTCCTTCTTGGGCAGGCAGAGCGTGGCGGCGTCGGCGGACCTGCTGGCGAGCAGGAGCATCAGCGGTGCCACGAGCATGAACAGCCCCATCGAGAGCTATCGCCCTGACGGTGATCGGCCGCTCAAGGACACTGGCTCGAGACAACAATGGGTCCTCCTCCCCCGGCACCCGGCCGGATGCTGCCCGGCAGTCTAGGGGTGGCAACCGCGGAATGCGCCACCCCCCGCGCCGGGCACTCGACGGTGGTCAGGTTGGTGGCACGGGTTGCCCGCCCCGAATCCGCGTCACGAGCCGGTGAGGCCCGGACCGTGTTCGACCACGCCGTCGGCGACCTGCCGCATGGAGAGCCGCAGGTCCATCGCGGTCTTCTGGATCCAGCGGAACGCCTCGGGCTCGGACAGGGCGAGCTGCTCCATCAGCAGGCTCTTGGCGCGCTCCACCGCCTTGCGGGTCTCGAGCCGCTCGGTCAGGTCCGCCACCTCGGCCTCGAGCAGAGTCAGCTCACCGAACCGGCTCACCGCCATCTCGATCGCCGGCACCAGGTCGGCCTGGGTGAAGGGCTTGACCAGGTAGGCCATCGCGCCAGCGTCCCGCGCCCGCTCGACGAGCTCGCGCTGGCTGAACGCCGTCAGGATCACCACCGGCGCGATCCGCTGGCTCGCGATCTGCTCGGCGGCGGCGATCCCGTCGAGGATGGGCATCTTCACGTCGAGGATCACCAGGTCGGGCCGGAGCTGCTCGGTCAGCTCGACCGCCGTCGCCCCGTCGCCGGCCTGCCCCACGACGTCGTACCCCTCCTCGGTGAGCATCTCCGCGAGGTCCATGCGGATGAGGACCTCGTCCTCGGCCACGACCACGGTCCTGGCGGCTCCCGCGGGGGTCTCAGTCACGGGCGACAGGCTAACGGGCCGTCGTCGCCGCCCTCACGGTCACGTCGACGGCGGACTCGACGGGCTCACTCCGGTAGCCTCTGAGACCGCTCAGGCCCCGGTAGACCAACGGCAGAGTCGATGCTCTCAAACAGCATTCAGTGTGGGTTCGAATCCCACCCGGGGCACGCAGGTCAAGCGTCCTCGGCGTCGCGGCGGTACGCCGGAGCGACGCCGTCGACCGCGTCGCCCATGCGGTGGACCCGCATGGCGTTGGTGGAGCCCGGGATGCCGGGAGGTGAGCCGGCGATGATGACGACGAGCTCGCCCTTCTCGACCCGGCCGATGTTGAGCAGCTGCTCGTCGACCTGCGCGACCATCTCGTCGGTGTGCTCGACGGTCTGGGTCTTGAAGGTCTCGACGCCCCAGCTCAGGGAGAGCCGGGAGCGGGTCTGCGCCTCCGGGGTGAAGGCAAGGATCGGCACCGGGCCGCGCAGCCGGGACATCCGGCGCGCGGAGTCGCCGGACTGGGTGAACGCGACGACGTACTTGGCGTCGACCCGCTCGGCGACCTCGCCGGCCGCCTTGGCGATCACGCCCCCGGTGGTGTGCGGGTCCCACTCCAACGCGCGCAGGGTGCCGACCTCGTGCTGCTCCATGGCGTGCAGCTCGGTCGCCACCACGATGCGGGCCATCGTCTCGACCGCGACGACGGGATACTCCCCCACGCCGGTCTCGCCGGACAGCATCACGGCATCGGCGCCGTCCAGGATCGCGTTGGCGACGTCGGAGACCTCGGCCCGGGTCGGTGACGGGGCTGGTGGTCATCGACTCGAGCATCTGGGTGGCGACGATGACCGGCTTCGCGTTGAGCCGCGCCTTGTCGATGATCGTCTTCTGGAGGAACGGCACCTCCTCGGCCGGACACTCGACGCCCAGGTCACCGCGGGCGACCATGAAGCCGTCGAAGGCCGCGATCACCTCGTCGAGGTTCTCGATCGCCTGCGGCTTCTCGATCTTGGCGATGACCGGGAGGACGACGTTCTCCTCGCGCATGATGCGGCGCACGTCCTCGACGTCCGCGGCACTGCGCACGAAGCTGAGGGCGATGAAGTCGACCGTGAGGTGCAGCGCGAACCGCAGGTCCTCGATGTCCTTCTCCGACAGCGCCGGCACCGACACGGCGACCCCGGGCAGGTTGATGCCCTTGTGGTTGCTCACCTTCCCGCCGACCAGCACCTCGCACACGACGTCGGTGCCGTCCTTGACCTCGGTCGACCCGAAGCTTGACCTTGCCGTCGTCGATGAGGATCGGGTCGCCCGCCTTGACGTCACCGGCGAGCCCCTTGTACGTCGTCCCGCAGATCTCGCTGTTGCCGTCGACCTCACGGGTGGTGATCGTCCAGACCATGCCCCGCGTCAGCTGCACCGGCCCGCCGGAGAAGCTCTCCAGCCGGATCTTGGGCCCCTGGAGGTCGGCCAGGATGCCGACCCCGCGACCGCTCGCGTCCGCGGCCTCGCGCACCAGCCGGTAGACCTCGGCGTGGTCCTCCTGCGTCCCGTGGCTCATGTTCAGCCGGGCGACGTCCATCCCGGCGTACACCAGCTCCCGGATCCGCCGCTCGTTCGAGGTCGCCGGGCCCAGCGTGCAGACGATCTTCGCTCTTCTCACGTGACGACACCCTAGCGAGATTTGGAACGTTCAAACAACGCCGAGCCGTCGTTACCCGGCCCGGGTAACGACGGGTCGGCGCCAGCGACAACTAGACGACAAGGGGGCGCTCGGTGGGCTTGATCGGGTAGGGCAGCGTTGTGGAGCCGGTGAGGTACTGGTCGACCGACGAGGCCGCGGCGCGCCCCTCGGCGATGGCCCAGACGATGAGCGACTGGCCGCGGCCGGCGTCACCGGCCACGAAGACGCCCGGCAGCGAGGTCATGTACGACGCGTCGCGGGCGATGTTGCCGCGCTCGTCGAGGTCGACGCCGAGCTGCTCGACGAGACCCGGCTTCTCCGGTCCGACGAAGCCCATCGCGAAGAGCACGAGCTGGGCGGGGATCTCGCGGTCGGTGCCCTCGACCTCCTCGAACTTCCCGTCCTTGAACTCCACCTCGACCAGGTGCAGCGCCCGCACGTCTCCCGCCTCGTCGCCGAGGAACTCCTTGGTCGAGACGGAGTAGACCCGCTCGCCCGCCTCCTCGTGCGCAGAGGAGACCCGGAAGGTCATGGGGTAGGTCGGCCAGGGCTGGCCGCCGGGACGCTCGGTGGGCGGCTCCGGCATGATCTCGAGCTGCGTGATCGAGCGGGCGCCCTGACGGGTGGCGGTGCCGAGGCAGTCGGCACCGGTGTCGCCGCCGCCGATGATCACGACGTCCTTGCCGGCGGCGGTGACCTGACCGCTGACGTCCTCGCCCAGCGACACGCGGTTGGACTGCGGAAGGTAGTCCATCGCCTGGTGGATCCCGCCCAGCTCGCGGCCGGGGACCGGCAGGTCGCGGGCGTCGGTGGCACCCAGGGCGAGGACGACGGCGTCGTAGCGGTCGCGCAGCGACTCCGCGGTCAGCTCGTCGCCGACCGAGACGCCGGCCCGGAAGACGGTCCCCTCCCGGCGCATCTGGTCGAGCCGCCGGTCGAGGTGCTTCTTCTCCATCTTGAACTCGGGGATGCCGTAGCGCAGCAGCCCGCCGATCTTGTCGGCGCGCTCGTAGACCGCGACGGTGTGCCCGGCCCTGGTCAGCTGCTGGGCCGCGGCCAGCCCGGCGGGGCCGGAGCCGACCACCGCGACGGTGCGCCCGGAGAGCCACTCGGGCGGCTGCGGCCGCACGAACCCGCTCTCCCACGCCTTGTCGATGATCGTGACCTCGACGTTCTTGATCGTCACGGGGTCCTGGTTGATGCCGAGCACGCACGCGGTCTCGCACGGCGCCGGGCACAGCCGGCCGGTGAACTCCGGGAAGTTGTTGGTGGCGTGCAGCCGCTCGATCGCCCCCTCCCAGTCGCCGCGCCAGACCAGGTCGTTCCACTCGGGGATGATGTTGCCGAGCGGGCAGCCCTGGTGGCAGAACGGGATGCCGCAGTCCATGCAGCGCCCGGCCTGGGTCGTGATGATCGGCAGCAGCGCCCGACCCATGCCGCCGGGGTAGACCTCGTCCCAGTCGTGGACGCGCTCATCGACGGGACGGCGCTCCGCGACCTCCCGGCCGTTCTTCAGGAAGCCCTTGGGGTCAGCCACGAAGAAGGCCTGCACTCTCCATCATCGCGGTGCCGCGCACAGCGTCACCGCAGCCCGAGACCGGAACCGTCATTGCGTCAGCCATGGAGACTCTCCATCATCGCGGTCGCCACCTCGGACTCGGACAGCCCCTCGGCCTCGGCCTTGGCCCTCGCCTCGAGAACCGACGCGGTAGTCGGTGGGCATCGATCTCGGTGAACCGGCCCAGCGCGGCCGGCCAGTCGGCGAGCAGCTCGGCGGCCACCTCGGAGCCGGTCTCCTCGGCGTGGTCGCGCACGAGCTGCTCCAGCTCCTGGGCCGCCTCGCCCTCGACCGGACCGAGCTCGACCAGCTCGGTGTTGACCCGGCCCTCGTTGAGGTCGAGCACCCACGCGACGCCTCCGGACATGCCGGCGCCGAAGTTGCGGCCGGTCTTGCCGAGCACGGCGACCCGGCCGCCGGTCATGTACTCGCAGGCGTGGTCCCCCACGCCCTCGGTGACGGCCCACGCGCCGGAGTTGCGCACGCAGAACCGCTCCCCCACGCCGCCACGGATGTGGATCCGGCCGGAGGTGGCGCCGTAGGCGATCACGTTGCCGGCGATGATCTGCTCGTCGGCCCGGAACGTCGCAGCGCGGTCGGGGCGCACGACGAGCCGCCCGCCGGAGAGCCCCTTGCCGAGGTAGTCGTTGGCGTCGCCCTCGAGCCGCAGGGTGATGCCGCGCGGCACGAAGGCGCCGAACGACTGCCCGGCCGACCCGGTGAAGGTCAGGTCGATCGTGCCCTCGGGCAGCCCGTCGCCGCCGTACTTCTTGGTCACCTCGTGGCCGAGGATGGTGCCGACGGTGCGGTTGACGTTGCGGATCGCGACCTGGGCCCGAACGGGCTCGCCGCTCTCGATCGCGGCCTGGCAGAGCGGCACCAGCTCGGTGACGTCGAGCGACTTCTCCAGCCCGTGGTTCTGCTGCTTGGTCTGGTGGAGGTCCTGGTCGGGGAACGCCGTGCGGTCGGGCGCGTGCAGGATCGGGCTCAGGTCGAGCCCGGTCGCCTTCCAGTGGTTGACCGCCTCGACCATGTCCAGCGCGCCGACCTGGCCGATCGCCTCGTCGAGGGTGCGGAAGCCCAGCTCGGCCAGGTGCTCCCGGACCTCCTCGGCGATGAACTCGAAGAAGTTGACGACGTGGTCGGCCTGGCCGGTGTAGCGCGCCCGCAGGACGGGGTTCTGGGTCGCGACGCCGACCGGGCAGGTGTCGAGGTGGCAGACCCGCATCATGATGCAGCCGGAGACCACCAGCGGAGCGGTGGCGAAGCCGTACTCCTCCGCTCCGAGGAGCGCGGCGATCACGACGTCGCGGCCGGTCTTCAGCTGACCGTCGGTCTGCACGACGATCCGGTCGCGCAGCCCGTTGAGGAGCAGCGTCTGCTGGGTCTCGGCCAGCCCGAGCTCCCACGGGCCACCTGCGTGCTTGAGCGACGTCATCGGAGCGGCGCCGGTGCCCCCGTCGTGGCCGGAGATCAGCACGACGTCGGCGTGCGCCTTGGACACCCCCGCCGCGACGGTGCCCACGCCGACCTCGGCGACCAGCTTCACGTGGATCCGCGCCTGAGGGTTCGCGTTCTTGAGGTCGTGGATCAGCTGCGCGAGGTCCTCGATCGAGTAGATGTCGTGGTGCGGCGGTGGGCTGATCAGGCCGACCCCCGGCGTGGAGTAGCGGGTCTTGGCGACCCAGGGGTAGACCTTCTGACCGGGCAGCTGGCCGCCCTCGCCCGGCTTGGCGCCCTGAGCCATCTTGATCTGGATGTCGTCGGAGTTGGTGAGGTACTCCGCCGTCACGCCGAACCGGCCGGACGCCACCTGCTTGATCGACGAGCGCCGCTCGGGGTCGTAGAGGCGCTCGGCGTCCTCGCCGCCCTCGCCGGTGTTGGACTTGGCGCCCAGCCGGTTCATGGCGATCGCGAGCGTGGTGTGCGCCTCCTCGGAGATCGAGCCGTAGGACATCGCGCCGGTCGAGAACCGCTTGACGATCTCGGCGACCGGCTCGACCTCCTCGATCGGCACCGGGTCGCGACCCGTGACGTGGGCGCCCTTGAACCTGAACAGCCCGCGCAGCGTCATCAGCCGCTGCGACTGCTCGTCGACCCGGCTCGTGTACTGCTTGAAGATGTCGTAGCGGCCGGTCCGCGTGGAGTGCTGCAGCCGGAAGACGGTCTCGGGGTCGAACAGGTGCGGCTCGCCCTCGCGACGCCACTGGTACTCCCCACCGATGGCCAGCTCTCGGTGGGAGGGCGCGATGCCGCCGCGGGGGTAGGCCGTCGCGTGCCGCCGGGCGACCTCCTCGGCGATCACGTCGAGCTCGATCCCGCCGAGCTTGGAGGTGGTGCCGGTGAAGTACTTGTCGACCACTGCCTGCGAGAGCCCCACGGCCTCGAAGATCTGAGCACCCGTGTAGGACGCCACCGTCGAGACGCCCATCTTCGACATCACCTTGAGGACGCCCTTGCCGAGCGCCTTGATGAGGTTCTTGACCGCCACCTCGGGCTCGGTCTTGACGTAGTAGCCCTCGCGCGCGAGGTCCTCGACCGACTCCATGGCGAGGTAGGGGTTCACCGCCGCGGCGCCGTAGCCGATGAGGAGCGCCACGTGGTGGACCTCGCGGACGTCGCCGGCCTCCACCAGCAGGCCGACGTGGGTGCGGGTCTTCTCGCGGACGAGGTGGTGGTGGATCGCGCCGGTGAGCAGCAGCGACGGGATCGGCGCCAGCTCCTGGGTCGCGTGCCGGTCGGACAGCACGATGATCCGGGCGCCGTCGGCGATCGCCTGGCTGACCTCGGCGCAGATCTCGTCGATGCGCGCCGCCATCGCCCGGCCGCCGCCCTCGACGTCGTAGAGCCCGCGGGCGATGTGGCATGCGAAGCCCGGCATGTCGCCGTCGCGGTTGATGTGCCGGATCTTGGCAAGGTCGTCGTTGGAGAAGACCGGGAACGGCAGCACGATCTGGCGGCAGGACGCGGGCGTGGGGTCGAGCAGGTTGGCCTCCGGGCCGATCGACCCTGCCAGCGAGGTCACCAGCTCCTCGCGGATGGCGTCCAGCGGCGGGTTGGTCACCTGGGCGAACAGCTGCGAGAAGTAGTCGAAGAGCAGCCGCGGCTTGTCGCTGAGCGCCGCGATGGGGGTGTCGGTGCCCATCGAACCGAGCGCCTCGCCGCCGCTGTTGGCCATCGGCGTCAGCAGCACCCGCAGCTCCTCCTCGGTGTAGCCGAAGATCTGCTGGCGCCGGGTGACCGAGGCGTGGGTGTGCACGATGTGCTCGCGGTCGGGGATGTCGTCGAGATGGACCAGCCCCGCGTGGAGCCACTCCTCGTAGGGGTTCTCCGCGGCGAGCGTCGACTTGAGCTCGTCGTCCTCGATGATCCGGTGCTCCTCGGTGTCGACGAGGAACATCCGGCCCGGCTGGAGCCGGCCCTTGCGCACGATCGAGGCCGGGTCGAGGTCGAGCACGCCGACCTCGGAGGCCAGCACGACCAGTCCGTCGTCGGTGACCCAGTAGCGCGAGGGGCGCAGCCCGTTGCGGTCGAGCACCGCGCCGATCTGGTCGCCGTCGGTGAAGACCACGCACGCCGGGCCGTCCCACGGCTCCATCAGCGAGGAGTGGAACTCGTAGAACGAGCGCCGGCCTGGTCATCTCGCCGCCCTTTTCCGGTGTGGTTCTCCCACGCCTCGGGAATCATCATCAGCACGGCGTGCGGCAGGGAGCGGCCACCCATGTGGAGCAGCTCGAGCACCTCGTCGAACGACGCCGAGTCGGACGCGCCCGGGCGTGCAGATCGGGTAGAGCCGCTCGAGGTCGCCCGGGATCAGGTCGGAGTCGAGCAGGGCCTCGCGGGCGCGCATCCAGTTGCGGTTGCCCATCACCGTGTTGATCTCGCCGTTGTGGGCGATGAACCGGAACGGGTGCGACAGCGGCCAGCTCGGGAAGGTGTTGGTCGAGAACCGCGAGTGCACGACGCAGAGCGCGGAGGCGATCCGCTCGTCGCGCAGGTCGGGGAAGAACTCGTCGAGCTGCTCGGTCGTGAGCATGCCCTTGTAGGCCAGGGTCCGCGAGGAGAGCGACGGGAAGTAGACGTCGGTCTCCTTCTCGGCGCGACGGCGCAGGCAGTAGGCCATCCGCTCCAGCGCCATGCCGGTCAGCCGCTGGCCCGACGCGGTCACGAACAGCTGCGCGAACTGTCGGCATCACGCCCAGCGCGGTCTTGCCGAGGCAGTCGGGCCGGGTCGGCAGCTCGCGCCAGCCCACGACGGCCAGCCCCTCCTCGGCGGCGATCTCCTCGATCTGGGTGCGCGTCTTGGCCACGGCCTCGTCGTCGCCCGGCAGGAACGCCGTGCCCATCGCGTAGGAGCGCGGCGGAGGAAGCTCGAAGCCGGCCTCCGCGGTGACCGCTCGGAGGAACGCGTCTGGGATCTGCATCAGGATGCCGGCGCCGTCACCGGAGTTGGGCTCGGCGCCGGCCGCGCCACGGTGCTCCAGGTTGCGCAGGGCGGTGAGCGACTTCACCACGATGTCGTGGCTGGCCTCACCGGTCAGGGTCGCGACGAAGGCCACGCCACAGGCGTCGTGCTCGTGGCGCGGGTCGTAGAGCCCCTGGGGCGGCGGGAACGAGTGCTGGTAAGGCGGCACAGGTCCATCTCCCGTCGTCGATGGGATCCCTGGGAGGAGATCCGGCTGGTGCAGCGTGGAGGGTGCAGGGGACGACATTGGCCCAAGCGAGCGGTTCAGCCTATCAAGCGGTGGTGCCCGGACCCGATCTCGTTTCCGGGTCGTGGGCATCCTCGGTGAGGTCCAGTGGCTCACCCTTGGTCAGATCGACCGCGGGTTCCTCACCCGCCGGCGTGGTGAGTGCCGGCTCGAGGGCCTGCCCGTCGACGTGCCCTTCGATGTACACCGACTCCTCCCGGCCGGGGCGAAGCCGCAGGCTGACCACGAAGTAGGCCGCTGCGACGACGAACAGCACGATCGAGGTCCACACGTTGAACCGCAGCCCGTGCACGTCGCTGAGCTCGACGGTGTCGATGCGGAGCATCTCGATCCAGCCGCGTCCGAGCGTGTAGCCCATGACGTAGAGGGCGAGCATCCGCCCGTGGCCGAGCTTGAACCGCCGGTCGAGCGCGATCAGCGCGCCGAAGACGAGCATGTTCCAGCCGAACTCGTAGAGGAACGTCGGGTGGAACGTCGCCTGGTCCTCGTAGCCGGGCGGGCGGTGCGCCGCATCGATCTCGAGCGCCCAGGGCAGGTCGGTGGGCTTGCCGAACAGCTCCTGGTTGAACCAGTTGCCCCAGCGGCCCAGCGCCTGGGCGACCAGGAGCCCCGGCGCCAGGGCGTCGACCATCGGCGCGATCCGCATCCCGCGCCGCTTGGCGGCGATGATCGCCGCCCACGGCACCCAGGAAGATCGAGCCCCAGACGCCGAGGCCGCCGCGCCAGACGTAGAGGATCTGCCACGGGTCGCCGGCCGGCCCCGAAGTAGAGCTCGTGGTCGGTGGCCACGTGGTAGAGCCGCCCTCCGACCAGGCCGAACGGCACCGCCCAGACAGCGAGGTCCTGGACCTCCCCGGGCCGGCCGCCGCGCGCCGCCCAGCGCCGTTCGCCGATCCAGATCGCGGCCACGATGCCGAGGATGATCGCCAGCGCGTAGCCGCGGATCGGGACCGGCCCGAGGTGCCAGACACCGTTCGACGGACTCGGGATGGACAGGGCGGTCAGGCTCAAGACTCCCCCAGGAGGGTGTGGATGTCGTCGGCGAACTGCTTGGACGACGTGCTCTGGCCCCAGTAGATCGGCGCCTCGTCGTCGCTGTCGATCGCGGTCACCTGGGTGCTGTGGGCATCGACCTCGTAGCCGCCGGTGGGCAGCTCGTCACCCATGCCGACCGCCACCGAGGCGGCGATCTCGGCAGTCTCGTCGATCGGGCCCGATGACGCCGATGAAGCTCTTGTCGATGTGGTCGAGGTAGCGGCGGAGCACCTCGGGGGTGTCTCGATCGGGGTCGGTGGTGACGAAGACGACGTCGACCTGGTCGCGGTCGCGGTCATCGAGCCGGGTCATCGCCGAGGCGAGGTTGTTCATCACCAGGCCGCAGATGTCTGGGCAGTTGGTGTAGCCGAAGAAGACGAGGGTGAGCCGCTTGTCGGTGTTCTCGGTCAGCGAGTAGGGCCGGCCGTCGGTGTCGGACAGCGCGGCCTTCGACACCGTGAACGGCGGGTCGAGCACCTTGCCGTGCAGGTCACCTGGCTTCACATCGTCGCCGCCGCAGCCCGCAAGGCCGATGGTGAGCGCGGCAGCGCCGAGGAGCGCGGCCGCCCTACGCACGGCGTACGCCGTTCGCGAGGTCCTCGGTCAGCGCCGTGAGGGCCCGCAGCCCGGCGGCCCGGTCGTCCGGGTGGTCGAGCAGGACGCGGACGAAGGCCGAGCCGACGATCACCCCGTCGGCGTACGACGCCACCTCGGCGGCCTGGTCGCCGTTGCTGACCCCGAGGCCGACGCCGACGGGCAGCTCGGTGCCGAGGTCCGACCCGGCCGCCTTGGTGCGGGCGACCAGCGGGCCGGCGAGGTCGCTGGTGGTGGTCCGGGTGCCGGTGACGCCCATGACCGCCGTGGCGTAGACGAACCCGCGGCAGGCAGCGACGGTCATCGCGATCCGGGCGTCGGTCGAGGACGGCGCGACCAGGTAGACCTTGTCGAGGCCGTGGGCGTCCGCGGCGGCCGGCCACATCGGGTCGGCGTCGGGGGTCAGGTCGGGGGTGATCAGCCCCGCTCCCCCTGCCGCGGCCAGGTCGCGGGCGAACCGGTCGACGCCGTAGCGCTCGATGGGGTTCCAGTAGGTCATCACGACCGTCGGAGTGCCGGTCGCGGCGACCGCCTCGACCGTGCGCAGGACGTCGGTGGTGCGGACCCCGCGCTCCAGCGCCTGCTGGGCGGCGGCCTGGATCGTCGGGCCGTCCATGACCGGGTCGCTGTAGGGCAGCCCGATCTCGATCACGTCGCAGCCCGCGTCGACCATCGCCGTGATGGCGTCGATGCCGCCCTGGACGTCGGGGAAGCCGGCCGGGAGGTAGCCGACCAGCGCGGCGCGGCCGTCCGCGCGGGCCTTCTCGAAGGCGGTGGAGGTCTGCTCTCACTGCCTGCTCGGCGGGCTTGCCCAGCCCGAACCACTCGCGGGCGGTCTCCATGTCCTTGTCGCCGCGGCCCGACAGGTTGACCAGCGACCAGCCCGTCGGGGCCGAGCTCGCGGGCCACGTCGAAGGCGCCGGCCAGGGCGTGCGCGGACTCGATCGCGCAGATGATCCCCTCGGTGCGGGCCAGCAGCGCCAGCGCGTCCATCGCCTGCGGCGTCGGTGATCGGGAGGTAGTCGGCGCGGCCGCTCTTGGCGAGGTGCGCGTGCTGGGGACCGACGCCCGGGTAGTCGAGCCCGGCCGAGATCGAGTGCGACTCGATCGTCTGGCCGTCCTCGTCCTGGAGCACGAACGTGCGGGCGCCGTGGAGCACGCCGCTGTCGCCGGCGGTGATCGTGGCGGCGTGCCGCCCGGTCTCCACGCCGTCGCCGCCCGGCTCGAAGCCGTAGATGCGGACGTCGGGGTCGCCGAGGAACGCCGTGAAGAGCCCGATCGCGTTGGAGCCGCCGCCGACGCAGGCGGCGATGGCGTCGGGCAGCCGGCCGGTCAGCTCGAGGCACTGCGGCGCGCGCCTCGTCGCCGATCCCGCGGGTGAAGTCACGGACCATGCGTCGGGAACGGGTGCGGGCCGGCGGCGGTGCCGAAGAGGTAGGCGGTGTGGTCGACGCGTGCTGACCCAGTCGCGGAGCGCCTCGTTGATCGCGTCCTTGAGCGTGGCGCTGCCGGAGTCGACCGGGACGACCTTGGCGCCGAGCAGCTCCATCCGGGCGACGTTGAGCGCCTGGCGACGGGTGTCGACCGAGCCCATGTAGACGGTGCAGTCGAGGCCGAAGTACGCCGCCGCGGTGGCGCTCGCGACGCCGTGCTGCCCGGCCCCGGTCTCGGCGATGACCCGGTGCTTGCCCATCCGGCGTGGTGAGCAGCGCCTGGCCGAGCACGTTGCGGATCTTGTGGGCGCCGGTGTGGTTGAGGTCCTCGCGCTTGAGCAGGATCCGGGCGCCGCCGACCTTCTCGCTGAGCCGGTGGGCGTCGTAGAGCAGGCTCGGCACGCCGGCGTACTCGCGCAGGATGGCGTCGAAGTCGGCGACGAACGTCGGGTCGCGCCATCGCCTCCTGCCAGGCGTCGGTCAGCTCGTCGAGCGCGGCGACCAGCGCCTCGGGCATGAACCGGCCGCCGAAGTCGCCGAACCAGCCGCTGGTCGTCGGCGTCGAACGGTCGCGTCGGTCCGTCATGCGGTGATCCCGCTCATCGCGCGGACGGCGCCCTCGGGGTCGCCGTCCTTGACCAGCGCCTCGCCGACCAGCACCGCGCGAGCGCCCTCGGCGACGTAGCGCTTCACGTCGACCGGCCTGGCGATCCCGGACTCGGCGACCAGCACCCGGTCGGCCGGGCAGCAGCGGCGCGAGCCGACCGAACGTGTCCGGGTCGACGTCGAGGGTCTTGAGGTTGCGGGCGTTGACGCCGACGAGCTCGGCGCCCAGCGTCGACCGCGCGGGCGGTCTCGGCCTCGTCGTGCACCTCGACCAGCACCGCCATGCCCGAGCTCGCGGGCCTGGTCGTGCAGCCGGCGCAGCAGTGTCGTCGTCGAGCGCGGCCACGATCAGCAGGACCAGGTCGGCGCCGGCGGCGCGGGCCTCGAGCACCTGGTAGGGCTCGACCATGAAGTCCTTGCGCAGGAGCGGGGTCGTCGACCGCGGCGCGGACGGCGCGCAGGTCCGTCCAGGCTGCCGCCGAACCGGCGCTCCTCGGTGAGCACGCTGATCGCGGCGGCGCCACCGGCGGCGTAGTGCCGCGCCAGCGCGGCCGGATCGGCGATGTCGGCGAGGTCGCCCTTGCTCGGGCTGCGCCGCTTCACCTCGGCGATCACGCTCGAGCCGGGGCCGCGCAGCGCGCGGCATCGGGTCGCGCGGCGGGTCGACGTCGGCGAGCGCCGCGCGGAGGTCGGCCTCGCTGGCCTCGGCCCGACGCCGGGCGAGGTCGATCGCGCACGCCGGCGACGATGTCGCTCGAGCACGGACATGCGGTCACCTCCCTCTCCGACGGGCCCGGGCGGCGCTCGTCGGGGTCAAGTCTGTCACTGGGGTTTGCGTCGTCGGCTCGACGGTAGGGTCCCGGAGACGATCCGGACCGACTCCAAGGGAGCCACGCCCATGAGCTACGACAACCCGCCGCCGCCGCCCCCGCCGCAGTACGGCGCGCCCGGTGCCCGGCGCGCCGGCGGCCAGCCGAAGACCTCCGGCAAGGCGATCGCGGCGCTGGTGACCGGCCTCGTCGGCCTGCTGACGTTCTGCTGCGGCTCCTCGTCGTCACCAGCATCGCCGCGCTCGTCCTGGGCGTCATCGGCCGCAAGGAGATCGCGGCCTCCGGCGGCCAGCTCACCGGCGGCGGGCATGGCCATGACCGGCATCATCACGGGCGCGATCGGCATCGTCGCTGTCATCGTCCTCGATCATCCTCGATCGCGTCCGGCGTCGCTGGACACGAGCTTCGACTGCAACCGACTGAGCACGCCGGCTCGCCAGGCGCCAGCCAGGCGCCGACGGACAGGTTGCGCACGACCGCGAAGACGACCGCCACGGTGACAGCAGGCGACCATCGTCCGGCCGGTGACCAGCACCGGGTCGTGCGGCTCGGCCGGCCCTGCCAGCTGCCGGACGCCACAGAGCCGAGCAGGCCCACGTGACCACCGGGATGAGCAGCGTGACGAGCGATGTTGCTGGACAGCGCCGCGCCGACGTCGCCGTGGGTCAGGTCGTTGACCGCGCGCAGGCCGCCGCAGCCGGGGCAGTAGAAGCCCATCGCCGCGCTCGGGCAGAGACCCCAGCTGCCGTGCTCGTGCGGGTCGCGCACGTGCAGCGCGAGGGTGAGCAGCGACAGGCCGCCGATGGTGGCTGCCGGCGCCAGCATCCGGCGCCCGCGAGTCGCGGGCGCCAGCGGGCAGACGCGGCGAGGGCGGTCACGTGGTCGCGGCCATCGCCGCAGCCGGTGCCATGACCACGAACACCACGCCGGCGGCGACGCGTGATCGCCACGCCGACCCAGAACACGGGGTAGCTGACGGGTCGAACATCAGCCCGACACCTCCGACGGTGAAGCCGAGCAGCCCCACGACGACGGCGGTCCAGGCGGCCGGGGTGTTGCCGTGGTGCGCTGACATGCGGGACTCCTGGGGGGAGCGCGCATCGCACCCCCGGGTTACTGATCGATCACCGGGCCGGGTTCTGACGATCCGGCGACGGGTCTGACGATCGCCAGGCCGGGGTCCGTCGATCACGGCGGTCGGGTCGCGACCCGCGTCCATCGCCTTCCACAGGTCGAGGTTCTCTCGCTCCTCGGGCCGGCCGGTCGCGGCGGCCGTGCGGTCGCGCCTGCGCCCATGCCTCGGGCCGGCGCGTCGTAGCGCGCCCATCTCCGGCCGGCTCGGGACCAGCGCTGAGGCGCAGCCGCGGCGGCGCAGCGCGAGCAGGAGGCCGACCGCCGCCGACCCAGAACCAGCCGTGCGTCTGGTGGCGACGCAGTCGAGGCGGCCCGAGACCGCGGACGCCGTCGCGGACCGTGTCGCGCGCGGCGCCGAAGCCGCACCACGACCGCGGCGACCAGGCCGACGGCCGAGCAGCGCCGTCAGCGCCGGCGACCACCCGGCGGAACCTGCCCCGGGTGACCAGGACGACGCCCCAGGCGGCCAGCACGGCCAGGGCCAGCGCCGTGGCGGCCGGGGAGTCGGCCGCAGCGCCGCGCCGACGCACGGCCGCCTCGCCGGCACGCGCGGCGACGGTCGACCCAGGGCTCGTTGCCCGCCATCGCCGCGAGTCCGGCGCCGGCCAGGCCGACGAGCACGACGGCCGGCCCGAACGTGCGGCGCGGGTCAGGCACGGTGCGCTCGGCTGCATCGGGGAGCAGCACGTCGGCGTCGAAGCAGGTGCGCTCGCCGGTGTGGCAGGCCGGCCCCTCCTGGTCGACGGTGACCAGCAGCGTGTCGCCGTCGCAGTCCAGCCGGACCTCGCGGACCCACTGGCGGTGGCCGGAGGTCTCGCCCTTGACCCAGTAGGCCTGGCGGCTCCGGCTCCAGTACGTCGCCCGGCCGGTGGCCAGGGTGCGGGCGAGCGCCTCGTCGTCCATCCAGCCGAGCATCAGCACCTCGCCGGTGCCGTGCTGCTGCACGATCGCCGCGACCAGGCCGTCGGAGGTGCGCTTCAGCCGTGCGGCGACGGCGGGGTCGAGCGTGGACGGGTCGGTCACGACTCCATTGTGCCGGGGAGCCTTGCCGCGTCACTCGGCGAGGCTGGCCTCGACGTACTCCACGATCGGCGTGAGCGGGGTGCCCTTGACCAGGTAGCCGTCGGCGCCCCACTCGAGCACCTGCTCGCGCACCGCTCCGGTGAAGGCCGAGAGCACGATGATCCGCGCGTCGGGGACCAGCGACCGGATGATCGGCAGGGCCTCGACGCCGTCCATGACCGGCATGGCCAGGTCGAGCAGGACCACGTCGGGGCGCTCGGCGCGGACGACGTCGACGCCGGCCTGCCCGTCGCCGGCCTGGCCGACGATCTCCATCCCGCTGTTCTTCGAGCACGGTCGACAGGAGCTCACGGATGTCACGGGTGTCGTCGATGACGACGGCGCGCACCGGCCGTTCGCGGGTGGCCACGACCATGCTCACCTCCCTGTCACACCGAGCTGGACACTTCCACGGTCGCACGGCGTCCGGGTCGATCGGACCTGTCCGGACCGAAATGTGCCCGATCGCTGTGCAGCAGCTCGGTCCCGCCGCCTTGATCGCTCGTGGAGGAGCTGCACGACAGTGCGGAGCGACTGTCAGATGCCTTGCTGGGCCACCCAGGACGCGTGCAGCCCGGCGTAGACGCTGCCGGCCTGGGTCACGAGCTCGGCGTGCGGGCCGCGCTGCACGATCCGGCCGCGGTCGACGACGACCACCTCGTCGGCGGACTCGGCGGTGGACATGCGGTGGGCGATGGTGACCGAGGTCCGCCCGGTCATGAGCCGCTCCAGCGCCCGACCGATCCGCATCTCGAGCTGGGGGTCGACGGCGCTGGTGGCCTCGTCGAGGACGAGCAGGTCGGGGTCGGCGAGGTGGGCGCGGAGCAGCGCGACCAGCTGCCGCTCGCCCGCCGACAGCGACTCGCCGCGCTGGCCGACCTGGGTGTCGAGGCCGCGCGGCAGGCCGGCCAGCCAGTCGCCGAGGCCGAGCTCGGCGGCGCTGGCGCGGATGTCGTCCTCGGTCGCGTCGAGCTTGCCGTAGCGCACGTTGGCGGTGATGGTGTCGTCGAAGAGGAAGCCCTCCTGCGGCACCAGCACGACGCTGCGGCGCAGCGACTCCTGGGCGATGCGCCGGACGTCGACGCCGTCGAGCAGCACCGCGCCCTCGACGGGGTCCATCAGCCGGGTGAGCAGCTTGGCGACGGTGGACTTGCCCGAGCCGGTCTCGCCGACCACCGCGACCCGGCGGCCGGACGTCGATGTGCGAGGTCGATGTCGCTGCAGCACCGAGCGGTCCGCCCGGGTAGGCGAAGGAGACGTGGTCGAAGCGCACGTCGATCGGCCCGCGCGGCAGCACCTCGCCCGTCTGCGCCGGGGTCGACGAGGTCGGCCGGGGTCTCGAGGATGCCGATCACGCGCCGCCAGCCGGCGATGGCGTTCTGGGCGTCGGTGAGGATCTGGGTGCCCATCTGCACCGGGCCGACGAACAGCGTGACCAGGAACGCGAAGGCCAGCACCGTCGCCGGCGGTCATGTCGCCAGCGAAGCCGAGCCAGACGCCGATGATGATCACGCCGGCGTTGGCCAGCCCGGCCGAGATGCCGCCGAGCGAGAACGACACGACCGTGAACCGCTGGGCGGTGGTCGCAGGCCGCCTTGAACTGGTCGATCGCGTCGTCGATGCGGGCCTGGGTGCGGTCCTCGACGGCGTAGGAGCGCACGACCGCTGCGCCGACGACCGGCTCCGAGACCGCGGCCAGCATCGCGCCCATCTGGCGGCGCACCACGCCGTAGGCGGCGGACAGCTTGCGCTGGAAGTAGCGCAGCGAGAGGAACAGCGGCGCGAAGCCGACCCACACCACGATCGCGAGCTGCCAGCTGTAGACGACCATCACGATCGTCGCGATCAGCACCTGGCCGACGCTGATGATGAAGAAGAGGCCGCCGAAGACCAGGAACTGGCTGACCTGGTCGACGTCGCTGGTCACCCGCGAGACGAGGGCGCCGCGGCGCTCGGTGTTCTGGGTGAGCAGCGGCAGGTCGTGGACGTGGCGGAACGCCTTGATGCGCAGGGTCGCCAGCCCGCGCTCGGAGGTGGTGAACAGCCGGCTGGTCATGAAGTAGGACGCCAGGCTGGTCACCGCGATCGCCGCGGCCGCCACCACGCCCATCAGCACGCGTGAACGACACGTCGGGGCCGCCCGGGCCGTTGAGGCCGTGGTCGAGGGTCTGCTGGACCACGATCGGCACGATCACCTGGCCGAGCGAGGCGACCACGGCCAGCGCGAGGGTGCCGCGCAGCCCCTCGGTGAGCTCGGGGCTGACCGCGATGCCGCGGCGGATGGTGTCGAGGGCGGCGATGTCGTCGCCGGAGTCCATCACGGTGCCGCGCGGTCGGCCAAGGTCGTCATCGCGCTCGCCCGTTCATCTGGGCTCCCCCGCCAGCTCGTCGAGCTCGACCGGAGTCCACATTCGGGGTGCTCGCCGTGCTCGTAGGCGTTGACCAGCCGGGCGTAGGACGACGAGCGCGGCCAGCAGCTCGGCGTGGGTGCCGCGGTCGACGATCCGGCCGTCCTGGAGGTGCACGACCTCGTCGGCCAGCGCGATGGTCGCCTTGCGGTAGGCGACGACCACCAGGGTCGCGTCGCCCGTCGGTCGGGCGCCCTCGCGCAGGGCGGCGAGGATCCGCGCCTCGACCTCGGGGTCGACCGCCGACGTGGCGTCGTCGAGGACCAGCAGCCGCGGGCGGCGTACGAGCGCGCGGGCCAGGGAGATCCGCTGCCGCTGCCCGCCGGACAGCGACGTGCCGCGCTCCCCCAGCTTGGTGTCGAGCCCCTTCGGGCAGCGCTGCCACGAAGCCGTCGGCCTGGGCCGCGCGCAGGGCGGCCCACACCCGCTCGTCGGAGACGTCGGCGCCGAGCGTGACGTTGCCGCGGACGTCGTCGTCGAACAGGAACGCCGTCTGGGGCACCAGCGCCTCGACGCGGGCCAGCTGGCCACGGTCGAGGTCGCGCAGGTCGACGCCGTCGATGAGGATCCGGCCGTCGGTCGGGGTCGACCAGCCGGGCGAGCAGCGCGGTGAGCGTGCTCTTGCCGGACGCCGTCGCACCGACGACCGCGACGGTGCGGCCCGGCTCGACGGTGAACCCGACGTCGTCGAGCAGGCGCTGGCCCGGCCACGTAGGAGTAGCCGAGGTCGCTCGACCTCGAGGCGGGCGCCGTGCGACCCCGGTGGGCGCCGGCGTCGTCGCCGTAGGGGATCTCGCCGGTGGCCTCGATCGACCCGGCTGACCCGCCGGAAGCCGACCACGCTGCGCGGGAACTCGCCGAGCAGCCAGCCGATCGAGCGGATCGGGAACGAGACGATCGTGAGCAGGTAGGCGACCGTGACCACGTCGCCGGCGACGGTCGCGCCGCTGAGGACCCGGCTCACGCCCACCGCGAGGACCACCAGCACGCCGAGGTTGGGCAGCGCGGCCAGCGTCGGGTCGAACGCCGCGCGGATGCGGCCGGCGCGGATGTTGACGTCGCGCAGCTCGCGGGCCTTGGCCGCGAACCGGTCGGTCTCCTCGCCCTCGCGGCCCAGCGTCTTGACCACCATCGCGCCGTCGAACGACTCGTGGGCGATCTCGCTGACCTCGGCCCGCAGCTCCTGGGCCCGGGTCATCAGCGGCGAGGCGAGCCGCTGGTAGGCGAGGTTGGCCGCGATCACGGCCGGGAAGACCAGCAGCCCGACGACCGCCAGCACGACGTCGGCGATGAACATCTGCACCACCGCGATCACCATCATCGCGACCGTGCCGACCGCCATCGGGAGCGGCGCGATCGGCCCCCAGGCGGCCTCCACGTCGGAGTTGGCGTTGGAGAGCAGCTCGCCGGTCGGGTGCCGCTGGTGCCACTCCATCGGGAGGGAGAGGTATTGCCGCGTCACCGCGCGACGGCTGTGCGCCTGCATGCGGTATTGCATGACGCCCGCCCCGAGGCGGCGCGCCACGATGCCGACCGCTCGCAGCAGCGCCACGCCGAGGAACAGCGCCAGCACCGCGACCAGCAGCCCGCTGCCGATCTCGCCGTCCTTGAAGGCCGGGAGCACGACGTGCTGGGTCGACCAGCCGAGCACCCACGCGTCGGCGACGGTGAGGGCACCGAACAGCAGGCTGCCGATGGTGGACAGCGTGAACACCCAGGGCTCGCGCTTGATCGCGACCCAGATCACCCGGAAGCCCTCGAGGGTGGTGGCCGCTCGCGTCGTCTCGCCCGACTCGCTCACCGAACCACGCTCTCCTCGACCACTGTTGTCGCCGGGCCAACCGACCGGCCCCCGCAGGCTATTCCCGACCACCGACGGGCGACGAACTCATTGGTGCGAGGGCTGGTTACCGTCAGCACCGTGACTGACACGTTGGTACGCCGTGAGCGGCACGCCCTGTGCGACACCGCCTTGGCCCTCGGACCCGACGCGCCGACGCTGTGCGGCGACTGGACGGCCCGCGACCTGGTCGCCCACCTGCTGGTGCGGGAGGCTCGACCGATCGCGGCCGCCGGAATCGCTGTGCCTTTCCTGGCCGGGCTCACCGAGCGCGCGATGGCAAAGGCGGCGCGAGTGCCGTTCCCCGACATGGTGAAGAAGCTCTACGACCCGGGCATCACGCCATACCGCCTGCCGGGGGTCGAGCGGCTGACGAACACTCTGGAATACCTCGTCCACCACGAGGACCTGCGCCGTGCCCAGCTCGGCTGGGCGCCACGCGAGCTGCCGGTCGCCGACGAGGACGAGCTGTGGAAGCTGCTCCCCGGCTCGGCCCGGCTGGCGACCCGCAAGGTCGGCGGCCCGATCGTCGTACGTCGCGCGGACCGGCCCGACCAGGCGGCCACCGTCCGCAAGGGCAGTGACCCGGTGGTGGTCACGGGCCGGCCCTCAGAGCTGGTGCTGTTCTTCTTCGGCCGTGACCAGCTGCACGAGGTGACCTTCGACGGGCCACCCGAGGCGACAACTCGGCTGCGGGAGGCCGAGAGAGGGTTCTAGGAGGGTCTCGATCTCATCTGGTCGGTGAGGCCGAGTCTGGCCAAGATGGGCCCGTGCTCGGACTCGAGATGGTCGTCCTGCTCGGAGTCGCCCTGGTCATGTGCGGTGCGCTCGCGCGCCGATACCCGATCGCGCCGGCGATCCTGCTGGTGCTGGTCGGGGTGCTGGTCGGGTTCGTGCCGCACCTGCGCCACGCCCAGCTGCCGCCGGAGGTCGTGCTCCTGCTCTTCCTGCCTGCGCTGCTCTACTGGGAGAGCCTGACCACCTCGCTGCGCGAGATCCGCAACAACCTGCGGGTCGTCGTCCTCACCAGCACGGCCCTGGTCGTCGCCACCGCCGGCGCGGTGGCGGTGGCGGCGCACGCGCTCGGCCTGGAGTGGGGGCCGGCCTGGGTGCTCGGCGCCGCGCTCGCCCCGACCGACGCCACCGCGGTCGGCGTCCTCGCCCGCGACCTGCCGCGGCGCACGGTGACGGTGCTCCGCGCCGAGAGCCTGGTCAACGACGGCACCGCGCTGGTGCTCTACGGGCTTGCGGTCGGCGTGACCGTCGGCGAGCAGCACCTGACCGGCTGGCACGTCACCTGGCTGCTGGTCCTCTCGTACGGCGGCGGCGTGCTGGCCGGTGGCCTGGTCGGCCTGGTCAGCTGGCAGGTGCGCGCGCCGGATGGACGACCCGATGCTCGAGGGCATCGCCATGCTCGTGACCCCGTTCGCGGCGTTCCTGCTGGCCGACGCCGTCCACGCGTCCGGCGTGCTGGCGGTCGTCTCCTGCGGGCTGTTCATGAGCCAGGTCGCCTCGCGGATCACCGGCGCGGCCACCCGGCAGATCGTCGTCCCGTTCTGGGCGCTGTCCACGACGGTGCTGAGCAGCGCGCTGTTCGTGCTGGTCGGCCTGTCGGCGCAGTCCGCCTTCCGGGGCCTCACCAGCACGACACTGATGCGCGCGCTGGTCGACACCCTCGTGGTGACCGCCGTGGTGATCGGGGTGCGGTGGGTCTGGACCTACACCACGCCGTACCTGATCCGGCTGGTCGACCGCCGCCCGGCCCAGCGCGAGCGCCGGGTCGGTGCCCGTGAGCGCACGGTCAGCGCCGTGGCCGGCTTCCGCGGCGCCGTCTCGCTCGCCGCGGTGCTCGCCGTGCCCCACACGCTGGACTCCGGTGCTCCGTTCCCGGACCGTGACCTGATCGTGCTCGTCACCTGCGGGGTGATCGTGCTGACCCTGCTGCAGGCGCTGTTGCTGCCGGCGGTGGTGCGGTTCGCGCGGCTGCCCGTCGACACCTCGGTCTCCGAGGAGCTCCACCTCGCCGAGGTGTTCACCCTCGAGTCGGCCATCGAATCGCTCGAGGACACCGCCGCGGAGCTCGGCAGCGGCGAGCTGGTGGTCGAGCGGGTCCGCCATGACCTCGACAAGCAGCGCACGCTGCTCGCCGCCGCCGGGGCCGAGAGCGACCCGGTGGTCCAGCACGACGACCAGTACACGAGCCTCTCCCTGGCTCTGATCGCGCGTCGGCGCGAGGCGCTTCTCGAGCTGCGCGACCAGCGACAGATCGACGACATCGTGCTCCGCCGGGTGCAGGCCCGGCTCGACGTCGAGGAGGTGCGGTTCTCGCGCGCGAACCCCGTCGAGTGAGCCTTCGTCAGGCCGGCTTCGTCGCTCTGAGCGTGTAGCTGTGCGGGAGCCGCCAGGGCCGGTCCTTGATGCGGTGCTCGCCGCCGGCGAGCTCCTCGGTCCAGCCCGGGAACGGGTCCCACGGCACGCTGTCGTGCTCGACCAGCGTGTCGAGCACCAGCCCCTGGGTCAGGAGGGCGGTCACGATCTCCCCCAGGCCGTGGTTCCACTCGTGGGTGAGCGTGTGCTGGAACTCGACCTCGGTCTCGACGTAGGTGCCGCCCTCGTCCCACACCAACGGCTCTTGGCGCTCGAAGTAGGGGAAGCCGAGCTCGAGCCGGCCCTCGGGCAGCGGCTCGGCCAGCGCCCAGAGGACCGGGTGGCCCTCGCGGATGAACAGCCGGCCGCCCGGCTTGAGCAGCCTCGCCACCACCTCGGCCCAGCGGCTCACGCTGGGAAGCCAGCAGAGCGCACCGACACCGGTGTAGACGAGGTCGAACTCGCCGTTCGGCAGCACCTTCGCAGCGTCGTAGACGTCGGCCTCGACGAAGTCGACGCCGGCGCCGACCTCCTCGCTCAGTGCGGTGGCCTGGGCGACGGACGCGGGGCTGAAGTCCAGCCCGGTCATCCGCGCTCCCAGCCTGGCCAGCGAGATCGTGTCGGTGCCGATGTGGCACTGGAGGTGCACGCCGCGCAGCCCGGTCACGTCACCGAGCAGGGGCCGGTCGAAGGTGCACCACCTCGGAGAGGTACGCCGGGTCGCTGCGGAAGGTCGCCAGGTGGTAGCCGGGCGAGGCGGCGTGGGCGGGCGCCCGCTCGTCCCAGTTGGCCCTGTTGAGGGACCGGTAGTCGTCGTCCACGTTCGGAGGTTAGAAGGTAGCTGTCGTGACCACCATCGAGATTCACTTCCTCGGCGGAACCATCGGCTACGCCGGCGCGGCCGGCCACGAGGCGGTCCGGCTCGGCGCGGACGCGTTGCTCGCCAGCGTGCCGGGCCTCGACCGGCTCGGCGTGACCCTCGCCGTACGAGCCGCCGAACCGGTGCCGAGCGCGTCGCTCACCTTCGCCCAGCTGACCGACCTGGCTCGCGCGGCGGCGCACGCGTGCGCGACCGGTGCGGCGGACGCGGTCGTCGTGGTGCAGGGCACCGACACCCTCGAGGAGTCGGCCTACCTCCTGGACCTGCTGTGGGACCGCCCCGAACCCCTGGTGCTCACGGGGGCGATGCGCAACCCGACGCTGGCCGGTGCGGACGGACCCGCGAACCTGCTCGCGGCCGTGAGCGTCGCCTCCGACCCGCAGTTCCGCGAGCTGGGCGCCCTCGTCGTGCTCGCCGACGAGGTGCACTCGGCGCGCGCGGTCCAGAAGGTGCACACGACGCGGCCACACGCCTTCGCTTCGCCCGACGGCGGCCCGCTGGGAGTGGTGGTCGAGGGACGACCGAGGCTCCTGCAGCGGCCATCCAGTTCTGGAATCACCCTCCGACCGAGCGGACCGCTCTCCGCGCGAGTGCCGGTGCTGACCGTCGGCCTCGACGAGGACCCGACAGTGGTCGAGGCCCTGGCCGATGTCGCCGACGGGCTCGTGGTGGCCGCGCTCGGGGGCGGGCACGTCCCCGGTCGGCTCGTCGACCCACTGGTCGCGGTGGCCGAGCGGATACCGGTCGTGCTGGCCAGCCGCGTCGGCGCGGGCAGGGTGCTGACCTCGACCTACCGCGCCCCCGGGTCGGAGACGGACCTGTTGGGACGCGGTCTGATGTGGTCCGGCTTCCTGGGAGCGGCCAAGTCGCGGATCCTGCTCATCGCCGCCCTGGCCTGCGGCACCGACCGTGTCTGGCTGTCCAAGACGTTCGCTCAGACGGGGTAGAGGTCGACGCCGGGTGGGGCGTCGAGGATCATCCGGGCGTGCTTGGGGCTGATGGGTCGGGTGCCTCTGGCGTCGACGATGAAGCCGAGCCCGTGGGGGGTCAGCCACACGTATCTCCCGGCGCCGCATTGTCGGGAGCGGTAGCCGGCGTGGGTCTTGTAACGATGATGTCGCCGACCCAGCGGGCCGGAGTTGTGAGTCCCGGTCTGAGCCGGTGACCCGGGTGGGCCGGGTGGGCCGTTAGCGCGGTAGGGGGTGGGGTGGTCGTAGTCGACGTTGCGGGTGGTGGAGGTGGCGTAGGGCCAGTAGTCACCACCGGTGACCAGGTGGACCCGCTCCTTGAGCGGCTCGGGGTGCTCATAAGCGGTGGTCCGCACGCGGTCAGCCAGGTCGAGCACCGGCTTCACCACCAGGCTGGTCCGCGCCAGGAGTGACTGCAGCCCGGTCAGGGTGCACGGCCCCAGCCCCTCGACCCGGGCGATCCCACCCGCACCCCGGCCGGCACCGGTCAGGGCGGCCTCGTGGAGGTGGACGTAGAGGACCGCTTTCGGCGCCAACGGCGACAGATCCACCTCGCGCAGCGCGTCGAGCAGGTCGGCCGGGAACGCCGTCGCGCGAGATGGCGAGACCTCGAGTTGTTCTTGGGGGTCGCGGTGCTCCAGGAGCAGCGCGAGGAGCTCGGCGGGGCGGGCGAGCCAGCCGAACGCGATCGCCCGCAGCTCATCCGCGGTCGCGTCGGGGTGCCTGGGGGCGATGATCTCCGCGACCCGGGCCACGATCGCCTCGACCCAGACCGCGTCACCGGCCTCGACCCGAGCGATCACCGTCCGCAGCCCGTATTCGTCGGTGCGGGAGGAGGAGACGTAGCGGCGCCGCTTCTCGGCCTCGACCCGCTCCTCGTGCAGGACCGGGTCGGCCTCGATGATCTTCGCCTCGGCCACCGCGAGGACCCGGCCACCGGACTCCGAGCCGATGATCCGCGCCACCGCACGGTCCACCACACCCACCTTGTCGGCCGGCAGGTGCCGCGACAGCTTCGCGACCCGACGCGCGATCTGGAGCTCGACCTCACCCCGCAGACAGGCACCCCAGATCTCGGGAAGCCGGTAGACCAGATCCAACGTGTCCGCGGCCGCGTTGAGGGTCGCGGTCACCCCCGTGCCACGCGCGAGGGCGATCTCACCGAGGCAGAACTCCTGCACCCGCGGCGTCCCCTCACCACCCAACCGGACAAGGGAATCGCCCGGATGAGACGGGTCACCGGAGTGCACCACCGCCCACTGGACCAGCACCTCCAAGTCCCGCACCTCCGCCGCCCGACGAACCCGCACCGCACCCGACGCGGCAGCCAACAGCCCCGCGGCGTCGAGGTCGGACAGGTCGTCGTTCACGAGGGAAACGCTAGACGTGACCACCGACATCCCGACCTGCCCCAGCCACAGCCTGTGGACAGACTGTTCGACCGACAACTCGCCGTACGGCCAACTCGCTCGACCACTCGGGCCGCCGCCTGGCGGCGCGACAGATGTCCGGGCAAGTGGACGCGCGCTCTCACTGGGTGTGTCCCACTGGCCGGCTGAGTGGTGATCGGAGGAAGCGCCCGACATTATGCCGATGTGCGGGCGCAGGTGGGGGCGCGTCAGGGGTACCTCAGGGGCTGCCCCGATGGCCGCTGCGAGGTCCAGGAACGACGGTGCTGGCATGGGGGTCTTGGGCGCGCCAGACGCCGCGGCAGGCTCAATCGAGGTTGATCTACCGCGACGCCCGGTGCTGACGTTCTGGTTGATGGCGGTGGCCCTGGAGGTAGTGCTGGGCGTCGCGTTCCTCCTGACCGGTGCCGATGGGGTTATCGACACCGGGTTGTCGAAGGCCGGGATTGACTTCAGCTCCGACCTCCTCACAGCGGTCCGCGTCGTGGTCGTCTACCCAGCCGCAACGCTCGGGGTCATGCTGGCGCTCGCTCAGGTAGGCGCGCCCGACCTCGCCGTGATCATCGTCGCCCGCATCCGCGGGGGGCGCACGCTGCTGCGTGCAGTCGGCAGCAGGTTCCGTCCCTGGTCGAAAGAGGTGGGGCCGCGCAGGGGCATCCGCGTCTGGATCACCGTGGTGGTCGTCTTCTCAGCCTGCAACGTGATCAGCGGGCTGCTCCATCAAGCCTTCGTGCCACAGGACTTCACTCCTCCCCTCCTCCCCCCCTCCCCCCTCCCCCCCCCCCCCCCCCCCCCTCCCCTCCCTCTGGCACTTCCCGGTGAAGTACGACGCCTTCCTCGACCACGGCCTGCGGGGCGGGTTGGCCTACCTCGGCGCTTTCACCATCAAGATCGTGGCGATGTCGGTGGTGATCACCTTCTTCTGGGCACGCACTGGTCAGGCGACACTGCTGGCCATCGCGATGCACGGTCTGTCCAACGACGTTGCCCGTGTCGGCGGACTGGTTGACGGGACCACCTGGCAGTCCTCCGCGGTCAGCGAACTCGATCTCGCAGTCCCATTCATCATCCTTGCGCTCGTGCTGGTCCCCTATGCCAACCGGAACGGCTGGGGTGACCTGACCCCACTAGGCAGTGAGTGAGCATCGGGCACGTCGGGGCTCCGCCCGACCATCACTCAGCCGGCAATGGGGACACACTCGGTCAAGGCGCGGATCGCGGATCCGTGCGCCTCGGGGAACGGTCATTCGCCTTGGATGGACACGGCTGGGAGGGTGATGCGGTGCATGTGGACACGAGCAACGGCATCGTGATCGAGTACGACACCTTCGGAGATCCGGCCCACCCGGCCATCCTCCTGATCATGGGGTTCGGCACCCAGCTTCTGGGCTGGGATGCCGAGCTCTGCCGTCTGCTGGCAGGTCGTGGTCGCTACGTGATCCGCTACGACAACCGCGACTGCGGCCTCTCCACCAAGTACGACGATGTCCCTGTCGACCTGATGGACCTCATCGGTGCTGTGACGTCCGGCGACTTCGACCGCGCACAGGCGATGTCGCCGTACACACTGCGTGACATGGCCAGTGACGGGATCGGCCTGTTGCAGGAGCTCGGCATCGACCGTGCGCACGTGGTGGGTTCCTCGATGGGCGGCATGATCGCGCAGAAGATGGCGGCCGAGTGGCCCGACCAGGTGATGTCACTGACCTCAATGATGTCCACGACCGGTGAGCCGGAGTACGGCCAGTCCACCGCAGAGGCCCAGCAGGTCCTGTTCTCCCCTCGGCCTACCGACCGCGCGGGGTACGTCGCCGCGGCCGAAGGAGAACTTGCATGGGCTTCGCGCAAGCATGGCGACCCGGCAACGCTGCGCGCGCTGGCCGCAGCGAGCTATGACCGCTCCTACTACCCGGCCGGCGTGCCACGGCAGCTGGCCGCGATGATCCTCGACGGCTCGCGGGCCGACGCACTTCGTGCCCTCGAGGTGCCGACGCTCGTCATCCACGGCCTCGACGACACCCTGATCGACCCGAGCGGCGGAGAGCGCACGGCGGAACTGGTGCCCGATGCCAAGCTTGTGCTGATCGAGGACATGGGCCACGACCGACCTCGAGCGTTGTGGCCACAGCTCGTCAACGTGATCCACGAGCACACCGAACGTGGAACCCAGGTGCTCGGGCACCGGCCCGCGTAGTCGAACGTAGTGATCGACGTGGTCGTGCGCTGCCTGAGCGCGTCACGGGAGTCGTCCGTCCCGATCACTACGTCTGGCTACGCCGCAGGCTCTCAATTCGGCTTCCGGCCTCGCAGGCGGCGGGCTACGAGAGGTCAGGATCCGGGTGGCGCTTCACGAATGCTTCCGCGGCACGGTCGTCGACGAGCCCTTGACCGAGCAGCCACTCCACCGCCCGGCGCTGGCCTCGAACATCGCGCAAGGCATGCCACGACGAAAGCATCTCCGGGTAGTGCTCGTGTAGCCGGTTCTTGAATCGCCTGAACGCGCCCCGCCCCACCAGGGCCCGGGCGAGGTCCCGACCGGCCCGGCGGTCGCTGATGCCCTCGGCAAAGTCGGCCATGTCCTGAAACCACACGTACGACGGGAGAGGGTCGATGGCGATGAGATCCAGCTCGTCGAGATCGACAGGGTTCTCCCCGTCGATGCCCGTGTCGCTGGTCCAGAACGCCAGTTGACCCGTGCGCGGGTCGAGCAGCCAACGGTGCTCGTAGTCGGTCTGATCCGCGAGAGCAGTCGCGATCTCCTCCAAGTCGCATTCACCCAGATCGAGCACGAGTGCAGCGTAGAAGTAGGTCGGTGAGGTCGGAAGGCCCGAGCCCGGAGCCGATCAGCGGACGGGGTGGCCCGCTCCCGCGAGCGCGGCCTTGACCTCGCCGATCCGCAGGGTGCCGAAGTGGAAGACCGTCGCGGCGAGGACGGCGTCCGCGCCGGCGGCGACGGCGGGCGCGAAGTGGTCGACTTGGCCGGCGCCGCCGGAGGCGATGACGGGGATGGTGACCTCGCGGCGTACGGCGCGGATCAGCTCGAGGTCGAAGCCGTCCTGGGTGCCGTCGGCGTCCATCGCGTTGAGCAGGATCTCGCCGGCGCCGAGCTCGGTGGCGCGGGCGGCCCAGGCGATCGCGTCGAGCCCGGCCGACTTGCGGCCGCCGTGGGTCGTCACCTCGAAGCCGCTGTCGGTGCCGCCAGGACCGGGAGGGACGCGGCGGGCGTCGACCGAGAGGACGAGCACCTGGTTGCCGAACCGGTCCGCGATCTCGGCGACCAGCTCTGGACGGTGGATGGCCGCGGTGTTGACCGAGACCTTGTCGGCGCCGGCCCGGAGCAGCCGGTCGACGTCCTCGACCGAGGAGACTCCCCCGCCCACCGTGAGCGGGATGAACACCTCCTCGGCGCAGCGCGAGACCATCTCCATGGTGGTCGCGCGGCCCTCGTGGGAGGCGGAGATGTCGAGGAAGGTCAGCTCGTCGGCGCCCTCGGCGTCGTAGGTGCGCGCGAGCTCGACCGGGTCGCCGGCGTCGCGCAGCTCCTGGAAGTTGATGCCCTTCACCACCCGGCCGCCGTCGACGTCGAGACATGGGATCACGCGTACGGCGAGCGTCACGGTGCGCCCTTCGTGAGCGCGAGCGCGTCCTCGAGCGTGAACCGGCCCTCGTAGAGCGCAGTGCCGGCGATCGCGCCCTCGACGCCCTCGGGGACCAGTGACATCAGCGCGCGGATGTCATCGAGCGTGGTCACGCCGCCGGAGGCGACGACGGGCCGATCGGTCGCGGCGCACACGTCGCTCAGGAGCTGGAGGTTCGGGCCCTGGAGCATGCCGTCCTTGTTGACGTCGGTGACGACGTAGCGGGCGCAGCCCTCCGAGTCGAGGCGGGCCAGCACGTCGTAGAGGTCGCCGCCGTCCCGCGTCCACCCTCGGGCAGCCAGCGTCCGGCCGCGGACGTCGAGCCCGACGGCCACCCGGTCGCCGTACGTCGCGATCGCCCGCGCGCACCACTCCGGCTGCTCGAGGGCCGCGGTGCCGATGTTGACCCGCCGGCAGCCGGTCGCCATCGCGGCCTCGAGGGACTCGTCGTCGCGGATGCCGCCGCTCATCTCGACCCGGATGTCGAGGGTGCCGACGATCTTCGCCTGGAGCTCGCGGTTGTGGCCGCGGCCGAACGCCGCGTCGAGGTCGACGAGGTGGATCCACTCCGCACCGGCCTCCTGCCAGCGCAGCGCCGCCTCGACCGGGTCTCCGAACCGCTTCTCGGAGCCGGCCACGCCCTGCACCAGCTGGACGGCCTGGCCGTCCGCGATGTCGACGGCGGGCAACAGCTCGAGGTAGGTGCTCATCTCAGCCCTTCCGGAACAGCATCATGTGGAGGATCGGCGCCCCCAGCAGGCTTGCGACGATCGTGAAGCCGGTGATGTAGAAGTCCTGGGTGAACGCGAAGACCAGCAGGTTGAAGGCCACCAGGACCGCGAGCGTGCCACCGGCCTGACGGCGCCGCTTCTCCGCCAGCAGCCCGGTCTGGCGGGCAGGCGCCTTGGGCACCCAGCCGGTCAACCGGTCCTTGCGCGCGGCGCGACGCGCCTGCTTCTCGGCCTCCGCTGCCCGCACCGCGGCCGCGGCCGCCACCTCCGCCTCCCGCGCGGCCCGCTTCTTCTGGCGCTCCTTGCTCATGAGGGCCTCACAGGGCGGCCACCCAGTTGCGAAGGAGCACGGCGCCGGCGTCGCCCGACTTCTCGGGGTGGAACTGGGTCGCCCACAGCGGGCCGTTCTCGACGGCGGAGACGAACCGGTCGCCCTCCCCGGCAGTCGATCCGGTCTCGGTCCAGGTCACCAGCGGCGCTGCCGTGCGGCCGTGGGTCTCCAGCGCCCAGGTGCGGACACCGTAGGAGTGCACGAAGTAGAACCGCTCCGTCTCGACGCCCTCGAACATCCGGGAGCCCTCCGGGGCGGCCACGGTGTTCCAGCCCATGTGCGGCACGATCGGTGCCCGCAGCCGCTCGACCACACCCGGCCACTCGTCGCAGCCCTCGGTCTCGACGCCGTGCTCGATCCCGCGCTCGAAGAGCACCTGCATGCCCACGCAGATCCCCAGCACCGGCCGGCCGCCAGCGAGCCGCCGCCCGATCGCTCGCGGCCCGTCGACCGCGCGCAGCCCGGCCATGCACGCGGCGTACGCGCCCACGCCCGGCACCACGAGTCCGTCGGCGTCCTCGGCGGCCCGGCGGTCACCGGTGAGGGTGACCTCGGCCCCGGCCCGCTCCACCGCGCGTACGGCGGAGCGGAGGTTGCCCGAGCCGTAGTCGAGGACGACGACCTTCTTGGCTATAACGCACCCTTGGTCGAGGGGATCCCGGTCTCGCGCGGGTCGAGGGCGACCGCGTCGCGGAAGGCCCGCGCGAACGCCTTGAACTGCGTCTCCACGATGTGGTGCGGCTCGCGGCCGGCCAGCACCCGCACGTGCAGCGCGATCTGGGCCTGGAAGGCGAGGGTCTCGAAGACGTGCCGGGTCAGCGAGCCGAGGTAGTCGCCCCCCAGGGTGACGTACTGCTGGCCCTCCGGCTCGCCGGTGTGGACGCAGTAGGGGCGTCCGGAGACGTCCACGACGGCCTGCACCAGCGCCTCGTCCAGCGGCACCGTGGCGTCGCCGAAGCGGCGGATGCCGGCCTTGTCGCCGAGCGCGTCGCGCAGCGCCTGGCCGAGCACGATCGCGGTGTCCTCGACCGTGTGGTGGGCGTCGATGTGGGTGTCGCCCTCGGTCTGGACGACCAGGTCCACCAGGGAGTGGCGGGCGAAGGAGATGAGCATGTGGTCGTAGAAGCCGACCCCGGTGGAGACGTCGTGGCGGCCCGAGCCGTCGAGGTCGACCTCCACCAGCACCTTGCTCTCGCTGGTCTGCCGCTCGATCCTTGCTGTCCTGCTCATGACATCTCCTCCGTGACCTGCGTCAGGGACAGTCTGAACGACTTCATCTCCTCAGGGGTGCCGATCGACACCCGGAGCCACCCGTCCGGTCCGACCTCGCGCACGAGGACGCCGCGGTCGAGCAGCCCCTGCCAGACAGCATGACGATCCCGGAAGACGCCGAACAACACGAAATTGGCGTCACTCTCCGCGACGTCGTGGCCGTGCTCGCGCAGCCAGTCCACGGTCGCGTCCCGCTCGGCGCGCAGGTCGTCGACCCGGCCCAGCAGCTCCTTCTCGTGGCGCAGCGCGGCGATTGCGACGGCCTGGGTGACCGCGGAGAGGTGGTAGGGCAGCCGGACCACCCGGATGCCGTCGCAGAGCGCCGGGTCCGCGGCGAGGTAGCCGAGCCGCGCTCCGGCGAGCGCGAACGCCTTGCTCATGGTCCGGGTCACCACCAGGTTGCGGTGCTTGGGCAGCAGCTCCAGCGCGCTGGGGACGCCCGCGCGCCGGAACTCGCCGTACGCCTCGTCGAGCACGACCAGCCCGTCGCGGGCCGCCTCGCACAGACCGGCGACCGCCTCGTGGGGCAGGGCGGTGCCGGTCGGGTTGTTGGGGCTCGGCAGCAGCACCACGGCGGGCCGGTGCCGCTCGATGAGGGTGCCGGCGTGGTCGAGGTCGAGGGTGAAGTCCTCCTCGCGGTGGCCCACGACCCACTCGGTGTTGGTGTCCCGGGCGTACTCCGGATACATCGAGTACGTCGGGGCGAAGCTCAGCGCGGTGCGCCCCGGGCCGGCGTAGGCCTGGAGCAGCTGGAGCATCACCTCGTTGGAGCCGTTGGCCGCCCATACCTGCTCGGGTGTGACTCCGTGGGAGGTGTCCTTCGAGAGGTACGCCGCGAGCGCGGTGCGGAGCGCGGTGAACTCCCGGTCGGGGTAGCGGTTGAGCGTGCCCGCGGCCTCGGCGACGGACGCGGCGATGTCGGCGACGCACTCCGGCGAGGGGCCGTAGGGGTTCTCGTTGACGTTGAGCTGAACCGGCGCCTGCTCGAGGGAGAGCTGGGGCGCGCCGTAGGGCTCCAGCCCCCGGAGCTCGTCGCGCAGGGGCGGGAAGTCACTCATCTCAGCCCTCGAAGCGGACGCGGACCGCGGCACCGTGGCCCGGCAGGTCCTCGGCCTCGGCCAGCGTCACCACGTGGTCGGCGACCTCCGCCAGCGCCTCGCGCGAGTAGTCGACGACGTGCACCGACTTGGTGAACGCGCGCACCGAGAGCCCCGAGGAGTGGCGGGCGCAGCCGCCGGTGGGCAGCACGTGGTTGGAGCCCGCGCAGTAGTCGCCGAGCGAGACCGGCGCGTGCGGGCCGACGAAGATCGCGCCCGCGTTGCGGATCCGGGCGGCCACCGCCGAGGCGTCGGCGGTGTGGATCTCCAGGTGCTCGGCGGCGTAGGCGTTGGCCACGTCGACACCCTGGTCGAGGTCGTCGACGAGGACCACCCCGGACTGGGCGCCGGCCAGCGAGGTCTGGATCCGCTGGGTGTGCTTGGTCGCGAGCACCTGGGCCTCGAGCGCGACCTCGACCCGGTCGGCGAAGGCCTCGGAGTCGGTGACGAGCACCGCGGCGGCCAGCACGTCGTGCTCGGCCTGGCTGAGCAGGTCGGCCGCGACGTACGACGGGTCGGCGGTCTCGTCGGCGAGGATCAGGATCTCGGTCGGTCCGGCCTCGGAGTCGATGCCGACCCGGCCCTTGAGCAGCCGTTTCGCGGTGACGGTCCAGATCGAGCCCGGCCCGGTCACGAGGTCGACGCGGGCGCACGGGCCCGTGCCGTAGGCGAACATCGCGATCGCCTGCGCTCCACCAACCGCGTAGACCTCGTCGACGCCGAGCAGCTCGCACGCCGCCAGGATCGTCGGGTGCGGCAGCCCGCCGTGCTCCTTCTGCGGGGTCGAGGACAGGGCGATCGACCGCACTCCGGCCACCTGGGCCGGCACGACGTTCATCAGCACGCTCGAGACCAGCGGTGCGACGCCGCCGGGGACGTAGAGGCCGACGCGGTCGACCGGCACCTTGCGGTGGGTCACCGTCGCGCCGGGGCCGAGCTCGGTGGAGGCGTCGTGCTCCATCTCGGCCGCGCAGGTGGCCCGGAGCCGGCGGATCGACTCCTCCAGCCCTGCCTCGACGTCGGGGTCCAGCGCGGCCAGGGCATCGCGCAGCGCCTCGGGTGGGACCCGGACGTCGGTCTGGGTGACGCCGTCGAACTGCGCCGACATCTCCAGGATCGCCTCGAGCCCCCGCGTCCGGACCGCTTCGCAGATCGCATGCACCGCCGGGACCGCCGCCTCGATGTCGAAGTCGGCGCGCGGCACCACGTCCCGGTAGTCCCCGGGACGCTCACCACGCAGGTCGATCCGGCGCATCATGGTGCTGATTCTACGAAGGCCCGGTGGCCGCCCCCGACCCGCGACGAGGGCTGGACCCGTCGAAAGCACCCTGCTGCGTGGCTCCGGTGTCGAGCCGCGACCGCCGGGCGCCGGCATCCACCAGAAATTGCCAGACACGCCCTAGTCTCGGAGAGGTGAGCACGTCGCTGCCGATGTTCCCGCTCAACGCGGTGATCTTCCCCGGGGTGAGCGTGCCACTGAACGTCTTCGAGGACCGTTATCGCGCGCTGGTGCACCACCTGCTGAGGGTGGAGGACCCGACCCAGCGCCTGTTCGGCTCGGTGGGCATCCGGGAGGGCTACGAGGTCGGCGACCACGGCTCGCAGTCGCTGTTCCGGGTCGGCTGCCGGGCCCAGCTGACCGAGGTCGAGTCGCACCCCGACGGGACGTTCTCGATCGTCGCGATCGGGCTCGACCGGATCCAGCTGGAGAAGCTCGACACGACCGGCACCTTCCCGGTCGGCCAGGTGGTCGACCGGCCGGAGTCCGGCGGGTTCGTCGATGCCGAGCTGGTCGAACGGGCCCGTGACATCTTCACGGCCTATCGCGCGGCGCTGGCCGAGATCCGTAGCGACCCCTACACGGGCGACCTGCCGAAGGACCCGTCGTACCTCTCCTGGACGCTGGCCGCCTGCGCCCCGCTCCCGTTGCACGAGCGGCAGGCGCTGCTCGAGGCCGAGGATGCCGGGCAGCGGCTGCAGATGGTCACCGACCTGCTCCGCACCGAGCTGCGCGCGATGAACGTGCTGCCCTCGCTGCCCGCCACCGACGTGGCGCGCACCCGCTGGAGCCCCAACTGAGCCTCCCGCGGTCATGACCCCGGCCGTCGTCGCGCTCCGGGCGGCCGGAGTGGCCTTCACGGTGCACGAGTACGCCCACGACCCGCGCAGCGACTCCTTCGGCCTGGAGGCCGCGACGGAGCTCGGGCTCGACCCAGACCGGGTCTACAAGACCCTGATGGCCACCGCCGACGGCGCGCTCGTCGTCGCCGTCGTCCCGGTCAGCGGCAGGCTCGACCTCAAGGCCCTGGCCCGCGCCCTGGGTGCGTCGAAGGCCGCCATGGCTGAGGTGAGGGCGGCCGAGCGGGCGACGGGGTACGTCGCGGGCGGCATCTCGCCGTTCGGCCAGAAGAGGTCGCACCCGACCGTGGTCGATGAGACCGCCGAGCTGTGGGAGACCGTCTACGTCTCGGGCGGCCGCCGGGGGCTGGACGTCGAGGTGTCCCCCGCCGACCTCATCGGGGTGACCGGCGCGATCGTCGCCGACGTCGCGCGCGCCTGACCTGCCTGGAGCCTTCCGCGCTCACGGGGTCGGCAGGGTCACCGTGAACGTGCTGCCCTCGCCGAGGCGGGAGCCGACCTCGACCCGCCCCTGGTGCCGCTCGACGATGGTGGCGACGGCTGCGAGCCCCAGCCCGGTGCCGGGCTCGCGCAGCGCCTCGGGGTTGGTGGTGCGGAAGAACGCGCGGAAAAGGCCCTGCTGGTCCTCGTCGGAGATCCCGAGGCCGGTGTCCGCGACCGCCAGCACCACCTCGTGGTCGCGACGCCTGGCGTTGACCGCGACCGTGCCGCCCGACGCCGTGTACTTCACGGCGTTGCTGACCAGGTTGCCGACGAGCCGGTCGAGCTCGACCGCGTCGCCGGGCACCACGAGCGGAGCCGGGTCGAGATCGACCGTGAGATGGACCCCCTTCGACCGCGCGGTCGACTCGACGAGCGAGACCACCTCACGCATGACCAAACGGAGGTCGACGGGCAGCCTGACGAGCGGGTGGTTCGGGTTGCTGACCCGGGCCAGGAGCAGCAGATCGTCGACGACCATCTCCATCCGCTCGGTGCCCCGTCCCATGGCTTCGTGGTAGCGCCTCGCCTCGGCGTCGAGGTCGGTGTCACCGAGCAGCTCGAGGTTGCCCGAGATCACGGTGAGCGGCGTGCGGAGCTCGTGCGAGAGCATTGCGACCAGGTGGCTGCGGTAGTCGTCGACCTCCTGGAGCTTCGACACCAGCTTGCGCTCGCTCTCGAGCGCTCGAGCGGTCATCAGCGCCGCGCCGAGGTCATGGCCGATCTGCTGGGCGGAGGCGATCTCGACCGGCGACCAGCCGGGCTGGTCGGCGTGGCGCCACAGCGCCATGAAACCCACGCACTCCTCGCCGACCCCCAGGGCGACGCCCAGCATCCACGAGACCTCCGCGCCGACCAGGTGTCGGCGAATCGCCGGCGGGAGACGCGCCGGGATCTCGTCGCGGGTCAGCACGAGCGGGCGCTGCTCCGTCCAGAGGTTCGAGGCGACCTCGTCTACGAGATCGACGGCGCCGGGCTCGATCTCGACCTGCTCGCCGCTGTGCGTCCGGACGACGCCCACCCCCGGACCGGGGGGCTGGAAGACGTGGAGCCACGAGCCACGCGCATCGAAGCTGGCCACCAGCTGGCTGTGCGTGAGCCGCAGCACGTCCTCGAGCGAGCCGTGGGTGGGCAGGGAGGCGGAGCGGATCAGATGGCGGGCCGACTCCGCGTGGGCGACCTGTTCGAGCAGCGCCTGGCGCTCGAACAGGGTCAGCACCGCGCGCTCGGCCTGGGCGGCGTACTTCTCCAGCAGGCCGAGCTCGCGGGCGTTCGGCCGCCGCCCCGAGGTCGCCCGGTCGACGGACAGGATCCCGACGACGGCACCGTCGTCGCCGCTGAGCACCGCGAACAGCTCCTCGTCGGCTCGCCACGCGTCCGGGTGGTCGGTCGGCACCTGGTCGAAGTGGACCCAGTGGCCGTCGAGCTCCTCGACCGGCGTCGCCTCGAGGAACCGAAGCCGCGGACCCCAGGGCACGGCCCTGGCGAGCAGCGGCTCGATGACCGAGACCGGGTCGGACTGCTCCATGTACTCCCGGTGCTCCTCCGGCCCGGTGTAGGCCAGGGTCACCAGGTCGTCGCCGAGCACCACCGACAGCGCCGCCACCTCGAACCCGACCAGCTCGGCCACCGACTCGACCATCAGCTGGAGGACCGCGCGTGCCGACGAATCCGACCAGGTCGACTGGTCGGGCCCTCCCCCGGGTGCATCGCCGTCCACTCGCCGAACTTAGTCGGCAAGCCGCCCGCGGGCCGGGATTTCGCGCCGGATCGCCCCGGCCGACCTCAGGGAAGGCTGCTGGGGCGATCGTCGCGCTGCTCTGGTCTAGTTGGTGGCCAGCCGGATGACCGAGTGGCTCACGTCGCCGTCGACCCAGGCGGACGCCCCGAAGCCGGAGACCGGCTTCAGGTTGTCGATGAACTCCTGGTCGCCGTCTCCGACGGCGTCCTCGATCGCGGCCTCGAACTCGTCGACGTCGACGAACAGGATCGTCTGGGCCTTGTCCGCCTCCCGGACGACGTCCTTGAAGACGTCGTTGTCACCCAGCCCGCCGTCCTTGAGCACGTCGGCGCGGAAGTCGGCGTTGGGGCCGATCACGATGACGCTGCCGTCCTTGTCGGACTCGAGCACGTTGGCCTCGGAGCCCGCCATCTCGCGGAGCTTGTCGAGCACCTTCTCGATCTCGTCGGGGTCGCCCTTGATCTTCAGCGCGATCGGGATGTCCGAGCCGTCCTCGGAGCTGGAGAACGCCTCGAGGTCGAAGTCGGACCCGAGCACGAGCGCGGCGGAGTCGCCGGCCAGGGTCTCGGCGTCATCGGGCAGGTCGAGCCCGGTCAGGTCGGAGAGGTCGCTCAGCACCTCGTCGGGGTCCTCGCCCATGTAGGGGGCGGCGTAGTCGACCAGGTCGCCGAACCAGCCGTCGGCGAACCCGACACCGAGGGCGGCGCCGGTGTCGCCGGGCAGCGTCTTCACGACATCTGCGGTGGCGCCGCCGGAGAGGAACGTCGTGCCGCCCAGGCTGCTGTCGCCGGCGGCCTCGACCTCGATGGCGCCGTCGTCGAACCGGACCGTGACGGCCAGCCCCTTGAAGTCACGGAACTTGGCCTTGAGGTCGTCGGAGATCGACGACGAGGCCTCGTCGCCGCACGGAGGCAGGCTCGTCGGATCGGTCGTGCCGTCGGGGCTGTCGCCACTGTCGTCGTAGAGGTCGCCGTTGGAGCACATCTCGTCGTCGCCCGGGAACACGTCGGTGCAGCCCTCGGTCGTGGTGCCGTCGTCGGACGACGAGCCGAAGCACTCGGTGGTCGCCCCGGACACCAACCCCATCGGGAACCCGAACATCGAGTCCGCGTGGTCGGCGAGGTAGTCGCCGGCCTCCGGGCCGGCGTACATCGTCATCGACACCGGCGTCACCGGCCTCGCCGGTCCACTTCTTGAAGTCTTCGTCGTCGGCCAGCGAGCCCTTCTTGGTGGCCGCCACCACCTTGTCCGCGATCTTGTCGGTCTCCGCGACGATGGCCCAGTCGCCCTCGATCGCCCAGCCGCCCTCGTCGCCGCCGCTGCAGCCCTTGATCTTGTCGAGGCCCGCCTCGGCCTTGTCAGCGTCCTTGACCTGGACCACGAACACCGCGTCCGGACTGTCTCCGCCCAGGTCGACGGCCGCGACCGCGGCCCGGTCACCGAGCCACGGCTCGACGTCGTCGGCGTAGTCGATGTCGTCGCAGTGCGCCTCGTCCTGGATGCGGTCGAAGATCTCCTTGCGCAGGTCGTCGTCGGAGCTGATGCCGACGTAGTCCTTGAATGCGGGGAACTTGTTGAGCGTGCGCAACGCCTCGATCTTCTGGCCGCCGCTGGGGTCGAGGTCGATGCTGACGTAGCCCAGCGTGTTGTCGGGGAGGGCCTCGGCCGGCTGCGGGCCGGTGGTCAGGAAGCTGTAGGCCGCCCACGCGCCGACGCCGACCGCAACGAGTCCGACCACGCCACCGCCGACGAGCAGCCCCTTGCGGGCCGCGCCGCCACCGCGTCGAGACTCCTGCGGAAGCGGCGCACCGCCGCCGCTCTCGAGGTACTCCGGTGGGCCGCTGGGCGGGCCGCTCGGAGGGCCGCTCGACGGAGGGCCGCTGGGCGGACCCCCGGTCGGGGGGCCACTGGGCGGCGGGCCGTTCGGCGGCGGGGGCGGAAGCGTGCTGGACAAGGGAACTCCGAAGGGGTTGCCGGGCTCGTGCCCGGGACGGCGGTGCCAGGAGCGGTGCGCGGGTGAGACGGCCGGAGCCTACCCGTGGGTTCCCGACCCCAACCGGTTTTCGCGGACCTCGGCGGGTGGGCGACCGATCGAGACGGCGTAGACCAGCGCGAGCCCGACGAGCGACCCGAAGGTGAACGCGCCCTTCGGCGCGAACGAGTGGATCCGGAGGGCGCCCTTCAGCTTGTCGCCGTCCTGGGCGGTCTTCGCGAGCTCATGGGGGTCAGCGGGGCTCAGGTGGGTGCCGACGCGGAGCATGACGTAGGCGGCGAGCGCCGACCCCACGACCACCGCAGCGAGGGTGACCAGCTCGGAGCGGTGGAACAGCCACGCCGACACCATGCCGAGGACCAGCCCGGCCACCACCGCGATGGCGACGTAGAGGGCGAGACCCTGGAAGTCGTCGCGGAGTCCGGCCTCGTTGGTGTACCACTGGCCCTGGGCCACCACGCCGCTCGGCACGTCCCAGAGCTTGTACCAGAGCCGGCCGGCCCCGGCGCCGGCCGCGGCGAAGGCGGCCACCGTCGCCAGCGCCTGGAGGGGTACGACGACCCAGGGCGAGCGCCGGGCTGGTGCGGGACCGGCGTCGAGGAGCTCGGGGCTGGCCGGGGGCGACGTCAGCCCGTCAGACATCCCGGGCCCAGGAGCTGCTTGAGGTCGGCGAACAACGCCGGACTCGGGGTGACCCGGAGCCGGTCGTCGAGACGCATGACCGTGGTCTTCTCACGCGACAAGAGTCGCAGCCGGACCTCGGTGACCCCCGGGTGGGTGCCGAGCACGTCGCGCAGCTGGGCCACCGTCGGCGGCGTGCAGCGGGTCGAGGGGAGGCTGATGACGACCGGCCCGCTCGGACCGTCGGTGCAGGTCGGGAAGCGTCACCTCCTGGGCGCGGAGCTCGGGCTGGTCCTTGTCACGCGAGAGAGCGCCCTTGATGCGGAGGACGGAGTCCTCGATCAGCAGCGTGCTGGCCAGCTGGTAGGTGCTGGGGAAGAGCAAGACCTCGATGGCGCCGTCGAGGTCCTCGAGGGTGATCGTCGCCCACGAGTCGCCGCGCTTGGTGATCTTGCGCTGCACCGAGGTCACCAGGCCACTGATCGTCACCGTGCTGCCGTGGGGCCGCTCCTCGTCCAGCATCAGCTGGCCGATCGTGCAGTCACTGCCCTGGGAGAGCACGTGCTCGAGCCCGTTGAGCGGATGGTCGGAGACGTAGAGGCCGAGCATGTCCCGCTCGTAGCTGAGCAGCCGCTGCTTCTCCCACTCCTCGACGTCGGGGACGTGCACCGCCATGTTGAACACGGCCTCCGAGTCGGCGCCGAGGTCGTCGAAGAGCGAGTCCTGGCCGCCCCCGGTGTCCTTCTTCATGGTGGCGTAGCGGTCCGCGGCCTCCTCGTGGACCTCGAAGAGCGCCTGCCGGTGGTGCTTCATGTCGTCGAAGGCGCCTGCCTTGATCAGGGACTCGATGACCCGCTTGTTGCAGACCAGGCCGTCGACCTTCTCGAGGAAGTCGTTGAAGTGCTCGTAGCGGCCCTTCTCCTCACGCCCGGCCACGATCTTGTCGACGACGTTGGCGCCCACGTTGCGCACCGCGGTGAGCCCGAAGCGGATGTCGTTGCCGACCGGGGTGAAGTTGGCCGACGACTCGTTGACGTCGGGCGGCAGCACCTGGATCTTCATCCGCCGGCACTCGTTGAGGTAGATCGCGGACTTGTCCTTGTCGTCCTTGACCGAGGTGAGCAGCGCCGCCATGTATTCGGCCGGGTAGTTGGCCTTGAGGTAGGCCGTCCAGTAGGACACCAGGCCGTAGGACGCCGAGTGGGCCTTGTTGAACGCGTAGTCGGCGAACGGGAGCAGGGTCTGCCACAGGGTGTTGATCGCGCCGTCGGAGAAGCCGTTGGCCTTCATGCCCTCGGAGTAGGGGATGAACTCCGAGTCGAGGATCTCCTTCTTCTTCTTGCCCATCGCCTTGCGCAGCAGGTCGGCCTGGCCGAGGGAGTAGCCGGCGACCTTCCTGACGATGGCCATCACCTGCTCCTGGTAGACCAGCAGGCCGTAGGTCTCGTCCAGGATCTCCGCGAGCGGCTCCGCCAGCTCGGGGTGGATCGCCTCGACCGGCTCGCGACCGGTCTTGCGGCGGGCGTACTTGTTGTGGGAGTCCATCCCCATCGGGCCTGGCCGGTAGAGCGCGCCGACCGCGGAGATGTCCTTGAACTCGTCGGGCCGCATGCTGCGCAGCAAGGCGCGCATCGGGCCGCCGTCGAGCTGGAAGACCCCGAGGGTGTCGCCGCGCTGGAGGAGCTGCGTAGGTGCGCTCATCGGTGAGCTCGAGCTCCTCGAGGACCACCTCCTCGTCGCGGTTGGCCTTGATGTTGGCCAGCGCGTCGTCGAGGACGGTGAGGTTGCGGAGCCCGAGGAAGTCCATCTTGATCAGCCCGAGCGACTCGCAGGTCGGGTAGTCGAACTGGGTGATCATCGCGCCGTCGGCGGGGCGCTTGAGCAGCGGGATCACGTCCGCCAGCGGCTCGCTGGACATGATCACGCCGGCCGCGTGCACGCCCCACTGGCGCTTGAGCCCCTCGATGCCCATCGCGGTGTCGACGACCCGCTTGACGTCGGGGTCGGACTCGTAGAGGCCGCGGAACTCCCCGCCCTCGCCGTAGCGCTTGTGCTCGGGGTCGAAGACCTCCTTGAGCGGCACGTCCTTGCCCATCACCGCGGCCGGCATCGCCTTGGTGATCCGGTCGCCCATGGCGAAGGGGTAGCCGAGGATCCGGCTGGAGTCCTTGACCGCCTGCTTGGCCTTGATCGTGCCGTAGGTGACGATCATGGCGACCCGGTCCTCGCCGTACTGGTCGCTGACGTAGCGGATCACCTCGCTGCGCCGGCGCTCGTCGAAGTCGATGTCGAAGTCGGGCATCGAGATGCGGTCGGGGTTGAGGAACCGCTCGAACAGCAGCCCGTGGACCAGCGGGTCGAGGTCGGTGATCCGCAGCGCGTAGGCGACGATCGAGCCCGCCCCCGAGCCGCGACCCGGGCCCACCCGGATGCCCTGCTGCTTGGCCCAGTTGATGAAGTCTGCGACGACCAGGAAGTAGCCCGGGAAGCCCATCTTGAGGATGACGCCGATCTCGAACTCCGCGCGGCTGCGCACCTCGTCGCTGACGCCGTCGGGGTAGCGGAACGCCAGTCCGGCCTCGACCTCCTTGACCAGCCAGGAGTCCTCGTTCTCACCCGGCGGGCAGGGGAAGCGCGGCATGTAGGTGCCGTTGCCCTCGGTGAAGTCGACGTTGCACCGCTCGGCCACGAGCAGCGTGTTGTCGCAGGCCTCCGGCAGCTCGCGCCAGACCTCGCGCATCTCGGCCGCGGACTTGAGGTAGTAGCCGGTGCCGGAGAAGGCGAACCGCTGGCCGGGCCCGTCGCCGGCCGGGACGTCCATCGTCGAGCCGGAGTTGATGCAGAGCAGGTGCTCCTGGCTCGGCGCGTCCTCCTGCATGACGTAGTGGGAGTCGTTGGTCGCCAGCAGCGGGATCCGCAGGTCGCCGGCCAGCCGGAGCAGGCCGTCGCGGACCCGGGTCTCGAGCTCGAGGCCGTGGTCCATGAGCTCGAGGAAGTAGTTGTCGCGGCCCAGGATGTCCTGGTAGTCGGCGGCGGCCTGGCGGGCGGCGTCGTAGTTGCCGTGCCTCAGGTGGACCTGGACCTCGCCCGAGGGGCAGCCGGTGGTGCCGATGATCCCCGCGGAGTGCCGCGAGAGCAGCTCGCGGTCCATGCGGGGCTGCTTGAAGAAGCCGTCCTGCCAGGCGCCCGTGCTGAGGCGGAACAGGTTGTGCATCCCCTGCGTCGTCTCGCTGAGCAGCGTCATGTGCGTGTAGGCGCCGCGGGCGCTGACGTCGTCGGGCCCGCCGTTGTAGAAGTTGACGCCCTTCTTGTCGGAGCGGGGCGTCGTGCCCGGTGCGAAGTAGGCCTCCGTGCCGATGATCGGCTTGACCCCGGCGGCCTTCGCCTTCTTGTAGAACTCGTAGGCGCCGAACACGTTGCCGTGGTCGGTCATCGCCACCGCCGGCTGGCCGAGCTCGGCGGCCCGCTCGGTCAGCTGCGTCAGCCGCGCGGCACCGTCGAGCATGGAGTACTCGGTGTGCACGTGCAGGTGGACGAACGAGTCCTGACCGGGCATGGGTTGGGCGAGCTCCTCACCGGATCGTCGGGGCGTGCAGACACAGCGTGGTTCAGGGGTGTCGACGCCGAACGCCGAGGATCCTGGGGGAAGGGCCTCAGCCTACGACGGCGACTGTGGCGATGGTGGCAGGCACCGCCGACAGTCTCAGATCCGCCTCAGTCGGCGGGGAACCCGCCCGCGTCGAGGCTCTCGCTGATGATCTGGTGGACGATCCGGTAGAGCCGGTCCTCGCCCAGGCGGTGGGCGCGCAGGGCCAGGGCCCGGGCGATCTCGCGCTCGCGGTCGAGGTCGCGCTCGGGAGTCTGTTTGTGCGGCTGGACGGCGGCCGTGATCGCGGCCCGCCGGTTGAGGAGCTCGCCGAGGTCGTGGTCGACCGTGTCGATGAGGCCGCGGTAGAAGGCGAGCGGGTCGCTGCCCGGCCACGCCATCCGGATGTCGGGCGCCTTCTCCTCGTTGGCGGAGCCGTCGGTGCGCTCCAGCTCGACCAGGTCGCGGGCCCGGTAGAACGCGCGAGCCGGCTCGTTGGACTCGAAGACCCACAGGCAGAAGCCCGTGGGCCGCTGCGCCTTGACCAGGTCGAGGAGGGCGGAGCCGACCCCGCTCCCCTGGCGGTGCGGCTCGACGTAGAGGTCGTCGAGCCACTCGCGGTCCGATCGGGCGTAGCCGGCCAGCTCGCCCCCGACCTCGGCCACCCAGACGTCGTAGGTGGCCAGGTCCCAGCCCGCCACCCAGGCACGGGCCTCGTGGTCGGGATGGATGCCGTGCGGCATCGAGGGGTACGACGCCGCGCGGACCCGGATGTGCAGCTCGGCGATCGCGGGGAGGTCTTCGGCAGTGACCGGCCGCAGCACCAGCTCGTCAGTCGGCACCGCGGACCGCCTCGAGGGCCCGCGCGAGGTCGTCGGGGTAGTCCGACTCGAACTCGACGTACTCACCGCTGTCGGGGTGCTCGAAGCCGAGCTTCACCGCATGCAGCCACTGCCGCTCCAGCCCGAACCGCTTCGCGAGGCTCGGGTCGGCGCCGTAGGTCAGGTCACCCACGCACGGGTGCTTGAGGGCGGCCATGTGCACCCGGATCTGGTGGGTGCGACCGGTCTCGAGGTGGACCTCCAGCAGCGATGCGAACCGGTGCGCCTCGAGCGTCGAGTAGTGGGTGACGCTGGCCCGGCCGTCGGCCATCACCGCGAACTTGTAGTCGGCCTTGGGATGCCGGCCGATCGGGGCGTCGATGGTGCCCTCGAGCGGATCGGGGTAGCCCTGGACCAGCGCGTGGTAGACCTTGTCGACGTCGCGACGGCGGAAGGCGTTCTTGAGCACGGAGTAGGCGTGCTCGGACTTGCAGATGACCATCACGCCCGACGTGCCGACGTCGAGCCGCTGCACGATCCCCTGCCGCTCCGAGGCGCCGCTGGTCGCGATCTTGAACCCCGCCGCGGCCAGGTGGCCGACCACCGTCGGGCCGGTCCAGCCCGGCGAGGGGTGCACGGCGACGCCCACCGGCTTGCTGATCACCACGATCGAGGGGTCGTCGTGGATGATCTGGATCCCTTCGACCTCTTCCGGTACGACGTCGAGGGGGTTGGTCTCGACCGGCAGGGTCACGTCGACGGTCGACCCGGCGAGGACGCGGTCGCTCTTGGCGGTCCCGGCGCCGTCCACGTGCACGAGGCCGCGCGCGATCAGGTCGGCGGCGCGGGTGCGCGAGAGTCCGAACATCTGGGCCAGGGCAGCGTCCACGCGCTCGCCGGCCAGCCCGTCCGGCACCGGAAGGGTGCGGTGGTCAGCACTCGTGCCCGGCGTCACGAGTCTGAGGGGTCGGGTGTGTGGCGCTCGATCCGCGACCCGTCGAGCCGGATCCCGCGGAACGCCTGGACCAGGATCAGCGCGGCCGCGACGTTGATGCACATGTCGGCCACGTTGAAGATCGGCCAGTGCGGCAGCTGGAGGAAGTCGACCACGTGGCCGCGCAGCGCGCCCGGCGCCCGGAAGAGCCGGTCGGTGAGGTTGCCCGTGATGCCGGCCAGCAGCAGCCCGAGCGCAACGGCCCAGCCCGCGCTCCCGACCCGCCGGCTCACCCACAGCACGACCAGCACCGCCAGGATCGCGAGCGCGGTGAACAGCCCCGTGTAGCCCGTGCCGGTGCTGAAGGCGGCGCCGGCGTTGCGGGTCAGGTGGAGCATGAGGAGGTCGCCGAGCAGCTCCTTGTCCGGCTGGCCGGTGAGCCGGTCGACCGCCAGCCACTTGGTGGCCTGGTCGACGGCGTAGGGCAGCGCGAAGGCGACGAACAGCAGGACCCGGACGCCGGCACGAGACGGAACGGACTGGGTGTCGTCCAGGCTGGAGTCGTCGTGACTCAGCGACGTTCCTCGCGCTGCTTGCATGTCATGCACAGTGTGGCACGCGGCATGTACTTCAGCCGCTCCTTGCCGATCGGTTCGCCACACGACTCGCACACGCCATAGGTGCCGTCGTCGATCCGGGCCAGCGCCCGGTCGATCTGGTAGAGCTTGTCGCGCTCGATGGTGAGCACGGTGAGCTCCTGGTCGCGCTCGTAGGTCGTGGCGCCCACGTCGGCCTGGTCCTGGCCGGCGCCGTCGCCCGAGTCGCGCATCAGACCGGTCAGTTCCGAGGAGTGCGCCTCGACGATCTCGAGGCTGTGGGCCCGCTCCGCGTTGAGCTGCTTGAGGACCTCCTTCAGCTCGGTCTTGGTCCAGGCACCCTCGCCGGCCTTGACCACCAGGGCGCTCACCGATGCCTTGCGGGATGCGGGCGCCTTCTTGACCGGGGCGGCCTTCTTCGCTGGGGCGGCCTTCTTGGCCGGTGCCGCCTTCTTGGCCGGTGCCGCCTTCTTGGCGGGCGCGGCCTTCTTCGCCGGTGCCTTCTTGGCGGGTGCGGCCTTCTTGCCGGCGCGGCCTTCTTGGCCGGTGCGGCCTTCTTCGCCGGTGCCGCCTTCTTGGCGGGCGCGGCCTTCTTCGCCGGTGCGGCCTTCTTGGCGGGCGCGGCCTTCTTCGCCGGTGCGGCCTTCTTGGCGGGCGCGGCCTTCTTGGCCGGTGCGGCCTTCTTGGCCGGTGCGGCCTTCTTGGCCGGTGCGGCCTTCTTGGCCGGTGCGGCCTTCTTGGCCGGTGCGGCCTTCTTGGCCGGTGCGGCCTTCTTGGCCGGTGCGGCCTTCTTGGCCGGGCGCCTTCTTGGCCGGGGCCTTCTTCGCCGGGGCCTTCTTGGCCGGCGCCGCCTTCTTCGCAGGGGCCTTCTTGGCCGGGGCCTTCTTGGTGGCGGCCTTCGTCGCCGTCTTCTTGGTCGCGGCGGAGGCGCTGGACGTGGCCTTCGCCGGACGGCGACCGATCACCTTCCGGGCGGCGCTGGCCGTCCGTCCGGCGAGGGAGCGGGTGCTGGTGCGCGCCATCAAGCGGGCCTTCCTGGTGGCCTTGACCGTGGCGGTGGCCACGGGTGCTGCGCGGAACCGTATCGGCTGACTCCCGCCCACTCAAACAGGCGCGCTCAAGTCGTGATCTTCGCGCGCAAGCGCTTACGTCGCCCGAAGTCGCAGGTCAGGGCTGCACGGGGGACGCAAAGGCCGCCTTTTCGTGGCCTTCGAGCCGGGCTTCAGACCTCGTCGTCACCCAGGATCGAGCGCAGCCGCTTGGGCGCCGGCGGCTGGTCGTCGGACACCGCCGGCGACTCCCCAGGGCCGGAGAGGGCCTCGAGCTGCTGGCTGAAGTAGCTCTTGAGGCGCGAGCGGTACTCGCGCTCGAAGGCGCGCAGCGTCTCGACCTCGCTGTTGAGCTTGTCGCGCTCGCGCTCGAGCTCGCCGAACATCTGCTGACGGCGCTCCGCGGTCTCGGAGTCGAGCATCTGGGCACGGGTGCGGGCGTCGGACTCGAGGCGGTCGGCCTTGACCTTCGACTCGGACTCGAGCCGTTCGGACTTGGTGCGGGCCTCGCCGATGATCTTGTCGGCCTCGTTCTTGGCCGACTCGACGAGCTCGTCGGCGTTGCGCGTGGCGATCTCGAGCAGCCGGGCGGCGGCGTTGGACGCCTCCGGCACGGTCTCGACGCGGATCGTCTCGGGGCCGGCGGCGGCCGCGACGGGCTGCGGGGTCGGCGCCGGGGTCGGGGCCGGGGTGGGCTCCGGCTCGGGCGCGCGCTCCTGGACCGCGGGTGTCTGGGCCGTCTGCGGGTTGTCCTGGAAGCTGGAGCCGCCGCCGGTCTGAGCCGCGGACAGCTTCGTGCGCAGGTCGTCGTTCTCCTTGGTCAGCCGGGCCAGCTCGGCCTCGACCTCGTCGAGGAACTGGTCGACCTCACCCATGTCGTAGCCCTCGCGGAGCCGGACTGGCGTGAAGCGCTTGTTACTCACGTCCTCAGGCGTCAGCGGCATTTTCCCACCCATTCATCTTCTTCGAGGTCCTTCGAGATCATCGACGTCCCCTGGCGTCCGGACGGTCTCCGGACAGAAAGTCTTCCTTCGGAACTGTAGCGCCTGTCATGGGGCTGATGTGACAGGTGCTGCGGACTGGCAGGCTCGTTCCACCCTCCTTCGCTAGAGGAAGCCCCCCACGATGTAGAGCAACATGTAGGCGACGATCATCACGATGATGAACGACAGGTCGAGGGCGACCGTCCCGATCCGGAGCGGCGGGATCACCCGGCGCAGCGCCTTGATCGGCGGGTCCGTGGCCGAGTAGACGAGCTCGAGCACCACCAGCAGGAACCCGCTCGGCGACCAGTTCCGCGCGAAGATCTGCACCCAGTCGACGACGAAGCGGATCCACATGAGCGCGATGAAGACCCACAGCGCGATGTGGATGAGCGACCAGACGGCGTGCACGCGACGATCATGCCGGGTCGGCCAACCCAAGGGCGCATCGGCACACGGAACGGAACGCCCAAGTGCTCGTCAGCTCTGGTTGAAGAAGCCGCCGTCGGCGATCCGGGCCTTGTCCTCGGCCGCGACGGAGACGTTGGGCGGTGAGAGCAGGAACACCTTGCTCGTCACGCGCTCGATCGAGCCCCGGGTCGCGAAGATGAGGCCGGCCGCGAAGTCGACGAGCCGCTTCGCGTCGCTGTCGTCCATCTCCGAGAGGTTCATGATCACGGGGGTGCCGTCGCGGTAGTTCTCCCCCACGGTGCGGGCCTCGTTGTAGGTCCGCGGGTGCAGCGTGGTGATCCGGGACAGCTCCGCCACGCGAGGGGCGGCCGTCATCGTCGGCGCCCCGCCCCGACGCCGGTCGTCGAGGTTGGCGACGGTCGTGGCCTGCCGGGCCTCGCGGAGCTCACGGCGGGTCGGCCGCTCGGCTGCCACCGGGGCGGTCTCGTCGGCATAGCGCCCCTCGTAGGTGTCGTCGTACCCGTCGGCGTAGTCGTCGTCGTAACGGCCGGTGTCCTCGAGCAGGCCGAGGTACTCACCGATCCTGCGCATCGCGCCGCTCATGGTTGCTGCCTTCCGGGTCCGGCGGTCGGGCCGCGCGGTGCCGCGCGTCCTGGCTGCGTCTCTGTTTGGGACATTACTTGTTGGAGGGCCTCGAACCGAGGACCGCAGAGCCAACGCGCACGTGTGTCGCGCCGGCTCTGATCGCCTCCTCGAGGTCTGCGCTCATGCCGGCGGAGAGCCAGGTCGCCGACGGGTGGTGGGTGAGGAACTCCGCACGGAGCTCGGCGAGCCTGCCGAACGCCGTCGCGGGGTCCTCGCCGAGAGGTGCGACGGCCATCAGCCCGCGCAGCTGCAACGGGCCAGCATCGTCGACGGCGCCGGCCAGGTCGGCCAGGTCCGCAGGGTCGGCGCCGGCTCGGCCCTCGCGGCCCGGTGGGTCGAGCGAGACCTGGAGGAGTACGTCGACGGGCCGGCCGCGCTGGTCAGCGCCCCGCGCCAGGGGCCCGACCAGCTTGCGCCGGTCGACGGACTCGACGACCGCGGCGTAGGACGCCACCGCGGCCGCCTTGTTGCTCTGGAGCCCGCCGATGAAGTGCCACCGCAGGTCGAGGTCGGCGCACGCGGCCGCCTTGGCCTCGGCCTCCTGGTGGCGGTTCTCGCCGACGTCGGTCACGCCGAGCTCGGCGAGGAGGCGGACGTCGTCGGCCGGGAAGAACTTGGTGACGACCACGAGCCGCACGTCGGCCGGATCGCGTCCGGCATCGGCGCACGCGCCGGCGATCCGGGCGCGGACCCGCGCCAGGCCGGCCTCGATCTCGTCGCGGCGGCTCATGACCCGGGCCTCAACCGGACCAGCCCCGCCAGGCGCCCGGACCGGTCGCCGTCGCGGCGGTAGGAGTAGAGGTCGTCGGACTCGCGGGTGCAGCGGCTCTCGTCGTGGACCAGGACGTCGAGCTGCTCGAGCTGGGCGCGGACACCGGCGCCCAGGTCGACCGAAGGGGTGCCCCAGGAGGTCTCGGCGAAGGACTCCGGGACGACGGCCGCGACATCAGCCCGCATCTCCTCGGGCACCTCGTAGCAGCGGCCGCACACGTGCGGCCCGATCCAGCCCTCGATGCGGCCGGCGCCGAGGTCGCGCATGCGAGCCACGGTCGCGGGCACCACGCCCGCCACGAGACCGGGGCGCCCGGAGTGCGACGCGCCGACCACTCCCTCCTCGGGTGCGACCAGCAGCACCGGCACGCAGTCGGCCGCACGGACCATCAGCACAACTCCCGTCTGCGCCGTCACGATGCCATCGGCGTGCGGACGCGAGGAGCTGCGCGGGTCCTCGACGAGGTCGACCTCGGCGCCGTGCACCTGGTAGAGGTCGCACAGCACGTCGCCGGGCGCGAAGTCCGCCAGCAGCCTGCGCTGGTTCTCGGCCTTGGCGTGCTCGTCGTCGGCGCCCGAGATCGCGAGGTTGAGCTCGTCGTAGGGCGACGCACTGACCCCGCCGAACCGGTCGGTGAAGGCCAGGTCGGCGGGGCCGAAGTGCGATCGAAAGGAGTACACGCGCCTACTTCAGGAAGTCGGGCACGTCCAGGTCGTCGTCGTCGAACACCATCGGCTTCGGCGCCGGGCGCGGGGCGGTGGCCGAGTCGGGTGTCGTGGACATCGGCGCTCCCGCGGTGACCTTCTCCTTGTCCTGGCGCTGCGCGGCCACGGCGGCCGCGGCCGCCCTGGTCTCGGCCTGGGTCTGGGTGCGGCGGGGTGCGGCGCAGGGCGGAGCCCTCGTGGGCACGCTTGGGCGTGCCGCCGTCGAAGCCGGCGGCGATCACGGTCACCCGGACCTCGTCACCGAGTGCGTCGTCGATGGTCGCGCCGAAGATGATGTTGGCGTCCGGGTGGACGGCCTCGGCCACGAGCGCGGCCGCCTCGTTGATCTCGAACAGGCCGAGGTCGGAGCCGCCCGCGATCGAGAGCAGGACGCCGTGGGCGCCGTCGATCGAGGCCTCGAGCAGCGGGCTGGAGACGGCCATCTCGGCGGCCGCCACCGAGCGGTCCTCGCCGCGGGCCGAGCCGATCCCCATCAGCGCCGAGCCGGCGTTGGCCATCACCGACTTCACGTCGGCGAAGTCGAGGTTGATCAGCCCCGGTGTGGTGATCAGGTCGGTGATGCCGCTGACGCCCTGGAGCAGGACCTGGTCGGCCTGCTTGAAGGCGTCGAGGACGGACACGTTGCGGTCCGAGATCGAGAGCAGCCGGTCGTTGGGGATCACGATGAGGGTGTCGACCTCCTCGCGGAGCTGGGCGATGCCCTCCTCGGCGGAGCCCGCGCGACGTCGTCCCTCGAACGCGAACGGTCGCGTGACGACACCGATGGTCAGCGCGCCGAGCGAGCGGGCGATGCGCGCGACGACCGGCGCACCGCCGGTGCCGGTGCCGCCACCCTCGCCCGCTGTCACGAAGACCATGTCGGCCCCCTTGAGGACCTCCTCGATCTCGTCGGCGTGGTCGTCGGCGGCCTGCTGGCCGACCTCGGGGTTGGCGCCGGCGCCGAGGCCACGGGTCAGCTCACGACCGATGTCGAGCTTGACGTCGGCGTCGCTCATGAGCAGGGCCTGGGCATCGGTGTTGATGGCGATGAACTCGACGCCCTTGAGGCCGACCTCGATCATCCGGTTGACGGCGTTGACGCCGCCCCCGCCGATGCCCACGACCTTGATGATCGCGAGGTAGTTCTGCGCTGCTGCCACGGTTCGCTCCTGTGCTCGACCGGCGATGCTCGAATGGCTGAGGCCTCAACTGTCACCCTCAGGCTGAGGGTTATAGTTATGTCAACCTGTCCGTGCCGATGACATTAGGGACGCGTGTGGTCACCGTGGCGGCGACACGCGGGACGATGTCGGCTCGTCCAAACTTTTCCGGGGGTGAGCCCGGTGAGCCAGGTCAGCCGGGGACCTGCTCGGCGGTGGTCGGCTTGGACGGCACGCTGACGTCGTAGAAGGGCTCCTGGACGGTGGCGAGCAGCACGGCGAGCACCTCGGCCTTCTTCTCGGACTCCTCCGCGCTCCCCCAGCTGACGACGCGGCCGTCCTTGAGCACCAGCGAGATCTCGTCGACCGTCGTGACCTGGACATGGTCGACGAGGAGGCTGAGCTCCTGCGGCATGGCGGAGATCACCTTCGCCGCCTCCTTGAGCGCGGCCGAGGTGGTGCCGATCGAGGTCGTCACTCGAGGCAGCCCGGGCGGCGCCTTCTTGTAGTCGCGGAAGACGACTCCGTCGGCGTCCATCCCACGCAACCTGGCGCCGATCTCGACCACGGCGATCGGCACCCGCTCCTCGATCGAGATCAGCACGCCGTGCGGCCACTGCCGCGTCACCGACACCGATCGGACGACGGCCAGGGCGCCGATGCGCCGCTCGGCCGCGGCCAGGTCGACGCTGACCAGGGGCTCCCCCTCGTCGATGCCGGAGCGCGCACGGATGTCGGAGGCCTCGACGGTCTGGGCGCCGCTGACCTCGATCTTCTCGACGGCGAGCCACGTCGAGAACCAGACGGCGTAGATCCCACCGCCGACCACCGCGACCACCAGGACGAGCACGCAGGAGGTAGCGCCAGGCCAACCAGCGCCGGCGCCACTGCCTGCGGGCGAACCGCCGTCGGCTGCGTCGGGTGGCCCGGTCGACGGTCTCCCCGTCGGAGGCCGAGCGGCGCAGGCTACGCACGATCACCACCCCTGTCGACGCCGGTGTCGTCGGCGAGCAGCTGGACGACCTGCGGGCCGACCTCGGTGACGCTGCCGGCCCCCAGGGTCAGCACCAGGTCGCCGGGGCGCGCCCTGGCCACCAGGGCGGCCGCGACGTCGTCGAGGTCGGGGACGAAGACGACGTGCTCGGGAGCGAGGGGCACGGCGGACGCCACCAGCGCACCGGTGACCGCCGGGTCGGCGGCGTCGCGGGAGAGGTAGACGTCGCAGACGACGACCTCGTCGGCGGCGCCGAGCGCGCGGCCCATGGCGGGGCCGAGCGTGCGGGTGCGGGAGACGAGGTGGGGCTGGAAGGCGACGACGAGCCGGCCCTCGCCGGCCAGGACCCGGGCCGCGGCAAGGTCGCCGGCGATCTCGGTGGGGTGGTGGGCATAGCTGTCGTAGACCCTCACCCCGCCGGCCTCGCCCTTGCGCTCCATCCGCCGCCGGGTGCCGGTGAACGACGCGATCCCCCGGTGCAGCAGCGCGTCGTCGTAGCCGAGCTCGCGGCCGGTCGCCAGCGCCAGCAGTGCGTCGGCGAGGTAGTGGTCGCCGGGCGACCAGAGCTCGACGCCGTCGAGGTCGGCGGGACCGACGTCGGCGACGCCGGGCCGCGTCGACACGGTCACGACGCGCCGGTCGGTGCGGCGCCCCAGGGCGGCGGCCCCGGGGTCGTCCGCGCACACGACCAGGAAGCCGTCGGCAGCGACCGTGGCCGCGAAGTCGTCGAAGGCCGCGGTGTAGGCCTCCTCGCTCCGCCAGTGGTCGAGGTGGTCCGCCTCGACGTTGGTCACCACGGCGGCGTACGGCGAGTAGTGGAGGAACGCGCCGTCGCTCTCGTCGGCCTCGGCGACGAACAGGTCGCCCGTCCCCTCCGCGGCGTTGACGCCGGTGGCCGCGAGGTCGCCGCCGATGGTGTAGGTCGGGTCGGCACCGGCCGCCTGCAGGGCGACCGTGAGCAGCGAGGTCGTCGTGGTCTTGCCGTGGGTGCCCGCGACCGCGACCACCCGCCGCCCTTCCATGAGGGCGGCCATCGCGGCGGCGCGGGACAGGACGGTGAGCCCGCGGCGGGTGGCCTCGGCGTACTCGGGGTTGTCGGGCTTGACGGCCGCCGACACGACGACGCTGTCACCGGGACCCAGGTGGTCGAGGTGGCGGGGGTCGTGGCCGACGTGCACGCTCGCGCCGAGGGCGCTCAACGCGTCGAGGGTCGCCGACGCGACACCGTCGCTGCCGCTGACCGCGACGCCGCGGTCCAGCAGGACCCGGGCGATGCCCGAGAGCCCGGCCCCGCCGATGCCGACCAGGTGCACCCGCCCGAAGGTCATCGACCGGTCTCCAGCACGATGCGGGCCAGCTTCTCGTCGGCGTCGCGCGGGATCAGCCCCGAGGCGGCGGCGCTCATGGCGGCCAGCCTGCCCGGATCCGTGACCAGCGCGGGGACGCGCGCGGTGACCCAGCGGCTCGTGAACGCCGCGTCCTCCACCAGCAGCGCTCCCCCGGCCTCGACGACCGGCCTGGCGTTGAGCGGCTGCTCACCGTTGCCGATCGGAAGCGGCACGAAGATGGTCGGGACGCCGACCGCGGCCGCTTCGGTCACGCTCGAGGCACCGGCCCGGCAGACCATGAGGTCGGCCGCCGCCAGCGCATAGTCCATCCGGTCGACGTAGCCGACGGGCACGTACGTCGGGAGGCCGGCCTGCGGCGTCACGTCGTTCTTGGGGCCGACCACGTGCAGCACCTGCACGCCGGCCTCGCCGAGCGCGCGGGCGGCGCCGCTGATCGCCAGGTTGAGGTTGCGGGCGCCCTGAGAGCCACCGGTGACGACGAGGGTGGGCAGGTCGGGGTCGAGGCCGAAGAAGGCCCGCGCCTCGGCCCGCAGCGCCGCACGGTCGAGGCCGGAGATCATGGTGCGGATCGGCAGGCCGACGTACTCCGCGTGCGGGAGCGGGGTGTCCGGGAAGCTCACCGCGACCCGCTTCGCGAACCGTGCTCCGACCTTGTTGGCCAGGCCGGGCAGCGAGTTCTGCTCGTGGACGACGATCGGCACCTCGGCACGCCGGGCGGCGAGGTAGGCCGGCACCGAGACGTAGCCGCCGTAGCCCACCAGCACGTCGGGCCGGACCCGGTCGAGCACGGCCCGGGCCTCCTTGACCGCACCGCGCAGCCGAGCCGGGACCCGCAGCAGGTCGACCGAGGGCTTCCGCGGCAGCGGCACGGGGGCGATCAGCTCCAGCGGGTAGCCCGCCTCGGGGACGACCCGGGTCTCCAGCCCGCGGGGCGTGCCCAGGCAGGTGATCTCCACGTCCGGCTCGAGCCGGCGCAGGGCGTCGGCCGTGGCCAGCAGCGGCGAGGTGTGGCCGGCGGTGCCGCCACCGGCGAGGAGGATGCGCATCGAGAGCAGAGACTAGGACCCGAGCGATCAGCGGGAGCGGGAGGCCGAGAGCCCCGCCGAGCGCATCTTCTTGCGCTGGGCCAGCGCCCGGGCCGCCTCCGGCTCGCGGCGCGCGAAGCCCACCAGCAGCCCGAGCGCGACCAGCGACGGCAGCAGCGCAGAGCCGCCGTAGGAGATCAGCGGCAGCGGGATGCCGATGACCGGCAGCAGGGCCAGCACCATGCCGACGTTGATGATCATCTGGCCGACCAGCCAGACCACGATGCCGAACGACGCGTAGCGGACGAACGGGTCCGCGGTGCGGCGCGCGACCCGCAGCGCCGCGAAGGCGATGGTGAGGAAGAGCACGATCACCAGCAGCGTGCCGGCCAGGCCGAGCTCCTCGCCGAGCACCGCGAAGATGAAGTCGGTGTGCGCCTCGGGCAGGTCGCCCCACTTCTGCTGGCTGGCGCCGATGCCCTGGCCGAACAGCCCGCCGGTCGAGAGCGCGTAGAGGCCGTGCGCCGGCTGCCAGCCCCGGTCGTGGTAGTCCCTGAACGGATCCATGAAGTTGCTGATCCGGCCGAGCCGCTCGGCGTTGGTGGCCACCAGGACCAGGAGTCCCACGCCCACGACCGACAGCATGATCGTGAAGAACCGTCGCGGCGCGCCCGACCACCCACAGCGACCCGAGCAGGAGCCCGAAGAGCACCAGCGCGGTGCCGAGGTCGTTGCCGAGGACGACGAGGCCGGTGGCCAGCACCATGCCAGGCACCACGGGTACGACGATCTCGTGGGTGCTGTCGAGCCGGCGCTCCTTGTTGGCGTAGATGTGGGCGGCCCAGATGATCATCGCGAGCTTGGCGATCTCCGAGGGCTGGATGACGACCGGACCGACGCCGAGCCAGTTCTGGTTGCCGTTGCGCTCGACCCCGAAGAACGCCGTGAGCAGCAGCAGCACGAGCGACACCGAGAAGCCCGGGTAGGCGAGCCGCCGCACCCAGCGGTGCGGCAGCCGGCTGGCCACCCACGCGAGCGGCAGGCCGATCAGCACCCACACCAGCTGGCGCCGGACCACGGCGTAGGAGTCGCCGTCGTTGACCTCGTAGGAGTAGACGCTGCTGGCGCTCAGCACCATGATCAGGCCGATGGTGAGGAGCAGCGCCGAGGCGCCGAGCAGCAGGTAGTAGGACGTCAGCGGCCGGTCGAGCGCGGCGCGCAGCGACGCCGAACCAGGTGCGCGGCGTGATCGACGACCCTGACCTCCCGTGGCGACCACGTGGGCCAGGCGGCGGCGCAGCCGCAGCCGGGTCGGGAGGGCGGGCAGCTCGAAACGGCGGGGGCGGGTGCCCTCGGGGTTCGCCGTCGTCATGCGCTCCCCTCCCAGAGTCTCTAGCCGGCCAGCTCCTGGACCGCCGCGGCGAACGCGTCCCCGCGAGCGGCGTAGTCGGTGAACATGTCCTGCGAGGCGCACCCCGGGGCGAGGAGCACCGTGTCGCCCGGCCGGGCGAGCCCGGCCGCGGCGGCCACGACGCGTCGCATCGGCTCTGCCTCATCAGGCGCTTGGGCACCTTCTGTCACAGCAGTCTCACCGGCTCTCGACGACGATCACCGGCACATCCGGTGCGTGTCGCGCGAGAGCCTCGGCGATGACGTCGCGGTCGCGGCCGAGGAGGACCACGCCGCGCAGCCGGCCGGCCACGGTGCGGACCAGGTCGTCGAACGACGCACCCTTGGCCAGACCGCCCGCCACCCAGACCACCGGGTCGTAGGCGAGCAGGGAGGCGAGCGCCGCGTGCGGGTTGGTCGCCTTCGAGTCGTCGACCCAGGCGACGCCGTCCCGCTCCGCCACCAGCGCGATGCGGTGCCCGTCGGGGCGGAAGCCGCGCAGCCCGTCACGGACGGCCACCTGGGGCACACCGTGGGCCCGCGCGAGCGCGGCAGCGGCCAGCGCGTTCTGGACGGTGTGCGGCGCCGGGCCCGCGGTGCCGGGCGCGGTCAGGTCGGCCAGCGTGCACAGCTCGGCGGCGCTGGTCTCCCGCTCCTCGACGAAGGCGCGGTCGGCCAGGATGTCCTCGACGACGCCCAGCATCCCGACCGCCGGCATCCCGAGAGTGAACCCGACCGCCCGCGCTCCCTCGACGACGTCGGCCGCCCGCACCAGCTCCTCGGTCGCCGGGTCCGCGACGTTGTAGACGCACGCCCGCTGCACCCGCTCGTAGATCCGGCCCTTGTCGGCGGCGTAGTCGGCCATGGAGGCGTACCAGTCGAGGTGGTCCTCGGCGCCACGTTGAGCACGGCCGCCGCCTGGGCGCTCATCGACGTCGGTGTAGTGCAGCTGGAAGCTGGAGAGCTCGACAGCGAGCACGTCGTAGGGCTCGGGGTCCATCACCGCCTCGACCAGCGGGAGGCCGACGTTGCCCGCGGCGACGCTGCGCAGGCCAGCCGCGCGCAGGATCGCGTCGAGCATCCGCACCGTCGTGGTCTTGCCGTTGGTGCCGGTGACGGCGAGCCAGGGCGTGTCGTGGTGGGGATCCCTCAGCCGCCACGCCAGCTCGACCTCGCCCCAGATCGGTACGCCGCGCGCCGCGGGCCTGTGCCAGCAGCGGTGCGTCCGGCCGCCAGCCCGGTGAGGTGACCAGGAGGTCGACGTCGTCAGGCAGCGCCGCGGTGGCGCCTGCGCCGAGCCGGATGCTCGCTCCGAGCACCTCGAGCAGCTCGGCCTTCTCCGCCCGCTGGTCCGGCCCCTCCGCCCGCTCGTCGAGCGCGGTGACCGTGGCCCCGAGGTGGAGCAGGTTGTCAGCCGCGGCGAAGCCGGAGACGCCGAACCCGGCGACGACCGCGCGCACGCCCTCCCAGGAGTCGTGGCGGCCCAGGGCTGCAGGGTTCACGGGAGGAGGGTCATCCGATGCCGGAGACCCACTCGGCGTAGAAGATGCCGAGCCCGGCCGCGACACAGATGCCGGTGATGATCCAGAACCGGATCGTGACGGTCACCTGCTCCCAGCCGAGCATCTCGAAGTGGTGGTGGATCGGGGCGATCCGGAAGACCCGGCGGCCGGTCCCGGTCAGCCGCTTGCTGACCTTGAACGTGGTGACCTGGAGCATCACCGACACGGTCTCGAGCACGAAGAGCCCGCCCAGGATGACGAGGAGCAGCTCGGTGCGGGTCAGGATCGCCAGCCCGGCCACCGCCCCGCCCAGGGCGAGCGAGCCGGTGTCGCCCATGAAGATCGCGGCCGGGGAGGCGTTCCACCAGAGGAACCCGAAGCAGGCACCGGTCAGCGCGGCGGCGACCACGGCCAGGTCCAGCGGGTCGCGGACGGTGTAGCAGAGGCTCACGTTGTCGGGATCGAGGTTGGAGGAGGCGCAGGACTGGTTGTTCTGCCAGATGTTGATCAGCATGTAGGCGCCGAAGACCATCATCGACGCGCCCGCCGCCAGCCCGTCGAGCCCGTCGGTGAGGTTCACGCCGTTGCTCGTGGCGGTGACGATCAGCCAGATCAGCAGCATCACCACCACTGCCGGCAGCGCGAAGCCGTGGAAGTCGCGAATGAACGACAGGTGCCTCGACGCGGGAGTCAGGCCGTTCTCGTCCTTGAGCCAGGGGGCCAGTGCCAGGCCGCCGAAGACCAGCGCCACGACGGTCTGCCCGATCATCTTGGCCTTGCTGCGCAGGCCGAGGCTGCGCTGGCGGGCGATCTTGATGTAGTCGTCGAGGAAGCCGACCAGCCCCATGCCCACGAAGAGGAAGAGCAGCAGCAGCGCCGAGCCGGTCGGTGCGCTCATCGTGACCAGCTTGGCCAGGAAGTAGGCCGAGACCGTCGCCAGGATGACGACGACGCCGCCCATGGTCGGCGTGCCCATCTTGGTGTGGTGGCTGGTCGGGCCGTCGTCACGGATCTGCTGCCCGAAGCCGAGCCGGCGGAACTGGTTGATGGCGATCCGCGTGCCCAGGAGGGACACGAACAGTGCGATGGCACCGCTGAGCAGAATCGCTCTCATCGCCTGCCTCTCTCTAGGACCCGGACACCGCTGGGCCATGATTCCGTACGCCGCTCCGGAGTCCGACGCGGCCCGCCGACGGGCGGTTGCCTGATCTGGCTCAGGGCGGTGGGCGGCGGCCGAGCAGCTCGCGGACCACGTCGCGGTCGTCGAAGGGGTGCACCACGCCGTCCACCTCCTGTCCGGTCTCGTGTCCCTTGCCGGCCACCACGACGATGTCGCCCGGCCGGGCGAGGTCGAGCGCCGTGGCGATGGCGGCCCTGCGGTCACCCTCCTCGATGATCCGCGCGGTGCCGCCGCGGGCGCCCTCGAGCACCGCCGCGCGGATCGCGCGGGGCTGCTCGGTGCGCGGGTTGTCGTCGGTCACGACGACCACGTCGGCGAGCCGGGCGGCGAGGTCGCCCATGATCGGCCGCTTGCCGGGGTCTCGGTCGCCGCCCGCGCCGATGACCATGATCAGGCTCCCGGTGGTCAGCGGCCGCAGGCTCTCGAGGGCGGCCCGCACGGCGTCGGGCTTGTGCGCGTAGTCGACCACCACCGTGAACGGCTGACCCGCCTCGATCCGCTCGAACCGGCCCGGGACTCCGGCCCCGGTGGCGATCCCGCGCGCGACCGCCGTCGCGTCCAGACCGGCCTCGCCGCAGGCCGCGACGGCCGCCAGGGCGTTGCTCACGTTGAAGGCGCCCGGGAGCGGGACGGCGGTCTCGACGTCGACGCCCGGGCCGAGGACGCGGAACGTCGACCCGCCCGGCTCCGGCCGGACGTCGGCGACCCGCCAGTCTGCGTCCCGGCCCTGGGCCGAGAAGGTCCGGACCGGCAGGGTGGTCTCCCCCGACAGCCGGCGGCCGTGCTCGTCGTCGATCCCGACCAGGGCAAGCCGGGCCCGCTCGGGAGTGAAGAGCGAGGCCTTGGCGCGGTAGTAGTCCTCCTCGTCCGCGTGGAAGTCGAGGTGGTCGCGGCCGAGGTTGAGGAAGACCGCGACGTCGAAGACGACGCCGTCGACCCGGCCCATCACCAGCGCGTGGCTGCTCACCTCCATCGCGCACGCGGCGACCTCGCGCTCGCGCATCACCGCGAACAGCGCGTGCAGGTCGGGCGCCTCCGGCGTGGTGAGCGCCGTCTTCACGTCCTCGCCGGCGATCCGGGTGCCGACGGTCCCGATGACGCCGGCCGCGACGCCCGCGCCCTGCAGCCCGCCCTCGGCCAGCCGGGTGGTGGTGGTCTTGCCCTGGGTGCCGGTCACGCCGATCATCCGCATCGCCGCCGCCGGCTCGCCGTAGACCTTCGCCGCCAGCCGTCCGAGCAGGGCTCGGGGCCCCGTCACGACCAGCTGCGGCACGCCGTGGGGCGCGTCCGCGGCACCGGCGGCGTCGGTGAGCAGGGCGACAGCACCGGCCGCGAGGGCGTCGGCGGCGAACGACATCCCGTGTGCCTGCGAGCCGGGCAGGGCGGCGTACAGGTCCCCCGGGGCGGTCCGCTGCGAGCTGAGGGTCAGCCCGGTGATGACCGTCTCGAGGTCACCGGTGGCGGTGACCTCGTGGCCCGTCTCCCGCAGCCACGCCGCCAGGCCGCCCAGCGGCGACTCGGGCGGTCGTGCGGGTCGGGTCTGTGCGGTCGCCACGGGGCCAGTGTCGCGCAGGGCCTACCAGTCGACCGGGAGCCGGGTCTGCTTCCGGTCGATCGGCGGGACGCCGTAGCGCTGGAGCGCGTAGCTCATGAGCTTGGAGAACACCGGACCCGCCGTGGCGCCACCGCCGGCCCCCGCGATCTTGGGGGCCTGGATGACGACGTAGATGGTGAAGCGCGGGTTCTGGGCCGGGGCGAAGCCCGCGAAGGAGACCGTGTTGGTGCCGTCGTAGCAGCCGTGCTTGTCGGCGCCCGTGCCGCAGGTGCCGACCCGCTGCGCGGTGCCGGTCTTGCCGGCGACCACGTAGCCCGGCACCTGGGCCAGCGGCGCGACGCCGTCCTCCGGGTCGACGGTCCGCTCCATCATCAGCGTCATCTGCCGCGCCGCCTCCCGCGAGATGACCTGACGGGTGGTCGAGACGTCGGTGCCGATCTCCATGCCGTCGTCGCGCTTGGCCTGGCCCTGGATCAGCGTGGGGTCGACCCGGAGGCCGTGGTTGGCGATCGTGTTGACCGCGGCCGCCATCTGCATGGCGTTGACCGACAGCGACTGCCCGAAGGCGATCCGGTCGCCGATCTGGCTGTTCCACACGCTCGGGTCGGGCAGGTTGCCCCGCGACTCGGCGCCGAGCCCGACGTGGGTGGGCTGTCCGAGGCCGAACTTGGCGAGGTAGGCGCGCAGCTCGCCGGCCGCGAACCGGTCGGAGGCGAGCACGGTCCCGACGTTCGACGACTTGGCCAGCACCCCGGCCAGCGTCAGCTTGATGAGGCTGTGCTCCCAGTGGTCGTGGATGACGCGGTCCTGGCGGTGCAGCTCGCCCGGCACCAGCAGCTGGGTGCGCGCGTTGACCTTGCCCGCGTCGATCAGCGCCGAGAGCGTGAGCACCTTCTCGACCGAGCCGGGCTCGTAGGAGAGGTTCAGCGAGCGGGCCCGTCGGTCGCTGATGTTCGAGGCGCCCGGGTCGTCGGCGTCGTACGTCGGGTCGTCCGCGAGCGCCAGGACCTCACCCGTGCGCGAGTCCATGATCACGGCGATCGCCGAGGTGCCGCCCGACTTCTCGCGGGCCTCGCGCAGCACGCGCTGGGTGTACCACTGCAGGTCCCGGTCGATGGTGGTGTGCAGATCCTGGCCGTCGATCGCCGGCACGGTGATGTTGTCGCCGAGCGGGATCCGGTTGCCGGCGCCGACTTCGTACTTCTCGCTGCCGTCCTTGCCCGAGAGCGCCTTGTCGAAGGCCTCCTCGAGGCCACCGAACGGCTTGTCGGTCCCGACGAAGCCGATGAGGTTGGCGGCGATGTCGTGGGCGGGGTAGGTGCGCACCGGGTCGCGGCGGGTCGAGAGCCCCTCGTAGCCGCGGTCGTCGGCCTCGCGAAGCGCGTCGGTGGCCAGCGTGGACGGCACGTGGCGGGCGAGATACTCGAAGCGGGACGGCGCACCCTGCTTGTTGTCGTGCGCCCGCAGCCGTTTGAGCACGGTGAAGTAGTCGACGTCCAGCTTCTGGCTGAGGAACTTGGCGAGCTCGGGCGCCTTCTCGTCGGTCATCGTCGGGTCGCCGACGATCATGAGCCCGGAGATCGAGGCGGCCAGCGGCTGGCCGTTGCGGTCGAGGATGTCGCCGCGCTCGGCGGGCAGCACCGCGTCGACGGTGCCCTCGGCCGCCGCCATCGCGGCGTAGGAGCCCGGGTCGAGGCCCTGCAGCTGCACGAGCCGGGCGCCGAAGAGCGAGAGCACCATCGCGATCAGCACGAACCCGACGCGCAGCCGCACCTGGGGCGAGCCCCGCCGGCTGCCGCGCCGGACCGTGGGCGCGACGGTCCTCGCGGGCCGGGCGGCCGGGCGGCGGTTGCGGGGCACGGGCTCTCTCATCGTCTCTGGGTGGGCGGCGAAAACTGTTGTGACTGCTGTGACTGGTGTGACAGGTGGGGCTATCTTGCTCGCATCGGCGCTCTGATCGCGTCAGCCGCGGGCCGTGTCGTGGTGTCCCTTGTGGCCTCGACCCCCGCCGTGGTGGCCGCCGTTCCCCGCTCCGGGGCGACGGGCGGCAGCGTGACGATGACGGGGTCGGGATCGAGCACCGCCGGCTTCTTCGGCGGCCGGCCCTCGAGAGGCGGAGTGTTGTCGGCCGTGGCCGGGGCGCAGCTGCCCTGGGTGGTGCCGGCGGCGAGCCGGAGGGTGCACGAGTTCTGCGGCACGACCATGCCGGCCGCCTGGGCCCGCCGGGCGAGCTCCTGGGGATCCCTGAGCTGCTGGAGCTCGTCGTGCAGCGTCTGTTCGCGGGCGGCGAGGTTGTCCGACTGGGCCTCGAGCGAGGTCGCGGCGAACGACGCCTGCTGCATCTGGGTGTTGAAGCAGAGCAGGCCGACCACGCCGCCGAGCAGCACCAGGCTGACCAGGGTCACGAACGGCATCCGGGCCGCGCGCACCCGGCGGCGGGGTACGACGGTCAGCCGGGCACGAGCGATTGCTTCGTCGGCCAGGCGCGGCAACCGCTCGCGGAGCTGGAGGGCGGGAGTGCTCATGCTGCCTTCGTCTCCTTGATGCGCTCGACGGCGCGCAGCCGGACCGAGGCGGCCCGGGGGTTGGCTTCGATCTCGTCGGCGCCGGCCTGCTCCGCGCCGCGGGTGACGAGCCGGTAGGCAGGCTCGAGCTCCTCGGGCACGATCGGCAGGTCCGGAGGGGCGATCGAACGGGTGACCTCGGTGAACGCCCGCTTGACCAGCCGGTCCTCGAGCGAGTGGTAGGACTCGACGACCACCCGGCCGCCCACCCGGATCGCGTCGATGGCGGCCGGCATCGCCCGGCGCAGCACGACGAGCTCGTCGTTTACCTCCATGCGGAGCGCCTGGAAGGTGCGCTTCGCGGGGTGGCCGCCGGTGCGGCGAGCGGGCGCCGGGATCTCGGCGTAGAGCAGCTCGACCAGGCCGGCCGAGGTGGCGAACGGCGACCGCTCGCGCTGCCGCACGACGGCGGCCGCGATCTTGCTCGCGAACCGCTCCTCGCCGTACTCACGGAGCACGCGGGTGAGCTCCTTGGCCGAGTAGGTGTTGAGGACGTCGGCGGCGGTCGGGCCAGTGGTGCCGTCCATGCGCATGTCGAGGGGCGCATCCTCGGCGTAGGCGAAGCCACGCTCGCGGACGTCGAGCTGCATCGAGGAGACGCCGAGGTCGAAGAGGACTGCGTCGACGGCTGCGACCCGGCCGAGGCCGAGCTCGTCGAGGACGTCCGGCAGCTCGTCGTAGACCGCGTGCACCCCGGTGAACCGGTCTCCGAAGCCGGCCAGCCGCTCGCGGGCCATGGCCAGCGCGTCCGGGTCGCGGTCGATGCCGATCACGCGGGCCAGCTCGCAGCGGGTCAGCACCGCCTCGGTGTGGCCGCCGAGGCCGAGCGTGGCGTCGACCATGACCGCGCCCTCGTGGTCGAGGGACGGCGCGAGGAGGGCCACGACCCGGTCGAGGAGGACGGGGGCGTGGGCGGGGCTCACCATGGTCAGCCCTGCTGCCCGAGGCGGCCGAGGACCACGACCACCGTGGCGAGAGCGACCGAGGTCAGCGCCGAGAAGGCCATCAGCGCGGCAGCCTCCCGGGCCTGCTCGCGCACCCGGCGCGGTGCCGGTGGCGTCTCGGTGACGACGGGGTGCATCGATCGACCCTTCGATGACTCGGTGGTGCGCGGTGCTGCGGGGAAGTGGTGCTGCTGGTGGAGCAAGGTGGAGAGAAGGGGTTCGCAGGGCCAGGTCTCAGGCCCGTCCGTGCCGTCTGGGGCCGGGGAAGGTGTCCCAGAAGGCTGCGCACCCGAGGTGGGAAGTCGTCCGGCACCGGGGAAGGTGAGCCGGAAGACACTCGAGTGGGTGGAGCGGGCCGAGACCTCGCCCTGCGAACCGCTGTTCAGTTGTGCTGAGTTGCCTGGTGCTGCTGATCAGTCCTGCGGGGCGCCGTCCTCGTCGAGCTCGGCGAAGTTCTCCTGGGCCGCGGCGTTGTAGTCGCGCCAGCGGGTCGGCTCCCAGATCTCCACGCGGTCCATCGCCCCGATGACGATCACGTCGCGGCTGATCGCGGCGTACTCCCGCAGCGGCACCGCGATCGGGATCCGGCCCTGCTTGTCGGGCACGACCTCCTCGGCGCTCGCGAAGAGCATGCGGATCTGGTCGCGCCCGCTGCGCGAGGTCATCCCCTTGGCGCGGGCGCGGTTGGCCTCCTCCATGAAGACGTCGGAAGGGAAGACGTCGAGGCACTTCTCCTGCCCCTGTGTCACCACGAGCCCCTCCGACAGTCGGTCCCTGAACTTGGCCGGAAGGATCAGCCGCCCCTTGTCGTCGAGCTTCGGGGTGTAGGTGCCCATGAAGAACATCTGGGCCCTCCACAGTTCCTGCTAGATCCTCCACTTCCCTCCACAGTACTCCACTTCACTCCACCGTCAACCACAAACCACCACAAATACCCCGGCGAGCTTCGGCCCCAGTCCGCGTCGACGCTCGCTCCGCTCGCGGCGCCTGGCTCGCTGCGCTCGCTTCGGCGCGGTCGTCACGGCCATGGGGCCGATCGCCGGGCGCGCGCTGCGCGCGACAGACCGGGTCGCTGCGCTCCCGTCACGTGGCTGGCGACCGTGGTGACGTAGCGCTCCCAGCTGCCGTCGGTCATCGGCCAGTGGACGGGAGCGAAGCGACCCGGTCTTTCCGAGCGAAGCGAGGCGCCCCGCGATCGGCCCTCATGGCCGTGGCGACAGTCGGTGCGAGCGCCAGCGAGCATCCGACGTCGTTGCGGGCGAAGCCCGCGTCGCCACGGACTGGGGGCCGAAGCTCGCGGGGGTATCAGCTGGGGGCCGAAGCTCGCCGGGGTAGAGCCGGACTGAACCGATGCAGATTCGTGATCGTGGAAGTGGCATGGGCTTCGCGCTCGACCGCGTAAGTTGCCGGGACGCCCTACGGTGGTCATAGACAGGGAGCGGAAGGAACGGACGTGGAGACGCCGATAGCGGCAGCCCCAGCTGGTGGCGCCGATCTGGAGACGCTGGCCCGGGTAGTGGGTCGCATCCGAACGAACATCGAGAAGGTCATCGAGGGCAAGGCCGACGTGGTGTCGTCCACGATCGTGGTGATGCTCGCCGAGGGGCACCTGCTCATCGAGGACGTGCCCGGGGTCGGCAAGACGATGCTGAGCAAGGCATTGGCCCGGAGCATCGACTGCTCGGTGCGGCGCATCCAGTTCACGCCCGACCTGCTGCCGTCCGACGTCACCGGCGTGTCGATCTTCAACCAGAGCAGCCGGGAGTTCGAGTTCCGGCCCGGGGGCGTCTTCGCCAACATCGTCGTCGGTGACGAGATCAACCGCGCCTCGCCCAAGACCCAGTCCGCGCTGCTCGAGTGCATGGAGGAGCGGCAGGTCACCGTCGACAACGCGACCTACCAGCTCGAGACGCCGTTCATGGTCATCGCCACCCAGAACCCCATCGAGATGGAGGGCACCTACGCCCTCCCCGAGGCACAGCGCGACCGGTTCATGGCGCGGGTCTCCGTGGGCTACCCGGTCGAGGCGGCCGAGATCGCGATGCTCGACTCGCACACCCAGTTCAACCCGCTCGACGACCTGGAGCCGGTGGCGGACGCCGCCGAGATCCGCAAGCTGATCGGGATCGTCGGCCAGGTCTACGTCTCCCAGGCCGTGCAGCGCTACGCCGTCGCGATCACCGGTGCCACTCGTCGTTCCGACGAGCTCTCGCTCGGCGCGTCTCCTCGCGCGACGCTCCACCTGGTGCGGGCCGCGAAGGCGATGGCCGCGATGCAGGGCCGCGACTACGTGCTTCCCGACGACGTGCACGGGCTGACCAAGCCCGTGCTCGCCCACCGGCTGCTGCCCAGCGTCGAGGCCTCGATGAGCGGGCGCTCGACCTCAGCGATCCTCGACGCGATCGTGGCGAGCGTGCCCGTGCCGGCCGGCTCGTAGCCGAGGACACGCCGCCCATGCGCGAGGCACTCTCCGGGCTCACCGTGCGTGGCCGCGCGTTCGTGGCCGCGGGCATCACCGCGATCGTGTGCGCGATCGTCCTCGGCCAGACGTCGCTCAGCCGGGTCGGGGTGCTGGTGCTCGCCCTGCCGCTGGTGAGCGCGCTGTTCATCGGGCGCAGCCGTTACCGGCTGGCCCTCGTGCGCACGGTCAACCCCCAGCTGGTCGCCGCCGGCCAGCCGGCCTCGGTTAGCCTGTCGCTGGTCAACGAGGGCCGCGCCCCCAGCGGGGTGCTCCTCCTGGAGGACCACCTCCCCTACGTGCTCGGCACCCGCCCCCGGTTCGTGCTCGAGGGGATCGGCCACGGCTGGCACCGCGACGTGACCTACCAGATCCGGTCCGACGTCCGGGGTCGCTTCGAGATCGGGCCCGTCACGGTGCGGGTGAAGGACCCGTTCGGGCTGGTCGAGCTCGGCCGGGCGTTCCGTACGACGGTGCCGCTCACCGTGACGCCGCGCACCGTCCCCCTGACCCACATCCCCCTCGGCGGGGCCTGGACGGGTTCGGGCGACAACCGGCCCCGCGCCTTCGCGATGGGCAGCGCCGAGGACGTCACTGTGCGTGAGTACCGCCGCGGCGACGACCTGCGCCGGGTGCACTGGCGCAGCTCAGCGCGGGTGGGTGAGCTCATGGTGCGCCGTGAGGAGCAGCCCTGGGAGTCGCGGGCGACCCTCTTCCTCGACAACCGCGTGATCGCCCACCGTGGTCAGGGCATCGCCTCCTCCCTCGAGGCGGCGGTCTCGGCAGCAGCGTCGATCGCCGTCCACCTCAGCAAGCGCGGCTTCACGGTCCGGCTGGTCACCGCCGCGGGCGAGGACAGCGCCAACGACTGGCACACCCGCGAGACCGACCTCAACACCGGCCCGCTGCTCGAGGCACTGGCCGTCGTCCAGCCCCTGCCCCGGCCCGCGCTCGACACGGGCTGGCTGACCGAGGCCGGCGGTGACGGGCTGCTGGTGGCGGTGCTCGGTCACGTCGACCAGCGCGACGTACCCGTGCTCCGGCGGATGAACGCGCACAGCGGCTCGGCCCTCGCGGTGGCCGTCGACGTCGACGCGTGGCTCTCTCCCGACAACGCCGGCCGCGATGCGGCCGGGATGCTCAGCCAGCAGGGCTGGCGGGCGGTCTCACTCGGTCCGGCGGACCGGCTCGAGGCGGTGTGGGACGAGCTCGGGCGCCGCCACACCCAGAGCTCGCGATCGCGTGGTGTCGCACCCGCGCCACCGGTGTCGATCCCGGTGGGAGTCGCACCCCTGGCCGAGGGGGTCTGAGATCGTGCCCGGCGTTCGCTCACATCCGATGGCGCTGGCGGGACTCTCCGCCGTCGCCGCGACCACCACGCTGATCTCGCTGCTGACGTGGCAGGGGTTCACCCAGGAGTTCGGCCGCACCCTCGGCCCGCTGTTCGTCATCGGCGTGGTGATCGCCGGCACCGGCGCGGTCGGACGCTGGTGGCGGCTGCCCCGCGCGCTGCTGGTGCTGGCGCAGCTGCTGCTCGTGGCGATGATCGTGTGCGCGTTCGTCTCCGGCTCGCCGCTGCCCATCGGCGAGGCGTGGGACCGGCTGCAGGTGGCCTTCCAGGACGCCGTGCAGAGCGCGAACCGGTTCGCGCCACCGGTGCCCTCCACCGAGCCGCCCGTGCACCCGCTGCTGATCGCCGGTGGCGCCGCGTGCCTGCTGCTCGTCGACGTCCTCGCCTGCACGCTCCGGCGCGTGCCGCTGGCCGGGCTGCCGCTGCTGACCATCTACAGCGTGCCGGTGAGCATGACCGGCGAGAGCCCGCACTGGCTCCTCTACACGGCCACCGCGATCGGCTTCCTCGCGATGATCTTCCTCGCGGAGTCGGAGCAGATCGCGCGCTGGGGGCCGATCCTCGCCGAGGACCACGGCCACTCCGAGCCGAAGCCCCTCTCGGTGCCCACCTGGCCGCGCACCGGCGCCCGCGCGATCGGCGGGGTCGCCACCGCCCTCTCGGTCGTGGTGCCGATCCTGATCCCGACGTTCAGCGTGCACCTGTTCGACTTCGGGCCGGGCAGCGGCGGTGACGACGACATCAGCATCGAGAACCCCACCGTCGACCTCCGGCGCGACCTGGTGCGCGGCGAGGACCGGCCGCTGGTCACCCTGACGACCAACGATCCCGACCCGTCGTACCTCCGGATCGCCGTGCTGAACCGTTTCAGCGAGAACGAGTGGAGCCCCGGCGACCGCGAGGTCCCCCGCTCCCAGACCACCGACGGCTCGATGCCCGGCCTGGTGGGCGTCTCCGCCGAGCTGCCCCGGCACAAGTACGACTACCAGCTCGAGGCGACCCGCGAGTTCCGCGCGTCGTGGCTCCCAACCACCCAGCTGGTGAGCCGGGTCGAGGCCCCGGGTGACTGGCGCTACGACGTCTCGACCATGGACTTCCTGGCCAGCAACGACGGCCTCGACACCTCACAGTTGAACTGGAGCCTGACCGGGGTCAAGATCGACTACGACGCGAACAGGCTGGCGCAGGCACCACCGGTGGGCGCACTGGTCTCTCGCGACTTCACCGACCTGCCCACCGGGCTCGACCCGATCGTCAAGCAGCTGGCCACCCAGGTCACCTCGGAGGAGACGACTCGCTACGAGAAGGCGGTGGCGCTCCAGCAGTGGTTCCACGACCCCGACAAGGGTGGCTTCGAGTACAGCACCGACGTCGACCTCGGCACCGGCGGCGACGACCTCGTGCGGTTCCTCTCCCCCGGCGAGGGCGGCCGCACCGGCTACTGCGAGCAGTACGCCGCGGCGATGGCGGTCATGGCGCGCGAGCTCGGCATCCCCGCACGCGTGGCGGTCGGCTTCCTCGAGCCCGAGCAGATCGACGACGACACCTGGGTCTACAGCTCCCACGACCTGCACGCCTGGCCCGAGCTCTTCTTCTCCGGGTCCGGCTGGGTCCGGTTCGAGCCCACGCCGGCGACGCGGGCCACGGAGGTCCCCCCTTACACGCTCCAGGATGTCACGGTCGGCGACACCGAGGTCACACCGACCGCGACCGGCGCCAACCCCGATGACCTGCCCACCCGCGCACCCAACGAGGCCCTGCCGCAGGGCGCGGCCGAGGACCAGGCAGCCGGCCAGTCCGACGGCGGCGGCTTCCCCTGGGTGTGGGTGACCGGCGGGGTGCTGCTGGTCCTGGTCCTGGGGCTGGCCGCGTTCGGCCCGCGCACCGTCCGACGCCGTCGCCGCGACCAGCGCGGGCTGCTCGGCCCCGAGGAGGCGTGGGAGGAGCTCCGCGACACGGCGCTCGACCTCCGGCTGCCGTGGCCGAAGTATCGGTCGCCGTGGCAGACCCGCGAGGCGCTCGTCCAGCTCTTCGGTGCTCCGCGCGACGAGTTCACCCCGGAACGCCCGCGCCGCGGTCCCGATACCAACCCGGACGCCACCTTCGCGCTCGACCGCATCGTGCACTCGCTCGAGCGGCTCCGCTACGCCCGCGATGACGGGAGCACGCCCGGCACCTGGCGCGCGGAGCTGCAGACATGTGTGGAGGCGCTCTACGGCGGCGCCCCCAAGCGCGCCCGCCGCATCGCCGACTGGTGGCCCCGCTCGGTGTTCACCCGCCGCGTCGACGTACGCCGACCTCTCGCCGAAGGACCGGGCGAGCCGGCCATGGCCGGTCGGGTCGTCGACCACGTTGGTTGATTCCTGAGGCTCGCGGGCGAGTCAGCGCGCAGTGCTGACGATCCCGCCCCACGCCCCACCCGTGCAGGCGGTGCCGCGAGAGCAGACCCAGCCGCTCAGAACCCGCCGTTCTCCCGACGGCGGCGCCAGCGCTCTTCGATGCGCTCCATGAAGCTGCCCGAGCTGCTGCTGGAGCCGCGGAGGGTGCGGCGCGGGCGGCGGGTCCGGCCGGCGCGACCGCCGTCGATGACGGTGAAGCCGCGCGAGGGGTGCTGGGCGGTGTTGGGGTCGATGGGCGCCGAGGCGTGCTGCGATCCGCGGATCGAGGTCAGGGCGACGGTGGCCGAGCCGAGCATCACCACGAAGCCGGCGATGCCGATGGCGAAGCCGAGCGCGCCCTTGCCGCTCATGACGCCGCCCATGAGCAGGCCGATGCCGAGCACGAAGACGATGCCGGCCGCGATCGCGCGCCGACGCGCCGAGCGACGCAGCGAGGTGCCGCGCAGGGTGGAGGCGAACTTGGGGTCCTCTGCCGCGAGGGCGTGCTCCATCTGCTCGAGCAGTCGCAACTCCTCTTCGGAGAGTGGCACCGTTCCTCCACAGGGGTCCGGGCGCGCCGGGTGCGCGACGGGTGGATGTGGAGCCAAGTGTAGGCAGGGGCTCCCCGGTTCACTAGCGGTGTTCACAAGATTTAGTACTCGCGGGTATCGGTCCCTTCGGAGCCGGCTCCCTCCGGGGGTCCTGTCAGCGATCGATGAGGCTCGCCGGGCGCACCGCGGCGCTGCCGAACCGGCGGGCGGCGCGGTCGACCGCGCGGTCGGCGTCGGACCAGCCTCGCTCGCGCTCGCCGAGGACACCCTGCCGCTGCACGCTGGTGCGCGGCACCAGCCCCTCGACCCGGACACCGACCAGCCGGAGCCGGGCGCGCTGGAGCCCGAGGGCGTCGTAGAGGCGGACCGCGGCGCGGTAGATCTCCTGGGTCACGTCGGTCGCCTCGGGGATCGTCCGCGAGCGGGTGATGGTGGTGAAGTCGGCGAACCGCACCGTGATCGACACCGTCCGGCCGGCCACCCCGGCCACCCGCATCCGGCCGGCGACCTTGGCGGTGAGGGTGAGCAGCTCGCGCAGGACCACCTCGCGGTCGTCGATGTCGCGGCCGAAGGTCTCCTGGGCGCCCATCGACTTGTCGGGGTCGCCGCCGTGTCCGAACACGTTGACCCGGCCCGGCGTGACCTCGCGTCGGTCGCTCCCCCAAGCCAGGTCGTGGAGCTGGCTGCCGAGCCCCTCACCGACCGCCCGTCGGAGGGTGCGCAGTGGCGTGTGCGCGACGTCGCCCACGGTCATCAGCCCGAGCCGGTGCAGCATCGCCTGGGTCTTCTCGCCGACGCCGTAGAGCTCTCCCACGTCGAGCGGGTGCAGGAACGACGTGATCTCCTCGGGCGGGACCACGACCACCCCGTCGGGCTTGGCCCGGCGACTGGCCAGCTTGGCCACCGAGATCGAGGCGGCCACCCCCACCGAGCAGTCGATCCCCTGCTCGTCGTGGATGGTCGCGCGCAGCTGCTCGGCGATCTCGTAGGGCGAGCCGAGCCGGCGGGTCGAGCCGCGGACGTCGAGGAACGCCTCGTCGAGCGAGACCACCTCGACCTGTGGCGTGACCCGGCGGAAGTTCTCCATTACCGCCGAGGACACCGTGCTGAACGGTCGTGGTCGGCCGAGACCCGGACCGCGTGGGGGCAGAGCCGGCGGGCGCGGACCGACGGCATGCCGGAGCGGACGCCGTAGGAGCGGGCGACGTAGTTGGCAGGAGAGGACCACGCCCGCGGTAGCCGCCGCCGACGATCACGGGTACGTCGCGCAGCTCCGGCCGGTCGCGCGTCGCGACGGATGCATAGAACGCGTCCATGTCGACGTGCAGGATCGGGGTCGACACGCTCATGGTCGCAGCCGCCTGCTTGAGCGGTGGTCGGCTCCAGCTGAGGCTAAAAGCAGGTGCCACGTGCGCCGACACGTCGCTACGGCCGACGCGGGCCCTTCGGGCGCGGGCAGCAGTACCGACGGGTCGGCGTTGTCACCGCTCCGCGATGACGTGCAGCTGCGTGGCGAGCGGAAGGTACTCGGGCCGATCGGCCACGGCCCTCTCGAGCTCGAGCAGCGCCGCGGTGGTGCCGGGCTCGAGGTCGAGGAGGGCGCCGGGGACCAGGTCGGCGAAGACCCGGACGCCGTGGACGGAGCCGACCTCGAAGTCGGCGTCGGCGAGCAGTGCCGTGAGCTCCTCGGAGGTGAACCTCTGTCCGGTGCGACCGCTCGCGCGGGCGGATTGGTATCTGGGGTCGTCGAGGAGGGCGAGCGCCTGGGCGACGTGGCCGGCCATGGCACGCGCGATGACCGCGGCGTGGTGCTGGGCGACCAGGAGCGAGAGCCGGCCGCCGGGGCGGAGCACCTCGTGGATCGTGGCCAGCGCGGCCGCGGGGTCGTCGACCACCTCGAGCACCCCGTGGCAGAGCACCACGTCGGCACCGGCGGGACCGACCAGCTCGAGCAGGTCGAGCCGAGGTCGCCCTGCTGGCCGGCGACCTCGACGCCGTCCTCGCGGGCGCGGCGGCCCAGCGCGGCCAGGGCGTCGGGGCTGGGGTCGACCACGGTGACCCGGTGGCCCAGCTCGGCCACCCGGACCGCGAAGCCGCCGGTGCCGCCGCCGATGTCGAGGACGTCGAGCCCGCGGCGTGGCCAGACTCGGCCTGTCGAGGATCGGATCCGAGCGCCTCCCAGACCACGGCGGTGCGGGCGCTGTCGCGACGTTCGCTGGCGGACCCGGGCATGGCACCAACCCTAGAGCGACGCGTGCTCATCCTGCGCTCCCGGGGCTGCGGTGCCAGAGCTTGCGCGCCACGTCCTTGGTGTCCTCCCCCGCCGGCTTGATGTCGGAGTAGGGAGACATCGCGAAGCCGCTGGAATGCACCAGCACCCGGCGCCGGCCCGCCGCCGGCGGCTGTCGACCCCGACCGCCGCCGAACCGCTGCGCTCGGCCATCCCGTCGTCGGGCACGACGGGCCATCACCTCGCGCACCGCCTCGATGCCGGCGCGCTGCCAGAGCGCGCGCCAGCACCGGCAGCTCCCAGCAGCCGGTGGCGCGCAGCGAGACGCCCTTGTAGCCGGTGCGGCGCAGCTCGCCACGCACCACCAGCAGCCAGGAGTGGAAGACGGTGGCGGCGTAGGGGCCCTGCGCGTCCTCGAAGAACGTCGCGTCGACCGGGCCGGTCGACGTCGTCGAGGGTCAGGAAGATGACCCGGCGCCCGGAGCGGATCGGCGGGGTCTGGGTGGCGACCTTGACCCCGGCGACCAGCAGCTCGGACTTGCTGCGCCTGGCCAGCAGGTCGCGGCTGCGGGTCACCCCGAGCTCGTCGAGGAACGCGGCGTAGGAGTCGACGACGTGCCGGCTCGCGTCGAGGCCGAGGATCTCGAGCTCGGCCTTCATCCGCTCCTCGGGCGTCATCTCGGGCAGCCCGGACACCTCGCCCTCGGCCGGCGCGTCGCCGAGCTCGAGGGTGAGCTGGACCGAGTCGACCGGCGGGGGTGCCGGGGTCGCCTTCGACTGCGCCGCCGCGCGCGCCCAGACGCCGGCGTCGCCCAGCGGGTGCCGCTCCAGCTCGGCGACGCTCTCGCGCACCCGCGGGTCGGTGCTGTTGCGGGCGGCCGCGTCGTCGGCCGTGGCCCGGGCCACCGAGCCGGCCCGGCTGCCCGAGCGCAGCGACCGCGAAGCCAGCCCGCGGCTCGCCAGCGACCGTCCTCCGGCCCGCTCGATCGCACGCGCGTGCCGGTCGAGCTCGGCGACCTGGAGCAGCAGGTCGCGCCGGGTCACCCGGCTGCGGCGGTGCACCCCCTCGACGAGGTCGATGCCGTAGATCGCGTCGAAGCCGCCGGCCAGCACCAGCCGCTCCACGACCGGCCGGGAGACCCGCGCGCGGTGCCAGAAGTCGGTGAGGGAGTGGAACGGCCGGGCCGCCACGATCCGCTCGACCTCGCCGTCGTTGATCCCCTTCACCTCGGCCAGCGCCAGCCGGATGCCGTCGTGCGCGTCGGCGCCGGCCCGCTCGACGACGTAGTCCTTCTCGCTGGCGTTGACGTCGAGGCCGAGGATCGCGCAGGCCGAGCTGGCGGGCGTCGTCGAGGATCAGCCGCTTGGGGTACATCCCCGGGTCGTGGGTGAGCACGCCGGCCAGGAAGTGCGCCGGCCAGTGCGCCTTGAGCCAGGCCGACTGGAACGTCGGCAGCGCGAACGCCGCGGCGTGGGCCTTGCAGAACCCGAACGACGCGAACGCCTCGAGCACCGTCCAGATCTTCTCGACCACCGGCAGCGGGTAGCCGCGGCCCAGCGCCCGCGGGAAGAACCAGACCCTGGTCTCGGCCATCCCCTCGACGTCGCCGAGCGCGCGGCGGCGTTCGTCGGCCTCGGCGAAGGAGATGCCGGTGAGCTGGGCGATGATCTCGATGACCTGCTCGTGGAAGACCACCACGCCCTGGGTGCTGCCGAGGATGGGGCGCAGGTCGTCGTGGAGGTAGCGGGGCAGCTTCCAGCCCTGCTTGCCCTCGAGGTAGGGCGTGATCATGTCGCTCTTGACCGGCCCCGGCCGGAACAGCGAGATGTCGGTGATGATGTCCTCGAACGAGTCGAGCCCCGACTTGCCGACCAGCTCGCGCTGGCCGGGCGACTCGATCTGGAAGACCCCGAGGGTCTTGGCGGAGGAGATCAGCTCGTAGGTCGCCGGGTCGTCGCGCGGCACCTGCTCCTCGTCGTCGAGGTCGATCTCGAGGCCGTCGGTGCGCCGGATCTCGGCGACCGCGTGGGCCATCGAGGACTGCATCCGGATGCCGAGCACGTCGAGCTTGAGCAGCCCGAGGTCCTCGACGTCGTCCTTGTCGAACTGGCTCATCGGGAAGCCGGCGAAGCTGGCCTCGACCGGGGTGCGGTCGAGCAGCGTGGCGTCGGAGAGCAGCACGCCGCAGGGGTGCACCGCGACGTGGCGCGGCAGCCCGTCGAGCCGCTCGACGAGCTGGAACATCAGGTCGAGCCGGGTGTCGTCGAGCCCGCTGGCCCGCAGCTCGGGGAGCTCGCGCAGCGCGACCCGGGCGTCGCGGGCGCGGATGTGAGGGAACGCCTTGGCGATCATGTCGGTCTCGCCGGGCGGCATGCCGAGCGCGGCACCGACGTCACGGACGGCGTGGCGGACGCGGTAGGTGTCCATCATCGAGACGCAGACGCAGCGCTCGCCGCCGTAGCGGTCGAGGATGCGCTCGTAGACCTCGAGCGCGCCGGGCCGACTCCACGTCGACGTCGATGTCGGGCAGTGCCTCACGCAGCGGCGAGAGGAACCGCTCCATCAGCAGCCGGTGCCGGATCGGGTCGACGCCCGAGACGCCGAGCAGGTAGTTGACCAGGCTGCCGGCCCCCGAGCCGCGAGCCGCGCAGCGCACCCCCAGCTCACGGATCAGGTCGGTGACGTCGCCGACGGTGAGGAAGTAGGAGGCGTAGCCGAGCCCGCGGATCAGCTCCAGCTCGTCGTCGAGGCGCTTCCAGACCACCGCCTTGGGTCGCTGAGCCGTAGCGGTCGCCGAGCGCGCCCTCGCAGCGCGCCCGCAGCAGCCCGTCGGCCTCGGTGGCGCCGGGGGTCATCCGTGAGCCACCTCGCCTGGTGAGCTCGAACTCCGGGAAGTGCACCTCGCCCAGGCCGAGGTCGCGGCGCGGGTCGATGGCGCACCGGTCGGCGACCGCCCGGGTGTGGGCGAGCAGCCGCTGCGCCTCGCGCCCGGAGTCGGCGGCGAGTCCGGACTGCCGAACGATCTCCTCGGCCACCTCGGCCATCTGCTTGCCGGACTTGAGGAACCCCTCGGCGTTGCCGCGGTCGACGTGGCGCCGGTCGAGGGCGACCAGCCGGCGGGCGGCGTCGAGGACGTCGACGGTGGCGGCGTCGCGGCGGTCGGCGTAGCGGACGGCGTTGCTGAGCACCGCGCCGAGCCCGGCCCGCCGGGCGATCCGCGCCATCCGGGCGGCGTGGGCGGTGGTGCCGGGACCCCAGCCCTCCGTGGCGCTGCCCGGCAGCCGGTGGGAGACCAGCTCGACCTGGAGGTGGGTGCGCGGCACCAGCGCGCGCCACGGCTCGAGGGTGGCCAGGGCGAGGTCGTCGCGGCGGCCTGCGGACGGACAGAGTGCGGCTCGGGCCAGCTCGGACGACGGGTCCGAGCAGCACGATGAGATGACCCGCCGCGAGCTGCTCGCCGAGCTGGTCGGCGAGGACGGCGAAGTCGACGACGGGCAGGCCGCGCTCGCCGGCGAGGTGGGTCGCCGAGACCAGCCGGCACAGCGCCGCCCAGCCGGCCCGCCCACCGCTCAGCCCACTCGTGGTGGCGCCGTCGGCGCTGGCCAGGAACGTCACCCGCGGCAGCCCGCCCCCCATGCCGGGGCCGGGGTCGCGGTAGCTGCCGCCCCGGACGGGAGTGCGGGGTGAGGGTGACGGTGGCGCCCAGGGCCGGGTCGGGTGGTGGGCGAGCTCGACCCCGAGCACCGGGCGGATGCCCGCGGCGTAGCAGGCGCGGGTGAACTTCACCGCGCCGTAGGTGCCGTCGCGGTCGGTGAGGGCGAGGGTGTCCATCTCCTGCTCGGCGGCGCGCTCGACCAGCGCCTGCGGGTGCGAGGCGCCGTAGCGCAGGGAGTAGCCCGAGGCGACGTGCAGGTGGACGAACGGATCGGACATGGCTGGTCCCCTTCCGTGCGGGGTCAGCCGACGCGGCGGGCGGAGAGGTGGACCACGGGAGACGCAACGAGATAGGGCAGCGTCGGCTCGTGGGCGACCAGCCCGAGCGACTGCTCGATCACGGCGAGGAACCGGTCGGCGTCACGGACCAGGTCGTCGGCCTCCCGCTCGCTGACCGCACGGCGTGAGCCCGCCTCGGCCGCGGCCCGCTTGCCGGCGCCGGCCGCGAAGAAGCCGGCCCACTCGGCCAGCTCGGGGGCGACCTCGGCGAGCAGCACCCAGGCGTTCTTCTGCGGCTTGCGCCGCGGCGGGCCGACCGGTCGGGCGCGCGCCGCGAGCAGTGCCGCCGCGGCCCGCAGCGCGGCGACGTGGGCGCAGGCGTAGCGGGTGGTCACCTCGGTCGAGGTCACCGCCTCGCTCAGCGACTCGGCGGCACGGGCGAGGTAGGAGTGGGTGGTCGCGGGCAGGACCTGGGGGTGGCTCGGTGTCGTGGTCATGGCGCGCCCTCAGTCGGTGCAGCCGACGAGCGTCCAGCGCCCGTCGGCCCAGTCGAAGGCCAGGTCGAAGACGCCGCCGCCGTCGGGCTCGCCGTCTGGGGACTGCTCGGGTGTCCGTGGTCGGCCGCGGCCGGCCTCGACCCGCCACAGCTCCCGCTCGGTGAGCAGGTCGCCGATGGGAATCCTGCCAGGCGCCTCGGTCTCAGCGACCGGGTCCTCGGAGCCGACCGCCGCCCGGGCGCCGACCGACTGCCACCACGGGCCGGTCTCGACCCAGTGGGCCAGCACGGCCCGGACCTTCCACAGCCGACCGCGCCACAGGAACTGCTGGGGGCCCTCGGTGGCTCCCTGCGCCCCCAGCCCTCGGGCGTCGTCCTCCAAGGGACCCTGGCGGACCTCGACGGGGTCGGCGTAGCGCCTCATTGTGGGTGTCCTCTCCTCCGGCATCGTTCGAACACCTGTTCGAACGATGCCAAGGTACACCGCTACACCGACGGAGGGTCAAGACCCAGGATCGGCCTGACTCCATGTGCCGCGCAGATAGGCGCCCGTGTCCTTGTGCCAGAGGTAGTACGCCGCAGCCGCCTCGATCGGGAACGACGCGATCGACAGGGCCATGAACGTGCCCGGGGCTCCGGTGCGCAGCCCGGCGATGGTGCCGACAGCAAGGAAGAACAGCGTGACCGTCAGCGCGATCCGGGCCCAGCCGTAGCCGCCGCGCAGGAACGCCGCCAGCACCCAGATCAGCAGGGCCACGACCACGAACAGCACCAGGGCCACCGGGATGAACGCCGGCACGTGCACCTCGCCGTCCTTCACCGCCTGGAGCCCGCGGGTCCGCAGCACCTTGCGCGTGTCTGGTCGACCCTGGGCCCACGACCGGATCAGCTGGTCCTGGAGCACCATGATCAGACCGGTGACCACCGCCCCGACCGCCACGAGGACGGCGAGCAGCTGCCGCGCCCGCGTCACCGACCCGGGCTGCCCGGGCTGCCCGGGCTGCTCCGCGCTCATTGGTGCCCCTCTCCCATCGGCGGTCCCGTGTGTTCCTACGCTGTGCCCATGTCCGAGCCCCAGTCGACCACGGAGCACCCGTCCATCGCCCGGTTCCGGGAGGAGCACACGCGGCTCGGCGGCACCGGCCGGATCGTCATTCTGCCCGACTCGGTCCACACCGCCGCACTGGCCGCCGAGGCGCTCGGGTGCGAGGTCGGCGCGATCGCCAACAGCCTGCTCTTCGACGCCGACGGAGCGCCGGTCCTGATCCTCACGTCGGGCTCGCACCGGGTGGACACCGAGGCCACCGCAGCGCGGGTCGGCGTACCCGCCCTCAAGCGCGCTGCCCCCGAGTTCGTGCGCGAGCACACCGGCCAGGTGATCGGCGGCGTCTCCCCCATCGCCCACCCCGCGCCGGTGCCGACCTGGCTCGACTCCCAGCTCCAGCGGTACGACGTGGTGTGGGCCGCCGCCGGTCACCCGGCCGCCGTCTTCTCGACGACCTACGACGAGCTCGCCCGCATGACCGGCGCCCCCACCATCGAGGTGGAGTGAGTGAGCAGGAGGCAGCGAGGAACGAGCTGCCTCCGTGGGCGAACGAAGCTTGAGTAAGCCCGCGACCGAGGAACGAGGTCGCGACGCGTCGAAACCACCGCAGCGGAGGCACTTGAGCGGGCGCGATCGTTGCGGGGGTTTCGAGACGGTTGCTGCGCAACCTCCTCAACCAGCGGTGAGCCGTTCCCAGCCCAAGTCGTGACAACCTGAACTGACCCGCCCGTCGTACAAGCACATGTACGGCCGGGGCGTGGGAAGGGTCAGGATGCGACGAGAGCAGCGTGAGCGGGAGTTCACGGAGTTCTACGCCGCCTCGGCGGCCGCGCTGCGCCGGACGGCGTACGTCGTGGTGCGCGACTGGCACGTCGCGGAGGACCTGACCCAGCAGGCCATGGCCAAGGTGTACGTCGCCTGGCCGCGGATCCGCGAGGAGACCCGGCTGGCCTACACGCGTCGGGCGGTGGTCAACGAGTGCCTCTCCCACCTGCGTCGACATCGACCGGAGTCCCCCACCGACGAGCTCCCCGAACACCCCGCCCCGGAGCACGAACCGGGGCACGACCTCAGCAGCGCGATCGCCGCGCTGCCGGCTCGGCAGCGCGCCATCGTGGCGCTGCGCTTCCTCGACGACCTGTCTGTCGCCGAGGTCGGCCGGCTGCTCGGCATCGCCGACGGCACCGTCAAGAGCCAGACCGCCCGCGCACTGGAGACGCTGCGCACCCGACTGCCGAACCTCGACCTGGAGGGGATCCGATGACCCAGCACGACCTGGCCACGCTCCTCCGCGAGGACGCCAGCGCGACCGAGCCGGCAAACGGGCTCGACGCGACGGTCCCCATGCGCATGGGTCGGCGCCGGCTCCGCACCCGCCTTGCGGCCGGGGGTGTCGCCGTGGTCGCGGTGGTCGCGCTGGCCATCGCAACGCCGTTCGCTCTTCTCGATCCCGACCACTCGCCCGAGGTCACCGACCCCACGCCGTACGACGCCGAGGAGATGCCGCGCGTCCTGGACGCGCAGGTCCGGGCGGTGCTCGACCTCGACATGGGGAACGTCGGACCGGTGACGTTCAGCGCCCAGGGCGAGAACTCCATCAGCGAGCTCCCGCCGGGTCGCTACGACGAGGCCGCACGGATGCAGGTGACCTACGGCGAGGTGGCGCACCGCTACGAGGTCACCGTCCTGCACGCCGGCAGCGAGGCCGAGGGGCCAACCCGGAAGATCTGCGACGGCGAGCTGTCCAGCCACCTCGCCTTCGAGTGCGTCGTCAGCCGCGAGAACGGCCTGATAGTGGTGCAGACCCTGCGCGCCTACCAACCACTCGCCTACAACCCCCTCAGCGACCGAGTGGGCTACACCGTGGTCAAGACCGACGAGCTCGACTCGATCCCGGCTGTGCGCCTGTTCTTCGCCCGGACCGTGAAGGTGATCAAGTCCGACACCCTGCTGACCTACGTCACCGAGAGGGTGCACGCCCCCTCGCTGCTCGCGGCCAACCGGACGTTCAAGATCCCGGTCGAGCACCTGGTCGAGATCGGCACCGATCCGGCACTGGCGATCCCGGAGCCGGGCTCTCACTAGAGTCGCCGCGTGGAGTCCCTCCCCCTGGCTTTCTCGAGCGGCTGGGCCAGTGGCGTCAACTGCTACCTGGTCGTGCTGGTGCTCGGCGTCGCCGACCGGGTCAGCGACTCAGGGCTCGATCCCCGACGTGCTCGGTCGGTGGGACATCCTGGTGATCGCCGGGTTCATGTATGCGATGGAGTTCGTCGCCGACAAGATCCCCTACGTCGACTCGACGTGGGACGCGATCTCCACCCTGATCCGGCCGACCGCCGGTGCGGTGATCGGCGCACTGCTTGCGGGCAACATCCCCCAGGACACCTCGCTCGACCAGGTGGTGCTCGCCTCGGTCGGTGGCGGGACGGCGCTGCTGTCGCACCTGACCAAGTCCGGCATCCGGCTCGCGGTCAACACCTCGCCCGAGCCGGTCACCAACATCGGCATCAGCATCCTCGAGGACCTCGCCGTGCTCGCCCTGGTGGCGTTCGCCATCCAGCACCCGCGGGCGGCGGCGGCCATCGCCGGCCTGCTGCTGGCGATCGGGCTGGTGCTGCTGTTCTTCATCGCCCGGCTGGTCCGCCGCGGCTGGCGGCGCTGGAAGGGACGGCGTGCGGCGCCCGCCGGCGCCGGCCCATGACGGACCTCCGTGACCCCGACACGCGGGCCGCGGTCACAGCGCGGCTCGGCGAGCTGTGGGCGGGGCGGCCGGTGATCATCGGCCCCGTGGTGCTGGCCGGGTTCGCGAAGGTGGTCGAGTGGTTCCACGATCTGGGTTGCCCCGTGCTCGTGGTCGCGACGAGCCACGGCGTGGGTCCGCTCCCGCCGGACGGCAGCTATGAGGTCTTCTGGCTCGACCCACCCGCGACGGCCTCACTCACCGACGAGGTCAGGCTCCACGACCGGATGGTGCACCAGCCCCAGGACGACCTGCGCGCCGCCGTCGACGCGTTCGACCCGGAGCGCCGGGGCCTCTGGTACACCACGCCCTTCGTCACCACCGACGAGCCCGTCGACGGCCGACCGGTGACCGGCGGCAGGCCCGCGTCGTTCCTGGCGCTGGAGGACAAGCTCGTCGCCGATGCCATCTGGGACGCTGCCGGGGTCGAGCGGGCGCCGTACCGCATCGTCGACCTCGCCGACGACGCCGCGCTAAATGCGGCGACCGCCGAGCTCAGGGGCGAGCTGGGAGCGGTGTGGTCAGGCGACGCCCGCGACGGCTTCAACGGCGGCGGCAACTTCGTGCGCTGGCTGCGCGACGACCGCGACCGGGCCGCCGCCGCCGCGTTCTTCCGGCCGCGCTGCGACCGCGTGCGGGTGCTTCCGTTCCTCGAGGGCGTGCCGTGCTCGATCCACGGGTTCGTCCTCCCGGACGCCACGGCGGCGCTGCGGCCGGTCGAGATCGTGACCCTGCGTGACCCTGCGAGCCGGTCCATGACCTACTCCGGTCTCGGCACCACCTGGGATCCGCCGCGGGCGGACCGCGCCGAGATGCGCGCAGCGGCGCATCGCGTCGGCGCCCACCTCCAGCGTGAGCACGGCTACCGCGGCGCGTTCGGCATCGACGGCGTCCTCACTCACGACGGCTTCCGGCCGACCGAGCTCAACACCCGGATGTCGGCCGGCGCCTCGGCGGTGAGCGACGTGGACAGGCGGTTCTTCACCTTCCTGCAGGGCGCGCTCGTGGGCGGCACCGACACCGGGCTGACCGCGGCCGACGTCGAGACGCTGGTGCCCGCGATGGACGCCGCCCGCGTCGGCAAGGTCTTCGCCTTCGGCGAGGGAGTGGCGCAGGCGCCCCAGGAGAGCTACCCGGTCACGTGGGACGGACGGTCGTTCGCGCGGGCCCACGAGGAGACCGGGAACCTCTTTCAGATCGGCGCCGCGGCCGCCGGGCTCTTCGCCCGCGTGGAGCCGTGCAGCGCGGTGGTCCCGGGCCAGCGGCTCGCGCCGGTCAACGCCGCCCTCCTACGGCTCCTCGACGCGTCCTACGGCACGTCGTTCGGGCCGATGGAGCCCGCGCCCGACGTTCGTACGGCGTCCTGACGTGGCCCGGGTGGTCGTGATCGGCGGCGGCTTCGGAGGGCTGGCGTCCGCGGCCCGGCTGGCCAAGCTCGGCCACGACGTGACCCTGCTCGAGCGGCGGTCGATGCTCGGCGGCGCCGTGTCGACGGTGTCGGCGGACGGGTTCGAGTGGGACGCCGGGCCGACGTCGACGCTGCTGCCCGCCGTGATCCGCGACCTGTTCCGCAAGAGCGGCCGGCCGGTCGAGAAGGAGCTGGAGCTCGAGCCGCTCGACCTCGTGCGCGAGCACTGGTTCGAGGACGGCACCATCCTCGGTCTGCCCGGCCACTCGCGCGCCGACCAGCTGCGCGCCTTCGACGGGTTGGGCGCCGGGCTGGGGCAGCAGTGGGTCGACCACGTGGCGTCCTACAACGAGGACTGGGAGGTGCTGCGCAAGTCCTACTTCGAGAACGCCGTGGGACCCCGCCGACGTCTCCCGCGAGGTCGCGGCCCGCTTCGACGGCCGCGAGATGCTCCAGAAGCGGCTGAAGAGGACCTTCAAGGACGAGCGGCTGCGGCACGTGGCGGCCCACCCCTTCGTGGCCGAGGGGCACGATCCGCGCAACGTGCCGGCCTGGGCGGGGCTGGTCGCCTACCTCGAGCAGCGGTTCGGAGCATGGACGGTCACCGGGGGCATGGCGTCGCTGACCACGGCGCTGACCGCCCGGATGGACACCCGAGGTGTGACCGTGGCCCTCGACGCCGAGGCCACGGACATCGTGGTGCGCGACGGGCGCGCGGTCGGCGTCGCGACCGCGTCGGGCACCGTCGACGCGGATGCGGTCGTGTGCGCCATCGACCCGCGGATGCTCCCCGCGCTCGCGCCGCACGTCGAGCGGACGATGCCCGCGATGCCGCCGGTGGTCTGCCACGTCGGCCTCTCGGCACCGGTCCGCGACCTCCCTCACGAGGTGGTGGTGCACGGCGACCCGATGCTGGTGGTCCGCTCCGGGGGGCGGGCGCCGGCCGGCGGTGCGGCGTACACGGTGCACGGCCGGGGCAACCTCGCCGAGGACATCCTCAGGGCCCTGGCCCGCCATCAGCTCGACCTGCGCACCGACCTGGTGACCCGCGTCGACCTGAGCCCGCGGGACCTGGTGGAGCAGTGGCGCACCTCGCCCTACGGCGTGCTGTGGCAGGGCCGCGGCACCGTGCGGCAGCGGCTCGGCCCGCGCACGCCGATCGAGGGCGTCTACGCCGCCGGCGCGCACGCCACGCCGGGAGCAGGCCTGCCGTTCGTGGGGCTCTCCGCCGCGCTGGTCGCGCAGGTGATCGGTCCGGCCTGAGCTGAGTCAGACCAGCGACCAGGTCACGGTGAGTCCCGCCGAGATCGTCGTCTCGCCCGGCTGCAGGCCGACGTCGGCCTTGGCCATCAGGGCGAACCCGCCGTGCGGCATCGGCGCGGAGGCACCGCCCTCGGCGACCGCCTCGACCTGGCCGAGCGTCGCGTCGGCGAGGGTCGCGAGGTGCTCGGCCTTCGCCCGTGCGTCGGCGAACGCCGCCTCGCGGGCCCGGCCGGAAGCCGCTGCCGGGTCGCGGACGGTGAGATCGACCCCGTCCACGGCGAGCCGGTCGCCGACCTCGGCGGCCAGCCGCGACAGCAGGTCGTTGGCGGTCGCGAGGTCGCCAGCCGCGATGGTCAGCGAGTGCCTGGCCTCGAACCCGGCCGGCTGCCCCTCCTCGTGGAACGGCCAGACCGACAGGTTGACCGTGGACACGACCAGGTCGCCGGCCGCGGCGACCACCTCGGCCCGCGCGGACTCGGCACCGGCCAGGGCCTCGGCGAGGGAGCCGGCGCGGTGCACGGCGGAGAGTCGGACCACGACGTTGTCGGGCACGGCGGACGCGGAGCCGGTCCCGGTCACGGTGAGGGTGCGCACGCCCCGAGGGTATGGCTCAGACGGTCATGTTGAGCGCGGCGAAGATCTCCAGGGTCGCCTTGGAGCGGTTGAGCGTGTAGAAGTGCAGCCCCGGGGCGCCACCGTCGAGCAGCTCCTCGCACAGCTCGGCCGCGATCGCGATGCCCTCGGCGCGCATGGCGGCCGGGTCACCGTCGTGGACCGAGATCCGCTCGACCAGGTCGGCCGGGACGTCGGTGCCGATGAGCTCGCCCTGGCGGCGGATGGCGTTGAGGTTCAGGATCGGCATGATCCCCGGCAGGATCGGGATGTCGGCGCCGCGGGCGCGCACCCGCTCGACGAGCTCGAAGTAGTCGGACGCGCGGAAGAACATCTGGGTCACCGCGAACTCCGCCCCGGCCTCGGCCTTGGCGACCAGCACATCGGCGTCCGCGTCGCGCGAGCTCGCGCCCGGGTGGCCCTCGGGGAACGCCGCCACGCCGATCCGGAAGTCGCCCTTCGAGCGCGCCAGCTCGACCAGCTCGACGGCGTAGGTGAGGCCGCCGTCGGTCGGCGTCCACTCCGCGCGTGGCCCGTCGCTGGGGTCGCCGCGCAGCAGCATCACGTGCTCGACGCCCTCGTCGGCGTAGGTGTCGAGGATCCTCTCGAGCTCCGCACGGGTGTGGCCGACGCAGGTGAGGTGGGCCACCGGGGTCAGCCCGGTGTCGCGGGCGATCCGGCCGGTGATGCCGACCGTCTTGTCGCGTGTGGTGCCGCCCGCGCCGTAGGTCACCGACACGAAGGTGGGCCGGTAGGGCTCGAGCGCGCGGATCGCCGCCCAGAGCTGCTCCTCGCCCGCCTCGTCGCGAGGAGGGAAGAACTCGAAGGAGAACGAGCGCTCTCCCTGGTCCAGCAGCTCGCGCATGCTGCGTCCTCGTCCCGTGGCCATAGCCACCGATTCTAGGTTCGGGAGGGGGTGCGCACCCCAATTCTCACCACCCGGCCTAGGGTCGCAGCGTGAGCGGCACGTGGGACCATGACGGCTTTCGCGCCCGCGTCCAGGCCGCGCTCGACGCTTTTCTCGACGAGCAGGCCGTGGGCCTGGAGCCGCTGGGGCCGGACGCCGCGCGGCTGGTCGCCGAGGCGCGCACGTCGGTCGCCGGCGGCAAGATGTTCCGGGCGTCGTTCTGCTGGTGGGGGCACCACGCGGTGGCATCCCCCGTCGACACCGACGCGCTGGTCCGGGCCTGCGCCTCCCTCGAGCTGCTGCACGCCAGCGCGCTCGTGCACGACGACTACATGGACGCCTCCGACAGCCGCCGGGGCCGGCCCTCGTCGCACCGCACCTTCGAGCAGGAGCACCGCGACGCCGGGTGGCGGGGCGACCCGGAGCAGTACGGCGCCTCGGGAGCGATCCTGCTCGGCGACCTGCTGCTGTCGTGGTCCGACGAGCTGCTGCGCCGCTGTGGGCTGCCGCTGTCGGCGGTCGCGCCCGCCCTCGACGTCTTCGACCTGTGCCGCACCGAGGTCATCGCGGGCCAGTTCCTCGACGTCTCCGCCCAGGCGCGCGGCCACGCGGACGTCGAGACCGCCATGACGGTGCTGCGCTACAAGTCGGCGAAGTACTCCATCGAGCGGCCCCTCCACCTCGGTGCCGCGCTGGCCGGTGCCCCCGCGACGACGCTGGGCGAGCTGACGGCGTTCGGGCTCCCGCTGGGCGAGGCGTTCCAGCTCCGTGATGACCTGCTCGGCGTCTACGGCGACCCGGCGACCACCGGCAAGCCGGCCGGCGACGACCTCGTCGAGGGCAAGCGCACCGTCCTCGTCGCACTCGCCCTCGACTCCGCCCCCGCCGCGGACGCCGCGCTGCTCGACCGCGCCCTCGGCACTCCCCTGTCGCCCGACGACGTCGAGCGGCTCCGCGGCGTCATCGACGCCTCCGGCGCCCACGAGCAGGTGGAGGCGGTCATCGACCAGCTCTCCACCGTCGCCCTCGCGGCCCTCGACCGCGCCTCGATCGACGGCGACGCCCGCGAGGTGCTGCGCGGCCTCGCCGCCGCGGTCACCCAGCGCGTGGTCTGAGCGAGGTGGAGATCCCAGGTGGACGGACCTGCGAGCAGCTCAGTCCAACGACGGTACGTCGAGGTCGGGGCCGTCGCCGCGGAGCAGGGTGGTCAGGGAGGCGGTGTGGTCGGCCAGGATCGCGCGGATCGAGCCGAAGGCGGTCTCGTCCTCGCGGGCCAGCGTGCACCAGCCGTCCCACAGCAGCACGGTGGAGCCGGGGAGGTCGCGGAGGCAGTCGTTGAGGGCGTCGAGGTTCTTCCCGTAGTGGTCGGGGAACGACAGCGCCTCGCCGACCGCGGTGAGGAACTCGTGGCGGGTCTGGTGGTGCCAGCCGTCGACGTAGCCGAACCGCCAGCCGGCGTGCTCGACGGTGTGCGCCACCTCGTCGGCGTCGAAGGCCGCGTGCCAGCGGTAGAGGCCCGGGGCGTGGTGGTGGGCGAGGATCCCGGCCAGTCCGCTCATGCTTTTCCGGGGTCCCCGCGGAAGCGTGCGGCCTCCGCGCGGAGCGCTCCTTCCGAACGCTTTCGTGGGGTGTTCATGACTTCCCCATCACGTCTGCCTCCGCGCGATCCGCTCGAACGACTCGTAGTGGTCCCGCGTCCAGTAGAACTCACCGCCGTCACCGGTGATGATGCGCCGGGCACCGCGGTTGGTCGAGCCTGGGGTGAGGACGGTGTACTCCGCGTAGTAGCCGCGGGGGTGGTCGGGCAGCAGCCCCTCGAAGTTGCCGAACGTCGACCCGTCCTTGTCCGGGAAGGGGAACGGACCGCCCTGGTCGATGAGCGCGAGCGTGCCCTGGCCCGCGACCGGGAGCTCCTCCTCCAGGACCCACGGCAGCCCGCTCTCCGGGTCGGTGTCCCCGCTCTCGACCGTGGGCGACGATGCAGGGGCGGTGGACGCGCTGCGGGTCGGGTCTCCCCCGCCGAGCGTGATGGTCTCGCCGTCGTGGTCGAAGGTCCACTTGATGAAGAAGGACGTCGCGATGATCGTCACGAAGGCGATGGCCACCGCCTTGACGGTCGCCCTGTTCCACTTCAACGCGACGGCCCCGAGCCCTAGAGAGCCATCGCCTGGGCGCGCCGCTTGACCTCGGCGCCGCGGTTCTCGCGCAGCGCGTCGATGGGCCGGCCGGGCAGGTCGGCGTCGGTGAACAGCCAGGCGATGATCTCGCGGTCGTCGTACCTGCCGTCGTGCAGCAGCGTCAGCAGCCCGCCCAGCCCCTTGACCGGCTGGCCCTCGTCGTCGATGAGGAGCGCCGGCACCCGTGGCCCGGCCCCCGGGGACGACACGGCGGCCGCCAGGTCGTGGTCGCGGATCATGGTGCGGACCTTGGCCGGGGTGACCCCGAGCCGGTCGGCGGCCTGGTCCCAGTCGAGCCACTCGTCGACCAGGGTGGCGAGGTCGGCCTCGGCGAGCGTCATGCGCCCATGCTGGCATCCGGGACCACCCCGACGCACGCGTGGGGAGGCCAACCCGGGTCTGCGGCTCGCCCGGAGCGGCGGAAATGCCGATATCCCCGACCGATCCGTACGATGGAGCATCCGGATCCTTCCCCGTCCGGGTGCAGGAGGTCGCCGTGACGTCGGACCGGCACGCCCCCCAGGGCGCCGACCAGCTGGCGTCCGACCCTGCCCCGGAGGCTCCACAAGAGCCTTCCCAGGAGTCCAGCACCGACCACCTCACCGGCCGGGTCCTCGACAACCGCTACCTGATCGGCTCGCGGATCGCCCGCGGCGGCATGGCCACCGTCTACGAGGCCACCGACCTGCGCCTCGACCGCACCGTCGCGGTCAAGGTGATGCACCCCGGGCTCGGCGACGACGACGAGTTCGCGGCCCGTTTCGTGGCCGAGGCGCGCGCCGCCGCGAAGCTGTCGCACCCCAACGTCGTGGCGGTCTTCGACCAGGGCAACGACGACGGCACCGTCTTCCTGGCCATGGAGCTCATCCCCGGCCATACCCTGCGCGACACGATCGGCAAGGAGGCGCCGCTCTCCGCCGCGCGCGCCCTTGCGCTGCTGGAGCCGGTGGTCTCCGCGCTGGCTTCCGCCCACCGGGCCGGACTGATCCACCGCGACGTCAAGCCTGAGAACGTCCTCATCGCCGATGACGGCAGGATCAAGGTCGCCGACTTCGGCCTGGCCAAGGCCATGAGCGCCACCACCCAGCACACCGCGACCGGCGTCCTCATCGGCACCGTCTCCTACGTCGCACCCGAGCTCGTCGTCGAGGGCCGCTCCGACGCCCGGGCCGACGTCTACGCCGTGGGCGTGATCCTCTACGAGCTCCTCACCGGCAAGAAGCCGCACGAGGGCGAGACCCCGATCCAGGTCGCCTACAAGCACGTCCACGAGGACGTCCCGCCGCCCTCGCGCCGGGTGCCGGGCATCCCCGACTACGTCGATGCGCTGGTCGCCAGGGCCACCGCCCGCGACCGGGAGCAGCGGCCGGCCGACGCCGGGGTGCTGCTGCACCACCTGCGGCGGGTCAACCAGGCCATCAGCTCGGGGGCGCGCTCCGACCGCGACCTGGTCGAGGACCTCCTGCCGCGCAAGACCTTCGACACCGCCGAGGTGATCGTCCGCAACGGACCGCAGGGAGGAGACACCACGCGCGAGGCCTGGGACAGCGCCGGCATGGCCGGGCTGCTGGCGCCGCCTCGCGAGGTGACCTCGACGATCGACCGGGAGCGGGTCCCGACCACCGCCACCGAGCGCCCGCGCCCGGTCCCGCCGCCGGTGGCGCCCCCCAAGCCCCCCAAACGGCCACGCCGCCGCCGGCGCGGGCCGATCCTCCTGGTGCTCGCGCTGCTCGTCGCCGCCGCCGTCGGCACCGGCGCGTGGTATTTCGGCTACGCGCGCTACACCACCATCCCGGCGGTCCTGCAGCTCTCCCCCGAGGAGGCGCAGCAGCGGCTCGAGGACGCCGGGCTCGACGTGAGGACGGCCGACCCGAAGTACTCCGACACCGTCCCCGAGGGGCTGGTGCTCAGCACCGACCCGTCGGCCAGCAACCGGGTCCTCAAGGGCACCGACGTGACGATCACGGTCTCGCTCGGTCGCGCGGTCCAGCAGCTGCCCAAGCTGACCGGCATCACCGAGGATGAGGCCCAGGACCGGATCCTCAAGGCCAAGATGGCCTTCGGCAAGACGACCAAGGCGTTCTCCGAGACCGTGCCCAAGGGCATCGTCATCTCCTCAGACCCCAAGGGCGGCACCTCGCTGCGGTTCGGCACCATCGTCGACCTCGTCGTCTCGAAGGGACGCGAGCCGATCCCGGTCGGCAGCTGGGCCGGCAAGTCCGCCGACGAGGCCGAGCTGGCGCTGAAGAAGCGCGGACTCAAGGTCGACATCTCCCAGCAGTACTCCAACAGCGTCCCCGAGGGCTACGTCGTCTCCCAGGACCCCCGCGAGGGCACCCTCTTCAAGGGCGACACCGTCACCCTCCTCGTCTCCCTCGGCCCCGAGCTCGTCGAGGTGCCGAACGTCGTGGCCTACGGCGTCGACGACGCCACCGCGACCCTGCAGGACCTCGGGTTCGTGGTCGATGTCCAGGAGGCGGACGGCTACATCGGGATCGGCTACGTGTTCTCCATGGACCCCGGCGCCGGCACCGACCTGCCCATCGGCTCGACCGTCACGATCTACCTCGTGTGAGGGAGCCGCGCAACCCGGTCGGCACCCACGTGAAGGTCGGTCCGGGGCTGGTCAAGGGGACGCTCAAGGGCGCCCGCGAGCTCGGATTGGAGGCGGTGCAGGTCTTCACCGGCAACCCGCGCGGCTGGGCGCTGAGTGCGGGCAGGCCCGCCGAGGACGCGGCGTTCCGCGAGGGCTGCGCCGAGAGCGGCATCCGCGTCGTGATCCACGCGCCCTACCTCGTCAACCTCGGGTCGCCGACGCCGCTGACCTACGAGCGCTCGGTCGCCTCGGTCGCCCACAACCTGCGTCGTGCCGTGGAGCTCGGTGCCGAAGGTGTCGTCGTGCACACGGGCTCGTACGTCACGACGTCCGATGCTGGCACCGGCGCCGACGGGCTGCTCGGGGCCGCTCTGCGCAGGGTCCGGGAGGCGCTCCTGCCGCTCCTCGACACCGTCGCCGACGACGCCATGCCCTGGCTGCTGCTCGAGCCGACCGCGGGCCAGGGGCGCTCGCTGTGCGCGGGCGTCGAGGACCTGGCGGCCTACCTCGACGCCCTCGACCACCACCCCAAGGCCGGGATCTGCCTCGACACCTGTCACGCCTTCGCCGCCGGTGCGCCGCTCGACGAGCCGGGCGGGACGACCAGGACCGTCGACCGCATCGTGGAGATCGCCGGCCCCGGCAAGCTCCGCCTCGTGCACGCCAACGACTCCAAGGACCCGCGGGGGTCGATGCGCGACCGGCACGAGCGGCTGGGCGAGGGCCACATCGGCACGGGCGCGATCGAGGAGCTGCTCGCCCACCCGGAGACGGCGGGCGTCCCGTTCATCCTCGAGACCCCCGGCTCGCGCGACCCCGGCAGCGACCAGATCGCGCTCGTGAAGCGAGCTGCGCTCGTGAAGCGACTGCCCTCGTGACCACCCGGCGCGCCCAGCTGCTCGCCACCGGAGCGCTGCTCCTGACGACCGCGAGCTGGGGCAGCACGTTCTTCCTCATCAAGGACCTGCTCGACCGGGTGCCGACCCTCGACTTCCTGGCCGTGCGGTTCGCGATCGCCGGCGTGGTCATGTTCGCGGTCGCCCACCGCGCGGTGCTGGCCATGTCGCGGCAGGCGCTGCGACGGGCGGTCGTGGTCGGCGGGATCTACGGCGTCGCGCAGATCCTGCAGACCGCCGGGCTGGCGCACACCGCGGCGAGCGTGTCCGGCTTCATCACGGGGATGTACGTCGTGTGCACGCCGCTGCTGGCCGCCCTGCTGCTGAAGACGCGGATCACCGCGATCACCTGGGGCGCCGTCGTGCTGGCCACGGTCGGCCTCGGCGTGCTGACCCTCGACGGCTTCACTGTGGGCTACGGCGAGGCGCTGACCTTCGTGGCCAGCGTGCTCTACGCGCTCCACATCGTCGCGCTCGGCGCCTGGTCCACCGCGAGGGACGCCCTGGGCATGTCGGTCGTCCAGCTGCTCGTCATCGCGGTGGTCTGCCTGGTGGCGACCGCGCCGGACGGCGTCGTGCTCCCGGAGACCGGCCACGACTGGCTGGCCATCGTCTACATGGCGCTGGTGGCGGGCGCCCTCGCCCTGGTCGCCCAGACCTGGGCGCAGTCGCAGCTCTCCCCCACCCGCACCGCGATCATCATGAGCATGGAGCCGGTGTTCGCGGCGTTCTTCGCGGTGCTGCTCGGCGGCGAGGGGCTCACCTCTCGGATGCTGCTGGGCGGGGCGCTGGTGCTCGCCGCGATGCTCGTGGTCGAGATCGGACCGCGTCGCAAGGTCGAGGGCGAGGTCCAGCACCTCGCCGTCTGACCCACCCGCACCCCTCTCGTCCTGCTGGCCCGCGCGCCGCTCGCCGGCAGCGACATCGACAGGTCAACGCCGAAAACACCCGGGCGGCCCAGTCGCTGGCCGCGCACCTCGCCGAGGCCGGCGCCCGGACCCGACGGGATGGACGAGACGGCGGGCGCGGGCGTCGCCGCCCACCTGGTCGGTCGCGGCGAGCTCCCCGACGCGCTGGGATCACCGTCGCCGGCCTGACCCTGACGGGCTGCGGCCGCGACGCCGACGGAGACGTCGGTGCCCAGGGCCAGGGCGACCCCGACCGGGAGGTACGCGTTGGGGATGACGGCGTGGTCGTGGTGGAGTACGACCTGGCGATGCCGGCCATGTCGCTCGTCACGCTCGTCTCCGTCCCCTAGATCCAAGTCGCTGCGTCACGATTGCGTCACACCTTGTCCGCACTCTGGGTTCTGGGAGGGCGGAGCCAGGGGGCGGACCTAGATTCGCCGCCATGGTCGTGGTCATGGCGCCCGACGCGACCGACGAGGACATCGCCGCCGTCGTCGCTCGCGTGGAGGCGGTGGGTGGAGAGGCGTTCGTCTCCAAGGGCGTGGTGCGCACGATCATCGGCCTGGTCGGCGACATCGACTCCTTCCACCACCTCAACCTGCGCTCCCTCCGGGGTGTCGCCGACGTGCACCGCATCTCCGACCCCTACAAGCTGGTCAGCCGCCAGCACCATCCCGAGCGGTCGACGGTCTGGGTCGGGACGACCCGGCAGGTGCCGATCGGCCCGGAGACGTTCACCTTCATCGGTGGGCCCTGCGCGATCGAGAGCCGCGACCAGGCGCTCGAAGCGGCACAGATGGCCAAGGGCGCCGGCGCCACGCTGCTGAGCGGTGGCGCGTTCATGCCACGCACCTCGCCGTACGCCTTCCAGGGGCTGGGCGAGGAGGGCCTCGAGATCCTCGTCGCCGTCGGGGCGACCACCGGGCTGCCCGTCGTCACCGAGGTCGTCGACGCCCGCGATGTCGCTCTCGTCGCCGAGCACGTCGACATGCTGCAGGTCGGCAGCCGCAACATGGCCAACGTCGGGCTGCTCCAGGCCGTCGGCACCTGCGGCAAGCCCGTCCTGCTCAAGCGGGGGATGTCTGCCTCCATCGAGGAGTGGCTGATGGCTGCGGAGTACGTCGCCCAGCGCGGCAACCTCGACATCGTGCTGTGCGAACGGGGCATCCGGACCTTCGAGACGTCCTACCGCAACACCCTCGACCTCTCCGCCGTCCCGGCCGTCCAGGCGACGAGCCACCTGCCGGTGGTGGTCGACCCGAGCCACGCCGCCGGTCGCAAGGACCTCGTCGTGCCACTGGCCCGCGCAGCGATCGCCGTCGGCGCCGACGGCGTGCTCATCGACGTGCACCCGCACCCCGAGGCCGCGCTCTGCGACGGGCCCCAGGCGCTGGACGGCAGCGAGCTGCGCGAGCTCGCGACCGCCGTGCGACGGCTGCCGCCGGCGGTCGGTCGCGTCGACGCGTCGTCCCTCATCCGGCCGTCCTGACCTGCGACTATCGGCCCCGCGCCGATACGATCCGGTAAGAGGAGGAGATGACCCCATGAGCAGCTGCGCGTCCTGCGGCCATCAGCTCGGCGTGGGCCGGTTCTGCACGAACTGCGGCGCACCCGTCGACTCCTCGACCGCTGACGCCGCGCCGGTCAGCACGCCGGTCAGCACGCCGGTCAGCGCGCCGGCAGCCCCACCGCCGGCCGAGGGCGACTGGCGCACCGATACCGCCGAGCGGCGGCTGTCCCAGTCATCGGCCGACCCGCGCACCCCGCCGACCGCGGTGGCACCTCCCCCACCGCCCCGCTACCCACTCTTCGCCGACGAGGTGGCGGAGTACACGCCCTACGGGCCCCTCACCACAGCCGCGCCGGAGCCGACCTCGGAGCCGACCTCGGAGCCGGCACCTGAGGCGGCCCTGGACGAGCTGTTCGCGCCGGCCGCGCCCGAGCCGATGGAGTCGGCGTACGCGCCCTACGACTACGTCTACGACGAGGAGCGGCGCAGCCCCGTGCTGTGGGTCCTCGTGGCCGCGCTGGTGCTCGTGCTGGTCACCGCCGGCTGGTGGTTCCTGGTCCGCGACGACGGCTCCGGCTCCACCGCCGACGACGAGAGCAGCCAGTCGCCCCAGAGTTCGGAGAGCAGCAGCGCCCAGGAGGGCGTCGACGTCGCCGGCCGCGCGTCGGCCAAGGCGCCGCGGACCGCCGCGCCCAACGAGGACGTCAACGGCGACCAGGTGTCCTACGACGCCAGCAACATGCTCGACGGTGTCCCGGAGACCGCGTGGCGCGCGGAAGGTGACGCCAGCGGGCTGAAGCTCACGTTCACGCTGCGGTCACCGACGCAGCTGCACAGCGTCGGGCTCGTGAACGGCTACGCCAAGACCTCGACCGACAGGAAGGGCCGGACCTTCGACTGGTACTTCGGCAACCGCCGCATCCAGTCGGTGACCTGGATCTTCGACGACAAGAGCAAGGTCCGCCAGGACCTGACCGAGACCCGCGAGCTGCAGACGGTCGAGGTGCCCGACGTCGTCACCAAGAAGGTGGTGCTCCGGATCGGGACGGTCTCCGCTCCCGGCGAGGGCAACGCCGCCCGCAACTTCACCGCCATCAGCGAGGTGTCGATGGTCGGGGATCCCACCGGCTGAAGCCGCCGGCCCGAGCTCGCGGTAGGCCTCACGTGCCACGGCTGGGCGGAGCACGCCTGTCGACGTCACCTCTCGACGAGCGCCGACCCATGCGGCCAGTTGCAGGCAGGACAGAACGAAGGACGAGCGTCGGGCATCCCGGGCCGCCCGCTGCGGATCGCCCCGAAGCGGGACGCCCTCGTCGTCCTCGCCGTCGGCGCCCACCTCACCCGAGGCGAAGGCCGCTCGAACGGCCCCCGACAAGGCTCGGCCCGCATGACCCTTCGGAGACGGATCTGGCATCAGTCGCCGCCGTTCGTCCACGGGCAGGCTGTTCCACGCGTCCTGCATCTGGTTGAGCCGGCACTGGAGCTCTGCCGAGTCCTCGGCCCCGTCCAGACTGATCCCCAGCTGCGTCCGAAGTCCGTCAGGACCCGCCCCGTCGAGTGTCGAGCCGGATCCTCGAACGCCTCGCGCATGTCCTGTGCCGCGCGCCGCGCCTCCCTTCCCAGCTCGGCCGGACTCGCGGACTGGGCCCGCATCCGCCCCGTGGCGCGCAGGAAGCGCCACAGAGTCTCCAGTGACTCGACGAGTGCGCCGGGTCGGCCAACTCGTCCCCGTAGGCGGGCCACGTGGTCAACAACAGCCGTTCCACGCTGGCGGGTGGCCAGGTCACCAGGTGGCGGAGCAGAAGTTCGTGCTCGTCCATCGCCCTCAGCCTGCCACGTAGTCAGTCACTGTCAGGATCGTGCTCCACGGGCCAGCTATATGTGCGCCAGGACCCCTGCCGCGGCCTCGGCGTCCGCCCGGGACACGTCGAGGTGAGTGACCATCCGGACGGCGGTCGGACCGACCGTGGCGACCCGCACGCCCTGCTCGGCGGCGGCTGCGACGAACGCCGCGGCGTCGCTGCGCTCGACCACGACGATGTTGGTGTCGACCGTGGCGGGGTCGAGGCCGCAGGCCTCGGCCAGCAGCTTCGCGTGGGCGTGGTCCTCGGCCAGCCGGTCCACGTGGTGATCGAGGGCGTGCAGTCCGGCGGCGGCGAGGATGCCGACCTGCCGCATGCCGCCGCCCATCCGCTTGCGGCGCACCCGCGCCTCGTCGATGGCGTCCCGCGACCCCACCATCAGCGAGCCGACGGGGGCGCCGAGCCCCTTGGACAGGCAGACCGACAGGACGGACGCGATGGCGCCGTAGTCCGCGAGCGGCACGCCCGTGGCCACGTGCGCGTTCCAGATGCGGGCTCCGTCAAGGTGCACGCCCGCGCCCACGCCGGTCGCCCAGGCCCGCAGCTCCTGGAGCTCCTCGAGCGGCAGCACCGCGCCGCCCGCGAAGTTGTGGGTGTTCTCCACCGACACCGCCGCGGTCCGCACGAAGAACGGGCCCATGTCGGGAGCGAACATGGACCGGATGGCGAGCAGGTCGGGGCGCCCCTGAGGGTGCGTCCACGTGCGCATCGTGATCCCACCGATCGCGCCGTGCGCGCCGAGCTCGGCGCGGGCGATGTGCGCCGAGGACTCGCAGAGCACCTCCTGTCCGGGCGCGACGAGGGAGCCGACCGCGAGCACGTTGGCCATCGACCCCGTCGGCGTGAAGAGCGCGGCCTCGTGGCCGAACAGCCCCGCGACCCGCTCCTCGAGCGCGAGGACGGTCGGGTCCTCGCCGTAGACGTCGTCGCCGACTTCTGCTCCCGCCATGGCGGCGCGCATCGACTCGGTCGGTGTGGTCAGGGTGTCGGAGCGGAGGTCGACGACACCGTCGAATGCACCAGAGGTCACGAAATGGGGACTCTAGTAGCGGGTCGCGGCTAAGGCTTGTGGTCTGGCGGCGTCCGGGTGCGTGCATCGCAAGACGGCGGAGCGACGGCATACCGGGTCGTCTGTCGAGCTTCGCCAACGCAGCGAAGTGCGTGCCCGGGCGTCGCCAGGACCAAGAATTAGCTGCGACGCGCTACTAGTGTCCCGGTCCAGTAGCTCGCGTGCGCTTCGCGCACACATTGCAGTGCTCCCGAGCTACTGGACCAGGACACTGGTCGTCGGTGACCAGCCCGACCGCGACCCACCCTTGGCCGAACGCGCACGCACCGAGTAGCTGCCGGCCTGTGCCGGGTTGAACTTCTTGCTCGTGGTGGTCACGCCGGTGACCAGCGGCTTCCACTTCCCGGAGCCCAGCTTGGTCTGGACGTCGAAGATGAGGCCACCCTTGCCCTTCTTCGTCGACCAGCGGAAGGTCCACCCCGCGTTGGGCGAGCCGCTGACCGTCACGGGGACGGCGACCTTGCCGTGCATCATCGAGTGGATCGAGCAGTGGTAGGCGAAGGTCCCGGCCGAGGTGAACGCGCGGGTGTACGTCGCGCCGCCCGACCTGGTGCCGCTGTCCCAGAACCCCTGGTCCGACGTGCTGGTGTGGGCGGTGGCGTCCTGGAAGGTCCAGGTGACGCTCTGGCCGAGGCCGACCGTGACCGAGCTCGGGCTGAAGGCCATGTTGGCGACGGTCACCGACGCTCCGGCGCGGGCCTGGGCCGGAGCAGTCGGGACGAGCATGGCGGCGGCAAGCGCTGCAGCAGCGACGGGAGCGAGAAGCCTCATACCTGGGACACGGCCAGCCGGCCGGTCGGGTTCAAGCAGTGCGCAGCATCTCCGCCACGAGGAAGGCCAGCTCCAGGGACTGCACCCGGTTGAGGCGGGGATCGCACACCGACTCGTAGCGCGAGCCGAGGTCGATCTCGGCCAGCTCCTCACCGCCGCCGACGCACTCGGTCACGTCGTCGCCGGTGAGCTCGACGTGGACGCCGCCGGGCCAGGTGCCGAGCGAGCGGTGCACGTCGAAGAAGCCCTGCACCTCCTCGATGACGTCGTCGAAGCGGCGGGTCTTGTAGCCCGAGGAGGCCTCGAAGGTGTTGCCGTGCATCGGGTCGCAGACCCACGCGACCTCGACACCGGAAGCGGTGACCTTCTCGACCAGGTCGGGCAGGCCGTCGCGGATCTTGCCCGCGCCGAACCGGGTGATGAAGGTCAGCCGGCCGGGCTCGTTGTCGGGGTTGAGCTTCGCGGCGAGGGCCAGCGCGTCGTCGGCCGAGGTGGACGGGCCGAGCTTCACGCCGATCGGGTTGCGGATGTGCTTGAACAGCTCGACGTGGGCGCCGTCGAGCTGACGGGTCCGCTCGCCGATCCAGACGAAGTGCGCCGAGACGTCGTAGGGCAGGTCGGTGCGCGAGTCGATGCGCGTCATGGCGTGCTCGTAGTCGAGCACCAGCCCCTCGTGGCAGGTGTGGAAGTCGACGCGGTGGAACTCGTCGGGGTCGGCGCCGATCGCCTGCATGAACGTCAGCGCCCGCTCGATCTCGGCGGCGACGAGCTCGTAGCGCTGGCCGACCGACGACTCGCGGACGAAGTCGGTGTTCCAGGTGTGCACCTGACGCAGGTCGGCGTAGCCGCCGGTGACGAACGCGCGGACCAGGTTGAGGGTCGCGGCCGAGGAGTTGTAGACGTCGACCAGCCGCTGCGGGTCGGGCACCCGCGACTCGGCCGTGAAGTCGTAGCCGTTGACGGCGTCGCCGCGGTAGGCGGGCAGCGTCACGCCCTCGCGGGTCTCGAGGTCGGAGGAGCGCGGCTTGGCGTACTGGCCGGCGATCCGGCCCACCTTCACCACGGGCACCGAGGCGGCGTAGGTGAGCACGACTGCCATCTGGAGCAGCACCCGCAGCTTGTTGCGCACGTTGTCGGCGGTGACACCGGCGAAGGTCTCGGCGCAGTCGCCACCCATCAGCATGAACGACTCCCCGCGCGACACGGCCGCGATCTTGTCCTTCAGCTCGTCGCACTCACCGGCGAAGACCAGCGGCGGCATCGTGCGGAGCCGGGCCACGGCTGCGTCGACGCCCGCGCGGTCGGGGTAGTCCGGCTGCTGGGCCGGGCCGAGGGCGCGCAGGGCCTCCAGGGTAGGTACAGCGTCGGGGACAGTGCTGCTCACCTGCCAAGGGTACGGGCGCGACGTTCCGGGCCCGCAATCGTTCTCAGGACCCGGCTACTCCCTGCCTACTCGAGGTGTTCGATGTCCCTGAAGCCGGTCTTCTTGGCTCGGACACCGCGGTTGGTGGCCCACGTCAGCAGCCACAGCGCCACGCCGATGAGCATGAGGATGCCCGCAATCTGGTAGATCAGCGCGTCGCGATCGGCCCACGGGCCGACCAGGAAGAGGCACAGCATCGCGGCGAGGGCCGGGATGGGACCCGGAGACCGGAACCGGCTCTCCGCAGCGTGGTCGCGGCGCAGGATCAGGCAGGCGACGTTGACGACCGCGAAGACGCAGAGCAGGAGCAGCGAGGTGACGCTGGAGAGGTTGACCACGACCTCGCTCTCGCCGCGCGAGGTGACGTAGACGATGAGCGCCAGAGCCATCGCCGTCGAGAAGACGATCCCGGCGTACGGCGCCCGTCGGTTCGCAGAGACCTTGCCCAGGGTGCGGGGCAGCACGTCCTGGTTGGCCAGTCCGTAGATCAGGCGGCTCGCCATGAGCATGTTGATCAGGGCGGTGTTGGCGACCGCGAACACAGCGAGGAACGGGAACACCTTGTCGATCGGGAAGTCGGGTGCCCCGACCTTGACCACCTCGAGCAGCGCGCCGCCCTCGGGTGCGTCCGCGATCTGGTCGTTGGTGAGCACCGCGACGACCGAGACCGCGACGAGCATGTAGATGACCACCGCGATGCCCAGGCCGGTGAGCATGATGCGGGGAAAGATCCGCTCCGGCTCCTCCGTCTCCTCGACCATGTTGACCGAGTCCTCGAACCCGACCATCGCGAAGAACGCGATCGACGTCGCGGCGGTCACGGCCAGGAACATCCCCTTGTCACCGGAGTCCTGGAAGGTGGTGATCCGGCCGACGTCGGACTCACCCTGCGTCATGGCGTAGAAGCCGACCCCGATCACGATCGTCAGGGCGGTGACCTCGACCAGGGTGAGGATCACGTTGAACTTCACGGACTCCCCCACGCCGCGGAGGTTGATCAGGGCGAGCAGCACCATGAAGCCGAGCGCGATGAGCGTGATGGTCGTCGTGCCGGGCGCTGCGTCGATCCAGCCGTTGACCTCGAGGCCCCCGGTGAGGTTCTGGGCCAGCACCTTCGACGAGGTCGAGGCACTGGCGATGCCCGAGCAGATCACCGCGAACGCGACCAGGAAGGTCACGAAGTGGATCCCGAACGCCTTGTGCGTGTAGAGCGCCGCGCCCGCCGCCTGGGGGTACTTGGTCACCAGCTCGAGGTAGGACAGTGCGGTCAGCGACGCGACCACGAACGCCACCAGGAACGGCAGCCAGGCCATGCCTCCGACGACCCCGACCAGCTGGCCGGTGACGGCGTAGACCCCCGCGCCGAGGATGTCTCCGACGATGAAGAGAAGCAGGAGTTTGGGTCCCATGACCCGCTTGAGGTCCGGCTCCGGGCCGTTGACGTCGACGGGGTCCGTGGCGGTCGTGGTCATGGTCGGTCCTCCGGTCCGGGCGCGGTAGGACGCCGGTACGCCCCTCGATACCCGGTCGGGTTGTGGGGCAATCGTGCGGACGCCCCGCCGAAGACAGGACCTGGTGGTCGCTCAGCCGGCCCGCGCCCGGGAGTGGCGTCCCCGGACCTCGGCGGTCCGCAACCCACCGTGCGCGATGCCGACGGCCGCCACACAGCCGATCGCCAGCGTCACCCATGCGGCGAACATCACGGGCAGGACCCAGTCGGGTGGGTAGTTGGCCCCACCGACGTCCCACTGCCACGGCCAGCCCTCGGTCCAGCCCGAGTAGACGGCGAGCGCGTAGGCGCTTGCTCCGGCGGCGTAGGTCGTGCTGACGCGGAGCGGAACGGCGATGATCAGCGGCGCCAACGGCCAGACGAGGTACTGCATGCCGGTGGCGGTCGAGAGGAGGAGCAGCAGCGGGAGTGGGCAACAGGCCGCGGCCAGCAACTCCGCGCTCGACCGCGCGCGGAGCGCGAGAACCGCCGGCACCAGCCCCGCCACGGCCACCGGCACCAGGCGGATGTCCTGGCAGACCTGCACGACCCGCGACCAGCTCACCCCCAGCGAATGGGCAAGCTGCGGCAGCCCCCAGAACGGGTGGCCCGAGCCGGCGTAGCCCAGCACGTTGTCGACGAACGGTCCCCGCTCGAGGATGAGCACCGGAACCCAGAGCACCACGAACACCGCGGCTCCCGCGGCGACGAACCGCCACACCGCCGCCCGACCCCGGCGCCAGGCCAGCACCAGCAGGACGGGCAGGGCGACGATGGGGACCAGCTTCACACTCAGGGCAAGACCGATCGCCAGACCGGCGAAGCCGCTCGCCTCCCGCTGCACCAACGCCCAGACGGCGACCAGCACGAGACAGACGATGACCGGGTCGGTGTTGCCGTGGAACCCGGCCACGATCAGCGCCACCGGGCTGGCCGCGAACACCAGCGCCGACCACACCGCGGTCCGCTCGCCGCGGCGACCCCGGACCAGCTCGTAGACGAGCACCGTGGTCACGAGGTCCGCGATCGAGGCCGGCACCCGGATCAGGAACGAGAAGCTCGCTCCGTGGGCGACCAGCTGGCTGAAGCCGTAGAGCATCCAGCTGGTCAGCGGACCGTGGTTGTAGACCTCGATACCGATGGGGAACTCGGCGCCGTAGACGTGGATCGGGCCGTAGCGGCCCGCTGCGTCCGTGAACGCGGTGAAGTAGACCACGTCGTTGGTGCCGTACGACGTCGCCGCCCACGCCAGGCGGAGCGCACAGCCCGCCAGGCCGATCAACCAGGCGAGCCCCCGCGGCGAAGGTGTCACCGATCAGCCGAAGAAGACCGCTGCCTCGGCGTACTCCTCGGCGCTGACCAACTTGAGTTCGGCAGTGCCCTCGCTGAGGGCGACCCGGACGATGTCGGTGCCGCGCAGCGCGACCATCTTGCCGAAGTCCTTGTCGGCCACGGCGTCGATCGCGTGCAGCCCGAACCGGGTGGCGAGCCAGCGGTCGAACGCCGTCGGTGTGCCGCCCCGCTGGATGTGGCCGAGGACGACGGCCCGCGCCTCCTTGCCGGTGCGGGTCTCGATCTCGTGGGCCAGCCGGTCGCCGATGCCGCCGAGCCGGACGTGCCCGAAGGCGTCCTTCTCCCCCGACGTCACGGTCATGTCGCCACCGTCGGCCGGGACAGCACCCTCGGAGACCACGATGATCGGCGCGTAGTGGGTCTGGAACCGGGTCTCGACCCGGTCGCAGATCGCCTGGATGTCGAAGGGCTGCTCGGGGATCAGCACCTCGGTCGCGCCCCCGGCGATGCCCGCGTGCAGGGCGATCCAGCCGGCATGGCGGCCCATCACCTCGACGACGAGCACGCGGTGGTGCGACTCGGCGGTCGTGTGCAGGCGGTCGATCGCCTCGGTGGCGATGTTGACGGCGGTGTCGAACCCGAAGGTGAAGTCGGTGCCGGACAGGTCGTTGTCGATGGTCTTCGGGACGCCGACCACGTCGACGCCGAGCTCGGAGAGCCTGGTGGCGACGCCGAGGGTGTCCTCGCCGCCGATGGCCACGAGCGCGTCGACGCCGAGCTCCTTCAGGTTGGCCTGGATCTGCTCGACACCGCCGTCGATCTTGAACGGGTTGGTGCGCGAGGAGCCGAGGATGGTGCCGCCCCGGGGCAGGATGCCGCGGCACTGGGCGATGCCCAGCTCCATCGTCAACCCCTCGAGCGGCCCGCGCCATCCGTCCCGGAACCCGACGAACTCGAAGGCGTGGTCGCGGACGCCGCGGCGCACGACCGCCCGGATGACCGCGTTGAGACCGGGGCAGTCGCCGCCGCCGGTCAGGACTCCGACACGCATGGGCACTCCTGGAATTGGATCGTTCAAGTCGCGGACGACCCTAGCCCCTGTGACTCGACCGCGGCCAGCCCGTCCGCGGTGGTCTCCGCCGCGGGGTCGACGGCGGAGTTCGTCACCGCCAGGTCCGCGAGAGGCAGCACCCGCCCGAGCAGGGCCGAGAGGCCGCCGCCGACCAGGGTCAGCCCGAGCAGCACGCACCAGAACGGTGTCGCTCCGCGGTCGAGCAGCCAGGCGAAGGCGACCGGCGCGACCGCCCCGGAGATGTTCCAGGCGAGCTGGACCAGCGACAGGTAGCGGCCGCGGAGGTGCTCCGGCGCCGCCTCGGCCTCCAGGGCCGAGGTCACCGGGCCACCGGTGAGCTCACCCAGCGTGTAGACGACCGCGCCGACCAGCACGACGACCACGCCGAGCGCGATGCCGGTGGCGCTGGCGCCGAGCAGGACGACGTACGAGACCGCGAAGAAGACGTTGGTGCCGACCAGGATCCGCCAGCGGACCCGGCCGGTCATCGCTCGCACAGCCAGCCCCTGGCCGAGCCCGACCATGACCGTGTTGATGGTGAAGACCGCGCCGGTCACCCAGCCGGGCAGCCCGAGGACCGTGGTCGCGTAGACCGGCATGGCGAAGTTGAGCACCATCATCGACAGCGAGAACGACAGCTGGACGCACCACAGCAGCCGGTAGGGACGGTCGCGCAGCACGGTCGCCCATGAGCCGGGTTGACGCTCGTGCTCGGCGCGCTCCGTGGCCGGCACCGCGAGCAGCAGGAGGAAGGCCACGGCGTAGGACACGGCGTTGACGATCACCACCACGGCGTACGCCGTCGGGGAGCCGATCGTGATCGCGACGCCGGAGGCAAGGCCGCCAAGCGCGAAGCCGACGTTGCGCAGGGCGCCCAGGAAGCCGAACCACTTCTCGCGCTCGCCCGGCACCGAGATCGCCGCGACGATGTTGCCGTAGGAGCCCCAGAAGGCGGTCCGGCCGACGGCGACCACGACCGTCCAGGCCGTCACCGCGAGAAACGAGTCGGAGAAGAGATAGGCCACGAACCCGACGCCCTGGAGGACGTTGCCGGCCAGCAGCACCTGCTTGGCGCCGATCCGGTCGACCACCGACCCGATCAGCGGACCGGTGGGCAGCGAGATCAGGCTGGCGAGCGAGATCGCGGCGCCGACCTGCACCAGCGAGAGGTCGGTCGCGACGAGGAAGTAGAGCATGCAGATCGGCATGAACACGCCGCTGCCGACGGCGTCGATCGCGATCGCGGTCACGAAACGGCGATGGCGGCCGACGGACGGGAACCCGAGCCGATGCAGCACCCGGTGATTGTGCGACCCCAAGCGTGGTTGAGGGCAAGCGAGTATCGGTCGGGGTGTCGACGTCCGGCTCGCTATCGTGCGGGCCATGACGTTCTCGATCGTGGCCAGGTCTGCCGACGGAGAGTCGTGGGGGGTGGCCGTGGCGTCGAAGTTCCTCGCGGTCGGGTCCGCCGTCCCCGCCGCCGTGGCGGGCGTCGGCGCCATCGCGACCCAGGCCGACGCCAACGTCGCCTACAAGGGGCTGGCCCTGGCCCACCTCGACGAGGGGGCGACCGCGTCGGTGGCGCTGATCAGGCTCCTCGAGGAGGACGACAAGCGCGAGGAGCGTCAGGTCGGCATCGTCGACATCGACGGTGGCTGCCGCTTCGCACACCGGGCACGCCTGCCTCGACTGGGCGGGCAGCATCACCGGTGACGGCTACGCCATCCAGGGCAACATCCTCACCGGCGAGGACGTCGTCGACGCGATGGAGACCGCCTGGAAGACCTCCGACCCGGAGGCCCGCTCGCCAGGCGCCTGCTCGAGGCGCTCACCGCCGGCGACCTGGCCGGGGGCGATGCGCGCGGGCGGCAGTCGGCGGCGCTGCTCGTGGTCAAGGAGGGCGCCGGCTACGGCGGCCTCGACGACGTCGCTGTCGACCTCCGCGTCGACGACCACCCCGAGCCGATCCCGGAGCTGACCCGGCTGCTCACGCTCAGCGAGCTCTACCTGACCGCCTCGACGGAGGAGGAGAAGGTGCCGGTCACCCAGGAGCTCGAGGAGGAGCTGGAGGCGTTCGCGCAGGCGCAGGGCGCCCGCGACTTCCAGGCCTGGGTCGGCACCGAGAACTACGAGATGCGCGTGGCCCCCGACCTGTCCTGGATCGACCAGCAGATCCTCGACATCGTCCGCGGCACCCCGGCGCCCTCGAACGACGCATGAGCGTCCTGGCGATCGACGCCGGCACCACCGGCGTCACCGCGGTCGTCGTCACGGCGGACGGCGGGATCGCGGCCAAGGGCTACGAGGAGTTCCGCCAGCACTTCCCGAGGCCGGGCTGGGTGGAGCACTCGCCGGAGGAGATCTGGCAGGCCACCCTCTCGGCGGCGAGCGAGGCGATCGCCCAGGTCGACGCAGGCCGAGCTCGAGGCGGTCGGCATCACCAACCAGCGCGAGACCATCCTGCTCTGGGACCGCGAGACGCTCGGCTCGCCCCGGCGGGCGATCGTGTGGCAGGACCGGCGTACCGCCGACATCTGCACGCGGCTCAAGGACGCCGGGCCACGAGGAGCGGGTCGCCGAGCTGACCGGGCTGCGGCTGGACCCCTACTTCTCCGGCACCAAGCTCATGTGGCTGGCCGAGGAGGAGCCGCACACGTGGGCGCTGGTCGAGTCGGGGCGCTACGCCGTCGGCACGGTCGACTCCTACCTGATCGCCCGGATGACCCGCGGGACCTACCACGTCACCGACGTCTCCAACGCCTGCCGCACGCTCCTCTTCGACCTCAACACCGGCGACTGGTCCGACGAGCTGTGCGAGCTGTTCGGCGTACCCCGCGACTCCCTGCCCGAGCTGGTCCCCAACTGGGGCGAGGTCGCGACGACCGACCCGGCGACGTTCCTCGACCTGTCGCTCCCGATCGCGGGCATCGCGGGCGACCAGCAGTCCGCGCTCTTCGGGCAGACCTGCTTCGACCCGGGCGACGCCAAGTGCACCTACGGCACCGGCTCCTTCATCCTCACCAACACCGGCACCTCGCTGGAGCGCTCGGACGCCGGGCTGCTGTCGACCGCCGCCTGGCGGTCGCCGTCCGGTGAGCTCACCTACGCGCTCGAGGGCGCGATCTTCGTGACCGGCGCCGCCGTGCAGTGGCTGCGCGACGGGCTGCAGATCGTCGGCTCCGCCGCCGAGACCGAGGCGATCGCCGCCACCGTGGACTCCACCGACGGGGTCGTGTTCGTGCCCGCGCTGACCGGCATGGGCGCCCCCCACTGGGACCCGCACGCGCGCGGGATGATCATCGGCATCACGCGCGGCACGACCCGGGCGCACATCGTCCGCGCCACCCTCGAGGCGATCGCGTTCGAGGTGCGCGACGTCCTGGAGACGATGCCCGACCACGGCGCGCCGCTCCGCGTCGACGGCGGCGCCTCGGCCAACGACCTGCTCTGCCAGCTCCAGGCCGACCAGCTCGGGGTCGAGGTGCGCCGACCGAAGCTGGTCGAGACGACGGCGCTCGGCGCGGCGTTCCTCGCCGGGCTCGGCACCGGGGTCTGGTCGTCGACCGACGACCTGCGCGACACCTGGCAGCTCGACCGGGCCTTCACCCCCGCCGCCGACCGGTCCACCGCCGACGCCGCCCACGCTCGCTGGATCGACGCCGTCGAGCGATCGAAGGGCTGGGCCCTGTCGTAGTGCTGCCCTCCCCCACGTCGCGGCTGCGCTTCCGCGAGATGACCGGCGACGACCTCGACGAGATGACCGCCGTCCTGGGCGGGCCGGACCCGGCCCGACCGGAGCGGCGACTGCGGACCCGCGAGGACGCCGAGCGCTGGATCGAGTGGAACATCGCGAACTACGCCGAGCACGGGTTCGGTCTCTGGATCGTGGAGACCCACAAGGGTGAGGTCGTCGGCGACTGCGGGCTGACGATGCAGGACGTCGAGGGCGGGCAGGTGCTCGAGGTCGGCTACCACGTCAGGCTTGCGCTGCGGGGACGAGGCCTGGCGGCCGAGGCCGCAGCAGCGGTCCGTGACGCAGCGCGCGACGCCGGGATGCCACACCTCGTGGCGATCATCCGGCCGGAGAACACGCCCTCGCAGCGGGTCGCCACGAAGATCGGGCTGGCGTGGGAGCGGACCGTGTTCAAGAACGGCGGCGATGCACTCGTCTTCGGAGCGGACCTCTGAGAGTCCCGGCCGGTCGCGGACCTTGGTCCCTGCCGCCTGTCTCCGACGACGGCGACGCTGGGTCCGTGACGGTGGAGACGAACCTGTGACGGTGCTGACCGGTGCCGGCGGGGTGGTGCGTGAGACTCCTCCAGTGGTTTCCCTGCTCCGTCGCTTCGCCCTCCTGCTCGTCGGGTGCGTGATGCTTGGCACCGGGGTCGCCATGCTTCTGACGGCGGACGTCGGCTCCGACGGCTTCTCCACCATGGTCAACGGGGTCGCGATCGCGACCGGCATGCCGTTCGTCGTCGCGAACGCCGCGATCAGCGTCCTCTTCCTGCTGCTCGCCGCCGCGGGAGGGCTGCGCCCCGGCATCGGGACGCTCGTGCAGGTCGTCGTGGTGGGTTCCACGGTGTCGCTGCTGCTGCCGGTGCTCGACGTACCGGGCTCGCTGACCGGACAGGTGCTGCTGCTGGTCGCGGCGTTCCCGGTGCTGTCGGTGGGCATCAGCTCCTACCTCGGCTCGCACCTCGGCGCCGGCCCCGCCGAATCCCCCTCCCTGGCCTGTGACCCGCCGGTGCCGTTCCGGTGGAGCTACAGCGCCGTCCAGCTGGTCGGCGCCATCACCGGATGGCTCCTCGGCGCCACGATCGGCCCCGGCACCGTGGCCGTCGTCCTGCTGCTCGGTCCCGTCGTCGACCTGACCAGCAGGCTGCTGCGGATCGACCTGCGGCAGGGTGAGCGACCCCCTGCTCCTCAACTTGCGAGCTGATCGGCGCTCAGGAGAGCAGTGCGTGCACGGCCGCCGCGACGGGTCCAGCAGGCGCCCGCCGACCTGCCCCACCGACCTCGGGTCCAGCAGGTGCCCACCACCGTGCGGCGCTACTGCTCCAGCCTCGCGACCGCCTTGGCCGCGGCGTCGCGGGCCTTGGTGGCGTCGGTCATGGTCGCCTCGGCCTCGTCACGGGCCTCCTCGGCCTCGGCGATCTCGTCGTCGACCTCGTCGCCGGCCTCCTCGAGCTCGGCGATCTTGCGCTTGAGCTCGTCGATCTCGGCCTGCACCTGCATCGAGCGGGCCTCGAGGTCCTTCACGGCGCTCGCGGCCTCGTCGTAGGACTCGGTCGCCTCGGTCAGCTCCTCCTCGGCCTCCTCGAGGGCCTCGCGGGCGGCGGCGAGGGCCTTCTCGTCGCGGTCGGGGTCGGGGACGACGTGGAGGTCCGGCTTGGCGGCGGAGGCCGCCCCCCGGGTGGTGGCGACGAAGCCCAGCGCGTCGGGGAGGGCTACGGCGCGGTCGAGGTCGACGGCGTCGACGCCGGTGGACTCGAGGGCGGTGAGGAGCATCCCGCTGCGGACCGCCTTGCCACACTCCTCGTCGACCATCGCGGCAGTCAGCGTGGCTTCGATCTGGCCGGCGACGGCCTCGGTGACCTTCTGGCCGTTCTCGCGGGACAGCCGCCGGGCCCGGGTCGTGACCGCGGCGGTGACCTGGCGCCGCTGCCGGGTCAGCTGGCGGAGCTCGTCGCCCGACATCGACTCCTGCGCCGCCCGGAGCGCCGCGCCGACCTGCAGCAGCTGCTCGACCTGCTCAGCTTCGTTGCGGACCAGGAGGTTGACCACCCAGGCGGCCAGCGACGGCTTCTTGAGTGCCTTGACCTCCTTGGCGAGGTCGGTGCCCTTCAGCTCCTTCGCCTTCGCGTCCCGCGCCGGCGTGAAGTCGGGGAGCGACAGCGCGTAGAGCTCGTCCGCGATCTCCAGCAGCTCCTCGGCCATGCGCGGATTCTTACAGTCCGTCCGTTGACAGGCGCAGCGTGGCGGCGCTTTGCTCCGACATGCCCGCTCTCCGCGTCCGCCGCCCGAGTCCCGCCCTCGTCGTCGCTCTCCTCGCCCTCGTCCTGGCGGTCGCCGCCACGCCGGCGGGTGGTGCGGTCGCCGGCGCCCTCAGCGTGACGACGGTCAAGAAGATCGCCAAGAAGACCGCCGACAAGGAGATCAAGAAGAAGGCGAAGACGCTCACCGTGGCCAACGCCGACGCGCTCGGCGGGGTGGCTGCGGGTGGCTACCAGCGCACGGGAGCCAGCACCTTCACCCTGAGCTCGGCGGCGTGGACGAGCGTCTCGGCAACCCCACTGAGCTACACGCACTTCTCCGACGGCACCACGATCACGTCCCCGGTCAACGCCAGCCACGTCTTCCACTACCCCGTCACGGTGCCGGTCCAGCTGGGCGGCGCGCCCGTGAGACTCGTCAGCGTGCGCTACTGCTACGCCGCATCCACCAACGTCCACCTGGTCGCAGAAACCGTGCAGCAGTACGCGTTCACCAACGGCATGGGCCTCGAGTCCGCGCCGGCCACCCAGACCGTGTTCAACATGGCCGACGCCGGCTGCAGGACCATCTCGGTGAACCGGCTCCTCGGCGCCAACGACCAGGTCAACCTGCTGGTCTCCGCGACGTGGACTCTGGTCAACGCACCCTTGCGCCTGGGCTCCGTGCAGGTGGCTGTCACCCAGCCCTGAGCGTCAGCTCCAGCTCGGTCGGGTACGGCGGCCACTCGGCTCGCTGCTCGCGGCCCGTAGGCTCCCAGCCGAGGTGCTCGTAGAGCCCGCGGGCCCGGTGGTTGGCGGCCAGGACCCACAGCACAGGCACTCGCCCGGCCGCGCGTATCCAGGTCACCGCGAGCTCGACACCCTCCCGCGCCAGCCCGGCGCCCCAGTGGTCGGGGTGCACGGCGAGGTGCCGCAGCCTGCCGGCGTCGTCCCATGAAGTGAAAGCACCCTCGGTCAGCAGCACCGTCACCTCAGGGTCCGCGAGCGTCGCCTGCCAGCGCGCCAGCACGCCGTCGTCGGGGAACGGCAGGCCCTCGAAGACGTGCGCGAGACCGACCAGGTTGGCGGCCCGCTCCAGGTCGCGGAGGGCCACCGCGTCGGCGACCGTGGCGTTGCGCCAGATCACGGCCGCCCGGCCGCGGTCCAGTCGAGGTGCTTGGCCCACTGGGCGTCGTAGAGCGCGCGGAGCTCGTCGTCGCCGACCTCCTCGAGCGAGAGGCGAGTGCCGTCGGCGAGCGCCTCGCGCCACCCGTCGTACGACGCCAGCTCGGTCTCGGTGTGCGCATCGGGAAGGATCCGGTGGTGCAGGCAGCCGCGGACGGTGTCGATGCCGGCGTCGTCGCGGCGTTGCACGACCAGGACCTTGGCGAACCGGCCCTCGCCGGGCGCCGAGAGCCGTGCGTGCGCCTCCTCGACCGCCGCCTGGTCGATGGGAAGCGTGCGGATCTCGATGCCCGCGAAGGTGCCCTCGCGGTCGTGCCGGAACGACCAGCCGTCGTCGCGCACCTCGGTGATCTCGTAGCGGAAGCCGTCTTGGTCGTGCCGGCCGACCGTGACCGCCACCGGGTCGCGAAAGGCATCGCCCAGCCCGACGTCGACCCACCACCGACCACCCGGGTTGTCAGTCGTGGGCAGCCCGTCGGCCACGAGCACCAGGTGGTTGAGCTCCGTGCTGTCGCGGTCGTCCTCGGTCGTCCAGACGTGCCCGTGCCGGCGGCTCAGGTCGAAGCCGAGCTCGGCGAGGACGCTGCCGAGCGCGCCGTTCTGGTGGAAGCAGTAGCCGGCCCGGCCGACGGCGCCGACCCGCGACAGGCTGTCGCACGGGTCGGGCGAGGGTGACCGGCCCAGCATGATGCCGAGGTTTTCGTAGGGCACGGCGTCGAGGTGGGCCCGGTGCTGGGCGACCAGGGTGTCGAACCTCGCGGGAAGGTCGCCGTCGAGCCCCACCCGGCGCAGGTAGGCCGACGCGGCCTCACTCAGCGGCATCTGGGTCCTCGTCGGGGTCCTCGTCGAGCCCCTGGGCGATCGCGTAGCGGGTCAGCTCGACCCGGTTGTGCATCTGGAGCTTGCGCAGGGTGTTCTGCACGTGGTTCTGGACCGTGCGGTGCGAGAGCACCAGCCGCTGGGCGATCTGCTTGTAGGACATCCCCTTGGCGACCATCCGCAGCACCTCGGTCTCGCGCTCGGTGAGCGTGGGCTGGTCGGGGTCGGTGGTGGCCGGCTCGGACAGGCGGCGGTACTCCCCCAGCACCAGCCCGGCCAGGCCCGGGGTGAACACCGTGTCGCCGTTCGCGACCCGGCGTACGGCCTCGAGCAGCTCTTTGCGCGAGGCGGACTTCACCAGGTAGCCGGTCGCCCCGGCCTTCACCGCCTCGAGCACGTCCTCCTGCTCCCCGGACGCCGAGAGGATAAGGACCCGGGCGGAGGGGTCCTGCCGCAGCACCTCGGCGGTCACCTCGACGCCGTTCGGCGGCGGGATCTGGAGGTCGAGCACGACGACGTGGGGGCGGCAGGCGGGGAACCTGGCCAGCGCCTCGGTGCCGTTGGCGGCGACGCCGACCACGTCGAAGCCGGCGTCCTGCAGGTCGCGTTCGACCGCGTCGCGCCACATCGGGTGGTCGTCGACCACCATCACCCTGATCTGCGGCTGCGGCTCGGCCTCACTCACGGAGGAATCCAATCACGGGCGTCTCGACCCGAGTCGAGCCGCAGCCGGGTGACCCCGACAGGGCCCGATGAGGCCATGGACCGCTCGCGCGGATGTCCGAAGAATCGCCACCATGCCCGAGCCACGGTCTGCGACCGCGAAGCCGTCGACCCTCCCCCTCGGCCAGGTCCCTCACGAGGAGCTGCGGCTCGCACTGGTCCTCAACGGCGGCGTCAGCCTCGCCGTGTGGATGGGCGGTGTCGCGCGCGAGATCGACGCCCTGGTCCGGGCCAGGGACGGCGCGAGCGAGCAGTTCCGTGCCTATCGGCCGATCCTCGGCGCCACTCGCAGCCACGCGCTGGTGGACGTCATCGCCGGCACCTCGGCCGGGGGCATCAACGGGGCCTGCCTCGCCCTGTCCCTCGCCAACAAGTTCGGGAAGCTCGACATGCTGCGCGACCTGTGGGCGGAGCAGGGCCGCATGGACAACCTGCTCCGGCCGCCGTTTCGCGGTCAGCCCTCCTCGCTGCTGCGGGGCGACGAGTACTTCCTGCCCGAGCTGACCCGGGCCATGCGGGGGCTGGCCGCGGACTTCTCGGCGGTGGAGGGCTACTCCGTGGACCTCACCATCACCACGACCTTGCTCAGCGGCGCGACGACGGTCACAACCGACGGTCTGGGCCAGCTGCTGCCCCAACGGAGGCACGGGGCCAGCTTCCAGTTCAGCACCAAGCACCGGCTCGACGACTTCAACGACTTCGACAAGGACAACATCGCGCACACGTGCGCCAGGTTGGGGCTGGCGTCGCGGTGCACGGCGGGTTTCCCCTTCGCGTTCGAGCCGACGTTCGTCCCGGTCGAGATGCCGACCCGCGGCCGGACGGCCCCGGCGAACGACGAGATCGGGGGTCGGCCCAACATGTGGCGCTGGGCGAGCTGGGCCGAGCGATCCAGGATGGCCGCCGAGTACCGGCCGCAGGCGGAGGACCTCTCGCGCTACGCCGTGGACGGCGGCCTCCTCGCCAACACGCCGACCCGCCAGGCGCTCGACGCCATCGACCGCCGCCCGGCCGGCAAGCCGCTGCGGCGCGCGATGCTCCTGGTCTTCCCGCACGCGCCGAGGTATGACCCTGCCGCGGACCCAGCCGACCGCTCGGCCGAGCCGCCCAGTGTGGCGGGCGCCGCGAGCGGTCTCCTGGGCTCGCTCACCTCGCAGGGCTCTCTGACGTTCGTGGAGGAGATCGACTCGCACAACCGGCGGGCGCTGGGCTGGCGAGGCGGTCGCGAACGGCTGCTCGACAACTTCACCCTCGACGCGATCTACCGCCTGGTCGCGACCGGGTGGGAGTTCTATGCCGCGACCCGGATCCAGGCGGCCGCCCTGAACCTGAGTGGGCGGGTGCCCCGACCGGACGGCTGGGACTTCGCCCGGCTCGCGGCGACCTGCCGCGCCGGCCAGACCACCTGGCGCGGCAACCACGAGCACTCCCTGCCCTACGTGCCCCAGCAGCCCCCGGTGCACCTGGTCGCCGGCAGCACCGCGTCGGAGAAGGAGGGGCTCGCGACGACCCCCTCTCCCTCCTCGGGCTGGGGATGGGGCACCACGGTCGCGCTGGGCATCGCGGACTCGGCAGCGGAGATGTTGTTCGCCGCCCAGGCCCAGGTCCGCGTCCCCAAGGACGCGACCGCGCTCGCCGACGCGTTGAGGATCGTGTCGGACGCGCGCGACGCCATGCTCCAGGCGCGGGACGAGTTCGACGACTGGTGGTGGCACCAGCCCGCCCTCAGCCCCGTGCTGCCCAACGCGGCGTACTGGACGTTGCGGCTCGCCTGCTACGACCACGCGATGCGCGAGGAGCCCACCACGGCTCCCGATGGAGCCGCGCAGGTGCCCGCGTGGGTCGACGGAGCCGTCGCGGCCCTGCGGGCAGATCGCGAGGGTCGTGACCGGGAGCTCACCCCGGTCGAGCAAGAGGCCATCGTGGAGGCCTTGGTGCACACCCGGCCCAACCCGATCTTCGTCCCCGAGCACGGCACCATCGGTGCGCGCACCAGGGGCGCCGTGGACACCGTGGTGCGGGTCCTCACCGAGCAGGCTCCACTGGTACGCGCGCTGGCGCCCGGCAGGAACGAGCACGGCGGGCTCGACCTCTGGACGAAGGTGCTCGACCCGCAACGCGTCGACGGCGAGCCCCGGTCGATCAAGGACCGGCTGCGCACCCGGCTGCTCACCCTGGATGCCGCCACCTGGATGCTGGCGGACGCCGAGTCGCCGGGCACCTCCCAGGCAGTCAGCCTGGCCCAGCTGAGCCTGGTGATCGACCACTGGTGGGCGGTGAAGAGCAAGACCCCCGACGACAAGGTCGCCGGCAGCGAGCTGAACCGCTTCGGCGGCTTCCTCAAGCAGTCGTGGCGGATCAACGACTGGATCTGGGGTCGGCTGGACGCCGCCCAGATGATGTGCCGGCTGGTGCTCGAGCCGCACCGGCTCCTGCGCGTGCACGAGCTCACCGGCGTCTCGGCCCAGGAGTTCGTCGACGGGATCATGACGGAGTCCTACCTCGGCGGCCCGGTGCCCGAGGAGCTCGACGAACGCCGGGATGAGGCCGTCAAGGAGGTCAATCGGGTCTTCAACGGCGGGGCGGACGACCGCGGCTACCTGCCGGTGCTCGCGGGGCTCGCGGCGTACCCCATTCAGCAGCAGATCATCGTGGCCGAGCTCCCCGCCCTGGCCCGCGCGATCACCGAGGACCTGGTCACCGGTGGCAACCAGCGCTCGCGCGGAGCGGTGTTCCTCCGGGTCGAGAGCGAGCTGCTCACGGCTCTCGGGGCCGGCGGCGAGGTGTGGCGCACCCACGGACCCCGCGCCCTGGAGGCGTTCGACCGAGCCGGCATCGGCCGCGAACCACTCGACGAGGAGTCGCGCAGCGACGCGATGATCAAGACCGCCGTCACCGCCGCCGCGACCATGGTGACCCTCGCCGACAGCGACCGCTTCGGGCCCAAGGTGCTCAAGCCACTCACCAAGGCGGTGCGGGGGGCGGCGCTGGTCCCCTACTGGCTGGTGACCGGCTTGCTCTCGGGCTCGGGCGTCGCCCGGGCTCTGGGACTCCTCGGCTTCGCCGTCGGCGGACTGGCGCTCCTGCTGGGGCTCTTCGGGGTGCTGGGCTCGTTCTCTGCCGCCGGGACGACGGTGGGCGCGGGCGTGGTGGTCGGCGCCCTCGCCTTCGCCGCGCTCCGGTCCGGGACCCTGCTCCACGGCGCCGTCCTGCTCGGCGCGGCCGTCCCGCTCGTGGCCCTCGCCGCACCGGTCATGAAGGCGGTCAACGACCAGGGGACGAGCGCCAAGGGCTCGGTGGTCTCGCTGGGAGCCGCTGCCGCCGTGGTGGTCGGGCTGTGGCTGCTGGCGGCCCTGCCCAACCCGATCCGTACCCCCGACGCGGTCTGGGTCGATGCCAAGAAGGCGGTCAGGCACCGGACCAGGGGCTGGACGACGGGGAGGGCAACCGGTGCGGTGCTGGGGGTCCTGGCCGCGATGGCCGCGCTGGCCGGCCTCGGCTGCCTGCTCTGGCGGTGGGTCGACGACCATCGCGCACAGACCTGGTTCGAGCCCATGGCGCTGGTGGTCGTCGGTGCCGCGTCCGCCCTCGTCGTGGTGGTGGGCGGGGCGATCTCGCGCCGGCAGGCCCGCGGGATGCGCCGCTGGACCCAAGGAGTGGATGGCGGGTGGACCCGGGAGCCGCGGGTGACTGCCTCGGCGGGCGTCTCGGCAGGATGGGCAGCCCTCTACGGCCTGCTCTTCCTCGCCCTGGCCTGGGTCGCGGTGGGTGTCCTGGCCTGGGGCGATGAGGAGCTGTCCGATGCCTCGACGTTCCAGGTGGTGGTGGTGGCCTGGTGGGCCCTCCTGGGCGCCGTGCTCAGCCTGGTCGCCCCGACCTGGATCACCGCACGCGCGCATCGCACGATCGGGCAGACCGTGTTGAGGGAATGGCAGGCCCGCCAACGCGCCTCGTGGAACGGACCTCTCCGGCCGGTGCTGGAGAGCCGCGGCCTGCTCTACGACTACATGACGATCGGCGGAAAGCCTCCGGTCCTCACGACCCGCACCAGCTATCTCAGGTATCCCCCGACGACGTAGGACCCGGCCTGACCCAGCGCCCCCGCCGGTGCAGCAGCGGGTCGTCGTCCTCGCCCACCTCGAGCCGCTCGACCACGCAGGTGAGCAGCCGCGACCAGCCGACCTCGCTGCTGCTCTCGAGGCGTACGCCGGCCCAGGTCGTCGCGTGCGGCCAGCCGGGGTCCCCACTCGGTGTCGACGAACTCGGCCTGGGCGAACACGCCGCCGGGTGCCGGGGCGGTGCCCGCGAAGCCCTCGGCCAGGTCCCGGTCCGTCCAGGCGAGCAGCTGGACGACGGCCGCTCCGGTCGACGCGACCGCATCAGCCAGGTCGGAGTCCGGGTCGACCAGGCCGAGCACCCGGGCGGGCTGGCCCAGGACGACGAGGACCGACGTGAGCGTGAGCCCGGCCCGTCCGGAGTCCCTCCCGGCCGTCCAGAGGGTGGCGCTGCCGCCGAGCCGGCCGCGCAGGCGGCGAGCCGGGTCCGGCTCGGGGTCTGCGAACGGATGGGTGGTGTGGATGGTCACCCGGTCATCATCCGCGGCACCACGAGCTCCCACTCGGTGCCGTCCGTGCCGGTGGTGACGGTGGCACTGCCGCCGAGGTCGGCGATCCGGCCCCGGATCGACTGGCTGACACCGAGCCGCCCGTCGGCCGCGGCGCGCTCCAGCCTGCCCTCGGGAATGCCCGGCCCCTCGTCGCGGACCGAGATCTCGACCCGATCCGGGTAGCCCTCCAGCAGCACCCACGCGCTGGCGTCGGGACCGACGTGCTGGGCGATGTTGTCGAGGCAGGCGGCGACCACCGCGACCAGCTCCGAGGCCACCGCGGCGGGCAGCTCGACCGCACCGGCGGTGACGACCTGGACGCCGGGCCGTCCCTCGAGGTGGACCAGCGCGGCGGCCAGGTCGGTGGTGCCGGCCGCCCCGGGCGCCACCTGGTCCTGCTCGCGGATCAGGGTGCGCAGCACTACCTCCTGCTCGCCGGCCAGCCGACCGAGCACGGCGGCGTCCCCGCCGAGCTCGGCGCCGCGTCGCTGCACCAGGCCCAGCACCTGCAGCACGCCGTCGTGAACCGCCCGGGCCAGTCGGGCGCGCTCGGCCGCGGCGGCCGCGTCTCGCTGGGCCCGGTCGCGCTCGTCGGCCATCCGCTGCAGCGACTCGACCATGAACCCCACGATCGGACCACCCACCAGCAGCAGGAAGGCGTTGCCGTAGTTGGCCTGGGAGACGTGCTCGCGGATCGACAGGTCGGAGACGGTGATGCACACGCCGGCGACCAGGCCGCCGAGCCACCGCCAGTGGATCGCCCAGGCCATCAGCGCTCCCATGACCCAGAACGCCGGCACCGTCGCCGAGAGCCCGTCGCCCTTGAGCACCGGCGAGACCAGGACCGCACCCACGGCCGCCGCGAGGTCGGTCACAAGGAGCCAGGGACCGCGCCGGCTCGGGTCGTCGTAGGCCCAGATCGCGAACGCCGTCCAGGCCGCCATCGCGATGAGGCAGGCGGCGCCGCCGAGGGGGTGCACGAAGTTGTCGCGGCGATAGACGTTGAGCACGATCGCGTGCGCCAGCAGCACCAGCCGCAGCACCGCCAGCCACGAGAACAGCCGGTCCTCGACGGTCGCGTGGGGTCCGAACCACCACGTCGCCGCCCGGCGGATCGGCGCCGGCACCCGGAGAGCGGCCAGCGCTACGACGCCTTCTTGTTCAGCTCGTCGTGCACGGCGGCGTCCTCGGCGGCGCTCGCGGCGGCTTCGGCGGCCTTCTTGGAGTCCTCCTTGGCGCGGCCGGCGTACTTGTCGACGTACTCCTGCCCGGAGAGCCGCATGATCTCGTACATGATCTCGTCGGTGATCGAGCGCAGGATGTAGCGGTCGTTCTCCATGCCCTCGTAGCGGGAGAAGTCCAGCGGCTTCCCGAACCGCACGATCGGGCGGGTGAACTTGCCGAAGGTCTGGCCGGGGGGCGCCACGACGTCGGTGCCGACCACGGCCACCGGGATCACCGGGACCTTGCACTCCAGGGCGAGCCGGGCCACGCCGGTCTTGCCGCGGTAGAGCTTGCCGTCGTGGGAGCGGGTGCCCTCGGGGTAGATCCCGAAGAGGTCCTTCTCCTCGGTGAGGATCCGCTTGGCCGCCGACAGCGCACCCTCGGCCGCGCTGGCGCCGGACCGGTCGATCGGCACCTGACCGGCGCCGGAGAAGAACTTCTTCTGGAACCACCCCTTGATGCCGGGGGTGTTGAAGTACTCCGCCTTGGCGACGAACGTGACCCGCCGCGGCAAGGTCAGCGGCATGAAGAGCCAGTCGGCGTAGGACAGGTGGTTGCTGGCGAGGATCGCCGGGCCCGACGCGGGCACGTGCTCGGCGCCGGAGACCTGCGGACGGAAGACGAGCCGGAGCACCGGTCCGAGTGCCACCCACTTCAGGAACCAGTAGAACACCCGGCTGACCTCCAAAGCTCCCTGCGAGACGAATGCCAACTGGACTGCCCGTCGGCCAGACTCTAACGCTCTCCGCAACCGGCGTACCCTCGGTCTCGTGCAGCGCGACAGCGAGGAGGACGCCTGGCGCGCCATCGTCGACAACTACGGCGACCGGCCCGACCTGGACGAAGAAGCCACCGCCGACCCCACCGTCGACCCGGGCACGGACCCCGGCTCCGACCCGGACGACAAGCAGGGCTACGACGCCGCTGGCAGCGCCGGGCTGCGCCGCCTGTTCCGGCCGCTTCCCGAGCCACCGGCGCAGGCTGACGACCTCGACGACGAGCTCGACGAGTTCGTGCCGCCCAGGCCTCCGCCGCTGCCCCGGCTGTCACCGGACCGGTTCCTCGCATGGGCCGGGCTGTTCGGGTCACCCACGATCCTGCTGCTCTGCCTGGTGCTCGACTTCCGGCTGATGCCCTGGATGGGCTATCTGCTGGTGGCGTCGTTCATCGGCGGGTTCGCCTACCTGGTCGCGAAGATGCCGCGCAACACCGACATCGACCCCTGGGACGACGGCGCCCGGCTCTGATTGTCTACCCCCGCGATCGGCGCGCAACAACCAGGTCGCTTCGCTCCCCCACTCCCATTGCGTTCCAGTGTCCTGTCAGCGAGATGCGTGCGATAAGTGCGTGGTCCAGGTGGGTGCATGGCACGACGGCGGAGCGCATGGCATACTGGGTCGTCTTCCGCAGCGTCCGCCGACGCCGCCAGGTGCGTGCCCGGGGTGCGGGACACGCCCTAGTGTGCGGATCTCGCTGACAGGACTAGTAGCGCGTCGCAGCTAATTCTTGGTCCTGGCGACGCCCGGGCACGCACTTCGCTTCGTTGGCGACGCTCGACAGACGACCCGGTCTGCCGTCGCTCCGCCGTCTTGCGATGCACGCACTCGGACGCCGCCTAGACCACGAGCCTTAGCCGCGACCCGCTACTAGTGGCGTCGCCGGAAGTTCTCGGTCCTGGCCACGCTCCGGGTACGCACTTCGCGCGTTGGCGAAGCTCGACAGGCGTCCCGGAGCCGTCGCTCCGCCGTCGTGCGGTGCGCGCACCCGGACGCCGCCAGACCACTAGCCTCGGCCGCGACCCGCTACTAGGAGCCGGGCCGGTCGGCCCTGCTGCGGAACCAGCCCTCGCCGCGCTGCTCGCGCAGCTGTTGGCGCAGCTGCTGCCGCTCGCGCTGGCGCTCCCGCTTGCGGTCGGCGCGGCGCGACCTGCGGGCAGCCGAGCGGGCCATGTCGGCGGCGCCGATGAAGCCGGCCTGCGGGCCGAGGCGGGCGAGCAGGATCGGCGGCTCCGCGCGGTAGCCGCGGCCGACCAGCGAGCGGAGCATCGACTCGCGGGTCGGGCCGAGGAGGAGCTCGCCGGCGTCGGAGACCCCGCCGCCGATCACGATGCAGTTGGGGTCGAACGCCGCCACCAGGCCGGCGGTGCCGGTGCCGAGCCAGCGACCCACGTCGGCCAGCAGCTCGATCGCGAGGGGGTCACCCTGCTGGGCGGCCTCGGTGACCTGGGGGCCGCTCAGCTTCGCCGGGTCACCGCCGCAGACCTCGGCGAGGTGGTGCGCCACGGGCGAGCGGGCCACGATCAGCTCCCGCGCCTCCCGCTCGAGGGCGTTGCCGGAGGCGTACTGCTCCCAGCACCCGCGGTTGCCGCACGGGCAGCGATGGCCGTCGGGCACCACCTGCATGTGTCCGAACTCGCCGGCCATGCCGTTGGCGCCGCGGTAGACCCGGCCGTCCATGACGATCGCGCCACCGATGCCGGTGCCGAGGGTGATGCAGAGGACGAACCGGTGCCCGGCGCCGGCGCCGAACCGGCTCTCGCCGAGCGCGGTGGTGTTGGCGTCGTTGTCGACGACGACGGGGATGGTGAGCCTGCTGGAGACGCGGGCACGCAGCGGCTCGTCGCGCCAGGCGAGGTGCGGCGAGAACATCACGGTGGACCGGCTGGCGTCGACGAAGCCGGCGGCACCGATGCCGACCGCCGCGACGTCGTAGAGCTGCTGCAGCTCCCGCACCAGCTCGACGATGGTGTTCTCGACCCCGACGATGTCGTGGCCCAGGGTGGGACGGCGCCGGAGCTCGACCACCGTTCCGCTCGAGTCGACCACCCCGGCCAGGATCTTGGTCCCGCCGATGTCGATGCCGATGGTCAGCGGGTCCCACAGGTTGACCCGGGCGCGTCGGCTGGCCCTGGTGGCAGCACGGGCGGCGGCGCGCTCTGACATCGTCTCAGCCTCCTAGCGCCGAGCCAGGTCGGCGGCGCCGATCAGCCCGGCGCGGTTGCCGAGCCGGGCCTTGCGGATCTCGAGCACCGGCCGGTGACCCCGCCCGGTCAGCTGGGACTTGAACGCCGCACGCACCGGCGTGAGCAGCAGGTCGCCGGCCTCACCCACGCCACCGCCGATCACGACGACGGCCGGGTCGAGCACCGCGGTCAGCGAGGCGATGCCCTCCCCCAGCCAGCGGCCGAGCGCGGCGAGCTGCTCGACCGCGAAGGGGTCGCCGGCTCGCGCCGACTCGGTGATCAGCGGACCGGTGATCGCCTCCGGGTCGCCGCCCGCACGGTCCAGCAGCGACTGGGCGAGCAGCGAGCCCGCCCGGGCCGCGGCACGGGCCTCGCGGACCAGGGCGTTGCCGCTGGCGTACTGCTCGAAGCAGCCGCGGTTGCCGCAGCCGCACAGGATGCCGTCGGGGACCACGCGCATGTGGCCGATCTCGCCGCCGACGCCGAACGCCCCGCGGAGCAGCTCGCCGTCGTGGACGATCCCGCCGCCGATGCCGGTGCCGACCGTGACCAGGAGCAGGTCGTCGACGTCGTGGCCGGCGCCGTAGGTGAACTCGCCCCACGCCGCGGCGTTCGCGTCGTTCTCGACCACGACCGGCAGGTCCACCCGGGCCTCGAGGTCGGCCTTGAGGGTGACGTCGCGCCAGGCGATGTTGGGCGCGAACATCACCGTCGAGCGGGCCTTGTCGATGTAGCCCGCAGCGCCGACGCCGACGGCGGTGATCTCGTGGCGCGACTTGAGCTCGGTCACCAGCTGCTCGATGGCCTTCTCGATGGCCTCGGTGTCGGTGGCCGGGGACTCCACGCGGAGCTCCTCCACGATGGCGCCGCCGTCGTCGACGACACCGCCGAGGATCTTGGTGCCGCCGACGTCGATGCCGCAGGAGAGAGTCACGACGGCGCCTCGTCCGGGTCGGTGTCGTCCGAGGCGTCCGCGTCGAGGTCGATGTGCTGCACCCGCGACGACGGCGGCTCGGCGGCGCCGGCCGCCGACAGCAGCCCGGCCGCGGCCTGCAGGAACGTCGACGCCGCCTGCGCGAGCTGGGCCTTCACCTCCGGGCTGGCCTCGCGCACCGCGTGCACGGTGCGGCAGATCGGGCAGTAGAGGCACTCGGCGTCGCCGGTGGCGATGTGGTCGTTGACCTCCTTGGCGTGGTCACCTGCCCAGCCGGCCAGCGCACCGAGCAGCTTCGCGGCCTCGTCACCCACGCTGCCGACGGGGTCGTCCTGGGGCGGGGTCATCCGACACGCTCCTTCTTGGGGGCTCGCCCGTTGCCGGAGGCGGACGGGTCCTGGAACGAGACCCGGAGCACGCCCTGGTCGTCGACCCCGGCGGCGGTCACCTGCAGCCGGGCCAGGCTCGCCGGGAGGGTGAGCAACCGGCGGTAGGAGCCCACGGTGACCACGAGCTCGTCCCCGCTGCGCGCCAGGTCGACCTGGTCGCGGGTGACGAACGGCAGCCGCAGCCGAAGCTGCACGCCCGAGCGCACCGAGACCACCTCGAAGGGGCCGCGCACCCCGGAGGAGGCGACCGGGTCGGCACCGTCGTAGAGCTCGCGGGCCAGCTCCTCGAGCGCGGCCACGCCGACGGGCTCGGCCGGGCGGTACTCCGAGCGCCACAGCGGGACGCCGGCGAACGACTGCGTCACCTCGGCGAGCACGGCGTCCTGGGCCATCACCCAGCCTGCCCGCCAGTCGTCGGCCCCCTCGGCCGGGAACACCCGGTTGGCGACGACCCCGTCGACGCGGTAGCCGAAGAGCGAGAGCGTCGTGTAGGCGCGCCGGGCCTCGGCCAGGACCACGGCCTCGGGGGTGAGCACGATGCGGACGCTGGCGTCGGGACCGCAGAGCAGGTCGCGGACCTCGTCGAGCTCGGCGTGCAGCCGCTCGACCGCCTCGAAGACACCCCCGCCCGGCATGGGCACGCCGGCCGCTCGGGTGAGGACGGGCCGCAGCGCCTTGACCACCCGCTGCTGGACCGGGAAGACGCGCTGCATGTACCAGCCGAGCGCCTCCGGGAGAGCGAGCAGCCGCAGCGTCTCGGCGGTCGGTGCGCAGTCGACGACGATGAGGTCCCAGTCGTCGGAGAGCGCGTGCAGCCGCAGCTCGAGGAGCGCGAGCACCTCCTCGGCGCCCGGGATGACGGTCAGCTCCTCGGCGGCCACCGGGTCCATCCCCGTGGTGTCGAGCACCGAGAGGAGGTAGCCCTGGATCTCCGCCCAGGACTGCTCGAACCGCAGCTGGGCGTCGACCTGCTGGACGTAGAGGTTGTCGGCGACCTGGGTGGGCTCGGGCCCGACCGGCGGTGCCGAACGCGTCGGCCAGCGAGTGCGCCGCGTCGGTCGAGAGCACCAGCGTGCGGTGACCCGCGGCGGCGGCCAGGGCAGCGGTGCCGGAGGCGACGGTCGACTTGCCGACGCCGCCCTTGCCGGTGAACAGGAGGATTCTCAACCGTCGCCCAGCCTCAGCCGAGCGACTCGACGCGCTTCTTGAGCCCCTTGAGCGCGGTGTCGATGAGGATCTTCTCGCCCTTGCGCTTCAGCATCCCGATCAGCGGGATCGAGACGTCGAGGGCGAGCCGGTAGGTCACCTCGGTGGCGCCGCCACCGAGCTCGCGCAGCACGTAGGCGCCGTCGAGGGCGCGCAGCATCTTGCCCTGGACCAGGGTCCAGGTGACCTCGCGATCGCCGTTCCACTGTAGGCGAGCGTGTACTCGTCCTTGATCGGGCTCACGTCGAGCGCGAAGAACACCTGCTCGGCCCGCCCGTCGTCGTAGGACGCCCGGGTCTCGGCTTTGGTGACGCCCTTGGCCCACTGGGGTAGGCGTCGAAGTCGGCGATGACGTCCATGACCGCCGACGCGGGCGCGTCGACGGTGATGGAGGAAGTGGTCTGCTCGGCCATCTCGAACTCCCTGCGCTCGTCCTCCCCGACCCTGATCGCCACCTGCCGACAGCGCAGCAGGGGCGGCCGGATCGCCGGTCAGCGAGCGTACCGGATGGCTCGGGCCAGAAATGTGCCGCACCGGACCCGGCGGTAACGTGCCGCACGTGCGCGAGTACTCCACGCCGGCGACCATGGAGGTCCCGACGTCCGGCAACCTGACCGACGACGTCGTCACCAACGCGCGCGACCACGCTGCGGAGGTGGTCTTCAGCCGCCGGGACGCCGGTGGGTGGGGCTGACGTGACCGCCGCCGCCTTCCACGGCGAGGTGACCGCGGTCGCCAAGGGGCTGGTGGCCGCGGGCATCGAGGCGGGCGACCGCGTCGCCCTGATCTCCAAGACCCGCTACGAGTGGACGCTCCTCGACTACGCGATCTGGTTCGCCGGTGCCGTGACCGTCCCGGTCTACGAGACGTCGTCCACCGAACAGGTCGAGTGGATCCTGCAGGACTCCGGCGCCCGCGCGGTGGTCGCGGAGACCTCCGACCACGTCGCCCGGGTCACCGAGGTGCGGCCGGGGCTCACCGAGCTCAACCACGTCTGGTCGATCACCGACAACGCCGTCGACATCCTGACCAGGCTCGGGCAGGACATCAGCGACGAGGCGCTCGAGGAGCGGCGCACGGCGGCCGGCCCCGGCGACCTCGCCACCCTGATCTACACCTCGGGCACCACCGGCCGGCCCAAGGGCTGCATGCTCACGCACGGCAACTTCATGGTCGAGCTCGGCGTGGCGGTCGACGAGCTGCACGAGCTGTTCGAGCCCGAGGACGCCTCGACCCTCCTCTTCCTGCCGCTGGCGCACGTCTTCGCGCGGATCATCCAGATCGGCGCCGTCCGCTCCCGGTCCCGGCTCGGCCACAGTGCCGACATCAAGAACCTCGTGGCCGACCTGCAGGCGTTCCGGCCGACGTTCGTGCTCGCCGTGCCGCGGGTCTTCGAGAAGGTCTTCAACACCGCGTCCCAGCGGGCCACGGCCGACGGCCGGGGCGCGATCTTCGACCGCGCCGCCGAGACCGCCATCGCCTACTCGCGCGGCCTCGACAAGGGCAAGCCGTCCCTCGTCCGTGCGCGCCCAGCACGCCGTGTTCTCCCGGCTCGTCTACGGCAAGCTGCGCGACGCCCTCGGCGGACGCTGCCAGTACGCCGTCTCCGGCGGCGCACCGCTCGGAGACCGGCTCGGCCACTTCTACCGCGGGATCGGCGTCACGGTGCTCGAGGGCTACGGCCTCACCGAGACCACCGCCGCGCTCACGGTCAACCTGCCGGACGCGCTCAAGATCGGCACCGTCGGCCGGCCGATCCCGGGCACCGCCGTCCGCGTGGCCGAGGACGGCGAGCTGCTGTTCAAGGGCGGCCAGGTCTTCACCGGCTACTGGCGCAACGACGCCGCGACCGCCGAGGTGCTCGAGCCCGACGGCTGGTTCCACACCGGCGACGTCGGCGAGGTCGACGACGAGGGCTTCGTCCGGATCACCGGCCGCAAGAAGGAGATCCTGGTGACCGCCGGCGGCAAGAACGTCGCCCCGGCTGCCCTCGAGGACCGGGTCCGCGCGCACGCGCTCGTCGACCAGTGCCTGGTGGTCGGCGACGGGCAGCCGTTCATCGCGGCCCTGGTCACCCTCGACCGGGAGGCCGTCGCCGCCTGGGCCGAGCAGCACGGGAAGTCCGCCAAGGTCGTCGACCTCGTCGACGACGCCGACCTGCACGCCGAGATCGAGACCGCCATCGAGGACGCCAACAAGTCCGTGTCGAAGGCCGAGTCGATCCGCAAGTTCCGCATCCTCCCCGACGAGTGGACCGAGGAGGGCGGGCAGCTCACGCCCAGCCTCAAGCTCAAGCGCAACGTGGTGATGCGCGAGAACAAGGACGACGTCGCCGCGCTCTATACATAACCCCCGCGAGCTTCGGCCCCCAGTCCGTGGCGACGCTCGCTGGCGCTCGCAGGAGCTCTCGCTCGCTGTCCTGATACCCCGGCGAGCTTCGGCCTGGATGGGAGCGAAGCGACCCGGTTTGTCGCGCGCAGCGCGCGCCCGGCGATCGGTCCCCTGGCCGTGACGACTGCGCCGAAGCGAGCGCAGCGAGCCAGGCGCCGGCGAGCGCCAGCGAGCGTCCTCGCGGACTGGGGCCGAAGCTCGCCGGGGCGGCGTTGTAGCAGCTCACACCCGACGCTACGCCCACCTTGTACTACGTGCCGTAGTGCACTCGTACGAGCTTCGGCCCGAAGTCGCACGAGTTCGGCCAAAACCCATACGCGCCACCCCGCGCGTTCCTACAGTTCTAGACCGAGGGACAGCACTCGTGGGACAGGGCTGGCGGGCACATCAGCCTGCCTCCCGTAAGGGACGGAAAGGTCTCGTTCGATGGACCGTCGTAGGATTCTTCTGGTCGTGGCCGTGCTCGTTGCGGCCGTCGGCTCGGCACTCGTCTTCCTCTACACCAAGGGTGCTGACACCCGGGCGGAGGAGAAGTTCGACACCGTCGAGGTGCTCGAAGCCACCGCCGTCATCGCTCCCGGCGAGACGTTCGAGGACGCGCAGGCCGCCGGCAAGCTGGCGCTGCAGGCGGTGTCCAAGGACGCGCTGCTCGACGGCTACCAGACGACGACCGACTCCCTCACCGGCACGGTCTCGCTCGGCACCATCTACCCGGGCGAGCAGATCATCTCGGCGAAGTGGGGCGCCACCGCGGCGGTGCAGTCGTCGCCCTCCAGATCCCGGACGCCAACGATGGCGGTCTCGGTCAACCTCACCGACCCGGCCCGCGTCGCGGGCTTCGTCAACCCGGGCTCCCAGGTCGCGATCTTCCTGACCGGCACCGACCAGGCCAGACGGCACGCCGTTCACCCGGCTCCTGCTCGACCGGGTCACCGTCCTCGGCGTCGGCTCGACCACGCCGGTGTCGACCACCACGACGGACGAGACGGGCGCCTCGACGACCGAGCAGCTGCCCCGCACGCTCCTGACCACTCTCGGCTCGAACCAGCAGCAGGCCGAGAAGGTCGCTCTACGCGCCAGGGCAACGGCGAGCTGGCCTTCGGCCTGCTCACCGACAAGAGCGCGCGTCGCGCCCGACGCCGGACCCATGACCTTCGACCAAACCTCTTCAAGTGAGGACGAACCGATGCCCGTCGTCGTTGACCCCGACCCGATGGTCGTGGAGACCCTGCTGGCCTCGATGCCGGCAGGCTCCCACGGCGTCGAGTCCGTGGACCGTCTCAATGCGTGGCTCAGCGCGCACGCCGACGAGTACGTCGTGGTCCTCGGGCCGACGCTCACCGACGAGGAGTCGTGCTCACCTGCGAGGCGCTGCGCACGGCCGCGCCCGCGATCAGCACGATCCTCGCCCGCGAGGAGCTGACCGGCGAGCTGCTGGGCGCCGCGATGAGGTCCGGCGCCCGCGACGTCGTGCACCACAACGACCCGACCGCGATCACCGAGGCGCTCAACCGCGCCTACGAGCTGTTCGTGGCCCTGCGCGGCCCCGTCCGGCTCGATGCACATGAGCAAGGTCATCGCCGTCTTCTCGCCCAAGGGCGGCGTCGGCAAGACCACGATCTCGGTCAACCTGGCGCTGGCGCTGACCGAGAAGGGTGCCCGCCGGGTCTGCCTGGTCGACCTCGACCTCGCCTTCGGCGACGTCGCGATCACCATGCAGCTCTTCCCGACGCACTCGATCGAGCAGGCCATCGGCTCCGAGGACTCGATCGACGTCGAGATGCTCGACGGGCTGCTCACCCGGCACCAGGACTCGCTCATGGTGCTCGCCGCCCCGCCGCACCCCGACACCCGCGAGCGGATCACCCCGCTGCTGGTCTCGCGGATCATCCGCACCCTGCGCGAGACCTTCGACTACGTCGTCATCGACACTGGCCCCGGCCTTCGACGAGCAGGTGCTCACCGCGCTCGACGAGACCGACGAGATCGTCCTGGTCACCACCCTCGACGTACCGACGCTGAAGAACGTCAAGGTCGCCGTCGAGACCTTCGACGCGCTCCACATCGCCCGTGACAACCGGCACCTGGTGCTCAACCGCGCCGACGACGAGGTCGGCATCAACGCCGACAAGGTCGAGGGCATCCTCGGCATGACGCGTCGACACGCAGATCTCCAGCTCGCTCGAGATCGCCGCGGCCACCAACGCAGGCAGCCCGGTGATCGTGAGCGACCCCGAGCACCAGCTCAGCGTCGCCATCCGCCAGCTGGCCGCGAAGCTGGCCGGCGATCTGCGTCGGCTGCCATGAGCAGTCGCCGAGCCCAGCAGCCCGCAGAGCGAGGCGGAGGCGAAGAGCCGCCGCTCGAGGAGGCGTAAGTAGCCATGAACCTTGCCGACCGGCTCGCCGCCGCCCGCGACGTCCCGCAGGCGACGGCCGAGCTGCCGGAGGCCCTCCGCCGAGCCGGGCATGAGGGTCTGCCCGATGCCGACCACGCCGTCCCCGACCCGGTCTCCCCCGTCGACTCCGCGGTCGCGGCCGCCGAGGCCGCCGCGCGCGGCGGCAAGCGTCGGGCCGACGTGCCCGCCGCCATGGGTGCCGAACAGCAGCGGCGGCTCCGCCCAGCCGCGGCTCGGTGCCCCGGGCGGCGACGCCGGCGCCGGCGCACGCGCCGACGCGTCAGGTACGCCGCGGCTTCGTCAACACCGGCGCAGTCCGACCGGATCGAGGAGCTGAAGAGCAGCGTCCACGTCCAGCTGCTCCAGCAGATGGGTCCGCGCCTCTACGACTCCGACATGGACCAGAACGAGCTCGACTCCGAGGTCCGCAAGGTCCTCGCCGACGTGCTCGGCTCGCAGGACCGGCCGCTGAGCAGCAGCGACCGGGCCCGCGTCACCCAGGAGATCAGCGACGACATCCTGGGCTACGGACCGATCGAGCCGTTCCTGCGTGACCCGGACGTCTCCGAGGTCATGGTCAACGGCCACAACAGCATCTGGCTGGAGAAGTCGGGCCGGCTGATGCCCGCCGACGCGCACTTCACCGACGAGGCGCACCTGCGCCGGACGATCGACAAGATCGTGTCGCGGATCGGGCGCCGCGTCGACGAGTCGAGCCCGATGGTGGACGCCCGGCTCCCCGACGGCAGCCGTGTCAACGCGATCGTGCCGCCGCTGGCCGTGGACGGCTCCGCGCTGACCATCCGTAAGTTCGCCACCGACCCGCTGACCGTGCAGAACCTCATCGACTTCGGCTCGCTGAGCCCGAAGACCGCCGAGTTCCTCGACGCCTGCGTCCGCGGCCGGCTCAACATCATCGTGTCCGGCAGCACCGGCGCCGGGAAGACGACCACGCTCAACGTGCTGTCGTCGTTCATCCCGCACGACGAGCGCATCGTCACCATCGAGGACGCCGCCGAGCTCCAGCTCAAGCAGGACCACGTGGTCCGGCTCGAGTCCCGCCCGTCCAACATCGAGGGCAAGGGCGCGGTGACCATCCGCGACCTGGTGAAGAACAGCCTGCGTATGCGTCCCGACCGCATCGTCGTCGGTGAGGTCCGCGACGCCTCCGCGCTCGACATGCTCCAGGCGATGAACACCGGTCACGACGGCTCGATCAGCACGCTGCACTCCAACGGTCCGCGCGACACGCTCGCCCGCATGGAGACGCTGGTGCTGATGGCGGGCATGGACCTGCCGATGCGGGCCATCCGCGAGCAGGTCGCCTCCGCGGTCGACCTGATCGTGCACCAGACCCGGTTCAAGGACGGCTCGCGCCGCATCACCCACGTCACCGAGGTCGAGCGGATGGAGGGCGACGTGATCACCCTCCAGGACGTCTTCCTCTGGGACGGCACGCGCGGCTTCGACGCCGAGGGCCGCACCCTGGGCCGCCTCGCCTCGACCGGCCTGCGTCCCAAGTTCCTCGAGAAGATGGCCTACGCCAACGTCACCGTGGACCCGCTGCTCTTCGCACCGGAGCGCGCATGAGCACCCCGCAGCCGCGTCGTGCGTCCGCGCCCTCGCCGCGCTCGCCGCCGCTCGGGCTGGCGCTCGCGCCCTCGCGCCGCGCTGGCCGCCGACGGCTCGATCACCCACGTCGAGACCAAGCCCGGCTCCGTCCAGGTCCTGGTCTCGGTCCCGGCCGACGCCGACGTCGACCTCGACGGCGTCAAGGTCACCGTCGACGGCAAGAACGCCAGCGCGACCGCCGAGCCGGCCGAGCACCGACACCGACCGTGCAGCGCACCGCCGTGCATCGCCATCGACACCAGCAAGTCGATGAAGGGCGAGCCGCTTCGACGCCGCCAAGGTCGCCGCGCAGCGAGTTCATCACCTCCGTGCCCGACGACGTCTACGTCGGCATCGTCACCTTCGCCGGCGAGGTCACCACCGTCCTCGACCCGACGACCGACCGCGCCGCCGCCGCAGGCGGTGCTCGACGGGCTCACGCTGACGCAAGCAGACCCGGCTCTACGACGGCGTGATCCAGGCCGTCGACGTGGCCGGCACCGAGGGCCAGCGCAGCCTGCTGGTCCTCTCGGACGGCGCCGACACCAGCAAGACGCCCATCGACGACGGCGACCGCGAAGCATCAAGGACGCCGAGGTGCTCGCCGACGTCGTCGCCCTCGAGCAGGACGGCTCCGGCCCTCGACGGCGCTGCAGCAGCTGGCCACGGCCGGCCAGGGTCAGGTCATCCCGTCCGACCCGGCCGCGCTCCAGGCCGCCTTCGCGGCCGAGGCCGACGTCCTCGCCCGACCAGGTGCTGGTCACCGCCACGCTGCCGTCAGGCTTCGACAAGACCCAGGCCACGATCAAGGTCACGCTGCCGACCTCGAGCGGCTCGATCAGCGCCGAGGCGTTCTCGACCGTCGAACCGGCCGCGGCCCGAGCTGCGTCCGCGCCCGATCGTGGACCCCGCCCTCGTGGGCCCTCTACGCCGGTCCGGGCGCGCTCGCGCTCGGGCTCGTGTTCCTGCGCGGCCCTCCTGGTCCCCCGCAAGCACGCGGGCTCAGCGCCGCCGACCGGGTCACGCGGTACACCGAGATCCAGGCCGCGGTGCGGCAGCCCCGACGCGGCCGCGGGGTCTCGACACCGACGTCACCTTCGCCTCGGCCAAGGAGACCGCGGCCAACGTGCTGCGCCGCAACAAGGACCTGGACGCGCGCATCAGCGCCCGGCTCCAGGCCGCGGGCAGCGAGCTCAAGTCCTCGGAGTGGCTGCTCGTGCACGGCGCGCATCTTCTTCGTCTCCGGCCTGCGTCGGCCTGCTGCTGGGCGGCGGCAACCCGGTCATCGGCTTCGGTCTTCCTCGTGCGTCGGCCTGTTCGGGCCGTGGATCTACCTCGGCTTCCGGCCGGTCGCGGCGCCGCAAGGCGTTCAACTCCGGCCTGCCCGACACCCTGCAGCTGATGTCCGGCTCGCTGGCCGCCGGCCTCTCGCTCGCCCAGTCGATCGACACGATCGTCCGCGAGGGCGCCGAGCCGATCGCGTCCGAGTTCCGGCGGGTGCTGGTGGAGACCCGGCTCGGCGTCTCGCTCGAGGACGCGCTCGAGGGCGTCGCCGAGCGGTTCGACAGCAAGGACTTCGAGTGGGTCGTCATGGCGATCAAGATCCAGCGGCAGGTCGGCGGCAACCTGGCCGAGCTCCTCGACACGGTGGCGGCCACGATGCGCGAGCGCGAGTACGTGCGCCGTCAGGTCGCCGCCCTGGCCGCAGAAGGAAAGCTCTCCGCCTGGGTGTTGGGCGGCCTTCCGCCGCTGTTCATGGTCTACCTTCTGTTGACGAACTACGACTACGTCATCGTCATGTTCCAGAAGCCTCTGGGCTGGGCGATGCTGGCAGGTGCAGCAACCATCCTCTCCGTCGGGGTGTTCTGGATGAGTCGACTGGTCAAGGTGGAGGTCTGAGATGGTCATCCTCTTCGTGCTCGGCATCGGCCTCGTCCTCCTGGCGATCGTCCTGATCGGCTCCGCGCTCAGCACCACCACCCAGAGCGGTGTGACCCGCTCGCTGGCGGTGCTCGAGGCGATGACCAACGCGCCCAAGGAGCTCAACCAGGAGCTGGAGAAGTCCTTCGGTGAGCGGGTCCTCGCTCCCCTGCAGGCCCGTGCGGTCGGCGTCGGTCGCCGGATCTCCGGCGCGGACACCGCCGAGCGGATCCGGCGCAAGCTCGACCTGGCCGGCAACCCGGCGGGCTGGACCGTCGACCGCGTCCTGTCCGGCAAGGTGATCGGCGCCGTCGTCGGCCTCGTCGTTCGGCCTGGTCTTCCAGCTGATGCTCGACTGCCCCGGCGGTCCGCATCGTCGTCGTGGTCGCCGCGCTGGTCGTGGGCTTCTTCGCCCCCAACCTCTACCTCTACCAGAAGTCGCACGAGCGGGCCGAGCGGCTCCAGCGCGACCTCCCCGACGCGATCGACCTGCTCACGATCAGCGTGGAGTCCGGCCTCGGCTTCGACGCGGCCCTGCAGCAGGTGGCCCGCAACACCGAGGGTCCGCTGGCCGAGGAGCTGTCCCGGGTCATGCGGGAGATGCAGATCGGCCAGGGACGCGCCGACGCGCTGCGCGCGATGGGCGAACGCACGACGGTGGGCGACCTGCGCACCTTCGTCGGCGCCATGGTGCAGGCCGACTCGTTCGGTATCCCCGTGGCGCAGGTTCTGCGAGTACAGTCCGCAGAAATGCGGGTCAAGCGTCGTCAGCGGGCCGAGGAGAAGGCCCAGCAGGTTCCCGTGAAGATCACGATCCCGCTGATCTTCTGCATTCTTCCTACCCTGTTCATCGCGGTCATGGGACCGGCCGTGCTGAGCATCATGGACAGCTTTTCGAAATGAGGCTCCGCGAACGCCAGCACGTCAGGCTGAGTGCCGCTGCACGGGCATTCGTCCTGGTCGCGCTGCTCGGGCCGGTGCTGTGGGCGCAGGACACACCGGCCCTGATCGCGCTGATCGCGATCGGCTTCGTGTGGGCGCTGAGCAGCCTGGCCGACTGGCGGCAGCGGCTGCCGGTGATGGTGGTGATCACCGTTGAGGCGGCGAGCATCGGCGCGGTCTGCGGCTTCACCCTCGACAAGCACGCTCGCCGTGCTCGGCGCGCTCGCGGTCCCGTCGTTCACCGCCGGCCTCTACCGGTCGTTGCAGGGAGTGGCCCTGGCCCTCTCGGCCCAGCTGACCACGGTCGTCGTGGTCGTCCCTCGTGTCCTTCGGAGGCCTCGACGGCGACCAGGGGTTCGGCGCGTTCAGCTGGAGCATGACCGGCCTGGGCCTCGGCCTGGTCGGCACCTTCCTGCACTCCGCGCTCAACGAGAAGCCGGACCCGCTCGCCCCCTATCACTACGCCCAGGGGCTGATCCGGCAGCTGATCGACATCTCCGGGGGGCTCGACAACGGTCTCGACCCGGTCGCGCTCGGCGGCGCCATCCTCAGCGCGGTCCGCGACGACCTGCCGACCTCGGCGCTGGTGATCAGCGTGCCCCGAGGTGACACCCTGACGCCGTTGGTGACCAAGGCGATGGGCGCCTCGGTCAACATCAACGAGTGCGAGGACATCGCGGTCGAGGCGTGGGCCGTCGGGCTGCCGGTCCTGCACGACCACGTCTTCGCCTTCCCGCTCAACACCGAGGCCGGCACCACCGCGATCGTGGCCGGCGTGCTGTCGGCCCGCGTCGACCCGGCCAGGATCGGCGTCGAGGACCGCATTCGCAAGCTGATGCGCCGGCTCGGCCCGAGCGCTGTCCATCTCGACACGGCCCTGCTCTTCTCGGCGTTCCGCGACGCGGCCACCGCCGAGGAGCGTCGCCGACTGTCCCGCGAGATGCACGACGGCGTCGCCCAGGACATCGCCTCGCTCGGCTACCTCGTCGACACCCTGCGGGTCGGCGTCACGTCTCCGGAGCAGGCCGAGCGGATCGACATGCTCCGCGACCGGATCTCGGCCGTGGTCGCGGAGATCCGCCGTTCCGTGGTCACCTTGCGCACCAGTGTCGGCCAGAGCGAGAGCCTCGGCACCGCGATCGGCTCGATCGCCCGCAACCTGTCCGAGGTGTCCGGGGTGCCGATCCACGTCACCCTCGACGAGCACACCCAGCGGCTCCGCCCCGAGGTCGAGGCCGAGCTGTTCCGCATCGCCCAGGAAGCGATGAACAACGCTGTGCGGCACGCCCAGGCGTCCGCGATCGACGTCCACTGCGTCGTGCACGCCCCGGAAGCCCTCATCACGGTCTCCGACAACGGCCGGGGCCTCCAGACCGCCCGGTCGACCTCGCACGGCCTGCACATCATGAAGGAGCGGGCGCTGCTCATCAACGCCACGCTCGAGATCGGGGAGACGTCATCCGGGGGCCTGTCGGTCACCGTGCGACTTCCCGGCACCCCCGCCTCGGAGTCCCCCGTCTCCGACGACATCCATGAAAAGGTCACAGCATGAGCACGACCCCCACCACAGTGCTTCTCGTCGACGATCACGAGCTGATCCGCAGCGGACTCGCCGGAGTCTTCGACCTCGAGGACGACATGACGATCGTCGCCCAGGCCGGCTCGGTCGTCGAGGCGCTCAAGAAGTACGACGAGCTCCGTCCCGACGTGGTCGTGGCCGACCTCCAGCTGCAGGACGGCACCGGGCTCGACATCGTCCGGTCGATCCGCAAGGTCAGCAACACCACCGGGCTCGTGGTGCTCACGATGCACTCCGGTGACGACCAGATCTTTGCCGCCATGCAGGCCGGCGCCTCCGGCTTCGTCGGCAAGGACGCCCCCTCGGGTGAGGTCATCCGCGCCGCCCGCCACGCCGCCGTCTCGCCCCGCTCGTTCGTCTGCACCGGCCTGGTGGGCGCCATGATGCGTCGAAGCGCCGCCGAGTCGACCCGGCTCTCCGACCGCGAGCACGAGGTCCTGCTCCTCCTCGCCGACGGCCTGGGTGCCGCGGCCATCGGCGAGAAGCTCTACCTCAGCGAGTCGACCGCCAAGTCGCACATCGCCCGCATCTACCAGAAGCTCGGCGCCTCCAACCGCGCCCAGGCCCTGGTCACAGCGATGCGGATCGGGCTGCTCTCCAGCGTGCGCCCCGTGGACAACTGAGCCAGGTCTTCATCGGGCACGCCGACGGCGTCACCCAGGACGTCCCGGGTGCCCTCCATGGGGCCGAGGACGACGACCGAGCCGGCGTCCGCCTGGTCCATGCCTCCTGATCAAAGTGTCTCGGCCGGCTTCCGGCCCGGGAAAGCGGCCAGAACCCACGTCTGACGCGGTTTTCCGCACATTTGGGCGGTCGACGGGGCTCCCTCAGGACTGGCGACCGGCGCCTCGACGCATAGTCCGAACGGGCTATGCCCGCCCCCGCTCGGTTGGACCTCGTGGATTCTGCCTCAAAGGCCCGCAGACCTCTCCAAGATGGATCTCACCGGGGCACCCCCGCCCCGTCTCGTGGGACCACACTTCTGAAGGAGAAACACCCATGCTGGACTACCTCCGCATCATGCTGAACGCCCGGGCCGCCAAGATGGACGAGCGTGGCGCCTCGGCCGTTGAGTACGGCCTGCTGATCGCCGGCATCGCGGCCCTCATCGTCGTCGTCGTGTTCGCCTTCGGTGACAACCTGCGCGCGATCTTCGAGGACACCTGCAACTCGATCTCCTCCGGCGGCTCCGGCGGCGGCTGCTGACCGCAGCACTCTTCAAGACGGGGCGTCGCGGCACACGCTGCGGCGCCCCGTCCTCTTTCTCGGACCAATCGGTGAGGTGAGCATGCAGGAGCCCCGTCAGCACAGCGCGCGCGGCGAACGCAGCGAGCGCGGTGCGTCGGCCGTCGAGTACGGCCTTCTGATCGCCGGCATTGCCGCCCTGATCGTCGTGATCGTCTTCGCCTTCGGCGGTGGCGCCCGTGGGCTGTTCCACGGCAGCTGCTCGGACATCTACGAGAGCCAGGGCATTGGGGCCTGTCCCTGACAGGTTCCCGCACCGACCCCTTCACCCCCTGACGAGCCAGCCGCTCCCGGGGGGTGAATGCATTTCGGGCCGGCTCAGGTCGGCGATCAGTCCGCGAGCCGCTCGGCGAGGGCGATGCGCTGCAGGGTTGTCGGGTGGCTTCCGAACCAGAACTGCGACCAGGCGTACGGCGTGGGGTCGGCCAGAGACCTGAGCGCCAGCTCCTTCTGCAGCCCGACGAACGCCCCCGGGTCGCCGGTGGCCTCCAGCGCGTCCACGTCGGCGCGCGTCTCGATCCGCCGGCTGATGCCGTTCTCGATCGGGCTGGCCAGCAGTGAGGCGATCGCCAGCAGCGCCACCACCCGGGGCACGGTGCGCGGGTCCGCCACTCCCTCACGCGCTCCCCCGGCCAGCAAGCCCAGCAGGCCGATACCGAAGAGGGCGCCTGCGGCCCCCAGCAGCGAGCCGGTCAGCACGTCGTCGTGTCGCGCGTGTCCCAGCTCGTGGGCCACGACGGAGAGCACCTCGCGGTCGTCGACCCTCGACTGCCCGTCGACGAGGTTGTCGTAGACCACGACCCGGCGCGAGGAGCCGAAGCCGGAGACATAGGCGTTCAGCGTGGTCGTGCGCCGCGAGGCGTCGGCGACCAGCACGTCGTCCACGTGCACGCCCTCCTCGTCGGCCAGCGCGAGCACCTGGGTGCGGAGCGGTCCGTCCGGGAGCGGTTCGAAGTGGTTGAACAGCGGCTCGACCAGGAGCGGGTAGACGAACGAGCCGAGCATCACCAGACCACCCAGCAGCAGCCCGGCGACGGCGGGCCAGGCGCGCGGCCACCGACGTGCGACGCCCACGAGCACCACGAGCGCGATGGAGGTGGCCACCACGTCCACGGCGAGGCTCTTGGACAGGTCGACGGCGTACGCCCCCCATGCCTGGTGGGTCAGCCCGAACTCCCTGGCCCGGTGCCGCAGCACGATCGAGAACGGCAGCGTCGCGAGCCGACCGGCCATGGCCATCGCGACGACCGCGACCACGACCCGCCACCACCACGGGCCGCGCACCCGGTCCAGGAGACGGCTGCCGACCCCGCTGAAGCCCAGGACGCAGGCGACTGCCAGCGAGACGGCCAGCGAGGCCCAGCTGAGCAGCCGCTGGGTGCCTGCGTAGTCCTCGGCGTGCCGGAGCTGCTCGGCCGAGAACACCGAGCTCGCGGACGGCGGGTGCAGCGGCCCGCCGGGGATCGGGTCCCACGGGACCAGCAGCGCCGCGACCACCACGAACACGACGGCCCCCGCGGCCGCCACCACCGCGGCGACGCGTCGAGCTGGCACGAGGGTCAGTCTGGCAGCCGCCTGGTGAGATCGGTTCAGGCCGCGTTGGTGGCACGAGCGGCGAGCTCCTGGAGCCGCTCTCGCCACCGCGCGGTGAGCTCTGCCTCGCTGAGGTCGAACAACCGCTGCAGCTGCCCCTCGAGCTCCTGGCCGCGCGAGACCTGCTCGTAGAGCCGGACCAGAGCGTCACGACCGCCCGCGTCCGCGAGCACCAGGCAGGCGACCCACGCACTCTCGTAGGCCGCCCCGAGGTGCGAGTCGGACTGGTCGAACTCAGGCTGGCCGGGCAGGTGGTCGGGCGTCCCGTCCGCCCGGACCTGCTGGATGATCTGGCCCGCCGTCGTCGTGATCGGCAGCGCCACCGCGTGCAGGGCCACGTAGTCGGCGAACCCCTCCAGCAGCCACAGCGGAACCCCGCTCGTGAGGGGGGCGCGGGTCGCGAGATGGGTCGCCTCGTGGCTGACCACGACCTGCCCGCCGACCGGTTCCAGGTCGTCGTAGACGTCCGGGTTGACGAAGACGTGCAGCTGGGAGTCGGGTGCCACGGTGCCGTCGACCGACGCCGTGACGGCGGCGATGTCGGCATAGCTGCCGGGCTCGGCCGCCAGGGCGGCTTCGAGGCCGCTCTCGGAACCCGGCACCTCCACGACCAGGTGTCCGTCCCAGTGGGGCAGCACCTCGCGCACGACGGGCACCGCAGCCGCGGCGCGGCCTGCGACCAGGTCCGCCTCGACCGCGGTGGTGGCGAGCACCAGCGTGTCCGCCGTTCGGCGTACGTCGACCGGACCGCTCAGCCAGAGCGGCGAGCGCCGGTCACCGCCGCCGATCGAGCTGATGCCCACCGTGCCACCGTCGGCGACGAAGCCGACCAGCACCTCCTCGTGCGCCGCCGCCCGGTCGAACCCGGCGAACCGCCACGTGAGGTCGACCGCGGCCTGCCACCGGCCGGAGCGGTCCACGGCCCCGACGCCGTCGACGTAGCGGGCGGTGAACTCCTCGACGTGCAGCGCTTCGGCGTTCGCGACCACCGCGGCCAGCAGGTCGCCGGCGGCGTCGTCGTCGCCGGGCGCCAGCTCCGCGGCGGCCGACTCGTCCCGCGACGTCACGGCGTCCTGGAGCCGCTGCAGTGCGTGGCCGGCGCCGGCCGGGTCCGGCTTCGCGACCGTGCCGGACGGCGTCGGCGCGACATAGGGGTCGGACCGCACCAGCAGCCAGGTCACCAGGGCGACCACGACGACGACCGCTGTCAGCGCACCCGTGAGCACCCACGGACGGCGACCCATGGGGGAAGTGTGTCAGCCGACCAATCGGGTCGCGCCGGCGTAGGGCATCGAGAAGACACCGGAGACCCGGACGCCGGCACCGGGGTTCGCTGCCTCGACGATCAGACCGTTGCCGATGTACATGGCCACGTGGCTGATCGGTGAGTAGTAGAAGACCAGGTCGCCGGGTTTCAGGTCACCGGACCCGACGTGATGGCCGATGCCGTACTGGGCGCTGGACGAGTGTGGGAGACCGACGCCGGCCTGCGCCCACGCCCTCATCATCAGGCCGGAGCAGTCGAAAGCGCTGGGGCCGGCGGCGCCGTAGACGTAGGCCTTGCCGACCTGGGCCATGGCGTAGCGGATCGCGGTCGCCGCGGCGCCGGAGGCGTCGATGCCCGAGGGAATCGTGACCGACCCTCGGCTGAGCAGCGCCTCGCGCTCCTCGGCCTTCAGCTTCGCGAGGAGGTCCTTGGCCGTCGCGAGCTTGGTGTCGATCGTTTCCTTCTCCGCGGCGAGCTGGGCCTGCTTCTTCTCGATCTCGGCCGCGCGCTGAGCGGTCGCCTTCTCGCGGATGTTGAGCGCCTTCGCCTCCGTGGTGAAGGAGTCGAAGAGCTGGCCCTGCAGGTCGTTGTAGGCCGACATGGTCGAGAGGCTCGAGACGAACGAGCTCGCGTCGTCGGTGTTGGCGACCATGCTGACCGCCGAGAGGCTCTGGCCCTCGTAGGCGCTCACGATCGAGTCCTGGAGGTCATCGCGGGCCGTCTCCAGCTTGGTGTGCTGGCGGTCCTGGTCGGCCTGGAGCGAGACCATGTCGCCGCGCAGCTCGGACAGCTCGAGCTTGGCGTCGTTCAGCCGCTCGGAGGCCTGCTCCGCCTCGTGGAACAGGGTGTCGACGCGCGCCTGCACGTCATCGATGTCGGGCTCGGCCTGGGCGGGCTGGGCGGGCACGAGCCCGATCACACCGACGCCTGCGACGAGGGCCAGCCACGACACGGCCGCAGCCAGTCGCTTCCGTCCGTGGAACACGAGGCGGAGGTCTCCTTGCATGTCGTACGCCTACCGGGTGAGCTGACGGATTCGGGCACGACTTGCCCTACACCAGCTCCGTCACCGCAGGCCGATCCGGCCCTCTGGCGCCCTCACTGGTGATTCACCCCAGGTGCTGCCAACCATCAGCAGCGGGTGGTTCCCCGGCCCCCGCGCCGCCCGAAGACGACGTGAAGCTCGACGCGGCGCTCGCGCGGACCTGGTGGACCACTTCCACGAGCACCTGATCCAGCACCGTAGTGGGTCTCACCGTGGGTCGTCCAAACCTCAACCGTCTGTGTCCACCGGATTTTCAGCCAGTCAGGGCCGATGCAGCCTCCCCTGTCACTTGAGTCACACCAGTCACACCAGTCACAGACTTGTCAGCCCTCTCTTGACCGCGGGTGGGAGCGCGCTCACGCAGACTCCACGGTGGGGCCGACCACCGGCTGCACCAGCCGCAGCGGGGGCACCAGCCCCCCCTCGGCGAGCACGTCGAGGGCCCGCCGCTCGTCGTCGTCCATGGTGAGCTCCGGCGGTGGCCCCAACAGGACCGTCACCACACAGTCGTGGCAGGCCAGCCCGCGCACCACGCAGGTGTCGCAGTCGATTCGCGTCGTCATGTGGAGAACCGTCCCAGTGACCACCGACAGTGCTGACGGACCCGGCTCACTCGGCCAGCGCGCGTGCCCCCGCCACCCGTGCGCCGGCGCGGCGTACGTCCGCCCCCAGCTCACGATCGTCGGTGACCACGACCAGCACCCGCCCGGGCGGCTCCGCGGCCACCAGGTCGCGGATGACGTCGTCGGCGATGACGCCCGGCGGGCTGAACAGCACCTTCACGCCGCGGGGTGCCGCCACGGCCGACCTGGCGTCGCTCCCGGCGCCGTCGAAGACGACGGTGGTCTCCGCCCCCGTGCGCGCCACCAGAGCGCCCAGCAGGCTCAGGAGGCGGGTGCGCTGGGCCTCGAGGGTCTGGGTGGGCCAGGCGGCCTTCGTGACGTTGTAGCCGTCGACGATGAGCCGCGGTCTGGGCAGCGCGAGGTATTGCGCGAGCCGGGCCGGGTCCTGCACGAGGGGCGGCCCGGGCTGAGGGCTTGGCTCCTCGGCGAAGGACTCCTCGACCCGCTCCCCCGGCGAGCTCGAGCTCGGGGGCAGCGCGAGCTCGCGGCGCAGGCCGGCCACGGCGTCCCCGAGCGTGTCGAGCAGCATGCGCGCCCGGACGGTGGCGTCGTCGCGGTCGGTGCGGGCCTGGCGCCGCTGGTCACCCGCCTGCTCCTCGAGCTTGGCCACCTGGGCCCGGAGCTGGCGCGCCTCGCGCTCCAGCCGGCTGGTGGCCTCCTCGGCCGCGCTCCGGGTCTCTTCGGCCTCCTCGCGAGCGGCCCGCTCCTTGGTCCGGGTCTCGCCGAGCGTGCGGCGCAGCGTGCTCACCTCGGCCTTCAGGGCGTCGAGCGCCTCCTTGTGGCGGCGCCGCTGCTCGCGCAGCGCACGCTCGGCCTCGTCGGCGCGGTCGCGCAGCCGCTGCTCGCGCTGCTCCTGCTGCACGCCGTTCTCGGGCTGCGCGGAGCGGTCGAGCACCCGGCGTACGGCGTCCTCCCAGCCCTCGGAGCGCTCCAGCCAGGCCATTGCCGCGACGTCGACGGCCTCACCGTCGGTCCGGGACCGGACCTGGACTGCGACCCGCGCCCGTAGATCGTCGTCACGCTCGAGCTCCGCGATGATTGCCGTCGCGCCGAGCCTGGCGCGGCGCGCGGGCACGAAGCCGGCGACCTGCTTGAGCGCGGCCGGGAGCGGTGTCACGTCGCCGAGGCTCGCGGCGACCAGCGACACCAGCCGCACGCGCACCGCCTCGGGAAGCTCCATGGGGCAACGTTCTCACCGCTGCGGTGAAGCGCTCCATGACTTTCGCGTGTCTCGTGTGCCCGGCACACGAGACAGAGGGCTCGACCGCCCCAAACTCAATGGGCGCGTGGGAGCGAAGCGACCCGGTCTTTCGCGAGCGAAGCGAGCGCGCCCGGCGATCGGCCCGATGGCCGTGGCGACTGCGCCGAGCGAGCGCAGCGAGCCAGGCGCCTGCGAGCGCCAGCGAGCGTCGCCGCGGACTCGGGTCGAGGCTCGCCGGGGTATCAGACAGAGCCGAAGCTCGCGGGGGTATCAACGCAATGGGAGCGGAGGGAGCGCAGCGACCCGGCCTTGCGGGCGAAGCCCGCGCGCCCCGCGATCGGTCCCGGTGCCCATGACGGACGGCGAAGCCGCGAGCGCAGCGAGCTGTCCGTCGTGGGTCCGGGCCGAAGCTCGCGGGGGTATCAACGCAATGGGAGCGGAGGGAGCGCAGCGACCCGGCCTTGCGGGCGAAGCCCGCGCGCCCCGCGATCGGTCCCGGTGCCCATGACGGACGGCGAAGCCGCGAGCGCAGCGAGCTCGGTCCGTCGTGGGTCCCGGGCCGAAGCTCGCGGGGGTATCAACGCAATGGGAGCGGAGGGAGCGCAGCGACCCGGCCTTGCGGGCGAAGCCCGCGCGCCCCGCGATCGGTCCCGGTGCCCATGACGGACGGCGAAGCCGCGAGCGCAGCGAGCTGTCCGTCGTGGGTCCGGGCCGAAGCTCGCGGGGGTAGAGGGCAGTCACGTCTCGACGACGTAGACCAGGATCATCGGCCGGCGCCGGTGGACCCGGTTGACCTGCGAGCCGATGGAGCGGCGGATGATCCGGCGCAGCTCGTCGGGGTCGACGGGCTCGGAATGCGGTGAGTTGGCGATGTCGTCGGCCACCCGCTGCCGGATGTCGTCCAGCGGCGCGTCCTCGTCGGCGAAGCCGCGGGCCGAGATCTCCGGCCCGGCGACGACGGTGCCCGAGCTCGAGTCGACCACGACCACGGCGGAGATGAACCCCTCGTCGCCGAGGATCAGCCGGTCGCGGAGGCTCTCCTCCCCCACGTCGCCGACGCCACCGCCGTCGACGTAGGTGAAGCCGGCCGAGACCCGGCCGACCACGGACGCCTTGCCGTCACCGAGGTCGACCACCGCGCCGTCGCGCACCACGAGGATGCGGTCCTCCGGGACCCCGACGCTCATGGCGATCTTGGCGTGCGCGCGCAGGTGGCGCCCCTCACCGTGCACCGGCATGAAGTTGCGGGGGCGCAGGGCGTTGAGCACGCCGGTCAGCTCGCCGGCCGCGGCGTGGCCGCTGACGTGGATCGGCGCCTGCTGGCGGGTGATCACGTCGACGCCGGAGTAGGCCAGCCGGTCGATGAGCCGGTAGACCGCGCTCTCGTTGCCGGGGATCAGCGAGCTCGCGAAGATGACCAGGTCGCCCTCGCCGAGCGTGAAGTCCTTGTGCTGGCCCCGCGCCATCCGGCTCAGCGCGGCGGCCGGCTCGCCCTGCGACCCCGTGCAGAGCACGAGCATCCCGTCGTCGGGCAGCTTGTCGACCTCCTCCACCGAGAGCAACAGCCCCGGTGGGACGTTGAGGTAGCCGAGGTCGTCGGCGATCCCGGCGTTGCGCACCATCGAGCGCCCGATGATGGCCACGTGCCGCTGCCGGTTGCGGGCCGCGTTGAGCACCTGCTGGATGCGGTGCACGTGGCTCGAGGTGCACACCACGAAGACCCGGCCGGACGCCTCGCCGATGACCCGGTCGAGGACGGGCCCGATGTCGCGCTCGGTCGCCACGAAGCCCGGCACGTCGGCGTTCGTCGAGTCGCTGAGCAGCAGGTCGACGCCGCGGTCGCCGAGCTTGTAGAACGCCGCCATGTCGGTCAGCCGACCGTCCAGCGGCGTCATGTCGGCCTTGAAGTCACCGGTGTGGAACAGCGTCCCGGCCTCGGTCGTGACGGCGACAGCGAGCGCGTCTGGGATCGAGTGGTTGACGGCGATGAACTCGCACGTGAACGGGCCGAACTGCACGACCTGGCCGGCCGCCACCTCGGTCTCGTCGGAGTCGAGGCGCCGCTCGGTGAGCTTGGCGTCGAGCAGCCCGAGGGTGAACCGCGACCCCACCAGGGGCGCGCGCAGGCCGGCCTGGATGAGGTAGGGCACGCCACCGATGTGGTCCTCGTGGCCGTGGGTGAGGATCACCGCCTCGATGTCGTCCCAGCGATCGTGCAGATGGGTGAAGTCGGGCAGCACCAGGTCGACACCGGGCTGGTGCTCCTCGGGGAAGAGCACGCCGCAGTCGATGATCAGCAGCCGGCCGCCGAACTCCAGCACGGCCATGTTGCGCCCGATCTCGCCGACGCCCCCCAGCGGGATGACGCGGAGGAAGCCGGCTGGGAGCGGCGGTGGCTTCTGATCGGTCTGCGGCACCCTCCGACCCTACTCAGCCCTGCCCCGCTCCACCGAGCCGGTAGGCGACCCACCCGTCGCCTCGCAAGGGGGCACCGACCGTGCCCAGGTAGGCCTCGAGCTCGGGCTGTGCGGCCAGCTCGTCGGGCTCGGTGACGACGAACCAGTGCAGCTCCCCGCCCCGGGACAGCTCGGCCAGTCGCGCTCGCACATCGAGGTGGGGGCGACCCTGCAGCTCTTCCTTGCGGTGGTCTGCCCGGCTCGGCCAGGCGACCCCGGACAGGTAGCCGTACTCCTCCAGGCCGTGACCGTAGTCCGCGGACAGGAACACGACGGCGGTGTCATGGTCCAGCTGCTCCCCGATCTCCTCCGCCTCGTCCCGGGCGCTGGTCCACGACTCGGGCGGCCCGACGAAGACCCGGGGTGTGGAGGGACTCACGGTGACGTCCAGCAGCAGGCCGGCGGCCACGCCGACCAGGACCGGTCGCGGCAACAGCGCGCCGGTCCGGCCGGCCGACTGCGCCCACGAGACCACCGACGCGACCGCCAGCGCGAGCACCAGCAACAGCGGCGCGTGGTAGTAGTCGTGCGTGGCGTAGTGGTAGGTGAACGCCAACCCGAGCGCGACGTAGCCCGCCAGCAGAGCGGCGAGCACGACGCGGAGCCGACCGCGGGAGACGATCAGTCCGAGCGCGATGACCGGCAACCCGAAGAGCCCGACGACGGAGATGGCCATGTGCCACCAGCCGCTCCAGAACCAGCCGTGCAGGACCAGCTGCGGCAGGAAGCTGCCGCGCTCCTGCTCCTGCATCGCCTCGGTGAAGTGCCGGGACAGGAGGAAGACCAGGGACGGGGCCAGGGTGAAGAACAGGTGGGCAGCGGTGTCGCGGCGCAGCGTGCCGCGCAGCCCGTCGCGGCTCCATCGCAGCGCCAGATAGACCGGGACCACGAAGAAGGCCGCCGGTGCCTTGACGAAGACGGCGCACGAGCTGGCCAGCGTGGCGCTCCAGCGGCCCCGACCCCGGTCGAGGTCGCTGCGCACGAGCGCGTGCACCGCCCAGGCGATGGACGCGAGCATCAGTCCGTCGGGCTGGAAGGACCGCGAGAGGATGACGCCGAAGGGCAGGAACAGCCAGACCGCGGCGGCTGCGTACGCCGGCCCCCGGCTGCCGGTAGCGAGGTGCACGGTCCGGAAGACCGATGCAGCCGCGGCGGCCCACACGACCGCCAGCGCCGCGCGCACCAGGCCGACCGCCTCGTGACCGACCGCGAGATAGACCACCGCGGCGAAACCCTGCGTGATCGGGGGCTCGAGCGCCGGCGAGCGCGCACTGGTGACGGCGGCCAGCGTGCCGTCCGGCGGTGTGCCCCCCAGCTCCGCCCAGAAGCCTCTGGCCATCAGCATGTCGTAGAGCTGACGCGTCGAGTGGAACTCGTAGGGCTGGCCCGAGAGGGTCCACCACCGGACCGCGACAGCGGCCGCGAGGACCGAGACCCACAGCGCCACGCGACGGCGCTCGACCCATGTTCCAAGCTCGCCGCCGGCCGCAGGAGCCGGAGGCGACGTGACCTCCGGACGTGCCGCGGCAGCCCTGTTCCCCGTGTTTCCCCGCACGAGGTCAGTGTGTCAAGGAAAGGCTGTCGTGTTCAGAAAACGGTGCAGCCGACCCAGATGGCTGCGCGTGTGCTCCCCTGGAGTGTCGGCGACCGCACCTACCGTCGCTCGTGTGAGTACGCCGGTCCCCGAAGCTGCCTCCCGCTGGGAGTCCCAGCGCAGCTTCGACGAGCTGGGCCGGCCGCTGCGCGACCTCACCTTCACGGTGGTCGACCTCGAGACGACCGGCGGCTCGGCCGAGGCCGGCTCGATGATCACCGAGATCGGCGCGGTCAAGGTGCGCGGTGGCGAGGTGCTCGGCGAGTTCCAGACGCTCGTCAACCCCCACACCCAGATCCCGCCGTTCATCGCCGTGCTCACCGGCATCAGCAACGCGATGGTCTCCGACGCACCGTCGATCGAGTCCGCGCTGCCGGCGTTCCTCGAGTTCGCGGCCGGCACCGTGCTGGTCGCCCACAACGCGCCGTTCGACGTCGGCTTCCTCAAGCACTTCAACACCCAGCAGGGCCGCCCCTGGCCGGCGTTCGAGGTCGTCGACACAGCCAGGCTGGCGCGCCGGGTGATCACCCGCGACGACGCTCCCAACTGCAAGCTCTCGTCGCTGGCGCGGGTCTTCCGGTCCACGACCACGCCCGACCACCGCGCCCTCTCCGACGCTCGCGCCACCGTCGACGTGCTCCACGGGCTGATGGAGCGGCTCGGCGGGCTCGGGGTGCACACGCTCGAGGAGCTCCAGACCTTCTCCGCACGGGTGTCCACCGCCCAGCGCCGCAAGCGCCACCTCGCCGAGGGGCTGCCGCACTCCCCCGGCGTCTACCTCTTCTGCGACGACGCCCGCCGGGTCCTCTACGTCGGCACGTCCCGCGACCTCCGCACCCGCGTGCGCTCCTACTTCACCGCGTCCGAGACCAGATCGCGCATGGGCGAGATGGTCGGGCTGGCGACCACCGTCGAGGGCATCGTCTGCAGCACGGCCCTCGAGGCGCAGGTCCGCGAGCTGCGGCTGATCGCGGAGCACAAACCGCGCTACAACCGGCGCTCCCGGTTCCCCGAGCGGATGCACTTCGTCAAGCTCACCCGCGAGCCCTGGCCCCGACTGTCCCTGGTGACCAAGGTGCTCGCCGACGACGCCGACTACCTCGGCCCCTTCGCCTCGCGCAAGGCCGCCGAGAAGTGCCTCGCCGCGCTCCACGACACGTTCCCGGTCCGCCAGTGCAGCGACCGGTTCGGCAAGGTGCCCTCGCGCGCCCCCTGCGTCCTCGCCGAGCTGGGCCGGTGCCTCTCACCGTGCGACGGCAGCGTCGACGCCACCACCTACGCCGCGGTGGTGCGGCTGCTCCAGGACACCCTGCTGCGCCGGCCCGACGAGGTGGTCGACGCCATCAACCGGCGGATGGAGTCGCTGGCCGCCGACGAGCGGTTCGAGGAGGCCGGCGTCCATCGCGACCGGCTCGCGTCGTTCGTCCGGGCCGCCGCCCGCACCCAGCGGCTGACCGCGCTCTCCCGCTGCCCCGAGATCGTGGCGGCCCGGCGTGCCACAGAACCCAACACCCAGGGCAACCGCTGGGAGGTCCACGTCGTCCGCCACGGTCGGCTCGCCGCGGCCGGTGTCATCCCGCCCGGCGCCGACGCGCACCAATACGTCGCCGAGCTGCGGCTGTCCGCCGAGACGGTCGGCGACGCGCCGGGACCGGTGCCGGCCGCGACGGCCGAGGAGTCCGAGAAGGTGCTGCGCTGGCTCGAGTCCGACGGCGTCCGGCTCGTCGACGTCGAGGGCGAGTGGGCCTGCCCGGTGGCCGGTGCCACCCGGCACCTCGCGGTCCACGACGCTGTCGCCGACTCCCGCCGCTCGCTCGTGCCCTTCGCCGACCGCCGCGACCTCGCGCCGGTGCACCAGCCCGCGCGGTAGAGATGACCACCGGAGACCGCTACCGATAGTTTGGGTCCCGTGATCACCGCCATCGTCTTCGTCAAGGCCGACGTGGCCCGGATCCCCGAGGTGGCCGAGGCGATCGCCGCGCTCGACGGGATCAGCGAGGTCTACTCCGTGACCGGCGAGATCGACCTCATCGTGCTGGTCCGCGTCAGGGCGCACGAGGACGTCGCCGACGTGGTCGCCGACCGGCTCAACAAGGTCCCTGGCGTCACGTCGACCGAGACCCACATCGCCTTCCGGGCCTACTCCCGCCACGATCTCGAGGCCGCCTTCTCGCTCGGTCTGGAGTAAATCCGCGCTTGACTGATCCGACCTCTGGGCCGATCAGTCATGACGCATAGCCCGATCGGGCCATAGGGGCCCCCGTTTCCCCGCGGGGAACGCGGCAGCCGACCTAGCGTGGATCGTCTGTCCGTCCCGGGAGGGGAGCCCCCGTGTTTGTTGTCCGTTCTCGTGCTCGCGTGCTGCTGAGCGCAGTGGTGTGCCTGCTGGTCGCTCTGGGGCTGAGCCAGGCCGTCTCCGGACCGGCCTCCGCCACCCCCAACGCCCCGACGAACCTGCACAACGACGGCCAGCCGATACCGACGCTGAGCTGGGACCGGGTGCCTTCTGCCACCAAGTACGTCGTCCAGGGCTCGGAGAACTCCTCGTTCTCGCCGACGGTCTTCAACGTCCAGACCGTCAACAACAACTACACGCCGGTCCGTGTCCTCAACGAGGGCACCCTGCACTGGCGCGTGCAGGCCGTGGATGGCACCGGGTCGAGTGCCTTTGTCGAGGACCAGGTCACCGTGGGCGACCTCGTCCCTCCGACCGGCCTGACCGTCACGCCGAGCACGGGCTCCCAGATCCTGCCGCCCGTGTCGCCTCCGGTCGTCCAGTGGGACGCCGTCCAGGGTGCGACGAGCTACGACGTCGAGGTCGACGCCGAGGGCGACAACGTCGGCGGCATCGTGAAGACCGGAGTCAAGACCACGACGTACGTCTGGCCGGACCCGCAGGGGGTCGGCGAGCAGACCCTGCCCGAGAGCTTCTTCGCACGGGTGCGCGCCCACTTCGACAACAACCTCCAGACCGACTGGTCCGACTACGTGCAGTACGACGTCAACCAGCTCCCCCGGTCACCGCGGCCAGCTGTGACGCGGGCGTGATCTGTGCCCCGACCCCCGGAGACCCCCCGTCGATCCGGCCGATCGTCGCCGTCCAGGACGTCGTGTTCCAGTGGGACCCGGTCAGGGGCGCCAAGCAGTACGAGGTCTGGGTCGCCCGAGACCACGACTTCAACAACCAGGTCGAGAAGAAGACCGTGATCGACTCGCGCTACTCGCCGACCACGACCTATGACAACGGCACCTACTTCTGGAAGGTGCGCCCGATCAACGCCGCGGGCCAGCCCGCCCCGTGGCCCACCGATCCCAGCCAGTTCCAGCGTGTCTGGCCGGACCGACCCACCGCGGTGTGGCCGCCGGACTCGTCGGTGGCCCCGGTGGGCGACGACTTCTACTACCAGTGGACGCCGGTCGAGCACGCGTCGAAGTACCAGCTCGACGTCGGCGACGACCCCAACTTCACCCCGAACACCTACGCGACCTGCTTCACGGCGCAGACGACCTACGCCGCTGGCTACAAGGGCAACGACAGCGTGCATGCCGAGCCAGGGCCAGCTGTTCTACTGGCGGGTGCGCGGGATCGACGACCCCCAAGGCGTGGAGGGCATCTACTCCGACGCCGACCCGATCGCGGACGACAACCAAGGCTACAAGTTCGTCTACAGCGCCGGAGTCGTCAACCAGCTGAGCCCGACCAACGGTGACACCAACGTCGCCGTCCCGACGCTGCGCTGGGCCCCGAGCCAGGACGCGCAGAGGTACGACGTCACGATCTACGACAAGATCGGGGTCAAGGTCACAGGCGAGGTCACCTCGGCGCTGTCCTGGACCCCGTCCGACCTCCTTGACCCGGTCGCTGATGGTCCGTTCTCGTGGGGCGTCACGGCCATCGATGCCGACGGCCACCGCACCCCGCTCGGCGCGCCGACGACCTTCAACCTCGGCGCGCCGCCGCCCGCGGGGCCGTCGCCGATCCCGACGACCGCCACCGAGCAGGTCACCTCGCGCTTCCCGGAGCTCAGCTGGACCCCCGTGACGGGTGCGAAGTACTACAAGCTGCGCGTGTCGGAGACTCCGGGCTTCTACCTGCTCGAGAGCGCCACCGACGTGCTGGCCCGCCACCTCGAGTACCCGAGCGTGACCGACGACGGCACCTACTTCCTGCGCCCGGGACCTACACCTGGCGGATCGAGGCCTTCAACGACAGCGGCGTGAGCATCGCCCTCGGCCCGACCGCCACCTTCACGATCACCAGGCCCGACGTCGTCTCCGGTCGGGGTCTCGCGCTGGACGGCGTGGCCGCCGACGCGCACACCTGGTGCAGCGCTCAGCTGGCGAACAGCGGCGCGCTGTGCGACAACGTGCCTGCGACGCCGGTGCTCGACTGGGCACCCGTCACGGGCGCGGGTGGCTATCTCGTCTACCTGGCCCAGGACGACGCGTTCACGAGCCGTGTGCAGGATCCCTACGCGATCACGAGCAACTCCCGCTGGACTCCCACCATCGCGGAGCTGACCGCCCTCGCCGACAACCAGACCTTGCAGTCCTACTACTGGTTCGTCCGGCCGTGCGTCTCCATCCGTCCGATCATCAACTGTGGACCCGACCCGATCAGTCAGACCGGCGCGGCGACCAATGCGTTCAAGAAGATCTCGCCAAAGGTGGTCCAGACCGCACCGGCCGACAACAGCACCCAGTCCGGCACCCAGGTCACCTTCAGCTGGCAGGACTACCGCGCGACCAACGCGGCGGTGACCTACAGCGGAGGGGCGGCGCCGTCGCACCAGTCCGGGTTCCGCTACCGGCTCCAGGTCTCCCAGTCCGCCACGATCTCGGATGCGAACGCCATCGACGACGTCGAGGTCGACCAGACGACCTACACGGCGTTCCTCAAGACCTACCCGGAGGGCGACCTGTGGTGGCGGGTCCAGGCCATCGACGCCAAGAACAACCGGCTGGCGTGGTCGGACACCCGCAAGCTCACCAAATTCGACGCCCGCCGCGGTGCTCGACCCGGCCGACGGGACCGTGGACGCCGGCGCGTTCCCGGCATTCAACCAGCACGTGACCTCGGGTGAGTTCCCGTTCCGGTGGACGGCCAACGCCTACGACGTGACCTGGAAGATCGAGGTCTACAAGGACGACGACACCACGCTGTCCGCGGGCAAGCGGGTCGTGTCCGCCACCTCCAAGCAGGCTGCCTTCGTCGCAGCGGCGTCGCTGCCGCCGTCCACGCTGCCCTACCGCTGGCGGATCATCCGCTACGACGCGACCGGCGCCGAGAACAGGGGTCGCTGGTCGGATCTGGGGCGCTTCTGGGTCGACCCGGCCCCGATCGCCCTTGTCGGCCCCGCCGACGGCACGGTCCAGCCGCCGAACGGCGTCGTGCTGAGGTGGGACCCCTACGCGGTGGGCGAGCTGCAGGCCTCGAAGTACTCCGTCGACATCCGCAACGCGAGCAACCAGAGCGTGGGCTCGGTCTCCGCGACCTCCGCGAACGCCTGGTCGCCGATCGTGAACTTCCCGGACGGCACCTACAGCTGGACGGTCACCGCGTCCGACCCGAGCGGCAACGTGATGGGCACCAGCCCGACCTGGACCTTCGAGGTCGACACGGCTCTCGACGCCAGCGCGTCCGGCGTCCAGATCCAGGCACCGGACGGGACCGAGGTCGGCAAGACGTTCACGAGCACCGCGCCGACGTGGAACCAGCCGGGCGTGAGCAACACCTACCAGTGGCTGCGCAACGGCTCGACGATCAGCGGGGCGACCTCGCCGACCTATGTCGCGACCACGTCCGACCTGAACAAGGCGCTCACCTTGCGGGTGACCGGCAAGCTGCCGGGCTACACCGACGGCGTGAGCCTGTCCAACGCGATCACGGTCACGATCGGCGCTGCGCCGACCCCCTCGGTCCTGCCGAGCATCTCCGGCGTGCCGTCGGCGAAGGAGACCCTCACGGCGGCGCCGGGCACCTGGCCGGGGAACCCCGCCTACACCTACCAGTGGTTCGTGAACGGCGTCGCGGTGGCCAAGGAGACCAAGAGCACCTACGTCGTGCGCACCCGGGACGCGGGGCTGCCCGTGTCCGTGCGGGTGACCGCCACCGTGAGCGGGAAGCAGCCGGGAACGGCCGAGAGCGGCGCCCTGTCCGTCACCAAGCTGACGTCGGCCACGACGGCCAGCGTCGCGAAGAAGAAGATCACCCAGCGCGAGCGGGGTGTGCTCACGGTGAAGGTGACGCTGCTCGACTTCGGAGTCTCCCTCGGTGAGGTGCAGGTCAAGGACGGCACGAAGGTCATCGCCAACCCGGGGCTGCAGACGGGCAAGAACGGCGTGCTGACGATCCGGCTGAAGAAGCTCAAGAAGGGCAAGCACAAGCTGACCATCACCTACCTGGGCAGCGTGTCGACCCTGTCGTCGTCGGCGAAGGTGACCATCAAGGTCGTCAAGGGCAAGAAGAAGAAGAAGTAGCTGTCGGAGTCACGCTGGCCCGGCGGCCGTCTCGACGGTTGCCGGTCCGGCACCGGCGACGGTCCGCGCGGACCGCAGGGCCAGCGCGTGCACGACCAGGCCGGCGAGCGGTGCCAGGAGCACCGCTGCCAGCAGCGCCGTGCGCACCGACGGCACCGCGAGCAGCAGCGTGCCGGACAGCAGCAGCGAGGCCAGCCACCCGATCGTCGAGGCGGTGTGCCGATCGGCGGCGACCAGCGCGAGGCCGGAGACGACGAGCAGCGCGATGAGCACGCTGCCGCCGGTCAGCGCGGCCAGGTCGGACGCCTGGGTCGAGTAGCGGTCACCGAAGACGGCCCGGACCACCGCTGGTCCGACCGCCGCCGCCAGCAGGGTGGCCACTCCCCCGGCCACGCCGAGCAGCAGCCACCACCGGGCCACAGCCCGGCCCAGGGAGCCGGTCTCGTCGAGGAACGCGCGCATGATCGCGGGCCGGAGTCCATAGATGACCACCAGCAGCGGTGCCCGGACCAGCACCAGGGTGGCCAGCAGCACCCCGATGGCCCCGGTGAGTTCGTCGTGTCCGCGCAGGACCGACAGCAGCAGGGGGAAGCCCGCGACCAGGAGCGCCGCGCACACGGTGGAGCCCATCGCCGTGAGCGTCCGGCGGACCAGGCCGGCGACCGGGTCGGAGCCGAGCGCGCCCAGGGTGGCCCGGACCGGTGTGCGCACGGCGACCAGGGGCAGCCAGGCGAGGGCGCCGACGGCGATCGCCCACGGCAGCGCCGACGAGGAGTCCACCGCGACCGCCACGAGGACGGCGGCGGTGCGCAGGACGGCGTCGCCGGCCAGCACCAACGCGAGGTCGAACCAGTCGCCGCGCGCGGCGAGGACGCCGTTGACGTAGGTCAGCAGCCCGAGGGCGACGAGGCCGGCCGCCATCGCGAGGGCAGCCCCGGCGGCAGTGCCGGGAACCCGCACGGCGCCGGTGGCGACGACCAGAGCGCCCAGAACGGCCGAGGGCAGCGTGAGCACCAGCACGACCGGCAGCAGCCGGGTCCGGGCCGCCCCCCGGGCGGGCGACCGGGCGGCGACGGCGGTGCTGCGGGTCACCTCCTGCTGGAGCCCGGCGAAGGCGCCGCCGATGCCGAAGAAGAGGGCCCAGAGCACCGCGAACGACGCGAAGTCGCGCGGACCCGACACCCGGGCCACGACGACCATGGTGACCCAGCCGAGCACGCCGGTCACGAGGGTGGCGGCCGCGGACCAGCCGAGCGGGACCCGCAGCCCGGTGCCCTGCCTCGGGGTCACCTCAGCGCCACCACAGGTCACCCCGCGGGACGGGTGAGCACCGCGGTGTAGGCCAGGGTCGGCTTCGCCGGAGCGAACCCGACCACGTCGCGCCGCCGCCAGCCGCCGGCCTCGATCTCCGCGACGGCCGCGTGGTAGCGCTCGCGGTCGATGTCGTCGACCAGCAGCAGCCCGCCCGGCCGCACCTTCGCGGTGGCGCGGTCGGCACACCGAGCACGCTCGCGGCCGTCGACGACGACCAGGTCGAGGGAGTCGTCGGGCTGGTCGTCGATGGTCGCGACGTACGACGCGTAGCCGTCGTCGCGCGACCGGCGCAGGAGGGTCCACGCCGGTGAGCTGATCGTCCGCTCGAGCTGGTCGGCCCAGCCCTCGTGATGCTCGACGGTGATGACCTCGGCACCGCGGTCGAGGAACCACAGCGTCGACCCGCCGCCGCCGTACTCGAAGACGCGCGACCCCGGCCCGATCACGGTCGCGAGCTCGTCGACGAGCCGGAACGGCAGCCAGGGCAGCCGCAGCCGCATCGTGCTGCGCCCGCGGGTGGCGGCCAGCCGAGGCAGCTCCTTGCCGATGCCCGGGTGACGCGCGAGCACCTTCGCGCTGCGGCCGGCCAGGCGCAGCTGGTTGCGCACCATCTCGCCCGTCACGGGCATCAGCCCACCTCCGTCTTCGCCGACTCCCCCTCCACGTCAGGAACCGGCGTGGACAGGAACCGAGCGTAGGCGCGGGACAGCCCCCAGCGTGGGAGCACACGGAAGGCGCCGCGGATCGTCAGGTTCACTGCGGCGCGGCCCCGGCCGACGAGGCCGTAGGACCGCAGGTTGCGCTGGAGCTCGCGCTCGAGAGCCAGGTAGCCGCGCGCCGATCGGCGTCGGAGCATCCCGTCGCCGGCCCGGAAGAGCACCAGGGGCTCGGCGAGGTTGGTCATCCGCGCGCCCCCGGCAAGCAGCCGCGCCATGAGGTCGTAGTCCTGCATGAACCGCATCGCGGGGTAGCCGCCGACGCGCAGTGCGAGCTCGCGGCGGTACACCGCCGTCGGGTGGTTGACCGGGTTGTTGAACCGCATCCGCCTGGCGATGGCCTCGTGGGTGGCGGGGTTGGTGCGCAGCCGGGTCGGCCGTGCCGGGTCGTCGTCGAACTCCCACATCGCCGCGCCGCACAGGTCCGCTCCGGTCTCCGCCAGCGCGGCGAGCTGGGTCTCGAACCGGTGCGGCAGCAGCAGGTCGTCGGCGTCCATCTTGGCGATCCAGGTGCCCGTGGCGGCGCGGAGCCCCGCGCCGTTGGCGACGCCCGCGCCCTGGTTGGACGCCAGCCGGACCCGGACCATGCCGTCGCGGGCGGCGGCGTAGCGGTCGAGCAGCAGGTCGTGGTCGGGGGTCAGCGGGCCGTCCTCGACCACCACGACCTCGTCGGCGGGGCGGGTCTGGGCGTCCAGGCTGGCCAGTGCGGCGCCCAGTGCCTCGACGGGGACGCCGGCATGCACCGGGAGCAGCACCGAGACGGTCTCGCGGCTCACCGCGCCCTCGGCTCCGGCGCGGTCTCCGGATGGCTCGGGGTGGGCTCGACGCCCTGCTCCACCGGCGCCCGCAGCGAGATCGCCACGGCGCCGAGGACGACCCAGGCCAGGGCCATCAGGACCGCGGTGCCGGCGGTCGGCAGGTGCACCCAACCGCCGTCGTCCGCGGACACCGCCCGTCCGAGCTCGTCGCGCTGGACGTGCACCACGGACACCACCTGCGCGACGGCGAGCATCACGACCGCCAGCGCCTGCGGACGGATGTCGCGCGGGTGCGACCGCCAGCGCAGCCGGTCGAGGACCAGCCCGGCCAGCATCAGGATGCCGGCGGTGAAGGGGAGGCTGTAGCGGCCCTGCCACATCCCTCCGCGGTCCTCGAGGGTGATGGCGACGAGCACGGACGGGACCAGGAAGAACAGCACGGTGCCCAGCACGATGGCGCGCCGTCCGGCGCCGGCCCCGCGCCGGACGGCGGCGACCACGAGCGTGATGAGCACCAGCAGCGCCAGGACGTAAACCTCCAGCGGCGCCGGCTGGTCGCGGAACGGGAAGGCTCCGATGCTGCCGAGGATCCAGTTGAGCCAGCGGAAGACCTGCCCGACGTTCGACTCGATCTCGCCGCTGTACTCACCGGGCGGGATGGTGACGTTCCCGCGGTTCCAGAGCAGCACCGCCATGCAGGTCCCGACCGCCAGCAGGCTGCCGAGGGCCACCTGGCCCCGGTGCCGAGCGGCGGCGGCAAGCACGTGGCCGGGCCCGCGCAGAGCCATGACGCAGGCCAGGACGAGCACGCCCCACAGAGGGCCGAGCGTGCGCAGCCCCGCGAGCAGGACGACCGACAGTGTCGCCGCGGCTAGCAGCCAGCGTTCGCGCCGCAGCAGGGCGTCGTCGATCGGCGCGTCGACGGTGCCACGGCCGCCGAGGCCCAGCAGGGCGGTCCAGAGCAGCACGCCCGCCGCCATCTCCAGGCCGTTGGGCGCCGCGAGGGTGGTCGAGTAGACGAGCGTGGGAGTGAGCCCGACGAGGAGGCCGACGACGGCCCACGACCCCTTCACCCACGTGGTCAGGCACCAGGCGGCCAGGGCCAGGACGACAGCGCAGAGCAGCGCGGCCATGGCCCGCATCGCGTAGAGCGCGTGGGCACCGCTGAACGGCTCACCGGCGGTGCCCACGACCCAGTAGTAGACGGGCTCGTAGTTGCCGGCCGAGGTCGTCGCCCGCACCGTGCCGGGGGTCTCGCCAGGTCCGTCGCCGTCGCACGTCTCCGGGACGATGTAGGCGAGCTCCCTGCACTGTCCCTCGGAGTCGCTCACGAGCTCGGCCGGGACGTCGACGAGCAGGCCGCGGCCGCCCTCGGCCACGTCGTGCAGCCGCCACTGGCCCGACGCCACACCGGAGGCGCGGAACGCGTGGTCGAACTCGTCCATCCCCCGGAACGGCGGCACGGCCAGGATCCAGGCCGCTTGGGCCAGCAGCGTCGCCAGCAGGACCAGCGCGGCCACGCGCCGGCCTCGTGCCGTCCCAGACGGCTGTGTCACTGCCCTCACACCGCGACGGTAGCGAGGACTGGACCAGTCCACCGGAGACCGGAGCCGAACTCCTCCGATCGGCGGGCGGCATGGCCCAGACGGGCCATGCGACCCCCGTCGTTCGACCCGACTTCCCGGGAGCGCCGACGCTCAGGACCCGGCGTTCCTAGTGTGGATCTCGTGACCCACGACCAGTCCCTCCCCCGCGCGGTGGCGGTCGTGCCGATGCACAACGAGGGCACGGTCGTCGCCGGCGTGGTCGCCGAGCTGCGCACCGCGTTCCCGGTCGTGGTCTGCGTGGACGACGGCAGCACCGACGACAGCGCGGCCGTGGCCCGCGCCGCCGGCGCAGTGGTGGTCCCCCACCCCACCAACCTGGGCCAGGGCGCGGCGCTCGAGACCGGCATCCGGTTCGCCCTGTCGCTGCCGGCCACGGAGTACGTCGTGACCTTCGACGCCGACGGCCAGCACGACGTCGCGGACGCCCGAGCCATGGTCGAGCGCGCCGTCTACCGCGACCTGCAGGTCGTGCTGGGCTCACGGTTCCTCGCGGCGTCCGACCAGGTGCCGCTGGGCCGGCGCCTGCTGCTGGGCGGCGCGGTGCGGTTCACCCGCCACACCACCGGGCTCGCGCTCACCGACGCCCACAACGGGCTGCGGGTGCTGCGCCGCGACGCCGCCGAGGCGGTGCGGCTCCGGCTGCACGGCATGTCGCACGCGAGCGAGATCCTGACCCTGCTGGCGCGTGGCGGCTTCTCCGTCGAGGAGCACCCGGTCACCATCCGCTACACCGACTACTCCCGCGCCAAGGGCCAGCGTGGCTACAACGCGCTCAACATCCTCTTCGAGCTGGCGGTCAACCGGATGCGGGCGGCCGCGTGATCATCAAGCTGCTGCTCCTCGCCGGGCTCGCCGCCGCGGCGTACACGCTGATGCACGGACGCCGCTCCGCGCTCAGCCTCCTGGTCCGGCGCGGCATCGCGCTGCTCGCGCTCGCCCTCGGTGCGGTTGCCGTGCTGTTCCCCGACCTGGTCACCCAGGTCGCCCACGCGGTCGGCGTCGGCCGAGGCACCGACCTCGTCGTCTACGTCCTGTGCGTGGCGTTCCTCTTCACCACGATCGGGCTGCACCTGCGGCTGGCCACGATGCACGACAAGTACGTCGAGCTGGCCCGCCAGGTCGCGCTCAACGCCGCGCGGGACGACGCTCCCCTGGCGCAGGCCGAGATCGTCCGGCCCCGCTCCGCCGACCTCGCCTGAGCCGCTGCGGGACAACCCCTACGCTCGCACCGTGAGCTTCGCCCGGGCGCGCGCCCTGGTCGCGTACGCCGCGATGGCCGTCGTCTTCGGCGCGCTGGTCAGACGGGCGGCGCTGCCCCTGGACAATCTCGACACCTACTTCCACCTGCGCTTCGGCCACGAGTTCCTCAGCGGCGCGTGGTCGCCGGGAGACCCGGGTTCGGTGAGCGACCTCGCCACCGCGGACTGGGTGCCGACGCAATGGCTGTCCGAGGTCGTGATGGCGCAGACCGAGGACTGGTTCGGCCTCGCCGGCGTGGCGTGGCTCTCGGGGCTGCTGTTCCTCTCGCTCGCCCTCGCCGTCTACGGTGCCTGCCGGAGCCGGGCCGAGCCTGCCGTGGCAGCGCTGCTCGTCGCGCTCACCATGATCGCCTGCACCTCGGGCATCTCGATGCGCCCCCAGCTGGTCAGCTACGTCCTCGTCGTGGCGACCACCGCGGCGTGGCTGCGGGCCCGGGACACCGGGCGGGTGCCGTGGCTCCTGGTGCCGGTCGCCTGGGTCTGGGCGATGAGTCATGGCATGTGGCCGATCGGGATCGTGATCGGGCTGGTCGCGGTGGCCGGCATCGCCCTCGACCGCGACCAGCCACGTCGCACCCTGGGCGAGATGGCGCTGGTGCCGGTGCTGTCGGCGACGGCCTCCCTGCTCACGCCGGCCGGCCCCGGCCTCTTCCCGGCGGTGCTCCGCGTCGGCTCGCGGGCGAAGTACTTCTACGAGTGGAACCCGCCCGACTACACCAAGCCGTGGGTGGCCATGCTCGCCGTCATCCTGGCGCTGGCCGTGGTGCCGAGGCTGCGGCGCGGTGAGCGGCTGCCGTGGCTCGACGTCCTGCTCCTCGGCCTGGCGGCGCTCTGGGCCGTCTACTCGATGCGCACCGTGCCGGTGGCCGCGTGCCTGGCCGCACCGCTCGCCGCGGCGTCGCTGCAGCCCGTCCTCGGCGCGCGTCCCCCCGTGGTGCGCCGCGAGCGGCTGCTCGTGGTGGGCGGCTTCGCGGTCGCGCTGGCCACGCTCGCCGTGCTGGTGCCGCGCACCGCCGACGAGCCCCGCGAGACGCCGTCGTGGCTCGACGCCTCGCTCGGGGACCTGCCCGCCGGGACCAGGGTCATCGACGACTCAGGCTTCGGCGGCTACCTGCTCTGGCGGTTCCCGCAGCTGAACGTGGCCGTGCACGGCTACGGTGACCTCTTCACCGACGACGAGCTCGAGCGCAACGCGGACATCGAGCGCGTGCGGGCCGGCTGGGTCGAGCTGGTGCAGGACATCGATCCGGCGTACGCGGTGCTCCCGCCGGGCGCACCGCTCGCCTACAACCTCCGCGTGGTGGAGGGGTGGACCGTGGTCGAGCACAGCGACGACCTCGAGCTGCTGCGGCCACCGCCGGGCTGGGCGGACCGGTAGGACACGTCGTGGCTCAGCCGGCGCTGGCGGCGACCCAGCGCGCGAGGGTGGCCTTGGCGGCACCGGAGTCGACGGCCTCCCGGGCCCGGGTGATGCCGGCATCGAGGCTGTCGCCGACGGCCGCTCCCGGGGCGTCGTAGACCGCGAGCGCGGCGCCCGCGTTGAGCAGCACGGCGTCGCGGACCGGCCCCGGCTCGCCTTCCAGCAGTCGGCGGACGACGTCGGCGTTGTGGGTGGCGTCGCCCCCGCGCAGCTGCTCGGTGGTGGCCGGCGCGAGACCATGCGCGGCCGGATCGACCGTGGCCGTGCTGACCTCTCCCCCGGCGACCACCCACACCGAGGAGGTGGTGGTCGTCGTCAGCTCGTCGAGCCCGTCATCGCCGCGGAACACCCAGGCATCGGAGCCGCGCGCGGCGAAGACGCCGGCCATCACCGGCGCCATCCGGAGGTCGGCGCAGCCCACGGCGTTGGCGCCCGGCCGGGCCGGGTTGGCCAGCGGGCCGAGGAAGTTGAAGGTGGTCCCGATGCCGAGCTCTCGGCGGGGCACAGCGGTGTGGCGCATGGCGGGGTTGAAGGCAGCAGCGAAGAGGAAGGTGATGCCGACCTCGTCGGCCAGCGCGGCCACCCGTTCCGGTGACAGGTCGAGCCGCACCCCGAGCGCCTCGAGGACGTCGGCCGAACCGGACTGCGAGGACGCCGACCGGTTGCCGTGCTTGACCACCCGCGCGCCCGCGCCGGCGGCCACGATCGCGGCCATCGTCGAGATGTTGACCGACATGGAGCGGTCGCCGCCGGTGCCGACCACGTCGAGCAGCCGGCCCGGGACCTGGATCGGGGTCGCCTTCTCATACATCGCCTCGACCAGCCCGGTGATCTCGCCCACCGTCTCGCCCTTGGCGCGGAGCGACACGGCGAAGCCGGCTATCTGCGCCGGGGTCGCCTCACCGGAGAGGATCTCCCCCATCGCCCAGGTGGCCTGCTCGGCGGTGAGATCGGTGCGTGCGACGAGCGCGGCCAGCACCTCGGGCCACGTGGAGGTGGACATGCCGGTCCTCGTGTCAGTCAGCTGGTCGCAGGACTGGCAACCCGACCGGGTGACCGGAGCAGCCCGGTGACGGCCTCGGCCAGCTGGATCGGGTCGATCGGGTGCGGCACGGCTGCGTCGGCTCGCGACCAGGTCGCCAGCCAGGCGTCCTGGGGGCGGCCGGTCAGCACCAGCAGCGGCGGGCACTGGTAGATCTCGTCCTTGAGCTGCTTGGCGATCCCCATGCCCCCGGCCGGGACCGCCTCGCCGTCGAGGATCGCGAGGTCGACGTGGCCGGCGTCCATGTTCTGGATGACGACCGGCTCGGTGGCGACCTCGACGTACTCCAGCTCCGGCAGGTCGGGGTGGACCCGGCGGCCGAGCGCGAGGATCACCTGCTGGCGGGTGTTGACGTCGTCGGAGTAGACGAGCACGCGCAGGTTCTGGTCGGCCACGCCCGGGATGCTACCGCTCGCCGGCCGCGCGCGACTCGGCGGCGCGGGCCTCGAGCAGGTCGAGCCGACGGTCCTCTCGCGCGGCCTCCTTCATCGACGACCGGACCCACTGCGCGAACAGCACCCCGAACAGCACCAGCCCCACCACATCGCCCGACGACCAGAGCAGGCCGCCGGCCAGGTGCTGGTCGTCGAGCGGGTCGGGCAGCCAGCCGTAGCCCGGCAGCTCGTGGAGCGCGAGGTAGTGATCACCGCCCAGGATCGTCTCCTGGCCCATGATCGTGACGCCGAGGAACGCGTGGAACGGCAGCGTGAGCACCACGAGCAGCATGCGGACCGGGTAGCCGACGCGGCCGGGCACGGGGTCGATGCCGACGATCGGCCAGAAGAACAGGGCGCCGACCACGACCAGGTGCACGTGCATGAGCTCGTGGAGCCAGACGTGGGTGAGCGTGGCGTCGTACCAGGAGGAGAAGTAGAGGGCCCACGGCGACACGATGTAGAGCGCCAACGTGAGCGGCGGGAACGACAGCACCTTGGCGACGCGCGAGTGGAGCACGACGAGCAGCCACCGGCGAGGGGCGCGCGGGAGCGTCCGCAGCGCCAGCGTGACCGGGGCACCGAGGGCCAGCGCCAGCGGGACCAGCATCGAGAGCACCATGTGCTGGACCATGTGCACGCTCAGCAGCGTGGTGTCGTAGGCCGCCAGCCCGGACGACGTCGCGACGTAGAACGCCCCCATCCCGACGCCCACGAACATCACCGTCCGGCCCACCGGCCAGGCGTCGCCACGGCGGCGCAGCGAGCGCACGCCGAGCAGGTAGAGGCCGACCGCCCAGACCGTCACGACGAGGGGCAGTGGGGCCAGCTCCCACTCCGTCAGGAGACGTCCTGCGTCGAAGGGCGGCACCCTCGGATCCTATTCGTGCACCGGGCGTGATCGGTTGCCGGAACGGGCGTGGGATCCGACACGCCACCCGGGGCTGACCCTGGGGACGCCCCGGGACATAATGAGCGCGTGGCGACAGCAACGACCATCCCGGCCTCGCGCCTCCACGGGCACCACGACCGTCCGAGCATGGTCAGCGTCGGGACCATCATCTGGCTCTCCAGCGAGCTGATGTTCTTCGCCGCCCTGTTCGCGTCCTACTTCACGATCCGGTCGGTGAGCCCCAACCTGTGGTCGCAGAACACCGCGGACCTCAACGTCCCGTTCGCCGCGGTCAACACCACCATCCTGGTGCTGTCGTCGGTGACCTGCCAGCTCGGAGTGTTCGCAGCCGAGCGCGGCCAGGTGGGGCGCACCCGCGCCCTTCTCGACCCCCGGGGCTGGGGGCTGCGCGAGTGGTTCATCCTCACCTACGTCATGGGCGCGATCTTCATCGCGGGCCAGGTGACGGAGTACACCTCGCTGGTCCAGGAGGACATCTCGATCTCCTCCTCGGCCTACGGCTCGATGTTCTACCTGACCACCGGGTTCCACGGCCTCCACGTGACCGGCGGTCTGATCGCGTTCCTGCTGGTGCTGGGCCGCACCTACGTCGCCAAGCGGTTCACCCACGAGCAGGCGGTCAGCGCGATCGTCGTCTCCTACTACTGGCACTTCGTCGACGTGGTGTGGATCGCGCTGTTCGCGACGATCTACCTCATCAAGTGATCCCGCGCGTGAGGACCTCTCTGTGAAATCCCCCCTGGGCTTCCTGCACCGCTCGGCCGGCCGGCTCTCGCGCCACCGCCGCCGCCCCGTCGCGGGGCTGCTGCTGATGATGCTCGGCCTGGCGCTGACCGGCACCCTCTACGCCGCGTTCGCGCCCTCGTCGTCGGCCGGCTCGGCCCAGGACGACCAGGCGCTGGCCGACGCGGGCCGCAAGCTGTTCCTCGTCAGCTGCGCGACCTGCCACGGCCAGAACGGCGAGGGCATCACGACCGAGGACGGCAACATGCTCGGGCCGACCCTGGTGGGGGTCGGCGCCGCCGCGGCCGACTTCCAGCTGTCGCACCGGCCGGATGCCCGCCGTCCAGCCAGGTGCCCAGAACCCCACCAAGCCTCTGACCTTCGACGACGAGGAGATCGCCCAGCTGTCGGCGTTCGTCGCGACCCTCGGGCCCGGCCCGGCCATCCCGGACCCCTCCGACTACAGCCTGGCCGGGCTGTCGCAGGACGAGCGGGAGGAGGCCGTGTCCCGCGGTGGCCAGATCTTCCTCACCAACTGCACCGCCTGCCACAACTTCGCCGGCAAGGGCGGCGCCATGCCGCGCGGTGGCGACGCCCCCGACCTCAGCAACACCGAGGCCCGCCAGATCTACGAGGCGCTCCTGTCCGGCCCGGGACAGATGCCGACGTTCTCCAACGGCAACCTCTCGCCCGAGGAGAAGCGAGACGTCATCGCCTACCTCTACTCGCTGCGTGAGCAGCCCCAGTACGCCGGCTTCGACCTCGGCGGCATGGGCCCGGTGAGCGAGGGCCTGTTCGCGTGGGTCGTGGGGATCGGCGGGCTGGTCGCCTTCGCAGCCTGGATCGCCGCCCACACCGCGCGTTCGACCAAGAAGAAGGAGGAGGCTGCCGCATGAGCGACGACCAGGGCCACCTTCCCGCCGAGCCGGGCAACGAGCATGCCCCTGACGACCAGCACGGCGCCGCCCTGGAGCCTGCGGAGCCGCTGGCCAACCCCGGGCTGCCCGAGCACGCGTGGCGGCCCACCGACGTGGACCCGAAAGCGGAGAAGCGCGCCGAGCGACAGGTCGCTGCCCTCTTCGGACTCTCGGCTGTCTGCGCGGTGCTCTTCGTCGTTGCCTACTTCACCTTCGACATCGGCGGAGGTGCCGGCGACGACAAGGTGCAGACGGTCTTCGGTCTCGGCGCCTCCAACGTCGCCCTGGGTGCGTCGCTCGGCCTCGCACTGCTGTTGATCGGCGTCGGGCTGATCCAGTGGGCCCGCAAGCTGATGGGTGACCACGAGATCGTCGAGATGCGCCACCCCGCCCGCTCCTCCGACGAGGACCGCGAGGAGACCGTCAGGGTGCTCAACCTGGGCGCCGAGGAGTCCGGCATCGCCCGCCGGCCCCTGGTCCGCAACTCGCTGCTCGGTGCGGTCGGCATCCTGCTGGCGCCGGTCGTCGTACTCCTCAAGGACCTCGGCAAGACCAACGCCGAGGTCATCGAGGCGGCGGACTACCCCGGTGCCGGCCTCGAGCACACCGTCTGGGAGTCCGGCATGCGCGTCGTTCGTGACGTCGTCGGCACGCCCGATCCGCCCCGGCGACCTCGAGATCGGCGACCTGCTCAACGCCGAGCCGGAGATCATCTTCGAGGTCGACGAGGACGGCGAGCCGGTGCTGGAGGGCGTCCACCTCCAGATCGCGAAGTCGAAGGGCGCGGTCGTCCTCGTCCGGATGGACCCGGAGGAGAACGACCCGGGAGAAGGCCGCGCGGACTGGGCCGTCGACGGCATCCTCTGCTACTCCAAGATCTGCACCCATGTGGGCTGCCCGATCTCGTTGTACGAGAAGAAGACCCACCACCTGCTGTGTCCCTGCCACCAGTCGACGTTCGACCTGGCCGACGCCGCCAAGGTGGTCTTCGGCCCGGCCGCTCGCGCCCTGCCGCAGCTGCCGCTGATGGTGGACGACGACGGCTACCTCGTGGCCCAGAGCGACTTCAAGGAACCCGTCGGACCCAGCTACTGGGAGCGCGACTCCCAGCAGAGCACGAGCAAGTAGCCGAGACGGAGCAGTCAGCCATGAGCATCGACACCAGCAAGGTCGCCTCGACGAACTCCACCGCGGCCACCGCCTCGAAGCCCAACCGCGCCGGTGCCGTCGCCGAATGGGCCGACGACCGGCTCGGCCTCGCTACCCTGGCCAAGAAGAACCTGCGCAAGGTCTTCCCGGACCACTGGTCGTTCATGCTGGGCGAGATCGCGCTGTGGAGCTTCGTGGTGCTGCTGCTCAGCGGCGTCTTCCTCACGCTCTGGTTCAACCCGAGCATGGGCGAGACGACCTACGAGGGCAGCTACGCCCAGTTGCGTGGCGTCGAGATGTCGGAGGCCTTCGCCTCGGCGCTGCGGCTGTCGTTCGACGTCCGCGGTGGCCTGCTGATGCGGCAGATCCACCACTGGTCGGCGATGCTCTTCATCGCCGCGATGATGATCCACCTGCTGCGCGTCTTCTTCACCGGTGCACACCGCAAGCCACGCGAGCTCAACTGGGCGATCGGCGCGCTGCTGCTGCTCCTCGGCACGCTCGAGGGGTTCACCGGCTACTCGCTCCCCGACGACCTGCTCTCCGGCACCGGCATCCGGGCCGCTGACGGCTTCCTCAAGTCGCAGCCGATCGTCGGCACCTACATGTCGTTCTTCCTCTTCGGCGGCGAGTTCCCCGGCACCGACATCATCCCCCGGCTGTTCATCATCCACGTGCTGCTGATCCCCGGGCTGCTGCTCGCGCTGATCACCGCGCACATGCTGCTGCTCGTCTACCACAAGCACACCCAGTGGCCCGGCCCCGGCCGCACGGAGCAGAACGTCGTCGGCTTCCCGATGCTGCCTGTCTACGCCGCCAAGGCCGGCGGGTTCTTCTTCATCGTCTTCGGCGTCACGGCGCTGATGGGTGGGCTGCTGTCCATCAACCCGGTGTGGAAGTACGGTCCCTACGACCCGTCCAAGGTGACCGCGGGCTCCCAGCCCGACTGGTACATGGGCTGGCCGGACGGCGCGCTGCGGATCATGCCCAACCTCGAGACGCACATCTGGCACCACACGTTCTCCTGGAACGTGCTGCTGCCGATCATCGTGCTCCCGATGCTGATGTTCACGATCCTGCTGATGCTGCCGTTCATCGAGTCGTGGGTCACCGGCGACAAGCGCGACCACCACCTGCTCCAGCGACCGCGCGACGCGCCGACGCGCACCGCCACGATGGTGGCCCTGATGACGATGTACGGCCTCTTCTGGGCGGCCGGCGGCAACGACATCATCGCGATCCGCCTGCACCTGTCGATCAACCAGATCACGTACTTCATGCGTGGTGCGGTGTTCATCGGCCCGGTGATCGCGTTCATGATCACCCGCCGCTGGTGCATCTCGCTGCAGCGCAAGGACCAGCAGGACGTCCTGCACGGCTACGAGACCGGCATCATCATGCGCTCCCCCGAGGGCGGCTACACCGAGCGGCACCTGCCGCTGTCCCCGGCCCGCGCCTACACGCTCACCGCCCGCGACCGCGACCCGGACGTGCTCGGCGAGCTGCCCGGGGGCCCCGACGCCAACGGCGTGGAGCCTCGCGGTGGCCTGGCTGCCCGGCTCGCCGGCGTACGCCACCGCCTGCGGAAGCTCATGTATGCCGACAACGTCCAGAAGCCGACCGTCGAGGAGCTCGAGGCCGGCCACCACCACGCCGAGCACGAGCACGAGCTCCAGGCACCCATGGAGGGCCACGCCGCCGACGGCCACCAGTTCGACGGCCACCACCTGGTCGAGGGCGAGAAGCTCCGCGCCGACGACTGACCCAGCTCAACCCCACGAAGGCCCGCCCCTGACTGTTGGGGGCGGGCCTTCTGGTTTCTGGTTGCGACTTGGGTGGCGGTGGGTTGGCAACCCTTCTCCACAGGTGGGCGGTGGGGTGGCAACCGTTGTCCCCGTGGAGAACGGTTGCCCGACCACCGCTCCCCCGCGCACCCCCCACCTCCCGCAGCCCTCAGCCCTCAGCCCTCAGCCCTCAGCCAGCCTTCGTTGGCCAATCACGCTCGCCGACCGCCGCCCGGAGGCTGCCGAACAGCGACCGCCACCGTTCACCAAAGACGGGCTCCGGACCGGAGTACCCCCGCGCGACCAGCTCGGCGTGCACCTCGCGGACGAGCCGCCGCGGACGCTGCAGCTTTTCGTTGGTCGCTTGGACGTAGGGAACGTCAGCACCGCGCATGAGCGAGTAGCGGTCCAGGTCCTTGGTGTACTGGTCGCGGTCGTCCTGGTGCTGGATGCCCTCGAACTCGACGACGAGAAGGTACTTGCGGTAGAGCAGGTCGACGATGACGGCACGCGCACTGATCTCCGTGAGCTGCTGGTTGCACTCGGGCCTAGGCAGCCCCGCGAACACCAAGACGCCTCTGGTCTCGGACTCCTTGAGCGACCAAGAGTCAGGATCGAGATGCTCGATCACCCAGAGAGCTTCGTAGGCACCGTCTCGCCAGGGATGGGCGGTGGCCAGGGCCTCGAGCTTTCCGAGGTCCATGTGGTTGTTGTGGAGGAGCCAGTCACCCACCTTGATCGCGTCGATGACCCGGCACTGCACGCAGTAGGCCATGAACGCTGCCTCGACGCACACATCACCTTCCTCCAGTGGTGCCAGCGCCTTGGTCCGGTGCAGGAACACACCCTCGAAGGCGAGGTGGAGGTCGCCGGCGACCACGAAGTGGATGGGCGTGCGCGGGCCGTAGTCGAGTCCGAGCTCCTGGATCAAGCTGATCCCGGTCAGGTGCGCATCATCCGGCAGCGCCAACCGCGCAGCCCGGATCCAGTCGGCATCGGTCATCTCATGGTCGGCTCGTCGCCACACTCGTGGGAACAGTCGGACGAAGCCGGCACCTTGCAGCATCCGGGAAGAGAAGCCGGCAGCCAGGGCCTGTTGCCTCGTGAACGGTCCGGCGGGCAGCCGGCGATAGGGGTTGTCCATGTCGGCCAGCACAGTCCACGCTCGGCCGCGCCGGGAGTGTCAGGCAGGCAACTGTGGAGACGTCGCTCGACGTGGCAGCTTGTGGACACATGCGGGACGCCGCCGGGGCGGTGGCTGAGCAACCGTTCTCCACGGGGGCGACGGTTGCAGACCCACCGCCACCCTGTGGACGACGGTTGCAGACCCACCGCCACCCTGTGGACGACGGTTGCAGACCCACCGCTCCCCTGTGGCGAGCCGTTCCTAGAACGAGTAGCCGACCACGTCAGCCGGCGGCGAGGGCGGAGCCCTGCTGGTACTCGTTCCAGGGGATGTTCCAGTCGCCGTAGCCGTTGGTGGACTCCATCGGGCGGTCGGTGCCGGTGTAGTCGACGACGTCGCCGCGGATGGTCATGTGGTAGAGCCAGTCGGCGTTGGTGGTGCTCATGCCGGTGCAGCCGTGGGAGACGTTGGCGACGCCCTGGGAGCCGACCGACCACGGGGCGGCGTGGACGAACTCACCGGAGTAGGTCACCCGCATCGCCCACTGGACGTTGTCGATGTCGTAGCCGTCCGCGCTGTCGACGGGGATGCCGACGGTCTCGGAGTTCATGCGCTTGGAGTCGAACTTCTCGATGATGACCTTGATCCCCGAGCGGGTCGTGAACTTGGGCTGCTGGCCGGTGGTGATCGGGATGGTGCGGAGCAGCTTGCCGTTGGAGAAGACCTTCATCTGGTCGGTCTTGGTGTCGACCTTGTAGATGTGGGCGTCGCCGACCTGGAACTGGACGTCGCGGTCCTCCTGACCGTAGATGCCGTTGCCGGCCTCGACGCCGTTGATGTCGAGGTTGACGTCGACCGTGCTGCCGGCCTTCCAGTACTTCTTCGGGCGGTAGTGGACCTCGGTGTCGCTCAGCCAGTGCCAGGTGCCCGGCTGCTCCGGTGCCGTGGTGACGTGGAGGTGCTTCTCGATGTTGGCCCGGTCGGTCACGGGGACGTCGAAGTTGACGATCACCGGCATGCCGACGCCGACGGTCTCGCCCGGGAGGGGCGCGACCGAGGGGTAGGTCTGCTGCGACAGGGAGAGGGCCTGGGTCGTGAACTGCTGCTTCTTGGTCACGACGTCGCCGTCGTCGCCCGAGACGCTCGCCTTGACGGTGTAGGTCGTGCCGGGCTCGAGCAGGTCGCCGGCCTTCCACTTGCCGCCGTCGCCGGCGATGGCGCCCGTGAGCGCGCCGACGTCGCCGGAGCCGCTGACCGTGACGGTGCTGAGGCGGCCGTGGTGGGCGAACACGAGGAGCTGGGTGGAGACGGGGACGTCGGTCCTGCGCTTGATGTTGGTCGAGATCGTGCCGGCCTCGGCGTCGGGGTCCTCCGAGTCGGACGAGACGTCGGACGCGTCGGAGGAGGGATCGCTGCCGGAGTCTGCCGAGGCGCCGGTGGTGTCGTCGGCCTGGCCGCTCGCGATGTCGTCGCCGTTGTCGCAGGCGCTCAGCATCGACGCCGCGAGCAGCAGCGCGCACGCCGCCACCAGGCGGCGGACACGCGTGCGGGGTGCGGACATGCTCGACTCCCTGGACTCCCACGAGGGCACCCGAACCGTCCGGCTCGGACCTGTCCAGACTATCCGGTGGCGAAGACTTGCAACGAAATCACGCATGCCGACCTATGACGGCGGTCGAGCCCGCTCAGTTGCCCGGCGATCTAGTGAGCGTGCTCACCCCGGTAGTACTCGTAGATCCAGCCGACCAGTGCGATCGCGCCCAGGAGTCCCCCGATGATCACGAGCCACCACGCGCCGGAGGCGATGGCGAAGACGACGCTGCCCAGCGCCATCGCGGTCCACAGCGGCCACCAGGAGTAGGGAGGGAAGAAGCCCAGCTCACCCGCACCGTCGGCGATCACGGCGTCCGCGCGGTCCTCCGGGCGGGGGTCCATCCGCTTGGCGTGGAAGCCGAGGTAGATGGTCACCATCAGCGTCAGCAGCGTGGTCATCACCAGTGCCGACGTGCCGGTCCAGTCGCCGCCGTGGTCGCTCGCGTCGGTCACCAGCCAGTAGGCCGGGGTGACGAGCACGAGGAAGATCGTGCAGCGAGCCGAAGATCCAGGCTTCAGCCTTCATCGGCCCTCACCCTCCGTGTCCGTCTCCGGGTCCGTGGCCGCACCGGTGCCACCTTCGTTGCGCTCGGCGATCACCTCGTCGCGGCCCTCCATGTCGGGCGCGTCGGCGGGCCGGCCCTCGGCGGCCGCTTCGTTGTCCTCGAGCTCGATCGCCGCGATCTCCGGGTGGTGCAGGTCGAAGGCCGGCGACTCGGAGCGGATCCGCGGGATGGTGACGAAGTTGTGGCGTGGCGGCGGGCAGGACGTCGCCCACTCCAGCGAGCGGCCCCAGCCCCACGGGTCGTCGACCTCGACCAGCGGCCCCTTGCGCGAGATCCACACGTTGTAGAGGAACGGCAGCGTGGAGGCGCCGAGCAGGAACGCGCCGACCGTCGAGACCTGGTTGAGCGTGGTGAAGCCGTCGTCGGGCAGGTAGTCGGCGTAGCGGCGCGACATGCCCTCGACGCCCACCCAGTGCTGCACGAGGAACGTCGTGTGGAAGCCGACGAACAGCAGCCAGAAGTGCACCTTGCCGAGCCGCTCGTCGAGCATCCGGCCGGTGATCTTGGGCCACCAGAAGTAGAAGCCGGCGAACATGGCGAACACCACGGTGCCGAAGACGACGTAGTGGAAGTGCGCGACCACGAAGTAGGAGTCGGAGACGTGGAAGTCCAGCGGCGGGCTGGCCAGGATGATGCCGGTCAGGCCACCGAACAGGAACGTCGTCAAGAAGCCGATCGACCACAGCATGGGGGTGTCGAAGGACAGAGATCCCCCCCACATCGTGCCGATCCAGTTGAAGAACTTCACACCTGTGGGTACGGCGATCAGGAATGTCATGCCGGAGAAGAAGGGCAGGTCGACGGCGCCGGTGACGAACATGTGGTGGGCCCACACCGCCACCGACAGGATCGCGATGCCGAGCGTGGCGCCGACCAGGCCGATGTAGCCGAAGATCGGTTTGCGGCTGAAGACCGGGAGGATCTCGGTCACGATGCCGAAGAACGGCAGCGCGATGATGTAGACCTCCGGATGGCCGAAGAACCAGAACAGGTGCTGCCAGAGGATCGCGCCGCCGTGCGCGGCGTCGAAGACGTGGGCGCCGAGCTGTCGGTCGGCCTCGAGCGAGAGCAGCGCGCCGGCCAGCACCGGGAACGCGATCAGCACCAACAGGCTGGTGACCAGCGTGTTCCAGACGAAGATCGGCATCCGGAACATGGTCATGCCGGGTGCGCGCATGCAGATGATCGTGGTGATGAAGTTGACGGCGCCGAGGATGGTGCCGAGGCCGGCCATCCACAGGCCCATGATCCACAGGTCGCCACCGACGCCCGGCGAGCGCACGGCGTCGGAGAGCGGCGTGTAGGCGAACCAGCCGAAGTCGGCAGCGCCGGTGGGGGTCAGGAAGCCGGAGCCGGCGATCAGCCCGCCGAAGAGGAAGAGCCAGTAGCTGAACATGTTCAGCCGCGGGAACGCGACGTCCGGCGACCCGATCTGCAGCGGCATGATCGCGTTGCCGAAGCCGAAGAACAGCGGGGTCGCGAAGAGCAGCAGCATGATCGTGCCGTGCATGGTGAACAGCTGGTTGTAGAGCTCGTCGTTGACGACCTGCTGGCCGGGGTAGGCGAGCTCGGAGCGCATCAACATCGCCATCAGGCCGCCGATGAGGAACCAGGCGAACGACGTGCCGAGGTAGAGGTTGCCGATCACCTTGTGGTCGGTCGTGGTCAGGACGCGGACGACCTGCTGGCCCAGCTGCCGGCGGTCACCCACCACGGTGCTCGGGTGCGAGGCGGTGGCGGTCACTTGGCTCCCTCCACGGATCCGGACTCGAGGCCCTCTTGCGTGTAGGCCTCCGCGCCGCCGAGCAGCGGCAGGTCGGAGGTCAGGCCGGCGTCCTCGAGCTCCGCGAGGTGGTCGTCGTACTCCGCGCGGGTGACGACGTGGACCTCGAACAGCATCCGCGAGTGGTAGACGCCGCAGAGCTCGTAGCACTTGCCCTTGAACACGCCCTCGCGGGTGGGCGTGATGACGTAGTGGTTGACCCGGCCCGGCACGACGTCCATCTTCATGAGGAACGACGGCACGCCGAAGTCGTGGATGACGTCGGGGCTGTGCAGGTTGAACCGCGTGGTCTCGCCGACCGGGAGCCACAGCTCCGGGATGTAGGCGCCGGTGCCGCCGTCGTGGACGTAGGAGTCGTAGGGGAACTTGTCGTCGAACCGGTCGTCGTCCGCGCTGTTGTCGGGGTCACCGATGCCGTAGTTGAACGTCCACGACCACTGCTGGCCGGTGACCTCGATGATGTTGTCCGGCGCGGTCTCGTCCTTGAGGACGACGTTCTGGGTGTCGACGGTGTGGGAGAAGAACACGATCACCATCACGACCGGCGCGATCGTGTAGAAGATCTCGAGCGGCAGGTTGTAGCGCGTCTGCACGGGGATCTCGTCGTCCGAGCGCCGGCGGTAGCGGACCACGACGTAGAAGATCAGCCCCCACACCACGACACCGGTGACCAGCGCCGCGATCCAGGCGCCCTGCCAGAGGTCGAGGACGTGCTGACCCTGCTCGGAGGCCGGGTCGGGCATCGCGAGGCGACCCGCCTCGGAATCGTCAGCACACCCGCTTGCCAGGAGGGCCACTCCGGCAAGCGGTACGGCCCAACGCGCGATGCGCTGCAGACCCACGGAAGAGCCCCTCTCGACCAACACCTAGGACACGGGTGAGCCTAGACCAAGCGCCGCCCGGAGGACCCCCCGGGTGGGGTCCTGCGGAAGGGTAGTTTTCGGGCGTGTACCTCGACACCGCGTCCTCCGAGCCGCTGCACCCCGCGGCCCGCGACGCGATGCTCGCGGCGCTCGAGCGCGGGTACGCCGACCCGCGCCGCCTGCACGGCCCCGCCCGCGACGCCCGGCTGATCCTCGACAACGCCCGCGAGGCGGTCGCCGAGGCGCTCGGCGTACGCCGCGACGAGGTGTCGTTCACGTCCTCGGGCACCGACGCCGTGCACCGGGGGCTCCTGGGGCTGCTCGCCACGGAACCCGCCGATGTACAGCGCAGTGGTCACCTCGGCGGTCGAGCACTCCGCCGTCCTGCACGCCCGCGCTGGCACGGCGAGCGCGCCGGCCGCAAGAACATGTCGTGCTCGGCGACCGCACGCGGCGCGCGCCGACATCGAGGGCTTCGCGCTGCGGCCCAGGACGGCGCCCTCGCGGCCGCTCTCCAGCACGCCAACCACGAGGTCGGCACGATCCAGCCCGTGGCCGAGGCCGCGAGGTGCTCGGCGAGGTGCCGCTGTTCATGGACGCCTGCGCCTCGATGGGCCGGCTCCCACTGCCGGAGGGTTGGGCGACGGCCGCCGGCTCGGCGCACAAGTGGGGCGGCCCGGCCGGGGTCGGCGTCCTGCTCGTCAAGAAGGGCGTCCCGTGGCGCAACCCGTTCCCCGACGACGACCGGGTCGACGAGCGGATGTCGCGGGTTCGAGAACGTCCCCGCGATCCTCGGCGCCGCGGCCGCGCTCCAGGCCGTGGTCGCCGAGCGCGACACGGTCAACGCCCGCCAGCACGCGCTGATCGACCGGATCCGGGCCGCCGTGGCCGTCGATCCCCGACACCGAGGTGGTGGGCGACCCGGTCGAGCGGCTCCCCCACCTGGTCACGTTCTCGTTCCTCTACGTCGACGGTGAGGTCCTCGTCGACGCGCTCAACCGCCGCGGCTTCGAGGTCGCGAGCGGCTCGGCCTGCACCGCCTCCACCCTCGAGCCCAGCCACGTGCTCGCCGCGATGGGCGCGCTCACCCACGGCAACGTCCGCGTCTCGCTGACCCGCGACGCGACCGAGGCCGACGTGGACGCGCTTCCTGTCCGTGCTCCCCGAGGTCGTGGCGCAGATCCGGCGGGAGGCAGGCCTGTGACCGACGCCGATCTCGAGCTCGACTGCCGCGGGATGCTCTGCCCGCTCCCGGTCATCGAGCTCGGCAAGCGGATCGGCGAGGTCGAGGTCGGCCAGACCGTGGCGGTCGCCTCGACCGACGCCGCGGCGGCCTACGACATACCGGCGTGGTGCCGCATGCGCGGCCAGGAGTACGTCGGTGCGGAGCCGGCCGACGACGGGGTGCCCCGCTACGTGGTCAGACGGCTCGGATGAGCGCGGTGAGGTGCGGGCGGACCGCCTCGGCCGCCTCGCCGCCGTAGGACGCGTCCAGCCGGCCGAGGAACTGCTCGGCGGTGAACACGTAGTCCTGCGGGCCGACCGTCTCGACGACGTAGGCCGCCAGCACGCAGCCCACCTCCGCGGCGTGCTCGAGGCTCAGCCCCCACGCGAGCGCGGCGAGGAACCCGGCGCGGAACGCGTCGCCGACGCCGGTGGGCTCCAGCGCGGTGACGTCCCTCGCCGCGTGCCGCTCGAAGCTCACACCGTCCTTGCCCTGCACCCGGACGCCGTCCTTGCCGAGCGTGGTGACCTGGATGTCGACCCGCGACGAGCACCTCGTCGGCCGACCAGCCGGTCTTCTGCTCGATCATGTGCGACTCGTACTCGTTGCTAGAACAGGATACGCCGCGCCGTCGATCAGGTTGCGGATCAGCTCGCCCGCGCCGAAGGCCAGCTGCTGGCTGGGGTCGGCGATGAACGGGTAGCCGCGCTGGCGGCACTCCTCGGTGTGGCGGAGCATGCCGTCGGGGTCGTCCGCGCCGATCAGGACGTACGACGGAGCGCCGACCTTGGCGACGATCGGTGCGAGCTCGACCAGCCGGGCCTCGCTCATCGCGCCCGGGTAGAACGACGCGAACTGCGCGCCGGTCGTGTCGGTGGTGCAGACGAACCGGGCCGTGTGGTGGGTGTCGGAGATCCGCACGTGGTCGCAGTCGACGCCGTGCCGCTCGAGCCAGGAGCGGTAGTCGGCGAAGTCGTCGCCGGCGCAGCCGACCAGCACCGGACGCAGCCCGAGCCGGCCCAGGCCGAAGCACATGTTGGCCGCCACGCCGCCGCGCCGGATCTCGAGGTCGTCGACCAGGAAGGAGACCGACAGCTTGTGCAGCTGCTCGACGACCAGGGAGTCCTCGAACTTGCCCGCCGAAGCTCATCAGGTGGTCGGTGGCGATGGATCCGGCGATCAGCAGGGATCCAGCCGCGTCGGACGCTGTGTCAGGCACGTCGGGAAAGCCTAGGGGGAAATGCTACCGACGCGTATTCGTCGGCGTACCCAGCGGTAATCCCTACCGTCGAAGCCGTGAGCGCCTTCTTCGAGCTGGACAGCCCCCAGACCATGCACGCCGACGCTGCCGTGGCCGGTCCAGCGGCTCCCGCTCGTGGCGCCCCGGCTGGCCTACACCGACGTCTACGCCGACTTCCCGACCGACCTGCCCAAGCCGGAGATCGAGATCACCGAGGCCGCCCAGCGGCATCGCCAACGCGCTCCAGCTGCACCTGGACTGACGGCGGTCACCAACGAAAGAAGCCCTCGCCGCGGCGAGGGCTTCTTGCTTGTCTGGCTCAGTGGAAGCTGTCGCCGCAGGCGCACGAACCCGTCGCGTTGGGGTTGTCGATCGTGAAGCCCTGCTTCTCGATGCTGTCGACGAAGTCGATCATCGCGCCGTTGAGGTAGGGGACGCTCATCCGGTCGACGACCACGCCGACGCCGTCGAAGTCGGTCACCACGTCACCGTCGAGGCTGCGCTCGTCGAAGAAGAGCTGGTAGCGCAGGCCCGAGCACCCGCCGGGCTGCACGGAGATGCGCAGCGCCAGGTCGTCGCGGCCCTCCTGCTCGAGGAGGCTCTTCACCTTCGCGGCGGCCACCGGGCTGAGGTTGATGCTGTCGGTGCTGCGCTCGTGTCGAGCTGGGTCTCAAGCTGCTCGGTCATCTGCTCCAGGGCTCCCAAAGTGTCGGTGCAGGCTCGGTGCTTCTGCCTGGTCAAGTCTCGCACACGCGAGGTTATTCCCCGGTCTCCTCGTAGCGGTCTGATGCACGACCGGTGGCTCAGCGCGACCAGGTGCGGGCGGTGCGGGCGGCCAGCTCGGCCAGCGCGGCCGCGGGCTCGGCGAAGGCCCGCTCCTCCCCCACCAGGTCGACCAGCGAGTACGCCGACTCGATGCCCAGCGCGCGCATCTCGCGGGAGCCGATCAGCACCTTGCCGGCCAGCACCACGCAGGGCCGCAGCGCCTCCTCGGCGACCATGGCGACGCCGTGCGGCACCTTCCCGGCGCGGCTGGAGTAGTCGAAGGCGCCCTCGCCGGTGATGACCAGGTCGGCGGTGCCGGCCCGCTCGGCCAGCCCCACGGCGTCGGCGACCAGGGCGATCCCGGGCTCGCGGGTGGCCCCGAGCACCAGCAGCGCGTAGCCCGAGCCCGCCGGCGGCGCCCGCGCCCTTCTCGAGGGCGAGGCGGCGGTCCAGCGCCGCGGCGTACTGCTCCAGCCAGCCGTCGACCACCGGGCAGCCGCTCCTCGGGGATGCCCTTCTGCGGCCCGAACACCTTGGTCGCGCCGAACAGCCCGGTCAGCGGGTTGTCGACGTCGCTGGCCGCCACCAGCCGCACCGCGCCGACCCGGCTCGCGCGCCGCGGCCACGTCGACGGTGGTGACGCCGTCGAGGCCGGCGCCCCCGGGTCGAGGGGCACGTCCGCGGTGGCGCCCAGCGCGGCGAGCAGCCCGGCGCCGCCGTCGTTGGTGCCGCTGCCGCCCAGGCCGACGCACGACGGTCGTCGCGCCGGCCTCGAGGGCGGCCGCGACCAGCTCGCCCACGCCGTAGGTCGTGGCCTCCTCGGCGCCCTCCTGCCGGTCAGGTGCAGCCCGCACGCCTGCGCGCTCTCGACGTACGCCGTGTCGCCGGCGACCAGCACCGTCGCCGGCGTCGGCTCGCCGTGCGGGCCGCGCACGGTGACGGCGAGCAGCTCACCGCCGAGCGCCTCGTGCAGCACGTCGACGAAGCCCGGCCCGCCGTCCGACATCGGGGCCAGGTCGAGCTCGTCGTCGGGCGCGGTCTCGCGCCAGCCGGCGGCGATCGCCTCGGCGGCCTCGACCGCCGACAGGGTGCCGGCGAACTTGTCCGGGCGCCACGAGAATCCGCATGACGCCTCATCCTCGCCCGACCAGCCTACGCTGTGTCGCGCAGTGGCAGTGCCGTGATCCGGCCGATGCGCCCCGAGGACGTGCCCGGCGGCCGAGCGGGTGAGCGACGAGGGGTTCTTCGAGCTCGACACCCGCATGCGCCGGGCCGACGCCCCCGAGCCCCGGCGCCGGTCCGAGCGGCACCGCGCGGTGTGGATCGAGCGCACGCTCCACCTCGTCGAGCACGACCCCGGCGGGCTGCTGGGTCGCCGAGGACGAGAGCGGCATGGTCGGCATGGCGACCTCGTTCCGCCGCGAGTCGCTGTGGTGCCTGGCGACGTACGCCGTGCTGCCGGCGCGCCAGGGACGGCGGCATCGGCAAGCCGCTGCTGGCCGCGGCGATGGACCACGGGCGGGCCTGCACGCGGGCGATGCTCTCCTCCTCGTCGGACGCCAAGGCGGTCCGCATCTACCGGCAGGCGGGGTTCGACCTGCACCCGCAGATGTACCTCATCGGGCACCGTCGACCGCTCGGCGATCCCGGTCGTGGAGAAGGTGCGCGACGGCTCGGCCGGCGACACCGACCTCATGGACTCCCTCGACCGGGCCGCCGCGGGGCGCCGGCCACGGCGTCGACCACGAGCTGATGCTGCGCACCTGGCGGCTGCTCGTCTCCGACACCTCGACCGGCGCCGGCTACGCCTACCTCGACGAGCGCGGCCGGCTCGGGCTGCTCGCCGCGTCCAACCGGCGTACGGCGATCCGCCTGCTGTGGGCGGCCCTGGCCGAGGGCCCCGAGCGAGGCCAGCCGTCCCTCACGTCACCGAGCGCCAACCAGTGGGTGCTCGACGTCGGCTTCGCGGCGCGGCTCGAGCTGCACCAGGAGGGCTACCTGGGGCTGCGCGGGATGAAACCCCCGTCGCCGTACGTTCACAACGGTGCCCTGCTGTAGCCACGAGCCCGAATAGGATCCAGGACATGACCACAGTCGACCTGCCGCTGCTCCCGCTCGGCCGGGGTGTCGACCTCGGCTCCGAGCGTGGCGTCGAGTGCCCCGGCGACCTGCCGTCGCCGTCCGACCCCGACCTGGTGGCGCGCGCCCTGGCCGCGAAGGAGGCGCTGGGCTCGCGGGTCTTCGTGCTCGGCCACCACTACCAGCGCGACGAGGTCATCCAGTTCGCCGACGTCACCGGTGACTCGTTCAAGCTCGCGAGCGAGGCCGCGGCCCGTCCCGACGCCGAGTTCATCGTCTTCTGCGGCGTGCACTTCATGGCCGAGTCGGCCGACATCCTCACCGCCGACTCCCAGCAGGTGATCCTCCCCGACCTGGCCGCCGGCTGCTCGATGGCCGACATGGCCCGGCTCCGCCAGGTCGAGGACGCCTGGGCGGCGATGGAGGCCGCCGGCGTCGCCTCCGAGGTCGTGCCCGGTGACCTACATGAACTCCAGCGCCGACATCAAGGCCTTCTGCGGCCGCCACGGCGGCGCGGTCTGCACCTCGTCCAACGCCGAGACCGCGCTCGAGTGGGCCTACCAGCAGGGCTCGAAGGTGCTGTTCCTCCCCGACCAGCACCTCGGCCGCAACACCGCCGTGCTGAAGATGGGGCTCCCCCTCGACGACTGCGTGGTCTGGGACCCCCACCGCGACAACGGCGGGCTCACGGCCGAGCAGCTCGCGCGACGCCAGGATGATCCTCTGGAAGGGCCACTGCTCGGTGCACGGCCGCTTCTCCGAGGACACGATCCCCGCCGCTGCGCGAGGCCATCCCCGGCGTGCAGGTGATCGTGCACCCCGAGTGCAAGCACGAGGTGGTGCTCGCCTCCGACCTGGTCGGCTCGACGGAGTTCATCATCCAGACCATCGAGGCCGCGCCCGCCGGCTCGGCGTGGGCCGTCGGCACCGAGCTCAACCTCGTGAAGCGGCTCGCGGCCGCCCACCCCGACAAGCGGATCGTCTTCCTCGACAAGACCGTCTGCTACTGCTCGACGATGAACCGCATCGACCTCCCCCACTTCGTCTGGGCGATGGAGTCGCTGGTCGACGGCGTGGTCGTCAACCAGATCGAGGTCGACGAGGAGACCGAGAAGTGGGCCAAGGTCGCCCTCGACCGGATGCTCGCCCTGCCGGGCAAGACCCACAAGGACTGACCACCCGTTCCGCACACTGGACGGGTGCTGCACCGCCACCCGTTCCTGAGCGTCGTGACGACCGCCTACCTGGCGTTCGTCGGCTGGGTGACGCTCACGCCTGCGACGGATGCGCCCACGCAGAGCGACCTGGTGCTGCGCGTGCTCGCCCGGCTGCAGCGCGAGCCGCACCTGGGGTGGCTCACCTACGACCGGGCGGAGTATCTCGCCAACGTCGCGATGTTCGTGCCTGTCGGGTTGTTCCTGCTGCTGCTGTTCGGCACCCGGTTCTGGTGGCTGGCCGTGGCCGCGGGCCTGGTGATGACCTCGCTGATCGAGACCGCGCAGCGGTCGATCCCGGGGCGGGTGTCGGATGAGCGCGACATCGCGGCCAACACGATGGGGGCGGTGGTCGGGGTCGTGGTCGGTCTGGTGCTGACCCTGCCCGCGACGATCCGCCGCTGGAGGGCGGAGGACGACGCACGCCCCGGGCCAGGTCACACGGCCAGCAGGCCCAGGTAGGCCATCCCGAGGACGCCTCGGTAGCCGGCGTAGTACGCCGCCCGCTGGCGAGTCGCCAGGGCGCGCACCTCGTCCGCGTCGGGATGGTCGCCGCCGTGCTCCACCAGCCACTCCGCGTAGCAGGCGCTGTAGCCGGACTCGAACTCGTCCCACTCGTCCAGGCTCGCCTCGTGGACCGTCAGCGGCAGGAACCCGTGGTCGGCGGCGACCTCCAGCAGCCCGGCGAGCGGGACGAGCTCGTCCAGCCGCCCACTCAGAGGTGCCACCGCCTCCGGCGTCGGCGCGGAGGACCACACGCCTTCGCCGTACAGCACCCGTGCACCTGGCGAGACCATCGCCCGCAGAGCCGCGAGCGCACTCGCGTAGTCGAGGGGCAGCCCGTCCTCCACCGGCGGCCCCCAGATCTGGCTGGCGCCGATGCAGATGACAGCGTCGGCGCCGGCCTCGACCTGCCGTGCATCGCCGACCCGGAGGTCGACGCGCTCGGCCAGGCCACGCTCGCGCGCCAGGTCGCGGCCGTGAGCGACTGCCACCTCGTCACTGTCGACGCCGATGCCCGAGGCGACCGGGCTGGCCGCCACCGTCCGGAGCAGGAGCTCGGCCCAGCCGCAGCCGAGGTCGAGCACCGCGTGCGTCCCGGAGCCCAGGAAGCGGACCAGCGCGTCTGCCCGCTCCTCCGACAGCGGCGTCATGAAGGTGAGGTTGTCGTGGGGCGGCCGCAGGTTGATGGTCACGGACCCACCTTCGACGGGAACCATGCCGGGATCAACGCAGTTGTCAGTCGGGCAGCTCGAACCAGAAGCGCGCGCCCTGGGTGACCGTGGGGTCGACGCCGATCCGACCGCCGTGGGCCCCGACGATCCGGCGGCAGGTGGCGAGGCCGATGCCCGACCCCTCGATCGAGTCGTCGACGCGCGCGAGGGGCTCGAAGACGCGCTGCCGCTCGGCGGGAGGTACGCCGCGGCCGTTGTCGGTGATCTCGATGCGCCACGCGCGCTGGACGTGCCGGGCGGCGATGTGCACCTCGAGCGGCCGCTCCTCGGAGCGGTAGCGGGAGGCGTTCCCCAGCAGGTTCTGGAGCACCGCGCCGAGCTGGGCGCGGTCGCCCAGCACCGTCGGCAGCCGGCTGATGTGCAGCGGCACGTCCGCGAGCTCGGGCCCGAGGTCCTCGAGCACCTTGCCGAGGACGAAGTCGAGGTCCACCTCGGTCACCTTGAGGGTGCCGCCGAGCCGGGCATAGTCGAGCACGTCGTCGATCAGGTCGGCCATCCGCACCGAGCCGTTGACCGCGCGGTCGAGCAGCGCGATGGACTCCGGCCCGACCTGTCCCTCCTCCAGCTGCTCGCGGATCAGCGAGAGCGTCAGCGACAGCGTGGTGAGAGGCGTCTTGAGGTCGTGGCTGACCTGGCCGGCGAACGACGGGAGCCGCTCGTTGGAGCGCTCGACCTCGGCCTGCACCGCCTGCACCTCCATCAGGCTCAGCGCCAGCTCGCGGGTGCGCAGCCGCAGCTCGAAGACGTCCACGACCCGCTCGGCCAGCGTGGCCAGCCCCGCCAGCTGCTCGGGAGCCAGGTCCCGCGGTGCGTCGTCGTGGACGGCGAGAGTGCCGACCACCACGCCGTCGCGCGAGACCAGCGGGTGGGCGACGTAGCAGCGCGTCGCGCCGGCCTCGCCGGACACGAACGGGTTGTGGGCGAACCGCGGGTCCCGTGACGCGTCGGCGACCACCACGGGCCGCCCCTCGGCGACGGTGACCGCGCACATGGCGTCATCGCGGCGGCACACGGAGCCCTCGAAGCCCGTCGTCGCGATCTGGTGCTGCTCGGTGTCGGTGATGATGTTGACCGCCGCCCTGGACACGCCGGCGATCCGGGCCGCGAGCTCCACGACGCCCTGCAGCTCCGCGCGCGGAGGCATCCGAACGGCGTCGTAGGCCAGGATCGCAGCCAGGCGCCGCTGGTCGTCGACCTCGGCGACTCTCACCGGCTCAGGATAGGGACCGGGTGTCCCGAATATGCCGGAACGGCCCAGCTCTCCCCAGGTCACAGGAGTCACACCAGCCCCAGGCCTCGGTCAGAGACCCGGAGCCCCCCACAGGGCCATCCAGCCGGACAGCTCCGGCTCGATCGGCAGCTCGGCGCGCAGCGTGTCGCGCACCTGGAGCTCGAGCAGGTTGTCGCGTCGCTGGGGGCCGGTGGGTGCGAAGGGGTAGAACGTGCCCTTCTTGTAGAGGTAGACGAGCCCCACGCGTCGGCCGGCCGGGTCGGCGAACGGCACCAGCGAGCACAGCAGCCCGGGGCCGAAGCCCTCGCTCTCCAGGGTGGTGTTGACCGCGTGGAGGTCGGTGCACAGCCCGGCCACGCCCTCGGGGTCGTCCGGCGACCGGTGGACCTGCAGCCACGTGAAGCCGAACTCGTCGGTGTCGGTGCGGACCTGGGGCGCGTCGGAGGCGGCGCCCAGCAGCGCCACGATGTCGTCCTGGGTCTGGTGGAACCCCGCGCCGACCGCCGACCGGTAGCACACCGAGCCATCGCCGGTCGGGGTCAGCCCGGCCGCGGTCTGCAACGTGATCGCGGCGCTCGGCACCAGGAACAGCGCGTCCAGGTTGGCGCGCTTGGGCCGGGTCCGCCCGGAGATCGTCGCCCAGAGACCCACGTGGCAGACCGTCGACTCAGGCCGAGGGCCGGCTGAGCTCGGCCTGGATCCGGGCGAGCTGCTCCAGCCGCTGCTCCAGCGACGGGTGCGTCGCGGTCAGCGTCTTGAGCGAGACCCCGCCGATCGCCGGCGCGATGCACAGCGCGCTCGCCGCACCGACCTGGCGCAGGTCACGTTGCGGGATCTGGTTGATGCCGCCGGTGATCTTCTGCAGCGCGGAGGCGAGCGCGTCGGGACGCATGGTCAGGTAGGCACCCGCGCGGTCGGCGGCCAGCTCGCGGTAGCGCGAGAGCAGCCGCAGAAGGACGAAGCTCACGGCGTAGACGGCGAGGCTGAACAGCAGGACGAGCAGCCAGCTGGGCACCCCCCCGTTGTTGCGGCCCCGGCCCAGGAACCCGAACCCGCCGAAGCTCGCGAACCGCGCGCCCTGGCCGATCATGCCCGCGGCGATGCCGGCGCTCGAGGCGACCGTCATCACCAGGACATCGCGGTGCGCGACGTGCGAGAGCTCGTGGGCCAGCACGCCCTCCAGCTCCTCGGCGGTGAGCATCCCGAGGATGCCGGTGGTCACGCAGACCACGGAGCGCTCTGGCGACCGCCCGGTCGCGAACGCGTTGGGCACCGGGGTGTCCGCCACGCCCACCCGCGGCTTGGGCATGTCGGCGAGAGCACAGAGCCGCTCGATCACTCCGTGCAGCTCCGGCGCCTGCTCCGGCGTGACCTCCCGGGCGCGCATGGCCCGCATCGCGATCTTGTCGGAGTTGGCCCACTGGTAGATCGCCATGCCGATACCGGCGGCACCGATCAGGAGGCCGAAGCCTGGCCCGGCGGTCGACCCGACTGCCAGGGCAATGCCCACGACGAGCGCCACGAAGAGCGCCCCGAGCAGGAACATCACCGTGGTCATCCGGACCGTGAGCCCCGCGTCACCGACGAACCGCGAACGTGCCATGGACCAATTCTCCCCGGCGACCCAAGCGAAGCCTGTGCGCCGACTGAGTTTCTGGTCAGCCGGGGATCAGGCCATCGTCGTTGAGCATCTCGCGGACCTCGTCGATGGTGGCGTCGGCGGGCGGAAGGATCAGGTCGGACTCGTCGAGGCTGTCGGCCGGGTGGGCTACACCGACCGTGCGTACGCCGTCGAGCAGCGTGGCCAGCGCGTGGGCGAACGCCGCCTCGTCGCCCGCGTCGACGGCGGTCTCGAGCACGGTGTCGAGCTCGTTGAGCCGGTCGAGCGCGTGGTCCGCGACGTCGTACTGCCCCTCGCCCAGGATGCGGATGATCATGTCTACGAGTCCTTGCTCGCGCTCGGGTCGGCGACCGACTCCTGCTTGTCGGGCTCGGCGTCGAGGATCTCGCCCGGCTCAGGCGCCGCCTCGATGGCCTCGGGCCGGTCGGGTGCGGAGAGCCCCTTGAGCCTGGCCAGCTCGGCCTCGACGTCGGCCTGCGAGCTCATCGACTCCAGCTCGCGCGTGATGTCGTCGCCGCTGTTGATGGCGCTGGCGTCGTCGAGGGCGCCGGAGGCGATCAGCTCGTCGATGGCGCCGGCACGGGCCTGCATCTGCGCCGTCTTGTCCTCGGCCCGCTGGATCGCCAGGCCGACGTCACCCATCTCCTCGCCGATGCCGGACATCGCCTCGTTGATGCGCGTCTGGGCCTCGGCGGCGGTGTAGGTCGCCTTGATCGTCTCCTTGCGGGTCCGGAACGCCTCCACCTTCGCCTGCAGCCGCTGCTGGGCGAGGGTGAGCTTCTCCTCCTCGCCCAACAGCTGGGCGTGCTGGGTGCGGAGGTCGGTGATCTGGGTGGCGAGGGCCGACTTGCGGGTCAGCGCCTCGCGGGCGAGATCCTCGCGGTTCATCTGCAGCGACTTCTCGGCCTGGCCCTGGAGCTTCGCGGCGGACTGCTCGAGCTGGGTGACCTGGAGCTCGACCCGCTTGCGGCTGGTGGCCACGTCGGCGACGCCGCGCCGCACCTTGGACAGCAGGTCAAGCTGGCGCTGGTAGCTGTAGTCGAGGGTCTCGCGCGGGTCCTCGGCGCGGTCGAGGGCCTTGTTGGCCTTGGACCGGAAGATCAGGCTGATGCGACTCATCAGGCTCATTGCGGGCGGGTCTCTCTCTCAGTGCGCTCACGTCAGGCTGCTTGGTGACCTCACCCTACGGCGCGACGGCAAGGCGCCGGTAGGCTCAGCCACATCGCTCGTCCGCGACACACCCGAGGCTGAAGGCGCACGTGTTCCGTCGTACCAGGCAAGAGACCACCACTCCCCCGGACCTGGCCCGCCAGCCGGGCACCAAGGGACGGCCCACGCCCACCCGCAAGGAGGCCGAGGCCGCGGCCAAGGCGCGCGCCAAGCCGCCCCGCACCCGCCGTGGTCAGGTCGCCGCCCAGCGCGCCACCAAGGGCGAGTCGAGCCAGCGGGTGCGCCAGGGCATGCGCAACGGCGAGGAGAAGTACCTCCTCGCCCGCGACAAGGGCCCGGTCCGCCGGTTCATCCGCGACTTCGTGGACTCCCGCTTCAGCTTCGTCGAGCTGATCATCCCGCTGCTCGTCATCACGATGGTCCTCGGCTACTCCGGCAACGCCACGCTCGCCAGCTTCGGCAACGCCATCCTGTTCGGCTCGATCCTGCTCGTGATCGTCGACATGCTGATGCTGCGCTTCCGCCTGCGTCGCCAACTCGCGGCGCGGTTCCCCGACGAGCCGGTCAAGGGCACGACCTACTACGCGGTCACGCGGGCCATGCAGATGAAGTTCATGCGCCTCCCCAAGCCGAAGCTGAAGATCGGTCAGGAGCTCCCTGAGCACTACCGATGAGCCGCCCGTGACGTCCCCATGACGTGGCTGGGCGTCGCCCTCGGCCTCGTCTCGGCGGCGGTCTTCGGCGTTGCCGCGGTGGTCCAGGCCCAGGCGGTCCGGGGGTTCGAGAGCAGCCCCGACGGACTCCTCGGCTTCGTCACGCGCTCGCTCCGTGACGGCCGCACGATGCTCGTCGTCGCGGCCTACCTCGTCGGCTTCGTCCTGCACGCCGCGGCCATCTGGCTGCTGCCGCTCTACCTCGCCCAGGCGCTGGTGGCCATGTCACTGCCGGTGACGGCCCTCGCCTCCCACCGGGTCGAGGACGCGCTGCCGCGGTCGGGCTGGCTCGCGGTCGGCGTGGTCACCCTCGGGCTGGTGCTGCTCTCGCTCGGCGCCGGGTCGCCCGGCGAGGCCCAGACGACGGTCAGCTTCGTCGTCCTGCTGTGGCTCGGCGTCGCCGCGCTCGGGGTGGCGTCGATCCTGGGCCGCCGCCTGTCCGGCCCGATCCTCGGGCTGCTCGCCGGTCTCGGGTACGCCGGCTCGGCCACCTCGGTCAGGGGCATCGGCATGCCCGTCGACGGCGTGGTCGTCGTCGCGGCCCTGGCCGTCCCGGTGTTCGGGCTCGTGGCGTTCTGGCTCTACTCGCTCGGCATGCACGGCGCGGCCGTCCCCTCGACCACCGCCGCGATGATCGTGGCCCAGACCTTCGTGCCGGCCGCGATCGGCGTGGCGCTGCTGGGCGACGGCGTCCGCGACGGCTGGTGGCCGGCGGTCGCCGTGGGCCTCGTCCTCTCGACGACGGGGGCGGTGGTGCTGGGGCGTCAGAAGTCGCGCGTCGCCGGCGAGGCGTTGAACGACGGGTCCCGGTAGACCACCTCGCCCAGCACCTCGTCGATCCTGGTCATGGCCTCGTCCTCGAGCACGACACCGGCGGCCTTGACGTTCTCGGTGACCTGCTCGGGACGGCTGGCGCCGACGATGGCCGAGGAGACGTTCGGGTTCTGGAGCACCCACGCGACGGCCAGCTGGGCCAGGCTCAGGCCGGCCTCGTCGGCGATCGGCTGGAGTCGCTGCACGCGCTCGAGGACGTCGTCGCGCATCCAGCGCTCGATCATGTCCTTGCCGCCCTTGTCGTCGGTCGCGCGCGACCCCGCCGGCGGCTGCTCGCCGGGCTTGTACTTCCCGGTCAGCGCGCCCTGGGCGATCGGCGACCAGACGATCTGACCCATACCGAGCTCCTGGCAGGCCGGGACCACCTCCTCCTCGATGACCCGCCACAGCATGTTGTACTGCGGCTGGTTGGACACGAGGTGGATGTGCAGCTCGCGGGCCAGCGCATGGGCGCGGCGGATGTCCTCGGCCCGCCACTCGGAGACCCCGATGTAGAGCGCCTTGCCTGCGTGGACGACGTCGGCGAAGGCCTCCATCGTCTCCTCGAGCGGCGTCTCGTAGTCGTAGCGGTGCGCCTGGTAGAGGTCGACGTAGTCGGTGCCGAGCCGGCGCAGCGACCCGTCGATCGAGGTCAGGATGTGCTTGCGCGACAGGCCGTGGTCGTTGGGGCCGGTCTGCCCCGACGGCCAGAAGACCTTCGTGAAGACCTCCAGCCCGTCGCGCCGCTCCCCCGCCAGGGCCTTGCCGAGCACGCTCTCCGCCCTGGTCTCGGCGTAGACGTCGGCAGTGTCGAAGGTGGTGATGCCCTCGTCGAGCGCCTGCCGCACACAGGCGAGGGCGGCGTCCTCCTCCACCTGCGAGCCGTGGGTGAGCCAGTTGCCGTACGAGATGGCCGAGATCTTCAGGCCGCTCGCTCCGAGGTTGCGGATCTCCATGGCGGTGAGCGTAGCGAGGCGCCATGGACCGAGCCGAGCCGGCGGTACTGCTGCCCGGCCCGGTCCGGGGCTGCGAGACTGATGGCATGAGCAGCCCGGGTGCCGACGTCTCCGTCCGCGTCGCCTGGGCCGACGACGCCCCGGCGATTGCGGGGGTGCAGCTGCGCGCCTGGCCGGAGCTCTACGGCGGGCTGGTGCCGGCCGACGCGATCCCCTCGGGCCCCGAGGCCGAGGAGGCCGCGGCCGCCACCTGGGCGGAGTCGCTGCGCACGCCCGGGGACGCCCGCAACCGGGTGCTGGTCGCACTGGAGCGCAACCGGGTCACCGGGTTCGCGATCACCGGGCCGGCGGTCGACCCAGACGTCGACCCGGTCGCGGACGGCGAGCTCCGCGAGCTCACCCTCGACCCGGGCGAGCGTCGCAAGGGCCACGGCTCCCGGCTGCTCCAGGCGGCGGCCGACACCATGTCCGCCGACCGGTTCACCCGCGCCGTGACCTGGGTGCCCGTGGGCGACGACGCCCTGCGCGCCTTCCTGACCGATGCCGGCTGGGCCGCGGACGGCGCCCACCGCGAGCTCGAGCTCGACGAGAGCGGCGCCATCCGGATGAAGCAGGTCCGCCTGCACACCGCGCTGCGCTAGTGCCAGGAGACACAGCGAAACCGCCCGCGTCGTCTCCGTGCGACGCGGGCGGCTCACTGACCATGGGGATCAGTTGACGCTGACTGCACTCCAGGCGGCGGCCACGGTGTTGTAGTTCGTCGAGCCGGCGCCGTAGAGGTCACTCGCGGCGTTCAGGGTGGCGGTCCGGGCCTGGGCGTACGTCGTGCCCGACGTCATGTAGACCGTCAGCGCCCGGAACCAGATCTTCTGCGCGGCGTCCCGGCCGATGCCGGTGATCGTCGACCCGTTGCAGGTCGGCGAGCTGTGCGCGACCCCGCCGATGGTGTGCGCCCCCGAGCCCTCGGCCAGCAGGAAGAAGAAGTGGTTGCCCACACCCGAGGAGTAGTGCACGTCGAGGTTTCCGACGCCGCTGCTCCAGCAGTTGGCCGATGACCCGTCCGAGGCCGGGTTGTCCATCCGGCGGAGCCCGGCGTGGTGGGCCAGGTCGAACTCCTCGCCGATCAGGTAGTCACCGGGGTCGTTGGGGTTGTTGGCGAAGAACTCCACCATGGTCCCGAAGATGTCCGAGGTCGACTCGTTGAGGCCACCGGACTCACCCGAGTAGGTCAGCCCCGCGGTGTTCTCGGTGACACCGTGCGACATCTCGTGGCCGGCCACGTCGAGCGAGACCAGCGGGCCGTAGCTCACGCCGTCGCCGTCCCCGTAGGTCATCTTGGTGCCGTCCCAGAACGCGTTGACGTAGTTCTTGTCGTAGTGGGTGCGGTTGTAGGAGCCCGTGCCGTTGCCGAAGATGCCGTTGCGGCCGTGGACCTGGTTGTAGTAGTCCCAGGTCACGTTGGTGCCGTACTGCGCGTCCACGGCCGCCGAGGCCCGGTTGCTCGTGGTGCCGTTGCCGAACGTCGTGGTCGAGCTCGTGAACGTCGTGCCGGCCGAGCAGCCGAGTCCGAAGAGCTGGCAGAAGATCGAGTCGGCCTTGTTGTTCATGTCGGTCGTGTACGTGTTGCCGCGGGTCGAGTCCTTGAGCTGGTAGGTCGAGCCCGACTGGGTGAGCTTCAGCGGGACGGTGCCGCTGTAGAGGCTCTGGCCGGAGCCGTCGACGGTCTCGATGCCCTCCTCGCGGCGGAGCACCTTGCCGGTCCGAGCGTCGACGTACGACGTCATCCGGCTCGGCGTGCCGTCGGAGTGCCGGCCACCCGTCGTGACCGCCCAGGCCAGCCGCGGGCGGTGGCCGATGGCGTCGACGACCAGGCGCGGGGCGCCCTTCGCCTTGAGACCGGTGATGCCGCGGGTGGCCTTGCCCGGCCGGATGGCCCGCGCCTGTGCGACCGTCTTCGACAGCCGTGGGGTGGTGCTCATCCGCAGGGGCGCGGTGAGGGTGCGGCTCACGCCGGCCCACGCGCCGTCGGCCGCCTGGTGCACGACCACGTCGCCGCCGAGGACCGGCAGCCCGCGGTAGGTCCGGTCCATCCGGACGTGGCTCGCGCCCGACCGGTCAAGGATCGCGTCGGTGGCGCGGAACGACTGACCCTTGGTCAGCCGGAGCTCGGTCGAGTGCTGGCGCAGCGCGGTCACGGCGCCGGCGAGGACCTTGTCTGACCGGTCGGCGGTCCTGGTCCGGGCCGTCGCAGCGGGATTCTGAGTGGCAAGCACTCCGGCGGCCAGGAGCACCACGGTGGCGACGCTCCAAGCCCGAGATGAGCGTTTCTGCATGGTCAACCTCTTCTTCTCACACGCCCCGAGTCGGGCGAGGTCCCAACGAGGGTGCCCGAGCGGAGTTACGAGAGAGGCCGCAGGCGGTGTCACAGGATCCTGCAGTGCGGGAACCTGCAGGCCCGTCAGGCGAGGCCGAGGATCTCGTCGAGGCCCACGGTCAGCCCGGGCCGGTCGCCGATCGCGCGCACCCCCGTCAGCACCCCGGGCGTGAACGACACCCGGTCGAGCGAGTCGTGGCGGATGGTGAGCGTCTCCCCCGCTCCGCCGAGCACCACCTCCTGGTGAGCCACCAGCCCGCGGACCCGCAGGCCGTGGACGTGGATGCCGTCCACCGTGGCGCCTCGCGCTCCGTCCAGCCCTGTCGACGTCGCGTCGGGCACCGGCGGCAGGCCGGCCTCGCGGCGGGCGGCCGCGATCAGCTGGGCGGTGCGACGCGCGGTGCCGGACGGCGCGTCCACCTTGTCGGGGTGGTGCAGCTCCACCACCTCGACCGACTCGAAGAACCGCGCGGCCTCGGCGGCGAACCGCATCATCAGCACCGCACCGATCGAGAAGTTCGGAGCGATCAGCACGCCGACCTGCGGAGCGGCGGCCAGCCAGCCCTCGACGGTCGCCAGGCGCTCGTCGTCGAAGCCGGTCGTGCCCACCACGGCGTGGATGCCGTGGCCGATGCAGAACTCGAGGTTGGCCATCACCGCGCCGGGCTGGGTGAAGTCCACGACGACCTCTGCGCGGGCCTCGACCAGGGCCTCCAGGGAGTCGTCGACGTCGAGGGCCGCGACGAGCTCGAGGTCGTCGGCACCCTGCACGGCGCGGCACACCTCGGTGCCGACCTTGCCCTGCGCGCCGAGCACGCCGACCCGTCGTACTTGCGTCACGGGGCTCAACTTAGTGGTCAACTCTCACCGCGGGCTGCGGTGGGTTTCGAGACGCGTCGGCTCCTCGGCCTCCTCGCTTGTCGCGCGTCCTTCGCAGGCTCAGTCCACGCGCGCTCGGAGATCTGGCAGGGTGGGAGCATGGCGGTGCAGACGATCCCGGCCCGGATCCGGTGGGCCGTGGACTTCATGGACGTCCAGCCGAACGACCACATCCTCGAGATCGGGTGTGGGCCCGGGGCGGGCGCGGAGCTGATCTGCTCGCGACTCGAGACCGGCAAGCTGTTCGCCATCGACCGCTCGGAGTCCGGCGTGGACCGGACCCGGCGTCGCTGCGCGAAGTACGTCGAGGCCGGCCGGCTGACGGTCCGGCAGATCGACCTGGCCACGTTGCGGGTCCCCGTGAAGCGGCTGACGAAGGTGTTCGCGTTCAACGTCAACCTGTTCTGGGTGCGCGACTGCGCCGACGAGGTGGCGCTGCTGCACGAACGGGTGCTGCCAGGTGGCTCGATCTACCTCTACTACGACGCGTCGCGGCCCGACCAGGTCCCGATCATGGTCGAGAAGGCGTCCGCCGCCCTGCAGCAGGCGGGCTTCCGGATCTCCGTCGTGGAGCAGAAGGCCCCGGCGGTGGTCGGCATCATTGGCAAGCGCTGAAGGTTTTTCCCTTAACCCTAATGACATTAGGCTATTTTCTAATGTAGTCTGGGTTCAGGACCAGGCCTGACGCGAGGAGCCCCCGGATGCGCGCCGCCGTGCTCACCATCGACCAGCGCGGGTCGACCCGTGCCACCGCGACCGACCGGGTCCCCGCCACCCTCGCCGCCCTGGCCGACGTCGCGCTCCTGCGCCCCTTCGAGCGCACGGCCGGTGACGAGTTCCAGGGCGTCCTCGACGACCCGACGGCCCTGACGACGGTCGTCGAGCGGCTGTTGCGCGAGGACACCTGGAACGTCGGCATCGGCGTCGGAGAGGTCGAGGAGCCGCTGCCCGAGAGCACCCGGGCCGGCCGGGGTCCGGCCTATCTCCACGCCCGCGAGGCCGTGACCTCCGCCAAGTCGGCGCCCTGGCGGTTGCGCGTGGTCGGTGACGTGCCCGATGCCGGTGCCGGACTCAGGACGGGCATCCGCGCGCTCGAGACCACGCTGTGGCTCTGGGCGGCCGTCCTCAACCGTCGTACGTCGCGGGGGTGGGAGGTCGCCGACCTCGTCGACGCCGGCGCGTCCTACGACCAGGCCGCGCAGCGGCTCGGCGTCACCCAGTCGGCGATCAGCCAGCGCGCGCAGGCGGCCGGCATCGTCGAGGGCCTCCGCGCCCGCGAGCTGGTCACCGAGCTCGTCGGTGGCCTGCTGCAGGATGACGAAGGATGAGTGCCGACAACACCACCCAGCTCGTGCTGGCCCTGCTGGGCTTCGCCCTCGTGGCGGGCGGCCTCGGCTGGTCGTCCTCGGGCCGCGCGGTCTGGCCCCCCGTCTCCGCGGCGGCCCTGGCCGCGGCTGCTGTGATCGCGGCGGTGGCCGACGAGCTCTCGGCGGGCCGGGTTGAGGTGACCGTCCTCGTGGGGGTCACCGGCCTGCTCGCGCTGGCCGGCGGTGGGCCACTGACCGCCCGCGTGTTCGCGGTCGTCGACCACGGCCAGCCGGCCGCCGACTCGATCTCCGACGCCGGAGCCATCCTCAAGGGCGGGGCCTGGATCGGCGCGCTGGAGCGGCTGGCCGTCTTCGCCGGGCTGGCGGCGGGCTTCCCCGAGGGCGTGGCGGTGGTGCTGGCGCTCAAGGGCGTGGGCCGCTTCCCCGATCTGCGGGGCGAGGGCGCGGCCGGCGGCGCGACGACCGAGCGGTTCATCATCGGCACCTTCACCAGCGTCCTCTGGGCGGCGGCGTGCGCTGGCATGGTCCCGCTGGTCCTGCGCTGAGCACTACCCTCCGCGTTCGCCTCACATCCCGGGTGGGTGTGCCGATCTGACGAACACTCCCCAGGCGATCTCGTCGAGGGAGTGCCGATGCCGAGAGCACATCGCCGGCCGAGCCGCCGACCCCCGGGGCAGAGAGGGCACGCCGTATGGACGAGACCGACGAGATGGCCGAGATCATCCAGGAGTTCCTGGTCGAGAGCCACGAGAACCTCGACCAGCTCGACCGCGACCTGGTCGCGCTCGAGCGGGCGCCGGGTTCGCGCGAGCTCCTGGCCAGCATCTTCCGGACGATCCACACCATCAAGGGCACCAGCGGCTTCCTCGCCTTCAGCAGGCTCGAGGCCGTCACCCATGTCGGTGAGAACCTGCTGGCCCGCCTGCGCGACGGCAAGATGCAGATGTCTCCCGACACCACCGACGTGCTGCTGGCCATGGTCGACACTGTCCGCGAGCTGCTCACGACCATCGAGGACGGCGGCGTCGAGGGCGAGGTCGACGTCGAGGCAGTGGTCGAGCAGGTCACCGCGCTCCTCGAGCGGGGCGATACCGCCGCCACACCCGAACCCGCCGCTCAACCAGCCCCTCAACCAGCCCCTCAACCAGCCCCGGAACCAGAATCCGAGGCCCCCACCCCTGCGCCCGTGAAGGCACCCGTGCCCGCGCCCGTCCCGGCCGAGGTCTCGGCCCCACCGGTCGACGAGGAGCAGCTCACCGGCGAGACGGCCGCCCGACGCACCGTGGCCGAGTCCTCGATCCGCGTCGACGTCGACCTGCTCGACGCGCTGATGCGGCTGGTCGGCGAGCTCGTGCTCACCCGCAACCAGATCGTGCGCCAGGCGAGCGAGGCGACCGGCACCGAGCTGGTCGGCGCCGCGCAGCGCCTCAACCTGATCGCCAGCGAGCTGCAGGAAGGGGTCATGAAGACCCGCATGCAGCCGATCGACAACCTCTGGGCCAAGCTGCCCCGCGTCGTCCGCGATCTCGGCGCCACCTGCGGCAAGCAGGTGACCCTCACCATGCTGGGCCGGGAGACCGAGCTCGACCGCTCGCTGCTGGAGTCGGTCAAGGATCCGCTCACCCACCTGGTCCGCAACGCGGTCGACCACGGTCTGGAGAGCCCCGAGGACCGGCTCGCCGCGGGCAAGCCGGCGGAGGGGGTGCTGACCCTGCGCGCCTACCACGAGGGCGGTCAGGTGGTCGTGGAGGTCGCCGACGACGGGGCCGGCATCGATCCCGAGCGGATGGCCTCCGGGGCCGTCGAGAAGGGCCTGTGCACCCAGGCGGAAGTCGACCAGATGTCTCCGGCCGACAAGCTCCAGCTGGTCTTCATGGCTGGTTTCTCCACCGCTGCCGCCGTCACCAACGTGTCCGGGCGCGGAGTCGGCATGGACGTCGTGCGCACGAACATCGAGGCCATCGGCGGGACCATCGAGATGGAGTCGGTGCTCCAGCGCGGCACCACCTGCCGGCTCCGGATCCCCCTGACCCTGGCCATCGTGCCGGCGCTCACCGTGGAGTGCGCGGGCGACCGCTACGCGATCCCCCAGGTCAGCCTGCTGGAGCTGGTGGCGCTCGACGCGGACCGCGCCGTGACCGAGGTCGAGAACGTCAACGGCGCTCCCGTCCACCGGCTGCGCGGGACCCTGCTCCCGCTGGTCAGCCTGGCCGACGTGCTCGAGGTCGAGTCCGACCGCTCGGACGGCCACGTGCTCATCGCCGTCCTCCAGGCCGAAGGACGTCGGTTCGGGCTGGTCATCGACCGGGTCCTCAACACCGAGGAGATCGTCGTCAAGCCGCTGACGTCCCGGTTCAAGGCCCTCGGCACGTTCTCCGGAGCCACGATCCTGGGCGACGGGCGAGTGGCGCTGATCCTCGACGTCCAGTCCCTGGCCCGCCGGGCGCTCTCGTCGGAGGCGCTCGAACGCGCCACTGCGCAGGAGGTCGAGCAGACCCACGACACGCACAACCGGCTGAGCATGCTGATCGCCGCCATCGGGGCCGGGCGCCGGGTGGCGATTCCGCTGTCGTCGGTGACCCGGCTGGAGCAGATCCCTGCCGCCTCGGTCGAGGTGGTCGGCAGCCGCGAGGTCGTGCAGTACCGCGGGGCGATCCTCCCGCTGCTGCGGCTCAACGGCTACCTGGGCGCGCACAGCGACCAGGAAGGCGAGAACCTCTCGGTGGTCGTCTACTCGGCCAGCGGCCGCAGCGTCGCCATCGTCGTCGACGAGATCCTCGACATCGTCGACGAGGACGCCGACATCCGCAGCGACATCGACGACCACGGGCTGCTGGGCTCGGCCCTGATCCGGGACCGGATCGTCGAGGTCCTCGACGTCCGCGGGGCGATCCTGGCCGCGGACCCCCGGTTCTACGACGACGTGGACCTCGCGCCCACCGAGCTCCTGGAGGCGATGTGAGCACGATGACCACCGACGATGCGCGCCTGGTCACCTTCGACCTCGAGCAACGCACCTACGGCGTCGACGTCCATCTCGTGCAGGAGGTCCTGCGCGGCATGACCCGCACCCGGGTGCCCCTCTCCCCCACGAGCCTGGCCGGGTTGATCAACCTGCGCGGCCAGGTGCTGGCGGCCATGGACCTGCGCGAGCAGCTGGGGCTCCCGCCCAGGGCCGCCGATGCTCCAGAACCGATGCTGGTCGTGATCCGGATCGCCGGAGAGCCGATCGCCCTCCTCGTCGACCGGATCGGTGACGTGGTCGACGTCAAGGCCGAGAGCTTCGAGCCTCCGCCCGACACCCTCACCGGGCCGACCCGGGAGCTGATCCGCGGCGCCTACAAGCTGGAGACCGGGCTGCTGCTCGCTCTCGACGTCGAGCGCGCAGTCGACGTGCCCACGCCCCAGCGCCGCCGCCACAGCCGCGGCTGAGCCCACCCCGCACGTCTCGCCCCTTCCAGCCCCCAAAGGACCCACGCATGATCCACATCAACTGGACCGTCGGCCGGCGGATCGCCGTCATCGCCGGCACCGGTGCGCTCACGACCACGCTCGTCGGGCTCGTCGCCCTCTACGCCACCAGCAGCAGCAAGGACGAGGTCGCCAACGTCGACCAGATCCAGGCAGCCACCCTCACCCTGCGTGCCCTCGACACCCGGGCCAGCGAGCTCAAGGTCGACGCCTTCAAGGCGATCACCCTCGCCGACCCCACCGCGGCGCAAGCCGACGTCGCCGACGACACCGCCCAGGTCCAGGAGCTGATCACCGCGCTCCGCGGCTTCGACCTCGACGAGCCCAGCTCCGGCCAGATCGAGGACATCGCGACCAAGTTCGACGACTACACCGCGACGATCAAGGTGCTCGTGGACGCGGCCGTCGCGGACCAGGCCGTGGGTCGGGACAGGGTCGATGAGATCCAGGCCGCCAACGACATCACCGACGAGGCGCTGGGCGGCGCCATCGACGACTTCACGATGGACGCGGACAACGCGGGCACCGCGATGCAAGGGGCCGTCAAGGGCATACAGCGGCTGGTCCTGATCGCCGCGCTGGTCGGGCTGGTCCTGCTGGTCCTCGGATCGACACTCGTGGCGCGCAGCCTGGTGCGCCCCCTCAACGCCGCCATCGACATGGTGAAGAAGTTCGCCGAGGGAGACCTGAGCCACCGGCTTCCCGAGCGCTCCTCGGGCAACGTCGGCGAGCTCGAGGTCGCCCTGAACCGGACCATGGAGTCGGTCAGCGAGATCGTGACCGCGGTGACCGCGTCGGCCGACTCGGTCGCGACCTCCGCAGAGCAGCTCGCCACCTCGTCGGGACAGATCGCGGCGGGCGCCGAGCAGACGTCGGCCCAGTCCGGGGTCGTCTCCGCCGCCGCCGAGGAGGTCTCCCGCAACGTCGGGACCGTGGCCGCGGGTGCGGAGCAGATGGGTGCCTCGATCCGGGAGATCGCGCACTCGGCCAACGAGGCGGCCCGGGTGGCCGCGGACGCGGTGACCATGGTCGAGTCGACCAACGAGAGCGTCGGCAAGCTGGGCGTCTCGAGCCAGGAGATCGGCGACGTGGTCAAGGTGATCACCTCGATCGCCGAGCAGACCAACCTGTTGGCGCTGAACGCGACCATCGAGGCGGCGCGGGCCGGTGAGGCCGGCAAGGGGTTCGCCGTGGTGGCCAACGAGGTCAAGGAGCTGGCGCAGGAGACCGCGCAGGCGACCGAGGACATCGCGCGGCGGGTGCAGACGATCCAGGCCGACACCGGTGGTGCGGTGGAGGCGATCGGGCAGATCGCGGCGATCATCACCGCGATCAACGACCATCAGCTGACCATCGCCTCCGCGGTGGAGGAGCAGACCGCGACCACCAACGAGATGAGCCGCAACATCAGCGAGGCCGCCAGCGGCTCCAGCGAGATCGCGGCCAACATCAGCGGCGTCTCGGGCTCGGCCGAGTCGACCACCGAGGCCCTCACCCAGTCCGGCGTCCTGGTGGACGAGCTCGCCGCCCGCGCGGCGGGCCTACGACGCGACATCAGCCGCTTCACCCTGGCCTGAGCGGACCGCCGACCATGCCCACCCAGGCACCGTCCCTACAAGGATCTGACAGATGCGCTACACCCACGTCGCAGCTCCCGCGCTCGGCTTCGACCTGGCTCGCATCGAAGGCGGGGAGCGGGTCGCTGTCGTCCTGCGGGGAGCCCTGGCCGCCAGCCCGGCCGACCTGGCACGGCTGGCCGATCGCCACCCCGGCAGCGACGCGCGCACGGGCTGGCGCGAGGCCTGGTCGGCGCACGACGGCGCCTGGCACGTCACCGATCTGCTTCCCCTCGCCGGCGCGGCGCTGGAGGGGGCCGCTCGCGGGGACGGCGACCTCCTGCGCCGCCTCGAGCGATCGCTGCTCGGCGACGCCACGGCGCTCGAGTGGCTGGTCCGCCACGAGCTGCTCGACTGGACGTGGGTGCACAGTGGCTCCACGGCGGTGCAGGACCCCACGGCCACGGTCGCGGCGGACGTGCTGGTGGACGCGGCCGTGAGTGCCTACCTCCAGTCGAGCCTGCCGGCCGACGTACGCCGGAACATGGCCACGGCGCTCGTGGCCGCGGGCCTGGCGCTGCCGTCCCACCCCGATGGCACCGGCGTTCCCGACGCGGACCGGCGGCTGAGCCGGCTCGCCGTGGCCGACGAGCCCGTGCGACGGCGCTGGCGACGCGTCGTCGACGAGCTGCGACCGACCACAGCCGAGTGGGCGCCCGCCATGCACCAGGCCACCCGGGTGGTGGCGTCGACCGACCGGCTCCGCACCGCCACCGACGTGCAGCTGGCCGCGGTCGTCGCGTTCCACCGCAGCGGCTTCACCTCCCAGGACGCCGCCTACGGCGTCTGGAACGCCGTGTCCGGCGTCGTCCAGGCCGTGGTCGCCAGGGACCTCCTCGCGCCCGCAGTCGCCGACGTGCTCCTCCGGCCGTGGCACCGCGTCACCGGGGAGAGTGCCGCATGAGCGCCATCAAGGTCCTCGTCGTCGACGACTCCGTGGTCATCCGCAGGCTGGTCAGCGACCTGCTGTCCAGTGACCCCGACATCGAGGTCGTCGGGACCGCGGTCAACGGGCATGCCGCGCAGACCAGGGTCGAGCAGCTCCGGCCGGACGTGGTCACGATGGACATCGAGATGCCGGTCATGGACGGCATCGGGGCCGTCCGCACGCTGCGCGCCTCCGGGTGCAAGCTCCCGATCATCATGTTCAGCACCCTCACCGAGCGGGGCGCGGCCGCGACCCTGGACGCGCTCGCGGCGGGTGCGACCGACTACGTGGCCAAGCCGGCCAACATCGGCAGCGTGGAGCGGTCGATGCAGCAGGTCCGCGAGGCACTGATCCCGCGGATCAAGGCCCTGGGGCCTCGGCACCGTCTGGCCGGGCCCACCAGTGACCCCACGGTCCCGGACCAGGTGAGCCGTCCGCCTGCGTCGGTGCAGCTCCGGGCGCGGACCGCCGCGCCCTGCGCGGGTCACCGGCTGCTCGTCGTGGGCAGCTCGACAGGGGGCCCGGCGGCACTGACCGCACTGCTCGGCGCTCTTCCTGTCCTGGACGTGCCCGTCGCGGTGGTCCAGCACATGCCGCCCGTCTTCACCAAGCAGTTCGCTGCCCGCCTGGACCGCCTCTTCGAGAGCAAGGTCGAAGAGGTCGGGCACGGAGACGTCCTGCGTCCCGGCTCGGTCTACATCGCGCCGGGCGACTTCCACTTCTCCGTGCAGCCCCGCGGCGGAGAGTTGGTCGCCCAACTGTCACAGGCACCGCCGGAGAACTACTGCCGCCCCGCGGTGGACGTGCTCTTCCGCTCCGCGGCGCAGGCGGTCGGCGAAAGGGTGCTCGCGGTCGTGCTCACCGGTATGGGCCAGGACGGCTGCAGCGGCGCGCGTGACATCGTCGCCGCCGGCGGCAGCGTGCTCGCCCAGGACGAGGTCACGTCGGTCGTGTGGGGCATGCCCGGTGCCGTCGCCCACGCCGGTCTGGTCGAGTCGGTGTTGCCCCTGCTCGACCTCGCGCCCGAGATCCAGCGCCGCCTGACCCCAGGAGCACCACGATGACCATCAGCGCCCAGTCGTTCCGCTCCGTCCAGGAACTGGTGCGCTCCGAGAGCGCGATCGTGCTCGACGTCGGCAAGGAGTACCTCGTCGAGTCCCGGCTGGCACCTCTGGTCCGGGCCAGCGGCGCGGCGGACGTCGACACCTACGTCACCGACGCGTTCAAGCGGCGTACGCCGGCCGCCCTGCGCGACATCGTGGAGGCGCTGACCACCAACGAGACCTCCTGGTTCCGGGACTCCGAGCCGTTCATCACGCTGCGGACCAGCGTCCTCCCGACCTTGGCCACGGCCCGTCAGGGGCGACCCATCCGGGTCTGGTGCGCCGCGAGCTCCAGCGGGCAGGAGCCCTACAGCGTCGCCATGACCGCGCTGGACACCCCCGAGCTCATGGGCGGGGTGGTCGAGGTGATCGGCACCGACCTCTCGGAAGAAATGCTGTCGCGCTCCCGCACCGGTGAGTACTCCCAGCTCGAGATCAACCGCGGCCTGCCCGCGACCACGCTGGTCAAGTACTTCGAGCGTGCCGGCGTGGGCTGGCGGGTCCGCCCGGAGGTCTCGAGGAACGTGACCTTCCGCCACCTGAACCTGATCCGGCCGTTCCCGCCCATGGGCCGCTTCGACATCGTCTTCCTTCGCAACGTGCTCATCTACTTCGACGCACCCACCAAGCGCGACATCCTGGCCCGGGTGCGCCAGGTCCTCGCCCCGGACGGCGTGCTGTTCCTCGGCGCGGCCGAGATGATGACCGGGGTCGACGACGGCTGGGAGCGCCTTCCGGGCGGCCGGTCGTCCATCTACCGGCTCCAGGCCCGGACGCCTGGTCTGCTGTCAGCCAGCCGGGCCTGACCTGGGGCCGGCCGGGGCGTGCAACGGATCAGCCTGGGCTGCGCCGGCGGAGCTCCTGAGCCAGTGTCGACACGGCGTCCTCGCTCGGCGAGGCCGCCTCGCGGTTGCTGGCCTCCAGCTGCACGAGGAGCTCGGCGCGGTTGACCGCGATCGAGCGCGGCGCGTCGATGCCGATCCTGATGACGTCGCTGCGGACCTCGAGGATCGTGACCGTGACGTCGTCACCGATCACGATGCTCTCGCCCACACGGCGACTCAGGACCAGCATGCCTGTCACGCTACCGGGCGAGGCCCGTTATCCGGCCGCGACGAGCGGGGCGCTGACCGGATGGTCGGCGTCCTCGAGGACGACCTGGCACGCACGACGGTTGGCGGTGTTGAGCACGACCGGGGCCAGGAGGTTGGCCGTCGACGTCAGCAGGGACTCGCCGGCGTTGAGCACGACGAGCACCATGACGTCGTCCGCGGAGTCGATGTCGAGGTCGGCGACGGCGTCGTCGTCGATCTCGGGTGCGTAGTCGGGGAAGAACAGTCCGGGGGGCGCGACCAGGAAGCGGAGCTCCTCGTGGTCGAGGGAGCGCATCGAGCACAGGCCGCCGCTCCCGTCGAGGTCCACGAGCGCGAAGCGGCGGTCCTCGGGGAAGCCCGGCATGGGTCGGACGAGGTCGATGACCGGGAGCTCGAGGTCGAGGTCGGTCATCAGCGCAGGAAGTCCAGGAGGCTCGGCTGGATCACCCGGGAGGTGGCGGAGAGGGCGGCCTGGTAGGCGACCTCCTGCAGATGCAGGTCGACGGTCGCCCTGGCCAGGTCGACGTCCTCCATGTCGGAGAGCGCGGTGGTCAGGTAGAGCTGCTGGTCTCCGAGGGCCGTCTGCGACTGCTCGATCCGCTTGTACGCCGCGCCCACCTGGGCGTGGGCCGTGCTCACCGGGTGACCGGGTGGCCAGGTCGGACGAGGCTGGTCTGGAGGCCCGCGGAGTCGCCGGCGCGCAGCGCGCGCGGCCAGATCGGTCGAGCTCGGTCGAAGACCGAGGTCGCCCCGTCGCCGAACACGGTCCGGCCGTCAACGTCCACACGCACCTTGACATCGTCCCCCACGCGGCGCGTGATCGCGCCCCCGACACCCACGAAGGCGCCGGCTGACGTCGTAGGCCTGGCTGCCGGCGGTGACGCCACCGAAGACCGGCCGGCTCAGGTAGGTGGTGTTGGCGTCTCCGAGGAGGTCGGCGCGGATCTGGTCCACCTCGGTGGCCAGCGCCTCGCGGGACGTGGCCTCAGGCTCGTGCCGTTCACACCCTGGATGGCGAGCGAGCGCGCCTGACTGACCGCCGTCGTAGACCCCGGTGAGCGTCGAGTCGACCAGGCCGAGCCGGCCGATCCCGTCCTCGGCGTTGCGGGCGTACTGCTCCGCCGCCTTGAGCGAGGAGCGCAGCCGCATGGCGCTGCTGGTGTCGGTGGGCGAGTCGGAGGGCCGGTTCAGCCTCTTCCCGGTGGACAGCTGCTCCTGGACGGTCGACAGCCGGGTCAGTCCCGGTCTGAGGCGAGTCACCGAGCGCTCGCACCAACATCCTCTGGGTCACGCGCAGGATCGCCATCAGCGTTCACTCCGGTCCGGTTGATGAGGGTGTCGAGGACGGAGTCCAGCGTGGACATCACCCGTGCGGCGGCCTCGTAGGCGCGCTGGGCTGCAGCATGTTCACGGTCTCCTCGTCGAAGTTGACGCCCGACGAGCTGCTCGCGCGAGCCGTCCACCTGGGTGGTCAGCACCTGCTGGGTGGCGCTGCCAGCCGCTTGCTCGACGGCACCTGGATGCCGAACCCGTTGACGAGGCTGCTGGTAGGCCGAGTCGGCGACGTCGAGGTCGCCGAGCGCTTCGGCCACCGCCGCCGTCCAGGACGCCGCCGGGGATGCCGGAGGCGGCCACCCCGGCCGGGTCGGTGACTGCCACGGCACAGGGACGGGCCGCCCGCGCCGGGTCGTAGGAGAAGAAGGGCTGCCCGGGTCGCCGTTCTGGTCGTAGCCGGTCGGTGTGCAGCGCGTTGACCGAGTCGGCGAGCGTCTGCGCCACCGCGTCCAGGCCGGCCAGATAGCCGGGCAGGGTGGTGGTGAGCAGCTCGGCTGACCCCGCCGAGCTCGCCACCCACCGGAGCAGGGCTCAGTGCGGTGGAACCGCGACGGTCCCGGCCACCGCGAAGGCGAGGGGGGTGCCGTCGGCGGAGCCGTCGGGTGCGATGCCGCCGTGGCGACGGTGAGGGTCGACGCGGTCGCCCCCGCCACCAGCGCTACGCCGCCGACGGTCACGTCGAGAGCCGCCGTTCGCGCCGATCCGCGGCCTCGCCCCCGGTGAGCTCGGCGAGCTCGCAGCGCCAGCAGGTCGCGCTGGTCGAGCGAGGTCGTGGTCGTCGAGCCGCTGCCGCGCGAGCCTCGGCGATGCTGCCGTTGACGCGCGGCGAGGTCTGCTGGCCGTCGCGTTGACCTCGGCGACGAGGTCGACGAGCGTGGCCGCGCTGGTCGGCTCTCGTCGGTCGATGTTGCGGCCTGGGCCCGCACCGCGTCGGCGAGGGCCTGCGCCGCTGGCGAGCACCTGGCTGCGGGCAGCGGCGGCGCTCGGGGTGGTTGGCCAGGTCCTGCCAGGCGTTGCGGAAGTCGGCGAGCGCCGCAGCGACGCCGTCGTCGCCGGGCTCCGCCGATCCCGCTCTCGACCCGGTCGAGGACGCCGACCCGGGTGTCGAGGTAGGACTGGGTGCCGTGCTCGCGGCGCGAGCGCGAGTCGAGGAAGCGGGTCGGCCATCCGGGTCGACGGCCCGACCCGACACACCGTCGCCGGCGCCGTCGTAGCGGCACCACATGGCCGGCTGGGTCGGGGCGCCGACGCACTGAGCCTCGGCGCGGCGGCGCGCGTAGCCCTCGGTGGTGACGTTCGCGATGTTGTTGCTCGCGACGTCCATCGCGACCTGGCTGGTAGCGCAGGGCGCTCAGCGCGCGGTGTTGAGGGAGGAGAAGGTGCCGGTCATCGCTCACAGAGCCTCCGGTCGACGAGGCGGGCTGCGCCGACGCCGCGCTCGGCGGCCGCGGTGCCGTCGGCGGCGTAGCCCTCGGCGGACTCGCCGAGGGCCGAGCAGCGTCTCGCGCGCCGAGCGGTAGCCGGCGGAGATCAGGTCGCTGTTGGAGTCGGCGAGGGCGGTGATCGTCGTGCGATGACGGCCACGAAGGCCTCGCGGTGCTCGGTGAGGATCGTGGCCCACGGCTCGCCGGCGGCCTCGGCCAGCTCGCTGCAGGCGAGGGGTTCGCAGCCATCCCGGGCCGCGGCCGCGCTCGTCGGCGGCGACGGCGCGCAGCACCTCGGTCTCGCGGATGGTGTCCAGGACCGCCTCGATGTCGGTGGCGGCGCGCGCAGCCAGCGGCTGCGGCCGCTGGCCAGGACGAGCTGCTCGACCTCGAGCCGGTAGTGCAGCTCCTCCAGCAGCTCGCGCTCGCGCCACAGGACCAGTGACAGCTCGCTGCATCGCCGTCTCCATGGTCATGGCCTTGCATCGGCTGCCCCGGTCGAGCCGACGTGTTCGCCGGCCCGATCGGGCACTGTTCGGCGCCGGCGTACCCCGACCTGAGAGTTTGCTGCACGGCTGCATCGGCGGAACCCTGGGACGGTGGCCCGGCGGGTGGTCCGGGCGTGACCAGGACGCCTGGACCGACGGCCTGCGACCCGTCGTCCGAACGGTTGACGCCGGTTTGGTGCGTTGGTAACAGCACATTCCCACATGCGCACCTGCTGAAAAGGACGCTCTCAGCGCGACGTTGTCACTTCCACCGCGTCGCCTGAGCCACGACCGCGAGACCCCGCCGCACCGAGCAGCCCCACCAGTGTCGGCCGACGAGCTGGTCGACCTCCGCACATCCCGCTGGTCGGCCACCTCGTGCGCGAGACCATGGCCCGGCGTGCCCGGCCACGTCGACCGCGACGACCTGACCTCCGCCGGCCTGACCGCGCTGGTGCAGGCCGCGCAGGGCTTCGACGCCCGAGCGCGGGGTGCCGTTCGCCCGCTACGCCTCCACCCGGATCCGCGGCGCGCTGCTCGACGAGCTGCGCGGTGCTCGACTGGGCCACCCGCGCCGTGCGCCGCAGCGGCCGCGAGCTCGACGCACACCCGCTCGCAGCTGACCCAGAGCCTGGGCCGGGTCCCCGACGACGCCCAGGTCGCCGCGGCGCTCGGGCATCACCCTCGCCGAGGTGCTAGCCGACCGCGAGGACCTGGCCCGTGCCAGGTCATGTCGCTCGAGGCGGCGACGGACCAGCTCCTACGCCGACCGCCTGCCGTCGGCCACGCCGACGCCCGAGCAGGCGCTCGAGCACGCCGAGCTGCTCACCTACCTCGCCGAGGCCGTCGCGGAGCTCCCCGAGCGGCTGCGCCGCGTCGTGCAGGGCTACTTCCTCGACGAGCGGCCGATGGCCGAGCTCGCCGCCGAGCTCGGCGTCACCGAGTCGCGGATCTCCCAGCTGCGCGCCGAGGCCATGGTGCTGCTGCGCGACGCCATCAACTCCTCGCTCGACCCGACGCTGGTGCACCGCAGCACGACGCGGCCCGACGGCTGCGCCGCGCGCGCGCCGCGACGCCTACTTCGCGGCCGGTCGCCGAGCGGCACGCCGCGAGCCGCGCCAGGCCGGCGGCTCGCTCCGAGCTCGAGAGCATCGCCTGACCGCTGGCCGCTGCCCGTTGACCGGCCGCTACCCACCCGGTGGGCGCACCTGTCCAGACCGGAGCAGCCGGACCGCTCAACCTCTCAGGTCGGCCCCCGGCCCGCCGAACAGGGTGCTCGACGGAGTCCACGGACGGACTCCAGCACCACTGACTCAAACCACGGAAGGAATCCATCATGGGTCTCCGCATCAACCAGAACATCGACGCCTTCAACTCCTACCGCAACCTGTCGGTCACCCAGGGCCAGATGTCGAAGTCGCTCGAGAAGCTCTCCACCGGCTTCCGCATCAACCGGTCCGCCGACGACGCGGCCGGCCTCGCCATCTCCGAGGGCCTGCGCTCGCAGGTCGGCGGCCTCAAGGTCGCCGTCCGCAACGCCCAGGACGGCGTCTCGGTCGCCCAGACCGCGGAAGGCGCGCTCACCGAGGTCCACTCCATGCTGCAGCGCATGAACGACCTGTCGGTGCAGTACAACAACGGCACGCAGAACACCGACTCGCAGGCCGCCCTGCAGTGCGAGTTCGACGCGCTCAAGACCGAGATCACCCGCATCAAGGACAACACCAAGTTCAACGGTGTCGACCTCTTCGGCGGCGCCGCGCTGACCTTCCAGGTCGGCTACGCCAGCGGCGACACGATCGACATCGAGCGCCACCGCGCTCGCCGACTTCACCGCCGGCACCGCGGTGGCCGCCGTCGACATCACCGACAGCGACACGATGCAGGCCGCGATCACCGAGGTCTCCACCCAGCGCGCCGAGCCTCGGTGCGTGCCAGAACCGCTTCGAGCACACGATCAACAACGTCAACGTGGCGATCGAGAACCTCTCGGCGTCGGAGAGCCGGATCCGCGACACCGACATGGCGTCGGAGATGATGAGCTTCACCCGCTCGCAGATCCTGTCCCAGGCCGGCACGGCGATGCTGGCGCAGGCCAACCAGGCCTCCGCAGGGCGTGCTCTCGCTGCTCGCGCTGATCAGCAGCTGACGGCGCCGGCCGGCCGCCAGCCGTGCCAGGCCGCAGCCGGCCGGCGTCCGCTGCTCCGACCACCCGCAGCGCGACCGACACGTGACGAGGAGGACGCCATGGCCAGCATCCGCCAGCATCAGCGGCCTCGGCAGCGGCCTCGACACCGCCTCGATCATCGACCAGCTCATGCAGCTGGAGGCCGTCCCGCAGAACCGGCTCAAGACCGCGGGTCACCACCGAGCAGAGCCGCGTCGACCGCCCTGCAGACCCTGAACACCAAGATCGCCGCGCTGGCCACCAAGGCCGCCGCCCTGGCCAAGCCGGCCGCCTGGACCGCGGTCACGGCGACGTCCAGCAACAGCTCGGTCATCGGCCACCGCCCGGCCGCGGCCCAGCCGACCACGCTCGCGGTGCACGGTCACCACCGTCGCGCACACCCACCAGCTCGGCTTCGCCGGCTCGGCGGCCCTGACGCGACTCGGTCACCGGCGCCTCCACGCACCGTCCTCCTGGACCGGTTCGACGGCTCGCCCGTCGCGATCGACACCGGCGACGGCACGCTCCAGGGCCTGGTCGCCGCGATCAACGACACCGACCAACGCCACCGGCCTGCACGCCACGGCGATCAGGAGCGGCACGGCGCTACCGGCTGCTGGTGGAGTCCACCGCAACAGGTGCCGCGCAGGACTTCACCCTCACCGAGGCCGACGGCTCCGCCCTCCTGCTGGGCGGCGCCACCGTGCGCCCCGGCAGCGACGCAGCGCTCGACCTCGGGGCCGGCATCACCGCCACCTCGTCGACCAACACCTTCACCGACCTCGTCCCCGGTGTCACGCTGACGCTGGCCCCCGAGACCGCGATCGGTGCGGTCGGCACCGTCAAGGTCGAGCGCGCCGCGACCCAGCTGAGCGACGCGGTCTCCGACATCGTCACCAAGATGAACGCCCTGCTGGCCGAGATCGACAAGGACACCGCCTACAACAGCACCAGCAAGGTCGCCGGCGTCCTGGGCGGCGACTCCCTGGCGCGCAACCTGCGGAGCACGGTGCTCGGCACCGTGTTCCCCGGTGACGGCACGTCGCTGGCCGCGATGGGCGTCAACACGACCCGCGACGGCAGCCTGGTCTTCGACGCCGCGAAGTTCGCAACGGCGTACGCCGCCAACCCGGCCGGCACCGCCGACGCGTTCACGTCCACCAGCCAGGGCTTCGCGGATCGGGTCGCAACCGCGGCCAAGTCGCTGAGCGACCCCCGCACCGGCACCATCACCTCGGCGATCACGGGCCAGCAGACCGGCATCAAGCGGCTCCAGGACAGCATCGACGGCTGGGACATCCGGTTGGCGAGCCGCCGCGAGACGCTCACCCGCCAGTTCACCGCACTCGAGACCGCCCTGAACCAGATGCAGAACCAGTCGAGCTGGTTGACCAGCCAGCTCGACTCCCTCTCGAGCTTGTCCTCGAACAGCTGAGCGCTCCGCTCCCTGTCAATCCCACCTCCTCACCCTGAAGGGCCGCCATGAACTCCCCGCAGTCCGCCTACCTGGACGCGTCGGTCGCCACCGCGTCGCCGGCCCGCCTGCTGGTGATGCTCTGCGATCGGCTCGTCCTCGACCTGACCCGCGGCCTGGAGGCCCAGCGGGTCCGAGACGTTGCCACGGCCCACCGCGAGCTGCTGCACGCACAGGAGATCGTCCTGGAGCTGCGGTGCAGCCTCCGGACCACCGACTGGGAGGGCGGACCCGGCCTCGCCTCGCTCTACGACTTCCTGCACCTCGAGATGGTCCGCGCCAACGTCACCAAGGACCCGGGGATCACAGAGGGTTGCCTCGGGCTGGTCACCGACCTGGCCGCCACCTGGCGCGAGGCCGCCATGAAGGCGGCCGTGGGAGCAGAGCTGTGAGCGACTTCACCCGCGAGTCCATGGCCTCTCGGCACGAAGCCTGGGAGGTCGCGCTGGACCGGATCGAGCTCGACCTGATCCGAGCCGAGCAGGCCATGGCGAAGGGCGCCGGGCTCGACCGCATCGACGAGTGGCGGGTGCCCGACTACTACGGGCCGATCCCCCTCTCGTTGCGACCTCGGGCCGAGGAGATCCTGGCGCGGCAGCGGCAGGTGGTCCAGCAGATCGCGGACCGCCTCAACGTGACCGTGCAGCACCAGTCGATCCTCGACGGCGTCGGGCAGCTGACCACCCGTATCCTCCGACCTGGCGATCTACGTCGATGTCAGCGCCTGAGCCGCGTCGTGACACCGGACGAGTGACCACGCTCGGCGCCGGCCACCCGGCAGACCCCGCTCAGGAGCCCCACCATGCACGCGCTGATCATCGACGACTCACGCGCGATGCGGATCGATCCTGCGCCGCATCGTGGCCGACCTCGGGCTCGAGACCCGCGAGGCCGAGAACGGCCAGGAGGCGCTCGACCTGCTCGAGGCGGGGCAGCGTCCCGGACCTGTGCCTGATCGACTGGAACATGCCGGTGATGGACGGCTACACGTTCATCACCCAGGTCCGCGCCAACGCCGGCTGGCGCGACATCACCCTGATGATGGTGACCACCGAGAGCGAGCACGGCCAGATCGTCCGCGCCCTCGCCGCCGGCGCCCACGAGTACGTCATCAAGCCGTTCACCCCAGACGCCATCGTCGAGAAGCTGGCGCTGCTCGGCCTCGACCGTCGAAGGAGGTGCCGGCATGAGCACGCTGCTCTTCGACGCCGTCGCTCGACGACCTGCAGGAGCTGGTCGACGAGGTCTGGTCGTCGCACCTCGGCGGCTTCGACCCGCTGCTCCCCGCCTCGCCGCACGAGGCTGACCCGTCCGGCGACAGCGCCGTGCCGGCTGGTCCGGCCGCCGTCACCGTCTCCGGCGAGTGGCAAGGCATGGTCGCGTCGAGCTTGCCGACCGCGACGCGCCGCTGAGGTCACCCGGCCCGGATGCTCGGCCTCGACGAGGCTGAGGAGCGCCGACGCCGAGGACCTCGCCGACGCGGTCGGCGAGTTCGTCAACATCATCGGCGGCAACGTCAAGTGCCTGATGCCCGGCCCGAGCGCCCTGTCGCTCCCGGTGGTCGCCGCACGGCCGGTCGCCCGAGGCCCCTCCGACGCTGTCGAGGTCTGCCGACCCTCGACCGCGTCCTGGCGCGGCTCGCCCGTGCGGGTCAGCGTGCTCACCGTCCAGTCTCGCTCCCACCGTCCTGCCAGGAGGTCACACCATGAAGATCCTCGTCGCCGACGACAGCCGCGTGATGCGGCAGATCGTCATCCGCACCCTGCGCCAGGCCGGTTACGCCGGCCACGAGATCGTCGAGGCCGAGAACGGCCGCGAGGCCCTCGAGACGGTCCACAGCGAGGCCCCCGACCTGGTGCTCTCGGACTGGAACATGCCCGAGATGAACGGCATCGACCTGCTCGAGCGCTGCGGTGCGGCGGGCTCCACGGTGCCGTTCGGGTTCGTCACCTCCGAGGGCTCGGACGAGATGCGCGCCCGCGCCGCCGCCGGCCGGCGCCGCTCTTCCTCATCGCCAAGCCGTTCACCCCGGAGGCCTTCGACGAGGCCCTCGTCCGGCGTCCTGACAGGGCTGAGCGCCGTGAACGTCACCGCAGCCGTGACCTACCTGCCGACGACCAAGGAGATCCGCGACCTGCTCACCGATGCTCCTCGGTCGCGAGGTTCACCTCTCTCCGACCGCACCGCTGGTCCCGAGCGCCGGCCGACCCGCGCACGTGTCGCGTCTACGTCGACGACCGCCTCGCAGTCCGCGCCGTGATCGCGCTGCGACCTGGCGCTCTCCGCCCACGCCGGCGCGGCGCTCGGCGCTGGTGCCCGGCCCCGCGGCGCCGACGCGGCGATCGAGGCCATGCAGCCTCGACGAGACGCTGGCCGAGAACCTCGACGAGGTGCTCAACATCGCCGCCTCGCTGTTCAACGTGGCCGGCGCCACCCACCTGCGCCTCTACGACGGTGCACCCGCCGGCACCCGCTCCCAGCGACGTCCTCGCGCGTGCCCGACCCTGGGCCGTCGCGAGGACCTCGACGTCGAGGTCGCCGGGCTACGGCGCCGGCCGGCTTCTCCATCGTCATCTGCGCCTGACCGGTCCGAGGACCTAGGTCCCGGCGACGACTGAGTCCGATCTGCTCAGGTCGCTGCGCCACCGGGTGCCGCCGAAGCGACCACTCCGAGCACGGAGTCGCTCACCCCCCTCGCCGACGGACTCGGCACTCGCTCACTCCACGTCATGGAGGCATCCGTGCCGTGCCTGCCGTGAGTCCGGAGGCGACGCCGTCATGGCCGGTCCTGGCCGCAGCCCTCGACGGGCGTCGCCCTGCGCCAGCGGTCACCGCCGACAACATCGCCAACGTCGACACCCCGGCTTCCGGGCCACCAGCGTCGACTTCGAGTCCTCGCTCAAGGCGGCGATCGCGAGCGGCACGTTCGACGCCGGCCCGCGGCTCGAGCTCGGGGCCAGCACCACTCCGACCGACACCCCGGTCGGCGCCAACGGCAACAACGTCGACCTCCGCAAGGAGATCGATTGCCGCCGATCCAGACCCAGTTCCAGTACCAGATGATGACCCGGGCGGTCTCGCGACCGGTTCAACCTGGTCAAGACCGCGGCGGCGGGCCTGATGGGCGCCTTCGACGCGCTGCAGCATCGCCGGCTCGAGCCTCGGCATGCACCAGACCTGGCTCGACGCGCTGGCCAACAACATCGCCAACGTCAACACCGTCGACGCGCACCAGCGAGAACGCCTTCCAGGCCAGATGGTCATCGCCGAGGCCCGCCCGGTGGCGGCGTGGACGTCGCCGGCATCGCGCTCGGCGACCCGGACGGGCATGCGTCGTGAACGACCCTGACAACCCGCTGGCCGACGCCGACGGCAACGTCCGCGCCCCCGCGATGGACCTGGCCAGCCAGATGACGCCAGCTGGTCATGGCCCAGCGCGGCTACCAGGCCTCGGTGCAGGTCACCAAGAACGCCCAGGACACCTACACCAGCGCGCTCCAGATCGGCGGCCAGCTGATGACGTGCCGGTATCGAGCGCGGCCGGCTTCACGCCGTACGTCCGCCCGCGCGAGCGGACGGCCTCCAGCGCGATCGGCAGCCTGCAGGGCGCCGCCGGCAGCGAGCCAGCGGCGCGGACTTCGGCAGCCTGGTCCTCGACGGGCATCGACCGGCTCGAGAGCGTGCAGGACCAGAGCGACCAGCTCGCCGTGCCAGGCCGCCACCGGTGACCTGCAGAGCATCCACGACTACACGATCGCCGCCACCGAGGCCCAGGTCACCACCCAGCTCACCGTCGCCGTGCGCAACAAGGCCGTCGAGGCCTTCAACGAGATCATGCGGATGCAGGTCTGATGAGGGACTCGACTCGAGCCGCGCCTTCGCGCGCTACCAGCGCGACCTTCGGCGCCTTCACCACCGGACAGAAGGTCGTCGCCGTGCTCGGCACCGTCGCCCTGCTGCTGGGCGGCTTCATGGTCTTCCGCTGGGCCTCCACGCCCGACTACGCGCCGCTCTACTCGCAACCTCTCGGCCACGGACGCCTCCGCCGTCATCGACCAGCTCGACACCCAGGGCGTCCCCTACAAGCTCACCAACGGCGGCGCCACCGTCATGGTGCCGCAGGACCAGGTCTACGCGACCCGGATCGACGCTGAGCGGCGAGGGCCTGCCCAGCCAGCTCCGACGGACGAGGGCTACTCGCTGCTGGACAAGCCAGGGCATGTCGACCTCGCAGTTCCAGGAGCAGACCGACTTCAAGCGGGCGATGGAGGGCGAGCTCGCCAAGACCATCGAGGCCATCGACGGGGTCGACACGGCCGTCGTGCACCTGGCCCTGCCGCGAGAAGCAGGTCTTCGCCGACGACCAGGAGCCCGGCCACCGCGTCGGTGCTGGTCGAGCACCCGGCCCGGCGCCACGCTCGGCACCGAGCAGGTGCAGGCCGTCGTCAACCTCGTCGCCTCCAGCATCGACGGACTCGACCCAGCCCAGGTCACGGTCGCCGACGCCACCGGCAAGGTGCTCTCGGTCGCGGGCGAAGGCAGCGTCGACGGCGGCAACCAGGACCAGATGATCGACGCCGTGCCAGGAGGAGTACAGCACCCAGCTGCCAGACCATGCTCGACCGGGTCCTCGGAGCCGGCAACTCCACCGTCCAGGTCATCGCCGCACTCGACTTCGACGACTCCGTCGTGGAGACCAAGGACTACACCTACGACCCGAGCGCCCCACCGCGGTCCCAGACGACCACCACCGAGACCTACAACGGCCTGGGCAGCGGCGCGGCCGTGGGCGGCGTGGTCGGCCCCGACGGCCAGATGGATCCCACGGCCGCCGCCGACGGGTCCGACCCCACCGCGCAGTACAGCCAGGAGACCAACACCCAGGACAACGTGCTGAACGAGCGGCACGAACGACGGGTCTCGACACCGGGCGCCCTGGCCAGCCTGCACATCGGCGTGGCTCTGGACGCCCCGGCACTGACCGCCGCCAACATCAGCCTGCGCAACCTCAACAAGCTGGTCAACGCCACGGCCGGCGTCGACGAGGCTCGCGGCGACACGGTGTCGATGAGCCAGATGGTCTTCGACCGCACGGCGGAGAAGGCCGACGCGGCCGCACTGAAGAAGGCCGACGCCGCCCAGGCCGCGGCCACCCAGCGCCAGCAGTTCAAGGACGTCGGCCTGGCCGTGCTGGTCGCCCTGCTCGTGCTCGGTGCCCTGTTCACAGCCCGACGACGGTCCAAGAAGCGGGCGGAGACCACGACGTACCTGGTCGAGCAGCTTCGTCAGGACCAGGAGGCTCGCCTCACCTCGACCCAGGTGATGGAGCTCTCGCCCGCAGCTCTCGTGCTGGAGGAGTCCGAGCACGGCCGGGGTGAAGACCTGCGTCGGGAGATCGACGACCTCATCGAGCGGCAACCCGACGACGTCGCCTCCCTGCTGCGCGGCTGGCTCGCGGAGCGTCCCTGATGGGCTCGACCCTCACCGGCTCGGGGATCCGCAAGAGCGCGGTCCTCCTCATCCAGCTGGGCAAGGAGCGCGCCGCGACCGCGCTGAGCCAGCTCTCGGAGTCAGAGGTCGAGCTGGTCTCGGCCGAGATCGCCCACCTGGAGTCGATCAGCGCCAGCGAGAGCGAGTCCGTGCTCGAGGAGTTCCGCGACCTCATGACGGCCCGTCGCCACATCTCCCAGGGCGGGCTCGGGTTCGCCCGTCAGCTGCTCGAGGAGTCCCTGGGCGGCGACCGTGCCAACGAGATCATCGACCGCCTGACCGCCGCGTCGATCCAGCTGCCCTTCGAGTTCCTACGCGCCGCGGACCCCGCGCAGCTGCGCTCGTTCATCATCGACGAGCACCCCCAGATCATCGCGCTCGTGCTCGCGCACATGACCGCGGACAAGGCGTCCCTGGTCCTCTCGGGCCTGGAACCCGACGCGCAGGCGGACGTCGCGCACCGGATCGCGATCATGGACCGCACCTCCCCCGACATCGTCCGCTCGGTGGAGGCCACGCTGGAGCGCAAGCTCTCGTCGATGTTGCAGCCGTCGGACCAGTCCAAGGTCGGCGGCCTCGACCCGCTGGTGAACATCATCAACCGCTCCGACCGCTCGACCGAGCGCCAGATCGTCGAGGGCCTCGAGTCGCTCGACCCGGACCTGGCCGACGAGGTCCGGAGCCGGATGTTCATGTTCGAGGACATCGTCACCCTGGACGACCGCTCGGTGCAGCAGGTGCTGCGCCAGGTCGACGCCGCCCAGCTCTCGTTCGCGCTCAAGGGCGTGGCCAACGAGGTGCGGGACAAGATCGTGTCGAACATGTCGGAGCGGGCGGCGGCCGGCCTGCTCGAAGAGGTGGAGATCCTCGGCCAGGTCCGCCTCACGCAGGTCGAGGAGGCGCAGCAGAGCGTCATCCGCACCATCCGGCAGCTCGAGGAAGAGGGCCAGATCATGCTGCGCCGGGGAGGCGACGATGAGTTCGTCCAGTAGCCACGCCTTCACCCCGACGCTGCCTCCGGTCGCCCCCGACGACGCCACGGTGGTGCGCGGTGTGCGGGTCAGCGGCCTCATGAACACCCCCGAGCTCCGATCGGGACAGTGGACCCGCTTCGGCCCGGCGTCCATCCTCGGCGACGAGGTCACCGAGGATGCACTCTCCGCCATGGTCGAGGACGCCCGCACCGCGGCCCGCTCGCAGGGGTACGCCGTCGGGTGGGCCCAGGGCCGTCGCGAGGCCGCCACCGAAGCGGCACTGGCCGCGCGGTCGCGGGACCGCGAGCTCAGCGAACACACCAAGCGCTTCGCGGCCCGGCAGCAGGTCGCCGTGCAGGCGTTGCGACTCGCGGCCGAGGAGCTGGCCCGGGCCACCGCCGAGGCGCAGGCCCACGTGCGGGCCCAGGCCGTCGAGCTGGCCCGCGAGCTCACCGAGACCATGGTGGCGCACGAGCTCCGCACCACACCCGACACCGCCGCCGACGTCGCACACCGGGTGCTCGCGGCCGGCCCGGCCGACCGACCGTTCGTGGTCCGGCTCCACCCCGAGGTCGCCGACAGCGATGTCGTCTCGATGCTCGCGGAGTCCGGGGTCCGCGTCGTGGCCGAGCCAGGTCTGGACCTCGCCGACGCCATCGTGGAGGTCGACGACCATGTCCTCGACCTACGGATGCGGTCGGCGCTCGACCGGGTCCGCGAGGCGCTGTCGTGAGCGTCACCTTCTCCCAGTCGACCGACCTCGACCTGCTGAGCGCTGTTCGGCCGACGGCCCTCGACGCCGCGCGGCCGGCCCGCCGCGGCCGGGTCACCGAGTCGATGGGACTGCACCTGCGGGTCAGCGGGCTGCGGGCCGCGGTCGGCGACCTGGTCGAGGTCGAGGTCTCCGGCGAGCAGCCGCTGCTCGCCGAGGTCGCCGCCAGCGACACGGATGGCCTGGTCTGCCTGCCCCTGGGTCACACCCGTGGGCTCGAGGTCGGCGCCGCCGTGCGGTCGACGGGCGGGCCGCTGCAGGTCCGGGTCGGCGACGAGCTCACCGGTCGGGTCCTCGACGGCCTCGGCCGCCCCGTCGACGGCGGACCGTCCCTCGACGGCCTCGCGCTAGTCGGCGTCGAGCACCAGGCACCGCTCGCGCTGACCCGGCCCCGGATCGACACCGCGCTCGGTCTCGGCGTGCGTGCGCTCGATGCGCTGGTGCCCTGTGGCCGTGGCCAGCGCCTCGGGATCATGGCCGGCTCCGGTGTCGGCAAGTCCAGCCTGCTCTCGATGATCGCCCGCGGGACCGACGCCGAGATCTCGGTGATCGCGCTGGTGGGCGAGCGGGGCCGAGAGGTGCGCGAGTTCGTGGAGAACGACCTCGGCCCCGAGGGTCTGGCCCGCTCGGTCGTCGTCGTGGCCACCTCGGACGCACCCCCGGTCGAGCGGCTGCGCGCGGCCTTCGTCGCCACCCGCATCGCGGAGTGGTTCCGTGACGAGGGGAAGCACGTGGTGCTGATGATGGACAGCCTGACCCGCGTCGCGATGGCGCAGCGCGAGATCGGCCTGTCCGCCGGCGAGCCGCCCGCGACTCGCGGCTATCCCCCCAGCGTCTTCGCCCTGATGCCCCGGCTCCTCGAGCGGGCGGGCACCTCACCGCGGGGCTCGATCACCGGGCTCTACACCGTCCTGGTCGAGGGCGACGACCTCCAGGACCCCATCGGTGATACCGCCCGGTCGATCCTGGACGGCCACGTGGTGCTCAGCCGCCGGCTCGCCACGACCGGCCACTTCCCCAGCATCGACGTCCTCGAGTCGATCTCGCGGCTGACCCCGGCGGTGACAACTCCCCAGCAGCGCGCCGACGCCACCCTGCTCCGGCGGATGCTCGCGGCCCACCGGGACGTCCGCGAGCTCGTCGAGATCGGCGCCTACGTCGCGGGCACCGAGCCCGACGCGGACGCCGCCATGGTCCGGATGGACCGGATCGAGGCGTTCCTGCGCCAGGCGATGGACGACTCGACACCCCGCGACGAGACCTGGCTCCGGCTGGCCGACCTGGTGGCCTCATGAGCGCCCGGCACGAGCACGACCGCGGTCTGGTCGCCGTCGCCAGGGTGCGCGACGTACGTGAACGCGACAGCCTGTTCGGGCTGCGGCGCGCGTCCGAGGAGCACGACGCGCGCCAGGTCCGGGCCGACCAGCTCGACGAGACGGTGCGACAGCACGCCGCCTCCGGCGCCCCGGCCGGTCAGCCCCTCCCCGAGTGGGCCGCCCAGCGTCGGGCACTGGTCTCGCTCGCCACCGCCGCGCGCAGCGCCCACGACGACGTGGCGGCCGCCGCCCGCCTCAAGGCCACCGCGCACGGGCACTGGCAGCGCGACCGGGCCCGGCTGCGCGCGGTGCAGCAGCTGCTGGAGCACCGGGCCGAGGCCAGGCGGGCCGAGCTGGCTCGCACGGAAGCCCGCGAGCTCGATGACATCGGTGGCCAGGCCTGGCTGCGCCGACGAGAGGCGAAGCGATGAGCGTCACCGACGTGACCAGCCGCATCCAGCAGATCCAGTCGCAGCTGGCCATGCTCGGACCCGTCACGACCTCGAGCAACGGCACCGCGTTCGCGGCGGCCCTGGGCGGGGCCCTGAAGGGCACGACGGCGCCCACCTCGTCGACCGCGACGAGCGCGACGAGCGCGACGACCGCGACCGGCACGGCCGACAGCTCCATCAGTGGCCGCGACCGAGTGGTGCAGGAGGCCCGGAAGTATCTCGGAGTCCCCTACCTGTGGGGCGGCACCGACCCGACGAAGGGGCTTGACTGCTCCGGCCTCGTCCAGCTCGTCTTCCACAACGTGGGGATAGACCTCCCCCGCGTCTCCGGCGACCAGGCCCGAGCCGGGACCGCCGTGGCGAGCCTCGACGACGCCAAGCCCGGCGACCTGCTCGCGTTCGGCTCGCCGGTCCACCACATCGGCATCTACATCGGTGGCGGCAAGATGATCGAGGCGCCGCGCACCGGGCTCGACGTCCGGGTCAGCGACGTCTACGAGACGCCGACCGCGATCCGCCGGGTCCTGCCGGACCCCGCCACCGACGCGGCAACCCCCGTCGACGGTGCCTCGGGTCGTTCCGCGGGGACGGCTGGAGACGTTCCCTACGCCGACCTCTTCAACCAGGCCGCCGCGGCGCACGACGTCGACCCGCGGCTCCTCGCCGCGATGGCGCGCCAGGAGTCGGGTTACGACCCCGAGGCGGTCAGCCCGGCGGGAGCGCAGGGCCTCATGCAGCTGATGCCCGGCACCGCCGCGGCCCTGGGCGTCACCAACAGCTTCGATCCGACTCAGGCGGTCGACGGGGCGGCCCGGCTCATGGACGACCTGCTCGACCGGTTCGGCAGCGCTCGGCTGGCCCTGGCGGCCTACAACGCCGGACCGGGCGCCGTGATGCGCTACGACGGCGTGCCGCCCTACCCGGAGACCCAGAACTACGTCCGCTCCATCATGGCCATGCTCGGGGAGGGCTGATGCGCGTGTCCACGAGCGTCCCCGCGGTCGCCGCCGGCCCGCAGGCTGCCGCCGCGACCGGGGCGCTCCCGGCCGACGGCTTCGGAGCCCTGCTCTCGGCGCTGATCCCCCAGGCCGGCGGGCCGCACCTCCCCGCCGCTCCAAGCGAGAACCCACCCGTCGGCGCCACGCCGGAGGATCCGGACCGAGCAGCGAACGACACGAGGCTCGAGCCGACGGTCGACACCGCCGAGGCCACGACGCAAGCCCCGATGGACGGCCCGATCGAAGGCCCGACCGAACGCCTGGCGGACGCCCCCGACGACGACAGCGGCGTGGCCACCGCGGGGCCGGCCGTGCCGCCGACCGTGCCGCCAGTCGGGTGGCCGCTCGTCACCGCGCTCATGCCGCCGCCGATCCAGCCCGTCCCGAGCGCAGACACGCCCCTTGCGACGACGCCCAGTGTGGCTGGCGCCGGGGAGACGGCCGCCGAGACGGTCCAGCCGGCCTCACCCCACGTGGCGGGAGCCGCAACCGCGGGTCAGCCGCCCGAGCCCGGGGTCTCGACGACGGACGAATCAACGACGGAGCCTGCGGGATCGGCCGGGCCGCCGGAGATCGGCATGACCGTCGACCGCGCCGGCAGGAGCCGGCCCGGCGACACCGACCTCGGCGAGGGCGCAACCGATCGTCGAGGCGATGACCGCGCGGACGCTCGGCCAGGACAGCGTCCGGAGCCGGGCGCGGGACACCGGGTGACCGTGTCCTACCAGGCCCCGGACCTCAGCGCGCCGACGGCGCCCAGCGCGGCACCGACCACGACGCTTCCACCGACACCGACACCGGCCGTCTCCGCGGCACAGTCCACGGCCCCGGTCGTCCAGGCCCCCCTCATCTCGTCGCCGACCGGACCGGTCGCGCCTTCGTCGATGGCCCATCAGGTCTACGACCGGATCGACCGCCTCGCGAGCTCGGGCAACGGCACCCACCGGGTCACGATGCGCCTGGACCCGGGCACGCTCGGCGAGGTCCGCATCCTGCTCACGGTGCAAGGAGGGCAGGTCAAGGTGCGCCTCGCGGCCGGCGACGACGCCCGCTCGGCGCTGAGCCACGCGGCACCTGACCTGCAGCGGCTGCTGCAGACCCACGGAGCCGGCGAGGTCCGCGTCGACGTGACCGACCTGTCGCACCAGGGCGCCCCATGGTCGGACCAGCAGCCACGACAGCAGGCCGACCCGCAGCAGGGCCGGCCCCACGATCTCTCCCAGACCCCCATGGGCTCGGAGGACGCCGGTTCGAGGACCGGCCAGCACGACGCACCCGCACGGACGCACGGTGCCCACACCGCCACGGAGGGCGACAAGGACCGGGTCGACCGACCCGGATCCGTCGAACCCCGCAGGTTCGCACCGGTCACCGGTGTCGACGTGCACATGTGAGGAGGCACCATGACCGTCGGTGCGATCGAAGGCCCGACCAGCGGGTTCGCCGCGTTGGCCACACCCGCGGCAGCCAGGGCCGGTTCGACCGGCAACGGCTTGAACGGGCCCGTAGGCACGACTCCCACCAGTGACAAGGACATGTTCCTGAAGCTGCTGGTCGCCCAGATGAAATACCAGGACCCGATGAACCCGACGGACTCCTCGGACTTCCTGTCCCAGTCCGCTCAGTTCACGGCACTGGAGAAGATGCAGGCCGTCGCCGACCAGACCGGCATGATGCTGGGAGCCCAGATGGCCTTCGGAGCCAGCGGCCTGGTCGGACGGACCGTCACCTACACGCTCGAGGACGGCACGGAGGGCACCGGCGTCGTCAACGGCGTCACCTTCGGCGACAGCGGGCCGGTGCTACAGGTCGGCGACGTCAACGTGCCCATCTCCAACGTCGTGACCGTGACCGACGGGACGGTCCCGGCGACCGGTCCCGTCCGCTGAACACCAGCAACCAACCAGATCCTCCCGAAGGGAACCCATCATGCTTCGTTCACTCTTTGCCGGCATCAGCGGCATGCGCGCCAACCAGTTCATGCTCGATGTCGCGGGCAACAACATCGCCAACGCCAACACCATCGGCTACAAGTCGTCCTCGACGATCTTCCAGGACACGCTCTCCCAGATGCTGACCGGGTCGTCCGCCGCCAACGCCGACCGCGGCGGCCGCAACGCGATCCAGGTCGGACTCGGCGTGCAGATCGCCGCCACCGCCCTCAACCTCGGCCAGGGTGGTGCGCAGACCACCGGCCGGTCGACCGACCTGATGCTGTCCGGTGACGGAATGTTCGTCACCCAGGCCGGTGGCGAGTACCTCTACACCCGGGCAGGCGCGTTCGGCTTCGACGACTCCGGTGCCCTGGTCACCCCGTCCGGAGCCCGGGTCCAGGGATACCTGGTCGACGCCGCTGGCGCCCCGACGGGCGGCCTGGTCGACATGACCCTCGCCGATGCCAACGCGGTCCCGGCCGTCCCTGCCGGGGTGTTGCTCACGTCGTCCAGCATCGGTCCCGACGGGCTCATCACCGGCGTCTACGACGACGGGATCAGCCGCTCTCTCGGCAAGCTCGCCGTCGCCGACTTCAACAACCCGAACGGCCTGGAGCGGGTCGGAGAGACCTCGTTCCGCGAGTCGCAGAGCTCGGGCGCCGTCCAGCTCGGTGTGCCTGGTGAAGGACGGCGTGGGGACCTGATGGTGGGCACCCTCGAGATGTCCAACGTGGACCTCGCCGCCGAGTTCACCAACCTGATCCTCGCCCAACGAGGCTTCCAGGCCAGCTCGCGGGTGATCACCACCTCGGACCAGGTCCTCGAGGACCTGGTCAACATCAAGCGCTGACCCGGTAGGTGAGGCGATGCCCCGGGGGACGGACTCCCCGGGGCCTCGTCGCCCGAACTGGTCCCGCCGCATGACTCAGGTCCGGGTCCCGGATGCCGAACTAGATGGTGATCGGCCACGGATGGCTGATCTCTCCAACCTCACCAAGGACGGTGACCTGCATGATCCGCCTGACCCGACTCTCGGGCTCTCCCTTCGTCTTGAACTCGGACCTGATCGAACGGATCGACGAGACCCCCGACACCGTCATCACCCTCGGCGACGGCACCAACTACGTCGCTGCGGAGTCCGCGGCCACCGTGGTCGCCGCGATCCGCATGCACCGTGCCGAGATCATCGCGCTGAGCGAGACGGTGCGCGTCACCCTCCAGGCCGACCAGCTCGAGGCCAGGGACCGACCCGGCCTCGCCTCCGTCACCGACCTCGCCACCGCCGCCCACAGCCATGAGCAGGGGGGCGACGCCTGATGGACTCCGCGACAGCAGTCGGTGTCGGTGGCGGCATGGGCGTGATCGTCCTGGCCAACATCATGGAGGGCGGCAACCCGACGAGCCTGCTGCTCCCGGCGCCGCTGGTGCTGGTCTTCGGCGCCACGCTCATGGTCTCCATCGCTGGCGGCACCATGGGTGACGCCAAGGCGATCGTCGGCGGGCTCAAGCAGGCCTTCACCGGCGACGTCAAGCCCGCGGGAGACATCGTTCCCACCGTCGTCGGGCTCGCCGACCGTGCCCGTCGCGAGGGCCTGCTGGCCCTCGAGGACGCGATGAAGGACATCGAGGACCCGTTCCTGGTCAAGGGCGTCACCCTGGCCATCGACGGCACCGACCCGGAGGAGGTGCGCGACATCCTCGAGGGCGAGATGATCGCCACCGGCAAGGGAGCCAAGCGCTCCGCCAAGTTCTTCGCCGACTGCGGCGCCTACGCGCCCACGATCGGCATCATCGGCACCGTCATGGGGCTCGTGCACGTGCTGGAGAACCTCTCCGCCCCCGACAAGCTTGGCGAGATGATCGCCAGCGCCTTCGTCGCGACGCTGTGGGGCGTGATGTCGGCCAACGCCATCTGGCTGCCCATCAGCAGCCGGCTGAAGAGGCTCGGCGAGCTCGAGGTCGGGCGCATGGAGCTGATCATCGAGGGCGTCGCCGCCATCCAGTCCGGTGCCAACCCCCGCGTCGTCCGGCACCGGCTCGTCTCGCTGCTGCCTCCGGACCAGCAGCCCGCCGCCGAGGCGGCCTGACATGTCCAGTCGTCGCAACCGCCACCACGAGGAGGAGGAGCACGACAACCACGAACGGTGGCTGGTGACCTACGCCGACATGGTGACCCTCCTCATGGTCTTCTTCATCGTCATGTTCGCCATGAGCACGGTCGACGAGAAGAAGTACATGGCGCTGAAGAACGGGCTGGCGGCCGGCTTCGCGAACTCCGACTCCGTGCTACCCGGGTCGTCGACCCTGCTCGACGAGTCGGGTACGGCGCCCGTCGCGGCGGTGGCGCCGGCCAAGAACCTCCAGAGCCTCCAGGAGCTGACCGACGGCGCCGCCACCCCGAAGGACACCGCCGACGCGAAGCGCACGATGCAGGCGATGCGCGAGGCGCAGCGGCTACGGGAGGCCGAGGCGCAGGTGCTGGCCACATTGAAGCGGAAGGGCCTGGCCGACGACGTGCGCACCACGATCGACGACCGGGGGCTGGTCATCAGCCTGGTGTCCGAGCACGTGGTGTTCGAGGCGGATTCGGCGGTGCTCAGCGCCCGCGGGGCTGCTGTGGTCGATGCGCTTGCCCCCGCCCTGCTGGCGCTGCCGGAGGACCTGCAGATCGCCGGCCACACCAACCAGGTGGCGGTCCAGCCAGCCCACTTCGCGACCGACTGGGATCTCTCGGCGGCCCGCGCGACCACTGTCCTGCGACGGCTCGACGAACAGCTCGGGCTCCCCGAGCAACGACTCAGCCTGGCCGCCTACGGTCACACCCTGCCTCTCGAGGACCCGGCGACGCCCGGCTCGCAGGCCGTGAACAAGCGGGTGGACATCGTCGTGCTCGCCGGCTCGGACGCGGAGACCCGCCAGCTGATGGCGGAGTTCGCCGCGGCCGACGCCGCGACCGCCGAGGCCGACGCCGAGGCGGCCCAGGCCGCACTCGAAGCCCACGCGAACACCCAGAGCTCCAGCCAGTCCTCCACCCAGTCCTCGACCCAGTCCTCGACCCAGTCCTCCAGCCAGTCCTCCACCCAGACCTCAGCCGAGGGCGGCGCCGACGTGCCCCCGGGCCACGACAACAAAGGACCACGACCATGAGCGCCACCCTGACCGAGCCGCAGAAGGACGTCGACGCGGAAGCCGACGGGACGCGCAGCAAGAAGAAGCTGATCATCATCGGGCTGCTGGTCGTGCTCCTCGGCGGAGGTGGCTACTGGTTCTTCCTCAAGCCGGGCGGGGCCCCAGCCGCGCCCAAGGCGGGCATCGTGGTGGCGCTGGACCCGGTCCAGGTCAACCTCGCCGACGGCCACTACCTGAGCATCGGCATCGCCCTGCAGCTCGTCGACGGGGTCGCGGAGGCCGACGGGAGCAAGGCCCTCGACGCGGTCATCAGCCTCTACAGCGGCCAGAACATCGACGAGCTGATCAAGCCCAAGGTGCGGACCGACCTCCAGAAGGAGCTCACCCAGGAGGTCTCGGAGCTCTACGAGAAGGAGGTGATGGACGTGTACCTGACCCAGTTCGTCACCCAGTGACGGCTACGACACGGCGTACGTGACACCCGCGCGCTGACTTCCGCAGCGGCCACGCACACACCCGGGCCAGGCCCGGTGGGGACGAACCCCACACTTTTCGCTCAGGAACCCGCGGCATCCGCCGATGGGCTCGGACGTGAGCGCCTTGCCGTCGATCTCTGACTCCCGCAGCGAGAGGCCCGGCGGACGGGCGCGCCGTCGCACCCACGGCGAGCCGGTGCCCTACGACTTCCGGCGACCCATCCAGCTCTCCCGTGAGCACCAGCGGATCCTGCAGGTCTCCTTCGACCACTTCGCGCGCCAGGCGACGACGATCTTCACCTCCACCCTGCGCTGCATCTGCCAGGTGACGGTGAAGTCGATCGAGCAGCGCAGCTATGCCGAGTACGTCGAGTCGCTGGACTCGATGACCTATCTGACCTCGTTCTCCGCCGAGCCGATGCCCGGACAGGGCGTGGTCGAGCTGCCCCTGCCCGCCGTGATGTCCTCGTTGGACCACATGCTCGGCGGCCCGGGCTCGGCCTCGCAGCCGAACCGCCCGCTCAGCGACATCGAGTCCATCGTGATCACCGGCCTCGTGGCCAGGCTGCTCGAGGGGCTGCGCTACTCCCTCTCGGAGTTCGTCCTGGTCGACCCGGTCGTCACCGGCGTCGAGTACAGCCCGCAGTTCGCTCAGGTTGCGGGCAGCGGCGACGTGATGGTCGCGGTCGTCCTCGAGGCCAAGATCGGCGAGCGCGCTCACCTGATGTCGGTCTGCCTCTCGTTCAACGGCCTGCTCCCGCACCTGACCGCCGCTGTGGCGCCGGCCCCCGTGTCCAACCGCGAGCGCACGCAGCGCGCGCAGGCCGCCGTGCTCATGGACCGCCAGTTCCGCGAGGTCCCTGTCGACGTCGCCGTGCGCTTCCGAAGCACCTCCCTCGGCCCGGGCTCCTTCGCCGATCTCCGGTCCGGTGACGTGCTCCGGCTCGGGCATCCGGCCTCGGCCCCGCTCGACGTCGCCGTCGAGGAGACCGATCTTCGCCCATGCGACCGCCGGCACCCGGGGCACCCGGCTCGCCGCTCTCATCGTCGCGACCCCGAAGGAGACCCAGTGACCGAGTCGATCACCGACCGCAACCCTGACGACGTGGCCCTGGCCGCGGCGGAGGCCGGCCGCGGCCGCGCTCCCCGCAGCCGAGGCGCTCACCGCCAGCGGCGTACAGCCCGGCAGCGAGCAGGTGGCGGCCCTGTTCGCGAACGGGGTCGTCGCCGAGATCACCGGCGGAGCGTCGGGTCTGATCGCGCTCCTCGTCGCCGAGGACCTCGTGCAGGCCCTTGCCGACAGCCCGATCGAGGGGCTCGAGCTCGGCGCGGCAGTCCAGCCGGCCCTGGACGCGGCCGCGGCCGTGCTCGGCGGCTCGGCCCAGGTCGGCCGGCTCCTGAAGCCCGACGCCGTGACCTCGCTCTTCACCGAGGGCTTCACCGTCGTGCCGCTGACCGGGAGCACGATCGCGGCCGCACTCCTGGTCTCCGACCCCACTCTGTCCCGCCAGGCGGCCCCCGCCCTCGGGTTCGAGCCCGCGGCGGAGCCGCTCATCGGCGCTGCGCACGTGCCGACTCCCGAGCCGGCGGCCTCCCCCGCTCCGTTCACCGACCCCTTCGCAGACCCCTTCGTCGACCCGTCCGCCGATGCGTCCGGGTCGCGGCCCCCGTCGCGCGGGATCGAGATGCTGCACGGCGTCGACATGGAGGTGACCGTCGAGCTGGGCCGGGCCCGACTGACGGTCCGCGACCTGCTCGCGCTCACCCCGGGCAACGTCCTGGAGCTCGACCGGGCCGCCGGCAGCCCAGCCGACCTGCTCGTCAACGGCCGGCTCATCGCGCGTGGCGAGGTCGTGGTCGTGGACGAGGACTTCGGACTGCGGATCACCGAGATACTCGGCGAGAGCGCCGGGGTCTGACCATGGTCGCGCTGACCCTCCGCCTGGTGTTCTCGCTGGCCATCGTCCTCGGGCTGCTGGTCATGTGCGCGCGGTTCGCGGGACGTCGCTTCCAGGGTCGAGGCGACGCGTCTGATCCAGGTCGTCCACCGCCAGTCGATCGGTCCGCACTCGGCGGTCAGCGTCGTGAACGTCGGTGGCCGGGTGCTGGTGATCGGGACCACCGACCAACAGGTGCGCCTGCTCGCCGAGCTGGACCCCGAGGACGACCTGGACCAGCAGAGCGACCTGCCGCTGAGGCTCGTCGCGGGCCCCGCACGAGGAGCTGCATCCCACGACGGCCATGGCCCAGGAGACCTACTCCGTCGAGCAGCACACGGACGAGGCGCGAGCCCAGTGAGCCGCCCCGGCCGGCACCTGGCGCCGCGGCGGCCCACCACCCCGGACGCCGGCCCGGGCACCACGCCGGGTCCCCTGAACGGCTCCCTCCTCTCGAGCCGGACCTGGCGCCAGGCATGGAGCGCCCTGACCGGCGAGGCCTCGTGACCCGGACCGCGTCGCCTGCTCGGGGCCGCCGCCTGCTCGCCGTGGCCTGGCTCATGTGTGCCAGGCCCCGCGGCGCGGTCACGCTACCCAGCGCCGGCATCGCCGGGCACCTTCCCGCACCTCTCCCGGGCCGGGGTGGTCCGGCCTCGCCGAGCGACCCCACCGACCCCACGTCGTCGGCCGATCCGTTCGGCGCCGGCTCCGACGCCGGCTCCAGCTCCCGTTCCGACGCCGGCTCGGACCCCGCTCCGACTCCACGGGCCCCAGCGGCCCGTCCGGGCCGGCCGACCGTCCGGTGCTAGGTCTGGCGACGGTTCGGTGAACGTGAACCTCGACGGGCTCACGGACAAGCCGAGCACCTCGATCACGGTGCTCCTGGCGCTGACCCTGCTCTCGCTGCTGCCGGCGATCCTGCTGACCTGCACCAGCTTCACCAAGGTCCTGGTGGTCCTCGGCCTGACCCGCAACGCGCTCGGCCTGCAGCAGACCCCGCCCAACCAGGTGCTGGCCGGGCTGGCGCTGTTCCTGAGTCTGTTCATCATGGCGCCGATGCTCAGCGACATCAACGACGCTGGGCGTCAAGCCCTACCTCGACGGTGACGCAAGACCACGTCGCAGGCCTGCGACGACGGCATCGAGCCGCTGCGCGAGTTCATGCTGGAGAACGCCGACGACGACGAGATCGCAGCTGCTGTCCAACGTCGCCGAGCGCGACCTCCCCGACAGCCGCGACGACGCCCACGACCACGCTGATCCCGGCGTTCATCCTCAGCGAGCTGAAGGACGCCTTCATCATCGGCTTCATCATCTTCATCCCGTTCCTGATCATCGACATCGTGGTCAGCGGGGCGTTGATGGCGCTGGGCATGATGATGATGCCGCCGGTCATGGTCTCGCTGCCCTTCAAGCTCCTGCTCTTCGTCCTCGTCAACGGCTGGGGCCTGATCATCACCGCCCTCGTCGGCAGCTACGGGTAGGCCGGCCATGACCGACACGACGATCATCGAGATCGCCCCCAGGCGATGATGGTGGCGCTGAAGCTCTCGGCCCCGCTGCTGTTACCGCGCTGTGCATCGGCTTCGTGGTCTCGCTGTTCCAGTCGATGACCCAGATCCAGGAGTTCACGCTCGCGTTCGTCCCCAAGGTGGTCGGGGTCGGGGTCGCCCTGCTCATCTGCGGCAACTGGATGCTGCACACGATGGTCAGCTTCACCGAGACGCTCTGGTCACCGCATCCCCGACCTGCTCGCGTAGAGCGGTGACCATCACGCTTGCCGGCGAGCCCGCTGATCGCCTTCCTCCTCGCCTCGGTGCGCATCGTCGCGTGGCTGGCCGTCGTGCCGCCGTTCTCCTCGAAGTCCGTGCCGTCGATGGCCAAGGTGGTGCTCAGCCTGAGCCTGGCCTTCGCCGCCGCTCCCTCCCTGGAGGGGAGCACGATCTCGGTGAGCACGTTGGGCGCTCGCTGTCCACGGTGGCCACCCAGGCGGTGATCGGGCTGGCCATGGGGTTCGTGACCTCATTGCTGTTCGCGGCCGTGGCCGCGGCGGGCAGCCTCGTCGACGTCTTCGGCGGCTTCTCGCTCGCCCAGGGCTTCGACCCGCTCAACATGAACGGCAGCACGGTGTTCGGCACCTTCCACCAGATGCTGGCCACGACCCTGCTCTTCGTCAGCGGCGGCTACCTGCTCGTGATCGGCGGCCTGCTCAAGACCTTCAGCGTGCTCCCCATCGGAGCGACGCCGAGCCTGGACGGGCTTCCCGACGTGCTGACCAAGGCGTTCGTGATGTTCTTCGTCACCGCGGTCCAGATCGCTCTGCCGCTGGTCAGCGTGCTCTTCATCGCCGACCTCGGCTTGGCGCTGCTCACCAAGGTCGCACCCCAGCTCAGCGCGCTCACCGTGATGTTCCCCGCCAAGATCGGGCTCACCCTGCTGCTGGTCGGGCTGTCCTTCGCGCTCCTGCCCGAGGTGCTGCGCAACATGGTGGACACGGCGCTCCGGGCCATGTCGGCCCTGGCTGGCGGAGGCTCGGGATGAGCGGTGAGAAGACCGAGAAGGCGACACCGAAGAAGCGGAAGGAGTCCCGCAAGGAGGGCCAGGTCGCCCGGACCCCCGAGCTCGGTGCCTGGTCGGCGCTGCTGCTGTTCACCATGGCGCTGCCCAGGCTGATGCACCACGAGGCGACGCGCTCGAGAAGCTGATGGCGGACGCGCTGACCAGCATCGCCGATCCGTCGGTCGACGAGGCGTTCCGGGTGTTGCGCGAGGGCGGCATGCACGCCTTCTTCTCCCTCGTCATCCTCGGGGCCACGGTGATGGTGATCGGCGTGGGCTCGGCGCTCGCCCAAGGCGGGTTCTTCCTGGCCACCAAGCTGGTCAAGCCCAGCGCCAAGAAACTCAATCTGGTCAAGGGCTTCAAGCGGATCTTCGGCCCCCAGATGCTGTGGGAGGGCGCCAAGACCGTCATCAAGAGCGCGGCCGTGGCTCTGCTGGTCTGGTCGGCCGTGCGCGGGATGCTTCCGGTCGTGGGCACGCACGCGCGCGCCGACGACCTTCTCGCCCACGCCGGCGACCACGCCGTCGGCCTGGTCCGCAACGTGGCACTGGCCGGGCTCGCGATGGCGGCCGCCGACTACGCCTGGCAGCGGCGCAAGATGGGCAAGCAGACGAAGATGTCGAAGGACGACATCAAGCAGGAGCACAAGCAGGCCGAGGGCGACCCTCTGGTCAAGAGCGCGATCCGCGCCCGCCAGCTGGCGACCGCCCGCAACCGGATGATCGCCGATGTCCCCACCGCCGATGTCATCATGGTCAACCCCACCCACGTCGCCGTCGCCCTGCGCTACAACAACGCCGGGGGCGCTCCGCTGGTCGTCGCCCGGGGTGCGGGGGTGATCGCGACCAAGATCCGGGAGGTGGCCGCAGAGGCTCGCGTGCCGCTGGTGCGCGACGTACCTCTCGCCCGGGCGTTGTACTCCTCCACGCAGGTGGGCCAGGAGATCCCGGCCGAGCTGTTCGCGGCGGTGGCGCAGGTGCTGGCGTTCGTGATCAGCCGGCGTGGGCGCGGCCAGCACGGCGGGGAGCACCGCAGCCCGAGGCGCGAGACCGACGTGGTCACCCCGCCGAGGGCCGGTCGCCGCCGCCGGGTTGCGGGCGGCCACAGCGGCGCCCGCGCCGAGCACGAGCTGCCACCGCCGGTGCCGGGGCGCCGCAGGAACGACTCAGGTCCGGTCCCAGCCGGTCGATAGGTCCCTCCAGAACTGTTTCCGGAGCCAGGACGGCACCGGCCCACCGCCAGGACGGCGCCCGGTCCTTCCCGAAGAGGTCGCGTGTCCGAGAGTCCCAGCAAGCGCCTGACTCAGCTCGGCGTCCCGGTCGGCATCGTCGGCATCATCGTGATGCTGGTGATCCCGCTGCCCCCGGTCCTCCTCGACCTGCTCATCGCGGTCAACATCATCGGCGCCCTCCTGATCCTCATGGTCGCGATGTTCGTGCACCGGCCGCTGGACTTCGCGGCGTTCCCCTCGGTGCTCCTGGTCATGACCCTCTTCCGGCTCGCCCTCAACGTCAGCGCGACCCGGCTGGTGCTCCTGGACGGCTACGCCGGCAAGGTGATCGACACCTTCGGGCACTTCGTGGTCGGCGGCTCACTGATCGTCGGTCTCGTCGTCTTCGCCATCTTGCTGGTCATCCAGTTCGTGGTGATCACCAACGGTGCGGGCCGGGTCGCCGAGGTCGGGGCCCGCTTCACCCTCGACGCCATGCCCGGCAAGCAGATGGCCATCGACGCCGACCTGAACTCCGGCCTCATCGACGACGAGCAGGCCCGGAGCCGGCGCGCCGAGGTGCACGCTGAGGCGGACTTCTACGGCGCGATGGACGGCGCCTCCAAGTTCGTCAAGGGCGATGCGATCGCCGCCATCGTCATCACGATGGTCAACCTGCTCGGCGGGTTCGGCGTGGGCATGGCTCAGAAGGGGATGTCCGCGAGTGACGCGGTCAACACCTACAGCCTTCTCTCGGTCGGTGACGGGCTGGTATCGCAGGTCCCGGCGCTCCTGCTCTCGGTGGCCACCGGCCTGGTGGTGACGCGCAGCGTGAGCCAGGAGGACATGGGGTCGGACATCCTGCGGCAGCTGACGAAGAACCAGATGCCGCTGCGCATCGCGGGCTTCGCGTCGTTGGCCCTGTGCCTGATCCCGGGGCTGCCCAAGATCCCCTTCCTGCTCACCGGCGGGGCGATGCTGCTCGTCTCCTCCAGGATCAATCCGAACGAGGCCGAAGAGGCGGCGGCCGCCGCCGCGCTGCCGGCTCCGATGACGGCCCAGGACACCGCAGAGAACCTGGCCGAGGAGATCCAGCTCGACCCACTGGGGCTCGAACTGTCCGTCGACATCGTCGACCTGGTGGACCAGGGTGCCGGCGGAGACCTCCTCGACCGGGTTCAGGCGCTGCGCCGCAAGGTCGCGATGGAGATCGGGATCCTCATCCCGCCCGTGCGCACGAGGGACAACGTCGACCTGCCGCCACGTACCTACGTCATCAAGCTGTTCGGCATCGAGGTCGCCCGCGGCGAGTCCCCTGCCGGCACCGCCCTGGCCATCGGCGACTACCTCGGCTCGCTGCCCGGAGAGCCGACGACCGAGCCGGTGTTCGGCCTGCAGGCCAAGTGGATCCCGGCCGAGCTCGCCAAGCAGGCGGAGCTCGGCGGTGCCACCGTCGTCGACCGCACCGCGGTCATCGCCACGCACCTGTCCGACGTGGTCGGCACCTACGCAGCCCGGCTGCTCGGGCGTGAGGAGGTGCGGCTGCTGACCGATGTCGTCAAGCGCAGCCATCCCGTGGTGGTCGAGGAGCTGACCCCGACCCAGCTGTCGCTCGGCCAGGTCCAGCAGGTCCTCCAGGCACTGCTCGAGGAGGGCGTCTCGATCCGCGACCTCGTGCGCATCTACGAGGCGCTGTCGCTCCGGGCGGCACTGACCAAGGACCACGACACCCTGGTCGAGGCGGCACGGGCCGCGCTCGGACCGGCGGTCGTCGCTCCCCACGTCCACGACGGCGTGGTGCACGTCATCACCTTCGAACCCGGACTCGAGCAGCGGATGCTGGAGGCGATGCGACCCAGCGACGAGGGACCCGTCTTCGTCCTCGACCCGATCCTCGGGCAGCGGGTGGTCAGCACCCTCGCCCAGCTCCTCATCGAGGCCGAGAACCGCAACCTCCGACCGGTGCTGGCCTGCGCTCCGCAGATCCGGCTCGCGGTCCGCCGCATGGTGCGGCCGGCCATCGAGCGCCTGCCCGTGCTCTCCTACCAGGAGCTGACCGGCAGTTCGCAGGTCAGGTCGGTCGGGGTCATCAGCGCCAGTCCGATGGTCGAGGCGGCGTCGGCATGAAGCTGGCGTCCGGGACCGTGCTGGGGCTGGCCGCCCTGGTCTCGTCCCCCGCGCTCCACCAGGCCTATACCGGCGGGCTCTCGATCGACCTCGCGCTGACCCGCTACCTCGTCGCGGTCGTCCTCGTCTGGGCGGCGCTCTCGGTCGTCGGCGCACTGGTGGGCGCCACACCGGTCCCTCCGGACGAGAAGCAGCCGGCGGTCGCGCCGCCGTCAGGGCCGGACGGGCCCGCCGATCCCGACCCGGGGGTCTGAGAGCGGCATCGCCACCCGGACCGTGGTGCCCTTGCCGGGGGCGCTGTCGACCACGATGGTCCCCGAGTGCGCTTCGACGATGGCCTTGGCGATGGACAGGCCGAGCCCGGCGCCCTCGATGTGGCGGTGGATGGCGCCCGGTGCGCGATACATGCGGTCGAAGACGCGGTTCCGTTCGTCCTTGCTCATTCCGATCCCGGTGTCGGTCACCGCGAGCACGGCGATCGAAGCGTCCTGGTTCCGCACGCTGACGCGCACCTGCCCACCAGGAGGGCTGAACTTGCACGAGTTGATCACCAGGTTCTCGACCAGGCGCCTCAGCCGGTCGACGTCACCGAGGACCGTGACCGCCTCCTCGCCCTGGAAGCTGACGTCGAGACCGGCTCCGTGGGCGAACGGCTGGCGCTCCTCGACGACCTGACCGGCGATCAGCCCGAGGTCGACCCGCTCGAGACGCATCCGGCCGAGGTCCTCGTCGACGAAGGAGACTGTCAGCAGGTCGTTGACCAGTCTCAGCTCGCGGCCGGCGTTGCGACGTACGACCTCCACGAGGCCGCGCGCCCGCGGGCCCAGCTCGTCGTCGCCGAGCTCGCCGAGCAGCTCGAGGTAGCCCAGGATCGACGTGAGCGGTGTGCGGAGCTCGTGGGAGATGTTCGCGATCAGCTCATCGCGCATCCGGTCGGCCTCGCGTTCGAGCCGGATGCGGCCGCTGACGTCGCGGAGGAAGACCGTGACCTGCCCACCCGGTCCGTCGAGCGCCGCGACGGTCATCTCGACGGGGACGTCGTGACCGTTCAGGTGCCGGGCCGAGCCGGACGGGGTCAGCTCGCGGGCCGAGACGGCCCGCAGCTCAGCCAGGTCCCACTCGGGCACCAGGACTCGAATGTGCCGACCTGCCAGCTGGTCGAGGGGGTGGCCGAAGACCTCGGTCACCCTGCGGTTGAGGTAGAGCAGGGTTCCTTGGGAGTCGACGACGACCGTCGGGTCGGGTGCCGCGTCGAGGAGCTGACCGACGCGGTCGCTGCCGAGCGTCGTCAACCAGTCCATGACCCACAGCCTACGAGAGCGAGAATCAGGCGGGGCCGACCACGGCCAGGATCTCGGGCTTCCCGAACACCTGGGTGGCGACCGACTGGACCTCGTCGAGGGTGACCGACCCGATCCGGTCCATCACGGCATCGATCCCGAGCAGCTCGTCGTGCACGAGCTCGGCCTTGCCGATCCGCGACATCCGGGAGCCGGAGTCCTCGAGCCCGAGCACCAGCCCGCCGCGCAGCTGACCCTTGCCGCGGGTCAGCTCCTCCTCGGTGATGCCATGGGCGGCGACCCGGGACAGCTCGGTGCGGACGACGGCCAGCACCTCGTCGAGCTTGTTGGGCAGGCAGCCCACCGAGACGCCGACCAGCCCGGAGTCGGCATGGTGGCTGGCGAAGGAGAAGACCGAGTAGGCCAGGCCCCGACGCTCGCGCACCTCCTGGAACAGGCGGGACGACGTGCCGCCGCCGAGCGCGGTGTTGAGCACACCGAGGGCGAACCGGCGGTCGTCGTTGCGGTGCACGCCCTCCATGCCGAGCACGAGGTTGACCTGTTCGAAGGGGCGCGTCGCCTCGACCACCCCGGGGTGGACGCGGACCCGCTTGGCGCCCTTGCGCGGCCCGACCGGCGACTCGTCACCGGACAGCCAGCCCCGACGGCCGAACGACGAGCGCACCATCTTCACGACCTCGGAGTGCTCGAGGTTGCCGGCCGCGGCGACGACCATGTTGGCCGGACGGTAGTGGCGCTGGTAGAACCGCGCCACCTGCGCCCTGGTGAGCGCGTCGATCGAGCCCACGGTGCCGGCGATCGGCCGACCGAGCGGGGAGTGGGGACCGTAGGCCTGCTCTGAGAACAGGTTGTGGACCACGTCGTCGGGGTCGTCGTCGTGCATGGCGATCTCGTCGAGGATCACGTCGCGCTCGGCCTCGACGTCCTCGGGCGTGAGCAGCGACGACGTGATCATGTCGCCGAGCACGTCCACGGCCAGCCCGAGGTCATCGTCGATGACCCGGGCGTGGAAGCAGGTGTACTCCTTCGCGGTGAAGGCGTTGAACTCGCCACCGACGGCGTCGAGCGCGATGGAGATGTCGAGCGCGGAGCGCTCGCTGGTGCCCTTGAACAGCAGGTGCTCGAGGAAGTGCGAGCAGCCGTGCAGCGTCGGGGTCTCGTCGCGGGAGCCGACTCCGACCCAGACTCCGATGCTGGCCGAGCGGACGCCGGCGAGCTGCTCGGTGATCACCCGGAGCCCGCCGGGCAGGACGGTACGCCGGACGCGTGAGGTCACGCGTCCGGCGCCGTCCGTCTCCGTCTGCAGGGTCCGGGTCGAGCCGGCCCGCAGGGGCGACGTGCGAGCAGTCAGGATCAGGCCTCGACCGACTCGGCGGCCTCGGTGTCGGCCTCGGCGGCCGGGGCGTCGTCGCCCTCGCCACCGGCGCCGTCCTCGACCACCGGGATCAGCGACAGCTTGCCGCGGTCGTCGATCTCGGCGATCTGGACCTGGATCTTCTGGCCCACCGACACGACGTCCTCGACGGCCTCGACCCGCTTGCCACCGGCCAGGGGACGGAGCTTGCTGATGTGCAGCAGTCCGTCCTTGCCCGGGAGCAGCGAGACGAAGGCACCGAAGTTGGTCGTCTTCACGACGGTGCCGAGGTAGCGCTCACCGACCTCGGGCATCGTCGGGTTGGCGATCTGGTTGATGGCCGTGCGGGCGGCCTCGGCCGCGTCGCCGTTGGTGGCACCGATGTAGATCGTGCCGTCGTCCTCGATCGAGATCGAGGCGCCCGTGTCGTCCTGGATCTGGTTGATGACCTTGCCCTTGGGCCCGATCACCTCACCGATCTTGTCGATCGGGATGTTGATGCTGATGATCCGCGGCGCGGTCGGCGACATCTCCTCGGGCTCGTCGATGGCCTCGGCCATCACGTCGAGGATGGCCAGGCGGGCGTCGCGCGCCTGGGTCAGGGCCGCGGCCAGGACCTCGGCGGGGATGCCGTCGAGCTTGGTGTCGAGCTGCAGCGCGGTGACGAACTGCCGGGTGCCGGCGACCTTGAAGTCCATGTCGCCGAAGGCGTCCTCCGCACCGAGGATGTCGGTCAGCGCGACGTACTGGGTCTCGCCGTCGATCTCGCCCGAGATGAGGCCCATCGCGATGCCGGCGACGGGCGCCTTGAGGGGCACCCCGGCCTGTAGCAGCGACAGGGTCGAGGCGCACACCGAGCCCATCGAGGTGGAGCCGTTGGAGCCCATGGCCTCGGAGAGCTGACGGATCGCGTAGGGGAACTCCTCGCGGGTCGGCAGCACCGGCAGCAGGGCGCGGCGCGCGAGTGCACCGTGTCCGACCTCGCGACGCTTGGGCGAGCCCACCCGACCGGTCTCACCGGTGGAGAACGGCGGGAAGACGTACTTGTGCATGTAGCGGCGGTGCTTCTCCGGGGACAGCGTGTCGAGCTGCTGCTCCATCTTGAGCATGTCGAGCGTTGTGACGCCCAGGATCTGGGTCTCGCCCCGCTCGAACAGCGCCGAGCCGTGCACCCGCGGGAGCACGCCGACCTCGGCGTGCAGCGGCCGGATGTCGGCCAGGCCGCGACCGTCGATGCGGACCTTGTCGCGCAGGACGCGCTCGCGCACCAGCTGCTTGTTGACCGAGCGGAACGCCGCGCCGATCTCCTTCTCGCGACCCTCGAACTCACGCCCGAGCTGGTCGAGCACGGCGGCCTTCAGCTCGTCGGTGCGAGCCTCGCGCTCCTGCTTGTCGGCGATGGTCATGGCGGCGGCGAGGTCGCTCTTGGCGGCGGCCTCGACGGCGGCGTAGACGTCGTCCTCGTAGTCGAGGAAGACCGGGAAGTCCTGGACGGGCTTCGCGGCCTGCTTGGCCAGCTCGCCCTGCGCCTCGCAGAGCTGCTTGATGAACGGCTTGGCGGCGTCGAGGCCGCTGGCCACGATCTCCTCGGTCGGCGCCTGCACGCCGCCCTCGATGAGGGTGATGGCCTGCTCGGTGGCTTCGGCCTCGACCATCATGATCGCGACGTCACCGGTGTCGGTGACCCGGCCGGCGACGACCATGTCGAAGACGGCCTCCTCGAGCTGGCTGTGGGTCGGGAAGGCCACCCAGGTGCCCTCGATCAGCGCCACGCGGACGCCGCCGACCGGGCCGGAGAACGGCAGGCCGGAGAGCTGGGTGGACAGCGACGCGGCGTTGATCGCGAGCACGTCGTAGGGGGCGTCGGGGTTGAGCGCCAGGACCGTGATGACGACCTGGACCTCGTTGCGCAGCCCCTTCTTGAACGTCGGGCGCAGCGGGCGGTCGATCAGCCGGCAGGTGAGGATCGCGTCCTCGCCCGGGCGACCCTCGGAGCGGAAGAACGAGCCGGGGATCTTGCCCGCGGCGTACATCCGCTCCTCGACGTCGATGGTGAGCGGGAAGAAGTCGAAGTGGTCCTTGGGCGTCTTGCCCGCGGTGGTCGCCGAGAGCAGCATCGTGTCGTCGTCGAGGTAGGCGGTGACGGAGCCCGCCGCCTGCCGGGCGAGCAGCCCGGTCTCGAACTTGATGGTGCGCTGGCCGTACTTGCCGTTGTCCAGAACCGTTTCGACGGAAGAGACGACGGGCTCGAACGAGTTGTCAGTCAAAGGGATACCTGTCTGTTGCGGAGCGATCCGCGGCGTCCCGCAAGCCCCGAGATGTCTCGGGGGCCGATCTTCGATCGAGGCCCGCAGATCAGGTGCGCCGGGACGGCGGGGTTCTGAGAGCCACTACCGAGGACCGAGCCAGAACGGCGGGTCGCTCCTGTGATGTGTGTGCTGTCTTGAGTTGTCGTGCAGTTGTCGAGAATGCGTGTGAGCGTCTCGAAATGTAGCGGAGGACCCGCATCAGCGGGTCCTCCGGGAAGTCAGCGGCGCAGGCCGAGACGCTCGATGATCGAGCGGTAGCGCTCGATGTCGGTCTTGCTCAGGTAGTTGAGCAGCCGACGCCGCTGGCCGACCAGCAGCAGCAGGCCGCGCCGGCTGTGGTGGTCGTGCTTGTGCTGCTTGAGGTGCTCGGTGAGGTGTGCGATGCGGTGGCTGAGCAGCGCGATCTGCACCTCGGGAGAGCCGGTGTCGCCCTCGGTCGTGGCGTACTCGGCGATGATCTTGTTCTTGGTCTCCGTGTCGGTTCCGACTGACATGCGGGCTCCTTCGGTCTCTCGTCTGCGCGGCGCGCCGGGGCCTGTCCACCCGGGCACTCTGGATCCGCGGCCGTTGCACGGCGGTTCAGCAAAGTGAAGATGATTGCCCTGCTGGGCAACCGATGAAGAGTATCAGCGGGCCTCGGAGCCGCCCAAAACCAGACGGCCGCGGACCTCGACCGTCCCAGCGTGCGCAGCGTGCTCCCGCAGCTGGCCGCCTGACCGTAGCCTGCACGCGTGAGCACAGCGCCGACGCCGCTGGCGGAGCCCCCGGCCGCGCCGCCGGCCCGGGGTGGCCGGCTGCTGCGCCGCGCCGGGATCGGGGTGGGCTCCGTGGTGGCGGCCGGCGCCGTCGTCTGGGTGGCTGCCTACGCATTCGCAGCCGACAGGGTGCCGCGCGGGACGACGGTGGCCGGAGTCGCCGTCGGCGGCCTCACCGAGGACGAGGCGGCCCAGCGGCTCGAGGCCGAGCTCGGCGACCGGGCCGACCGGGACCTCGCGGTCAGCGTGGGTGACCACACCACGCAGGTGTCGCCCCAGGACGCCGGCATCGGGGTCGACTACGCCGCCTCCGCGGCCGCGGCGGGCGCGCGGAAGAGCTGGGGCCCCGGCTGGCTGTGGAACTTCGCCACCGGCGGAGGCGAGGTGGCACCAGTCGTGGACGTCGACGAGGACGTGCTCTCGGCGTTCCTCTCCGAGCTGGGCGACCAGGTCCGCACCGACCCGGCCGAGGGCGCCATCCGGTTCAAGCCCAAGGGGCTCAAGATCACCGAGCCTGCCGTGGGCACCGAGCTCGACGCGGCGGGCGCCAGGGACGAGCTCATGGCGGCGTACCTCGACGAGGACGACCCATCCGCGGCGCTGCCCTTGGCCACCGTGCATCCCGACATCGATGCCGAGGACGTCGCGGCCGCCCGCAGCGAGTTCGCCGAACCGGCGGTGTCGGGTCCGGTCACCTTCCGGTTCGGGGAAGCCCGCGTGACGCTCAAGCCCAAGCAGTACGTCCGGGCGCTGCGGCTGGTGGCCGAGGACGGCGAGCTGGTGCCGGAGCTGCGCACCAAGGCGCTGGCCAAGCAGCTGTCCGGGCTGGTGTCCGGTGACGGCGCGGAGCCGGTGGACGCCGCGATCAAGCTGCTCGCGGGCAAGCCGCGGGTGATCCCGGCCAAGCCCGGCGTGACGTTCGACCAGTCGGACGTCGACGCGGCCTTCCTCGACCTGGTCACCCGGCCCGAGGGCGAGCGCGCGATGGACGTGCCGTCGGACGTGATGGAGCCGGCGTTCACGACCGAGGACGCCGAGGCGCTCGCCATCAGGGAGGAGATCTCGTCGTTCACGACCTACTACCCGTACGCGGAGTACCGCAACGTCAACATCGGCCGCGCCGCGGAGCTGGTCGACGGGACGATCATCGGCCCCGGAGAGACCTTCTCCCTCAACGGCACGGTCGGTGAGCGCACGGCGGAGAACGGCTTCACCACCGGCTTCATCATCAGCAACGGCATCTTCGCCGAGGACCTCGGCGGCGGGGTGTCGCAGATGGCGACGACCACCTTCAACGCGGCCTTCTTCGGCGGCATGACCGACGTGCAGCACAAGCCGCACTCCTTCTACATCGACCGCTACCCGGTCGGCCGCGAGGCCACGGTGGCGTGGCCGACGGTCGACCTGCAGTGGCGCAACGACACGCCGTACGGCGTCCTGGTGCACGCCCACGTCACGCCGGGGACGGCAGCCGAGCAGGGCGTCGTGACGGTGCGGCTCTTCTCCACGAAGCACTGGGACATCACGACCAAGACCGGCGAGCGCTACAAGTTCACCTCGCCGGCGACGCGGACCCTGGACACACCCGAGTGCTACCCGAACTCCGGCTACGGCGGCTTCGACATCAACGTCTGGCGCTACTGGCGGCTGGCCGGCACCGATGAGCTCGAGCGCACCGAGAGGATGCACACGACCTACATCCCCTCGGACACCGTGATCTGCAAGCCGCCCGGCTCGATACCGGGCTAGGTTCTGGAGATGGGCCTGCTCACCGAGGATCCCGTGCCGCCCGGCTTCACCGGCACCAGGATCGGCGTCTGCAACCTGTGTGAGGCGATCTGCGGGATCGACCTGACCATCGCGGACGGCGCGGTCACCGGCATCCGCGGCAACGAGGACGACCCCCTCTCCCGCGGCTACATCTGCCCCAAGGGCGTCTCGATGGCCGACATCCACGCCGACCCCGACCGGCTCCGCCGGCCCCTGCGTCGGGTCGGCGAGGGTGAGGACGCGACCTGGGAGGAGCTGTCGTGGGACCAGGCGTTCGACCTCGTCGCCGAGAGGCTCGCCGGCACCATCAGCGAGCACGGCGCGGACGCGGTCGGGGTCTACCTCGGCAACCCGAACGCACACTCTCTCGGGTTCGCCACCCACGGCGTGCCGTTCGTGAAGGCGCTGCGCACCCACAACCGGTTCAGCGCGTCCACGGTCGACCAGATCCCGCACCAGTTCGTGGCCTGGCAGCTGTTCGGCCACCAGCTGATGCTGCCGGTCCCCGATCTCGACCGCACCGACTTCTTCCTGGTCCTCGGCGCCAACCCCATGGCCTCCAACGGGTCGCTGATGACAGCACCCGACTTCCCGCAGCGGGTGCGTGACCTCAAGGCGCGCGGCGGCCGGATGGTCGTCCTGGACCCCCGGCGCACGGAGACCGCCAAGGTCGCCACCGAGCACCACTTCGTGCGGCCCGGGTCCGATGCCGCCGTGCTGCTCGCGATGGTGCACGTGCTGTTCGACGAGGGGCTGACCACTCCCCCTGAGTACGTCGACCACGTCGACGAGGTGCGCGACCTGGCGGCGCCGTTCACCCCGGAGCGTGCGGAGAGAGCCAGTGGCGTGCCGGCCGCGACGATCCGCCAGCTGACCCGGGACTTCGCGGCCGCAGACCGGGCCGCGGCCTACGGCCGGATGGGGCTCTCCACGCAGGGGTTCGGCTCGGTCTGTCAGTGGGCCATCAACCTGCTCAACCTCCTCACCGGGAACTTCGACCGCGAGGGCGGTGTGCTGTTCCCCGAGCCGGCCGTCGACACCGTCGGCAGGCGCATCGTCGGCCCCGGCCACCACGACGTGTGGCGGAGCCGGGTGCGGCAGATCCCGGAGTTCGCAGGCGAGCTCCCCGCGGCCACGATGCTCGAGGAGATCGCGACGCCGGGCGAGGGGCAGATCCGCTCGATGGTGACGATCGCGGGCAACCCCGTGCTCTCCACCCCGGACGGCCGCAGCCTCGCGACCGCCCTCGACGGCCTCGACTTCATGGTCGCGATCGACATCTACCTCAACGAGACCACCCGGCACGCCGACGTGATCCTGCCGCCGACCAGTGCGCTGGAGCGTGACCAGTACGACCTGATCTTCCACAACTTCGCGATCCGCAACACGGCCAGGTTCACCCCGGCCGTCTTCGCCAAGCCGGACGACGCCCGCCACGACTGGGAGATCTTCGGGGCCCTCGCCGAGCGGCTGGTCGCCAAGCTCGGCGCCGGCCTGAAGGACCGGCTCGCCACGAGGGCGAGGTTCGCGCCGAGCCCGACCACGATCGTCACCGGGCTGCTCAAGACCGGTGGCCGCACGTCGATGCGCCAGCTGCGCAAGCACCCCGAGGGCGTCGACCTCGGCCCGCTGCGGCCGACGATGCCGGAGCGGTTGCAGACCGAGACGAAGCGGATCGACCTGGCCCCCGCGCTCGTCGTGGCCGACCTCCCGCGGGTCGCCGCGGCGATCGACGGCAGCGATCCGCTCGGCGCGGGCGAGCTGTTCCTCATCGGGCGCCGGCACAAGCAGGACTGCAACTCGTGGCTCCACAACACCGAGCGGCTGACCCGCGGCAAGCCGCGCCACCACCTGCTGATGCACCCCAAGGACCTCGCCGACCGCGGGCTCGAGGACGGCGCCGTGGTCCGGGTCAGCTCACGTGTGGGCTCGGTCGACGTGGAGGTCAGCGCGGTCGACGACGTGATGCCCGGTGTGGTCTCGCTGCCGCACGGCTACGGCCACCAGGTGGGCGGCACCCGGCTGCGGCACGCGGAGACGGTCGCGGGCGTCTCGATCAACGACCTCACCGACCCCGAACGGCTGGACGTCAGCGGGAACGCCGCGCTGAACGGCGTTCCCGTGACGGTCCAGCCGGTCTGAGTCCCCGGACCTCAGACCTGCCGACCTCAGACCTGCCGACCTCAGACCTGGACGCCGCCGAGCACCGCGAGCACGTCTTCGGCGGACCCGGCGGCGCGCAGCCGTCCGATCTCCGCCTCGTCCATGAACACCTCGGCGAGCCTCGAGAGCACCGTCAGGTGGTCGTCGCCCGCCCCCGCGATGCCGACCACGAACTCGGCCGGCTGTCCCTTCCAGTCGACCGGGTCGGCGTACCGCACGAAGCAGATGGCCGTGTGCCGGATCGCGGACTTGGCCTCGTTGGTGCCGTGCGGGATCGCGAGCCCGTTGCCCATGTACGTCGAGACGGACGTCTCCCGCTCGTGCATGGCCGCGACGTAGGACTCCTCGACGGCGCCGATCGCCACCAGCAGCCGGCCGGCCTCGTCGATGGCGTCGTCCCGGGTGCGGGCGGACCCGCCCAGGACGACCGCCGTCCGCGGTGAGGACCTCAGCCACGAGACTGCTCCACCAGCTCCACGATCTCGTCGTAGCGCGGGCTGCCCATGAAGTTGTCCACCGAGACGTGGACCGCGGATGGCGTGCGCTCCTTCGCTCGAGCCGTGAGGTCCTGGTGGGTGACCACGAGGTCGTAGTCGTCGGCCAGGTTGGCGATCGACTTGTTGACGACCGTGACCTCGGAGTGCCCGGCGTCGTGGATCTTCTTGCGCAGCACCGACGCACCCATCGCCGAGGACCCCATGCCGGCGTCACAGGCGAACACGATCGACCTGATCCTGCCGGTGACCGCCGTGGCCGTTCCCCCTCCGATGAGAGAGGAGGCCACCGAGCTCTTGCCCTTCATCGCCTCCATCTGGTGCGTGGCGCCGACCAGCTGGTCCTCGGCCTCCTCGGTCTTGTCGATCTTCAGGAGGAACGCGGCCACGGCGAACGACGCCGCAGCACCGCCGAGGATGGACAACGTGATGCCGGCGAGGTTCTTCAGGTCCGTCGGTGCGGCCAGATAGACGGCGAACACCGATCCCGGCGCCGCCGGTGAGCGCAGTCCGCTGCCGAAGATGACGTTGATGAGGATCTGGGTGAAGCCACCGGCGATCATCGCCAGGATCAGCACCGGCTTCATCAGCACGTAGGGGAAGTAGACCTCGTGGATGCCGCCGAAGAAGTGGATGATCGCGGCACCCGGCGCCGAGGCTTTGGCCAGGCCCTTGCCGAACATGCTGTAGGCCAGGAGCAGGCCCAGACCCGCGGCCGGGTTCGCCTCGAGGAGGAACAGGATCGACTTGCCCTTCTCCGCAGACTCCTGGAGCCCGAGGGGGGTCAGCACTCCGTGGTTGAGCGCGTTGTTGAGGAACAGGACCTTGGCGGGCTCGATCAGGATCGACGTGAACGGCAGGACGTCGTGGTTGACCATCCACTCGACCCCGTCGCCGGCGCGGTCGGCGATCCAGGTCAGCACCGGGCTCAGGGCGAAGAACCCTGCACTCGCGAGGATTCCGCCCCAGATGCCTGCGGAGAAGTTGTTGACCAGCATCTCGAAGCCGGGCTTGATCTTGCCGTCCCAGATGGCGTCGATCTTCTTCATGGTCCAGCCGCCGAGCGGGCCCATGATCATCGCGCCCATGAACATCGGCACCTCAGTGCCGGCGATGACGCCGAAGGTCGCGATCGAGCCCACCACACCACCGCGGGTGTCATACATCATCTTGCCGCCGGTGTAGCCGATGAGCAGCGGCAACAGGTAGGTGATGCCGGGACCGACGAAGCCGCCGCCGGCGTAGTCGCCCCAGCCGCCGATGTGGGCGACCCAGCTGCCCTGCCCGAGCCAGCGCACGCTCACCCCCGCCGAGGTTGAGCCAGCCCACCTCGATGAACATCGCGGTGATCAGTCCCCACGCGATGAACGCGCCGATGTTGGGCATGACCATGTTGGACAGGAAGGTGCCGAACTTCTGGACGTTGACACGTGCGCCGCTGCTGCGGGTCGCTGTGGCGGTCGAGGCCATCTGGTTTCCCTCTCGTAACCCAAGGACGTGACGCCTGTCACGGCCGCGATGGCGCCAGTCTGCACACATTCGGGCATGTTGCCAAGCATTCGGGCAGACTTTCTTGCCCGTTGATGTGGTCTTTGGTCAATTCGAGCGTTAGCGTCAGGCCTATGAAGGCTCTGAGGTTCTACGCCCCCGAAGATGTCCGGCTGGAAGACGTGCCGGAGCCCACCTGCGGTCCGGACGAGGTCAAGCTGCGGGTCAAGAACTGCTCGACGTGCGGCACGGACGTCAAGATCTTCCACAACGGCCACCAGAACCTCACGCCGCCGCGGACCATCGGCCACGAGATCGCCGGCGAGGTGGTCGAGGTCGGCGCCGACGTCAACGCGACGTACGGCAGCGACTGGCAGGTGGGTGACCGCGCCCAGGTCATCGCCGCGGTGCCGTGCGGCGACTGCTACGAGTGCAAGAAGGGCTGGATGGCGGTCTGCCAGAACCAGACCTCGGTGGGCTACCAGTACGACGGCGGGTTCGCCGAGTTCATGATCGTGCCGCAGCAGGTGCTCAAGGTCGACGGGCTCAACCGGATCCCCGACAACGTCGGCTACGACGAGGCCTCTGCCGCGGAGCCGTTCGCCTGCGCCATCAACGCCCAGGAGCTGCTCGGCATCGAGCCCGGCGACACCGTCGTCGTCTTCGGCGCCGGCCCGATCGGCTGCATGCACATCCGGATCGCGCGCGGGGTGCACCAGGCCGGTCCGGTCTACCTCGTCGACGTGAACGCCGAGCGGCTCAAGATGTCCGCCGAGGCCGTCCAGCCCGAGGAGACCATCGACGGCTCCCAGGTCGACGTGGTCGAGCGGGTCATGGAGCTCACCGGTGGCCGCGGAGCCGACGTCGTCATCACCGCCACCGCCGCCAACGTCACCCAGGAGCAGGCCATCTCGATGGCCGCCCGCAACGGCCGGATCTCGTTCTTCGGCGGCCTCCCCAAGACCGACCCGACCATCACGTGCGACTCCAACCTCGTGCACTACCGCCAGCTGCACATCCACGGCGCCAACGGCTCCGCGCCCGAGCACAACAAGCGCGCGCTGGAGTACATCTCCACCGGCCAGGTCCCGGTCAAGGACCTCATCACCCGCCACATCCCCCTCGACGACGTCCTCAGCGCCTTCGAGATCGTCAAGAACGGCGAGGCGATCAAGGTCACCGTCGAGCCCTGAGGGGTGGCGTCCGGGCAGCGGTGGGTGGGCAACCGTCATCCACAGTGCCAGGCTGCGGGGAGCGGTGGGTGGGCAACCGTCATCCACAGTCCCGCTGCGGGAGCGGTGGGTGGACAACCGTCATCCCCGTGGACAACGGTTCCTGGGCCACCGCCAACCTGGGCGCACCTGTGGACCATGGTTGCGCAGCCACCGCTCCCCGGTGGCCACGGCTCTCTCAGCGGTGACGACCGCCGACGACCGCCCGGACGGCGTCGCGGCCGGCCATCGGGTCGGCAGCGGCGAGGGCGGCCTCGGCGGCCTTGGCGCACGTCTCCGACGAGACAGCGGAGAGCTGGGCGCCGACGGCGCGTACGGCGGCCGAGGCCATCGACAGCGACGTGATCCCCATGCCGATCAGCGCCACGGCGAGCAGCGGGTCGGCGGCTGCCTCCCCGCAGACCCCGACCGACTTGCCGGCCCGCTGTCCGGCGGCCGCCGTCGTGGCGATCAGCTGGAGCACCGCCGGCTGCCAGGGGTCGGTCAGGTGAGCGAGGTCGGAGGCGAGCCGGTCGGCGGCCATCGTGTACTGCGTGAGGTCGTTGGTGCCGATGGACAGGAAGTCGACGACCTCGAGCATCCGGTCCGCCAGCAGCGCGGCACTCGGCACCTCGACCATGACACCGGCCTTGAGGCCCCGGCCGCGGACCTGCTCGGCGAAGTCGCGTGCCTCGGCCACCGTGGCGACCATCGGCGCCATCACCCACGTCTCGGTGCCCGACGCCGCGGCAGCGGCGGCGATCCCGTCGAGCTGTCGCTGGAGCAGCCCGGGGTTGTTGAGCGCGAGCCTCAGCCCTCGGATGCCGAGGGCCGGGTTCTCCTCGTCCTCCAGCGTCGCGAACGCGATCGGCTTGTCGGAGCCGGCGTCGAGGGTGCGGACGACGACGTACTGGCCCTCGCCCTGGAAGGCGTCGAGCACCTCGCCGTAGATCTTCGCCTGCTCGTCCGCGGACGGCTCGTCGCGGCGGTCGAGGAAGCACAGCTCGGTGCGGAAGAGGCCGACCCCCTCGACCGGCGCCGAGGAGGCGTGCCGCGCGGACTCGCCGTCGGCGACGTTGGCGAGCAGCTTCACGTGCACGCCGTCGGTGGTCTCGGCCGGGCCGGTCCACGACTCCACGGCCGCCCGCGCGGCATGGTCGGCCGCCACCCGGGCCTCCGCGTCGCTCGCATCGACGGAGCTGTCGATGGTCCCCGCGGTCGCGTCGACCAGCACCGAGCCGCCGGCCGGCAGCCCGAGCGCACCGGCCACCCCGACCACGCAGGGGATGCCGAGCTGCCGGGCGATGATCGCGGTGTGGCTGGTGGCGCCGCCCTTCTCGGTGACCAGCGCCAGCACGACGGCCGGGTCGAGGCCGGCGGTGTCCGCCGGCGCCAGGTCGCTGGCGACCAGCACCGAGGGCACGTCGGGCAGCACCACCCCGGGCTCCGGCTCGCCCACGAGCCGGGCGACGAGGCGGCGTTCGATGTCGAGCAGGTCGGTGGCGCGCTCGGCCATCAGACCGCCCATCGCGGTGAAGATGTCCACGAACTGCGCGACGCCCTCGTGCACGGCCTCGAGCAGGGTGGCGCCGCCCTCGACCCGGCCGGCCACCGCCTGGCGGAGCCCCTTGTCGTGGGCCAGGCCGGCGCTGGCGGTCAGCACCTCGGTCGCCGCCCCGCTGGCGCGGGCCGCCTTGGCGGAGTATCCGTCCGCCACCGCCCCCGCGGCCTCGTCGTACGCCGCCAGCGCGGACTCGGCGTCCTCGTGGCCGGCGTACGAGGCAATCGCGTCCGGCGACACCTCCTGCGCGACCAGCACGACGGGCCCGTACGCGAGGCCCGGAACGACCGGCGTGCCGCGCAGCGTGGCGGGTGTACCTAGGGGTGCCGAGGCGGTGACCATGGCCACATCCAAGACCACGGCATCCTTGACAGTCAACACATTCGGGACTAAAACAACATACTCACAGATCGTTCGCGTCCGTCGAGTCAGGAGCAGGCAATGTACGCCGAGGAGCGGCACCAGGCCATCGCCGAGCTGGTCGCCAGCCGCGGCCGGGTCGCGGTGACCGAGCTCGCGACGCACTTCGACGTCACCACGGAGACCGTCCGCCGCGACCTGTCCCAGCTGGAGAAGCTCAAGCTCCTGCGCCGGGTGCACGGCGGGGCGGTCTCGATGCGCTCGGTCACGATGCTGGAGGCGCAGCTGCCGGACCGCGACCAGGCCCAGGCGGCCGAGAAGGAGCGGATCGCCCGGGCCGCCGTGGCCCTGCTGCCCGAGGGCGGCTGCACGCTGCTGCTCGACGCCGGCAGCACCACCGCCCGCCTCGCGGCCCAGCTCCCGCCCGGCGACCACTGGACCGTGATCACCCACGCCGTCCCGATCGCGGCGCTGCTCGCCCCGCTCCCCCACGTCGACCTGCACCTGCTGCCCGGCCGGGTGCGCCCGGCCACCGAGGCGGCGGTCGGCCACGCCACGATCGAGGCGATCCGGCAGGTGCGTGCCGACCTCGCCTTCCTCGGCACCAACGGCATCTCGGTGCGACACGGCCTCTCGACCCCCGACCCCGAGGAGGCCGCGACCAAGCGCGCGCTGGTCGAGAGCGCGCAGCGCGTGGTCGTGCTCAGCGACGCCACCAAGGTCGGCCAGGAGCGGACGGTGCGGTTCGCCGACCTCGAGGACGTCGACGTGCTGGTGACCGACGACAGCATCCCCGAGGCCGACGTGAAGGCGTTCGAGGCCGTGGGGCTGGACGTGGTGGTGGCGTGACCCGCGGGCCGATCGTCACGCTCACCGCCAACCCGAGCTTCGACCGCACCGTCGCCCTGCCTGGCCCCCTCGAGCGGGGCGCCGTGGTCCGCGTCGACGCGATGACCTCGCAGGCGGGCGGCAAGGGCGTCAACATCTCCCGGGCCGCGGTCGGTGCCGGTCTCGCCACGATCGCCGTGCTGCCCGCGCGGGTCGACGACGCGTTCGTCCGCGAGCTGGAGGCGGTCGGCATCGACTGCCGCCCCTCACGCCCCGCGGGCGACATCCGGGTCAACCTCACGCTCACCGAGCCCGACGGCACCACCACCAAGCTCAACGGCCCCGGCGCCCCGGTCGACGCCGCCCACCTCGACGACCTGGCCGAGACCCTGGTCCGCAGCGCCGCCGGCGGCGCCTGGACGGTGCTCGCGGGCTCGCTGCCTCCCGACGCCCCCCACGGCTACTACGCCGAGCTGGTCACGCGGCTGCGCGGGGTCAGCCGGGTCGCGGTCGACACCAGCGAGGGCCCGCTGGCGGCGCTCGTCGACGACCTCCCGCGCGCGGCGCCCGACCTGCTGAAGCCGAACGCCGAGGAGCTGGCCTCGGTGACCGGCGCGGACGCCGCCCAGCTCGAGACCGATCCCGTGGCGGCCGCGAAGGCGGCCCGCACGCTCGTCGACCGCGGCGTCCGCGCGGTGCTGGCCACGCTCGGGGCTCGCGGCGCTGTGCTGGTCGACGCCGAGGGCGCGTGGTTCGCGCCGGCTCCACCGACGGTCGTGGTCAGCACCGTGGGGGCAGGCGACTGCACGCTGTTCGGCTACCTGCTGGCCGAGCAGCGCGGCCTCTCCGCGCCCGACCGGCTCGCGCTGGCGGTGGCCTACGGCAGCGCCGCGGCCGGCCTGCCCGGCACCACCATCCCCGGCCCCGACGACCTGCACCCCGAACGCGTTGCCGTCCAGCAGCTCGACTGACCACCTCGCCCGATCACCAAGGAGACCGCATGCCCAGCAAGTCCGTCACCGTCGGCTCGTCCGTCGGGCTGCACGCCCGACCCGCCGCCCTCATCGCCGAGGCGGCCGGCGGCCTCGACAGCGCGGTGACGATCAACGGCGTCGACGCCGGCTCGTCGCTGATGATCATGACCCTGGGCGCGAAGTGCGGCGACACCGTCGAGGTCGCTGGTGACGACCAGGCGGCCGTCGACAGCATCGCCGCGCTCGTCGAGCAGGATCTCGACGCGGACTGACCCCCGAGTGCGGCGCTACGCGCCGCCGCCAGCTCGTACGCCGACTCCTGCTCGAGCACCCGCTCGCCGAGGGGCCGGGGGCGGCGCATCGGCCACCAGGCCCGGTCACCGAGCAGGCACAGGATCGCCGGCAGCATCACCAGCCGGATCAGGGTGGCGTCGAGCAGGATCGCGCCCGACAGGGCCACGCCCATCATCTTCATCTCCAGCATCGACAGGGTCGCGAAGATGGAGAACACCGAGACCATCACCGCGGCCGCGCTCGTCACGACGCCGGCCGTGTCGGCCACGCCCTGGCGGACGGCCAGCCGGGTCGGCAGCCCGCGCTGCACGTGCTCGCGGATCCGGCTGAGCACGAAGACGTGGTAGTCCATCGACAGCCCGACCAGGACCACCAGGACGAACAGCGGCAACCAGTCGATGATGAACCCCGGGCTGCTGAAGTCCAGCGCGCCCTCGAACCAGCCGTGCTGGAAGACCAGCGTCATGAGCCCGAACGAGACGCCGACCGACGCGAGGTTGAGCACCGCCGAGATCAGCGCGATCGGCACGCTGCGGAACGTCACGCCCATGATCAGCAGCGTCAGCAGCAGCACGAACCCGATCACCAGCGGCAGCCGCGACTGCTCGCGGTCGACGAAGTCGAGCGACTCGGCCGAGTCGCCGCCGACGGCGTACTCCACGTGACCCGTCAGCCCGTCGAGGGCGGCCGGTGCGAGGTCGGAGCGGAGGTCCCTGATCGCGGTGTCCACCCGGTCGTCGGACTCGTCGAACGGCATGGCCAGGGTGAGCACCGAGACCGTGCCGTCCCCGGAGACCTGGAGCTCGGTGCCGGAGGGGCGGAACAGCGGCGACTTCTCGGCCGCGGCCTGGACCTTGGCCAGCGCAGCGGCCACGTCGTCCTGCTCTGAGGCGTCGGCCCGCACGACCAGGTCGGCGGTGGTGCCCTCCGACGGGAACGCCTTGCTGAGGTCCTGCATGGTCTTCGCCTCGGCGATCGAGCTGGGCAGGGTCTCGAGGTTGGCGCTGTGCGTCTTCATGCCCAGGGCCGGGATCGCGAGCAGCACCACCACGACAGTGCCCAGCAGCAGCGAGACGGCCGGGTGCTTCACCACCGGGCCGAGGACCCGGCCGCTGATGGCGCCGCAGGGCGCATCCGGCGGACGACGCGGTGCAGCAGCGGGACGCGCGGGCGGTCCACCCAGCGGCCGAGCTTGGCGAGCAGGGCCGGCAGCACGGTGATCGAGCCGAGCACGGCGACCGCGACGACGATGATCGAGCCGACGGCGAGGGAGTTGAACGTCGTGTCACCCATGATGAAGAGGCCGGACATCGCGCAGATGACGGCCGCACCGGAGACCAGGATCGAGTGGCCCGACGTCTGGGCGGCGATCTCGACGGCGTCGCGGCTGGAGTGGCCCTTGGCCCGCTCCTCGCGCTCGCGCTTGAGGTAGAACAGCGAGTAGTCGACGCCCACGGCCATGCCGATCAGCACGATCATGCTGGTGACGGTGGAGTCGGCGTGGATCAGGTGCGAGACCGGCGCGAGGACGCCGACGGTGGCGGCCACGCTGGTGCCGGCGAGCAGCACCGGGATGCCCGCCGCGATCAGCGCGCCGAACGCGAGCAGCATCAGGATGAGGGTGATCGGCAGGCTGAGCGTCTCGGCCGAGGACAGGTCGTCTGCCACGCGGTCGTTGATCGCGTCGTCGAGGCTGATGTCACCCGACTGGCGGACCTCGAGCTGCGGGAAGTCGGCCTGCACGGCCTTGGTCGCCTCCTGGAGGGCAGAGACGTCGTCCTGGTCGCGAGCGAGCTGGATCGAGACGAGATACGCCGAGCCGTCCGGGCTGACCTGGGGCTCGGCGACCTCGTCGACGCCCGGCAGCTGGGTCATCGCGGCGACGACCGCGGCGGAGGCCTGCTCGGCCTGGGACGTGTCGAGCTGGCCGCTCTTGGCCGAGATCAGCACCTGCTCGGTGTCGGGGTCGTCGAAGCCGGCGGAGGCGACCATGGCGTCCGCCCGGCCGGACTCGCCGAGCCGGTAGTCGGCGTCGTTGGTCTCCTGGGTCGGGATCATCGTGGCCAGGCCGATCGCGAAGGCGACGAGAGCGACCCAGCCGAGGATCGCGCGCCACGGGTGCAGGGCGCACCAGCGAGCGGTGCGATGGGCGAAGGAGGAGAGCGGGTTCGTCATGGCTCCAGTCTTCGTCGGCCTCGACACGCCGGTCAGTGGGTCCCAGGACCCGACCCGTGGTGGTGCTGGCACCACTGCCGCGACCATCTCGCTCCGGGAGGATGGAGCCGTGAGCCAGTCCCCCGGTGCCGAGCCGATCGTCCTCGAGCGGCTTCGCGACCAGCCCAGCCCCTTCCTGCTGACGGGGTACGCCGTCGAGCAGGTGCTGTGGCTGGTCCCGCTCGTGCTCGGCCTCGTGCTCTTCGTGGTCGGCGGGCTGCTCGTGGTGGTCTGGGTCGGCATCTTCCTCGTGGCCGCCGCGGTCCCGCTGATCCGGGTGATCGCCAACCGGCAGCGCCACATCGCCGGCCGGGTGCTGGGTGTCGAGCTCCCTCCGCCGTACCGTCCCCTCCCCGAGCGCGGCCCGCTCATCCGCCTCGTGGCGATGCTCACCGACCCGATGACCTGGCGCGACCTCGCTCTGGATCGTCTGGGCGATCAGCATCGGCTGGGCGATGTCGCTGATCGTGGTGGTGCTCCTGCTGGCTGTTGTCACCGGGTTCTTCTGGTGGTTCGGGACCTACCCGATCCTCTGGAGCAGGTCCGTCGGTCGACCGGGCGCTGCTCAGCTACAGCAGCACCGAGACGCTGGAGCGCCGGGTTGCGGCGCTCACCGAGAGCCGGGCCGCGGCGGTGGACCACTCGGCGGCCGAGCTGCGCCGGCTGGAGCGCGACCTCCACGACGGCACGCAGGCTCGGCTCGTCGCCGTCTCGATGAGCCTCGGGCATGGCCGAGGAGCTCTTCGAGTCCGATCCGGTGGCGGCGCGCCGCACGGTCAGCGAGGCCCGCGCCGCGACCAGCGCGGCGATCGCCGACCTGCGCTCGGTGGTGCGCGGCATCCACCCGCCGGTCCTCGCCGACCGCGGGCTGGACGGCGCGATCCGCGCCCTGGCCCTCGACATGGCGGTGCCCGTGGAGGTCATCGGCGACGCTGGCCGGGCGGCCGCCGGCGCCGATCGAGTCCGCCCTCTACTTCGCGGTCGCCGAGTGCCTCGCCAACTCGGCCAAGCACGCCGGCCACCGCCACGCCTGGGTCGAGCTGAGCCACCAGCAGGGCGGCTCCGGGTGGTCGTCAGCGACGACGGCCGCGGCGGCGCCGACGGGAGCGTGGCACCGGCAAGGGGGGGATGCGGCGGCTGGCCCTTCGACGGCACGATGGCGGTGTCCAGCCCCGACGGCGGGCCCACGATCGTGACAATGGAGGTGCCGTGCGTCCTGACGCCCGTGGCGGGTCATGCCGAGAGATCGCGATAGCGAGCGGCGCTCGGCGCCGCGCTGGCAAGGCGCCGGCGCGAAGGCAGGCTGGACGTCCCTTCGAGCGTCGGCAACGCCACCAGCGTGGATCTGAGCGTGCGCGTAGCGTGCGAGATCGCGGCATGACCCGTCTCGTCCTCGCCGAGGACAACGCCCTCCTCCGCGCCGGGCTGACCCAGCTGCTCGAGGGCTCCGGCTTCGTCGTGGCGCGGGCGGTCGACAACGCCCCCGACCTCGACGTGGCCCTGACCGACCCCGACGTCGACGGCGCCGTCCTCGACGTGCGGATGCCGCCGACGTTCACCGACGAGGGGCTGCGCGCCGCGATCGCGGTGCGGGCGGCCCGGCCCGGCTTCCCGGTGCTGGTGCTCTCGCAGTACGTCGAGCAGCTCTACGCCCGCGAGCTGCTCGCGAGCGGTGAGGGTGCGGTCGGCTACCTGCTCAAGGATCGGGTCTCCGACGTGCGCCAGTTCGTCGACGGCGTTCGCCGGGTGCTCGAGGGCGGCACGGTGCTCGACCCCGAGGTGGTCGCCACGGTGATGGCGCGCCGGCGCGACGAGCCGCTCGACCGGCTCTCCCCTCGGGAGAAGGAGGTGCTGGGCCTCATGGCCGAGGGCAGGTCCAACGCCTCGATCGGCGCCACCCTTCACGTCACCGAGAAGGCCGTGGCCAAGCACATCAACAGCATCTTCGCCAAGCTCGACCTGCCCGTGGACCTCGAGGTCAACCGGCGGGTGCAGGCGGTGCTGGCCCACCTCCGCCTGTGACCGTCGGCCCGGTCAGCCTCCGGTAGACCGCTCGGGCCGCGACGGCGCGCTGGAGCTCGGCCAGGATCACGGAGAAGAACTCCTTGCGGTAGAGCTCGTCGGTGATCGCGATGATCGTGAAGTAGAAGCCGGAGAAGCCGGCCAGGAAGGTCGAGACCCGGATCAGCTGGATGCTGGCGATCTCCGGCCCGCGCGGGTAGGTCACGGACCCAGGCCCGAGCCAGCCCTCGATCACGCTCTCGCGGATGGCCACCACCCCGAAGACGATGAAGAACACGAACACCGCGATCGACAGCAGCACCACCTGGACCGCCTGGGCCACGACCAGCACGGTGACCAGGTTGACCTTCTGGAGCCCGGCCACGTCGGCGCCCTCGCTGAGGTCCACGTCCTCGGCGCACAGCCGGCGCGCCGGCTCCTCGAGCGGCGTGCCCTCGGTGGCCGCGCACAGCGCCTCGCCGTCGAGGACGTCGACCTGGTCCATCTCCTGGGCCAGCCGCGGCACCAGGAATCCCAGCGCGGCCAGGATGAAGAACAGGATCGCGCTCCAGAGGATCCCGCCGTGCAGCGTCGCCGCCACCTGCCACAGGTCGGCGTTGATGAACAGGAACGTCACCACGAGCAGCAGCATCGGGAGCGCCCGGGTGGCCAGCGGAAGCAGGAGCCCGAGGCTGCGGAAGGCCCGGCGCAGCGCCCAGGCGACGATCAGCTTGGCGTGCAGCGCCCACAGGGCGTAGGCCAGCAGGGGCGCCCCGAAGACGCTGGCGCCCGAGGCGAACCCGATCGCTCCGTCGCCGGTGGTCGCGCCGACGACCAGCCCGGTGACCAGGCCGAGCACGAGCCCCGCCGTCAGGACCGCGGTGACCCGGCCGCGGTGCAGGCGTCGGGTCACCTCGTTGCGGACATCGTCGACGAACCACGGCAGGCCGTGGTCGAGGAACCACGCCTCGGCCGCGGCGCGCTGGGCGGTGGCTTCGGACGGGGGTGGCACGCGGAGAGGCTAGTCCCCGTCGTACCGTCAGAGCGTGATCACGATCATGGACGTCGCCGCGTCGGAGGAGACGGTCAGCGACTACCTGCTGGCCCACAGCACCGCCCAGGACGACGTGCTGACCCGGCTGGCCGAGGAGACCCGGACCAGCTTCCCCGACGCCGCCGGCATGCAGATCACCGCCGACGAGGGCGCGCTGCTGACGATGCTCGTCCGGCTGACCGGAGCGCGCAGCGCCGTCGAGGTCGGCACCTTCACGGGCTACTCCTCGATCTGCATCGCCCGCGGCCTGGCCGACGGCGGCCGGCTGCTCGCCTGCGACGTCAGCGGCGAGTGGACCGGCGTCGCACGGCGCTACTGGGCCGAGGCGGGAGTCACCGACCGCATCGAGCTGCGGCTGGCGCCGGCCTCCGAGACGTTGTCCGCGCTGCCGACCGAGCCGTCGATCGACTTCGCGTTCGTCGACGCCGACAAGGAGAGCTACCCGGCCTACTACGAGGAGCTCGTGGCCCGGCTGCGCCCCGGCGGGCTGGTGCTGCTGGACAACGTGCTCCTCGGCGGCCGGGTCTTCGACGACGGCGAGAGCGGTGAGCGCGTCACCGCGATGCGGGCGGTCAACGACCGCGTGGCCAGCGACGACCGCGTCGACGCCGTGATGCTGCCGCTGCGCGACGGCGTGACGGTCGCTCGGCGGCGCTGATCCGCTATCGCGCGAGCAGCTCGCGGGCCGTGTCGACGTCCGCGTGCATCTGCTCGACCAGCTTCTCGACCGACTCGAACGCCACCATGCCGCGCAGCCGCTCGACGAACGAGACCTCCACCTCGACGCCGTAGAGCTCCAGGTCGGTGCGGTCCAGCACATAGCTCTCGACCCGGCGGGCGCGGACGCCGTCGAAGGTCGGGTTGGTGCCGACGCTGATCGCCGCCGGGTAGGTCTCGCCGGTGTCGAGCCGCTTCAGCCATCCGGCGTAGACCCCGTCTGCCGGCGCCGCGGTCATCCCGTCGGTCGGCACGTTGGCGGTGGGGAAGCCGAGCTCACGACCGCGCTGGTCGCCCTGGACCACCACGCCACGGACGGCGTACGGGTGGCCGAGCGCCTCGGCCGCCCCGGCCACGTCGCCCGCGGCCAGGCAGGTGCGGACGTACGTCGACGACCACACCATCGGGCCGCCGTCGAGCGCGATGCCCTCGACGGTGAAGCCGTGCTCGGCGCCGAAGGCCTCGAGGGTGGCGACGTCGCCGGAGGCCCTGGTGCCGAACCGGAAGTTGGCGCCCACGACGACCGCCCCGGCGTGGAGGGCGTCCACCAGCACCCGCTGCTCGAACTCCTCCGGGGTCCACGAGGCCATGTCGCGGTCGAACGGCAGCGCCAGCACGTGGTCGGCGCCGGCATCGGCCAGCAGCTCGGCGCGGCGCTCGACGGTGGTCAGCTGGGTCGGTGCGTGCTCGGGGCGCAGCACCGCCATCGGGTGCGGGTCGAACGTCACGGCCACCAGGGTCAGCCCCCGCTGGTCGGCGACCTCCCTTGCCCGTGCGAGCACCCGGCGGTGCCCGAGGTGGACCCCGTCGAAGTTGCCGACGGTCACGACCGTGCCGCCGAGGTCGGCCGGCACCTCGGCGAGCGAGCGCCAGATCTCCACGCGGGAACCCTAACGGTGCGGCTCAGGTGACCTGGTCACCAGCCCGCAGCAGCTCGAGCACCGCGAGCACCCGGCGGTGTTCGCCCGGCGACGGCTCGATTCCGAGCTTGTCCAGGATGTGCTCCACGTGGGTCTCTACGGTCTTCACGCTCAGGTGCAGCTCCTCGGCGATCCCGAGGTTCGAGCGACCCTCCGCCATGAGCGCGATCACCTCGTCCTCGCGTGCGGTGAGCGTCTCGAGCAGCCGGGGCCGCCCGGACGACCCGAGCAGCATCGCCACCACCTCGGGGTCGACAACCGTGCCGCCTCCGACCACGGAGCGCACCGCCGCCACGAGCGCCTGCCCGGTGGTGATCCGCTCCTTGAGCAGGTAACCGGTGGCCCCGCCCGCCGACAGCGCGCGCACCGCCAACGTCGGGCTGGCGTACATGGACAGCAGGAGCACGCCGAGCGTCGAGCCCTCCGCCCGCAACCGCTCGAGCACCCGCATGCCCTCGTCACTGTGGTCGGGCGGCATCCGGATGTCGAGCACCAGAGCCTCGGTGTCCGGGCGCTCGGCCAGCGCCACCTCGAGCGCCCGCACGTCACCGGCGACGCCGACCACGTCGCAGCCGCCGGCGACCAGGAGCTGGCGCACCCCCTCCTGCACGAGGACCGCGTCGTCCACGACCACCACGCGCGGCCGGTCGACGCTCACGGCTCCACCCCGCCGGCCGGCACGGTGGCAGTCACCGTCGAGCCGGAGGACCCCGAGACGCAGCTCGAGGCGCCCACCCCTGGACTCAACCCGGTCGACCAGGCCACGCAGCCCCGTGCCGGCGCCGACCAGCGTGGCACCGCCGCAGCCGTCGTCGGCCACGGTGATCCGGACCGGGTCGCCGAGGACGACGTCGACGGAAGCTCGCGTGGCCCGCGCGTGCTTGGCGATGTTGGTCAGGCACTCGGCGACCACGAAGTAGACGGTGGCCGCGGCCTGGTCCCCTGGCTCCCCATCGCCGCTGACTCGGACCGCCGTCGGCACCGCCGTGCGGAGCGCGAGCTCGCGGAGGGCGTTGCCGAGGCTGCCGTGCACCAGGCTGGTCGGGGCGATTCCACTGGCCAGGCTGCGCAGCTCGGCCAGCGCCCGGTTCAGCTCGGTCGAGGCCTCATGGATGACGCCGGCCAGGGCCGCGTCCTGGTCGGCCGCGCGGGTGGCGGCGAGGTTGAGCTTGATCCCGGTCGAGACGAGCAGCTGCTGGGCGCCGTCGTGGAGGTCGCGCTCGATCCTGCGCCGAGTGTCGTCCTCGGCCGCCACGATGCGTGCGCGGGAGTCCCGGACCTGCTCGAGGCTGGCTCGCAGCTCCGCGGTGAGCCGACGGTTCTCCGCCGCCAGGAGCAACGCCTGGGCCACCGACTCCCGCACCCCCGCGTCGACCTGGTCGAGCCGCTCTGCGACGACGAGCGCGATCGGCCGTCCCTCGGCCTCGACCCGGAGCTGTCCGCGCGGGGGCACCGGGACGGGCAGGTCAGCCCGGTCGCGGAAGTCCTGGTGCTCGGGGTCCCACCAGCCGACCACGGCCAGAGGGTCACCGATGGCGCGGCCGACCAGGGCCTGCAGACGTCGTGGGTCGGCCTCCTCGCGCGCAGCCAGGAGCAGGTCGGCCACGTGCGCGCGGCTGGGGCGTCGCGCGGAGAACTCCGCGACGTAGAGCGTCGGCAGCAGCACCAGGGCGACGTCGCGGAGCCCGTCCACCAGCGCACTCAGCCCGGCCACCGACCGAAGCGTCGCCAGGTCGGCGACCACCCAGCAGACGGCGAGCACCGTGAAGATGGCTGCGAAGGCCGCCGGAACGCCGCGGCGGGGACGAGGCGGCGTGGCCGCCAGCACCACGAGCCCGACGAGCGAGACCACCAGGTGCGCGACGACCACCAGGTCGGATGCGTGGTGGGGGTCTGCGGCCCCACCGTCGAGGACGGCGATCGGGTTGGCCACGCACCGGCACCAGCCCCGGCCGCCCGGATCCTGGCTCATCGCCAGGACCACGACGGCGCCAAGACCCAGGACGGCAGCACCGAGGGCGGTCCACCGACGCGCGGCACCCACGAGCCGACCCACCGGGAACAGCAGAGCGAGCACGACCACCGCGGGGGCCAGGAGCTGGCCCGCCGCGTCGACGGACACCCAGGCTGCGGACTGCTGCTGCAGGCCGATCGCCAGCCAGGGGGCGCCGCAGGCGAATGCGGCGACGCCCAGCACGAGCGCCGCCAACCCGCCTCGTCCGAGCAGCCCGACGACCGCCGCGGCGACCGCCAGCACGACCCCGGGCAGCGCCGTGCGCGCCAGGTCCAGGAAGCCGACGTACGGCGCCGCGCCTCCGTACATCGCCGTCCCCGCGATGTCGGCCAGGAGCGCGACCGCGGCGAGGACCAGCGCGACCGCCGTCCACGCAGCGTCCCGCCGGACCATCTCCATGGAGGCATCATCGCGCCCGGAGCGGCTCGTGGGGATGGGGAGATCTCCCATGCGGGGCTGGGCGGATCCCGGTGCCGGAGGCGGGCGTCGCGGACTAGCGTCCTGCCATGAGGGTCGGGACCAGGGGTGCAGCCGGCATCGCGTCCGTCACCTCGCTCGTCGTCGCGCTCGGTACAGCGGGGCTGACAGGCTGCGACCGGCAGGTGACCGGCCCCAGCCTCGTGCTGCGCCTGGCCACTCCAGACGCCCGGACCGCTCCGACGGGTCTCGCTGTGGAGCACTTCGCCGCGGAGGTCGCCGAGCGCTCGGGCGGGAGCATCCGGATCGACCCCGCCTGGGACGTGACCCCCGACAGCGCGCTCGGCTGGGACCAGACCGTGGCCACGGGGGTCGCCGATGGCACGTGGGACATGGGACTGGTGCCGGGCCGGGCGTGGGATGTCCTCGGCGTCGACAGCCTGCGCGCGCTCAACACGCCGTTCCTCATCACCAGCCAGCAGGCCCTTCGCGCAGTCCTCGAGAGCGACCTGCGCGACGACCTGCTGGCCGGGCTGCCCGAGGCCGGGGTCGTCGGGCTCGACCTGTTCCCCGACGGGCTGCGCCATCCCTTCGGGTACGACGCTCCTCTGCTGGAGGCTGCCGACTACGCCGGCCAGACGGTCTGGGCCGCGAGGTCCGACACCGTCGCGCGGGTCTTCGACGCCCTCGGCGCCGGGACCGACGACTCAGCCAACAGCGCGGATCAGCGCGGCGCCGAGGCGCAGTACCAGCTCACCCCCGGCCAGGTTGCGACCGGGAACGTCACCTTCTTCCTCAAGACCAACACGCTGGTGCTGCGCACCGAGATGCGCGAGCACCTGCGGGCGGACCAGTGGTCGCTGCTGCGTGACGTCGCCGCAAGTACCCGACACTGGCTCTACGACTCGCAGCAGTCCGACCAGGAGGCGGCCGACGGCTTCTGCGAGAAGGGCGGCAGAATCGTGTCGGCGAGCCCGGACCAGGTAGCCGGTCTCGTGTCGGCGGTGGCGCCGGCGGTCGACTGGCTGCGCCGCGACCCCGACACCCGGCGCATCATCGATGCGATCAAGGGCGAGGTCGCCGGCGTCGAGGGCGACCCACCGGCCTCGTGCCCCACCAAGGAGCAGCCGTCGGCCGAAGACCTCGAGCTCGCCTCGCTGAACGGCACCTACGTCACCCGCATCACCCAGAAGCAGCTCCGCGAGGCGGGCGTCAAGGACGCCCACGAGATCCTGGAGAACAGCGGTCGCGTCACCTTCGTCCTCGACGCGGGCACCTGGACCTTCCACCAGACCGCCCACCACTTCATCGCGAACCCAGACGACTCGGGCACCTACACCTACCGAGGCGGCGTCTTCACGTTCGACTGGGACTCCCAGGGCGACCGGACGTCGGCCCGGGTGCACGTGGACCCCGACGGCACGATCCACTTCGTCGACGTCGTCGATGCGCACCCGGCCAACCAGGCGCTGTCCGAGGGGTACTTCGCCTCGGCCTGGACGCGGGTCGGCGGCGTACCGGACTGACCCATCCCGGGGTCGGGAGGATCCGTAGCTGGAAACGGGCGATCCTCCCGATCCCTCCGCCGCCCTCGGTTCCTAGCGTCCCATCCATGACCACGACCAAGGGAACCCACCGCCTCGCCGTGCTGACCGCTCTCGCCGTCGCCGCCTGCGGGGCCACCGCCTGCTCGGACTCCTCGGGGAGCCCCTCCACCGGTGCCGCCCACGGCGGTACGCCCACGAAACCGGCCGCCGGCGCGGGATCGCCCTCGGCCACCAACGCCGTCGCGACGGCTCCCCTCACCCTGCGGCTCGGCACCGACGACGGCCCCGACATGCCCGGCGCTCAGCAGGTCGAGCAGTTCGCCCAGCAGGTCGCCGACCTGTCCGGTGGCTCGATCACGGTCGAGCCGGTCTGGCACGCCGACGACGGCCAGCCGCACTGGGACCAGTACGTCGCCGGGATGCTCATGAAGGGTCAGCTCGACCTCGCCATGGTGCCGTCGCGCGCCTGGGACGACGTCGGCGTCCAGAGCCTGCGGGCGGTCACCGCGCCTTTCCTCGTCACCACCGACACCCTGACAGCAGCGATCGTGTCCGACCGGACCCTGACCGACCAGCTCACCTCGGGCCTGGCGGACGTCGGCGTCAGCGCCCTCGGGCTCTACCCGGAGGGGCTGCGGCACCCGTTCGGCTTCGACGGGGTCCTGGGTGGCGCCTCGGACTACCGGGGTGGTGTCGTCCGGGCCGCCTGGTCCCGCACCACCGAGGGCATGTTCGAGGCACTGGGCGCGACGACCACCGACGAGGAGCCGGACACCAGCACCATGCTCGGTGCCGAGTCGTCTTACCGGCTCTCCCCCGCTGGCATCGCCACCGGCAACGTCTCCTTCTACCCGAAGGTCAACGTGCTCGCCATCGGCGACGCGGCGCAGGACGCGCTGAACGAGGACCAGGCGGCGGTGCTCCAGCAGGCCGCCGACGCGACCCGGGCCTGGGTGCTGGACACCCTGCCCGCGGACGCGGAGGCCGCCGCCACCTTCTGCCAGGAGGCGGGCCGGATCGGCAGCGCCTCGCAGGCCGAGATCGACAGTCTGGTCGCTGCCACCCGGCCGGTCCTCGCAGAGCTGCGCAAGGACCCCACGACGGCCACCCTCCTCGACGAGATCGAGGACCTGGCCAAGAGCGACCCCGCCCCGGAGCCGGTCACCGGCTGTCCCAACGAGGCCTCATCCGGTCAGTCGCTGGCCAACGGTACCTACGCGTTCACCATGACTGCCGACCAGACCCGCGCCGCCGGGGTGAGCGACCAGGGAATCATCGACGAGAACGCCGGCGCCTACGTGATCCACCTCGCCGACGGGACGTGGGAGCTGGACCAGGTCTACATGTCCGGCCCCAAGACGGGCACCACGTTCCACAGCAACGGTGGCTACCAGGTCACCGGCCGCCGGCTGAAGTGGTTCTGGGGACACGAGCCCGGCGCGTGGACCGAGGTCAACGTGACGGTCGCCGCCGACGGGTCGCTCGACTTCACTGGCGTCCACGACGGTGGGGACGCCCAGGCGCAGGCGCTGTCCGAGGCGTTCTACACCCACTGGGAGCCGGGGCAGCACTAGCCGCCGACGAACACCGCGACGGGACGAGCCTTCCCGTCGCGGTGCTCGTACAGCGCCAGGAACGCGCCGTCCGGCGCAAACATCGCGGTGAGGCCAGCCAGCTCGAGATCGAGCGGCCGGCCGACCCGCACGTCGTGGGCCGCGTCGTCGTTGAGGTCGAGGCTCGGGAAGGCGGCGCGGGCGGCGGCCGCGATGGGCAACAGCTCGAACGACTCGGCGAGCTCGTCGAGAGTGCGGGCGACGTCGAGGCCATAGGGGCCGACGGCCGTACGCCGCAGCGCGGTCAGGTGGCCGCCCACGCCCAGCGCGGTGCCGGCGTCGCGCGCGATCGCGCGGACGTAGGTACCGCTGGTGCAGCGGAGCGAGATGTCCGCGTCGACCACGTCGTCCTGGCAACGGACGTCGTGCACCTGGAGCTCGTGCACGGTGACGGGGCGCGCCTTCAGCTCGACCTGCTCGCCGTCGCGGACCCGCTGGTAGGCGCGCTTGCCGTCGACCTTGATCGCGGAGACGGCCGTCGGGACCTGGAGCAGGTCTCCGGTGAACTCGGCCAGAGCCGCCCGGACGGTGGCCTCGTCGAGCCCGGCGGCGGAGGCGGTCGCCACCACCTCGCCCTCGGCGTCGTCGGTCGTGGTCGAGACCCCGAACCGCACCGTCGCGTCGTAGGACTTGTCGGTCAGCATCAGGTGGCCGAGCAGCCGGGTGGCGCGCTCGACCCCGAGGACCAGCACGCCGGTGGCCATCGGGTCGAGGGTGCCGGCGTGGCCGACCTTCCGGGTGCCGGCCAGCCGCCGGACCCGGGCGACGACGTCGTGCGAGGTGATCCCGGCCGGCTTGTCGACGACGACGAGACCCGGCTCAGCCATCCTCGTCGAGGTCGTCCTCGTCGGGGTCGGACCCAACCTCGCGCGGCTTCTTGTAGGGATCCTCGTCGCCGGCGTACGCCGAGCCGCGCTGCGCCGCCACCTCTTCGTCGAGCAGGCGGGCGCGCTCGAGGAGCTCATCGAGGTGGCGGGCCGACTCCGGCAGCGCGTCCGCGACGAAGGTGAGCGACGGTGTGATCCGCATGCCGAGCTGCTTGGCCACCTCGGAGCGGATGAGCCCCTTGGCCGACTCGAGCGCCGCTGCCGTCGCCGCGAGTGCGGCCTCGTCGCTCTGCTCCCCGGCGGCTCCCGCGAGGACGGTGTAGAAGACCGTCGCCTGCTGGCTGTCACCGGTGAGCCGGACGTCGGTGATGGTGACGAACCCGAGCCTCGGGTCCTTGACCCGACGTTCGAGCATCTCGGCCACGATCACCTGGATGCGATCCGCGATCCTGCGGACCCGTGGGCTCGCCATGGTTCCTCCTGAGACCTGCGTCGTTGGACCTGGACGCTGACCCGCCCGAACAGGAGGGGCGGGTCAGCGGTGGGTCAGGCGCGCGGGATCTCCTTCATCTCGAAGGCCTCGACGATGTCGCCCTCCTTGATGTCCTGGAAGTTGCGCAGCACCAGACCGCACTCGAAGCCCTCGCGGACCTCGGACGCGTCGTCCTTCTCACGCTTCAGCGAGGCGAGGTCGAGGTTGTCGGCCACGACGGCACCGTCACGGATGACGCGCACCTTCGCGTTGCGGCGGATGACGCCGCTGATGACCATGCAGCCCGCGATGTTGCCGATCTTGGACGAGCGGAAGATCGCCCGGACCTCCGCCTGGCCGAGGGACGACTCCTCGAACTCCGGCTTGAGCATGCCCTTGAGGGCCGCCTCGATCTCCTCGATCGCCTGGTAGATGACCGAGTAGTAGCGGATCTCGACGCCCTCGCGCTCCGCCAGCTCCGTCGCCTTGCCCTGCGGGCGGACGTTGAAGCCGATGATGATCGCGTCGGAGGCAGCCGCCAGGTCGACGTTGGTCTCGGTGATCGCACCGACACCGCGGTCGATGACGCGGATGCTCACGTCGTCGCCCACCGAGATCTGCGAGAGCGCGTCCTCGAGGGCCTCGACCGAACCGGACACGTCGCCCTTGAGGATGAGGTTGAGCTCCTGGCTCTCCGCACCCTTCTCCATGGAGGCCATGAAGTCCTCGAGCGTGCGACGCACGCGCCGCTTGGCCTGCATGGCCGCGCGCTCGCGCGACTCACGCCGCTCGGCGATCTGGCGAGCCATCCGGTCGTCGTCGACGACGATGAACGTCTGGCCGGCACCCGGCACCGCGGTCAGACCGAGGACCATCGCCGGGCGACCCGGGTCGGCTTCCTCGATGTTGTCGCCGTGCTCGTCGAGCATCGCCCGCACCCGGCCGTAGCCGGCACCGGCGACGATCGAATCTCCCACGCGCAGCGTGCCGCGCTGGACCAGCACCGTGGCCACGGGTCCGCGGCCGCGGTCGAGGTGGGCCTCGATCACGATGCCCTGGGCGTCCTGGTTGGGGTTGGCCCGCAGGTCGAGCGACGCGTCGGCGGTCAGCACGATGGCCTCGAGCAGCTTGTCGAGGTTGGTGCCGGCCTTGGCCGAGACGTCGACGAACATCGCGTCGCCGCCGTACTCCTCCGGCACCAGGCCGTACTCGGTGAGCTGACCCCGGACCTTGGTGGCGTCGGCGTCGGGCTTGTCGATCTTGTTGACCGCCACCACGATCGGGACCCCGGCGGCCTTGGCGTGGTTGAGCGCCTCGACCGTCTGCGGCATCACGCCGTCGTCGGCCGCGACCACGAGGACCGCGATGTCGGACGACTGCGAGCCGCGGGCACGCATGGCGGTGAACGCCTCGTGACCCGGGGTGTCGATGAAGGTGATCCGACGCTCGTTGCCGTCGACGTCGGCGGTGACCTGGTAGGCACCGATGTGCTGGGTGATGCCGCCGGCCTCCTTGTCGACGACGTTGGCGTTGCGCAGCGCGTCGAGGAGCTTGGTCTTGCCGTGGTCGACGTGACCCATGACGGTGACCACCGGCGGCCGGAAGGCGAGGTCGGACTCGTCGCCCTCGTCCTCGCCGAACTCGAGGTCGAAGGACTCGAGCAGCTCGCGGTCCTCGTCCTCGGGCGAGACGACCTCGACGACGTAGTTGAGCTCCTCACCGAGCAGCTCGAGCGTCGCGTCGTTGACCGACTCGGTCGCGGTCACCATCTCGCCGAGGCTGAACAGCATCTGCACGAGCTGGGCCGCGTCGACGCCGATGCGGTCGGCGAAGTCGGTCAGCGAGGCACCGCGGGGCAGCCGAACGGTCTCGCCGTCGCCCTTGCGGACGCGCACGCCACCGATCGTCGGGGCCTCCATGGCCTCGAACTCTTGACGACGAGCGCGCTTCGACTTGCGACCTCGGCGCGAGGGGCCGCCGGGACGGCCGAACGCACCCTGGGTCTGACCACGCTGGCCGGGACGGTTGCCGCCACCGGGGCGTCCGCCACCGGCGAACCCGCCGGGACGACCCGGGGCACCGGCTCCGGCGCCGCCGGGGGCGCCGCCGCGTCCGGGCGGGCCACCGCGGCCGGGAGCACCCGGACGGCCGGCACCGGGACCACCGGGACCACCGCGGCCGGGGCCGCCGGCGCCACGACCACCGGGGCCGCCACCGAAGGCGGCCGGGGACTTCGGCATCATCGCCGGGTTGGGACGCGGCATGCCCGGGCGGCCCTCGGCCGGCGGACGCGGCGGACGCTGCCCCTCGGGGGCGGCGTCGGTGCCTGCGGCCTCGGTGCCGGGCCGCGGCGCGGGCCGGCGGCCCATGCCCTGGCTGGACGCGAACGGGTTGTTGCCCGGGCGCGGGGCGCCGGGGCGCCCCACTGGGCGCGGGGCCGGGGCCTTGGGCGTCTCGGTGCCGGACTCGCTGGCGGGGGGCTGCGACTCGGTCGGGGGCTCGGCCGGCGGCTCGGGCTTCTCGGCCTCCACGACCTCGGCGGCGGCCGGGGCCTCCACCTCGGGAGCGGGCGCAGCGGGGGTCTCGACCGCCTCGGGCTCTGCCTCGGCGACCTTCTTGGCGGCGGCCTTCTTGGCAGGTGCCTTCTTGGCGGCCGGCTTCTCCTCGGCCGGTGCGGCCGGGGCAGCAGTCTCGGCGGCAGCCTTCAGCTGGTCGCCGTACTCCTTCTTGAACTTCATCTCGACGGGAAGCTCGATCGTCGAGGAGGGCGACTTGACGAACTCGCCCATTTCTTTCAGCTTCTCGAGAACGAACTTGCTCTCGACGTTGTAGAGCTTCGCAAGCTCATGAACGCGGGTCTTGGCCACAATTCTCCTTCTATGGCCCCAGACCCGGGTTCGGGTGTCGCTGGGACCGTTAGGGGTGTTGCAAACTCATCGGGAAGTACTCATCGAGTGCTCATGAGCTGCTGCTCCAGCCTTCTGGTCGGTCTTCGGTCTGATCGGGTGCGGCGCCGGCGACGTACTCCCCCACCGCTGCGCTGTCCAGCTGGTCCGGGACCCGCCCACCGGAGGTGCGGAGGGCCCGGCCGAATGCCTTTCTGCGTACGGCGAGCTCGTAGCACGCGGTCGTGGGGTGCAGGTGCGCCCCGCGGCCGGGTGCGGTGCCCTGCGGATCGGGAACGACGGCCTGACGGCCGTGCGCATCCGAGCCGACGGTCACCCGCACCAGCTCACGCTTGACGGCTCGCGCTCGACATCCGATGCAGGTCCGGACCGGTTCGCTAGCCACCAAGGGTCAACACTACCGCGCAGGGGCCCCGGTTCCCGAACCGGTGGGCGACGGTAACGTCTCCGAGGTGGCCAGGACCCGCTCATGATTTCCCCACGGAACCCTGCGCAGCGCGCTTCGCGCGGTCGGGGCATGCTTCCGCGGAGGCCCCGGAAAGCATGACCGCCCTCCAGTGCGCCACGACGCTGGTCGTCGCCCGGCACGGCGAGGCGGAGTACGAAGCGCCCGACGTGGGCGGAAGAGGGCGGCTCCCTCACCCAGCTGGGCAGGCAGCAGTCGGCCGCGCTGGCCGAGTCGCTGGCCGGCCGGCGCGTGGCGCACGTCTGGACGTCCACCCTCGCCCGCGCCGTCCAGACCGGCGAGATCGTGGCCGCCCGGCTCGGCGTCGGGGTGACCACGCGGCTCGGGCTGAGAGAGTTCGCGCGTCGGTGACTTCCGCGGCGCGCCGCTCACGGAGGACCCCTTCGCCGCGACGTACGGCCGATGGCTCGCGGGCGACCTCGACGAGCGCATCCCCGGCGGCGAGTCGGGGCACGAGATCGCGGACCGGTTCGGCGCGGCGCTGCGCGAGATCACCGATGCACACCCCGGCGAGACCGTGCTGGTGGTGTCGCACGGCGGCGTGACCGGCATCGGAGTACCCGCGATCGCCCGCATGGACGTCGAGCAGCAGCGGCTCGGCAACTGCGACACGGTCGAGGTGCTGGCCGACGCCGACGGCTGGGTCTGCACGAGGTACGGCGCCGACCGTCCCTACCGACTAGGGTCGACCCATGGGTGCGGGTGCATGGAACGGGTGCGCCATCCCGCCGCGCGACCCCGAGCTGCAGGACCCGCCGATCCTGCGCAAGATCCGGGAGTCGGTGATCGGCGACGACCAGCTGATGCACGGGCCGTTCGGGCCGCGACGGGTGACCTACGCCGACTACACGGCCAGCGGCCGGGCGCTCACCTTCATCGAGGACTTCATCCGCGACGAGGTGCTCCCCCGCTACGCCAACACCCACACCGAGAGCAGCGGCACGGGGCTGCAGACCACCCGGCTCCGCGAGGACGCCCGCGCCCGGATCCACCGGTCGGTGAACGGCGATGACGACACCGTGGTCATCTTCGCCGGCAGCGGCATGACCGGCGCGCTCGACAAGCTGGTCGGCATCCTCGGCATCCGGATCCCTGCCGACCTCGACCACCGGCACCAGCTGTCGGCGCAGATCCCCCGCGAGCAGCGGCCGGTGGTGTTCATCGGGCCCTACGAGCACCACAGCAACGAGCTGCCCTGGCGCGAGTCGATCGCCGACGTCGTGACGATCCACGAGGACGCCGACGGCCACATCGACGTCGACCAGCTGCGCGCCGAGCTGGAGCGGTACGCCGACCGCGAGCTCAAGATCGGCTCCTTCAGCGCGGCCAGCAACGTGACCGGCATCGTCACCGACACCCACCGCATCACCCGGCTGCTGCACGAGCACGGCGCACTGGCCCTGTGGGACTTCGCCGCCTGCGCGCCGTACGTCGAGATCGAGATGAACCCCCACGACGCTCGCCGACCCCGCGGCCCGCAAGGACGCGATCTTCCTGTCGCCGCACAAGTTCATCGGCGGTCCCGGCACGCCCGGGGTGCTGGTCGTGAGCCGTCGACTGCTGACCAACTCGGTGCCCGACGTGGTCGGCGGTGGCACGGTCTCCTACGTCAACCCGCAGGAGCACCGCTACATCCTCGACCCCGCGCACCGCGAGGAGGGCGGCACGCCGGCGATCGTGGAGTCGATCCGCGCCGGTCTCGTCTTCGCGCTCAAGGAGGCCGTCGGCGTCGAAGACGATCCGGGCGCACGAGGAGGACTTCCTGCGCCGCGCGGTGCGGGCCTGGCACGAGCACCCCGCGATCGAGGTGCTCGGCAACCCCGACGCCGAGCGGCTCTCGATCGTCTCCTTCGTGATCCGGCGGCCCGGCCGGCCGCTACCTGCACCACAACCTCGTCGTCTCGATCCTCAACGACCTCTTCGGCATCCAGAGCCGCGGCGGCTGCTCGTGCGCGGGCCCCTACGGCCACCGGCTGCTCGGCATCGACCTCGAGCGCTCCCACGAGTTCGAGCGCGAGATCACCGGCGGCTGCGAGGGCATCAAGCCCGGCTGGGTGCGGATCAACTTCAACTACTTCGTGAGCGAGGCGGTCTTCGAGTACGTCGTCCGCGCGGTCGCCCTGGTCGCCGACCACGGCCACAAGCTCGCGCCGCAGTACTCCTTCGACCCCATGACCGGCCTCTGGCAGCACCGCGCCGGCCCGGTCGAGCCGCCGCTGCGGCTCACCCACCTCTCCTACGACGCCGACGGGGTGCTCACCTACCCGCGCGAGCACGACAGCGCTCCCGAGACCGCGCTGGCCGGCTACCTCGAGGAGGCCGTCGCCCTGTTCGAGTCGCTGCCCGAGGTCATCTGCGAGGACGGCGTCGGCGACCGGGTCAGCGCCGACTTCGAGCACCTGCGCTGGTTCGACCTGCCGATGGAGTGCCTGGACCCGGCGTCGGCGGTGGCTCCGGTGGAGGGATCCCAGGTTAACCTGGGATCGCTGAACTTCTCGGCCGTTGCAATGCCCCAGAAGTTCAGGGATTGCCCGATCACTGATGCTGGTGCGACTGGTGGTTTCGCCGAAGGCTCACCCTGCGTCTCGTGATCGCCGACACGGCACTGCCGCACCTCCTCCGCTTCGCTCCCCCGGTGCCGTAGCGCCGCGTCGGCTCGGATCCGTTCGGACCGAGTCAGCCTTCGGCTGCCTCGTCCGAACGGATGTCGATCCGCCAGCCGGTGAGGCGGGCGGCGAGGCGGGCGTTCTGGCCCTCCTTGCCGATGGCCAGCGACAGCTGGAAGTCGGGCACGATGACCCGCGCCGAGCGCGCCTCGGCGTCGACGACCTCGACCTCGGTGACCCGGGCGGGCGAGAGCGCGTGGGCGACCATCTCGGCGGGGTCCTCGGACCAGTCGACGATGTCGATCTTCTCGCCGTGCAGCTCCGACATCACGTTGCGGACCCGCTGGCCCATCGGGCCGATGCAGGCGCCCTTGGCGTTGACGCCGGGCACGGTCGAGTGCACGGCGATCTTCGTGCGATGGCCGGCCTCGCGGGCGATGGCGGCGATCTCGACGGTGCCGTCGGCGATCTCGGGGACCTCGAGGGCGAACAGCTTCTTGACCAGGTTGGGGTGCGAGCGCGACAGGGTGATCTGCGGACCGCGCATCCCCTTGCGCACCGAGAACACCAGGCACTTGATCCGGGTGCCGTGCTCGTACTTCTCCCCCGGCACCCGCTCGGCCGTCGGCAGCAGCGCCTCCAGCTTGCCGAGGTCGACCATCACGTCGTCGGGGTTGCGGCCCTGCTGGATGATCCCGGAGATGATGTCGCCCTCCTTGCCGGAGAACTCGCCGTAGCGGATGTCGTCCTCCGCGTCGCGCAGCCGCTGCAGCATGATCTGCTTCGCGGTCGTGGCGGCGATCCGGCCGAACCCCTCGGGCGTGTCGTCGAACTCGCCGACCTTGTTGCCCTCGTCGTCGACCTCGTCCGCGAACACCGTGACGTGGCCGGACTTGCGGTCGAGGAGCACCCGGGCGTGCTCGGCCGCGCCGGGCGTCTTCTGGTACGCCGTGAGGAGGGCCTGCTCGATGGCCTCGACGAGCACGTCGAACGAGATCTCCTTCTCACGCTCGAGGCTGCGCAGGATGTTGAGGTCGATGTCCATCGTCACGGCTCCTGGTCTGGGGACTTGCGGTTGAACTCGACCTGGACGAGCGCCTTGGCCACGTCGGCGTAGGCGACCTCTCGCCGGGAGCCCGAGATGTCGAGGGTCGCGGTCTCGTCGTCGGAGGCGACGATCCGGCCGGTGACCGTGTCGCCGTCGGTGGTGGTCACGGCGACCAGGCGGTCGTTGTTGCGCCGCCAGTGTCGGGGCAGCGTCAGCGGGCGGTCGACACCGCGCGAGGTGACCTCGAGCGTGTAGGCCTGCTCGCCCATCACGTCGCTGGCGTCGAGCGCCTCGGAGACCTGCCTCGCGGCGTCGGCGATGTCGTCCAGGGTCACGCCCTGGTCGCCGTCCACCGCGATCCGCAGGACGCTCCGCTTGCCGGCCGCGGTCAGCTCCACCGCCTCGAGGTCGAGCCCGAGCGCACGCAGAGGGGTCTCGAGCTCCTGCTCGATCTGGTCCCGGACGGCGTCCAACTGCCTGGCCACGGAAGCGACCTCCTGTGTGCTGTTGTGGGTGGTGCTGAGGAACAAAGTGACTGACTCCCGTCACCATAGCGGCCCGGTGGAGAACGGCGGATATGGTCGCGCCGTGCCCCGCGGTCCCGTGCTCCGACGCCGTACGGCGCTCCTCGGGGCGACTGCGACCGTGCTGGTCGCCGGGTGCGACCACGGCGACGACATCGGCGAGCCCACGACGAGCCCGACCCCACGGCCAACCCCACGGCCAACCCCACGGCCAACCCCACGGCCGACGCCGCTTCTCCGAGCCCACCCGCGCTCACGCCGGACGAGACCCTCGTCGCGGCCGTGGTCAGCCAGCTGACCTTCACGCTGTCCGTGCTCGCTCACCGGGCGCCAGGCCCGCGCCGTGCGGACGTCGCTGCTCCCCGCCCTCCACGCCCACCGACGGCACGTCCAGGTCCTCGAGGGCGACCCTGGCGCCGGCTCGCCCGGACCGAGGCCGAAGCCGGCGGCGGCGCTGCTCGCCGCGCGCCGCGCGGAGGAGCAGCTCCAGGCTGTCCTGGTCGACGCCGCCGGCCGCGCCGAGAGCGGGGCCCTGGCCAAGCTCCTCGCGTCGATGTCGGCCTCGACCACGCAGCTCCTGGCCACTCTCCCGACGGGTCCCGAGCGATGACCGCCGAGACCGACGCCCTGCAGACGACCCTCGCGGCCGAGCACGCGGCGGTCTACGTCTTCGGCCTGCTCGGCTCGCGCACCTCGCAGACCGCCGAACCCGAGCTCTACCTCGCGCTCCGCGCGGCCTACGAGGCGCACCGCGACCGGCGGGACACCCTCATCGGCGAGATCGCAGCCCTGGCTGTGTCCCCCGGCGCCGGCCGCTCCGGCCTACACGCCGCCCGCGGGGCTGGACACGACCGATGGCCGCTACCTGGCGGCGCTGGCGCTCGAGCGGGGCTGCGCGTCGACGTACGCCGCGCTCGTGGGAGCCACGACAGGCGCCCGCCGCACCGAGGCGATCGCGCTGCTGAACGACGCAGCGGCCCGCGAACTGTCGTTCCGGGGAACTCCCGAGATATTCCCCGGAGCCGACGAGTACGCGGACCGCTGAGGAGAACGCTTGGGACCCCTGGCTTGGGCCATCCCCACCTGCTTCGTCCTGTCCAGAACTATGCAGCCGACCGCCGGCTGATCGCGAGGACGCGGCGACTACACAAGTCTGCATTGCAAGTTCTTGCAAAAGTCGTACAGGGAGGGGTATCCGTCGCCGAGCCGGCCGAGCTCCTGCGACTTGTTGCGTTTGCGCAGGTCAGTCCCAGCTGCGGACCAGCGCCGGGATCTCGTCGAGCGTCTCGATGACGGCGTCCGGCTCCCCCTCGGTGTGGCCGACCTGCTCCGGCGGGATGGCGCTGTGCGGCAGGTGGATGGCACGGAGCCCCGCGTTGTGGGCTCCCCAGACGTCGTCGAAGAGCCGGTCGCCGACGTAGACGCAGCGCGCCGGGTCGGTCGCCCCCACCGCCTCCATGGCCTTCGCGAAGGCGCGCGGCGAGGGCTTCGTCCACGGGATCTCGCTCGTGTAGACGTCGCCGTCGACCAGGTCGAGCACCCCGTCGCGCTCGAAGATCCGCTCGTGCCAGGCGCGGGGCCAGATGGTGTTGGACAGCACGCCGACCTTGATGCCGGCCGCGCGCAGCGCCTCCCAGGTCGGCCGCACCGCCGGGTCGGTGTAGGTGTGCGGCTCCCAGAAGTCGTAGTAGCCCTGCAGGAGCTCGGGGTCGTGGTCGAGGCCGGCCTCGGTGAAGAGGTCGGCCACCGTCGCGCTCTGCTGGTGGTCGCGGGAGCGGCCCCAGATCGTGCTGCCCGCGGCGTGCAGCAGCCGCTGGGAGACCTCGATCTCGTGGTCGGCGTTGACCACCGCCTGCGCCAGCGCCAGTGACTCGGCGTGGAAGTCGATGTCGTGCCACGCGGTGAGCGTGCCGCCCCAGTCGAAGATCACGGCGTCGATCGGCATGGCCCGCACCCTAGGGTGCGCCACCCTCAGTGGTCGGGGAAGGGCTGGATCGTGATCCCGTGGTCCTTCTCGCGCATGCCGAGCTCGTAGGTCGCCGAGCCGGGCGCCGTGAGGCTCAGCGGTGCGGCCCCGTCGATCGCCGACCTCGAGCTCCAGGTCCGCGATGGAGCAGTTGACGGTGTCGTGCTCGGAGCCGTCGGGGTCGGCGTAGACCCATCCCACGAGGTCCTGCCGCCGCGCCGACACCCGTCCCCTCACCACCAGGCCGGCGCCGGGCAGGGTGAACTCGCAGCCCTCCGGCGTCTCGACCACCTTGGTGGCGCGGGCCCTGCCGATGCCGCCGAGCCGGTGGCGCCGGCCCTCGAGGGACAGGACGCCGTTGGCGATCCACGGCGTGGTGACCGGGCCCACCTTGATGCGCCCGAGCGCGACGTCGAGCCAGGTGTTGCCGCCGTGGCCGTCGAAGAGGGCGCCGTGGAGCCAGATCCACCGCTCCGCGTGCTGGGTCCCCCAGTTGTGGCCGATCATGGCCGGCCAGCCGTCCAGCTCGAGACTCTGGTCGCCGAGGCGCACCGTGCCGCTCACGTGCGCCTCGGGGACGGGTGAGAGCAGCTTGGTCCTCGGCAGCCGCGCGGTGTACATCCACTGCTCGGGGCAGGTGCCACAGCGGCTCGGCGGCCCCGTCGTAGCGCAGCTCCCACGACGCGTCGAGGACGTCCGACGGCGCTGCGCCCCGCACCACGCCGCCGCCGAAGACGGCCTCCCCGACGTGCAGCCCGTCGTCCGCCGTGGCCGACGGGCGCGGTGCCGACCGTGACCTTCGACGCCAGCGGCGCCTCGGCGCCCGCCTCGAACGACGTGCACCACAGCGAGCCCCGCGGAGGCTCGTGCGGGCGCTGGTGGACCGTGTAGCGGATCCAGACCGCCCGGGACCGATCGGGAGCCGCCGCCTTGAGGTAGAAGCTCTCGTAGCCGCCGCTCCGCGGCGCGAAGTCCGGGAAGCGCGCCCGCATCGGCTGCTGGGTCACGACGGCGACCTATCGCAGCCAGCGCACGATCTCCTCGGCCAGCCGCTCGGGCTGGTCGAGCGAGACGAACGTGCGCGCGCCGCGGAACTCGACCAGCGTCGCGTCCGGGAAGGTGCCCAGCAGCCGCTTCGCGAGCTCGTACTTGAAGAACGGGTCCTCGGGCGCCCAGCACAGCAGCACCGGCCGGTCGAAGGTCTCCAGCCACCGGGCCGCGCCGACCAGCTCGTCGGGGCGCCAGCCCTTCGCGAACGTCGTGACGTCGCGGCGTACGCCGGCGTCGGTGAGGTACGGCGTCACCCACGGGCGGCTCTCCTCGGCGTCGAGCCGCCGCGCGACCAGCCCGCCGAAGCCGAGCGATGCTGTGCCGCAGGAAGCTCGCCCGCATCGGCTGCATCAGGGCCCTGGTGAAGCCCGGGTGCCGGGCCGCCCGGAACAGCGCACCGAACGGCGCCGGCGGGAACGACTCGAACGCGTCGCAGTTGGTCAGCACCAGCCGGCCGACCCGGCTCCGGTCCTCGTCGAGCAGCAGCTGCGAGACCGCTCCCCCGGTGTCGCTGCCCACGACGATCACGTCGTGCAGGTCCAGGGCCTCCAGGAAGCTCGCGCACCATCCGCGCCACCCCGCGCGGCGACAGGTCGGCGCCCGGCTTCATCGCGCGTCGTGTGCGAACCCGAGCGGCCAGGTCGGCGCGAAGGTGCGGAACCCCGCCTCGGCCAGCCGTTCCGGCACGTCGGACCACAGCGTGTCGTCGACGAGGAACCCGTGCACGAACACCACCGGCCGCCCGTCGGCCGGGCCGCTCTCCCGGTAGTGGATCGTCCCCGCGGGCAGGTCGACGCTCCGGCGCTCCATGATCCGATCCTCGTCCGACCTCGCGTGCCGGGCTCCGGCGCGTCCTACCGAGGTCGGAACGGTCAGCCCCTGACGACCGCGACCACGTGGTCGACGACCGACTCGACGGCGACGTCCTCGCGCTCGCCCGAGGCGCGGTCACGGACCTCGACGGTGCCCTCGGCCAGGTTGCGGCCGACCACGACGATCGTCGGGACGCCGATCATCTCGGCGTCCTTGAACTTCACGCCCGGGCTGACCTTGCCGGCCCGGTCGTCGTAGAGCACCTCGACGCCGGCGGCGGAGAGCTCGGTGGCGATCCGCTCGGCGGCCGCGAAGACCTCCTCGTCCTTGCCCGCGGCGACCAGGTGCACGTCGGCGGGCGCGACGTTGCGGGGCCAGGACAGGCCGAGCTCGTCGAGGGTGCCCTCGGCGATCGCGGCGACCGCGCGCGAGGGCCCGATGCCGTAGGAGCCCATGGTGACGGTGACGAGCTTGCCGTTCTCGTCGAGCACCTGGAGGTCGAGCGCGTCGGCGTACTTGCGGCCGAGCTGGAAGATGTGGCCCATCTCGATGCCGCGCGCGGACTCGAGGATGCCGCCGTCGGTGGCCCCGCAGACCGGGCAGGGGTCGCCGTCGCGCACCTCGGCGACGTCGATCAGGCCGTCGCCGGTGAAGTCGCGGCCGGCCACCAGGTCGAGCACGTGGCTGCCGTCGACGTCGGCGCCGGTGACCCAGGCGCGTGCCCTCGACCACCCGCGGGTCGAGCAGGTAGCGCACGCCCGCGGGCTTCTTCTCCCCGAGCGCGCCGGGGCCGATGTAGCCCTTGGCCAGCGTGGGCCGGGCCGCGAAGTCGGCCTCGCCGAAGGGCTCGAAGACGACACCCTCGCCGAGCTTGGACTCCAGCCGCTTGGCGTCGACCTCGCGGTCGCCGGGCAGCCCGATCGCGATCGCCTCGGTGGCGCCGTCGGGGTGGCGCACCGAGAACACGACGTTCTTGAGCGTGTCGGCGGCGGTCCAGGGCCGGTCCGACGCGGGGGAACGCCTCGTTGAGGTGGGCGACCAGCGTGTCGATGGTGGGGGTGTCGGGCGTCTGCTCGGCGTGCGCGGCCGGCAGCGTCGTCGTACGACGTGGGGCGGGCGCCGGCGTGTCGACCGCCTCGACGTTGGCGGCGTAGTCGCAGCGGGTGCAGCGGACGTAGGTGTCCTCGCCGACCGCGGCCTTGGCCAGGAACTCCTCGGACTTGGAGCCGCCCATCGCGCCGGCCTCGGCCTTGACGATGACGTACTCGAAGCCGAGCTTGTCGAAGATCCGGATGTAGGCGTCGCGGTGCTTCTGGTAGCTCGCGTCGAGCCCGGCGTCGTCGATGTCGAAGGAGTAGCTGTCCTTCATCACGAACTCGCGGCCGCGCAGCAGCCCGGCGCGGGGCCGCGCCTCGTCGCGGTACTTCGTCTGGATCTGGTAGATCGCCAGCGGCAGGTCCTTGTACGACGAGTAGAGGTCCTTCACGACGAGGGTGAACATCTCCTCGTGCGTGGGGCCGAGCAGGTAGTCGTCGCCCTTGCGGTCCTGGAGCCGGAAGATGCCGGCGCCGTACTCCGTCCAGCGCCCGCTCGCGTCGTAGGGCCCGCGGGGCAGCAGCGCGGGGAACAGCAGCTCCTGCGCGCCGATCCCGTCCATCTCCTCGCGGATGATGTTCTCGATCTTGCGCAGCACCCGCAGCCCGAGCGGCAGCCAGGAGTAGATGCCGGGCGCCGCCCGGCGGATGTAGCCGGCCCGCACCAGGAGCCGGTGGCTCGGGACCTCGGCGTCCGCAGGGTCGTCACGCAGGGTGCGCACGAACAGGCTGGACATCCGCAGGATCATGTCGAGAAGGGTACGGGCGAGCGGCCGCCGACTTCGACGCGGTTTCGCCCCACCGTTCGCCCCACCGTTCGCCCCACCGTTCTGCTCCGCCCGCCAGGCGCGGGCGACCTGCAACCTTTCTGCCAGCATGGGCGTCTCTCCGGTGAACCCAAGTCACCTCGAAAGGACGCATCATGCGCCCCCTGTCCCGCACCTTCGTCGCCGTTGGCACCATCCTCCTGGCCGCCACCCTGGTGGCCTCCCCTGCGAGCGCGAAGCCTGCCGTCGAGCTCCTCCCGAGCGACCTCGACCGTGGCGCCGACGTTGCCGTGCCGCATCTCGACGTCGACGGCCACACCGTCGTCGATGGCACGCTCCGGGTGTCCGTGTCCGGCCCGCGGGTGCGGCTGCTCGGCAAGACCGGGACCTCCTACGTCGTCGGCACGACGAGCAACAGCGGTGGTCACGGTCGGATCTACCTGGTCTCCGCGACCGGCGCGAAGACGCTGCTGGCGAAGGCGCACCCCTACATGAGCATCCTTTCCGGCGACGGCGCCACCCTCGTCACGTCCCAGGTGGGCCGCACGGCCGCCAGCACCATCACCGCCTACGACGTCGCGACCGGCGCGCAGAAGGCGCGGCGGGTCTTCCGCGACTACGCGATCGCGCTCGATGCGCAGACCGACCAGGTGATCCTGGGCACGACCAAGAAGACCCAGCTCTGGACGACCACCGCCGACAAGGTCGGGACCGTCTCCCGCGACCCCGGCTACGTCGCCGACCTGGCCAACGACCTGGTCGGCACCTTCACCAAGGACCCCTACGACGGTGGCTGCTCCGAGCTCCGCAAGCTCACCAGCGGCAAGCTCGTGTGGCGTTCCTGCACCGAGCAGGTCGTGGCGTTCAACACCGACGCCACCCGGATCGCCACGATCGGGATCCTCTCCGACGGCCCCGGCCCGGGCTCGGTCGACGCCCGCAGGATCAGCGGCAAGCACCTTGGCCGCTACCTCGTGGGTTCCGGTTGGTTCGGCGACATCAGCTGGGAGTCGCCCACCGGGCTGCTGCTCGAGGTCAACGGCGCCCGCAAGGCCTTCACCGCGCGCTGCACCGGGAAGTCGTGCGAGCGGGCCAGCGACCTGCACAAGGCCGAGCAGCTACGGGTTGCCGGCTGACCAGATGGTCCGGGCGGTCTTGATCGCCGCCCGGGTCATCGTCACCTGGAGCGCCCACAACCGCCCGTCGCAGCCCCGACCGAGGCGACAGACCCACCCACCCACGGAAGGACGCACCATGCGCCCCGTCACCCGCGCTCTCCTCGTCGCCACCACCGGCGCGGCCTCCTTCGCCCTGGCCGTCGGCCCGGCCCTGGCCGCGACCACCCTCGACCCGACGAAGCTGGCCCGGGGCGCCGACCCCGCCGTCGCCCACGTCGAGGGCAAGACCCTCGTCGACGGCGCCTTCCGCGTCCGGGTGCGCGGCGCCTACTTCGTCACCCTGCTCGGCGAGTCCGGGAGCGGGTACGTCGTGGCCAAGGGCACCCGGTCCGGCAAGGGCACCATCCTGCGCATCGAGGCCGACGGCAGCCAGCGCACCCTCGCCGTCGGCGACCCCTACAGCTCGGCGCTCTCCTCCGACGGCACCACGGTCGTGGTGGCGCGCTACAAGCGATCCGCGACAGCGGGCGACCGCCGTGAAGGCCTCGGCGATCGCGTGCTCACCGTCGTGGATGCGACGACCGGCGCCGTGAGCGGCAAGAAGGCGTTCAAGGGCTACCCCGAGCCGCTCGACGTCACTGGCACCCGGGTGCTGCTCGGCGGCTTCGAAGCCCCCACCCGCGGCACCTTCGCCTGGGACCTCACGACCGGCGCCGTGACCAAGGTGAGCCGCCGCATCGGCACGACCGCCGACGCCGGACTCGACCTGCTGGTCTCCTTCACCAAGGACCCGTACGCCAACGGGTGCACCGTGGTCAGCCGGCTGAGCAACCCGGCGGTGCGGCTGTGGAGGTCGTGCAGCGACGCCGTCGCCGCGATCTCTCCCGACGGCTCGCACCTGGCGACGGTCAACATCCTCACCGACGGCCTCGGCCCCCACGCCGTGAAGGTGCGCACCCTGGCCGGCGCGGTGACCGGCGACTACAAGGTCAAGCGCATCGGCTACTTCGGCAACCTGCTCTTCGAGGACGCCGACACCCTGCTGCTCGACACCACGGCCGGCCGTCGGACGGCCACGGTGCGCTGCACCGCCGCCGCGTGCGACCTGGCCAGCGACGTGCGCAAGGCCGAGCCCTACCGCGCCAGCGCTGCCCGCTGACCGCTCTCAGTCGGTGGACCGGGCCGCGGCGACCGCAGCCCGGATCATCGGCACCTGGAGCGGCATCCGCCCCCAGGCGACGGCCTTGAACGCCGTGCTCCTCGAGCGGTTGCTGTCGAGGGCCATCTTGAGGTTGCCCGGCCACACGCCGAGCAGCAGCGCGACGCTGGCCCACCCCGCCAGCCGGCGGGTCCGCGGCACCACCATCCCCACCGCGCAGGCCAGCTCGGCGACGCCGCTGCCCAGGATCACCTCGCGGTGCGCCGGCACCCAGGCCGGCACCAGCGGCTCGTAGACCTGCGGCCGGGCGAGGTGCACGGCGCCGCTGGCGACGAAGGCGCCGACCAGGAGCTTGGAGCTGCGAGGGAGGGACACGTCCAGACACGTTAGCGCCAGGCCCGTCGTTCGTTGATGATGTCCACCAGTCCTTGAGGGGGACAGGATGGGCAACGACGCACCACACGAACATCCACCGCACCCCGCCGCGGCCTACTACGCGACGGCGAACGGCGCACCGGCCGCCGCCAAGGACCTGAGCGCCCTGGGGGTGCTGGCGTTCGCGACCGCTGCCATCGCGACGGTCTGCACCTGCACCGTCGCCGTGGTCCTGCCGAGGGCGACGCGGATCAGGGCCGGTGCCGGAGCGGACGCCGCCGACTGGAGCCTGGGCGTCTACTACGCCGCCACGGCCCTCGCACTGATCGGGCTGGTGGCGGGGTTCGTCACCGGCTCGATGTGGCTGTACCGCGCTCGCAAGAACGCCGACGCCCTGGTGCCGAACGGTCGGCACTCCCGTCGCGCTGGCTGGGCGTGGGGAGGTTGGGTGACCCCTTTCGTGGCGCTCTGGTTCCCCTTCCAGGTGGTGCGCGACGTCCGTCGGGCACTCTCGCCGATGGAGACCTCAGCGCTGATCGGATTCTGGTGGGCGCTCTTCGTGGCCTCGGAGATCGGCGTCCGAACCTCGCTCAACCTCCAGGGTGACGCCCTCGTGCGCCTCGAGCACGCGGCGTCTGCCCGACAGTGGTCGGTCATCACCGCCGCCGTGATGCTCGCGGCCCTTGCCGGGTGGGGGCAGGTGCTGCGCGTGATCACCCTCGAGCAGCACGCCCGCATGTACGGCGACCGGGCCGCCTAGTGTCCTGATCACTAGTAGCGCGTCGCAGCTAATTCTTGGTCCTGGCGACGCCCGGGCACGCACTTCGCTGCGTTGGCGAAGCTCGACAGACGACCCGGTATGCCGTCGCTCCGCCGTCTTGCGATGCACGCACCCGGACGCCGCCAGACCACAAGCCTTAGCCGCGACCCGCTACTAGTAGCGCGTCGCAGCTAATTCTTGGTCCTGGCGACGCCCGGGCACGCACTTCGCTGCGTTGGCGAAGCTCGACAGACGACCCGGTATGCCGTCGCTCCGCCGTCTTGCGATGCACGCACCCGGACGCCGCCAGACCACAAGCCTTAGCCGCGACCCGCTACTAGAACATCACCGTCGAGAACCGTGCCGTCTCCCGGAAGCCGACGCGTTCGTATGCCCGCCGGGCCGGGGTGTTCCACTCGTTGACGTAGAGCGAGACCGTCGGCGCGATCTCGCGCCGGACCAGGTCGACCACGGCCGCCATCCCTGACACCGCGAGCCCCTGGCCCCGGAGGTCCGGCGGCACGAAGACGCCCTGGATCTGCGCGGCGTACGGGGAGGCGCAGGCCACCTCGGCCTTGAACACCAGCCGGTCGCGCTCGAACCGCGCGAACGACCAGGAGCGGCTGATCAGCTGCTGCACCCGCGCCCGGTAGAGCTCGGCCCCGCCACCGGCCTCGGGCGAGACGCCGACCTCCTCGGTGTACATCGCCACGCAGGCGGGGTAGAGCAGGTCGAGGTCGGCGCGGGTGGTCCGGCGTACGTCGGGATGCCCCTCGACCAGCGGCGAGTGGTCGATCTGCAGGTGGGGCTGCTGCCAGCGGAGCTCCCTCGGCCGGTCCCACTGGGCGGCCACCGTGTTCCAGAAGACCTCGACCGCCTCGTGCCGGCCCGACGATCGTCGAGACGCTGCGGCTGCGGGTCAGCGCCCGCTCACCGAAGGCACGGGCGTCGTCAGGGGTCGCCTCGATCGGCACCAGGTTGGCGCCCACGTGGCAGGCCGCGACCAGGTCTCCGCCGTCGAAGCGGCCCCACATCTCCCCGCCCAGCCAGCGCGGCTCCAGGTTGGTCGTGCGCGCTCGGTGGTCGGCGAAGACGTTGACCACCGGGTCGCGGCTCGGTGAGAGCCAGGAACGCGTCCAGGTCGGGCGTCCCCAGGGGACGGACACCGAGAGCGCGTCGTGAGCACGGGCCGAGGATACGGGCTTTCTACTCCCGCGAGCTTCGGCCCGGTCAGCTCACGGTGACGCTCGCCGCGGCCCCGTCGACGGACTCCATGCCCTCGGCGATCCGCATGGCCTCCTCGATGAGGGTCTCGACGATCTGCGACTCCGGCACGGTCTTGATGACCTCGCCCTTGACGAAGATCTGGCCCTTGCCGTTGCCGGAGGCGACGCCGAGGTCGGCCTCGCGGGCCTCGCCCGGGCCGTTGACGACGCAGCCCATGACCGCGACCCGCAGCGGCACCTCGAGGCCGTCGAGGCCGGCGGTGACCTCGTCGGCGAGCTTGTAGACGTCGACCTGGGCCCGCCCGCACGAGGGGCAGGAGACGATCTCGAGCCGCCGGGGCTTGAGGTTGAGCGACTCGAGGATCTGGAGGCCGACCTTGACCTCCTCGACCGGCGGTGCCGACAGCGAGACGCGGATGGTGTCGCCGATGCCCTGCGAGAGCAGCGCGCCGAACGCCGTCGCCGACTTGATGGTGCCCTGGAACGCCGGTCCGGCCTCGGTGACCCCGAGGTGCAGCGGCCAGTCCCCCGCCTCGGCGAGCAGCTCGTAGGCGCGGACCATCACGACCGGGTCGTTGTGCTTGACCGAGATCTTGAAGTCGTGGAAGTCGTGCTCCTCGAAGAGCGAGGCCTCCCACACGGCCGACTCGACCAGCGCCTCGGGGGTCGCCTTGCCGTACTTCTCCAGGAGCCGCGGGTCGAGCGAACCGGCGTTGACACCGATCCGGATCGACGTGCCGTGGTCCTTCGCGGCGGCCGCGATCTCCTTGACCTGGTCGTCGAACTTGCGGATGTTGCCGGGGTTGACCCGGACCGCGGCGCAGCCCGCCTCGATCGCCGCGAAGACGTACTTGGGCTGGAAGTGGATGTCGGCGATCACCGGGATCTGGGAGTGCTGCGCGATCTCCGGCAGCGCCTCCGCGTCGTCCTGGCTGGGGCAGGCCACCCGCACGATGTCGCACCCGGTCGCCGTGAGCTCGGCGATCTGCTGGAGCGTGGCGTTGACGTCGGAGGTGAGCGTCGTCGTCATCGACTGGACCGAGATCGGGGAGTCGCTGCCGACGCCGACCTTGCCCACCTGGATCTGGCGGGTCTTGCGGCGCGGCGCGAGCACCGGCGGGGGTGCCGCGGGCATCCCCAGGTTGATCTCCGTCATGGTTTTTCGGGGCCTCCGCGGCGTTGTTCGCTGGAGGAGCGAAGCGGGGGAGGCGAAGAACGCCGTGGGGTGATCATGGTCTCCAGCGTACGGCGCGCCGTGCGGCCCCCCGAATCCCTGGATCCGGTCTCCTACGCCGCGATGTGGAGCGGCACCACGAGGTCGCCGACGATCAGCACGAGGCTCATCATCAGCATCACCGACGCCATCACGTAGGCGACCGGCAGCAGCCGCGCCGCGTCCACGAACCCCGGGTCGGGGCGTCCGCGCAGCCGGGCCAGGCCTCGGCGTACGGCCTCCCACAGCGCGCTGGCGATGTGGCCGCCGTCGAGCGGGAGCAGCGGGATGAAGTTGAAGGCGCCGATGAAGAAGTTGAACCCGGCGATGAGCATCACCAGGTAGACGACCTTCTTGTCGGTGGAGAGTCGCTCGGTGGGCAGCGACACCGTCTCGCCGGCCAGTCGGCTGCCGCCCACGATGCTCACCGGGCTGTCCTGGTCACGCTCCTGGAGGCCGACGATGGCCTTGCCCACGCCCCAGACCCGCTGGGGCAGCCGGATCACGGCCTCCACGGTCTGCTCGGCGGTGTAGCCCATCTGCACGGTCGTGTAGATCGGCCCGCCGTGCACCCGGTGGCTCGGCGGCGGTGACTCCGAGGAAGCCGACCTCGCGCAGGGTCTCGCCGTCGCCGTCGGGCCGGAGCTCCACCGTGGTGCTGGTGTCGCCGAACATCTGCACGCCGTCGCGCTCCCAGCCGATCCGGACCGTGCCGTCGGCGTTGCTCCGGATCAGCTTGCGCAGCTGCTCCCAGCCGGTGACCGAGACGCCGTTGAAGCTCGTGATGACGTCACCCGACTGCAGCCCCGCCAGGCGGGCCGGGCTGACCGGGTCGGTGGCCTCGCACTTCGTGCGGTTCTCCTTCACCGGGATCACGCAGTCGGAGACGTTCTCGATCACGGGCCGGCCGCCGTCGAGGCCACGTCGCTCGGGTTGCCGAACGTCGCGAAGACGCCCCAGAAGAGGAAGAACGCGATCGCGATGTTGACCGACGGGCCGCCGGCCATCACGACGACCTTCTTCCACCACGACATCTTGTAGAAGAGGCGCGGCTCGTCCTCGGGCCGGATCAGCTCCCACTCGGCCGCGCGGGCGTCGGAGATCAGCTGGGTGAACAGGCCGGTGTTGGACTTGCGGATCCGGGTGACCTTGTTGCCCTGCTCGTCGAAGGTCGACCGTGCCGAGCTGCTCGGCCCCCGGCGGCAGCATCCCGACGATCTTCACGTAGCCGCCGAGCGGGATCGCCTTCACGCCGTACTCGGTCTCGCCGCGCTTGCGGCTCCAGACGGTCGGGCCGAAGCCGATGAAGTATTGAGTGACCTTCCCGCCGAAGGCCTTGGCCGGGATCATGTGGCCGAGCTCGTGGAGCCCGATCGAGACCAGGATCGCGCCGAAGAAGATGACGACCCCGAGCGCGTAGTAGAGGCTGCTCACCCTCTGTTCCCCCCATTGCCTTCGACCGGACCAGGCTGGCCCATGTGACTACCTGCGGCCTCCGCCCGAGCCCACGCAGTCGGCGGCGAGGACGTCCTCGACGGTCAGCGACGTCCCAGGGGTCGAGGGTACGTCGTGTCGCGAAAGCACGGTGGAGATCGTTGGCACGATCTGTGTGAAGGACAGCCTTCCTTGTCTGAACGATTCAACACATACCTCATTTGCGGCGTTGTAGACGGCGGGCGCCGTCCCACCCGCCGTCGCGGCCCGCTTCGCCAGTGCCACCGCGGGAAACGCGTCGTCGTCGAGGGGGAAGAACTCCCACGTCTCCGGTCTGGTCCAGTCGACCGCCGGGGCGGTGTCGGGCACGCGGTCGGGCCAGCTGAGCCCCAGGGCGATCGGGATCAGCATGGTCGGAGGGCTCGCCTGGACGAGGGTCGCGCCGTCCACGAACTCCACCATCGAGTGCACGACGCTCGTCGGGTGCACCACCACCTCGATGCGATCGATGGGCACTCCGAAGAGGAGGTGCGCCTCGATCACCTCCAGCCCCTTGTTGACCAGGGTCGCCGAGTTGATCGTCACCACCGGACCCATGTCCCAGGTGGGGTGGGCCAGCGCCTGCTCGACGGTGACGTCGTGCAGCTCCTCGACCGACCTGCCGCGGAACGGTCCCCCGCTGGCGGTCAGCACCAGGCGCCGCACCTCGTCGGGCGTGCCACCGCGCAGGCACTGCGCCAGCGCGCTGTGCTCGGAGTCGACGGGCACGATCTGGCCGGGCTTCGCGCGCTCGACGACCAGGGCGCCGCCCGACGATGAGGCTCTCCTTGTTGGCCAGCGCGAGCGTGTTGCCGGCGTCGAGGGCCGCCAGCGTGGGCCGCAGCCCGACCGCGCCCGTGATGGCGTTGAGGACCACGTCGCAGGCCATCGCGGCGGCCTCGGTCGAGGCGTCCTCCCCCAGCCCGGCGTACGCCGGCCGGAACTCCGCCACCTGCCGGTCGAACAGCTCCGGGTTGCTGCCGCCCGCGGTCAGGCCGACGACCCGGAACCGGTCGGGGTTGGAGCGGACGATGTCGAGCGCCTGGGTGCCGACCGATCCGGTCGACCCGAGCACCACGACGTCACGCACCGATCCATCCTCCCTCATCCGCCGATGCGCAGCACGAGTGCGGGGTACTAGGTTCGGCTCCATGAACGGCGGCCCCTCGCTTCCCCAGCAGCGCAACCTCGTCACCGCCATCCCCGGCCCGGAGTCCCTGGCCCGGCTCGACCGCAAGAAGGCGCCGTCGCCGACGGCGTCGGCACGATGCTGCCGGTCTTCGTCGTCGCGGCCGGCGGCGGCGTCCTCGTCGACGTCGACGGCAACTCGCTGATCGACCTCGGCTCCGGCATCGCGGTCACCAGCGTCGGCAACGCGGCGCCGTCGGTGGTCTCGCGGGTGCAGGAGCAGGTGGCGGCGTTCACGCACACCTGCTTCATGGTCACGCCCTACGACGGCTACGTCGACGTCTGCGAGCAGCTCGCCGAGCTCACCCCCGGCGACTTCGCGAAGAAGTCGGCGCTGTTCAACTCCGGCGCCGAGGCGGTCGAGAACGCCGTGAAGATCGCCCGGGTCGCGACCGGCCGCGACGCGGTGGCGGTCTTCGACCACGCCTACCACGGCCGCACCAACCTGACGATGGCGATGACCGCCAAGAACATGCCCTACAAGAACGGCTTCGGCCCGTTCGCGGGCGAGGTCTACCGGGCGCCGATGTCCTACCCGTTCCGCGACGGGCTGTCCGGCGAGAACGCCGCGGCGCGGGCGATCGACGTGATGGAGAAGCAGATCGGCGCGGACAACCTCGCCTGCGTCGTGATCGAGCCGATCCAGGGCGAGGGCGGCTTCGTGGTGCCGGCGCCCGGGTTCCTGCCCGGCGCTCTCCGCCTGGGCCAAGGACAACGGCGTGGTGTTCGTCGCCGACGAGATCCAGACCGGCTTCTGCCGCACCGGCGACTGGTTCGCCTGCGACGACGAGGGCGTCGTGCCCGACCTGATCACCCTGGCCAAGGGGATCGCCGGCGGGCTGCCGCTCGCCGCGGTCACCGGCCGCGCCGAGCTGATGGACTCCGTGCACGTCGGCGGCCTCGGCGGCACCTACGGCGGCAACCCGGTCGCCTGCGCCGCCGGGCTGGGCGCGCTGGAGGAGATGCGCACCCACGACCTCGTGGCCCGGGCTGCCGAGATCGGCGACCCGGATGGCAGACCGGCTGCGCAAGATCGCCGCCGACCACCCGGTCATCGGCGACGTCCGTGGCCGCGGCGCCATGATGGCGATCGAGCTCACCACGCCCGGAAGCCTGTCTCCAGAGTCGGCCCGCACAGCCGCGGTCTCGGCGTACTGCCACCAGCACGGCGTCGTCACCCTGACCTGCGGCACCTGGGGCAACGTGGTCCGGTTCCTGCCCCCGCTCTCGATCTCCGACGAGCTGCTCGACGAGGCGTTCGACGTCGTGGCGGAGGCGTTCTCCGCGACCGCGTGACCCCGCGGGCGCGCAGCCGCTCGACACTTGACGCGCGTCAACTCCATCGGTTCGATGGCCGCGTGGCCTTCGACACCATCATCAGGACGGCCGGCACTTCGACGGCACCGGCGGGCCGTCCGCCCTCCGCCACGTCGGGATCGTCGACGGGCACGTGGCCGCGATCTCGGCGGAGCCGCTCGACGAGACCGGGTGCGACGACGTCGTGGACGCGACCGGGCAGTGGGTCATGCCGGGCATGGTCGACATCCACACCCACTACGACGTGGAGGTCCTCGACGGGCCGGCCCTCGTCGAGTCCGTCCGCCACGGCGTCACGACGATCCTGCTGGGCTCGTGCTCGCTCTCGACCGTGCACGTCGGCCCCGTGGACGCCGGCGACCTGTTCGGCCGGGTCGAGGCGATCCCGCGGCAGCACGTGATCCGCGCGGTCGAGGAACACCAGACCTGGCGGTCGGCGCGTGAGTACGCCGCCACGCTGGAGTCGCTGCCGCTCGGACCCAACCTCGCGGCGTTCATCGGCCACTCCGACCTGCGCACCGCGGTCATGGGGCTGGACCGGGCGACCCGCAAGGACGTGCGGCCCTCACGCAAGCAGCTGGCCCGCATGGCCGAGATGCTGCGGGAGGCGCTGGACGCCGGGTTCGTCGGGATGTCGGCTCAGCAGCTGCTCTTCGACAAGCTCGACGGGGACCTGTGCCGCTCGCGGACGCTGCCCTCGACGTTCGCGAAGCGTCGGGAGCTGAAGCCGCTGCGCGACCAGCTCCGTCGCCGGGGGCGGGTGCTGCAGGCCGGGCCGGACGTGAAGCGGCCGCAGACCCTGGTCACCCAGGCCTTCGGCTCGATCGGCTGGCGGCGCGCGCCGCTGAAGACCTCGCTGCTCTCAGCCGCGGACATCAAGGCGATCCCGTTCGTGATCCACCTCCTGCGCGGGCTCGCCTCGCTGGTGAACAGGCTCGGCGGCGACTTCCGCTTCCAGCACCTGCCGGTGCCGTTCGAGGTCTACGCGGACGGCATCGATCTGGTGATCTTCGAGGAGTTCGGCTCCGGCGCGGCCGCGCTGCACCTTCAGGAGAAGGTGGCCCGCGACGCGTTGATGGCCGACCCGTCCTACCGCGCGGCGTTCCGCAAGGACTACGAGAGCAAGTACGGCCCGCGGGTCTGGCACCGCGACTTCTTCGACGCCGACATCGTGGCCTGCCCGGACGCCTCGGTCGTCGGGAAGTCCTTCGGCGACGTGGGCCTCGAGCGCGGCGGCCAGCACCCGGTCGACGCGTTCCTCGACCTGGTCCTCGAGCACGGCACCGCGCTGCGCTGGCGGACCACGATCTCCAACCACCGCCCCGAGCTGCTGGCCAAGATCGCCCGCGAGCCGGGCGTGCAGATGGGCTTCTCCGACGCCGGCGCTCACCTGCGCAACATGGCCTTCTACAACTTCGGCCTGCGGCTGCTCAAGCACGTGCAGGACGCCGACGCCGCCGGCCGGCCGTTCATGTCGGCCGAACACGCCGTGCACCGCCTGACCGGCGAGCTGGCCGACTGGTACGGCCTCGACGCCGGCCACCTCGCTCGTCGGCTCCCGGGCCGACGTGCTCGTCCTCGACCCGTCGCGGCTCGACGACTCACTGGAGGAGTACGCCGAGGCGCCGGTCGAGCACTACGGCGGACTGTCGCGGATGGTCAACCGCAACGACGGCACGGTCTCGCTGGTGCATGGTCGGTGGCCGGGCGGTCTGGCGGTCCGGCGCTGCCACTCCCCTGCTCGGGCACGAACGCACCGGGCAGTTCCTCCGCCACGGCGAGCCGGCTCCCGCCCTGCGTCCGATCCCGATCGCATGAGGACGCCCGAGGAGGCGGTCCGCGGCCTCTGGGCCACGCTGTCCGCCCGCGACTACGCCGGCATCGCCGAGTGGGTCACCGAGGACTGCATCTACATGGACGTCCCCCTCGGGCCGGAGTTCGCCGCCCGCGGCCCGGTCGACATCGCCAAGCGGCTGCGGGTCGGCTGGGGCGAGCTCGCGGCCTACGAGAACCACGACGGGCTGCTCGTCGCCGACGGCGACGCCGTCATGTACGAGCACTCCGAGACCTGGACCTTCGCCTCCGGCGAGATCGTCGTCCTGCCCTTCGCCACCGTGCACCGCGTCCGCGAGGGCCGGGTGTGCCTGTGGAAGGACTACTGGGACTACAACGCGATCATGACCGCGGCGCCGTCCTCGTGGGTCGACTCGCTCGCCACCGCCGACACGAGCTGGCTGTTCGACGCCAGCGGGCTGGTCTGACCGGTCCGGTCTGACCGTCCGCCAGACTGGCCGCATGGCAGCCCGGCGCGAGACCGTCGTCGTCGGTGGCGGCGCCATGGGGTCGGCGACCGCCTGGCACCTCGCCCGCCGGGGCCGCACGTCACGCTGCTCGAGCGGTTCGGCGCGCGGCACACCATGGGCGCCTCGCACGGGCGCTCGCGCAACTTCAACCTGACCTATGTCGACGCGACGTTCCAGTCCATGCTGCGCGAGGCGGCGTCGCTGTGGCGCGAGCTCGAGGACTCGAGTGGCTCCTCGCTGCTGGAGCTCGTCGGGATCGTCAACCACGGGTCCGGCATCGCCCCCGACCTCGCCGAGGCGCTCCGCACCCACGGCGTACGCGCGACCATGCTGACGCCCGAGGAGGCGCACGAGAGGTGGGCCGGCATCCGGTTCGACACCCGCGTCGTACACACACCTGACGCCGGACGGCTGGACGCCGACGAGGCGGTGGCCGCCCTGCAGTCGGAGGCGGTCTCGCCACGGGGGCGAGGTCCTCCTCGAGCCCGGCGTGGAGTCGATGCGTGTCCGTGACGACGACCTGGTCGAGGTCGCCACCGCGGCAGAGGTCTACGTCGCGGACACCGTGGTCGTCACGGCGGGCGCGTGGACCGAGCAAGCTCCTCGGTGGCCTCGTCCCGCTGCCGCGGCTGGTGGTCACGCAGGAGCAGCCGGCGCACTTCTCGGTCTCGGACCCCTCGGCCGTGTGGCCAGGCTTCAACCACCTGCCCGGGCCCGGCGACCCCCGCTACGACTACTGGTGCTCCCCCCAGACCTACGGCACCCTCACCCCCGGCGAGGGCGTCAAAGCCGGGTGGCACGGTGTCGGTCCTGTCACCGACCCCGACGCCCGCAGCTTCGCCCCTGAGCCGGTGCAGCTCGCGGCACTCCAGCGCTACGCCCGCGAGTGGCTGCCCGGTGTCGACGCCGACGCGCTGACGCCGATCAGCTGCACCTACACGTCCACCCTCGACACCGACTTCGTCCTCGACCGCGTGGGTCCGGTCGTCGTGGGTGCCGGCTTCTCGGGCCACGGGTTCAAGTTCGTGCCGTCGGTCGGCCGCATCCTCGCCGACCTCGTCGACGGCACCGGGCGGCCGGATGCGCGGTTCTCCGCGTCGCGGCCCTGACCCCGTCGGCAAGGATGAGCCCGTGCTGTGCCACGAGTGCTACGCCGAGCCGGTCGCCATGCCGGACTGCGGCGCGTGCGCCGGCACCGGCCGTGCCACGAGGATGCCGCTCTGCGACGACCCCTGGAACGAGGTCGTCCCCGGCCTCTGTATGGGCGGCCACGACGTGCGTGCGCAGTCGCCCACGGCATGCGTCGTGGGCGACGAGTTCGACCTCGTCGTCAGCCTGACCGCCCGCGAGGGCTACGGACCCTCCCCCGGCGTCGAGCACGTCGTCGCCCGGCTGGCCGACGCGGTGCTCGACGCGCCGTCCGCCGCGCGGGTGCGCGAGCTCGGCGCTCTCGTCGCCGCCGCGGTCGTCGACGGTCGGTCCGTGCTGGTCCGCTGCTCGGGCGGGCTCAACCGCTCGGGCGTCGTGGTCGCCGAGGCGCTCGTGCAGCTCGGACGCACGCCGGACGAGGCGGTGCGACTCGTCCGCGCGGCCCGTGGTCCGTGGGCGCTCACCAACCCGGGTTTCGTCGCCTACCTCAGCGGACGTTGTTGACGCAGGAGTCGTTCGTGCCGGCTCCGGATCGGGGTGGGTGGCCAAAATGCCGATTGCACACCGCGGCGCCGGCGCGTTAGCGTCCCGGCAATCGTGATCGACCGGCAGGAGGTGAGACCCCATGCAAGCAACACCCACGGTGGGTGCTCCCCGGCACTGCACGACGCGCGACTGAGCCAGTCGCCCTCGGGAGCGCCCCTTCGCAACGCGCGAAAGGCGACTCCTGTGACCACAGCACTCTTCCCGACCCTGCACTTCTCCGCGACCACCGGCGACCGAGCCCTGGTCCTCGGCGGCGGCGGCTCGACAGGCAACGCGTGGCTGATCGGCGTCATCGCTGGCCTGTCCGATGCCCGGCTGGACGTGACCACAGCTGACCTGACCATAGGGACGTCAGCCGGCTCGACCGCCGCGGCCCAGATCGCCGGCGCCACCCCGACCGAGCTCTTCGCCGCCACCGTTGCCACCGCGCCGGAGCAGCGTCCGGGCCTCACCGGATCCGACCGAGCACGCCTCCCCAAGAGGCCGATGGCGGACCAGCTCGACAGACTCCTCACGATCATCGCCTCCGCCGAGGACGTGACCGACATGCGCCGCAAGGTGGGCGCGGCGGCTCTCGACAGGGATGGCGCGTCGGACGGGTCGTGGCAGGCTGAGTGGCGCGCCACCGTGGCCGCGCGGCTGCCCAGCCAGCACTGGCCGGACCGGTCGCTGCTCATCACGGCGGTCGATGCGCGTTCCGGTGAACCGGTCGTGTTCGACCGCCACAGCGGAGTCGACCTGGTGGACGCGGTCGCCGCCAGCTGTGCCGGCGGTGGCCTTCCCTACCGGATCGGGGACACCCCCTACATCGACGGCGGCTACCGGGCCAACGCCGAGAACGCCGACCTGGCCGTCGGCCACGAGCGCGTGCTGGTGCTGTCGCCACTCGGCGGCAGGACTCTCCACCCTCTGCACTGGCGCACGGCACTCGCGGTGCAGGTGGAGGCGTTGCGCGAGCTCGGCAGCACGGTCGAGACGATCATCCCCGACAGCAGCGCCGAGCACCTGTTCGGCGCCAACGCGATGGACCTCTCACTGCGCCCGCCTGCCGCTCGGGCCGGCTACGCGCAAGGCCGGAACCTTGCCGAGCAGCTCAGCGAGTTCTGGAGCTGATGCTCGCGGGAATCGCGTCCACTCGGCAACGGGCTCCGCCGCCCGTCGGGTGCGCGGGAAGCCGACAGTCGGATGCGAGCGTCCGCGTCACTTCGCCGCTTGTCGAGCAGGGCTCGCTGCGGCTGCTGGCGATCGCCGAGGCCAAGGTGATGGAGGCCGACACAGAGACCGCCGTCGTGCCCTTCACCTCCACCAAGCCGCCCGGGACCCTCGAGCTCGCACACCCCCAGATGGCTCAACGACGCCCTCGATCGGATCGAAGCCAGCCTGTTAGCGTGACCGCACGCTCGCCGACCCCCAGCAGGTGAGCACGGACGCGGAGGGCGCGCGATGCATCTGCTGTTCGCCGACAAGGTGCCCGAGAGCACGGTTGAGGACCTCGAGTCGCGGGGTCACACCTGCGTGGTGGAGCCCGACCTCTCGGCCGACCAGCTCCCGTCCCGGATCGCCGGGTTCGACGCGCTGGTGGTCAGGAGCACCAAGGTCAAGCGCCCGGTGTTCGAGGCCGCCGACCGGCTCAGCCTGGTGATCCGGGCGGGGGCCGGCACCAACACGATCGACACCGACGCCGCCGCCACGACCGGCGTCTTCGTCTCCAACGTGCCGGGCCGCAACTCGGCCGCCGTCGCGGAGCTGACGATCGGGCTGCTGCTGGCGATCGACCGGCGGATCGCGGACAACGTGGCAGACCTGCGTCGCGGCCACTGGGACAAGAAGAAGTACAGCAAGGCGGGCGGGCTGCTCGGCTCCACCATGGGCATCATCGGCCTCGGCTCGATCGGCCTCGCCGTCGCGGAGCGGGCGGCCGCCTTCGGCATCGAGGTCCGGTCGCTCGCCCGGAAGGGTCGTTCGTCGTACGTCGAGGCGCGGGCCGAGGAGCTCGGCATCACGATGTGTGACTCGCTCGGGGAGCTCCTGTCCTCGTCCGACATCGTGAGCCTCCACGTCCCGTCGAGCCCTGACACCAAGCACCTGGTCGACGCGGAGTTCCTCGCACAGATGAAGCCGGACGCCATCCTCCTCAACACCTCGAGGGGTGAGGTGGTCGACGAGGAGGCGCTGCTCGAGGCGCTGGACGCCGGCCGGCTCCGTGCCGGTCTCGACGTCTTCGCCGACGAGCCGGGTTCGGGCAAGGGGTCCTGGGACTCACCGCTGGGCCGGCACCCCCAGGTCGTCGCCACGCACCACATCGGCGCGTCGACCGAGCAGGCGCAGCGCGCCATCGCAGCCGGGATCACGGAGATCGTCGACGCGTTCATGGCGGGCGAGGCGCGGCACTGCGTCAACCTCGAGCCCGAGCGGCTCGGGTCCTCCACGCTCACGATCCGCCACCTCGACCGCGTCGGCGTGCTCGCCCAGGTGCTCGACCGGCTCAGCGCAGCGGGCCTCAACGTCGAGCACATGCAGAACCACATCTTCCGCGGCGGCGAGGCCGCGGTCGCGACCATCGACGTGGCCGACCAGCTCTCGGAAGAGCTGCTGGCCACCCTCCGAGACCTTCCTTACGTCCTCAGCGTCTCCGAGGTGACGCTCGCTCCGGACGCCGAGCGACCCGCGTGAGCGACGTCCGCCCCTTTCCGGCCCTCGTGGTCCGGCCGGACTGGGCACGGCGCCTGGTCACCGGTCTGGCCGAGCTCCCCGAGGACACCGGCACGCTCCCGCCCGTCGCGCCGGTGGACCCCGCGGCCTACGACAAGTGCGCGCCGGCGCTCTACGTCTACCGCCAGCAGCGCGGCGACCTTTCCTCCATCGGTGTCGTGTGCGACGTGGCGGTCCGCGCGTTCGTCGGCGGCCAGGTGCGCGGCCACGAGGCGGTGCAGACCCAGCGGGTCGAGAGCCTGGTCCACCACCAGACCACGACCGATGCCGCACCGGCGCTGGTCGCGCTGCTGCACCACGCCGGTCCGACGTACGCCGCCGCGCTCGAGGAGGTGTGCCGGACCGAGCCCCTGCTCGACTTCGCCGGCCCCAGCGGCCTGCACCAGACCGTCTGGCGCGTGCCGGCCGGCGACCCGACCACCCGCCTCGCCAGCGAGCTGTCCGTCGGGGACCACTACATCGCCGACGGTCACCACCGCGTCGCTGCCGCCCTCGCCGCGTGGCGGCAGAGCGGCGAGCCGTCCGGCGCGGGCGTCCTCTGCGTCGTCCACCCGATGGACGGCCTACGGCTCTCCGCCTTCCACCGGCGCGTGATCGGCCCCGTCGACCTCGCTCCTCTGGTCGACCTCCTCGCGCCGACCTTCCAGGTGACTGCCGTGGACGCTCCGTCGCCCTCGTCCTCCGGGTCCTTCGGCCTCTACGCCGAGGGCCGCTGGTACGACGTCACCCCCCACGCCGCCGTCGCGGGCCTGGACGCCGAGGTCCTCCAGGCCGTGGTCCTCGACCAGCTGAAGCAGTCGATCGAGATCGCGCCGGCCAAGACCCAGGTCGACGAGCTGACCCGGCGGTGTGACGCCGACGGCGGCGTGCTGTTCACCCTCGCACCGCCCCCGCTCGAGACGCTCACGGCCCTGGCCGACGCCGGCGGGGTGATGCCGCCCAAGACGACCTACTTCGAGCCCAAACCGTGCGCGGGCATCTTCCGGCGCCCCGCCGCGACTGAGACGCTCGGCGTCGTGGAGCGGTAGTTCCTCGCCTGAGCCTCAGCCCGCGCCCTGGAGATACTCGAACGGCGTGCCGAGCGTCTTGCCCGACTCGAGGGAGTCGACCTCGATCAGAGTGCCCGCTCCCCCGTAGTAGTCGCTCGCCCAACGCGCCGTATCGACTGGTCGGTTCAGCGAGCCCCCGTCATCGCCTCGGTGGCGTTGCCCGAGAGCCGCTGGGCGAGGTAGATCGGGATCACCGAGAACAGCACCAACGCCGCGGCGACGCAGTTGACGATGGGGGCCTCGTTGGGGCGGAACAGGTTCTGGAAGATCCAGATCGGCAGGGTGCGGTCCTGCGACGAGGCGGTGAACTGGGTGACCACGATCTCGTCGAAGGAGAGGCCGAAGGACAGCAGCCCGCCGGCCAACAGCGCCGAGCGGAGCATCGGCAGCGTGATGAGGCGGAACGTCGTGAAGGGGCCGGCGCCGAGGTCCATCGACGCCTGCTCGAGGTTGCCGCCGAGGCGGGCGAAGCGGGCCTGCACGTTGTTGAACACGGTGACGATGCAGAACGTCGCGTGCGCGATCACGATCGTCCAGAGCGAGAGCTGGATGCCGAGGATGGTTCGGAAGCCGTTCTGGAAGGCGAGGCCGGTCACGATGCCGGGCAGCGCGATCGGCAGGATGATCAGGAGCGAGACGACGTTGCGGCCGAAGAAGGCCCGGCGCCGCAGCGCCATCGCCGCGAGCGTCCCGAGCACCAGCGCGATCGCCGTGGCGGCCATGGCCACCCGCACCGAGGTCCACAGCGCGTCGCGGGCGCCCTCGCTGTGCCAGGCCACCTTCCACCAGTGCGTGGTGTAGCCGGGGGGTGGCCAGCCGAAGGTGCGGTCGGTGTTGAACGAGTTGAGCAGCACCAGCAGCAGCGGCACGTAGATGATCACGAGCACCACCGCGGTGATGACCGAGACCGAGACCCGCAGGCCGCCCGGCAGTCTCATGGGCCCCTCCTCGTGTCCACTGCCCTCACAGTTCCTCCAGCGCGCCGGTGCGCCGGGCGGCCGCGAGGTAGCCCAGCATCACGACGATCGGGATCGTGGCCATCGCCGCTGCGAAGGGCAGGTTGTTGGCCGCGCCCTGATTGTCGTAGACGACGTTGCCCAGCAGCTGCGAGGTGCCGCCGACGATCTTGACCGCGATGTAGTCACCCATCGACAGCGAGAAGGTGAAGATCGACCCGGCCACGAACGCCGGGAACACCATCGGCAGCACCACCCGCCGCAGCGTCGTCCACGACCCGGCCCCGAGGTCGGCGGAAGCCTCGAAGAGCGAGTTCGGCAGCCGCTCGAGGCCGGCGTAGATCGGCAGGATCATGTAGGGCAGCCAGAGGTAGGCCAGCGTCATCGTGGTCGCGACGAGGCCGTAGCCCGGCGTACCGAGCCCGAACGGCGACGCGATCGACTCGACCAGGCCGTTGGACGACAGCATGCCGCGCCAGGCGTAGGCCTTCACGAGGTAGGACGCCCACAGCGGCATCAGCACCGCGATGACCAGCAGCCGCTGGAACCGCGGCGAGGCCACCTTCGCCATGAACAGCGCGATCGGGAACGCCAGCAGCGCGTCGACCGCGGTCACCAGCGCCGCGATCCCGATCGTGCGGAACGTGATGGTCCGGTAGACCTCGATCGTGAACAGGTCACGGAAGTTGTCGAGCGTCCACGTGCGCTCGATGTTGCCGGTGAAGTCGTTCTGGGCCCACAGCGAGGTGATCAGCAGCGCGGCCAGGGCCCCCAGGTAGGCCACTCCCAGCCACAGCATCGGTGGCGTCAGGAGGAGGCCCACCCGGAGACCCGGGCGGCGTGAGAGGACGGACAGGATCTACCCCTTGATCTCCGTCCACGCGGTCGTCCAGTCGCCGTAGTCGGTGCACTTCACGTCGGTGCGCCCGTCCAGGCACTGCTCGATCGGCGTGGTCCAGTAGTGGATCTGCGCGGCGTAGTCGGCGTCCGAGACGTGGTAGGTCTCGCAGAACGTCGCGTCCGACACCAGGTCACAGGCCTTCGGGTTGGCCGGCGCCTCACCGAACCACTCGCCCACGGCGGCCTGGGCCGGCGGGCTGGCGATGTAGTCCATCCACGCGTAGGCGCAGTTGGGGTTCTTCGACTCCGAGCTGATCATCCACGTGTCCGACCAGCCGGTGGAGCCCTCCTCGGGCAGGAACGCCTCGACCGGCGCGCCCTCGCTCTCCGCGAGCGAGGCGATGACCTGCCAGGTCGTGCCGATCTCGGTGTCGCCCTGCTTGAAGGCCTGGATCTCCTTCAGGTAGTCCGACCAGTACTCCGAGACGCTCTCCTTCTGCTTCTTGAGCAGCTCGACCGCCGCGTCCAGCTGATCCTGGTCGAGGGCGTAGGGGTCCTTGATCCCGAGGTCGGGCTGGGTGTTCATGAGGTAGAGCGCGGCGTCGGCGATGTAGATCGGCGAGTCGTAGGCCGTCACCTTGCCGGCGTAGTCCGAGGCGTCGTCGAAGACCGCGGACCAGCTGGTCGGGGCCGGGCTGACCTTCTCGGTGTTGTACATGAGCAGGTTGGCACCCCACCCGTGCGGGATGCCGTACATCTGGCCGTCGACGGAGTTGTAGCCCTGGTCCTTCAGGAACGGCGAGATGTCGGCGTAGTTCTTGACCAGGTCGGTGTTGACCGGAGCCACGTCGCCGGCGGCGATCAGCCGCAGGGTGGCGTCACCGGAGGCCGAGACCACGTCGTACTCACCGGTCTTCATCAGCTGCACGGCCTCGTCGGACGTCGCGAAGTACTTCACGTTGGCCTTGCAGCCGGTCTGCTCGACGAACGGCGTCACCCAGTCGACCGACTTGTCGGTCGAGCCGTCCTCGGCGTAGCCCGGCCAAGCCAGGATGTTGACCTGTCCCTCCGGGTCTCCGAGCTCTTCGGTCATCGGGACATCGGGCGGGTTGAAGCCCTCCGCACCCGGGGTCCCCTTGGCGTCGTCGTCACCCGAGTCGGTGCCGCACGCTGCTGCCCCCAGCAGCAGGACGGCGCTGGCAAGAGCGGCGGTCAGCACTCTGAACCACCCCGCGGAACCGGTCGCTGCACTCGCGCTTTCGCGGGGGCCCCGAAAAGACCTCGTCGTTCTCCTCATGATTCGTTCTCCTCAGGTGATGGCGTCGCCGGGTCGGGAGCACGACCCAGCGCCACCAGGTGGTCGCGTCGCCACGAGAGCGCGACACGTTGCTGGCGCCGCTCGAGGGCGGCGTCGATGGTGCGGTCCGAGTTCTGGTGGGCCACGGTCAGCCTGGCGCCGGCGTCCAGCTCGACCACGGAGTGGGTGCTGGCGCCGAGGTAGACGACCTCGCGGACGACCCCGGGTGCCACGCAGGTCTCCGTGTCGGCGATCGGCGCGCCGGTCTCGGCGTGCATGACCAGCTTCTCGGGCCGGATCACGAAGGTCCCGGTCTCGCCGACGAGCTGCTCGGCGACCGCGCCCTCGAGCAGGTTGGAGGTGCCGACGAACCCGGCCACGAACGCCGAGGCCGGCTCCTCGTAGAGCTCGAACGGCGTCGCGAGCTGCTGGATCCGCCCCTCGTTGAAGACCGCGATGCGGTCGCTCATCGTGAGCGCCTCCTCCTGGTCGTGGGTGACGAAGACGAAGGTGATGCCGACCTCGCGCTGGATCTCCTTGAGCTCGACCTGCATCTCGCGGCGCAGCTTGAGGTCGAGCGCGCCCAGCGGCTCGTCGAGCAGCAGCACCTTGGGCCGGTTGACCAGGGCGCGGGCCAGCGCCACCCGCTGCCGCTGACCGCCGGAGAGCTGGTGCGGCCGCCGGTCGGCGTACCCCTCGAGCCGAACGGTGGCGAGGGCCTCCTCGGCCCGCTTGCGCCGCTCCACCTTGGCGACCTTCTTGACCCGCAGGCCGTACTCGACGTTCTGCAGGACGCTCATGTGCGGGAAGATCGCGTAGTCCTGGAAGACGGTGTTGACGTCACGGTCGTACGGCGCGCGGCCGGTCACGTCCTCGTCGCCGAGCCGGATCGTGCCCGCGGTGGGCGGCTCGAAGCCGGCGATCAGCCTCAGCACCGTGGTCTTCCCGGAGCCGGACGGCCCGAGCATCGAGAAGAACTCGCCATCCTCGATGTCGAGGTCGAGATCATCGACGGCACGCACGTCGTCGTAGTGCTTGCTCAGCCCCCGCACCGAGATCGCCGGCGACCCTGCATTCGGCATGCAAGGCAACCTAGTGACGTGGGGCGACGACTTCCACCTCTGTATCGCCCCTAGGACGACGGTTCTCTCCGCCTTCGCGGCCCCAAAACGCGGGATCCGTGTCACACGTATGTGTGCGAGGACCGTCCGGTGCGCGCCGGAAGTCCCGGTGAAGATGTCCGCGCGGCGGGCAACCGTTCGGCCGTCAGGCACGAAGTACCGCCATGGAACCCGGCCACGCCCTCGGCGAGCGGCTCGCCCGCCGGGACGAGCGGGCGCTCGAGGAGGCCTACGAGGCCTACGGCGCGAGCCTGCTGGCCTACCTGCAGCGCTACGTCGGCCAGGACGAGGCCGAGGACGTGCTCCAGCGGACGTTCCTCGACGCCTGGCGCAGCGCCGGCAGGTATCGCACCGGCGAACGGTTCAGCAGCTGGCTGTTCACGATCGCACACCACCGCGCCGTCGACACCCTGCGCGCCCGCCGGCACGCGGTGGTGGACGTCGACTCCATGCGTGACCTGGTGGGCGAGGACGGTCGCGAGACCGTCGAGCGGTACGCCGACGCCGCCGAGGTCCGCGCGGGGCTCGAGCAGCTTCCGGAGCACGAGCGCGAGGTGCTGCTCCTCGCCTACTTCGGCGGACTGAGCCAGCGCGAGATCGCGGCCCGGATCGACGCGCCGCTGGGGACGGTCAAGGCACGGGCGGCGCGCGGCACGCGCCGGTTGCGCGACGTGCTCGCACGGGGACACGGGGAGCTCGAAGGAGATGCGTCATGAGTGGACACCTCGACCTGTTCGGGCTGCTTCGCGGAGAGCTCGGCAACGCCGAGGCGCTCGCCGCGGGCGACCACCTGGCCTCCTGCGGGACCTGCCAGGAGGAGCTCGCGGACGCCGTCGCGGGGCATGCCCTGCTCGTCCGGGCGAGCGGCACGCTCGGCTCCGCCGCGCCGGCGCTGCCTCCGCTCAGCGCACCCGCGCAGCCCCGCCGCCGTGGGGCCCTGCTCGCCGTGGCCGCGGCTGTCGTGCTCACCCTCGGCGTGACCGGCACGGTCTGGTGGCGCTCCGACGACTCCCCGGCCGCCGGCCCGGGGATCGAGGCCGCGCTGACTCCGGTGTCGGTCGCCGCCTCGGGAGACGGCAGCGTCCGGATGGTCGAGCACGACGGCCGCACGCGGATGACGCTGGCGGTGCACGACCTCCCGAGCACGGCGAGCGGGGAGTTCTACTACGCCTGGCTGCTCGACCCGACGAGCAACAAGATGCTCGCGCTCGGCCTGGTCGACCCCGGCGGCGGCGCGACCTTCGAGGTCGACGACCGCCTCGTCGCGGCCTACTCCGCCGTGGACGTGAGCCTCGAGGCCGACGACGGCGATCCCGCGCACAGCGTGACCTCGGTCCTGCGCGGCACCTATGAGCCCGACCAGATCACCACCACCGCAGAGAGGAAATCCCCATGAAGCACCACCTCGTCACCCGGCTCGCCGCCTTGGCCGCCGGCGCCCTCGTCGTCACCGGAGTCGGCCTCGCCACCCCGGCTGACGCATCGGTCCGGCACGACCGGGCCGGCAACCGCAGCCTGGCGCAGGTCCTGGCCAAGGACGGCACCAAGCTCGACCGCAACTGGCAGGACTTCGACATCCTGGAGGCCGCCGTCGTGGCGGTGGTCACGGCCAAGCCCACCAGCCCGGTCGCGCTGCTGACCGACGGCTCGGTCCGGCTCACCGCGTTCCTGCCCACCGACCAGGCTTTCCGCGACCTCGTGGGCGACCTGACCGGCAAGCGGCCGCGCACCGAGAAGAAGGTGGTCAACCAGCTGCTGAAGCTGGCCGGCGTGGACACCATCGAGACGGTCCTGCTCTACCACGTCGTCGCGGGCGCCACGCTCGCGTCGCCGAAGGTCGTCGCCGCGGCGAAGAAGGGCACCAGGCTCACCACCGCCCAGGGCGGCACGGTCAAGGTCGTCAGCCGGAAGGGCAACATCACCCTGAAGGACAAGGACCCAGATCTCGCGAACCCGGTCGTCATCCTCAACGGCGTCGACATCAACCGGGGCAACAAGCAGATCGGCCATGCCATCGACCGCGTGCTGCTGCCGATCGACATCTGAGCAGCTCACCGACCCGCTCACCGAACCGGCGCGCCGTCCCCCCACGGTCGGCGCGCCGGCCGGGTCAACCCGAGACGTCCGAGGTGGCCACTTCCTGCATGCCCCACGGGCTGCCGTAGGCGGTCAGCAGGTCGAGGAACGGCACGGCGTCGAAGGCCTCCGGACCGAGCACGCCCGCGCCGGTCCAGGTGCCGTTGGCGAGCAGCTCGAGGGCGACGACAGGGTTGATCGCGGTCTGCCAGACGACGCACTGGTGGCCGTACTCCTGCATCGTCCACTCGTTGTCGACCACGTGGTAAAGGTAGGTCGACCGTGGTTGGCCGTCCTTGCCCGTGCCGGTCACCCACAGCCCGGCGCAGGTCTTTCCCTTCATCCGCGGGCCGACGGTGGCCGGGTCGGGCAGCACGGCGGCGACCACGTCGCGCGGGCTCACCTCGACGCCCTTCACCCGGATCTTCTCGGTGCTGTCGAGCCCGAGGGTGTGGAGCACCTTGAGGATGTTGATGAACTCGTCGCCGAGTCCGTACTTGAAGGTCGCGCGCTTGCAGTCGACCCAGCGCGGCATGAGGAGGACCTCCTCGTGCTCGACGTTCACGCACTCGACCGGGCCGATCCCCTCGGGGAAGTCGAAGACCTCCGGCTCGCTGAACGGCGGCGTCGTGTGCCAGTCCCCCGCGCCGGTGCCGTCGCCCGCCCAGATGACCGGCGGGTTGAGGCACTCCTCGATCGTGGTCCACATCGAGAACGACGGCGCGAAGATCTCGTTGCCGTCGTCGTCGGTGACCACCAGGTTGGCGCCGTCGCGGGTGCCGAGCTCGTCGATCTCGCTGAACAGGTGGTCGGCGGCGTAGCGCGCGAACACGTCGGAGAGCCCCGGCTCCACCCCGATCCCGACCAGCGCCAGCCGCCCGGCCGTGGCCCAGCCGTCGGCGACCGCGAACTGCTCGTCTCCGAGCTTCACGCCGCACTTCTCGTACGGCGCGTCCGGGTGTGGCTTCGACAGCGACATCGCCATGTCGAGGTAGTCGGCGCCGGCCGCGAAGGCGCCGTTGAAGATCGGCATGTTGAAGACCGGGTCGACGGCGTTCATCACGTGCGTGATGCGGTGCTCGCGGCACAGCGCCGACACGGAGTCCGCGTCAGAGGCGTCGACCTGCGCGGCGACGTAGCGCGAGTCGGTGGCGGCGGCCTTCTCGGCCCTCGCCGCGTCGTAGTCGGCGATGACGATGGTCTCGAAGAAGTCGCGCCGCGCCGCGATCGCGGTGAACGCTCCCCCGACGCCGCCGGCGCCGATCAGCAGGATCCTCATATGTTCTCTCTTCTCCATCGGCGAGCTGAGCGTCGCGAGATTGGTGTGCTGCCAAGGCGGAGGCGCGAAGGCGGCCTTTGAGCGAAGCGGGCCGTCGAGCGCCGACAACGCCGGCAGCGCGCCAATATCGCGGCGCTCAGCCGCCGATGTAGGACATGACGTGTTTGATGCGCGTGTAGTCCTCGAGCCCGTACATCGACAGGTCCTTGCCGTAGCCCGAGTGCTTGAACCCGCCGTGCGGCATCTCGGAGACGAAGGGGATGTGGGTGTTGATCCAGACGACGCCGAAGTCGAGCTTGCGCGACATCCGCAGCGCCCGCGCGTGGTCCTTGGTCCAGACGCTCGAGGCCAGGCCGTACTCCACGCCGTTGGCCCAGGCCAGCGCCTCGGCCTCGTCGGTGAACTTCTGGACGGTCATCACCGGCCCGAAGATCTCGGACTGGATCTGCTCGTCGTCCTGCTGGAGGCCGGAGACCACGGTCGGCTCGTAGAAGTAGCCGACCGACCCGTGCCGGGCGCCGCCGGTCTCGAGTCTGCGCGTGGTCGGGCAGCCGGTCGACCATGCCGGAGACCCGGTCGTACTGGTTCTGGTTGTTCAGCGGCCCGTAGTAGGTGTCCTCGCTGTCGGGCTGCCCGGTCGGCATCCCCTGCGCGGCCTCGGTGAGCGCGGCGACGAACTCGTCGTGGACGCCGGGGCCGGCGAGCACCCGCGTGGCCGCGGTGCAGTCCTGGCCGCGCGTTGAAGAGCCCGGCGCCGGCGATGCCCTCGGCCGCCTGCGCGATGTCGGCGTCGTCGAAGACGATGACCGGCGCCTTGCCGCCGAGCTCGAGGTGCACCCGCTTGAGGTCGTGGCGACGCCGCCTCGGCGACCTCCATGCCGGCCCGCACCGAGCCGGTGATCGCGACCATCGCTGGCGTCTTGTGCGAGACCAGCGCGCGACCGGTGTCGCGGTCGCCGCAGACGACGTTGAGCACACCGGGCGGCAGGAACTCCTGGCAGATCTCGGCCAGCAGCGTCGAGCTCGCGGGTGTGGTGTCGCTGGGCTTGAGGACGATCGTGTTGCCGCCGGCCAGCGCCGGGGCGATCTTCCAGATCATCATCATGAGCGGGTAGTTCCACGGCGTCACCTGGCCGACCACGCCGACCGGTTCGCGGCGGATCCACGACGTGTGGTCGGCCATGTACTCGCCCGCCGAGCTGCCCTGCAGCACCCGGGCGGCCCCGGCGAAGAAGCGGAAGTGGTCGGAGGCGTAGGGCAGCTCCTCCGACATCGTCAGGTGCAGCGGCTTGCCGGTGTCCTTGCACTCGACCGCGTTGATCTCGTCCTTGCGCGCGTCGATCGCCTCGGCGATCTTGAGCATCGCCGTCGCGCGGTCCTGCGGCGTCGAGTCGCCCCAGCTCTCGAACGCCGTCGCGGCGGCGGCGTAGGCGCGGTCGATGTCCTCCTGCCGCCGACATCGGGGCCGCGGCGTAGACCTCCCCCGTGGTGGGGTCGACGATGTCGTAGGTCTCCCCCGACGCGGAGTCGACGAGCTCACCGTTGATGACGTTCTGGAAACGCTGGTCGGCCATGGCCCGGAGCCTAGGCGGCTGACGACGGAATCTGTAGGGGTGGGCCGCCGTTTCCTGCGGAATCAGTTGCCTCCGGGGGGCGGTGGGTGACCAACCGCTGTCCACAGGGCGGGGGCGACGGCCCGGGGTGGCGGTTGCGGGACAACCGCTCTCCACGGGGACAACCGTTGCCAGCCCACCTCCCCCTCAGGAGAGTCGGTGGACAACGGTTGCCAGCCCACCGCCACCCGGGCCGTCAGCCGTGGACGAGCTCGCCGTCGATCCAGGTGGACACCACGCGGGCCGCCCCGATCTCCTCGGGCGGCCCGGCGAACGGGTCGCGGTCGAGCACGACGAGGTCCGCCACCGCGCCGGCCGCGACGGCCCCGGCGTCGTCGCGGTGGTTGGCCCACGCGCTGCCGGAGGTGTACGCCGCGAACGCGACCTCGAGCGACAGCGCCTGCTCCGGCAGGAACGGCTCGGTGCCGGCCGGCGCCCGGCGTCGCCGTACGACGTCCGGGTGACCGCGGTGTGGATCGCGGCGAGCGGGTCGGGCGTGGAGACCGGCCAGTCGCTGCCCGCGACCAGCCGGGCACCGGCCCGGTGCAGGTCGCCGAAGGGGTACTGCCAGCGCGACCGCTCCTCGCCGAGGAACGGCATGGTCAGGTCGACCATCTGCTCGTCGTGGCAGGCCCAGAGCGCCTGCATGTTCGCGGCGACCCCGAGCTGCGGCGAACCGCGGCACGTCGTCGGGGTGGACCAGCTGCAGGTGCGCGATCTGATGCCGGCGGGCGCGGGTCGGTGCCGACCATCGCGTCCAGGGTCTCGCGGACGGCGCGGTCGCCGATGGTGTGCACGTGCACCTGGAAGCCGGCCGCGTCCAGCGCGGCCGACCGCGTCGCGCAGCGCCTGCCGCGTCGAGGAACGAGTGGCCGAGGTTGTCGGTGGCGTGGCCGCACCGGTCGAGGTAGGGCTCGAGCAGCGCGGCGGTGCCGTTCTCGGCCACGCCGTCCTGCATCACCTTGACGCGTGGTGGCGCGGAACCGGCCACCGGTCAGCGCCTCGCGCCGGCCGACCAGGTCGGCGACCTGCTCGACGCCCTGGCGTGCGGTCCCACCAGAGCGCGCCGACGACGTGCGAGCGGAGCTCGCCGCTCGCGCGCCGCCTCGACGTAGGTCGAGCCCGGGTCGTCCATGCCGGCGTAGGAGCCGACGATCGCGTCCTGCCAGCTGGTGACGCCGAGCGAGTGCAGGTAGGCCTGGCCGGCGAGCAGCGCCGCGCGGTAGTCGGCTCCGGTGGTGCGGGGCAGGTGCCGCTGACCAGCGCGGTCGCGCCCTCGTGGAGGGTGCCGCGTCGGCTGGCCGTCGGCGTCCCGCTCGATCCGGCCGTCCGGCGGGTCCGGAGTGTCCCGGGTGATCCCGGCGATCTCCAGCGCGCGCGGCTGTTGACCCAGGCGCCGTGGTGGTCCCGGTTGGGCAGGAACACCGGCCGGTCCGGCACCACGGTGTCGAGGTCGGCCGCCAGGGGCGTGCCGCCGGGGAACGCCGGCATCGCCCAGCCGCCGCCCAGGATCCACTCCCACGTCGGGGTGGCTGTCGGCGTACGCGCGGACCGCGGCGAGGTACTCCTCGCGGGTCTCGTGCTCGGACAGGTCGCAGCGCAGCCGCTCCAGGCCGCCCTGGATCGGGTGCACGTGGGCGTCGGTGAAGCCGGGCGCCAGCAGCCCACCCTCGAGGTCGACGACGCGGCGTCGGGCCCGGGCCGGCCCAGCGCGTCGTGCTCCGCGTGACCGCCGCGATCCGGCCGTCGCACCACGACGCCGCCGAGCGCCCCACGGTAGCGGTGGCCGTCGAAGAGCGGCGCCGTTGCGGAAGACCGTGTGCAGGTGCTCATCGGCCCTCGAGCAGCGGCCCGGCCGGGTCGTGGGTGATGCCGACCTTCGTCGCCGCCAGCCCGGAGAGCGCCTCGAGGCAGACCCGGTTGGCGAGGAACGCCGTGATCTCCGCGTGGTCGTAGGGCGGCGACACCTCGACCACGTCGATGCCGGCGACGGGCAGCTCCCGGCAGATCCGGCGTACGGCGTCGAGCAGCTCGCGTGCTCGACAGCCCGCCGGGCTCGGGCGTGCCGGTGCCGGGCGCGTGGCCGGGGTCGCAGACGTCGATGTCGACGGAGAGGAAGACCGCGTCGCACTCGTCGAGCGCGATCTCGAACGCCTCGTCGAGGCAGGCGGTCGAGCCCGCGCTTGCCGATCTCGGTCATCTCGTAGGAGCGCATGTCCTGCTCGGCCATCCAGCCCAGCGTCTCGGGGCCGGGCCAGTAGCCGCGCAGCCCCATCTGGAGGAACCGGTCGCCGCGCAGCGCCCCGGACTCGATCAGCCGCCGCATCGGCTGGCCGTGGCCGTAGAGCGAGCCGAACTCGATGTCGCCGGTGTCGGCGTGGGCGTCGAAGTGGATCATCGACACCTTGCCGAAGCCGAGGTGCCGGGCCACCGCCGGTCGCGTCCGGCAGCGTGATCGAGTGGTCGCCGCCGAGCACCAGCGGGATGGTGCCCTGGCTGGCCACGGCGTAGACCGCGTCCTCGAGGTTCTGGCGCGATCGCTCCTGCTCCCCCGGCGGCATCTCCACGTCGCCCGCGTCGAGCACCCGCAGGTCCTGCAGCGCGTCGACCCGCAGCGCGAGGTGCGGCCGCGACCCGTCGTGCGGCAGGTAGTCGGTCTGCCGGATCGCCTGGGGCCCGAACCGGGTGCCGGGGCGGTGCGAGGTCCCGCCGTCCCAGGGCGCCCCCACGACCACGACGTCGGCCGCCGCCAGCGCCTCGGTGTCGTCGAGGTCGACCGGGTCGACGCCGAGGAAGGTGATGTCGGGGCCGAACTGCGCGCCGTAGCGGGTCATGGGGCTAGTCCTACCAGCCCCCACGCTGGTTGAGGAGGGCGCGCAGCGCCCGTCTCGAAACCTCGCGAGCCGGTGCTGGGACGCACCGGTTCCAGCACGGTTCCGGGGTTTCGAGACGGTTGCTGCGCAACCTCCTCGACCACCGGCAGCCGATTCCGTCGCTGATTCCTCGATCGGCGACTGATTCCGTCGTTTCCGAGTGGTGTTTCCGAGGACGCCGGAGCATCATGGGGGCATGGCTCTCGACCCCGCCCAGCTCCAGCAGGCCGCGAAGGACCACCTCTGGATGCACTTCACGCGGCACGGCTCCTACAAGGACAACGACGTGCCCGTGATCGTGCGCGGTGAGGGCCCCTACATCTGGGACGCCAACGGCAAGAAGTACCTCGACGCCCTGGCCGGCCTCTTCGTCAGCCAGCTCGGCCACGGCCGCGCCGACCTCGCCGAGGCCGCGGCCAAGCAGGCCGAGCAGCTGGCGTTCATGCCGCTGTGGTCCTACGCCCACCCCAACGCGATCGAGCTGGCCGCCCGCGTGGCCGACTACGCGCCGGGCGACCTCAACCGCGTGTTCTTCACCAGCGGCGGCGGCGAGGCGGTCGAGACCGCGTGGAAGCTGGCGAAGAACTACTTCAAGCTCACCGGCAAGCCGATGAAGCACAAGGTGATCTCGCGGGCGATCGCCTACCACGGCACCACCCAGGGCGCGCTCTCGATCACCGGCCTGCCCGGGGCTCAAGCAGCAGTTCGAGCCGCTGGTGCCCTCGACGTTCCGCGTGCCCGAACACCAACTTCTACCGCGCCCCCGAGCACGTCTCCGACGACCTCGAGGCGTTCGGCCGCTGGGCCGCCGACCAGATCGCGGTCGCAGATCGAGAACGAGGGCCCCGACACCGTCGCCGCCGTCTTCCTCGAGCCGGTCCAGAACGCCGGCGGCTGCTTCCCGCCGCCGCCCGGCTACTTCCAGCGGGTCCGCGAGATCTGCGACGAGTACGACGTGCTGCTGGTCTCCGACGAGGTCATCTGCGCCTTCGGCCGGCTCGGCCACATGTTCGGCTGCGAGCGCTACGGCTACGAGCCCGACATGATCACCTGCGCCAAGGGCATCACCTCCGGCTACGCCCCGCTCGGCGCGATGATCGCCAGCGACAGGCTGATGGAGCCGTTCCAGAAGGACGGCGCGATGTTCGCGCACGGCTACACCTTCGGCGGCCACCCGGTCTCGACGGCGGTCGCGATGGCCAACCTCGACGCGTTCGAGAACGAGAACATCCTCGAGGGCGTCCGCAGCCAACGAGGCGGCGCTCCGCTCGACCCTCGAGCGGCTCAAGGACCTGCCGATCGTCGGCGACGTCCGCGGCGACGGCTTCTTCTACGGCATCGAGCTGGTCAAGGACAAGGCGACCAAGGAGACCTTCACCGACGAGGAGTGCGAGCGGCTCCTCTACGGCTTCGTCTCCAAGCAGCTCTACGCCGAGGGCCTCTACTGCCGCGCCGACGACCGCGGCGACCCGGTCGTCCAGCTCTCGCCGCCGCTGAACTGCACCCAGGAGCACTTCGACGAGATGGAGCAGATCCTGCGCGTCGTCCTCGACAAGGCCGGCAGCCTGCTCGACGGCCGGTACTTCCTGTCCTCAGCCGGGCGTCGCAGCCGGCGCCCACGCGCCCGGCCGACGAGGCTGAGCTCAACGAGCGGCACTGGTCCTACATGGACGGCTTCGCCGACGGCATGACCGCCCGCGGCCCGACGCTCGGACCGGACCGCGAGACCTGGACCGGCAGCGTCCACGTCGTGGACCTGCCCGACGCCGGCGCTGCGCGCGCCTTCGCGCCGAGGAGCCCTACCAGCGGGCCGGGCTGTTCGACCAGCACTCGATCTGGCGGTTCACCAACCTGCTCGGCCGCACGATGTGGGAGTTCACGGGCCCTGCGGACGAGCCGCGCTTCCTGGTGCTGGCGCTCGGCGGCCAGCCGCCGCGCCGACCTGCCGCCGGCCCTGCGCGACCGCCTGATCATCCACGGTCGGCTGGGCGACCCGGACGACGACCGGCCGGTCGGGATCGTGCTGGCGGTCGGCGCTCCGGACCGCAGCGGCGCTCGACGCAATGCTGGCGGAGGCCGGCCTCAGCGGCCGACCACGTCGAGCGTGCACGACTGGGAGTTCGGCGGACGGCGCTGAGCGGGAGCTGCGCGCCTACCGGACCCGCCTGACCGGCAGGATGGCGAGCGCGCCGACGGCGGCGCAGCCCGCGGCGACGGCGTAGAGGACCGAGTAGCTGCCGTCGCCCAGGGCCAGCACGACCGGCGCGACGGCGGGCGCGACGGCGAACGGCAGGGCGCCGGCGATGTTGAGGACGCCGAGGTCCTTGGCGACGGAGTCACCGTCGGGCAGCACGTCGACGACGAGGGCGAGGTCGACGGCCATGTAGGCCCCGAAGCCGACGCCGCCGACCACCATGCCGAGCGAGGTAGCCGTCGAAGCCGTCGGCGCCCGCGATCAGCAGCATCGCGAGCCGCGTAGACGACCGCGGCGAGCGCCACGAAGACCTTGCGGCGGCCGACCCGGTCCGACAGCCTGCCGGCGAGGGGCGACGTGACGACGATCGCGATCGACTGGACGAGCGTGCCGAGGAAGATCTGGTGCGGCACGTCGTCCTCGGCGCTCCCGAGCTCGTCCAGCAGGAAGTAGGTCTGGTAGGTCACCAGGAACGCGTAGGCGGTCACGATGAAGAACCGCGACGCGAACGCCCAGGCGAAGTCGGGGTTGCGCCGCGGGTCGACGTAGAACGACCGGAGCAGCTCGCCCACGGACCACGGCGGCCGGTCGGTGCCGTCGACGACGTACGTCGCGCAGCCTGGCGGCGAAGACGAGGACGCAGGCACCACCGACGACGCAGGGCGCCAGGAACATGGTCAGCGTGGTCCGGTCGAAGGCCTGCACGAGGTAGGTGCCGGCCACGGACGCTGCCGGCAGGCAGACCCCGAGCACGCCGGAGACGACGCCCCGCTGGGCGGTCGGCACCTGGTCGTGGAGCACCGCGACCTGGGCGGCGAGCAGGGCGTTGAAGAAGACCTGGCAGAGGCACCAGCCCAGGAGCACGACCGGGATGCTCGGCGCGAGGGCGACGGTCAGCGTGCCGATCGCGCCGCCCGCCAGCCCGAGGAGCATCCACGGTCGACGCCTGCCCAGCCGGGACGTCGTCCGGTCGCTGAGCCTCCCGAAGAAGGGGTTGCTCACGATCGAGAGCAACGACCCGACGCCGGTGACGAGCGCCAGGTTCTTGGGGGCCTGGTCGATCCCGACCAGCGACGTTGACCTTGAGCGCCAGCGAGACCAGCAGCGGCGCGAGGAACAGCAGCGCGCCCCCGGCGTACGACAGTGCGTAGAGCGAGACGAAGCCGGGTCCCACGTGCCCCCGGCCGCCGGGCCGTGGGTCGCCCCGGGGCAGTTCGGAGCCTGCCGAGACGGTCAGGTGTGGCAGGCGCACGTTGGGCCGAGCGTAGCCCTACGCGCTGGCCCAGGGCGGGTCCTGGGCGGACGCCGATCGTCCGGAACGCTGGTTAGCATCGCGGCGTGGGTCTGGAGGAGCTGTACGCCGAGTTCGGCTTCGTCCGCGACCGCAGGATCGCCAAGTGGCGCTGGGTCATGCGCGCGGGGTCTGACCCCCCGGAGAGCTCAGCCCGTCCGCTCGTAGACGTGCACGCCGTCGTCGAGGACGTAGACGAGCATCGGCGTCGAGGAGCCGGGGGCCATCACGAGCTCGGCCGGGCTGCCGGGGTCGGCCTCGCTGAACGGGTTGGTCAGCGGCTCGACCTGCGACACCGCACCCGAGGGGCTGACCCGGGTCGCGCCGACCAGCTGCACCGACTCGTCGTCCTCGCCGGCCCCCACGAGGAACAGGTGGAGGGTGTCGTCCGCGCCGGCCCGGGCCTGCACGCCGACGTGGGCGACGGCGCCGGACGCCGTCGGATCGGCAGGATCCTCCGAGATCCCCGAGTCGGGGAGCTCGACCTTGAGCCGGCTCCCGACCTTGAGCGAGAACGGCGTGCCGGCTGGGGTGCGGAAGACGTCCGTCGCGCTGCCGTGAGCCGTCGGCCGGGTCGACCACCTCGAGCCTCCCGCGGCCCGAGTAGCCGTAGAGCAGGGTCCCGTCGCTGTAGGTCGGAGCCCAGTAGGGAGCCCGACGGGGATCTCGTCCAGCACGCCGTCGCGGACCCGCAGGAGCATCGTGCCGTCCCGGCCGTTGCGGCTGGCGACGAGCATGCCGTCGGCCATGACGTGCGGGAGCTGCCACTGGAAGTACACGCCGCTCACCAGCATCGTCCGCGGGATCCGGACCTGGTCGAGGAACCGCCCCGAGGAGTCGTAGTGGGCGAGCCGGCCTTGGCCGCGTCGAGGAACCACCAGCTGCCGTCCGGGCCGGGCGCACCGTACTCGGGACCGATGTCGAGGGTCCCGGAGTCGCCGCCGGGCGAGGTGCCGAGCAGCGCCTTGCCGGGCCCGTAGCCGATGACGAACCGCTCGTGCCAGGCCTCGGGCATGGCCGCCGCCGCGGCCGCGGGCACGACGAGGTCGTCCACGCCCGGGTTCGGACGGCGTCGAGCTGACGGCGTCGCAGGGCTCGAGGTGCCGTCGGAGCTGCTGGTCGGAGCTGATGGGCGTGGTCGGCGACGCCGGAGTGGTGCGCGGGCGTCGGATCCGCCTCGTCCGCGGGGTCCGACGTGCAGGCGGTGAGGATCGACGCGAGCCACCCCGCACGCGACAGCCAGCCGCGCCGGCCGCATCAGGCCAGCGCTCGCGCCCGGCGCCTCGAGTTCAGCTCACCACCGACGACGATGATGATCGAGATCACGAACATCACGCGTGCCGACGACGTTGACCTGCATCGGGACGCCGCGCTGCGCGACGCCCCAGACATACATGGGGAACGTCGTGGTCTGGCCGGCGTTGAGGTTGGTCACGATGAAGTCGTCGAAGGACAGCGAGAAGCTGAGCAGCGCCGCGCCGAGGATGCCCGGGAAGACCAGCGGGAAGGTGACCCGCCAGAACGTCTGGCGCGGGTTGGCGTAGAGGTCCATCGCCGCCTGCTCGAGGTTGTCGTCCATGCCCGCGAGCCGGGAGCTGCACGGTGACGACGACGAACGACAGGCAGAACATGATGTGGGCGATCAGGATCGTCCAGAAACCCAGCTGGCCGGCGAAGCCGGCGCCGACGAACAGCGCCAGCAGCGAGGAGCCCATCACGATCTCGGGGGCGGCCATCGGCAGGAAGATCAGCAGGTTGGCGCTGGAGCGGCCGCGGAAGTCGTGGCGGACCAGCGCGAACGCCGCCAGCGTCCCGAGCAGCGTCGCGCCGACCGTGGCGAGCAGCCCGATCTCGACGCTGCGGCCCAGCGCGGAGCACATCGCCGGGTCCTCGCAGGGGTTGCAGCCAGTTGTGCATCGTGAAGCCGTCGAAGCGGTAGATCAACCGGCTGGCGGGGTCGTTGAAGCTCATCAGCACGACCACGAAGATCGGGATGAAGGTGTAGACGAGCACGAGCAGCCCGAGGATCAGGACCAGGTGCTTGCGGACCCAGGTCATCAGCGAGCTCCTCCGTCCCGGCGCGGCGGACGTAGAACAGCACCATGACCACGATCCCCGACATCATGATCACCGAGAGCGCGCCGGCGATCGGGTAGTTGTTGGCGTCGGTGAACAGGCTCTGGATCACGCTGCCGACCATCCGCTGGTTGGGGCTGCCGAGCAGCTGGGCGTTGATGTAGTCGCCCGCGGCGGGGATGAACGTGAGCAGCGTGCCGGAGACCACGCCGGGCAGCGACAGCGGCCACGTCACCTTGAAGAACGCGGTGATCGGGTTGGAGTAGAGGTCGCCGGCGGCCTCGATCAACCGGTGGTCGATCTTGTCGATGCTCGCGAACAGCGGCAGCACCATGAACGGCAGGAAGTTGTAGGTCAGCCCCGCGACCACGGCGACGGGGGTGGCCAGCAGCCGGCCGTCGTTGCCGAGCAGATGGACGGTCTGGAGCGCACTCACCACGAAGCCGTCGTCGGCCAGGATCAGCTTCCACGACAGGGTGCGCACCAGGAAGCTGGTGAAGAACGGCGCGATGACGAGCACCAGCATGAGGTTCTTCCAGCGCCCGGCCTTGAACGCGATCGCGTAGGCCAGCACGTAGCCCAGCACCAGGCAGAGCGCGGTCGCGATCGCGCCGTACCAGAGGCGCGCACCAGCGGCTGCCAGTAGTCCTGGATCGCGTTCCAGTAGTTGGCGACGTGGTAGGTCATGTCGTACCCCTTGGCATCTGAGCCACTGGGGTCGAACAGGCTGGTGGCCACCAGGGAGTAGAACGGGACCACGAAGAAGATCCCGAGCCACACGGCGCCGGGGAGCAGCAGGATGTAGCCGGTGCGGCCGCGGCGGCGGCCGGTGTCGGGGTCGGCGACGCCGAGCGGCGGGGCCCCGGCGGCGCTAGCCATCCGAGTCCACCCGCTGCGACCCGGCGGAGGCGTCCTGTGCCGCATCGAGGAGGAAGGCGTACTCCGGGCGCCAGGAGAGCTCCACCTTGTCGCCCACGGTGAAGATCCGGGTGCGGCCGGTGTTCTGCGAGAAGACCTGGAGCTCCTGGCCCCACGGCATGCGCACGAGGTACTGGGTGCTGACGCCGACGAAGCTGACGTCGCTCACCACGCCGCCGGGGATGGTGTGGCCCGGCGCGTCGAGGGCCTCACCCTCGTCGCCGATCAGGACCTTCTCGGGACGGATGCCGACCCAGCCGCGGTCATCGGGGGCATGCGCGCGGGCCGTGGGGATCGAGACGTCGACACCGTGCATGTCGACCGTCACGAGGTCCGCCGCGCGGTTCTTCACGGTCCCCTCGATGAGGTTCGACTGCCCGAGGAAGTTCGCCACGAACGTCGAGCGGGGGTTCTCGTAGAGCTCGGCCGGGGCGCCCATCTGCTCGATCACCCCGGCGTTCATCACCGCGACCGTGTCGGCCATGGTCATGGCCTCCTCCTGGTCGTGCGTGACGTGGATGAAGGTGCGGCCGACCTCTTCCTGGATCCGCTTGATCTCGATCTGCATCGAGCGCCGCAGCTTGAGGTCGAGCGCGCCCAGCGGCTCGTCGAGCAGCAGCACCTCGGGGCTGTTGATCAGCGCCCTCGCCAGCGCGACCCGCTGCTGCTGGCCACCGGAGAGCTGCGTCGGCTTCTTGCGCGCCTGGCTGCTGAGCTCGACCAGGTCGAGCATCTCGCGCACCTGGGTGTCGACGTCGCTCTTCTTGCGGCGCCGCAGGCCGAACGCGACGTTCTCGTAGATGTCGAGGTGGGGGAAGAGCGCGTAGCTCTGGAACACGGTGTTGACCGGGCGCTGGTAGGGCTTGGCGTAGGTGATGTCGTCGCCGGCCAGCGTGATCGTGCCGCTGCTCGGCGTCTCGAGGCCCGCCACCATCCGCAGGGTGGTGGTCTTGCCGCAGCCCGACGGGCCGAGCAGGGCGAAGAACGAGCCGCGCGGCACGTCGAGGTCGAGCTCGCGCACGGCGTGGAACGCGCCGTAGTGCTTGCTCAGCTGCCGCAGGGCCAGGCCGTCGTACGACGACGGGTCGGACAGCGCCGCGGGCTCCTCCGCAGGCTCCGGGGAGGCCGCGGCCTCAGCCACCTGTGACATCGGCGAACTCTCCTTCGTACTGGGTGATCTGAGCTTCCTTCAGCGGCATGAAGTCCATCGTCTTCGAGAGCATCTCGTCGTCGGGGAAGATCAGGGTGTTGTCGACCAGGCTGGGGTCGATCTTCTCCATCTCCGCCTGCGCGCCCTTGACGGGACAGATGTAGTTGACCCACGCCGCGAGCTTCGCGGCCACCTCGGGTTGGTAGTAGTAGTTCATCCAGGCCTCGGCGTTCCCCTGGTGCTGGGCGAGGTTCGGCACCAGCATGTTGTCGCTCCAGAGCATCAGCCCTTCCTCGGGAGCGACGAACTTGATGGCGGGGTTGTCGAACTGCGCCTGGATGACGTCGCCCGACCACGCCTCGCAGGCGACGATGTTGCCGGCAGCGAGGTCCTGGATGTACTCGTTGCCGGTGAACGCGCGGACCTGGCCGGCGCTCACGACCGACTGCAGCTTGTCGAGGGCGTTGTGCCACTCGTCCTCGTTGAAGTCGCTCGGGTCGGCGCCGGTCACCTTCAGCAGGAAGCCCATCGTGTCGCGCATCTCGGTCAGCAGGGAGATCCGGCCCTTGAGGTCATCTCGGGTGAGCAGCTCCTCGAAGCTCTTCACCTCGCCGGTGGCCTCGGAGTTGTAGGCGATGCCGGTCAGCCCGCTCTGCCACGGCGCGTGGTACTCGAAGTCGGGGTCCCACTGCCGGTCCCGCAGCGGGTCGATGATGTTGCCGGTGACGTTGGGGATCTTCGAGACGTCGAGCTTCTGGATCCACCCGAGGTCGATCATCCGCGCGGCCATCCAGTCGGTGAGCACCATCATGTCCCGCTTGACCGGCTGGCACGAGCCGAGCTGGTTCTTCACCTTGGCGTAGAACTCGGAGTTGTCGTTGACGTCGTCGGTGTAGTCGACGGTGATGCCGGTGGTCTGGGTGAACACCGACGACGTCGAGGTCTTCCGGCGCCGCGGGTCGATGTAGGCCGGCCAGTTGGAGATGATCAGCCGCTTGTCGCTCGCCGAGATGTCCTTGCCGAGGCACGAGGCCGCCTCCACCTGGGCGCCGTCGACGCCGAAGAACGGCAGCTTGAGCGCGGCCGCGCTGAGCCCGACGAACGCCACCGCGCCCCCGCCCCGCATGACGCCGCGCCGGGTCAACCCGCGGCCCCCCTGCGGTACGGGCTCGAGCTGGTCCGGCCCGGAAGTCACCGGCACGTCCTCCGCAAGATCCCCCACATTCTGCGGATCGTTGCACGTGAGCGGACCGGCAACAAGGGATCCCGCGCCGTCGTAACCTCGACGCAACGAAATCCTTCGGTGTAACCCGCGTCGAGAGGCGGTTCGGCATGAGGGCGAGATACGTTGCGCGACATGAGGGCTAAGCGGACGAGGGAGCGTCAGGCCCTCGATGACGTGTCCAAGGCGATCGTCAGCCAGCTGCAGCAGGACGGCCGTCGGTCCTACGCCGCGATCGGCAAGGTGGTCGGGCTGTCCGAGGCCGCCGTGCGACAACGCGTGCAGCGGCTCACCGACTCCGGGGTGATGCAGGTCGTCGCGGTCACCGACCCGATGGAGCTGGGCTTCGCCCGGCAGGCGATGGTCGGCGTCCGGGTCACCGGCGCGATCGAGCCGGTGGCCGACGCGATCGCCGCGCTGGACGAGGTCGTCTACGTCGTCGTCACCGCCGGCTCCTACGACGTGCTCGCCGAGGTCGTCGCCGAGAGCGACGAACACCTCCTCGAGATCATCAGCACCCGGATCCGCTCGATCGACGGGGTGCTCAACACCGAGACGTTCATGTACCTCGACCTCCGCAAGCAGACGTACTCGTGGGGAGTCCGCTGAACACTCCGCTGTCTTCGTACGGGCGGCTGTCGCTCTGGCACGAGACCACCCCGACCGACTGGACGCCGCGGCCAGCGCTCGACGGCGACGTCGATGCCGACGTGACCATCGTCGGCGCCGGCTACACCGGCCTCTGGACGGCCTACTACCTGGCCGAGGCCGACCCGTCGCTGCGGATCGTGGTGGTGGAGGCCGAGGTGGCCGGCTTCGGCGCCTCGGGGCGCAACGGCGGCTGGTGTTCGGCTCTGTTCCCCAGCTCGCTCGGCGAGGCACAGGACGCGGCCATGCGGGCCTCGGTCGACGAGGTCCGGCGCGTGACCGAGGCCGAGGGGATCGACTGCCATTTCGCCAAGGGCGGCACCATCGTCCTGGCGCGCAGCAAGGCGCAGCTCGCGCGGGCGCGCGCCGAGTACGGCGACCGGGTGCTCTCCCCCGCCCAGGCCGGCGAGCGGCTGCGCGCGACCCGGACCCTCGGCGCGACGTACACGCCGGACTGCGCGGCGATCCACCCCGGGCGGCTGGTGCGCGGGCTGGCAGACGTCGTCACCGCGCGCGGCGTCACGGTGCACGAGCGGACCCCGGCGCTCTCGATCGAGCCGGGGCTCGTGCGCACGCCGTGCGGGTCGGTGCGGTCGCCGCTACGTCGTGCGCGCGACGGAGGGGTTCACTCCCCGGCTGCCCGGGCTGGCCCGCGCGGTGATCCCGGTCTACTCGCTGATCATCGCCAGCGAGCCGCTGCCCGCGCGGGTGTGGGACGAGATCGGGCTGGCGCAGCGCGAGACCTTCTCCGACCACCGGCACCTGATCATCTACGGGCAGCGGACCGCCGACGACCGGCTCGTCTTCGGTGGCCGCGGGGCGCCCTACCACCTCGGCTCCCGGATCGAGCCGGCGTTCGACCGCGACCCGCGCGTCTTCGCCGGGCTGCACGCCACCCTGCTGGACCTCTTCCCCGTGCTCGCCGGCACCCGGTTCACCCACGCCTGGGGCGGTCCCCTCGGGATCCCGCGCGACTGGTGCGCCTCGGTCGGCCTCGACCAGGAGACGGGGCTCGCCTGGGCGGGCGGCTACGTCGGCGACGGCGTCTCGACGACCAACCTGGCCGGCCGGACGCTCCGCGACCTGGTCCTCGGCCGGTCCACGCAGCTGACCGAGCTGCCCTGGGCCGGGCATCGGTCACCGCGCTGGGAGCCGGAGCCGCTGCGCTGGCTCGGGGTCAACGCCGGGCTCCGGGCGATGACCCTTGCCGACGCCGAGGAGCGCGTGACCGGTCGGCCCTCTCTGATCGGGCGCGTGATGGCACCGCTGGTCGGCGGACACTCCGCGTAGCAGGCAGGTCGGAGCATGATGGGCGTGTGCAGAAGCGAGCGCTGGTGCGCCGCCCCGGCCCCCGCCTCGACGAGGGGCTGCTGACCCACCTCGACCGGGTGCCGGTCGACGCCGAGAAGGCCCGGCGCCAGTGGCTCGCCTACGCCGCCGCGCTCCAGGCCGAGGGGTGGGAGCTCTACGAGGTCGACCCGGCCGACGACTGCCCGGACGCGGTCTTCGTCGAGGACACCGCGGTCGTCTACGGCGACCTCGCGGTGATCACCCGGCCGGGCGCCGACGAGCGGAAGCCCGAGACGGCGGCCACCGAGCAGACCCTCTCCGGCCTGGGCTACCGGATCGCCCGCATCGAGGAGCCGGGGACGCTCGACGGCGGCGACGTACTGAAACACGGCGGCACGGTGTGGGTTGGTCTGGGTGGCCGCACCAACGAGGCCGGCCTCGAGCAGCTGCGCGCCCACCTCGAGCCGCTGGGCGCCACCGTCGTCGGCGTGCCGGTGAGCAAGGTGCTGCACCTGAAGTCCGCGGTCACCGCGCTGCCCGACGGCACCGTGATCGGCTACGACCCGCTCGTCGACGACCCGACCGCGTTCCCGTCGTACCTCTCGGTCCCGGAGGAGCCCGGCGCCCACGTCGTCCTCCTCGACGGCTCGACGGTGCTGATGTCGACCTCGGCACCCGCGCACGCAGGAAGTCTTCGAGTCACGGGGGCTGCGCGTGGTGGCCGTCGACATCAGCGAGTACGAGAAGCTCGAGGGCTGCGTCACCTGCCTGTCGATCCGGCTGCGGGGCTAGAGCGTGTCCTAGAGGAGCCCGTTGTCGGCGGTCTTGGCCGGCACCACCTGCGCGTGCTCAGCCAGGCGTCGAAGAACGCCGTCAGGTCCTGGCCGCTGATCGAGGCCGCCAGCGCCTCGAAGTCGGCGACCGAGCCGTTGCCGTAGGCGCGCTGGGCGAGCCAGGTCCGCAGCAGCGTCCAGAAGGCGGTGTCGCCGATCCGGTGCCGCAGCGCCTGGACGGCCAGCGAGCCCCGGAAGTAGACGGCGCCGTCGAAGACACGTGACGGGCCGGGGTCGTCGATGGACAGCTTCCAGAAGCCGGCCTCGCCCGGCGAAGGTGTCGTAGTTGTGGACGAGCCACTCCTGCATGGAGCCGCCACCGACCGCCTCGGTGACGTAGTAGGTCTGGATGAACTGGGCGAAGCCCTCGTTGAGCCAGATGTCGCGCCAGCCGGCGACCGAGACCGAGTCGCCGAACCACTGGTGCGCGAGCTCGTGCGCCATCAGCCCCACGCTGGGCCCGGCCAGGGACGGGTACGTCGGCCGGGTCTGGTTCTCGAGCGAGAAGCCCACCGGGAGGCTGGTGACCACGCCCCCCATGGCCGAGAACGGGTAGGGCCCCAGGACGCTCGCGAGCGCAGAGACGATGGCGCACGTGCGCTCGGCAAGCTCCTTGGCCGCCTCCGCGCGGGCGAAGACCGGCTTCAGACGGGTCACCGCGACGTAGTTGGGAATGCCGTTGCAGGTCACCGAGCGGGTCTCGAAGGAGCCGGCAGCGAAGAACGCCAGGTAGGGCGCCATCGGCTCGACCGCGCGCCAGTGCGTGGTGGTCCGGCCCCGGTGGCTGCGCCGCGAGACCAGGACGCCGTTGGCCACCACGTCCTTGGTCCGGGGCACCGTGATCCGGATGTCGAACGACGCCTTGTCGCGCGGGTGGTCGTTGGCCGGGAACCACCAGGCCGCCATGTGCGGCTCGTTCATGGTCACGACCTCGTGGGCGTCGGCCAGCCAGTTGCGCTCGCCGTGCGAGGTCGCTGCGGCCGGCGTGCCGGCGTACTTCACCGAGACGCGGAACTCGCTGCCGCTGGCCAACGGCACTGCCGGGGTGATGCGGAGCTCGTGGTCGCCGGTCCGTCGGAAGTGGGCACGCTTGTGGTTGACGGTCACCGACCGGACCGGCAGCAGGAAGTCGAGGTCGAAGCGCGACAGGTCCTGGGTGGCGCGGACATCGAGCCTGGTCCGGCCGGACAGCCGACCCGAGCCGAAGGAGTAGGCGTCGCGGACGTCGTAGTGCAGCACGTCGATGCCGCCGTTGCCGTCCTGCGGGAAGTAGGGGTCGCCGATCCCCGCCGCGCCCGGGGTGGGCGCACGCCGCGCCTCTGCGGGGGCGCCGCCCAGCAGCGCGGCGGCCATGACGCCCACGGCCGTCAGCGCATCAGGGCCGGGAGCAGCCGGGGGCGGGCGAACACGTCAGGAAACCTACCTGCGGTGGTCTTGACCCTTAACCGGTTGCCCCTTCGCGCGCGGCACGTCACCATGGGCGCGAAGCCCGGGAACGGCCCGGTGCTCCACGAGAGGAGGGCGACCGTGTCTATGACTGTCATTGGGCCTGCCCGCAGACCGATCCCCTCTCACTTCATGGAGCACCTCCAGCGATGTCTCACGACGACCTTTCGCAGCACCCGCACCACCCTGTCCCGTCCGAACCAGCGTTTCCTGACGACTTCCTCACCGACGCCTATCGCCACGTCCCACCGGCCGGCGACCTGAGCGACGTCGACGACCGTTTCGTCTTCGACTTCCGGTCCTACGACGACCTCGACGACGGCCAGCGCTGGTCGACCTGGCTCAGCGTCGAGCCGCTGTCCCGTGGCCCCGAGCCGCGCCCGGACTGGGTGGTGACCTCCCAGGGCGCCATCGACACCGAGCTCGGCGTCCTCAAGACCGGCAAGGAGGCCGACGTCCACCTCCTCGAGCGTGCCGACCCCTACGACCCTGAGGGCGGCGTGGTCATGGCGGCCAAGCGCTACCGCTCGTCCGAGCACCGCACCTTCCACCGCGCCGCGTCCTACACCGAGGGTCGCTCGATGAAGCGCTCCCGCGACGAGCGCGCCCTCAAGCGCAAGAGCACCTTCGGCCGCCTGGTCGCCGCCGGGGAGTGGGCGGTCTCCGAGTGGGGCGCCCTGGTGCGGCTGTGGGAGCTCGGGCTGCCGGTCCCCTATCCCGTCCAGATCGACGGCACCGAGATCCTCATGGAGTGGATCACGGTGCTCGACGAGGAGGGCGTCGTGCAGACCGCGCCGCGGCTCTCCCAGACCCGGCCCTCGCCCGAGCTGCTGGCGTCGTACTTCGAGCAGCTGACGGACTTCCTCGCGGTCATGGTGCAGAACGGGATCGTGCACGGCGACCTCTCGGCCTACAACATCCTGGCCGCGGGCGACCGCCTGGTGATCATCGACCTGCCGCAGATCGTCGACCTCGTCGGCAACCTCAACGGCATGGACTTCCTCCAGCGCGACTGCGCCAACATCTGCGGCTGGTTCCGCTCGCGGGGCCTGGACGTCGACGAGCACGCGCTCTTCGGGGAGCTGATGGCGCACGCGTTCTGATCCGTGGGCCGCTAGGTTGCGCTGGTGAGGCGCAGCCGTGGGCGGGTGGTGCAGGTCGAGTCGCTGGCCGACTTCGACCGCCGGATCGAGGCCGGCGCCACTCGTCTCGGCGGCTGGCGGGTGCAGGGGGCTGGACCTCACCGAGCGCGGCGCGGAGCTCAGCGGGCTCGCGGCTCGGCGGCGCGACGTTCCTCGGCTGCACCTTCGGGCCCGGCGACGGAGATCGAGCCGAGCGCGGCGGGTGCGCTGGTGCTGCCGCCACTGACGATCGCGCCGGTCGACGTCTACCGATCAACGCTCTACACCGCTCACGAGCTCTACGACGGGACGCCCTACGCAGGCTCGCTGGACGCCCGCGCCTACGCCTGGTCGCAGACCCGCGGCTCCGCGGACGACGCGCTGGCCCGCTCCCTGCACGACCACGCGATCGACGAGGCGCTCACGGCGTGGATCGAGCGCAAGCGGCTGGTCGGCGTGATGGGCGGCCACGCGACCCAGCGTGGCGACGCGGAGTACGCCGACGCCGCCCGGCTCGGGCACGCCCTCGGCGAGCACCACGTGGTCGCGACCGGCGGCGGACCCGGCGCGATGGAGGCCGCAAACCTCGGCTGCTACCTGGCCGACTCCCACGTCTCCCGGGTCACCGACGCGGTCGCCGCGCTGGCCGAGGCGCCGGCGTTCCGCCCATCGGTCGACGCGTGGCTCCGGCCGGCGCTCGACGTCTGCGCCGCGGTGACCGAGCCGCACGACTCGCTCGCCATCCCGACCTGGCACTACGGCCACGAGCCGTCGAACGTCTTCGCCACCGGCATCGCCAAGTACTTCCGCAACGCGACCCGCGAGGCGATCCTGCTCGAGATCTGCGACGCCGGCATCGTCTTCCTCCCCGGTGCCGGCGGCACCGTCCAGGAGGTCTTCCAGGACGCGTGCGAGAACTACTACGCCGACGAGTCCTCGGTCGCCGACATGATCCTCGTCGGGCGCACCTACTGGACCGAGACGCTGCCCGCCTGGCCGCTGCTCCGGTCGCTCTCGCGCGGGCGCCCGATGGAGGGCCGGGTCCACCTCGTCGACCACGTCGACGACGCCGTGGTCCTCCTGGATCAGGCGGCGAGCTCGCGGTAGCCGGTCCTGGTCGCGGCCACCTCGCGGTAGTGGCGCGACCAGCGCCTCGTTGACGGCCTGCCACGAGCGGCCCTCGACCGAGCGGCGCGCGGCGAGTCCCATCCGGCGCCGGAACTCCGGGTCACGGGCGAGCCGGTCGACGTAGCCGCCGAGGTCGTTGCCGTCGCCGGGCTCGTAGAGGAAGCCCGCGACACCGTCGTGGACCACGTCGATCGGGCCGCCGGAGCGCGGCGCGACCACGGGTACGCCGGACGCGAGCGCCTCCTGGGCGGACTGGCAGTAGGTCTCGTGGCGCCCGGTGTGCACGAAGACGTCCAGCGAGGCGTAGGCGCGGCCGAGCTCGGCGCCGTGCAGGACCCCGAGGAACGTGCGCGTCGGGCAGCAGCCGGCGCAGCCGGCCCTCCTCCGGGCCCCCTCCGACGACCACCAGCGCGTAGCGGGGGTCGCCGGAGAGGTAGGTGAGCAGCTCGAGCTCCTTCTCGGGCGCGAGCCGGCCGACGTAGCCCACGAGCAGCCGGCCGTCCGGGGCGAGCTGTCGACGCAGCCCCTCGTCACGGAGCCCGGGGTGGAACGCTTCGAGGTCGACCCCGCGCGGCCACAGCGCCAGCCTCGGGACCTCCAGCTCCTCGAGCTGCCGGAGGCTGGCCGTCGAGGGCGCGAGGGTGCGGTCGACGAGGGTGTGGATCCTGCGGGTCAGGTAGCCCATCGCCCGCACGCCGCCGAGGCTCAGGGCGCCGTAGCGCTCGGCGAACCCGATCAGGTCGGTCTGGTAGATCGCGACGCTCGGGATGCCGAGCTCCTCGGCCGCGCGAGCCGCCTGGAGCCCGAGCGTGGCCGGCGAGGCGATGTGCACCACGTCGGGCCGGAACCTCAGCATCTCGGCCCGCAGCCGGGCCCGCGTCTCGAGGCCGATCCGGAAGTCGCGGTAGAACGGCAGCGAGGCGCCGCGGGTGCGGTGCACCGGGAACCCGGCGTACGTCGCGGGGCCGGTCGGCGCCACGAGCTCGGCCTCGTGACCCTCGCTGGCTCAGGTGCTCGAGCACCCGGCGGACCGAGTTGGTCACGCCGTTGACCTGCGGGAGGAACGACTCCGAGACGACCAGGACACGAAGCGAGGCGTCCGTCATGTCTCGGACGGTAGGAGGCGCCCCGCAACACCCAGCCAGCGCCGGCGCAACGACACGTGAACCCTGCGTGTCGGGCGTGACCGTGGTCACGACCGCCTCGTTGTGGTGGGCGTGAAGCTCACCCGACGCGGCCTGTTCCGCTCCGGAGCCGTTGCGGGTGGGGCCGCGGCCGCGGCCGCTGCCGGCACCGCCCCCGCCTCCACCGCTGCCACCGCGGGCTCGATCTGGGTCCCGGGCGCTGGCTCGACCCTCACCCCCGGGCCCACGGCCGGGACGACCCTCGCGCGCACGCTCGCCCGCGGGGTCGCCGGTGCGGGCGGCTACCGCCCCGTCGTCGAGGCGCCCGGCGAGCCACACCTGGTCCGCACCGACCTGGGCGGCGCGCCGAGCCCGGACCGGGCCACGCAGCGCAAGCCGCTGATCGCGTTCGCCCAGCTCAGCGACGTGCACGTCGTCGACGCGCCAGTCGCCGATGCGGGTGGAGTGGACCGACCGGCTCGACGACGCGAGCGCATTGCCGGCGACGGGGCTGTTCGCCTCGGCGTACCGCCCGCACGAGATGCTGTCCGGCCAGATCGCGGATGCCATGGTCCGCCGGGTCAACGAGATCTCGGCCGGCCCGGTGACCGGCAAGCCGCTGGCGCTCGCGATCCAGACCGGCGACAACTCCGACAACTCCCAGCTCAACGAGGTGCGCTGGAACATCGACGTGCTGGACGGCGGCCAGGTGCGCGTCGACTCGGGCAGCCTGACCCGCTGGGAGGGCGTTCACGACGACGACCCGACCTACTACGACCCTCACTACTGGCACCCTCACGGCACGCCCGGCAAGCCAGCCGACCTGCCGCGCAGCCAGCGGGGCTTCCCGGTGGTGCCCGGCCTGCTCGACGCCGCCCGGCGCCCGTTCCAGGCCGAGGGGCTGTCGATCCCGTGGTACTCCGCCTTCGGCAACCACGACGGCCTCTCGCAGGGCAACTTCCCTGCGGCCACCCTCCAGCTCAACCTGGTGGCGACGGGGCCGCTCAAGCTGATGTCGACGCCGGCCGGCCTCTCCCCCGCTGCGGTCGTCAACGCGCTCCAGAGCGGGTCCTACGCCGCGCTCCTCGCCTCGCTGGCGCTCTCGCCGGCGGTGCGGCTGGTCTCGGCCGACGCCCGGCGCCGGCTGTTGACCCGCAAGCAGATCGTCGAGGAGCACTTCCACACCGCGGGGCTCCCGTCCGGGCACGGCTTCACCGCGGAGAACCGCACCAAGGGGACGGCCTACTACAGCTTCGACAAGGGGCTGTGCCGGTTCGTGGTGCTCGACACCGTCAACCCCAACGGCTACGCCGACGGCTCGATCGACCAGACCCAGTTCACCTGGCTCAAGTCGGTGCTCGCGGCATCCACCGACCGGCTCGTGATGGTCTTCAGCCACCACACCTCCGACACCATGACCAACGGCCTCAACGGCCCGGACCTCGACACCGACAGCCGGATCCTCGGCGACGTGGTGCTGGCGGAGCTGCTGACCCACGACCAGGTCATCGCCTGGATCAACGGCCACACCCACAAGAACCAGGTCTGGTCGCGGCCGCGACCAGGCGGGGGCGGCCTCTGGGAGATCAACACCGCCTCGCACATCGACTGGCCCTCCCAGGCGCGGATCATCGAGGTGGCCGACAACCGCGACGGCACGCTCTCGCTGTTCACCACGATCGTCGACCACGCCGGCCCGGCGTCATCCGGAGCAGGAACGTCGGACCCGGTGAAGCTGGCCGGCCTGGCCCGCGAGCTCGCCGCCAACGACTGGCACAACCGCGGCGACGGCTACCGCGGCCCCGCCGGCGCCCGGAACGTCGAGCTGGTGCTGCCGGCGCCGGCGTTCCTGACTGCCTGACCTTCAGCTCTCGATGGCGGCCAGCTGGCCGCAGGCGCCGTCGATCTCGCGGCCGCGGGTGTCGCGGACCGTGGTCGGGATGCCGCGCGCCTCGAGCCGGCGCACGAACTCGCGCTCGTCGGCCGGATCCGAGGCCGTCCACTTCGAGCCCGGTGTGGGGTTGAGCGGGATCAGGTTCACGTGCACCCACCCCCAGGTGCCGCCCTCGTGGAGGACGTCGGCCAGCAGGTCCGCGCGCCAGGCCTGGTCGTTGATGCCGCGCATCATGGCGTACTCGATCGAGACGCGGCGGCGGGTGTTGTCGGCGTACTCCCTCGCGGCGGCGACCGTCTCGGCGACCGAGGACCGGGTGTTGATCGGCACCAGCTCGTTGCGCAGCTCGTCGTCGGGCGCATGCAGGCTCAGCGCGAGCGTCACGGGGATGCCCTCATCGGCGAGCTGGCGCATCCGCGGGACCAGCCCGACCGTCGACACCGTGACTCCGCGGGCCGACATCCCGAGGCCGTCGGGTGCCGGGTCGGTGAGACGGCGTACGGCGCCGATCATGGCCTTGTAGTTGGCCATCGGCTCGCCCATCCCCATGAAGACCACGTTGGAGACCCGCCCGGGCCCGCCCGGCACCTCCCCGCGGTCGAGGGCGCGAGCGCCGGCGACCACCTGCTCGACGATCTCGGCCGTCGACATGTTGCGCTGGAGGCCACCCTGGCCGGTGGCGCAGAACGGGCAGGCCATGCCGCAGCCGGCCTGGCTGGAGACGCACATGGTCACCCGGCCGGGGTAGCGCATCAGCACCGACTCGACCAGGGCCCCGTCGAAGAGCTTCCACAGCGTCTTGCGGGTGGTGCCGCGGTCGGCCTCGAGGGTGCGCAGCGGCGTCATCAGGTGCGGCAGGAACGTCGAGACCAGCTCGTCGCGCTGGCCGGCCGGCAGATCGGTCATCTGCTCCGGGTCGTCGACCAGCCGCTGGAAGTAGTGCGCCGACAGCTGCTTGGCGCGGAACGCCGGGAGGCCGGCCCCCTTGGCGACCTCCAGCCGCTCGTCCATGGCGAGGTCGGCGAGGTGGCGCGGCGGCTTCCCACGTCCCGGCGGCGCCTCGAAGACGAGCGGGAGTGGCTTGGGCGTTGCGCTGTCCGACATCAGCTCTGGTGCTCGACGAGATACCAGAGCACCAGCGCACCGACGCCGACCACGACGACCGCGGTGAGGAGCATCCCGATCCAGAAGTAGGTGCCGAACCGTCGCGTCTTGTGGTTGGCGACCAGGCCCAGCGGCACGACCAGCGTCACGAGCACGAACGGGAAGAGCTCCTCGACCCGGTCGTTGTCGAACATCAGGCTGAGGATCCCGACGTAGATGGCCGGGATGAGCGCGACGAACAGCAACCCGGTGAAGAAGCCCGAGAGCGCCGCGAACGTCGGGTGGTCGCGGTGCCACCAGCTGGGCTGGCGGTCCTCGGAGGCGTCGCCGTCCCCGGTCGCGCCCTCCGCGACCGGCTCCTCGACGGCCTGCTTCTCCGTGCTCATCACGTCGATCGTAGGGGCTCGACCATGATGAGGTCGGGCATCTGCAACGCGCGCCACCTGTCGAGATCCGGCTCGGTGCCGGTGGGTGAGCCGAACCACGCGGCACGGTCGGGCAGCCGGCCGGAGGCGCGGAGCGCCCACACGCCGTCGTAGGCCGCGGGGTCGAGCTCCCACTCGTGAGCTGGCCGCGAGCGGTCGATGAGCGGCCGGCCGTGGCGGACGAGGTAGAGCATCCGTCCGTTCTACCTTCTCCTGCCCGGGTCGCGGCAGCGACGTCATCCCTTGGCGGGTTAGGTTGGCTCGGGGAGGCGTGATGAAGAGACTGGCAACGGCCGTGGTGGCAGTGGTGGTCGCGGCCGGCCTGATGGTCCTGGGCCATCCCGCGCCGGCGGCGGCGACCGCTGGCAGCGTGGAGCTCCCGCGCGGCGACGCTCCTGCGGCGATCGACATCACCAAGTTCAGCGTCGACAACGCCGAGCGCAGGTTCTCGCTCCAGGTGCAGGTCCGCAATCTGGCCAGGAGGGGCGGCAGGTTCGAGTTCTACTACTGGGGCGGGCCGCTCAGTCAAACGCCGCCGGCCCGCAGTCTGCTCATCATCGTGAGCAGCGTCGGGGGCCACGCTCGGACGAAGTTCCTCACGTGTGACACCGAGATCTGCCTCCCGGGCAAGTGTCCGGGGCTGCGCGCGCACTGGGATGAGACGAACGACCGCGTCAGCGTCTCTGCACCGCAGCGCTGCTACCCGCGAGGAGGCCGTGACCCGGTCCCGCTCGGCACAGGCCGGTTCTTCGTCGGCAGCCTGATGGGCAAAGCCTCCGACGACGGGCCGCCCGACCCGCTGCAGTTGACCCGCGGCTGAACGGTATGAAGTCAGGCCTGGGCCTCTTTGCGTGTGTTGGCAATGCGGTGGCCCAGAGGGTCGGAGATCGCAGATCCGGACGGGCTCGGTCCAACGTCGGGGCCGGTCAGCCGGCCCGCAATCGCCGCGTGCCCGAGTGGTCGACGACGTAGATCCGGCCGTGCGGGTCTCGCCAGACGTAGATCCCGGGGAACGGCTGCTGGACCTGCCAGCCGCCATGGGTCTTGATCCGGTGATGGGTGCGGGTCATCGGTCCGTAGTTGCCCACGCCGGACTCACCACCCTCGTCGAACGGGATGGTGTGGTCGACCTGCTGCTTGCGCGACAGGCTCGAGGCGAAGGGGAAGATGTCGGCCGGCGTCATGAGATGCACGGCCCGCCTATGTCGGTCGGGGATCTCGTAGGCGTCGACCGGGGCCTGGCCGGCGAGGTCGAGGACGGGCTGGATCTTGAAGCGGCAGGTCGGCCCGAGCCGGTCGCGGACCCACTGGTCGGTGACCGGGCCGTGGCCCTCCAGCCGCGCGATGCCCTCGTGGTCGGGGCCGGCGTAGGTGTGGACGTAGTAGTGCACCACCGGCGCGCGGTCGGTGATCGGCTCCGGACGTGTCTCGGAGCCAGGGGTGACCAGCATGAGAAGCGCCTGGACGGCGCGTTCGTCGTCGTCGAGGTCGGGATGGTCCTCGGCGATCGCGGCGCTGTAGGCGTCGACGCCCGAGGTGATCTGGTCGATGACCGGCAGGGGCGCACGGACCAGGAGCGCGCCCATCCCGTGCTCCTCCTGGCGCAACCGCTTGGCGAAGGTCGCCTTCCGCGCGCGCTCCTCCTTCTCCCTCGCCGTGGCCGGCGCCGCCTGCGCGACCTTTGCCTCGACCAGCGCCTCGAACCGGGTCCAGGGGATGCGACCGTCGGCCGACGTGGCCACCGCGGCGTCCACGTAGGCCGCCTCGTCCGTGCTCAGGTCGCGGGTCTTGCTGCAGACGAACCGTGCGTAGGACGCGCGCACCTCACCGGACCGGACCCGCGCCCACAGCTGGGGCAGCCGGTGGTGGAGGTCGAGGGCGTCGGCCATCAGCTGAGCGGCGGCGTGAGTCGTGCGCCCGATCCGGCCACCGAGCTCGGCCGCCGCGAACTCGCACACCTGTGGGGTGCCTGCACCGCCGTAGAGACGCGCCTTCTCCCGGCCCGGTAGCCGAGCCGCAGCTGGGTCGAGGCGGTCTGGGTCGTTGACCACCGCCCAGGCGTAGGCGACCTCGAGCAGCGCTGCGTCCGCAACGCGGAGTGCCTCCGCGCACCCCTCGGCGATGGTGAGGATCCGGTCCTCTCCCTGCGCCGACAAGTCGTCCATCCCGAGCATGCATCAAGTCAAGCAGTGAGCACCGACAGTGGACGCCTTGAGGAGCAACGCTCCACAGGGGGTGGGGTGCTCAGCTGAAGACGGCGTAGTGCAGCAGCAGCCAGATCGGGGCGATGGTGGCGAGCAGGGAGTCGAGCCGGTCCATCAGCCCGCCGTGGCCGGGGATCACCTGGCTCATGTCCTTGATGCCGAGGTCGCGCTTGATCACCGACTCGCACAGGTCGCCCAGGGTCGCCATCACGACCGCGATCGCGCCGAGCGCGACCCCGACCCACCAGTCGCCGTCGAGCAGGAACACGACGAGCACGATGCCGGCGGCGACCGTGAAGACGATCGAGCCGCCGAAGCCCTCCCACGACTTCTTGGGCGAGATGACCGGGGCCATCGGGTGCTTGCCGAAGAGCACGCCGGCGACGTAGCCGCCGGTGTCGGAGGCGATGGTGACCAGGATGAAGGTGATGATGCCCGCCACGCCGTCGTCGTCGAGCCCCGCGCCGGTGCGCCCGCCCTCGGCCAGCATCAGCGCGACGAACGAGCCGAGGAACGGCACGTAGAAGAGGGTGAAGATCGCGGCGCTGGCGTTCTGGACGTAGCCGTCGATGCCGCGCCGCAGCAGCCACAGCATGGTGGCGAGACCGGTCACCGCCGTCGCGGAGACCAGCGCGGGGGCGCCCCAGACGTAGGCGACCACGACCATCACCACGCCGCCGAGCATCAGCGGCTGCTCGGGGATGTCGATGGCCTTGGCGAGCAGCCCCTTGTGCAGCTCCCAGATCGCGACCGCGACGGCGGCGGCCACGATGAGCATGAACGCCGGTCTTCCAGAAGAACAGCGACAGCGCGATCGCGCCGAGCAGCACGACGGCGGAGCCGATGGCGGCCTTCAGGTCCCGACCGGCGCGGCCGTGGTCCTGGGCCGGTGCCGGCGCGGTTCCTGTCATGCGGTCGAGCTCATACCTCGAGCAGCTCGGCTTCCTTGTTCTTGAGCATCTCGTCGATCGCGTCGGTGTGCGTCTTGGTGATGCCGTCGAGCCGCTTCTCGGCGCCGGTGACGTCGTCCTTGCCGACCTCGCCGTCCTTCTCGAGCTTCTCGAGCGCCCTGCTTGGCCGTGCGGCGCAGGTTGCGGACCGCGACCCGGCCGTCCTCGGCCTTGGTGCGGGCGACCTTGATGTACTCCTTGCGGCGCTCCTCGGTGAGCTCGGGGAAGACGCAGCGCAGCACCTTGCCGTCGTTGGAGGGGTTGACGCCCGAGGTCGGAGTCGCGGATCGCCCTCTCGATGTTGGCCATCGCGCCCATGTCGTAGGGCTGGATCAGGATGATCCGGGCCTCGGGGGCGGTGAACGACGCGAGCTGCTGGAGCGGCGTCGGGGTGCCGTAGTAGTCGACGAGGATCTTGTTGAACATGCTCGGGTGGGCGCGGCCGGCCCGGATCGCGGCGAACTCCTCGCGCGTCGGCCTCGACCGACTTGTCCATCTTGCCGTCGGCCTCGTGGAGGATGTCGTTGATCACCACTGCTCCTCTGGTCGCTGCTGCGTCCGGGGTGCTGGCCGCTGTGCTGGTCAGCCGGCGCTGACGAGCGTGCCGATCCTCTCACCCTGCACCGCGCGCAGGATGTTGCCCTCGGTCTCCATCCCGAAGACGATCATCGGCAGCTTGTTCTCGCTGCACAGCGTGAACGCGGTCTGGTCCATGATCCGCAGGCCCCGCGAGATCGCCTCGTCGTAGGTCAGCTCGTCGAACTTCGTGGCCGTCGGGTCCTGGTGCGGGTCGGCGCTGTAGACGCCGTCGACGCCGCTCTTGGCGAACAGCACGACGTCGCACTTGGTCTCCAGCGCCCGCTGGACCGCGACGGTGTCGGTGGAGAAGAACGGCAGCCCCATGCCGGCGCCGAAGATGACGACCCGGCCCTTCTCCATGTGCCGGATCGCGCGGCGCGGGACGTAGGGCTCGGCGACCTGGCCCATCGTGATCGCGGTCTGCACCCGGGTCTCGATGCCCATCTTCTCCAGGAAGTCCTGGAGCGCCAGGCAGTTCATGACGATGCCGAGCATGCCCATGTAGTCGGCGCGGACGCGGTCCATGCCGCGCTGCTGCAGCTCGGAGCCGCGGAAGAAGTTGCCGCCGCCGGTGACGACGGCGATCTGGGCGCCGGCCTCGGTGACCGCCGCGATCTCGCGGGCGATCTCCTGGACGACGTCGGGGTCGACGCCGACCTTGCCGCCCCCGAACACCTCGCCGGAGAGCTTGAGCAGGACTCGCTGGTAGCCGGTCACGCTGGTCGCTCCTTCGTGCCGGACGGTGGTCGGGGTGCAGGCGTAGATCGGTCCGCGAGCGCGCTCGTCAGGCGCCGACCTCGAATGCGGGCGAACCGCGTCGACCGTCGTGCCGGCCTCGTCGAGGACGGCCTTGACGGACTTCTTGTTCTCGGTGACCGACGGCTGCTCCAGCAGGACGACGTCCTTGAAGAAGCCGTTGAGCCGGCCCTCGGTGATCTTGGCGATCGCCTGCTCGGGCTTGCCCTCCTCGCGCGAGGTCGCCTCGGCGATCTCGCGCTCCTTGGCGACGACGTCGGCGGGGACCTCGTCGCGGGTGAGGTACTGCGGGCGCATCGCGGCGATCTGCATCGCCGCGGCGCGGGCCGCGTCGGCGTCGCCGGTGTACTCGACGAGCACGCCGACCGCGGGCGGCAGGTCGGCCGCACGCTTGTGCATGTAGGCCACGACGTCGCCGTCGAAGCGGACGAACCGGCCGAGCTCGATCTTCTCGCCGATCGTGATCGCGAGGCCCTCGACGACGTCACCGACGGTCTGGCCGTCCAGCGGCGACCGCCTTGAGGGCCTCGACGTCGGTCGGCCTTGGCCTCGGACGCGGCGTCGGCGATCTGCTGGGCGGCGGCGACGAAGTCGTCGTTCTTGGCCACGAAGTCGGTCTCGCTCTTGAGCTCGACGAGCACGCCGGGGGCGTGGGCGACCAGGCCGGCGGAGGCCTCGCGCTCGGCGCCGCGCTTGGCGGCCTTGGCGGCGCCCTTGACGCGCAGCAGCTCGACGGCCTTGTCGAAGTCGCCGTCGGCCTCGTCGAGCGCCTTCTTGCAGTCCATCATCCCGGCGCCGGTCAGCTCGCGGAGCTTCTTGACGTCGGCGGCGGAGAAGTTAGCCATGTCGGGGTGCTCCTTCTTCCTGTTGGTTCGTGAGTGAGGATCGGGGCTGGGCCTCGGCCGGCCTCGGCGGCTCCTCGGCGGGCGCCTCGGCGGTGCCTCGGCGGCCGTGGTCCTCGGCGGGTGCCTCGGCGGCGGCGGCCTCGACGGAGTCCTCGAGCGTCTCGGCGGCGGGCCTCGGTCGCCGGCGGCCTCGGCGGCCGGCCTCGGCGGCCTCGGGTGTCGGGCGCCTCGGTGGCGGCCTCGGCGGCGCGCCTCGGCGCGCCTCGGCGGCGGCGCCGGTCGGCCTCGGCGGCGGGGCCTCGGCGGCGTCGGCGGCGCGTCGGTCGCCGGTGGCGGCCTCGGCGGCCTTCTCGGCCTCGCCGCCCAGCAGCTCGCGCTCCCACTCGGCCAGCGGCTCCTCGGCGCCGACGGCCGCGGCCCCTCGGTGCCGGTCTTGGCGCCGGAGCGGGCGATCAGGCCCTCGGCGACGGCGTCGGCGACGACCCGGGTCAGCAGGCCGACGGCGCGGATCGCGTCGTCGTTGCCCGGGATCGGGAAGTCGACCAGGTCGGGGTCGCAGTTGGAGTCGAGGATGCCGATGATCGGGATGTGCAGCTTGCGGGCCTCCTCGACGGCGAGGTGCTCCTTGTTGGTGTCGACGATCCACACCGCGGACGGCGTCCGGCTCATCTCGCGGATGCCGCCGAGCGACTTGTTGAGCTTGTCGCGCTCGCGGCGCATCTGCAGCAGCTCCTTCTTGGTGCGGCTGCTGCCGGCGACGTCGTCGAAGTCGATCTCGTCGAGCTCCTTGAGGCGGTTGATCCGCTGGTGCACGGTCTGGAAGTTGGTGAGCATGCCGCCGAGCCAGCGCTGGTTGACGTAGGGCATCCCGACGCGCGTCGCCTGCTCGGCGATCGCCTCCTGGGCCTGCTTCTTGGTGCCCACGAACATGATCGTGCCGCCCTTGGCGACGGTCTCCTTGATGAAGGCGTAGGACCGGTCGATGTAGGCCAGCGACTGCTGCAGGTCGATGATGTAGATGCCGTTGCGCTCGGTCATGATGAAGCGCTTCATCTTCGGGTTCCAGCGACGGGTCTGGTGCCCGAAGTGGACGCCGCTCTCGAGGAGCTGGCGCATGGTGACGACTGCCATGTGAACTTCTTCTCCTGTGGTGGACCCGCACGCCCGTCTGCGGCCCTTCTCGCAGGGCGCACCGGGGTGGAGTCCGGTCGTTGTTTTCAGTTCGTCACGCTCCGACCCCTGGACGGGTGCCGGTCGCTCCTGACGCCTGCGCGCGACCCGACCCGACAGCTCGTCAGGACCGAGGGTCGTCGCCCACGGGTGGTCGGGCCCCACAAGAGCGCCCGTCGCGGTCTGCATGCGTGCGAAGTCAGCCCCGGAGGGCTGCGCGTCAAGAGTAGTCGACGCCGGGCGTGTCACGCAATTCATGGCGGCGCCGGACGCCGGCCCGCATCCACCAGCAATTGCCGACACGCCCCGCCGCCGTCCGCGAGTCGTGCACAGCCTCCACCGCCGCGCGCTTCGTCCACAACCGGGCCGGCGTCGACGGCGGCCGGTGCGTCCCTCTGGTCAGGGTGGCGGCATGGCCCCTCTGACCGCCGTCCTGCTCGTCGCCGCGCTCGCCCTGCCGGGCGCCGCGACCGACCCGGTGGGCGTCTGGCCGCTGCAGCCCGAGCCCGCGGTGGTCCACGCCTTCGACCCACCCGACTCGCCCTACGGCGCCGGCCACCGCGGGGTCGACCTGCTCGGCTCGGTCGGCCAGCCGGTGCTGCGCCGCGCTGCCCGGCACGGTCACCTTCGCCGGCCTGCTGGCCGGCCGGGGCGTGGTCGTCGTCGACCACGGCGCCACCCGCACGACCTACGAGCCGGTCGGCGCCACCGTCGCGGTCGGCGCACCGGTTGCCGCCGGGGCCCCGCTCGGCACCCTCCAGCTGGCCGGGTCCCACTGCTTCCCGCGGGCCTGCCTGCACTGGGGCTGGATCGAGGGCGAGACCTACCTCGACCCGCTCCGGCTGGTCGGTGCTGGACCGGTCCGGCTGCTGCCGCTCTGGCGCGACGCGCCGGTGTGATCCAGCCCGGTCGGTCGCGCGTCAGGCCCTCGGGGTGCGCCTGGCGATAGGCCGCGCGCAACCGGTCGGTGGTGACGTGGGTGTAGAGCTGCGTCGTCGCCAGGGAGGCGTGGCCGAGCAGCTCCTGCACCGACCGCAGGTCGGCGCCGCCCTCCAGCAGGTGGGTGGCCGCCGTGTGGCGCAGCCCGTGGGGGCCGATGTCGGGCGCGCCCGGCACGTCGGCGATCCGCCGGTGCACCAAGGTGCGCACCGCGCGCTGGTCGATGCGACGGCCGCGGGCCCCGAGGAACACAGCAGGGCCCGCCCCCTCCGCCGTGAGCACCGGCCGGCCGTCGAGCCAGCCACCGATCAAGAGCTCGAGCGGCCGGGTGCCCGAACGGCACCATCCGCTCCTTGCGGCCCTTGCCGAGCACCCTCACCACGTTGCGCTCGCGGTCGAGGTCGTCGAGGTCGAGCCCGACCAGCTCGCCGACCCGGATGCCGGTGGCATAGAGCAGCTCGAGCATCGCGACGTCACGTAGCCCGACCGGACTGCCGTCGTCGGCGAGCTCGGCGGCCGACCGGATCAGGTCGCGCGCCTCGTCGGCGCGCAGCACTGCGGGCAGGGTGCGGTGGGCGCGGGGGGCGCCGAGGGTGGCGCCCGCGTCACTGTGGGCGAGCCCGGTGCGCTGCAGCCAGGCCGTGAACACCCGGGCGGCGGTCGCCCTCCGGGCCAGCGTCGTGCGTGAGAGGCCGAGCGTCTGCTGCTTGGCCAGCCAGCTGCGCAGCGAGCGCAGGTCGAGCTCGGCGACATCGCGGAGCCCGAGCCGCGCGGCATGGTCGAGCAGGCCGGCGACGTCGCCGAGGTAGGCCCGCACCGTGTGGGGGGTGAGGTCGCGCTCGGCAGTGAGGTGGCGCTCGTAGTTGCCGAGCACGCCGGCGAACGGCTCGGGCAGCTCGTCGACGGCCGGCTCGGCCGCGGGGGGCGCGGTCACGCCTCCAGAGTAGGAACAAGACGTCCCCTCAGCCCTGATCCGCGCCGTCGGCGAGCCGCCAGCCCCTGGGCGTCTGGACGACGAGCTCGCGCCGCAGGAGGGAGGTGAGAGCGGACCGGACCTCCATCACGCCGAGTCCGGCGGTGCGGGCGATCGAGTCGGTCGGCGCCGGGCCGGCCACGGGGACGGCCTCGAGCACCTGCCGCTGCCGAGGCGGCAGCTCGTCGCGGCGCCGGCTCGCTCCCCTGGGCTCGTCGAACAGGTGCTGGCCCACCGCGCCCACGAGCTCGAGGACGTCGGCCGCTCCCGTCACGAGGGTGGCCGCGCCGCTGCGGATCAGGGTGTGCACCCCCTGGGACGTCGCGCTCGTCACCGGCCCCGGCACGCCCATCACGGGCCGGTGGATCCGGGCCGCCCAGCTCGCGGTGTTGAGGGAGCCGCTGCGAGCGGCGGCCTCGACCACGACCGTGCCCCGCCCCAGTGCGGCGATGACTCGGTTGCGGCTCAGGAAGCGCGGCCGCATGGGTGCGCAGCCCGGCGCCAGCTCCGAGACGATGGCGCCATGGTCGGCCAGGTGGTCGAGGAGCTGCTGGTGGGCCGCCGGGTAGGCGCGATCCACACCGCAGGCCAGCACGGCGACCGTGCGCCCGTCGCCGGCCAGGGCTCCCCGGTGCGCCGCCTGGTCGATCCCGAACGCCGCGCCGGAGACGACCGCCGCACCTGCTCGGGCGAGCCCGGCCGCGAGCTCGGCCGCCTGGTCGGTGCCATAGGTCGTTGCCGACCGGCAGCCGACGATCGAGACCGGATCGGCCAGCTCGTCGAGCCGCAGCGGACCACGCACCCACAGGCCCAGCGGAACACCACCCATCTCCTGGAGCGGCTCACCCGCCTCGAGGTCGTCGAGCGCCGTGGGCCACTCGGCATCGCCGGGCACGACCCATCGGAAGCCCCGTCGTGTCGCCCGCTCCAGGTCACGCTCGGGGTCGATGCTCGCAAGGCGTGGGGCGGCGTCGGTCAGCACTCCGCGCGGGTTGCCCTGGGCCTTGAGGACGTCGTAGAGGCGCGCGGCGCCCAACTCAGCCACCAACCCGGCCACCCGCAGGTCGGCGGGCTCGACGGTCATGCTGAGCGCCAGGCGGGCCAGCCGGTCGTTCATCCGGCCCTCCTCACGGTCGCCGCAAGGAGCGGCTGGCCGGCGCGCAGCCGGAGCGCGACCTCGGCCTCGGCGACCCCGGGTCGGTCGACCTCGGCCAGGTCGGCCACGGTCCAGGCGAGCCGGTGCACGCGGGTGACGCCACGGCGGGTCAGCCGGCCCGACCAGAGCGCGTCGTCGACCAGCCTGGTGGCCTCGGGGGTCATCGGCCAGTCTCGGGCCAGGGCCGGCCCCGGGGCATGGCCGTTGAGTCGCCACGCCTGGTCGGCGTAGCGGTCGGCCTGACGTGCCCGAGCCACCTCGACCCGTGCGCGGACCCGGGCCGTCGACTCCAGGACGGCCAGCGGGTCGCGGCGGGCGGTGGGTGTCGCCACCGTGAGGTGGCGGGTGATGTCGATCCGGTCGGTGATCGGGCCGGTGACCTTGCGCCGGTAGTCGCGGCGCTGGATCTCGCGGCAGGTGCACCGGCTGGTGCTCGCGTCGGGGTGGAAGTTGCCGCACGGGCACGGGTTGGCAGCGAGGACGACGATGGAGCGGGCCGGGAGCACCACCGACTCCTCGGCGCGGGCGATGCTGATGTCGCCGCTCTCGAGCGGCTGCCGCAGCGCGTTGATCACGTCGGCCCGGAAGAGGGGGAACTCGTCCAGCAGCAGGACCCCGCAGTGCGCCCGGCTGATCTCCCCCGGACGCACCCCCGCGGAGCCGCCGCCGACCAGGCTGGCGGTGCTGGCGTCGTGGTGCGGAGCCGAGAACGGCGGCCGGGTGAGCATGCCCTCAGCCGGGTCGAGGGCACCGGCGAGAGAGTGCACGGCGGTCAGCTCGAGGGACTCCTCGCGGGTGAGGTCGGGAAGGATGCCGGGGATCCGCTCGGCGATGCTGGTCTTGCCCGACCCCTTGGGCCCGGACAGCAGCAGGTGGTGGCCCCCGGTGGCGGCGACCTCGACGGCGTAGCGCGTGTCGTCCATGCCGACCAGATCGGCCAGGTCCAGCTCCTCCATCCGCTGCTGTCCCCGCCACGACAGGAGCCGCGCCCCGGACATCTCGGCGACGGGCGGCGCCTCGGGGACGGGCTCGTCGCGCAGCTCGGCGACGACCTGTGCCAGCGAGCGCATGCCGAGCACGTCGACCCCCGGCACCATCGACGCCTCGCGGACCTGCGGCTCGGGCACCACGACATGGCGGATGCCGCGGTCGGCCGCGGCCATCACCATCGGCAGCACGCCGGGCACCGAGCGGAGCCCACCGGCGAGGGTGAGCTCACCGATGAACAGCACTCCTGGCAGCGAGGCGAAGGGCACGACGCCGGTGGCCCCCAGGACGGCGACCGCGATGGCGAGGTCGTAGTGGGTGCCGCGCTTGGGCAGGTCGGCCGGCGAGAGCAGGATCGTGGTCCGGCGGGTGGCCGGCCAGTCGTAGCGGCTGTTGAGGATCGCCATCCGGCACCGGTCGCGCGACTCGTTGAGCGCGCTGTCGGGCCGGCCGACGAGGACGGTGGCGACCTGCCCCGACGAGACGTCCGCCTGGACGTCGACGAGATGGCCGACCGCGCCGTTGAGTGCCACGGTGTGCGTGGTCGCGAACGGCATCTCAGACCAGCCCCTCGACGTGGTCGAGGATCGCGGCGCCGCGACGTGGTCGCAGCACGGCGACGAGATCGACCCGCACCTCCTCGGGGCGGACGCCGTGTTGCTCGGCCCACCGCCACACCAGCCGGTGCAGCCGCTCGAGGCGGACGGGGTCGACGGCCTGGTGCGGTGAGCCGGAGCCGTCACCGCGCCGGGTCTTGACCTCGCACGCGACGAGCACGTCTCCGTCGCGCAGCACCAGGTCGAGCTCGCCTTCTGGGCAGCGCCAGTTGCGGTCGAGCAGGAGCATCCCCCGCTCGGTGGTGAGCATCCGGGCAGCGAGGTTCTCGCCGTAGGCACCCAGCGCCTGTCGGCTGGCCGCGGTCGTCGTCATGTGGTGACCTCCTGTGCAGGAGGATCACCGCTACGGCCGACCGTAGTGCGGACGGTGCACACGGCCCTGTGGACAGGCCTCGCCGCAGCGCCGGCTGTGGACGACTCGTGGCTACTTGACCAGCCGGACCGGGTCTCCGATGATCGTCGCGTCCCACGTCGTCACGTCGTGCACGGACCCGCCGCCGAAGCCGATCTGAACGCGGTACCAGCAGCCGCCGAACGAGTTGTAGTTGCAGCTGTAGTCGGACGGGATCGGGATGATGATCGTCTCGGTCTTGCCGTTGTTGAGAGATGTGCCGCCGACCTTGGTGAGCGGCGCCGAGCAGTTGCTGAGGGTCTGGCCGGAGCCGGCCGTGCCGCCGGTGGCCTTGCAGTTCCCGGGGAACGGGTTGCTGAGGATCGACCCCGTGGCGTCGGTGGGTCGCTGCACCGTCACGCTGCCGTTGCTCGGCAGCGTCACCGGCGTCGAAGTAGCTGAACGAGATGGATTGGCCCGCCGCGCCGGGCAGGACCCGGATCAGGTTGAAGTTCGCGGTCGCGGTGTCGGCGTTGATGAAGATCGGCATGTGTTCGTAGCCGGACACCGCGACGTCCTTCTCCTTGCCGCTCGCCGTGACAGCCCGGAGAGCGAAGGCGTTGGACCCCTCGCCGGAGGTCGTGTTGCCGGCCAGGGCGGTGGCCGCGCTGTTGCCGGAGCGCTCGAGCCCGGTGCCGCTGCCGCCCAGGCTGACGTTGGTCCGCACCTGGAGGTAGTAGTCACCGGCTCGGGTCGGGACGAACGTGCAGAACGGGACCCAGTTGTGGAACATCCGCGCCAGGTCCTCGTTGTAGCTCCCCGAAGAGGACTTGAACAGGTTGGCGGACAGGTCCGAGGTCGTGACATAGGAGCCGTACTGCTTGATGCAGGGGCTGCCGACCGTGTTGTTCTGCACCGGCGCAGCCGTGGCGTCGAGGGAGTCGACCTGCTGGCGGAGCACGAAGCTGGTGGTCATGGCGTGCTTGGGGTTGGCCCTGGACCCGTTGCCGGCGTAGCTGTCACCGGTGCAGTACGTCGCCGTGCTCGACCCGTTGTAGCTGTAGCGGTTCTTGGCGTCGGCGTTGGTGACGTAGGGGTTGGCGTTGCCGCTGCTCCCGAAGTCGCTCGAAGCCGGCAGGTTCTCGCAGCTCTGCCCGGCATTGACCATGATCGGGTCATAGATCTGCAGGCTGACCTGGGTGTTGACCGCGGCGGGCTGGACCTTCACCACGAACGTGTAGCCGAACGCCGTCGTGGACCCGGCCGCCAGCTTCGGGCCGTACTCGTCGTTGGTGGTGCCGGTGCAGCCGTCGACGCCGGTGCTCTCGCAGGTCCTCGTCTGGTAGCGGTCGCCCTGGACCTTGCCTGTCTCCGGGCCCTCCAGCACGCCCCAGAACGTCGGGTTCCGCGAGCAGTTGGTGTAGGGACTCGAGCCCTGGACGCTGCCGGTCGGTGTGGGCGAGCTGGTGCCACCACCTGCGTTCGGCTCGTTGCCGAAGGTGTTGCAGGGGCTGCCCATCGGAGCGGGCCCCTTGTAGTCCGCCGTAGCGGACCGGGTGAGGGTCGTCCTGGAGAGGCCGATGAACCCGCCGAACGTGTTGTCGATGCGCGAGCTGATGGTGACCTTGAGCTGGCTCGCCAGCTCACCCACCTCGACCGTGACCACCACGTCCGAGCTGGCGTCGTCATAGCCGTTGCGCTTGGCGACCGCCTTCGCCTGCGCGGTCGCGTTGACCAGGTCGAACGGCAGGTAGGGCACTCCGGCCAGTGCCGCTGCGTCCGCGGCCTTCTGGACCCGGTTCATCTCGTCGTACCACCGAGCGGTGTCAGAGCTGATGGCCAGGGCTCCCATGAGGAAGCCGCTGGACACCAGGATCGCCAGCAGGATGGTGATGTAGCCGCTCTCCTTGCGCCGACTCTCGGCCAGCCGGCTCCGTTGCCGGCCCAGGCGGTCGGCGAGACCTCGGCGCAGGGCACTCACGCGTGGTCCCCGGCCTTACAGGTCTGGACGGGCAGCGGCTCGAAGTTCATCACGGCGTGGTCGTCGAGAGTCAGGTAGCTGCCGAACAGCCCCGTGAAGTTCTCGTGCTTCGCAGACAAGGCGATCCCCACCCGATCCAGGTTGCCGGGGAAGCAGGCGTTGATCGTCGACGAGGCCCAGGTGCCGCTGAAGTAGCGGAACTTGTCCTCGCTGTCTCGCCACTTGAACATCACGCAGCTGGAGTAGCCGGCGCAACTGGTCGGCATCGTGCGGTTGCTGTCTGCCCCGGGGTAGCCATACGCGTTCGCCTTGTAGACCAGCAGGTACTGGATCTGGTCGACCGGCATGGCCGAGCCGGCCCGCTGGACGGCGTCGGCTGCCAGCTGGGCCAACGCGGGGACGTTCGCCGGCACGCAGGGCGGGGCGTCCGGGCCGGACGGGCAGATACCTACTCCAGCACCGGCACCTGTGGAGGCGATCCGGGCCGCCGTTCTGGTGTCGGACACGACGACAGCGTGGTCACGCATCAGGAAGGTGAGCTCGATGATGCCGAGCAGGATGAGCAGCAGGATCGGGAACGTCAGCGCGGCCTCAAGGGCCACCGCACCGCGCTCACCGCGCGCCCGTTTCCGAACCAACGCCTGGCGCACAGCTCCTCCTCGGTACTACTCCCTCACCTGAGGAAAAAGGCTCGCAGACCTCACCCTCCCGGACATGGGAAACGCAGCGGATTCGACAGGCAGGACTAGACACGTCTGACCGAAAGGACGAGTTCAGCCCGCCAGCTGGGGGTCGTTGCAGCTGGGCCGGGCCAGGGCGAAGACGTCGGCGCCACCGACGGTGACCCCGAGCTGCTGGGCCAGAAGTGGCGCGAGGTTCGAGTTCAGCTGGGCCACCAGGCCGCTGTTGACGGTCGCCGCCGCGGTGGAGATCAGGGTGCTCAGCCCAGCGGTGAGCCCGGGGATCGTGGAGGCGGCCACGGTGACCTCCGGACCGATGAGCGGCTTCAGCTTCACCGTCGCACCGGCGGGGACACCGGGCGAGGTGATCGTGGGGACCAGCACACTCGAGCCGTAGCGCTTGGCGGTGCCGTAGGCGTCGGGGGGATGGCGGAAGCTCACGCTGCCGGTCGTCATCCCGCCCACCGACTCCGCTGAGGTGGGCACGGCCAGGTCGACCGTGACGATGCCCAGGCCCGCCACGTTCACGGTGGCGTCGATCTGGAGGTTGGCGGTCACCTTCAGGTCCGAGACCAGTCCGGCCTTCACCTCCACGTCGACCCCCTCGGCGTTGGTGACGAAGGTGGCGTCGCCGCACACGATCTTGGTGAGTGTGCCCTCCGCCTTGGCCAGGAACACCCGGCTGGTGACCGTGCTCCTGACCGTTGCCGTGGCCAGGAGCAGCGGGAGGCTCTGGTCGGCGAGGGTGCCGGACAGGTCGAGGTCGACCTGGCCGGTCGACGCCTTGGCCTTGCCGACGCCGCCACACGCCAGCTTGGGCGCCTCGCCCACCTTCAGGGAGAAGGTCGCGCCGGCGTTGAGCACCGGCACGCTCGCGCTCAGGCCGGGGATCAGCAGGGTGTTGGACCCGTTGGCAAGGTAGGCCGCGCCCGTCACGAGGTCGAGGATGCTGAAGTTCGCGGCCAGGGCGGCGGAATCGGCGGTCGTGATGTCCAGCAGGTCCTTGATCGCGATCGTCTGCAGGACGTTGACGTGCGTGCTCAGGTACTGCAGCAGGGTGAGCGAGGCGGTGGGGCCGCCCTGGTTCTGGAGCACCGTGGCCATCGCGGCGTAGAACTGGCCCAGGGTGATCCCGTCGAGCTGCAGCAGCTCGTCCGGTGTGGCGACGCCGAGCCCGGGTACGCCGACCAGGTCGAGCAGCGACACGTTGGCGGCGGCGAGCCCCTGGTAGCCGACCAGCGTCCCGCTGATCGACGAGGTGTTGAGCAGCCCGGGCAGCACCTGGTTGAGCAGGTTCGCCTGCGAGGTGTCGACGCCGACGGCGAACGAGCCGAGCCGGAAGCAGCTGGACGGCGCAGGGACGGCCACCGCGGTGCGCATCGCGGAGCCGCTGGTGGGCATGAAGGCGAAGTTCACCGACCCGGCAGCCGTGATCTCGACGGCGTTGGGGATCTCGATCCCGGAGAGCTCCCGGGTGACGCCGCCCGACGTGTCGAGCACCCCGGTGGCCGTATCGAGGTGGGCGAGCTTGGCCGTCACCGTCGGAACGTCTCCGAGCACGTCGTCGTCGTTGCGGGCCACGCTGCGGGCCACGGCGTTCGCCAGCGTCGGCAGTCCGTTGTAGCCGGCCTGGATCTGCGAGGCAGTGCGGCCGTCGACCAGCCGCACGACGTCGAGCGCGACCACGTCGGAGAGGGTCTGCATGTCGCGCCGGACGACGCGCTGCATGCCCAGGTCCACCGCCATCGCGCTCGAGGGGACCAGCACGGCGAGCAGCAGGGCGACCACCGGGATGATGGCGCCGCGCTCGTCGCGGGGGCGGCCCACTAGTGGTCATCTCCGGAAGTTGTTCGGGGGTGGCCCGTGCTCCGGGTGCGTGCATGGCACGACGGCGCAGCGATGGCATACCGGGTTGTCTTCCGAGCTCCGCCGACACCGCCAGGTGCGTGCCCGGGGTGCGGGACACCCGAAGAACTTCCGGAGATGACCACTAGCTGACCCTCGCGGTCGCGTCGTAGGTGAGGTGGGGGGGCAGCAGCAGACCGACCCCCGGGAAGTTCGGCAGCAGCGGGTGGTCCTTGTAGCGGTAGTCCAGGCTGACCGTCACGCAGTCCTTGGTCGGGTCGGACGCGCACGCCGCGGTGGTCACCGAGCACGTGCCCACCGTGGCCGTGTCCTTCTTGAGCGGGGAGCCGCTGGCCGTGCCCGTACAGGTGATGCCGTAAGCGTCGACCCCGAGCGCGTCGTTGATCGCGTCGAGCGCCGACTGCTCCTTGTCCGTCGCGCTTGGGTACGGCGAGACGGCGGCCGCGCGGGCCCCCTCCGCCGCGCCCTGGCTCAGCGCCTGGCGGAAGCTCAGCATGTAGCCGTAGCTGATGACGCCGAAGACCAGCACCATCAGCAGTGGTGCCACCAGCGCGAACTCGACCCCGGCGGCGCCGCTGTCGTCGCGGCGTCGGGGTGCCCTCCCAGCAACCATGGCGAAACTTCCTGTGCTCCCGTTCTCCCCCGAGAGCGCCCCTCCCAAGGCGTTGCTGGGAGGCTAGGGCCGAAGGTCCCGGGTGTGCGGGTTTTTCAGGGGGCCAATAGTCCGAACGGACTAGTCACCGGTCGACCTGGTCCAGCCCAGAGTCAGGGACCTTTTGGCGGGTCGATGTCCGCCTGGTTGAGCTCCTCGACGTTCACGTCCTTGAACGTCAGCACCTTGACGGTCTTGGCGAAGCGCGCCGGGCGGTACATGTCCCACACCCACGCGTCGCTCATCGACACCTCGAAGAACACCTCGCCGGCCTCGCTGCGCGCCTTCACGTCGACCTGGTTGCACAGGTAGAAGCGGCGGTCGGTCTCGACGACGTACTTGAAGATGGCGACGACGTCGCGGTACTCGCGGTAGAGCGTGAGCTCCATCTCGGTCTCGTACTTCTCGAGATCCTCCGCACTCACGACGAGATCACCGCGCCTCCTCCAGCTCTTCGACCCGTGCCAGCGTCACGGCGTCCTCATTCTGCACGTCGTCGAGCGGTTCGAGCCCCGCGGCCCGCCGCACGTTGACGAACCGCATGCGATGCACCGGCGAGGGGCCGTGCTCGACGAGGGCCGCGCTGTGCACCTCGGTGATGTAGCCCTTGTGGGTCTTGAAGTCGTAGCTCGGCCACTCGACGTCGAGCTCGGTCATGATCCGGTCGCGGGTCACCTTGGCCAGCACCGAGGCGGCCGCGATGCAACCGGCGACCCGGTCGCCCTTCCAGACCGCGAGCCCCGGCACGCCGAGCCCGTCGACCGGGAACCCGTCGGTGAGCACGTAGGCCGGCGGCACCTCGAGCAGCGCGACCGCCCGGCGCAGCGCCTCGACGTTGGCGACGTGCATGCCCAGCCGGTCGCACTCGTCGTGCGACACGACCACGACCGACCACGCGACCGCCCGCCGCACCACCTGGGCATAGACACGGTTGCGGGCCTTCTCGGTGAGCAGCTTGGAGTCGGCGAGCCCCGGCACGATCCCGGCCTTCCCGGACGGCAGGATGCACGCGCCCGCGACCAGCGGGCCGGCGCAGGCACCGCGGCCGGCCTCGTCGACCCCGGCGATCGGCTCGATGCCGTGGCGGCGCAGCGCACGCTCGTAGCCGTAGAGCCCGGCGTCGCGCCGGACCGTGGCTCCCCTCGGCAGCGCGGACACCAGGGCCTAGTCGTCCGCGTCGGAGACCTTGTCGAAGGCGTCCGTGCCGCCACCGCCGCCGAACCGCGAGAGTGGCCAGACCAGGGCGAACGCCTTGCCGACGATGAGATCCGTGTCGACGTAGGGGTTCTTGGTGCACTCGGTCTCGCCCTCGAGGCACATGTGCACCGTCGAGTCGGCCGAGTGCGCCCGGTTGTCGCCCATGACGAACACCGTGCCCTTGGGCACCGGGCCGACGCTCCAGCTGCAGTTGCCGGTCATCGGCCCGAAGCAGTCGTGCTGGTCGATCTCGCCGGGGAGGGTGTAGCCCTTCTCGTCGACGGAGGTGCCGTTGACCGAGAGCCGGCCCAGGTCGTCGCAGCAGACGATGGTGTCGCCGGCGACGCCGATCACCCTCTTCACGAGGTGCCCACCGGAGGGGTAGAGCCCGATCTTCTCCAGCGCCTTCGCGAAGGTGTTGTCGGGTCCCTTGGCATCGTCGGGGCCGAGCCAGCCGCCCGGGTCCTCGAAGACCACGACGTCACCGCGCTGCGGCCCTTTGCCGAGCTCGTAGCGGACCTTCTCGACCAGGATCCGGTCGTTCTTGATCAGCCCGGGCTCCATCGACTCCGACGGGATGTAGAACGCCTGGACGAAGAACGCCTTGAGCACCACGGCCAGCAGCACGGCGATCACCAGCAGGATCAGGGTCTCCTGCCAGACCGGGATGTGTGGCTTGGCTGCCTTGGCCGATGTGGCTGAGGCCCGAGAGGGTGCCTCGAGGTCGGGCCCGGCGCCGGTGTCGGCGTCCTCGATCGTCACGGTTGCGAGTGTAGGAGGCCGGTGGATCAGGCCTCGCGGCGTTCCTTGATCTTGGCGGCCTTGCCGCGCAGGTTGCGCAGGTAGTAGAGCTTCGCCCGGCGCACGTCACCGCGGGTGACGATCTCGATCTGGTCGAAGATCGGTGAGTTCAACGGGAAGGTCCGTTCGACACCGACGCCGAAGGACACCTTGCGGACGGTGAAGGTCCGGCCGACGCCCGACCCGTGGATCCGGATCACGACGCCCTGGAAGATCTGGATGCGGGAGCGGTTGCCCTCGACGACCTTCACGTGGACCTTGATGTTGTCGCCGGCGCGGAAGTCAGGGACGTCGTCGCGCTTCAGGGCGTTGCCGAGCTCGGCAATCACGTTGCTCATGTGCTGCTCCTCGCGAGTGCCACAGGTCAGCCGCGGAATCGGAATGTGTGCATGGAGTTGTTGCTGCGCTTGAGGCTGGCGCCAGGCCCGTCGTGACCGTGGACTCCCCTGTGGCAGAGATCCGGCCGTCACTGGGCCAAGGAGCGAGTCTGCCACAGGGGCAGTACGCCGTCCCAATCCGTCAGAGCCGTGACTTCGTCAAGATGACTGCGAGCGGGGGGGCTTCGAGGTCCGTGCGCACCCGGTAGCCGGCCTTCTTGTACATCCGGATGTTGTCGGCGCTGCGGGCGCCCGTGAACAGCAGGTACGACGTGGCCTCGGGGGCGGCGACAGTCTCGATGTGGGCGAGCAGGGCCCGGCCCAGCCCGCGGCCCTGGAGGTCGGGAGCGACCATGATGCGGCCGATGTCCCAGGCCGTGCCCCCGGGTGTCTCCGTCACGTGGCCGCGCACGGCGCCGACCAGCCGGCCCTCGCTGCGGACCACCCACGTGGACCAGGTCTGCATCCACGCGAGCACGTCGTCGAGCGACTCGTGCAGCGCTGGGATGTCGGCGAGGCTGTCGTTGGCCAGCGCTTCCTGCACCCAGCAGGCCCGCTGCACGGTCAGCAGCTCGCCCGCGTCGCCGGGCTGCGCGGGCAGGATCTCCCACTCGGTGGCCGCCAGGCTCGGGTGCAGCAGGTCCGGCCGCCTCTGGGCCGTACGCCGCCTGGCCTCGTCGAGCCGCCACGCCGCGATCGCCGCGTGGTCCCCTGACAGCAGCACCGGGGGCACCTCGAGGCCGCGCCACGACGCGGGCCGGGTGAAGACGGGATACTCCAGCAGCCCGTCCTCGTGCGACTCCTCGACCAGCGACTCGGCGTTGCCCACGAAGCCGGGCAGCAACCGCACGACTGCTTCGGTGACCGCGAGGGCGGCGACCTCGCCGCCGTTCAGGACGTAGTCGCCGAGCGAGACCTCGACCACCTCGGCCCGGGTGGCGGCGTGGTCGAGCACGCGCTGGTCGATGCCTTCGTAGCGGCCACACAGGAACACCAGCCGCTCGCGCGTCGACAGGTCGCGGGCCAGCGCCTGGCTCAACGGCACCCCTGACGGTGTGGGCACCACGACGGTCGCGCCGTCGATGCCCAGCTCGTCGAACGCCTCGCCGAACGGCTCGGGCGTCATCACCATCCCGGCTCCCCCACCGAACGGTGCGTCGTCGACGGTCCGGTGCCGGTCGTGGGTCCACTGCCGCAGGTCGTGGACGCGCAGCTCGATGAGGCCGCTGTCCGCGGCCTTGCCGGTGAGCGACTGGCGCAGCGGGGACAGGAAGTCCGGGAAGATCGTGAGGTAGTCGAGCCTCACTCGTCCACCCCTTCATCCGCGTCGTCGGGGAGGGGCGTACGAGCCCGGGACGGTCTGCGATCACCACGCGGCCACCGGCGACGTCGACCTCGGGCACCAGCGCCTTCACGAACGGCACGAGCGCCTCCCGGCCGTCGGGCGTCGTGATGCGGAGCAGGTCCTGCGCGCCGCCGTGGAACAGGCCGGCGACGGTGCCGAGCGGGCTGCCCTGCTCGTCGTGGGCCGCGAGGCCGATCAGCTGGTGGTCGTAGAACTCGTCGGGGTCCTCCGGCGACTCGCCGGCGGCGATCGTGGCGTGCAGCACGATGCCGCGGGCGGCCTCGGCGGCCGTCCGGTCCGGCAGCTCCTCGAAGGAGAGCAGCAGGACGGTCCCGTGCCAGCGAGAGCCGGCGACGGTCAAGGTGCGCAGAGACGACGCCGAGCCCGGCGGAGGCTCGGCGCGCAGCGTGCCGCGGGGCGCGAACCTCCGCTCGGGCTCGTCGGTGCGTACGTCGACGGTGACCTCGCCGCGCAGGCCGAACGGTTTCCCGATCCGGCCGACGACGACGTCCACGTCGCCGGGGAGGCCGTCAGCGGCGTCGGTCGACATCCACGAAGTCGATCCGCGCGCCGCCCTTGCCGGCCAGTGCCGAGACCACGGTGCGGAACGCGGTGGCGGTGCGTCCGCCGCGGCCGATCACCTTGCCGAGGTCGTCGGGGTGGACCCGGACCTCGAGGATCGAACCGCGACGGAGCTGCTTGTCGCGCACGACGACGTCGTCGGGGTGGTCGACCACCCCGCGGACCAGGTGTTCCAGCGCGTCAGCGAGCACGGCTCAGGATTCCGACTTCTCGGCGTCGAGCTCTGCGTCCCTCTGGGCAGCCTCGGCGGTCTCGGCCTTGTCGGCGGCACCCTCGGGGGTCTCGTCGGCGGGGACCGGAGCGGCCTCCTCGGCAGCAGCCTCGGCGGTCGGAGCCTCCTCCGCGGGAGCCTCGGCAGCGGCGGGCGCCTCGTCCTTCGGCGCCTCGGCCTTCGGCGCCTCGTCCTTGGCCTCGTCCTTGGCCTCGTCCTTGGGCGCGGCCTTCTTGGCGGCGGCCTTCTTGACCGCGGCCTTCTCGGTCACGGCCTCACCGGAGCCCGTGCCATGTGCGTCGGCGAGGGCCTTGTTGAAGGCGTCGAGCTTGTCGGGCTTGGCGGCAGCGGTCTTCAGCGTGCCCTCGGTGCCCTTGAAGCCCTTGAAGGTCTGCCAGTCACCGGTGATCTTGAGCAGCTTGGCGACCGCGTCGGACGGCTGGGCGCCCACGCCGAGCCAGTACTGCGCCCGCTCGGAGACCACGCTGATGTACGACGGGTCCTCCTTGGGGTGGTACTTGCCGATCTCCTCGATCACCTTGCCGTCGCGCTTCTTGCGTGAGTCGACGACGACGATGCGGTACTGCGGCACCCGGACCTTGCCCAGGCGCTTCAAACGGATCTTGACTGACACAGCTGTGGTGTCTCCTCGAGTTCAGTGGTGGTGGGGACCTGGACACACGTGTGGGGCACCGTGCCTCGGTCTCCGATGGGCCTCGCGCCGCCACGGTTGAGAGGGACCGCGGCGTGCAGGACTCGACCGGCAAGTCTGCCAGACGGTCCGCGAGCCGCCTAAATCCGGTGGAGGAGGCACAATTTGCCGGTGCCGTCGCTGCAACCCACCGTCCCCGGGAAGCATCCCACCGACGTGCGCACCTTGACCCGCCGCCGGCTCACCGAGCGGCTCCCCGTGCTCTACCCGCTCGCCGTCCGCGTCCACCAGCTCCGGCGACACCTGGTCTGGCTGACCTCCGGCACACGTTGGGCGACCCGCGCCAAGGGGACCCCGGAGCTCCCCGTCCGGGTGAAGAAGCACGGGTCCCTGCTCCTCCGCGAGCTCTCCCCCGACGAGATGGCGCTCCAGCACAACAAGGTCGTCAACCTGCGCCTGGCCAGCGCCCGCACCGACGGCGTGGTGATCCGCCCGGGCGAGACCTTCTCGTTCAACAAGGTGGTCGGCAACTGCACCCGTCGCAAGGGCTACGTCGTCGGCATGCGTCTCTCGAACGGCGACGCGGCGGCGGGCGTTGGTGGCGGCATCTGCCAGCTGGCCAACCTGCTGCACTGGATGTTCCTGCACTCGCCGCTCACCGTGGTCGAGCGGTCGGAGCACAGCTTCGACCCGTTTCCCGACAAGTTCCGGGTGCTCCCGTGGGGCGTCGGCTGCTCCATCGTGTGGAACTACGTCGACCTCGTGGTCCGCAACGACACCGACGTCACCTTCCAGCTGCACACCTGGCTCGAGGACAAGCACCTGCGCGGGGAGCTGCGCGCCGACCAGCCGATCGAGCACTCCTACAAGGTCGAGGCGCGCGACGAGGAGTTCATCCGCGTGGCCGGTCGCGTCTGGCGGCGCAACGAGATCTGGCGCACGTTGATCGACCGCCGCACCGGCGACCCGGTGGGCGAGGAGCTGCTCAAGCGCAACTGCGCCATCGTGAAGTACCCGCCTCCCGAGCACCTCGTGACCGACCTCGACGAGGACGGGCGGCCCGTTCAGGCGACGACCGCGCCCCGGAGCACCACCCGCGCGGGGCTCGCCAGCACGCTGACGTCCTGACGCGGGTCCGCGTCGTAGACCACGAAGTCGGCCGGCGCGCCCTCGTGGAGCGTGCCGTTGAGCCCGAGCCACTCCCGCGCCTTCCACGACGCGCCGGCGAGCGCGTCCTCGACGGGGATACCGTAGGACGCGAGCTCAGCCACCTCCCCCGCGATCCCCCCGTGCGGCAGCACCCCGCCAGCGTCGGTGCCGGCGTAGATCGGGACACCCGCCTCGAAGGCCGCCATGATCGTGTCGCGGCGCCGGGCGTGGAGGTCGCGCATCGTGGCGGCGTAGGCAGGGAACTTCTCCGCCGCCTGGTCGGCGTACTGCGGGAAGTTGTTGAGCTGCATCGCCGTCGGCACCAACGCCGTGCCGTGGGCGACCATGCCGTCGATCAGGTCCTCAGTGAGCCCGGTGCCGTGCTCGATGCAGTCGATGCCGGCGTCGATCAGGATCGGCAGCACCTCGGTGCCGAAGCAGTGCGCGGTCACCTTGGCGCCGAGCGCGTGCGCGGTCTCGATGGCCGCCGTGAACGCGTCGGCCGGCCACGACGGTGCCAGGTCGCCGCGGTCGCGCTCGATCCAGTCGCCGACGAGCTTGACCCAGCCGTCACCGCGGCGGGCTTCCTGCTCGACGTAGGCCGTGAGCTCGTCGGGCTCGACCTCCCACGCGTAGTCGCGGATGTAGCGCCGGGTGCGGGCGAGGTGGCGGCCCATCCGGATCAGCCGGGGCAGGTCGTCGCGGTCCTGCACCCAGCGGGTGTCGGCCGGGCTGCCGCAGTCGCGCAGCAGCAGCGCGCCGGCGTCACGGTCGGCGACCGCCTGGGCCTCGGTGGCCTCACGGTCGACCTCGCCGTGCTCGTCGAGCCCGACGTGGCAGTGCGCGTCGACCAGCCCCGGGCACCACCCAGCCGCTGGCCACGGTCTCCGCCCCCGCCTGGGGCTCGAGCGTGATCGTGCCGTCGACGACGTAGAGGTCCCGGGACTCGCCGTCGGGAAGGACAGGTCCGGAGACGCGCAGGGCTGCCACGCCTCCGAACCTATCCGGGTCCGGGCGGTCAGGTGCCGAGCCCGAAGCCGAACCTGTAGAGCGGGTCGTAGCTCGCGTCGCCGACGTTGATCGGCTCCTGGGCGACGGAGCGCGGCCAGGTCACCGGGAGCTTGCCGGTGAACGGCTTCTTGCCGAACAGCACGTCGGCCACCCCCATCCCCTCGCTGCCGGGCAGCCACGACGCGACGAGGGCGTCGATCTGCGAGAGCAGCTCCGGCGGGACGATCATCGGCCGGCCGGAGACCACGAGTACGGTGCACGAGGCGGCGTGGGCACACACCCGCCGGATCGCCAGGGCGTCGGCGTCGCTCAGCTCCATCGTCTTCTTCGGCCGCGGCACGTTGTGGTCGCCCGGGTCGTAGGCCCACTGCGGGCCGTTGACGTCACCGAACCCCTCGGCGTACGGCGTCTCCCCCACCACCACGACGCCGGCCGCGTTGGCCGGGACCGGGTCGCCGGCGGTCTCGCTGAACTGCACCCGCCCCTTCGAGGTCGCCCGGACCGCGTCGAGGACGGTCTGGCCGGGGATCACGTTGGTGGAGCCGCCCTGCCAGGTGAGCGTCCAGCCACCGGCCTGGTTGCCGATGTTGTCGGCGTTGCTGCCGGCGACGTAGACCGGCTGCGTCTTGCGGCCGCTGAGCGGCAGGGTGTGCTGCTTGTTCTTGAGCAGGACCTGCGACTCGGCCACGGCCCGGCGGGCGACCTTGCGGTGCGCCTTGCTGCCGATCGTGTCGATGTTCTTGCGGTTGGTCAGCGGGTGCTCGAAGAGACCGAGCTCGAACTTGGCCGTCAGGATCCGCGAGACCGCGTCGTCGATCCGGGACATGGACACGTCCCCGGACCCCACGAGCGAGGTCAGGGTCGAGATGAAGACGTCCCAGCCGTCGGGGTTGTTGGGGGCCTGGATCGGCTCCATGAACATGTCGACGCCGGCGTTCACCGAGGCCCGCACCTGGTCGGTGTAGGTGCCCGGCAGCTGGCGGATCGCCCGCCAGTCGGAGATGACGATCCCGTCGAACCCCTGCTGCTGCTTGAGCCAGCCGGTGATGAGCTCCTGGTTGGCATGCATCTTGACCGGGTTGCCGAGCCCGTCCTCGGTCCAGTCGACGCTCGAGAACGACGGCATGATCGAGCCGACGTGGTGCTTCCTGATCGCGGGGACGTACGGCGCCAGCGCAAGCCTTGCGAACTCCCACCGCGACACCTGGTCGATGCCCTGGTCGACGGTGTAGTCGCCGGTGGGCGTGCCGTAGGTGGTCAGGCCGTCGCCCGCGAAGTGCTTGGCGCTCGCCAGCACGCGGTCCGGCCGGGCCAGGTCGCTCCCGCCGTTGCCCTGGAGCCCGTCGATCGCGGTCTCCATCCTGGCGACGAGCTTGGGCGCCTCCCCGAAGCTCTCGTAGGTGCGGCCCCACCGGTCGTCGCGCGCCACGCAGACGCACGGCGCGAACGCCCACTGCGGTCCGCTCGCCCGGGTCTCGATGGCAGCGATGTGCTCGACGTCCTCCACGAGGTCCGGGTCGCGGGTGGCACCCAGGCCGATGTTGTGCGGGAAGACGGTGGCGCCCTGGAGGTTGCCGTGACCGTGGACGGTGTCCACGCCGTAGAGGATCGGGATGCCCAGCCGGGTCTCGAGCGCCGCCTCCTGATAGCGGTCGACCATGTCGGCCCACGCCTCGGGCGTGTTGCTGGCGGGGGTGGAGCCGCCGCCGGACAGGATGCTGCCGAGGCCGTAGGTCGTGATGAGCGAGGGGTCGGCGTCCACGTCGACCCGCTCGGCCTGGGTCATCTGGCCGATCTTCTCGGCCAGGGTCATCCTCGAGAGCAGGTCGGCGACCCGCTCGTGAGTGGACAGCTGGCTGTTCTTGTAGGCCGGCCGAGGCTGCTGCCGGTCGGCCGAGGCCGCGGCCTGGCCCGGTGCCTGCAGGAATCCGGCGGCCAGGACTGCAGTGAGCGCCGCGCCGAGGGCGGCGCCGCGAGGGGTGCGCAACATCGCTGTTTCTCCTTGCCCGATCAAGAAGCCGGTCGGCCGCCGTGGCCCACCGGGCGGGGTGACCCGCGCTCTGCACCGTAGGAAGCGGGATTGATCCCGGTCAATGCCGAATCCGTCCCGTCGCGACGAGAGTTCCTCCACCTTCCGCACTAATCGTCCTAGGGTGGCACCATGCCCGGTTCCGGCGCCCTCGAACGGCTGCGCGCCGCCAACCAGCGCGCCGTCCTCGGCCTGCTGGCCGGCGAGGGGCCGATGAGCCGGGCCGACCTGGTGCGGGCCAGCGGCCTGTCCCGCACCACGGTGTCGAGCCTCGTGGCCGAGCTGATCCGAGGCGGTCAGGTCACCGAGACCGAGGACCGGCTCCCACCGCACAAGGGCGGCAGCGGCCGACCGCCCGTGCAGGTCCGGCTCAGCGCGCCCGCCGGCGCCGTCGCGGGGGTCGACGTCGGGCACGGCCACGTCCGGGTCGCCGTGGCCGACCGGCTCGGCGCGGTGCAGGCCGAGGAGCTAACGCTGGTCGACGTGGACGCGCACGGCGCCGAGGTGCTCGACCGGGCCGCCGCGATGGTCCGTGCGCTCACCGCCGCGAGCGGGCTCGACCCGGCTGACCTCCAGGCCGTCGGCATGTGCGTGCCGGCTCCGCTGGACCGGCGGTCCTCCCGGATCCGGACCGGCATCATGCCGGGCTGGCAGGGGCTGCTGCCCGGCGAGGAGCTGGAGCGGCGGCTCGGCGTGCCGGTGCACGCCGACAACGACGCCAACCTCGGCGCGCTGGCGGAGCTGCACCAGGGCGTTGCGCGCGGCCGCCACGACGTCGTCTACCTCAAGGTCGCCAGCGGCGTCGGCGCGGGGATCGTGCTCGGCGGTCGGCTGCACCGCGGCGCCAGCGGCATCGCCGGCGAGATCGGTCACGTCCAGGTCGGGGAGGACGGCCCCGTCTGCCGCTGCGGCAACCGCGGCTGTGTCGAGACGATGGTCTCGGCCCCTCGGCTGCTCGAGCTCCTGCGGCCGGCGTACGGCGCGGGGCTGACGATCGAGCACGTGCTGGAGCTCGACGCCGACGACGACGCGGGCGTCCGTCGGGTGCTCTCCGACGCGGGCCGCACGATCGGCCGCGCTGTCGCCGACCTCGCCAACAGCCTCAACCCGGAGCTCGTCGTGGTCGGAGGCACCCTCGGCGCCTCGAGATCGCTCGTCGACGCCCTCCGCGCCTCGATCGACCGATACGCCCAGCCCGACACCGCGGCCGCCCTCGAGGTCGTCCCCGGCGCCCTCGGCGTCCGGTCCGCCGTCGTCGGCGCCGTCACCCTCGCCATCGCCCGCGTCTCCACCGCCACCTGACGCCGACCCGTCGTTACCCGGCACCGGTAACGACGGCTCACCACGATCTCCACGCCGAGCCGTCGTTACCCGGCACCAGTAACGACGGGTCGGCGTCGGTCAGAGCTGGTCGAGGAGCCAGGACGGGCTCATCGAGGAGGCGCCGACCGACGCGGCGCGTGACTGGAGCATCCGGTCGGCGGTGATGACGACGACCGTGTCGTCGGGCCGGTTGGCCTGGGCCACGATCTCGTCGTCGCCGCCGCCCTTCGCGTGGACGGTCCGGACGTGGCCGTCGCGGCCGGCCTGGACGCCGCCCTTCGCGGCTCCCTCGAGGACGAGCACCACCTCGTCGTAGGACAGGTCGGCGAGCAGCAGCCGCTCGTGCAGGCGGCGAGCCGCACCGGCGCGGTCCTTCCACCAGCCGTCCGGCTTGCTGCCCACCACGTTGGCGCCGTCGACGACGAGGACCCTCACATCGTGGCCGCTACTTCAGGAACTTGGAGAAGTCCTTGGGGAGGTCGAGCGCAGCCGCCGCCTTCTCGTAGTCGATCTCCTCCTCGCCCGCCGGTGTGCCGAACGGGTTGGCCGCAGAAGCAGCTGCGGCCTTCTCCTTCTCGGCTGCAGCCTGCTGGGCGGCCTTCGCCGGGTTGCCGGAGACCCGCTTCCCCTTGGCCTTCTTGCCCGCCGCCTTCTGCTTGCCGCGCTTGCCTCCGGTGGCCATGCCCGGCATGCCGGGAAGCCCGGGCATGCCGCCGCCCTTGGCAAACTGCATCATCATCTTGCGGGCCTCGAAGAACCGGTCGACCAGGCTGTTGACGTCGGAGACCTGGCGGCCGGACCCGCGCGCGATGCGGGCTCGGCGCGAGCCGTCGATGATCTTGGGGTTGTCTCGCTCGGCGGGCGTCATCGACTGGATGATCGCCTGGATCCGGTCGATCTCCCGCTCGTCGAAGTTCTCGAGCTGGTCGCGGAACTGGCCCATCCCGGGCAGCATCCCCATGATCTTGGACATCGAGCCGAGCTTGCGGACCTGCTGCATCTGAGCCAGGAAGTCGTCGAGGGTGAACTCCCCGCCCTGCCCCATCAGCTTGCCGGCCGCCTTGGCCGCCTGCTCCTGGTCGAAGGTCTTCTCGGCCTGCTCGATCAGGGTGAGCATGTCGCCCATGTCGAGGATGCGCGACGCCATCCGGTCGGGGTGGAAGAGGTCGAAGTCGGTGAGCTTCTCGCCCGCGGAGGCGAACATCACCGGCCGGCCGGTCACCGACGCGATGGACAGCGCCGCGCCACCGCGCGCGTCGCCGTCGAGCTTGGTCAGGACGACGCCGTCGAAGCCGACGCCCTCCAGGAAGGCCTGGGCCGTGGTGACGGCGTCCTGGCCGATCATCGCGTCGACCACGAACAGCACCTCGTCGGGCTGCACGGCGTCGCGGATGTCGGCGGCCTGCTTCATCAGCTCGGCGTCGACGCCCAGCCGGCCGGCGGTGTCGACGATGACCACGTCGTGGAGGGTCCGCTTCGCCTCCTCGATCGAGGCCCGCGCTACCGCGACCGGGTCGCCGCCATGCTCGATGCCGCCAGTGTTGCCGGGCTCGGGAGCGAACACGGGTACGCCGGCGCGCTCGCCGTTGACCTGCAGCTGCTGGACGGCGTTGGGTCGCTGGAGGTCGCAGGCGACGAGCAGCGGGCTCTTGTCCTGGCTCTTGAGCCACAGCGCGAGCTTGGCGGCGAGCGTGGTCTTGCCGGCACCCTGGAGGCCGGCGAGCAGGATGACGGTGGGCCCAGACTTGGCGTAGCGCAGCCTCCGGGTCTCGCCGCCGAGGATGTTGACGAGCTCCTCGTTGACGATCTTGATGATCTGCTGGGCCGGGTTGAGGGCCTGGCTGACCTCTTCGCCGCGCGAGCGCTCCTTGACCGCGGCGACGAAGTCCTTGACCACCGGCAGCGCGACGTCGGCCTCGAGCAGCGCGATGCGGATCTCCCGCGCGGTCGCATCGATGTCGGCCTCGGACAGCCGGCCCTTCCCACGGAGGTTCTTGAAGGTGTCGGCGAGGCGGTCGGAGAGTGTGGCGAACAAGGGTTTCCTCAACGTCGGACGGAGCGAGCAACCGGACCAGCCTATCCGGGGACCGCGCAGATCAAGCGCCCTTGAAGGTCAGCGCAGCGCGGACGGCGTGGGCGGCCTCGGCCGCCCGGGTGTCGCTGAGCGCCCCGGCCGCGGCCTCCTGCAGGTAGAACACGTCGACCGCCTGCGGGCCGAGGGTGTTGACGTGCGCGGAGCGGACGGCGACGTCGAGCCGAGCCAGGGCCGCGCAGACCAGGTAGACGACGCCGGGCCGGTCGGCGGCCCGGACCTCCAGCACCGTGGCGTGCGACGAGGCCTCCGGACGTACGACGACGGTCGGGTCGAGGTCCTGGCCGGCAGGCGGAGCCAGACGCGGGGCCGGGTCGAAGCGGCCCTCCTGGATCGCGTCGAAGCGCTGCCGCAGCACCGCGGCGTCCACCTGCTCCTCGGCGACCTCCCACAGCGAGACGCCGTAGTGGTCCTGCGACCAGACCCGCGCGGCGCGCACACCGACGCGCTGCATCGCCAGCGTCGCGGCGATGTCGGCGAGGAGCCCGACCCGGTCGGGGGCGATCACGGTCACGCGTGAGCCATCGGCCACGGGCTCGACCGTGACCGACACTCCACCGCGGCGAACCTCCTTGGGCACCGTGACCTCGTCGTTGGCCACGGGTGGCAGCGCGGCGCCGCTGGTGAGCGCGGCCCGCGTGCGACGGGCCAGGTCGAGGATCAGCCCCGAGCGCCACGAGGACCAGGCCTTGGGCGAGGCGGCACGGGCGTCGGCCTCGGTGAGCACCGTCAAGAGGTCGAGCGCCTCGGCCGAGCCGAGCCGGGAGGCGAGCGTCTCGACCGTCGCGGGGTCGTCGGGGTCGCGGGTGGTCGCGGTCTCGGCCAGGAGCAGGTGCCAGCGCACCAGCAGAGCGATGAGCTCGACGCCGGACTCGTCGAAGCCCATCCGCGTGGCGATGCTCCGCGCGATCGGCTCGCCGGCGACGCTGTGCTCGGTGAGGCTGCCCTTGCCGATGTCGTGGAGCAGCGCGGCGACCATCAGCACGTCGGGTCGCGCGACCTGCCGGATCAGTGCCGCGGCCTCGATGCAGGTCTCCACGACGTGCCGGTCGACGGTGAACCGGTGGATCGCCGAGGCGTGCGGCAGCAGCCGGATGCGCTCCCACTCGGGCAGGATCCGCACCAGCGCCCCGGTCTCCTCGAGGGTCTCCCACGTGCCGAGCAGCCCGCGGCCCGAGGCGAGGAGCCGGACCAGCAGCCGACGTGCTTCCGGGGGCCATGGGTCGGGCAGCGGGGCGCACTCGCGGGCCAGCCGGGCCGCAGTCGGCGGCGCCAGCACGACGTCCCTCTCGGCCGCCTCCGCCGCGGCACGCAGGAGCAGCGCCGGGTCCTCGGCGGGCTGGGCCCGCTTGTCGAGCACCACCTCGCCCGCCGCCAGGGCGACGCCCTCGGCGAGCGGCGTCAGCGACGGGCGGCGTACGCCGACGTGGGCGGGCCGGGCCAGCACGTCGTCGACCCTTCGCCACGTGAGCCGGGACAGGTGGGTGATCCGCCGGCCGAGCGTGCGGACGTGCACCTGCGCGGTCCGGGCGTCCGAACTCCCCAGCTGGGGGGCCAGCGCGGCGCCGAGCTCGGTCCAGAGCTCGGGCGCGACCCGGTCGGTGGCCCGCCCGGCGAGGTCGTGCACGAGGTCGCGGACGTCGAGGAGGGCCAGCCGGCTGCGCTCGAGCTCGACGTGCGGGACGTCGACCAGCCAGGTGGCGACCAGCGACTTGAGCACGGTCGCGTCGCGGATGCCGCCCTCGGCTTCCTTGAGGTCGGGCACCGACTCGTGCGCGAGCTCCCCCATCAGGTCGTGCCGCGACCGCACCAGCTTGTGCAGCTCCGGCAGCCGCTCGCGGGCGTCGCGCCGCCACTGGGCAAGCATGGTGCCGCGCAGCCGGAGCGTCAGGTGGGGGTCACCGCCCAGGTGGCGCACGTCGAGCAGCCCCGACGCGACGCGCAGGTCGGTCTGGGCCGCCGCGACCATCTCGGGCAGCGTCCGCACCGAGTGGTCCACGTTCGCGCCCGAGTCCCACAGCGGGTACCACAGCTGCTCGGCGATCTGGCGCAGCTGCTGGTCGTCGCTCCAGCCATCGTCGCTGACCAGCACCACGTCGAGGTCGGAGTGCGGAGCCAGCTCGCCCCGGCCGTAGCCGCCGACCGCGACCAGTGCGAGACCGACGTCCGGGCCGCCGACGTCCGACCACGCGCTGGTGCAGAGGGCGTCGGCGTCCGACGTACGCCGGGCGCGCTCGTCAGCGGTCACGGGGCCACGCCATGGTCAGACGGCCGACCCGTCGGTCTCGCCCGTGCGGACCCGGACCACGGTGTCGACGGGCACGACCCAGACCTTGCCGTCGCCGATCCGGCCCGTCTGGGCGCTCGGTCGTGATCGCGTTGACCACGGCGTCGGCGTCACCGTCGTCCACGACCAGCTCGATGCGCACCTTGGGCACGAGCGCGATGTCGTACTCCGCGCCCCGGTAGACCTCGGTGTGGCCCTTCTGCCGGCCGTAGCCACTCACCTCGCTGACCGTCATGCCGGTCACGCCGACGGCCTCGAGAGCGACGCGGACGTCCTCCCACTTGTGCGGCTTCACGACCGCGGTGACGAGCTTCATGTGGTTCCTCCGTGGCCGAGGAAGCCGCCCGGTTCGGAGCGGGTCCCGGTGGTGGCGTGCAGGTCATAAGCGGTCTCGGCGTGCACCACGAGGTCGATGCCGCTGACCTCGTGCTCCTCGTCGATCCGGAACCCCATCGTCCTCTGGACCGCGAGCCCGATGATGCCCGAGACCACGAAGGCGTATGCGAGCACCACTCCACCGCCGAGCAGCTGACGGCCGAGCTGGTCGACCCCGCCGCCGTAGAACAGCCCGTCGACGCCCGTCGGCGCGGCCGCGGTGGCCAGCAGGCCGATCCCGAAGGTGCCGACCAGACCGCCCACGAGATGGACGCCGACGACGTCGAGCGAGTCGTCGTAGCGCCAGCGGTACTTGAGCCCGACGGCCAGGGCGCAGACGATCCCGGCGACGAGCCCCATCACGATCGCGCCGATGGGCGACAGGGAGCCGCAGGACGGCGTGATGGCGACCAGTCCGGCGACCAGTCCGGAGGCCGCGCCGAGCGAGGTGGCGTGGCCGTAGCGGAGCCGCTCCAGCAGCAGCCAGCCGAGTGAGCCCGACGCTCCGGCGAGGAGCGTGGTGGCGAAGACGACGGCGGCGGTCTGGTTGGCGCCCAGCGCGGAGCCCGCGTTGAAGCCGAACCAGCCGAACCACAGGAGCCCGGCGCCGAGCATCACCAGGGTGAGGTTGTGGGGGCGCATCGGCTCCTTGCCGAAGCCGACCCGCGGCCCGACCACCATCGCCAGGGCGAGGGCGGAGGCGCCCGAGCAGATCTCGACCGCCGTGCCGCCCGCGAAGTCGACGAGCTCCACCCGGTTGGCCAGCCAGCCGCCGACGTGGTCGCCCGCGGAGAAGTCGAAGACCCAGTGGGCGACCGGGGCGTAGACGAGCAGGGTCCAGATCCCGACGAAGACCAGCCAGGCGCCGAACCTGGCCCGGTCGGCGATGGCCCCCGAGACGAGCGCGCCCGTGATCACGCAGAACAGCCCCTGGAAGACCGCGAACAGGATCAGCGGGTGCGCCGACGCGCCGTTGCTCTCCGGGCTCATCAGCTGCCCGAGCCCGGCGTACTGGGTCGGATCGCCGAGCAGGCCGGCCCCCACGTCGTCACCGAAGGCCAGCGAGTAGCCGACGAGCGTCCACACGATGCAGATGACCGCACCCGCCCCGAAGGTCATCATCATCATGTTCAGGACGCTCTTGGCACGGACCAGGCCGCCGTAGAAGAGCGCCAGCCCCGGAGCCATCAGCAGCACCAGCGCGGAAGCGGCGAGCAGCCACGCGGTGTCGCCGGAGTCCAGCTGTCCCGGGATCGCTAGCGAGATCATGGGCCACCACTGAAGCGACCGTTTGTTTCAGGGATGTAAACGCCCCGGCTGTCTCAGCGCGAGCTGAGCGCAGCCGGGGCGTCTTCATGCCCCCGGAGTCAGAGCGCGGCAGAGTCGCGGTCGCCGGTGCGGACCCGGACCACCGTCTCGACCGGGCTGACCCAGACCTTGCCGTCGCCGATCCGGCCGGTCTGCGCCGTCTTCACCACGATGCCGACGACGTCCTCCGCGTCACCGTCGTCCACGACGATCTCGATGCGGATCTTGGGCACCAGGGCGATGTCGTACTCCGCGCCCCGGTAGACCTCGGTGTGGCCCTTCTGGCGTCCGTAGCCGCTGACCTCGCTGACGGTCATACCCGTCACGCCGAAGGTCTCGAGCGCCTCGCGGACGTCCTCCCACTTGTGCGGCTTGATGACCGCGGTCACGAGCTTCACGCGTTGGCTCCTTCCGTCTTCGCCGTCGTCACGGTCGACGCGGCGAGCACGCCACTCGACCCTGCGCTGCTGGTGCTGAGGTGCAGGTCGTACGCCGTCTCGCCGTGCTCGGCGAAGTCGATGCCCTCGACCTCGTCGTCGTCGGTGACGCGCCAGCCGATCGTGTACTTGATGGCGAGGGCGATGACCGTCGTGAAGACGCCGGACCAGGCGATCGCGATGACGGCGGCCATGACCTGGTCACCGAGAGAACCGAATCCGCCTCCGTAGAAGAGGCCGTCGATGCCCCCTGGAGCGTCCGCGGAGGACACCAGGCCGATGAGGACGGTGCCGATCACGCCGCCGACCAGGTGCACGCCCACGACGTCCAGCGAGTCGTCCATGCCGAACTTGTACTTGAGCCCCACCGCCCAGGCGCACGCGCCTCCGGCCACGGCGCCGATGAGGATCGCGCCCGGGATCTCGACCGCTCCACAGGAGGGAGTGATGGCAACGAGGCCGGCCACGATGCCCGACGCCGCACCCAGCGAGGTGGCCTTACCGTGCAGGAGACGCTCCACGAGGAGCCAGGCGAGCATCGCCGCGCACGTCGCGATCGTCGTGTTGAGGAAGGTCACTCCGGTCTCGGAGTAGAACTGGGCGACGTTCTCCTCGTCGGTCGTTCCGCTGAAGACGATCGAGCCGACGTTGAAGCCGTACCAGCCGAACCACAGCAGCCCGGCACCGATCATGGTGAGCGTCAGGTTGTGCGGACGCATCGGCTCCTTGCCGAAGCCGATCCGCTTGCCGATGATCAGGGCGAGCACCAGGCCGGCCACACCGGCGTTGATGTGGACCACGGTTCCGCCCGCGTAGTCCTGGGCTCCGAAGTGCTCGGAGATGAAGCCGCCGCCCCAGACCATGTGTCCGATCGGGAAGTAGCTCAGCGTCACCCACAGCGGCAGGAAGACGACCCAGGACGAGAGCTTCACCCGGTCGGCGATCGCTCCCGAGATGAGAGCAGCGGTGATGGCCGCGAACGTCATCTGGAACATGACGGCGATATAGCCGTCCGAGGTGACGTCCTTCAGGCCGAACAGGTCGAACGGGTTCGCGAACAGACCCCCGACGTCGTTCGGTCCGAACGACATCGACCAGCCCCAGAGCACGTAGACGATGCCGACGACGCCCATCGAGACGTAGGACATCATCATCATGTTGAGCACGGACTTCGAGCGGCTCATGCCGCCGTAGAACAGTGCCAGCGCGGGGACCGTCATCATCAGAACGAGGGCCGTCGCCACCAGCATGAAGGCGTAATAGCCGTCCACAGAACCTCCATAGGAACCAGGAGCAGGCGCGGCGCTCGGGATGACGACGCTGTCTTTGCCGGGACCTGCTGTTGCCCTGAACCATCGCGGGGACAGGTTTCACCGCCCTCCGTGACGTGTTGCGGGCGTGCAACGGGTTCCCGTCTCGTGTTACTTCCGTGTTTCGACGGTGGGGTCGACGAGCCTGATCACGCCCTCCGGGATGATGTGCTGGTGACCGCGCCCGCCTTCGAGCCCGCCTGGGCGGGGCTGGTGACGGCGTGGCTGGCGGCTGGCGAGTCCGGCGCCGACGCGGAGGCCCTCCTCCAGCGGGCTCTCGACGATGGACTGCAGGTCCTGGACCTGCCCGCGGCCGTCGAGATCACGGTCGGCCAGAGCCGGCGCTGCGAGATCGCGGTGGTCCGGCTCGCGGGCGCGGTCGACGAGGCGGGCTACCTGGCGCACAACCAGGCCCAGGCGGAGCGCGGCGCGGAGCCGGTCGACCACTTCTGCCGGCGGGGCTGGCGGGCCCTGCGCAACCCCGGCCTGGACTTCGACGTGTGGTGGTACTGGGCGGAGTACCTCGACCCCACCGACGAGTCCGAGCGCGCCACCAACCCGCTGGTGCACTACCTGCTCGACGGCCGGCACCGGGGGCTGCTGCCGCTCCCTCCGCGACCGGTCCGCCCGGCGTACTCCCTGCCTGGGCCGCCACGGCGGGCCTGCCTGTTCGCGATGTACGACCCCGACGGGCTGGTCGACGACACGGTCGCGGCGTACGTCGCCGAGCTGGCGCGGCACGCCGACGTGTTCGTCTGCGCCGACGGCGTGTTGCAGGAGCGCCAGCTGGACCGGCTGGCGCCGGCCCAGGGCGTGTGGGTCCGCGCGCACGGCGGCCACGACTTCGGGTCGTGGAGCCTGCTGGTCACCGAGCTGGTCGGCTGGGACGCACTCGCGGCGTACGACGAGGTGCTGCTGGCCAACGACTCGTGCTGGCTGCTGCGCCCGCTCGACGAGGTGTTCGCCCGGATGGACGCGCAGCCGGGAGACTTCTGGGGGCTACAGCTCACCGCGCGGCGGTTCGAGCCGGAGCCGTCGCAGCCGCAGTCGGTGCCGCTCGAGGAGGTGAAGCGGTCGTGGCTGCCACCGACCGCGTTCCGCTACCCCGAGATGGTGCACGTCGGCTCCTACTTCCTCGCGCTGCGCCGGCCGGTGCTCGACGACCCGGGCTTCCGGCGCCGCCTCGAGGCGGTCCGGCCGCAGCGCGACCGCGCCAACCTGGTGCAGAAGTACGAGACCGGCACGACCCAGTACCTCGTCGGCCAGGGCTTCGACTTCTCGACCTGGGTGCCCGACCTGCGCCCCAACCACCCGATCTACGGACCTGGCGTCTTCGACCTGCTGGCTCAGGGGTTCCCGCTCTTCAAGCGCCGCTTCCTGGTCGCCAACCCCTACGACACCCCTGACCTGGTGGACTGGAAGCAGCGCATCCTCGCCGCCGTCCCCGACGCACCGGTCGACGTCTTCGAGCGCAACCTCCTCCGCGTCGCCGACCCCGACGACCTGGCCCGCTCCTTCGCGATCCGGTCGGGATAGTCCGTGAACAAACGGCCCCGGATGTCGGCGATCAGGGACCGTTGAATCGCGGACTATCTCGGCCACGGCGGCGTAGTCCGTCACCTTTGGCTGGCCGATCGGCCGATTTCCACAGCCGACGGTGACGGACTGCCGCGGTTTCGCTGACACCGCGTTCTGAGGGCGACCCTTGACGCCGTGCCGCGTGATCCAGTAGATATACGCACCAGTCTACTTACCTTAGGAGCGCACATGAAGGTTGAGGCCGGATACCTGTCGCGACTGGCCGCCGAGGAGTTCGGTGATCGGGTGGCCATCACCGACGCCGGAGGGAGCCAGACCTTCACCGAGCTGAACGGTCGCGCCAACCGCGTCGGCTCGGCCTCGCGGGCGGCCGGCATCGGCATCGGTGCGCGAGTCGGCGTGCTCGGCTTCAACCGACGCGAGGTCGTGGAGACCTGGCTGGGCTTCGAGAAGCACGGCATCGTCCGGGTCGTGCTGCACAGCCACTTCGGCATGGAGGCGCACGTGGCCTCGCTCAACCATGTCGCCGCCGAGGGGCTCTTCTTCGACACCGCCTTCGCGGAGCAGGTCGATGCAGCGCGGTCCCAGCTCACCTCGGTCCAGCACTTCGTCGGCATCGGTGCCGACTGTCCTGACTGGGCGACGCCGTACGAGGAGCTCGTCGGCAGCGGCTCACCCGCGGACGTGTTCCTCGCCGTGGACGAGGACGCCCCGTGCTTTCTGCAGCTCACCTCGGGCACGACCGGCCTTCCGAAGGCGTGGGTGAAGAGCTATCGCTCGTGGCAGGCGGTCATCAACCAGAACGTCGTGCACCTGGACACCTTCGGCTCGGCGCCTGCTGTCAGCGCCGACGACGTGAACCTGCACTTCCACGCCCTCCAGTGGGCCACCGGGTTCCAGACCCTCTACCCCTACCTGATGAGGGGCGCCCGCTCCGTGCTCATGGACGACTCGGGATTCGATCCGGAAGCCTTCGTCGACCTCCTCGTCAGGGAGCGGATCACCGGCACCTTGATGCCGGCGCCGCTGCTGTCTCCCGTGCTGGACGTCATCGAGACGCGCGGCGACGTGGACCTGACGATGCAGCGAATGGTGATCTTCTTCGCCACCCCCGACCAGCTCGAGCGCACGACGAAGGTGCTCGGCCCGGTGTGGTGCCACGGCTTCGGCTCCACCGAGCAGGGCGCGGTCATCACGCGTCTGCTGCCCGGAGACGTCGAGCAGGACCCGGCCCGCATCACCAGTGTCGGCCGGGTGGCCACCCCGTTCGTGGAGGTCGCGGTCGTCGATCCGCAGGGGGTCCGGCTGGGCGCCGGCGAGGTCGGCGAGATCGTCGTGCGCAGCGCCATGTCGCAGGGCGAGTACTGGGGGCTCGCGGAGAAGACTGCGGCGACGTACTTCCCCGACGACTGGTTCCGTCCCGAGGACGTCGGCTACCTCGACGCGGACGGGTTCCTCTTCTACTCCGACCGCGCCAGCGACACGATCCACGTCGACGGAGGGGCCGTCTACCCGCACCTGGTCGAGTCGGCCATCCTCGGCCACTCCAGCGTGGCGAACTGCGGCGTGGTCGGCGTCACCACGGACGAAAGGACCCATGTCGTGGCCGGGGTGCAGCTAGTCCCGGGTGCCACCGACTCCGGCGAGCTGCGCGCAGACATCCTGGCCCACGCCGCGAGCTCCCTGACCGAGCCCACGCGGCCCAGCCGCATCGTCGTCCTTCCCGAGCTGCCCACCGTCCTGGGCGGCGCGAAGGTCCAGCGCGGTGAGCTGCGGTCGCGGATCGAGGCGACATGGGTCGACTGACGGCTGGCATCGACGTACGTCGGGCGCTCACCTCATCGGCCGACCGGGTTCTCGTCCACTGGGGCGAGCAGGAGTGGACCGGGGTCGAGCTCGACAGTGCCGTCGAGCGACTGGCCGCACGTCTGCAGTCGACGTCGCCCCCGGCCGGCCGAGTCGGTCTCTGGTACTGGAACTCGGTCTGGGCCCTGGTCGCGCACCTGGCCGTCGAGAGGGCGGGGCTCACCCGGGTTCCCGTCGACCCCGGCGCTCCGCTGGACGAGGCGCGCGCCATCTGGGAGGCGGCGGACGTCGACGTGGTCCTGGCGGACACTCCGCACGCGGTCGGCCTGGGCTCGGCGATCATCTTCGACGAGACGGCCGACCTCCCTGCTGGCGTCGCTAGCCCGGTCGAGGTCGACGACGACCTGACCCACCTGCTGTTCCCACGGACCGTGTCGTCGGGAGGGCTGCTTGCCATCCCCATCTCCTACCGCGGCTGGGCGGCGCACATGGCGACCAACACGCGGCTCTTCCGTGGGGGCGGTTACGGCCCACCGGTCGACGACGGCGACCTCCTCATGACCGTCCAGCAGATGATGCACGGCACTGGACTGGTGGCCACGTTCCCTTTCCTGCTCATGGAGATGCGGCAGGTGATCCTCGAGAAGTTCGACGCGTCGACCGTCGCCGAGGCCGCGCTCGAGCACCGGGCCACCAGCGCCTTCATGGTCCCCGGGATGGTGACCCGGCTGGCCGAGTGGGTCGAGCAGAACGAGCCGCTGCCGTTGCGTCGCATCGTCTACGGTGGCGCGCCGATCACGCCGGAGGAGCTGCGCCACGCCCTGACGCACCTCGGCCCCGTGCTCACCCAGATCTACGGGCGCCTCGAGGGCGGCTGGCCCCTGACGGTGCTCGGGGCCGAGGACCATCGCGGCATCGCCGGCGGCGACGTGCGTCTGCTCGACAGCTGCGGCCAGATGATCGCCGAGGTCGAGCTGGAGACCCGCCCTCTCGTGGGTGTCACCGGTCAGGTCGGCGGCGAGCTGAGGGTGCGGGGAGCGATGTGTTCCCCGCCTTCGTCGACCCCGACGGCTGGTGCTCGCTGGGGGATCTCGCGACCGTCGCAGAGGATGGCTATGTGCGGCTCCACGGACGCGTCGACGGGATGATCAACACCGGCTCCTACCATGTCTACCCGCAGGAGGTGGAGGAGGCGATCCGCGAGCTTCCCGGGGTGCGGGACGCGACGGTGGTCGGCACTCCCGACCCCAAGTGGGGCGAGGCGGTGCAGGCCACCATTACCTGGAGCTCGGCTCACGTTCGTCCGGAGGACAGCGAGCTGCGGGTCGCGCTGCGGCGGCGACTCGCGCCGTACAAGGTGCCGACGCGCTTCGCCCACCGCGAGCACGGGGTGACCGATGCGGAGCCGCGCAGCTGATGTCGACCGTCGAGAACGGTCCGCAGTACGTCGCGCGGACCAAGCGCCGCGAGGAGACCCATGCGCGGGTGATCCGGGTCGCAGCAGACCTGTTCTACAAGCGCGGGATCCAGCAGGTGAGCATGGACGACGTGGCGGCCGCCGCCGCCGTCACGAAGGCGACGCTCTACAAGCACTTCAGCTCGAAGGACGTGCTCGTGTCCGAGAGCCTCGAGATCGTCGACCTCGAGCACTTCACCTGGTTCGCGGCGCAGGTCGAACGACGGGTTCAGCACGGCGAGCGGGCACTGACGGCGGTGTTCGAAGCCTTGCACCAGTGGATCAACAGCTCGGTCTTCCAAGGGTGCGCCTTCATCAACGCCTCCATCCAGCTTCCGGACCAGCAACATCCTGCCTTCCTGGCTGTCCTGAACCACAAGGACCGGACCCGGAGCTGGCTCGTGGACCTCGCGCTCGGCGACGGGGTCGCTCCTGACGTGGCCGGCGAGGTCGGCTCGCATCTGATGCTGCTCATGGAGGGAGCGATCGTGACGGCGCTAGTCCAGCGACGGCTGGACGCCGGCCGGGAAGCCGGTGCCGTCGCTCAGATGGTGATCGACGCACTGGCGCCGCCCTCCGACTGAGTCGACGGCCACGGCGCTCCACTGCTCCAGCCAGCGAGACCCCTCGCTGGCTCGGTGAACCCTGCCCGTACCACCTGAAGGAGAACTGCATGAGCACCGTGACCGACGTACCGAACGCCACCACATCGTCCGAGGCCCAACCCCTGCACCGCGCCGTACTCGAGTCGCCCGAGGGAGGTGCCGGGCTGCTCTACCCGCAGACCGCAGGCGGGGTGGCGCTGTCCGCGTTCGGCGTCGGGATCTCTGCCGCCAGCCTGTCGCTGGCCAACGCGCACGTCGTGTCGCCGACAACGGGAGGGTTCTTCGTGCCCGTCGCGCTCGGCACCGGTGCCCTGGCGCTCTTGGTGGGCGGGTTGTGGGAGTTCCGGGGCGGCCGAGCCTTCAGCGGAACCTTCGGGGTCGTCTACGCCGGCTTCCTCATCAGCACCGGCCTGATCATCCAGTTCTTCGCCGGGCCTGCGACCGAAGCGGCGGGCGGCAACGCTGTCGGCGATGCGCTCGGGGCCTACCTGCTGCTCTGGTGCGGCGTGACCGTGCTGCTCACGATCTGCGCGGCCAAGCTCAACTGGCCGGCGTTCCTGGCGTTCCTCTTCCTGGCGCTAGCCCTCTTCTTCGGCGGGCTGGGGAACGTGGTCGGTATCGCGCCGGGCAGCACCGGCGACCTCCTCAACCGGATCGGCGGTTGGTGCGGTCTCGTGGATGCCGCCGTGGCGTTCTACCTCGGCCTGTCCATCCTTCTGGCGGAGCTGCACGGACGCGAGATCCTGCCCGCGCCGGCCGTGCTGCGCGCCTAGATACGGCGCTCGGCCCTCGCCTCGTGGGCGACCTCCATGAGGCGAGCGGCGCGGGCGGAGAAGGAGTGGTCGGTGCGGACCCGGTCGGCGGCGGCACGGCGGGTGGCGTCGTCACCGAAGACTGGGGCGGGGTCGGCGAGGGTGGCCAGCCGGGCCAGATCGTCGGGCGTCTCGTAGACCTGGACGCCCGGGCCGAACAGGTCGGCCAGCCCGTCGACAGGGTCGGTGATGACGCGCGCGCCACTGGCGACGGCGTCGAAGAGCCGGTTGGAGACGAAGCCGTCGACGCGCATGGCGTCGTGGTGGTCGTTGAGGACGACGCCGGCGGAGCGGTACGCCGCCGCGAGCCGCTCGTTGGGGACCGACCGGCCGCGGACCACTTCGTCGGGGACGAGGCCGGCCCACAGGTCGCCGTAGACGGCGAGCGGGAGCCCGGCGGCGAGCGCGTCGCGCACGACCGGCCGCAGCACCCGCCGCGAGTTGCCGACGAAGAGCACCGGGTCGCCGGTGCCGGGGATGCCGGCGTCGGGATGGAACCGGTCGGGGTCGGTGGCCTGCAGCAGCGGCTCGATGGGGAGCGCCCAGTCGCGGGCCCGGCGCTCGGCCCACGGGCGGCCCGCGGCGAGGACCCGGTCGTAGCCGTGCGCCTCGTCGGGGACGACGAGCTCGGGGTGGGAGATGACCCAGAGCAGCGAGACCTGCTCGGGGCTCGGGTCGTGGCGCACCAGGCCGCGCAGCACCAGCACGACGTCGTCGTGCCGGCCGGTGGGCCGGTCCCACTCGGGGCGCCGGTCGACCACCACCTCCTGACCGTGGTCGCGCAGTGCAGCGGCCAGCGACGCCGCGAAGTGGGTGTCGCCCCAGCGCTCGCCGCCCGGCCCGCCGGGGGCGGCGTTCTTGATCGCCCAGCGCAGCCGCTGGCTCTCGGTGACCTGGAGCCGGGCCTCACGCACCAGCACCGGCCTCGGGACCCGCAGCCGGGGCGGCGCGCCGTGCCTGGCCGGGCCGATGTCGTGGTCGACCACCCGCATCCCGCGGGTGGCCCAGAGAGCCGCGTCGTCCCGGGGAGCGAGGACCTGCTGCCAGCGCTCGAGGTAGACGGTCCGGTCGGCCAGCTCCCTGTCGTGGCCGGCCTCGCTGCGGGAGCCGTGGTGCAGCACCGGCCGCCTGTCGAGGACGCAGAAGCGGCCGTCCCGCCGCTGCGCGAGCCGGTGGCACAGGTCGGCGTCCGCCAGGGCACGGGTGAACACGGGGTCGAAGCCGCGCAGGGCCACCGCGTCGGAGTAGCGGAGCGCGATCGCGGCTCCGGTGAGGGCATGGAGCCGCAGCCCCTCGACGCCGTAGGCGTCCTCGGCGGGGAAGCCTGCAAGGAACGCGTGGGGCAGCCCGCCGCAGGTGGGGAAGGCGAGACCGGCCGACTCGATGGCACCGCTGGGCCGGAGCAGCAGCGGCTGGGCTGCGAGCACCTCGTCGTCTGCCAGGGCGTCGCGCAGCGGCTCGAGCCAGCCCGGCGCGACGGTGGTGTCGTGGTCGAGGAAGACGACGACGTCGCCGGTCGCGTGCGCAAGGGCGAGGTTGCGGGCGAGGGCGGCGCCGTGGTGCTCCGCGGAGTGGCCGACCTGGACGCGGTCAGCACTCAACCGGTCGAGCGCCTCCGCCACACCGGCCGAGGATCCGTCGTCCCAGACGACGACCTCGAGGTCGCCGCCGGCTTCGAGAATCGACTCGACGCAGGCCGTGGTGAGCTCGCTGTCCTCGTGCGTCGCCACCACCACCGACGTGAGCCCGGCCGTCGGTGTGCGGGCCTCGAGGGCGGCCCAGCCGACGAGGTGGCGGTTGAGCACCACCCGGCGCCAGTCACCGGGCGGCGGCCGCAGCGCGCGACGGCGGTCCGGGAAGCGGCGGCGTACGCCGATGCTCGGCACGAGCTCGACCTCGGTCGCACCGCGCATCAGGAGGTCGAGCAGCCAGGCAGTCGGCAGGGCCGGGTCGGGTTCCCCCAGCCCGAGCAGCGCCTCACGCCGGGCGACGAGGCGAGCGGGCTCGACCTCGGGGGCCGGCGTCCGGAAGACCACCTTGTCGCCGTTGCCGCGTTCGCCCTCGAGCTCGTCGGCGACGAACGGCCTCCCGAGCGCGACGAGCCGCTCCAGCCGGTCGGGCACCCAGGAGTCGCCTGCGTCGAGGAAGGCGACGTACTCCCCCGTCGCGCGCGCCAGGTCGGTGACGATCTCCAGGTCGGTCAGCGTCTGGTTCTCGACGCTCGCCAGCGAGACGGCGCGCAGCTCGTCGTCGTACCCGGGGTCGAGGACGACGGAGACCCGGGCCACGTCAGCCCAGCAGCGCGTCTACGAACGCCTCGGCGTCGAACGGCGCCAGGTCGTCGGGGCCCTCGCCCAGGCCGACCAGCTTGACCGGCACGCCGAGCTCGCGCTGCACGGAGACGACGATGCCGCCCTTGGCGGAGCCGTCGAGCTTGGTGAGCACCACGCCGGTCACGTCGACCACCTCGGAGAAGACGCGAGCCTGGACGAGGCCGTTCTGACCGGTGGTGGCGTCGATGACGAGCAGCACCTCGGTGACGGGTGCCTGCTTCTCGATCACCCGCTTGACCTTGCCGAGCTCGTCCATGAGGCCGGACTTGTTCTGCAGCCGGCCTGCCGTGTCGACGATCACCGTGTCGACTCCGTGGTCGATGCCGTGCTGCACCGCGTCGAAGGCCACACTCGCGGGGTCGGTGCCCTCGGCACCGCGGACCACCTCGACGCCCACCCGCTCGCCCCAGGTCGCCAGCTGGTCGACCGCCGCTGCGCGGAAGGTGTCGGCCGCGCCCAGCGTGACCTTGCGGTCCTCGGCCACCAGGATCCGGGCCAGCTTGCCGACGGTGGTGGTCTTGCCGGTGCCGTTGACTCCGACCACGAGGACGACGCCCGGCCGGCCGTCGGCGCCGCTGACCTGGAGGCGCCGGTCCATGGTCGGGTCGACGAGAGTCACGAGCTCGGCCCGGAGCGCGGCTCGGGAGTCCTCGGGGGTGCCTTCGACCCGCAGCCGCGTGCGCAGGCCGTCGACGACCTGCTGGGTGGGTGCGACCCCGAGGTCGGCGGTGAGCAGCACATCCTCGATCGACTCCCAGGTGTCTTCGTCGAGCCGGTCGCGGCTCAGCAGGGCGAGCAGCCCGCGCCCGAAGCCGCCCTGCGCCCCGGCCAGCCGCTGCCGCAGCCGGACCAGCCGCGAAGCGGTCGACTCCGGCTTCTCGATCGTGGCCGGCGGCGCGCTCACCTCGACCGGTGGCGCGTCGGTGCCGGGACCTGCCTCGGGCTGCACGAGCACGTCGGTGTGCGTGTCCGGCAGCGGCGCGGGCCTGCGACCGCGCACCACGAAGCCGAGCACCACGCCGATCAGCACCACGGCGACGACGGCGATGACCAGGATCAGCAGCGCCAGGGAGCTCATGTCCCTATCCAATCAGGGCGGCCACCGGGCGTACCTAATCAGCGCAATCGCGCTGGATCGGTCCAGTTCCGCGCGTCTGCAGGGACCAGATCAGCGCAATTGCGCTGAACAGGACCAACCGCCGTCAGCCGCAGTCAGCCGCAGTCAGCCGCCGAGAAGGTCGTCGAGGTAGGACTCGTCCGGATCCGGGCGATCTCGCCGGTTGGTCGACCAGTCGTCGTCCTCCTCGGAGAACACCGAGATGACCGCGAGCGCGACGATCACGATCAGCACCATGCCGATCACGATGGCGGTCATGACTGCCCAACGGTTCGCTAGCGCACAAGTGACGCGACCGCGGCGCGGATCTCCTCGGGGATCGGCACGACCGGCCGGGCCGGGTCGGTGTTGTCGACGTAGACGTGCACGAACGTGCCCTCCGCGGCGGCCTCGTCGGACGGTCCGGTCTCGGGGCCCTGGAACAGCCCGATCTTGTAGACGACGGACGAGTTCCCGAGCCGCTCGACGTAGACGCCGACGTCGAGCGGCGCCGGGTAGCCGACCTCGGCGAAGTAGCGGCAGCCCACCTCGGCGACGACGCCGATCGCCGGCAGCTTGCGGATGTCGGTGCCGGTCGCCTGCTCGAGGTGGTTGTTGACGACGGTGTCGATGATCTCGAAGTAGCGGGCGTTGTTCATGTGCCCGTAGACGTCGATGTCGGCCCAGCGGGTGGTGACCCGCTCCCAGTGGACGTACCGGTCGCGGGTGGGCCGGATCGGAGGCACCGCGCTACGCCGACTCGGCTTCGCGCAGCCGCTGGCTGATGACCGCCGAGACGCCGTCGCCACGCATGGTGACGCCGTAGAGCGCGTCGCCGACCTCCATGGTCCGCTTCTGGTGGGTGATGACGAGCAGCTGGGAGTTCTCGCGCAGCTCCTCGTAGATCTCCAGCAGTCGGCCGAGGTTGGTGTCGTCGAGTGCGGCCTCGACCTCGTCGAGGATGTAGAACGGCGAGGGGCGAGCCTTGAACAGCGCCACCAGGAACGCGACCGCGACCAGCGACCGCTCGCCGCCGGAGAGCAGCGAGAGCCGCTTGATCTTCTTGCCCGGCGGCCGGGCCTCGACCTCGATGCCGGTGTTGAGCATGTCGCTGGGGTCGGTCAGCACGAGCCGGCCCTCACCGCCCGGGAACAGCCGGCTGAAGGTCTCGTCGAAGGCCCGCTCCACGTCGGCGTAGGCCTCGGTGAAGACCTGCTCGACGCGGGCGTCGACCTCGCGGACGATGTCGAGGAGGTCCTTGCGGGTGTTCTTCAGGTCCTCGAGCTGGTCACCGAGGAACCGGTGCCGCTCCTCCAGGGCGCTGAACTCCTCCAGCGCGAGCGGGTTGACGGTGCCGAGCATCGCGAGCTCGCGCTCCGCGGAGCGCAGCCGCTTCACCTGCTCCTCGCGGACGAAGGGCGCGGTGTCGGGCTCGGAGGGTGAGTCGGACTCGCGGTCGGCCGCCGCGGGCTGCTCGCCGTCGGGCAGCTTGTGGTCGACCGGCACCGGCTGGTCGGGGCCGTACTCCGCCACCAGCACGTCGGCGCCCATGCCGAGCTCCTCGAGCGCGCGCTCCTCGAGCTGCTCGATCCGCATCTTCTGCTGGGTGCGGGCCATCTCGTCGCGGTGGACGGAGTTGACCAGCTCGTCGTGCTCGCGAGCCAGGTCGCGCAGCCGGGCGCGGACGGCGAGCAGCTGCTCCTCGCGACCCTGGCGGGCCCGCTCGACCTCGGCGCGGGCCTCGGCGGCCCGGGCGATCGAGACGTCGAGCCGCTCCAGCACGAAGGCGACCGCCGCTCCGACGGCCTGAGCCGCCTGACCCTCGCGCAGCAGACGGGTCCGCCGCTCGATCTCGCGGGTGCGGGTCTCGCGCTCCTCCTGGGCGGCACGCAGCAGCTGGTCGGCCCGGCCGTGCAGCGCGCGTGACCGCTCCTCGGCGGTGCGCAGGGCGAGCCGGGCCTCCATCTCGCCCTGGCGGGCGGCGCGGGCCACCTCGGCGAGCTGCTCGCGGTCGTCGGAGACCACCTCGAGGTCGGGGTCCTCCTGGGCACGGGCCAGCCGCGCCTCGAGCTCACCGAGCCCCTCGAGATCCTTGGTGCGGGCCTCGTGCGCCTCGGCGATCGCGCGCTCGAGCCGGTCGGCCTCGCCACGCGCCGCACGCGCCTGCGCGCCGAACTGGCCGAGCTCCTCGGCCACCGCGGCCAGGGTGGCGTCGGACTCGTGCAGCTTGGCGAGCGCGACGTCGACGCGCTTCTGGGCCTCGTGCCGCTCGCGCTCGAGCCGCGACATGTCGAAGCCGAGCCGCTCACTGGAGGCGATCGCCTCGGACAGCTGCTGGGCGGCCTCGTCGACCGCGGCCTGGATCTCGATCAGGCTCGGCTGGCTGGCCGAGCCGCCGGCGGCGATGTGGGACCCGAGCAGGTCACCGTCGCGGGTCACCGCGGTGAGCGAGCCGTCGCGGGCCACCAGCGCGCGGGCCGCGGCGAGGTCGTCGACGACGGCGACCCGGTCGAGCAGGCGGGAGAGCGCCGGGCGCACGGTGTCGGGGCAGGTCACGACGTCGAGGGCGTAGGTCGCGCCGTCGGGCAGCGCCGGCCAGCCGCTGGAGTCGCTGACCTCGGAGCCGGGAGCCGACCCGAGCACCAGCCCGGCCCGACCCAGGTCGAGCTCCTTGAGGTGGCCGATCGCCGCGATGGCGGAGTCGGCGTTCTCCAGCGCCACGGCGTCGGCGGCACTGCCCAGCGCGTGGGCGACGGCGGTCTCGAAGCCGCTGCGGACGGTGAGCAGCGCGGCCACCGAGCCGAGCAGCCCGGAGACCTGGTCGGAGGCGGCGAGCAGGGCGCCGGCGCCGTCCTTGCGGTTGAGACCGAGCTCGAGCGCGTCCTTGCGCGCGGCCAGCGTGGCGCGGTCGCGCTCGGCGCGCTGCGCCTCCTCGCGGACCTTGGCCAGCTGGTCCTCCAGGTCGGCGAGCTGGGCTGCGGCCCCCTCGTGCTCGGCGTCGAGCCCCTCCTCGCCGGCGTCGAGACCGGCGACCCGGGTCTCGAGGGCGGTGAAGTCGCGCTGGGCGCGGGCCGCGCGGCTGAGCGCGTCCTCGTGAGCCTGGGTGAGGCGGCCGAGCTCGTCGTCGGCGGCCGCGGCGCGCGAGCGCAGCGCGTTGACCTGCCCGGTCAGCCGGGCCAGCCCCTCACGCCGGTCGGCGGCGGCGCGGTGCTGACCGGCGACGCGGCGCTCCTCCTCGGCGACGGCGTCCTCGGCCGTGCGCCGCGCGGAGACGGCCTGCTCGAGGTCACCGCGGTGCTGCCTCGACCTCGGTCTCGATGGCGCTCTCCTGCTCGCGCACCTGGGCCGCCTCGGCCTCCAGCGCCTCCGGGTCGCGGCCGGTGGCGACCTCGCCGGTGCCGAGCCCCTCGGCGTTGCGGACCCGCTCGGCGGCGAGCGACTGGGTGCTGCGGAGCCGCTCGCGCAGCCCGGACAGCGCGAACCACGTCTCCTGTGCCTGGGCCAGCGCCGGCAGGTCCTCGCGCAGCGCGGCCTCGAGCTCGCCCTCCCGCTGGGTGGCCTCGGCCTGGTGGCCCTCGACCTCCTGGCGGCGGGCGACCAGGACGGACTCGTCGGCGAGCTCCTGCTCGAGCGAGGAGCGGGCGGTCACCAGGTCGTCGGCGATGAGGCGGGCCTTGGCGTCGCGGACCGCGGACTGGACGCCGGCCGCGCGCCGGGCGACCTCGGCCTGGCGGCCGAGCGGCTTGAGCTGGCGGCGGATCTCGCCGAGCAGGTCGGTGAGGCGGGTCAGGTTGCCGTCGCAGGCGTCGAGCTTGCGGAGCGCCTTCTCCTTGCGCTTGCGGTGCTTGAGGACACCGGCGGCCTCCTCGACGAAGCCGCGCCGGTCCTCCGGCGTCGCGTGCAGGATCGTGTCGAGCTGGCCCTGGCCGACGATGACGTGCATCTCGCGGCCGATGCCGGAGTCGGAGAGCAGCTCCTGGACGTCGAGCAGACGGCACGGCGTGCCGTTGATGGCGTACTCGGACCCGCCGCTGCGGAACATGGTCCGGCTGATCGTGACCTCGGCGTACTCGATCGGCAGTGCGCCGTCGGAGTTGTCGATGGTCAGCAGCACCTCGGCCCGACCGAGCGGCGGCCGGCCCGACGTGCCGGCGAAGATGACGTCCTCCATCTTGCCGCCGCGCAGCGACTTCGCGCCCTGCTCGCCCATGACCCAGGCGAGCGCGTCGACGACGTTGGACTTGCCGGAGCCGTTGGGCCCCACGACGCAGGTGATCCCCGGCTCCAGCTGGAGCGTCGTCGAGGAAGCGAAGGACTTGAACCCCTTGAGGGTCAGGCTCTTCAGGTACACGGTGCTCCCTCGCAAATGACGGCTATGACGGGGCTGACGCGGGGGAAGCTCAGCGCCGCCAACCCTACCGGCGGGCAGCCCCCGGACCGTGAATCCGGGGGTTTGCTGGACCCGCGTGTTCCGCAGGCCCGCGCCCCGGCTATCGGCCCCGGGACCTTACGCAATGGGAGCGGAGGGAGCGCAGCGACCCGGTCTTTGCGGGCGAAGCCCGCGCGCCCCGCGATCGGCCCCCGGGCCGTGGCGACTGCGCCGAGCGACAGCGCAGCGAGCGACAGCGCCAGCGAGCGTCGGCGAGCGTCGCCACAGACTGGGGGCAGAAGCTCGCGGGGGTAGCTGAGACTCAGAACAGTCAGCGGTACCTCTCCGACACCGCCGCCAACCCGCTGACCAGCATGTCGATGCCGAACTCGAACCGGTCCTCGCCGTCGCCGCTGGTCATCTCCGTGCTGTACCGCGACAGCATCGGGAACTGGCCCGGCGGCAGCTGCTGCCAGAACTGCAGCATCTGCTCGTCGATCGCGGCATGGTCGGGCACCTCCCCGGCCTTCGTGGAGTTCTCGCGCGGATCCAGATGGACTCCTCGTAGGCGAGCGCGCTGACGTAGAGGGAGCGCCACGTCGCACATCCAGGCGGCGGCCTGGGGCGAGATGCCCCCGGCCAGGCAGATCGCCATCATCCCCTCGGCGACCCGCATGGTCCCTTCCATGGTCGGCACCTGGCCCATCGCGGCGCGGGCGGCGCCCGGATGGCTGCGGTAGACGGCGAGGTGTCGCGGAGGAGCTGCTTGAGCTGCTCGGCCCACCGCTCAGGGTCCGCCGCGGGCACGTGGATCAGCGTGGCGATCCGGTCGATGACCAGCTGGTCGAGCTCGTCTCGGTTGCGGACGTGCTGGTAGAGCGACGCGGGCCCGGTGTCGAGAGCCCTGGCCAGAGAACGCATGGAGACCGCGTCGTAGCCCTGCGTGCGCATCATCTCGAGCGCGGCGTCCACGATCCGCTCGGTGGTGAGCGGCTCCTTGCGCTCCGGCGGCTCGACGCGGCCGGACGGGAGGTTCACCCGCACCCGAAGTCGGGCCCGCCTGCCAGGTGCGCTCGCGCGGGGGGTCCTGGCGCCATGTCGAACAGTGTACTTGACACGAACGCCGTTCGACATTAGAACAGTGTTCGCAACACACGAACACCGTTCGTCTCAGCCTCAGGAGCCAGCCATGTCCACGTCCTCAGCACCACTCCCTCCCTCGCACCGACCCGCTCCGGTGCCCGCGGCTACCAGTTCCGCTGGATGGTCATGGCCGTCGTCATCGTCGCCGACGTGATGGACCTGCTCGACGCCACCATCGCCAACCTGGCCGGCCCGTCGATCCGGGCCGACCTCGGCGGCAGCCAGAGCACGCTGCAGTGGGTGCTGGCGGCGTACACGATGTCCTTCGCCATCGGGCTGGTCGTCTCCGCCCGGGCCGGCGACCTGGTCGGACGGCGCCGGATGTTCATCATCGGCATGGCCGGCTTCACCGTCGCCTCGCTGCTCTGCCGGGCTGGCGCCCACGGCGGGCGCGCTGATCGCCTTCCGGGTCCTCCAGGGCGCCTTCGGCGCGGTGATGATCCCGCAGGGACTCGCCATGGTGAAGCAGTCCTTCCACCCCGACGACCTGCAGAAGGCCTTCATCCCGTTCGGCCCGATCATGGGGCTGGCCGCGGTGCTCGGCCCGATCCTGGCCGGCTTCCTCATCGACGCCGACCTGTTCGGCACCGGCTGGCGGATGATCTTCCTCGATCAACATCCCGGTCGGCGTCGTCGGCACAGTGCTCGCGGTCAGGTACCTCCCCGACCTCCCCCGCAACCGCGACACCAGGCTGGACGTCGTGGGGTCGCTGCTGCTGGCCGCCTCCTCCGCCCTGCTGATCTACCCGCTGGTCCAGGGCCGCGAGCACGACTGGCCGCTCTGGTGCTTCCTGATGATGGGCGCCGCCGCGATCGTCTTCGCGGGCTTCGTGGTCCGCGAGCGGCGCAGCGCGCACCCGGTGATCGAGCGCTCGCTGTTCAGCAACCGCGGCTTCGTGGCCGGCGTCATCTTCCTCGCGTCGTTCTTCGTCGCCATGAACGGCGTGATGCTGATCGTCAACCTCTTCATCCAGCTCGGCCTCGGCTTCACCCCGATGCACACCGGCCTCGCGATGACACCCCTGGCGGTGGGCCTGGCGATCGGCGCGGCCACGTCGGGCGCCGCCCTCGGTCCGAAGTTCGGCCGCAAGGTCCTGCACGGCGGCCTCGTGGTCATCGGACTCGGCATGGTCGCCCTGTGGTGGACCATCGACCAGCAGGGCATGGCGACCAGCGGCTGGGACCTCGCGCCCGCTCTCTTCGTCGTCGGCCTCGGCAGCGGCGCCATCTTCGCCCCGCTCTTCGACATCATCCTGGCGGACCTGGGCGACCACGAGGTGGGCACCGGCTCGGGCGTCCTGAACGCCGCCCAGCAGTTCTCGCGGCGCCCTCGGCGTGGCGATCATCGGCACGATCTTCTTCCAGTGGCTGCCCAGCGACGGCTGGGCGGACGCGACCAAGGGCATCGTCTGGGTCAGCCTGGCCTGCTACGCCGTCAGCTTCCTCGTCGCCTTCCTCCTCCCCAAGGAGGCCCGAGAGGGCGCGGAGCTGGCCTGAAGGTGGAAGTGCACGGGCCCGGGCCCGGGGGTGGAGGGATCCCAGGTTGACCTGGGATTCCTGAACTTCTCGGCCGTTGCAACGCCCCAGAAGTTCAGGGATTGCCTGTACGCCGGTGCCGATGGTGCTCATGTGACTCGAGCTCGGTGGCACGCCGAGGCAGCGGAGGACCAGTCCGCCGAAACCGTCCCGAGTCGCCCCGACCGGGCTGGTGCCCGATCACTAGGCTCGACGGCGTGGTGACACCGGGCAAGCCCCTGGCGTCGGGCCGTGACTGCAGCGTCTACGCCCTGGCCGACGGTCGGGTCGCCCGCACCTACGGTGACGGGCGGCCGGCGGGTCGCGAGGCGGAGCTGATCCGCGCGGTGCACGCGCTTGGTTACCCGGTCCCCCGCGTCGACGAGTGGGATGGGCCGACGATCGTGATGGAGCGGATCGATGGGCCGACGCTCGGCGCCGAGATGCTCGAGGGCGGGCTCTCGCTCGATGAGGGTGCCACGATCTGGGCAGAGCTCCAGGAGCGGCTTCACCGGCTCCCCTGGCCAGGTGCCGAGCCTCTGATCCATCTCGACTTCCACCCGTTCAACGTCATCCTCGGCAGCGCGGGCCCGGTCGTCATCGACTGGACCAACGCCGGTCCCGGCCCGGCCGGCCTCGACGTCGCGATGAGCGCGCTGATCCTGGCTGGGGTCGCGCTGACCGGCGAGCTCCCCGAGGCCGGCCAGCTGCTCGAGGCCTACGCCGCTGCCGTGACCATGCCCTACGTCGACCAGCTGCCGCGCGCCGCCGAGATTCGCGCCAGCAAGCCGCTGACCACCCAGGACGAGCTCCGGGTGATGGAGCAGGCTGTCGCTCTGGCCAGGTCGGTCTCGCGGCCCGCGTAGGCTCACCGACCGTGTCCGAGCTGCTCTTCGTCGCCGGTCTCGGCCGCTCCGGCACCACGGCTCTATGGAGGTGCTGGTCGCGCACGCGGACATTGCGCTGGGCGTCGAGCGGTTCAAGCGGCTCTACCCGCGCGACGACGAGCCGGTGCTGCCGGCCTCTTCGAGGAGGCCAGGTTCTTCGACTTCACCGACGGGCTGACCAACCTCACCCCGGAGCAGGCGCCGGAGTGGGCGCCGCACTACGCCTCCATGCGCGCGAAGTGGGACCGGGCGCGCTACGTCGGCGACAAGATGGTCGCGATCCGGCTCCAGCACGTCTGGGAGACGCTTCCCGAAGCGCGGTTCGTCTGCATCGTGCGCGACCTCGAGCCGGTGGCGGCGAGCTGGGAGGCCCGCGCACAGGACCCCGACGACCTCGGGTGGGCCCCCGACCAGGACGCCACCAAGGCGGTGGCCGGCTGGAACCGCTCGCTGCGCCGGGTACGCCGGGCGGTCAAGCAGCGCCCCGACCGCGCCGTGGTCGTCGAGTACGACCGGTTCTTCGGCGACGAGCGCGGCGCCAGCCTCGACCGGGTGCTCGAGTGGCTCGGCCTCGAGCGGTCGCCGGAGATCGAAGCGGCGTTCGCGCACGCCCACTCGACGTACGTCGAGAAGGTGGCGCCCAAGCAGCGCACGCTCTCCCCCGAGACCCTCGCCTTCCTCGACCAGCACGCGGAGCGCGAGGTGTGGCACCAACTGACGACCCAGCTGGTCCTGTAGCGGCTAACCCAGCCGCTCCATCTGGTCGGCGACGATCGCCTCCCGGGCGGCGCCCTCGGCCCGCAGCCCGGCCACCACGCCGGCCCGGTCCTCGCCAGAGCGGTTCTGGCTCAGCTTGGCCTTGCCCTCGACCCGCTCGATGGTCAGCTCGAGGCCGACGATGGCCTTGAGCTGTTTGTCGACGTACGTAGCGGGCGCGTCGGTCACCGCCCACGGGTCGGGGCGATCCGCCTCGTGGCGCTCGGTCAGCATCGTCACCGCGCGGCGGAGCCACTCCGGGTCCTCGTGGCGACGGACCCGGCCGACGAGGTGGACCGCGGAGTAGTTCCAGGTCGGCACCACCCGCCCGTGCTCGGCCTTGGTGGCATACCACGCGGGCGAGACGTAGGCCTCGGCGTCGGTGACCACCACCAGGGCTGGCACGCCACCGTCGGCGGGGACCGCCCGCCAGTGCGGGTTGGCCCGGGCGATGTGCATGACCAGCCGGTCGTCCTCCCAGACCACGGGGAGCCGGGTCACGAGGGGGTAGCCGTCCTCCCCCACCGTGACCAGGTCTGCCGCGCCGATGGCGCGCACCATCGCGCGGAGGGCGCTGTCGTCATCGAGGGCGTTGAAGCGGGGCACGTACATGCCCTCATCCTCCACGCCCGAGGGCGGGACCGGCCCGGTGGCCGACCCCGCCGACGGGTGAGTGATCGGGTCAGTTGACGGAGATGACCGACCACCGGTAGGTGGCCGACGGCGGGTCGACGGCGCTGGGGGCCGCCACGTTGCAGGCCACGATGTCGATCCGGCCGGGGTCGGAGGCGTTCTCGCGGATCTGGATCGTGATCGCTCCGACCACGTTCGCGGGCTGGGAGACCTGCAGGATGTCACCGGTCACGACCGTGCCGGTCGAGATGTTGACCTGCGCGAAGCATCCGTGAAGGGCCATCGACGGGAAGTCGATGTTGATGGTGCCGGTCGCGGTCGCGATGTCGGCGAGCCGGAGGGAGTTGTCGGCGACCTTGGCGCCGGTCACCGCGTTGTCCGCGAGCTTGGGATTGGTCACCGCGCCGTTGGCGAGCTTCGAGGTGGTCACCGAGTTGTCGGGGACCGCCTGCAAGGCGGTGCCGGCCTTGGCCAGCGGCCCGGTGACCTCAGCGCCCAGGTCCTTGGTCTTGATGGTGCCGTTCTTGATCGACTTCGAGGTGACCGAGTTCTTGGCGGCACCCTTGTTGACCTGGCCGGCAAGGGCCGGCTGACCCACCACGACGACGACGGCGACAACGGCACCGATGACGGCAGCCATGGTGGTGCGGAGCAGATCCTTCACGTGTTTCCTCCAGTGCGATGGTTGACAGCTGCAACCACCAAGCGGCTGCACGCACGGCCAACCATCACCCGAATGGGCTACGTCGGCACCACCTGATCGGTGTGAGCGATGTGGCTGAGCTGGCGCCAGATGAGGACCACGAACACCGCCGACCCCACGAAGGCGAACCAGAACGGCGCCGTCACGCCCCAGCGCTGGGCGACCACCCCGCCGATCCCGGCGCCGACCACGAGCCCGCCGTAGACACCGACCATGTTCACCGAGCCGACCCGGCCCTGGAGCTCGGTCGGCACCGCCCGCTGCCGGATGGTCATCGAGGTGGTGCCCCAGACGAAGGCGTGGGCGCCGAAGACGAAGAACACGGGCATCGCGACGTAAGGCGACGACGTGGCGGCGAGCGCGAGGTGGGTGAGGGTCTCGATGATCAACCCGATCCGCATCAGGTTGCCGAGGCTGATCCGTCGCGTCAGCCAGCCGTAGGACACGGTGCCCGCCAGGCCGCCGGCCGCGCTGACCGTCGTGACGAGACCGAAGCCGACGCTGCCGAGGCCGAGGTGCTTGGTCGCGTAGAGGACCAGCACCGACCAGGCCGCGCCGAAGGTGACGTTGAAGATCAGGATCGTGAGCACCAGGGTGCGGACGGCGGCGTGGTGCCAGGTCCAGCGGCAACCCTCGACGATGTCGTGCCAGACCGGCGTGGCTCCCTCGGCGCCACGGCGATGCTCTGGCAGCTGCAGCCTGGCGATCATGAGGGCGGCGAGCAGCACGACGATCGCCTGGGTGGCGAACGGGATGAACTGACCCAGCGTGAACAGCAGGGCGCCGATCGGCGGCGCGGCCAGCTGGTTGATCGTGATCGTGCCCGTCATCAACCGGGCATTGCCGATGGCCAGGTCGTCGCGGTGGACCAGCATCGGCAGCAGCGTGACCGACGTGTTGTCGACGAACACCTCTGCCGTCCCGAGCAGGAACATCGCCACCAGCACCAGCGCGATCGAGGCCGCGTCGACCGCGACCGCGAGGGCGAGCAGCGCCAGGACCGCCGCGCGCATCACGTTGACCGCTACGACGATCAGCCGTCGGTCGAGCCGGTCGGTGAGGGCGCCCGCCCACAGGCCGAAGACCAGCGGGGGCAGCCACTGCAGAAGGGCCGCCAGCGCGACGAGGAACTCGTGGTCGGTCTTGGAGGCGACCAGCAGCGGACCAGCGGCCAGGGCGATGCCGTCACCGACGTTGCTGGTCCACGACGAAGCCATCAGCAGCCGGAAGCCGCGCCCGAGGCGCGGCGGGGCGATGACGTCGAGCAAGCGGCTCACGGGGTCAGCACGCTAACGCCGCGTCGCTCCCCGTTCCATCTGGTTTCCCGGCCGGAGCCGTCAGCACCGGACGAGCTGAGGATGCCTGACAGGTCAGGCGGGCTGCATCTCCTGCATGCGGGGAGCGGTGTCGACCAGCAGCTCTTCGGCCCTGGCGGCCAGCGAGCCTGTCGTTCTCCTCGCTGAGCCGGACCACGAGGGCCTCGAGCTCGCCCACTCGCGCGCGCAGCCGAGCGTTCTCGACAGCTTGGCGGGGGTCACGCAGGTCGCTGTTCATGTAGCCGATCAGCGCCTTTGCCATAGATGTTGAACCTTCCGATTCCGTGGGTCTGGTTCTGTGAGGCGTGGTCCGAGGACCGTCTTCAAGAGTCCCACTCGACGGGCCTCCGGTCAATCTGCGGCGAGGGTCTTCGGGACCGCCTTCCGCGGCCGTCGCGGGACCGGCTGGCAGACCGGGCAGAAGTAGGACGACCGGTTCATGAACGACACCCGCCGCACGGGCGCTCCGCAGCGGTCGCAGGGCTCGCCCTCGCGGCCGTAGGCATGCAGCGAGCGGTCGAAGTAGCCGGACTCGCCGTTGACGTTGACGTAGAGCGCGTCGAAGGAGGTGCCACCCTTTCCCAGTGCCTCGTTCATCACGTCGCGGGCGTGGCCGAGCAGCTCGCGCACCTGTGCGGCCGTGAGCTTCTCGCCGGCCCGCTCGCCGTGCAGCCGGGCGCGCCAGAGCGCCTCGTCGGCGTAGATGTTGCCGACCCCGGAGACGAGGTTCTGGTCGAGCAGCTGCCGCTTGATCCCGGAGGCTCTCCGCCGCACCTTGGCGACGAACGCGTCGTCGTCGAACTCGGGGTCGAGCGGGTCTCGGGCGATGTGCGCGATCTCGGGGGGCAGCTCGGCGCCACCGGCGGAGACCGAGAGCCCGCCGAACATCCGCTGGTCGACGAAGCGCAGCTCCCTGCCCTCGGCGGCGCCGTCGAGCGCCATCCTGACCCGGAGGTGCTTCTCCGGCGCAGAGCCGGGCGGCTGCACGAGCAGCTGGCCACTCATGCCGAGATGGCCCAGCAGCGCGTCGCCGTTGTCGAGGGGCAGCCAGAAGTACTTCCCGCGGCGCCGGGCGTCCTCGATCCGCCGACCGGTCAGCGCTGCCTCGAACCCGCGCGGGCCACGCGGGTCGCGGCGCACCGGGCGCGGGTGGAGCACCTCGACCGAGGTGATGACGGCGCCGAGCACGTGACGGGCCAGGCCCGCACGGACCACCTCGACCTCGGGCAGCTCGGGCATCGCGACGGCTAGGAGCTGCGCGAGGAGTCGACGGGCTCGTCGGAGGCTGCCTCGGGTGAGGCGTCGACGACAGCGGCGTCGACGGCCGCGTCGACCGCGGCGTCGATCGGGTCCTCGATGCCGAGACTCGAGGCGATCTCGCCGTACGCCGTCTCCGCGGCGGCCTGCTCGGCTTCCTTCTTCGACCGGCCGATGCCGTTGCCGTAGAGCTGGTCGGCGACGCGCACCTGGGCGGTGAACGTCTTCTGGTGGTCGGGGCCCTCGTCCTGGATGACGTATTCCGGCACACCGAGGGCATGCTCGGCGGCGAGCTCCTGCAGCGAGGTCTTCCAGTCGAGCCCCGCACCGAGCGCCGACGCCGCCTCGATGAGCGGGTCGAAGAGCCGGTGCACGACCTCGGACGACACCTCGATGCCGCCGCTCAGGTGGACCGCGCCGATCACGGCCTCGACGGTGTCGGAGAGGATCGAGGCCTTGTTGCGGCCGCCGGTGGTCTCCTCCCCGCGACCGAGCTTGACGTGCTCGCCGAGCCGGATGCCGCGGCCCACCTCGGCCAGTGCCCGGGCGTTGACGACCGCCGCGCGCAGCTTGGCCAGCCGACCCTCCGAGAGGTCGGGGTGGGTGGTGTAGAGGGTCTCGGTCACGACCACTCCGAGCACGGAGTCACCGAGGAACTCCAGCCGCTCGTTGGTCGGCAGCCCGCCGTTCTCGTAGGCGTAGGAGCGGTGGGTCAGCGCGCGCTCCAGCAGCTCGGGGTCCAGGACGGGTTCCCCGAGTGCGGCGCGGAGCTGCGCGTAGTTGGTCAGAACTCTGAGGGGATCAGAGAACCTGGCGGCGGGCGTTGCGCGCGCCGTACTGGCCGCAGTTGCCGCACGCGCGGTGCGGGAGGTGCTTGGCACCGCAGGCAGGGTTGGCGCAGGTCACCAGCGTCGGCGCGGTGGTCTTCCAGGCCGAGCGACGGTGGCGCGTGTTGCTGCGCGACATCTTCCGCTTCGGGACAGCCATGGTGGTCTCTCTCTCAGTTCTGCTCGGTCTGCTGGGTCTGCTGGGTCTCAGGACTCTGCGTCAGGTCGGCCAGCGCCGCCCATCGCGGGTCGATCGCTGCGTCGTGTGCGTGGTCGGGGTCGTCGGCCAGTCGTGCCCCACACTCGGGACACAGGCCTGGACAGTCGTCCATGCACAGCGGCTGGAACGGCAGTGCGAGCACCACCGCATCCCGCAGCAGCGGCTCCAGGTCGACCAGGTCGCCCTGCAGCGCGCTGACGTCGTCGTCCTCCCCGGGGAGGGCGTGGTCCTCGTAGACGAACAGCTCCTGGAACCTGACCTCCATGTCCTCGGAGATCGGCTCCAGGCACCGTGCGCACTCCCCCGCGAGGGAGGCGTGCGCGGTCCCGGTGACCAGCACCCCCTCCATGACCGCCTCGAGGCGCAGGTCCAACTCGACCGGCGACCCTTCGGGGACCTGAAGGACTTCGATGCCCAGATCTGCCGGCGCGGGCACCGTCCGCGACACCTCGCGCTGGGACCCCGGGCGGCGTCCGAGCTCGCGAGTGTCGAGCACGAGCGGCGCTCTCGGGTCCAAGCTGTTCAGTGTCACTTCCGGTATCCGGGCAAACAGATCCAATCGAGAATCGTACGCGGGCCGGACCACAGCGACCAAATACGCCCGGCTCAGCCGCCGCTGCGGCGCGCGGCCAGCTTGTCGGTGAGCGGGCCCAGCACGAAGTCAGGCACGAGCGCGGACACGTCGCCGCCGTAGGACGCGACCTCCTTGACCAGGCTCGAGGACACGAAGGTCTGGCGCGGGTCGGCCGGCAGGAACACGGTCTCGACGCCGGTCAGATGGGTGTTCATCTGGGCCATCTGCAGCTCGTAGTCGAAGTCGGTCCCGGACCGCAGCCCCTTGACGATCGCCTCCGCCCCGGCCTCGCGGCAGTAGGTCGTGATCAGCCCCGTGAACCCCTCGACCCGGACGTTGTCGAGCCCGGCGACACCCTGCTGCAGCATCGCCAGCCGCTCCTCGGCGCTGAACAGCCGGCTCTTGGAGACGTTGACGCCCACGGCCACCACGACCTCGTCGAAGAGGATCGAGGCGCGCCGGACGATGTCGAGGTGCCCGAGGGTGACCGGGTCGAAGGACCCGGGACAGACGGCTCGGCGCATCGGGTCAGGCCTCCACGTCCGTCGGCTCAGGGCTGGCGGCGTGACCGTACCAAAGCGTCGTCTCGCCGTACTTCTTGCTGCGCTCCCCCGCGATGCCCTCGGGCCACGACGGCTCTGGGCTGCGCGAGGAGCGCTCCACGACGACCATCGCGCCGGGGACCAGCCACCGCAGCTGCGCGAGCAGGGACAGGTCGCGCCCGACCGCGGCCTCGTCGAGGGAGTAGGGCGGGTCGAGGAACGCCACGTCGTAGGGCGCGCCCGGTGGCCGGGACAGCGTCGCCACGGCCGACCCGGCGACCACGTCGGCCTTCGGGAAGCCGAGCGCCCTGGCGTTGTCACCGATCAGCCGGGCGGTGCGACGGTCCGACTCGACCAGGGTGACGACACCGGCGCCGCGCGACCACGCCTCGAGGCCGACCGCTCCCGACCCGGCGTAGAGGTCGAGGAAGCGCAGCCCCTGGAGCGACCCGCACCAGGCCTCGACGCTGGAGAACAGCGCCTCACGCACCCGGTCGGTCGTCGGCCGGGTGTGCTGTCCGGACGGGGCGGTGATCCGACGCCCGCCGGCGTTGCCGCCGATGATGCGCGTCATCGCCGGATCACGACTTCTCCATGAAGTCGCTCTCGCACGAGGCCTCGAGTCCCATCACACTCGCCGCCCGGAGCGGGTGTCCGGCGAGGGTCTCGTCGGCGTCGAGCAGCCCCTCGGCGGCCGCCGCGGGCGGCGACGATCGTGTCCTCGTCGCGCAGGACCCTGAGGTTCTCCAGGTGGAGCGGTAGCCCGACTGCGACCGGCCGAGCACGTCGCCCTCGCGGCGCTGCTCGAGGTCGACCCGGCTCAGCTCGAACCCGTCGGTGGTGCGCGGCCACCGCGTCGAGCCGCCCGCGCGCGTCGTCCTGCCGGGCCGGCGTGGGAGACGAGCAGGCACAGCCCGGGCAGCCCGCCACGGCCGACGCGGCCGCGCAGCTGGTGGAGCTGGGAGATGCCGAACCGGTCGGCGTCCAGGAGCACCATCGTGGTCGCGTTGGCGACGTCGACACCGACCTCGATCACGGTGGTCGACACCAGGACGTCGATCTCGCCGGCGGCGAAGGCCCGCATCGTGCGGTCCTTCTCGTCCGGAAGGCAGCCGGCCGTGCAGCGCGGCGACCCGGAGCCCGGCCAGCGGGTGGGTGGCGAGCTCGGCGACGACCTCCTCGACCGCGGCGAGCGGCGGCCGGTCCTTGGTGACGCCTCTCGCTCGAACTCGTCGGAGTCGCGTCGAGCTCGCCGACTGCTCGAGCTCGTCGCCGCTGATCCGCGGGCAGACGACGTAGGCCTGGTGGCCCTTCCCGACCTCCTCGCGCACCCGCTGCCAGACCCGGTCGATCCAGCTCGGCTGGTCGATGAGCGGCACCACGGTGGTCTGGATCGGCGGCACGGCCGGCCGGCAGCTCGGTCAGCGTGGAGACCTCGAGGTCGCCGAAGACGGTCATCGCGACGGTGCGCGGGATCGGCGTCGCGGTCATCACCAGCACGTGGGGCGGGCTGCCGCGGCCTTGTCGGTGAGGGCGGCGCGCTGCTCGACGCCGAAGCGGTGCTGCTCGTCGACGACCACCAGGCCGAGGTCGAAGAACTGGACCTGCGTCCTCGAGCAGGGCGTGGGTGCCGATCACGATGCCCGGCCTCGCCGGTCGCGAGCCGCGGACAGCGGCTCGGTGCGCTGGGTCTTGGTCATCGAGCCGGTGAGCAGCTCGACGTCCTCGTCCCGCCCATCATCCCGCCGGCGGCCAGGTCGCCGAGCAGCGCGGTGATCGAGCGGTGGTGCTGCTGGGCGAGCACCTCGGTCGGCGCGAGCAGCGCGGCCTGTCCGCCCGAGTCGACGACGCGCAGCATCGCCCGCAGCGCCACCAGGGTCTTGCCGGAGCCGACCTCACCCTGGAGCAGCCGGTTCATCGGGATGGGGCTGGGCGAGGTCCTCCTCGATCTGAGCACCGATCTCCCGCTGGCCGGCCGTCAGGCTGAAGGGCAGCCGCTCGTCGAACGCCGCGAGCAGCCCACCGTCTCCCCCGCGCGCGCCACCGCGCCCGAGCGCGCGCACGAACGCGCCGGCGTCGGCCAGCACCAGCTGGGTGACCAGGGCCTCCTCGAACCGGTAGCGCTGCTGTGCCTGGTCGACCTCGCCCCAGGTCTCGGGTGCGTGGATCCAGCTCGAGGGCGGTGCCGGCGTCGACCAGGTCGTTGGGTCGAGGCGGACCGACTCGGGGAGCAGCTCAGGCACATCGTCGACCATGGTCCGGGCGAAGGTGATCGCCTTCTGGAGGTCCCACGACTCGACGCCCTTGGTCGCGGGGTAGAGCGGGTAGAGCGGCGCCGATCGTCTCGAGGGAGAGCTCGGCCAGGTCCGCGCCGTCCTCGCCGTCGGCGCCGAAGAGCACCATCTGGGGGTTGGTCAGCTGCCACTCGCCACGGAAGGTGCCGACCTTGCCCATGAAGATGCCGCGTCGGCCGCCGGCATCCGCGAGCGTTGCCACTGCGCGATCGTGCGGCTCTTGGCGAAGAACGTCATCTGCAGGGACGGGCCCTCGGTGCGCAGCACGACCTCACTGCCGGTAGGCGGTGCGGCTGGTACGCCGGTCACGGTAGGTCGCGATGGTCGAGCTGCAGATCTGCCCGACCACCGTGAGGAGCTGGCCCTCCTGGAGCTCGTCGAGCGCGGAGAGCGATGCCGGTCTCGAGGTAGCGACGCGGGAAGTGGTGCAGCAGGTCGCCGACGGTGCGCAGCCCGAGCCGCTCGGTGATGCGCTCGTTGCGGGCGCGAGCGCGTCTTGTCCTTGGGCACGCCGAGCACCGACTCGACGGGCGAGTCGAGGTCGATCAACGCGGGCTCCTCTCCAGGCGACTACTCGACGGCGACCAGGAGCGGGTAGCGCTCCTGCCCACCGTCGTACACCACGACGTCGACAGTGGGGTGCTGCTGCTCGAGCCACGCCGCGCACGTGTGCGGCGAGCGTGCCGTCCGGATCGTCCGCGCCGGAGACGAGCGTGACCATCTCGCCACCACCGCCGAGCAGCCTGCCCAGCACGTCCTCGGCGACCTCGGTGAGGTCGTGGCCGACGACGACGAAGTCGCCGCCGATCGCGCCGAGCACGTCGCCCGCCTCGCACGGCCCGGCCATGGTGATCGCCTGCTTCGCCGCGACCGTGACCGCCCCCTGGCGGGCGTGCCGGGCGGTGGCGGTCATCTCGAGGACGTCCTGGTCGAAGGTGCGGCCCGGCTCGTGCACGGCCAGCGCGGCCAGCCCCTCGACCTGGGCGGTGGTCGGGATCACCGCCACCCGCATGTCATGGTCCTTCTCGGCGGTGCTCGCGGCGACCTGGGCGGCGCGCACCGAGTCGTTGTCGTTGGGCAGGACGACGACCTCCTGCGCACCCGACCGCACCATCGCCTCGAGCAGCATGCCCGTCGAGGGCCGGTGGCCGGGGCCGCCGTGCACGACCACGGCGCCGGCCTCCTCGAACAGGCCGGCCAGGCCTGCCCCCGCGGCGACCGTGACGATGGCCCGGCCGACCCGCGGCCGTGGGTCGCGGGCCGCGATCTGCTCGGCGAAGTGCGTCACCCGCACCCGGTGCGGGCGGCCGGCCTCGATGCCGGCCTCGATGGCGGCCCCCACGTCGTCGACGTGCACGTGGACGTTCCAGAGCCCCTCGCCGCCGACCACGACCAGTGAGTCGCCGAGCCCGGCCAGCGTGCTGCGCAGCTGGGCGATCGTCTCGTCGGTGGCGTCCAGCAGATACATCACCTCGTACGCCGGCCCGCCGACGACCAGGTCGGCACCGGGCTCGACGCCGGACCCGCCCAGATGGGGCTGCGGGATCCGCCGGCCGGGCTCGACCGGCGGTGGCCGCTTGCCGGTGAGGGCCGTCTCGGCGGCGTCGAGGATCACCACGACGCCCCGGCCGCCGGCGTCGACCACGCCGGCGTCGCGGAGGACCTGCAGCTGGTCGGGAGTGCGGGCGAGCGCCTCGCGTGCCGCGGCGGCGCTCTTGGTGAGGACGTCCCTCGAGCGGACCGTCGGCTCGCCCTCCAGCAGCCTCGCCGCCGCGTCCGAGGCGGCCCGGCACACCGACAGCATGGTGCCCTCGACCGGCGTCCCGACCGCGGCGTAGCTCGCCTCGGTGGCCTGCCGGAGCGCGTCGACCATGACCGCGCCGTTGCGCTCGTCCCACTGCGCCTCGGCGATGCGCCGCATGATCGCGCGGAGCATCTCGCTGAGGATCACGCCGGAGTTGCCACGCGCCCCGAGCAGGGCGCCGCGCGTGAACGCCTCGAACAGGGCGGGCCGGTCGGCACCACCGCTCGCCGCCTTCTCCCGCACGGCGTCGCGCGCGGCGGCCATGGTGAGGTACATGTTGGTCCCCGTGTCGCCGTCCGGCACTGGGTAGACGTTGAGCGCGTCGATCTCCTCGCGGGCGCCGGCGAGGGCGTCGACCGCGATGTCGATGAAGCTGAGCACGGTCTCGAGCTGGATGCCGCTCCCGACGGTGCCTGGCTCACTCACGGGGGCGAGGCTAGTGCGACCGGGCACGATTTCGGTGGGAGGGGCCAGTTCGGATATTCTTCTTCGGTTGCCCGCTCGCCGGGCGCCTCGAACTTACGAAACACGATCCCAGGAGCACACTGTGGCCGCCGTCTGCGACATCTGCGCCAAGAAGCCCGGCTTCGGCAACAACCGGCCGTGGTCGCGCAAGATCACCAAGCGTCGCTTCGACCCCAACATCCAGCGGGTCCGCGCGACCGTCAACGGCACGCCCAAGCGGCTCAACGTCTGCACCGGCTGCATCAAAGCCGGGAAAGTCACGCGCTGACAAACCCGCAGCCAGGCACTTGCTCGACCCAGGTTCCGACACCTCGGTCGAGTTTTTGTTTCCGCGCGAAGCGCCCCTCGAAAACTCGGCCGCGGCGTCGGAGGGACGCGACGCAGACGTGGGCACCAGAGCCACGCGGGCCGATAGCGTCAGAAGTGCGGTCCAGCCCGCCGCCCCGGCGTACGGCGCGCCGTCGACGGTCACGCCCTCGCCCGCTGAAACCGCGCCGATGACGGTCCACCCCGTCGGGCACGGCGCCGTCCGGGAACGTCGCCAGCAGCGAGTGGTCCTCGCCGCCGCCCAGCACGAACGAGACCGGGTCGGCGCCGGTGGCAGCCGCGACCGCGTGCAGCGGCTCGGGTACCTCCAGCGCGTCGGTGCGCACGTCGATGGCCACGCCCGAGTCGGCGGCCAGGTGGCCGGCGTCGGCCAGCAGCCCGTCGGAGACGTCGATCATCGAGGTGGCGCCCGCCTCGGCGGCGGCCGGGCCGGCGTCGTACGGCGGGCTGGGGCGGCGGTAGGCCTCGACCAGCACCCGGGGCGAACGGAACCCACGGGTGAGGACGGCCAGGCCGCCGGCGGACCAGCCCTGACGGCCGACGAGCGCGACCACGTCGCCGGGCTGGGCACCCGAACGGAGCACCGGCGCCTGGGTGCAGGCGCCGATGACGGTCACGGCGATGACGACCTGGTCGCAGCGGGTCAGGTCACCGCCGACCACGCTCGCGCCGACCAGGTCGCACTCGGCCGCGAACCCGGCCGCGAAGTCGAGCGCCCAGCGCGCCGGCAGGTCGGCGGGCGCGCCCAGGCCGATCGTGAGCGAGTGGGCGCGGCCCCCCATGGCGTTGATGTCGGAGAGGTTCTGGGCCGCCGCGCGGTGCCCGACGTCCGCGGCCTCGGCCCAGTCGTTGCGGAAGTGCTGCCCCTCGATGAGCAGGTCGGTCGAGACGACGACGTGGCCCTGGCGCACCCGGAGCACCGCGGCGTCGTCGCCGGGGCCGACCAGCACGTGCTCGCCCTGGGGGAACAGCCGCGTCAGCTCGGCGATCAGCCCGAACTCTCCGACATCGCCGAGCGTGGCCTCCGGCGGGAAGGGCATGAAGACATCAGAGCAGATGCCGGCGCCTAGGCTGTCTATGACGGGCCGGAGCCGCGCGATAGGTTGACCCCATCTCGACAACGCAACAGTCCCCCCACGCACAGAACAGCAGGGAGATCCGCACATGGTGGTGCAGGCCTACATCCTGATCCAGACCGACGTCGGCAAGGCCGCGGAGGTGGCCACGGCGATCGCCCAGGTCAAGGGCGTCACGATGGCCGAGGACGTCACCGGCCCCTACGACGTGATCGTGCGTGCCGAGGCCCGCAACGTCGACGAGCTCGGCAAGCTGGTGGTCGCGAAGGTCCAGACCCTCGACGGCATCACCCGCACGCTCACCTGCCCGGTGGTCCACATCTGACCGCCTGACGACCGGCTCACCGCGCCCTGCACCCCTCGGGTGCGGGGCGCGGTCGTGTGCGAGGCTGCACGCATGGTGGAGGAGTTCCCCGGCCCGGTCGCCGTCATCGCCGGCGGGCTGAGCCACGAGCGCGACATCTCGCTCGCCAGCGGCCGCAACCTGGTCCGTGAGCTCGGCGCCCTGGGGGTCGAGGTGCACGCCTACGACTTCGACCGCAACCTGCTGCACACCCTCGAGCGCGACAAGGTGGTCGCCGTACTCCCCGCGCTGCACGGGCAGTTCGGCGAGGACGGCGAGATCCAGACGCTGCTCGAGCTGATCGGCATGCCGTACGTCGGCTCGCGCAGCGCCGCGTGCCGGGTCGCCTACGACAAGGCCAGCGCCCGCGAGCTGCTGCGCCGCGACGGCATCCCGGTGCCCGACTCGGTCGGCCTCTCGGCCCAGACCTTCCGCGACATCGGCGCCGCCGCCCTGATGGAGCACGTCATGCACCGCCTCGGCACGCGCGTGGTCGTGAAGCCCGCCCGCGGCGGCTCCGCGCTCGGCGTGGCCGGCGTCGACGGGCTGGCGGCCCTGCCCTCGGCGCTGGTCGGCACCTACGCCTACTGCGAGGACGCCCTCGTCGAGCGGTTCCACGACGGCGTCGACGTCTCGGTGATCGTGCTCGAGACCGACGACGGTCTGCGGTCGCTGGAGCCGGTCGCCATCGAGTACGAGAAGGGCCACGAGTTCGACTTCTCGGCCCGCTACACCGCGGAGTTCGTCTCCCTCGACCGGCCCGACCTCCCCGAGGAGCAGATCGCCCGCCTCGGCGAGGTCGCCCGCCAGGCCCACCGCACCCTCGGCCTGCGCGACGTCTCCCGCTCCGACTTCATCGTCGCCGCGGACGGCTCGTTCGTCGTGCTCGAGACGGCCATCACCCCGGGCACCACGGAGACCTCGGCGTTCCCCTTCGCCTGCACCCTGAGCGGCACGTCGCTCGGCGAGGTCGCCCGCGACCTCCTGGCCCGTGCCATCGCCGCCGGCGCTCCCGTCTGAGGCCCCTGGGTGGCGGTGGCCTGGCAACCACTCTCCACGGGGACAACGGTTGCTGACCCACCGCTGACCCGGACCGCCCGCCGCGGCGGTGGCCCGGCAACCACTCTCCACGGGGACAACGGTTGCTGACCCACCGCTGACCCGGACGCCGCAGCGCGTGGCCCGGAATCACGACGCGGTTGCTGACAGCGACCACCGGCTTCCGCACCGCTGCGGCAGCAGCTCAGCGCAGGCCGGTGGGCCGCTCGAGGGCGAGCTGGATCAGCTCGTCGATGAGGTCGGGGTAGGGCAGCCCGGAGGCCTCCCACATCTTGGGGTACATCGAGATCGGGGTGAAGCCGGGCATCGTGTTGATCTCGTTGACGACGACCTCCTGCTCCGGCGTCACGAAGACGTCGACCCGGGCGATGCCCTCCGCGCCGATCGCCTCGAAGGCCCGGACGGCGAGGTCGCGGACCCGCTCGCTCACGGCGGGCGGGCAGGTCGGCGGGGACCTCGGTCCGCGCCGTCGCCTCGTCGATGTACTTGGCCTCGAAGTCGTAGAAGTCGCGGGCCGCGTGGTCGACCACGATCTCGCCGGGGACGGAGGCACGCGGGGCCGCGTCGCCCCGGCCGCCCAGCACCGCGCACTCGATCTCGCGACCGGGGACGCCCTCCTCCACGAGCACCTTGGGGTCGTGGACCTGTGCGTCCTCGACGGCGCGCTCGAGGTCGGCGAGGTCGTCGACCCGGGTGACCCCGAGCGAGGAGCCGGCGCGCGCCGGCTTCACGAAGACCGGGAGCTGCAGCTCCTTGACCCGGGTGAGCACGTCCTCGCGCCGGGTCGACCAGTCGCGGGGCGTGATGACGACGTAGGGGCCGACCGGCAGCCCGTGCGCGGCGAAGACGAGCTTCATGTAGTGCTTGTCCATCCCCACCGCCGAGGCGAGCACGCCCGAGCCGACGTAGCGGACGTCCGCGAGCTCCAGCAGCCCCTGGACCGTGCCGTCCTCGCCGAACGGGCCGTGCAGGACCGGGAAGACGACGTCGACCTGGCCGAGCACCGCCGGGACCGAGCCCGCCTCGAGCACCTGCAGCTGGGGTCCGTCCGTCGACGACGACAGCATCACCTCCGAGCCCGACGCGGCGGTCACCTCCGGCAGCCGGTCGGACCGCAGCTCCCAGACCGCCGGGTCGTCGGAGGCCACCACCCACCGGCCGTCGCGGGTGATCCCGACCGGGATCACGTCGTACTTCTCCCGGTCGATCGCCTTGAGCACGCCTGCTGCGGTGGCTGCGGAGATCGCGTGCTCGCCGGACCGCCCACCGAACAGCAGCGCGACGCGGACCTTGCGCTGGCTCATGGGTTCCGACCCTACTGAAGCGCCGCAGCCACCTCGTCGAGGCGCGCGCCGCGGGAGGCCTTGACGAGCACTGCGTCACCCTCGCGCACGTGCTCCCGGAGCCAGGCGATGGCGGCGGCGTTGTCCTCGACGAAGACGCGTCGGCTCGCCCGCCTCGGCAGCTGCGTCGTGGACGGGTCGAGCCTCCTCGCCGACGACGAGGAGCTGGTCGACCCGGCCGGCGGCGTAGTCGCCGATGCCCCGGTGGCTCGCCTCGCTGGCGTCGCCGAGCTCTCGCATCACCCCCAGCACCGCGACCGTACGGCGCACCGCCGGGTCCGCGCCGATCGTGGCGATCGCGTCGAGGGCCGCCCGCGTCGACTCGGGGTTGGCGTTGTAGGCGTCGTTGAGCAGCAGCGACGCCACCGGGCAGCTCGTGGAGCTCCATCCGCCACTTCGAGAGCGACGTGACGCCGGACAGCGTCGCCGCCACCTGCGCCAGCGGCAGCCCCACGGCGAGCGCGGCCGCGGCGGCCGCGGCGGCGTTCAGCGCCTGGTGCGCGCCGACGACGTGGAGGTCCACGGCCGCGCGCTCCCCTCCGGACGCGAGCGTGAAGCGCGGCCGGCCGAGGCGGTCGACCTCCAGGCCCTCGAGCCGGACGTCCGCCGAGTCGCCCGGTGCCGAAGGTCAGGATCCGCCCCGGGGCCAGCGCCGCCATCGCGGCGACCCGCTCGTCGTCGGCGTTCAGGACCGCGACCCCGTCGGGCCGCAGCCCGCGGACCAGCTCGCTCTTCGCCTCCGCTATCGCGTCGCGGGAGCCGAACCCGTCGAGGTGGGCCGTGCCGACGTTGAGCACGATCGACACGTCGGGGGCGACGAGGTCGGTGAGCTCGGTGAGGTGACCGCGCCCGGCGGCACCCATCTCCAGCACCAGGTAGCGCGTGTCCGGCTCGACTCGCAGCGCGGTGAGCGGCATGCCCAGCTCGTTGTTGAACGAGCCCGTGCGTCGCGACGGTCGGGCCGGCCTCGTCCAGGACGGCGGCCAGCAGGTCCTTGGTCGACGTCTTGCCCTGCGAGCCCGTCAGCGCGACGACGGTGAGGTCGTCGGTGCGCACCTGCGCGACGACGTACGCCGCCAGCCGCTGGAGCGCTGCCTGCGGGTCCCCGACCACCACGGTCGGCAGCTCGGTCGCCCGGGTGCCGAGGACCGCGACGGCACCGCGCTCGGCGGCCTGCGGCACGTGGGTGTGGCCGTCGACGTGCGCACCGACGAACGCCACGAACAGGCTGCCCGGCCCGGCCTCGCGGCCGTCGATCACCACCGGACCGGTCACGACCACGCCGTCGGCGGTCCCCTCGACCTTGCCGGCGACCACGTCGGCGACCTCGTCGAGCGACAGCGCGATCACGCCGCCAACCCTAGGCCGAGACGGCTCCGGCAGACTGGGCGGCATGGCCGATCCGCTCCGACCCGCGACCACTGCCGTGCACGCCGGCCGCCCACTCCACGAGCCCGACCAGCCGCTCAACGCGCCGATCACCATGGCGTCGACCTACGTCGCGGGTGGGGACCTGGAGTACGGCCGCTACGGCAACCCGACGTGGTCCGCCTTCGAGACCGCTCTGGGCGCCCTGGAGGGCGGGCACTGCCTGGCCTACGCGTCGGGGATGGCGGCGGTGACCAGCCTGCTCGACCTGGTCGCGCTCGGCGACAAGGTGGTGGTGCCCCGCCACTCCTACAACGGCACCCTCGTCTCGCTCGCCGACCTCGAGCTCCGCGGCCGGCTCAGCGCGACGCTCGTCGACCTCACCGACACCGCGGCCGTGGTCGCTGCCTGTGAGGACGCCGCGCTCGTGTGGTTCGAGTCGCCGACCAACCCGGCGCTCGAGGTGGCCGACGCGCCGGCGATCATCGCCGCCGCCCACGAGGCCGGCGCCCGGGTGGTCGTCGACAACACCTTCCTCACGCCGTTGCTCCAGCGCCCGCTCGAGCTCGGCGCCGACGTGGTGCTGCACTCGGCGACCAAGTACCTCTCCGGCCACAGCGACCTGCAGCTCGGCGCGATCGTCACTCGTGACGAGGAGCTGCACGGCGTGCTGAAGGGCCGCCGCGACGTCCAGGGCAACACGCCCGGGCCGTTCGAGACCTGGCTCGCGCTGCGCGGCCTGCGCACCCTCCACCTGCGCGTCGAGCGCGCCCAGGCGAACGCCGCCGAGCTCGCCGGCCGGCTTGCCGACCACCCGCTGCTCTCCGAGGTCCGCTACCCCGGCATCGGCGCGATGGTCTCCATCGTGCTGCCCACCGCCGACCAGGCCGACCTGCTCGTGCGCTCCACGGCGCTCTGGGTCCACGCCACCAGCCTGGGTGGCGTCGAGTCGTCGTTCGAACGCCGCCGCCGGTGGAAGTCCGAGCCCGCCACCATCCCCGAGGGGCTGGTCCGGCTCTCGGTCGGCATCGAGGACGTCGAGGACCTCTGGGCCGACCTCAGCGAGGCTCTGGACGGCCTCCCGGGTTGATGACTGGCCGGATCCTGCTGCTCAACGGACCGTCGAGCGCGGGCAAGACCAGCCTGTCCGGTGCCGTCGCCGCGCTCCTGCCCACGCCGTGGCACCTCTTCCCCGTCGACGAGGTGCACGCGATGCGCTCGCGTCCCGACCTACGCGGCACCGCCATCGCCAACTGGGAGGCCGTCCTCCGCGCCTCCCGCGTCGGCTACCACCGTGCGATCGCGGGACTCGCGCAGGCAGGCTGCGACGTGCTCGCGGACCACGTGGACACGACGGCGGCGAGCGCCGAGGAGTGCGCTCCTCAGGTCGTGGCGATGCTCGACCACCCGCCAAGCAGTCGCGCCTTCGACCGGCGTCGCGCGGTGCGTGGCTGAAGACCGGCGCAGCCTTCAGCGGTCCGGAGACGCTTGCTGCGCAATGTCCTCAACCACCGGGCCTTGCCGCTACTCCATCTCCGCCTTGGTGTCGCGGCGCAGGGTCGCGTCCATCATCTGCTCGACCGTCATCCGGCCGGCGACGACGTCGTCGACGTACTGCGCGATCGGGGCGTCGACGCCGCTGCGCTCGGCGAGGGCCCGGAGGGAGGCACACGACTTCGCGCCCTCGGCGACCTGACGGGTGGACGCGACGATCTCGTCAGTGGTCATCCCCTTGCCGAGGTTCTCGCCGAAGGTGCGGTTGCGCGACAGCGGCGACGAGCAGGTGGCGACGAGGTCGCCGAGGCCGGCCAGCCCCATGAGGGTCAGCGGGTTGGCCCCGAGCTTGGTGGCCAGCCGCGCGGTCTCGGCCAGCCCGCGGGTGATGACCGACGCCGTCGTGTTGTCGCCGAAGCCGAGGCCGACCGCCATGCCGACCGCGAGGCCGACGACGTTCTTGTAGGCGCCACCGAGCTCGCAGCCGAGCACGTCGACGGAGGTGTAGGGGCGGAAGGCGGGCGAGTGACAGCGGTCCTGCAGCATCTTGGCGACGTCCTCGTCCGCGCACGCGACGACGGAGGCGGCCGGCTCGCGGCGGGCGATCTCCTTGGCGAGGTTGGGGCCGCTGATGACCCCGATCCGGTCGCGGCCCGCGCCAGTGACCTGGGCGATCACCTCGCTCATCCGGTTGAGCGTGCCGAGCTCGACGCCCTTCATCAGCGAGACCAGGACCGCGTCGGGCTCGATGAACGGCGCCCACTCCTCGAGGTTGGCGCGGAAGGTCTGCGACGGCGTCGCGAAGATCACGATGTCCGCGCCGGCCGCGGCCCTCTCGACGTCGTGGGTCGCGTCGATCGCCGGCGGCAGCTCGATGCCGGGGAGGTACTCGGAGTTCTCGCGCTTCTCGTTGATGGTCTCGGCGACCTCCTCACGGCGCGCCCACATCGTCACGTCGTTGCCACCGTCGGCGACGACGATGGAGAACGCCGTGCCCCACGAGCCGGCACCGAACACTGCGATCTTGCTCACGCGTTGCCTCCGGGGTCCCTGCGGAGCTGCGCTCCGTTCGCGCGAAGCGCGTCCTCCGCCGAGTTTCGTGGGGTGGTCATGACGCCTTCCCCTGCCGTCCGTTGTCGTTCGGGTTGCCGAACTCCTTCACCCCGGCGGTGCGTGGGTTGAAGCGCACCTCCGGCGCGGTCTCGCCCCGGACCTCCTCGACCAGGTCCGTGAGGGCGGCCATGATCCGGTCGGTCGCCTCGTTGACGGCCGCCGTGTCCCGCTCCTTGCCGGCAAGGTCGGCGAGGTCCACGGGGTCACCCACCTTCATCGTGATCAGCTTGCGCGGGAACAGGTCCGGCTTCTTGGCGTACGGCGCCAGCAGGGACTGCGCGCCCCACTGCCCGATCGGGATCACCGGCGCCCCGGTCTCGAGCGCGATCCGCGCGGCACCGGACTTGCCGACCATCGGCCACAGATCGGGATCGCGGGTGATCGTGCCCTCGGGATAGACGACGAGGCACTTGCCGGCGCGGACGCCTGCCACCGCGGCGTCGAAGGCGCCGACGGCGTTCCTCGTGGCCCGCTCGACCGGGATCTGGCCGGCGGAGCGGAAGAAGACGCCGAGGAACTTGTTCTTGAACAGCCCGGCCTTGGCCAGGTAGCGCGGGATCCGGCCGTGGTCCCAGACGAGGTGCGCAAGGGTCAGTGGGTCGACCTCGGAGATGTGGTTGGCGACGAGCAGCACGCCACCCTCAGCGGGAATCTTCTCGCCATCGATCCACCGGTGCTTCGTGGTCATCAGGAGGAGCGGTTTGACCACCGTGAGGCCGAGCGTCCACGCCCAGCCCATCTTGTCCTCCTGGAACCTCCGCACCTTCACCCGCGACACACTATTGGTTGGGCCTCTGAGAGGATCGTTGGCGATGCAGAAGTACGTCGCGCTCGTCCCGGTCAAGCCGCCCGCGCTCGGCAAGTCGCGGCTGGTGGGGCTGGCCGACGAGGAGCGCACCGCGCTCGCCGCGGCGTTCGCGCTGGACACCGTCGCGGCGTGCCTGGCCTCGAGCTCGATCGCCGAGGTGCTGGTCGCCACCGACGACGCGTCGTTCTCGCGTGGAGCTGGCCGGCGTCGGCGCCGTCACGATCCCGGACGGTGTCGCGATGGACCTCAACGGCACGCTGCGGCAGTCGGCGGCAGAGGCCCGACGCCGCTGGCCGGAGCTCGTCCCCGTCGCGCTGACCGCCGACCTCCCCGCGGTGCGCGCGGAGGATCTCGACGAGGCACTCCGGGCGGTGGCACCGGGCGAACCGGCGTACGTCGCGGATGCCGACGGCCTCGGCACCACGCTCTACACGGCCGCCCACGACGCGTTCGACCCGAGGTTCGGCCCAGGCTCCGCGCTGGCGCACGATGCCACCGGCGCTCGGGCGATCAGCGCGCCGCTGCCGCGGCTGCGGCGCGACGTCGACGACCTGCAGGACCTCCAGGCCGCGCTCGCCCTCGGCGTCGGTCCGCGGACAGCAGAACGGGCCGCCTCCCTGTAGCTGGAGGCGGCCCGTCTGGTGGGGCTGGGGTCAGCGCTTCTTCGCGGCCTTCTTGGCGGGTGGCCTTCTTCGCAGGAGCCTTCTTGGCGGGCGCCTTCTTCGCTGCGGCCTTCTTGGCCGGCGCCTTCTTCGCAGGAGCCTTCTTCGCAGGAGCCTTCTTGGCCGGAGCCTTCTTCGCAGGAGCCTTCTTGGCCGGAGCCTTCTTCGCTGCGGCCTTCTTGGCCGGCGCCTTCTTCGCAGGAGCCTTCTTGGCCGGAGCCTTCTTCGCTGGAGCCTTCTTCGCCGGCGCCTTCTTCGCAGGAGCCTTCTTGGCCGGAGCCTTCTTCGCTGCGGCCTTCTTCGCCGGAGCCTTCTTAGCTGCCTTCTTAGCCACCTTCGCCACCTTCTTCGCCGCCTTCTTCGCGGTCTTCTTGGTCGTTGTCTTCTTTGCCGGGGATGCAGCAGCGGCCACCCGAGCGACTGGGGCTGCGGTGTTCTCGAGCGTCAGCGCCGGGAGCTTCTTGGCGCCCGAGACGATGTTCTTCAGGTCCTGGCCGGCCGTGAACTTGGGGACCTGCGTCGCCTTGGCCTTGATGCGCTCTCCGGTCCGCGGGTTGCGGACCATGCGGGCGTTGCGAACTCGCTTCTCGAAGGAACCGAAGCCCGTGATGGCCACCTTCTCACCCTTGGCCACTTCACGGCTGATGGTGTCGAGGACCGACTCGAGCGCGTGACGAGCGGCCCTCTTGTTGCCGTCGTAACGAGCCGCGAGCGTCTCGATGAGTTGATTCTTGTTCACGAGCTTCCTTTCGGATGTTGCTACTCAAATCGGAACCGGTGATCCGGTTCATGTAAGGCAACCTAGGAAGAAGCAGCGTCAGTAACAACGACCACGCCGCAAGAGACGTCAACTTTTTCGAGGCTCCTCAACCGCCCGTGACGTGCGACAACGCACCGACGAACGACGGGCAGCAGTCCGGCGTCGCGACATTCCAGTTGTGCACGCAATCGCGAACTCATCGTCGAAAGCGACGAATCCCCAAGCGGGCTTGGGAAATCGACGTGCTCGCTCGACCTATGGTGGGGTGATGCGCGAAGGCACGCGACGCGAGATCGAGCAGTGGTGGCGTGACGTGTTCGACGTGCACGACGCGTTGTGGTCGAAGGTCACCGTGTTGCATCCGCACGGACGTCTCGGCGACTACGCAGGGTGGTACGTCGCATGGCGCGACACCGGTGTGCACGTGTCGGCACCGATCCGATGCCGACGCGGACGACGTCGCATCGCTGGCCCGCGAAGCTCCGCTTTCCCTGCAGGCGGTGGAGTTCTGGCACGGCTTCGCACGACAGCGAGAACTCGTGGTGATCGGTCCCGGTGTGCACCGCTATCTCGACGACGACCCTGGTCCCGTCGACGGTGTGCGCGGTCGTCGCGGCGGACTCCTTGCTCGCGCTGCGCGACGAGGTGAGCGACGACGAGTGGTGGGAGTCCGGCTTCGACGACGCGCTCGCCGAAGAGGGCGCCGTCGCGTTCGCGACCGACAGCGGTGGCGCGGTCCTGACTGACCTGGCGGGTGCGCCTCGCAGCATCGGCCTTCTCGTCGCGCCTGGCGCGCGCGGCGCTGGAGTCGGCACGACCTTGGGCCGTGCCGCGGCGTCGTACGCCGTGACCCGTCACGGCTACGCGCGCTGGCGAAGCCGGGACTCCAACGTCGCCTCGTGTCGCGTCGCGGAGCGGCTCGGCTTCGAGAGCTACGCGACGCAGCTGGCGATCAGGAGTGGATCGTCTCCGGCTTGAACGACGGCCGCTTGGCCTCGAACGCCGCGATGAGGTCGTCGTGGCCCAGGGTGATCCCGATGTCGTCGAGCCCTTCGAGCAGCCGCCACCGCGTGTAGTCGTCGATGTCGAAGGAGTCCTCGATCGCATCGACTCCGTCACCGGCCTTCACCGTGCGCGACTCGAGGTCGACGGTGATCAGCCCGCCGGGGTTGTCGTCGAGGAAGTCCCAGAGCCGCTGGACGACCTTCTCGTCGACCTTCGCCGCCAGCAGCCCGGCCTTGCCGGAGTTGCCGCGGAAGATGTCGCCGAACCGCGACGAGATGACCACGCGGAAGCCGAAGTCCATCAGCGCCCACACGGCGTGCTCGCGAGACGAGCCGGTGCCGAAGTCGGGCCCGGCGACCAGCACCGAACCCTCGGCGTACTCGGGGCGGTTGAGCACGAAGTCGGGGTCGTTGCGCCACGCGGCGAAGAGGCCGTCCTCGAAGCCGGTGCGGCTGACCCGCTTGAGGTAGACCGCCGGGATGATCTGGTCGGTGTCGACGTTGCTGCGGCGCAGGGGTACGCCGACGCCGGTGTGCGAGGTGAACGCGTCCATCAGCGGTCGGCTCCGGTCGTCGTGGTCGGCTCGAGGTCGGCGGGTGAGGAGAGCGTGCCGCGGACGGCGGTGGCCGCCGCGACCGGCACGGACACGAGATGGGTGCGGCCGCCCTTGCCCTGACGGCCCTCGAAGTTGCGGTTGGACGTCGACGCGCTGCGCTCGCCGGGCTCGAGGGTGTCGGGGTTCATGCCCAGGCACATCGAGCAGCCGGCGCCGCGCCACTCGGCGCCCGCCTCCTTGAAGATCACGTCGAGGCCCTCGTCCTCGGCCTGCAGCCGGACCCGCACCGAGCCCGGGCACGACGAGCAGGCGGGTGTCCTTGTCGACGTGGCGGCCCTTGATGATCTCGGCGGCCAGCCGCAGGTCCTCGATCCGGCCGTTGGTGCAGGAGCCGACGAAGACGGTGTCGACCTTGATGTCCCGCATCGGGGTGCCGGCCTCGAGCGCCATGTACTGCAGCGCCTTCTCGGCGGCGACCCGGTCGCCGGACTCCTCGAAGTCGTCGGGGCTCGGGACGTCGGCGCCCAGCGGCACGCCCTGGCCGGGGTTGGTGCCCCAGGTGACGAATGGCGTCATGGTGCCGGCGTCGAGGACGATCTCCTCGTCGTACTCCGCGTCGGGGTCGGTGACCAGCGTCTTCCAGTACGCGAGCGGCGGCGTCCCACTCGGCGCCCTTCGGCGCCTCGGGCCGGCCCTCGATGTAGTCGAACGTCGTCTGGTCCGGCGCGATCAGCCCCGCCTTCGCGCCCCACTCGATGCTCATGTTGCAGACCGTCATCCGGCCCTCCATCGAGAGCTCCTCGATGGCCGGGCCGCGGTACTCGACGATGTAGCCCTGGCCGCCGCCGGTGCCGGTGTGGGCGATCAGGGTGAGCACGAGGTCCTTGGCGGTGACGCCCTCGGGGAGGCTGCCGGTGATCGGTGACCGCCATCGTCTTCGGCCTGGTCCTGCATCAGCGTCTGGGTCGCGAGCACGTGCTCGACCTCCGACGTGCCGATGCCGAACGCGATCGCGCCGAACGCGCCGTGGGTGCTGGTGTGGCTGTCGCCGCAGACGATCGTCATCCCGGGCTGGGTCAGGCCGAGCTGCGGGCCGACGACGTGGACGATGCCCTGGTCGAGGTCGCCGAGCGGGTGCAGCCGGACGCCGAACTCCTCGGCGTTGCTGCGCAGCGTCTCGACCTGGGTGCGGGAGACGGGGTCCTGGATCGGCTTGTCCCAGTCGACCGTCGGGACGTTGTGGTCCTCGGTCGCGATGGTCAGGTCGGGACGGCGTACGGTGCGGCCGCTGAGGCGCAGGCCCTCGAAGGCCTGCGGGCTCGTGACCTCGTGGATGAGGTGCAGGTCGATGTAGAGGAGGTCGGGCTCCCCGGCCACCGACCTCACGACGTGCTCGTCCCAGACCTTCTCGGCCAGCGTCCTGCCCATGACCACTCCCTCGTGACCCGTTCCACTTACGACCGTCAACTGTAACGCTTGCGTCCCATGATCTGAGACGGCAGTATTGCCATATGGACAGTACCGCCAGCGGGGGTTCGGGCGTCGGTGTGCTCGACAAGGCCGCCCTCGTGCTCACCGCCCTCGAGTCCGGGCCGGCCACCCTGGCCGGCCTGGTCGCCGGCACCGGCCTCGCCCGGCCGACCGCGCACCGCCTCGCCGTGGCGCTCGAGCACCACCGGCTGGTCGCCCGCGACATGCAGGGCCGGTTCGTCCTCGGGCCCACGGCTCGCCGAGCTGTCCGCCGCCGCCGGCGAGGACCGGCTGCTGGCCACCGCCGGCCCGGTGCTGGCCCGGCTGCGCGACATCACCGGCGAGTCCGCCCAGCTGTGGCGCCGCCAGGGCGACATCCGCGTCTGCGTCGCCGCCGCCGAGCGACCCTCCGGCCTGCGCGACACGATCCCGGTCGGCTCGCAGCTGACCATGCGCGCCGGCTCCGCCGCCCAGGTGCTGCTCGCGTGGGAGGACCCTGAGCGGATGCACCGCGGCCTCCAGAACGCCGCCTTCTCCGCCGCCGCGCTCTCCGGCATCCGCCGCCGCGGCTGGGCGCAGTCGGTCGGCGAGCGCGAGCAGGGCGTCGCCTCGGTCTCCGCCCCGGTCCGCTCCCCCAGCGGCAAGATCATCGCCGCCGTCTCGGTCTCCGGCCCGCTCGAGCGGCTCTCCCGCCAGCCCGGCCGGATGCACGCGCCCGCAGTCCTCGCCGCCGCCGAGCGGCTGTCCGAGTCGCTGCGCCGCGCCGCCGCCGCCGACTCCGCCTAGGTCACCCCCGGGCGGCGGAGACCGAACCGTTCTCCACGGCGATGAAGGTCTCGAGCCACCGCCGCCTCAGGATCGACGGCGGCTCGAGCCACCGCCGCCCGGGGACGACCGTTGCTCAGCCACCGCTCCCGGGGCGACCGTGGCTCACGCCCAGCCGAGCTCGATCGCGGCGAGCAGCAGCGCCCCGGCGCTCTCGTCGGTGATGGTGCCCTCGCGCAGCATCCGGCGTACGTCGGACCAGGGTGGATCTCGACCGCGGTGATGCCCTCCGCCGCCGTCTGCCGGTGCACGACGCCGGCCAGGAAGATCACCACCTCGGCGCGGGCAACGCCGTTGTGGCCCAGTGGCGGCCGAGCGGCATCCAGGTCTCGGCCCGGTAGCCGGTCTCCTCGATCAGCTCGCGGCGGGCAGTGGCCTCCGGCTCCTCACCGTCGTCGCTGCTCCTCGCGGCCTCTCCACGCCCGTCCCGGTGGTGTAGCGGTCGGTGGTCACTGAGGACGACCTCGTCGGCCTCGGTCACGGGCACGACGAATACGGCCGGCTGGCGCACCTCGACGACGCCGAACAGTCCGTCCGTGCCGTCTGGCCGGACAGTCTGGTCCCTCGAGCACCCGAATCCACGGTTCGCGTAGACCTCGCGGCTCGTCCTCGTCGTCCCAGGCGCCCATCCGGTCAGTCAACCCGCTCCGCCACCGATCCGTCTGCGATCGGCGTGGCGTCTGCGGCCTCACCGTTCAGAGCGAATCCGGCCAGGTCGGGGAACAGCTTCTGCGTCAGCATCGGCCTGCGTGCCGCGGTGGTGCCGACACCTCGGCCGTCGCTCAGAACAGCGCGTCCTGCTCGAGCTCGAGCAGCTTCTGCTTGCGGTCGAGGCCGCCGGCGTAGCCGGTCAGGGTGCCGTTGGCGCCGATCACCCGGTGGCACGGGATGACGATCGGGATCGGGTTGCGGCCGTTGGCCAGGCCGACGGCGCGCGAGGCGGCGTTGGTCTTGCCGAGCCGGTGCGCGAGCTCGCCGTAGGACGAGGTCTCGCCGTAGCCGATCTCGCACAGCCCCTTCCAGACCCGCTGCTGGAAGTCGGTGCCGACCGGCGCCAGCGGGAGGTCGAACTCCTTGAGGTCGCGGTCGAAGTACGCCGCGCAGCTGACGGGCGGCCTCGACCAGCACCGGCTGCGCGTCGTCGCGGTCCCCGCGGGGGCGGCCGTCGTGCGTCGCGGAACGGGTGGAACTCGATCTGGGTGATGGCGCCGTCGTTCTCCACGAGCCGGAGCTCGCCGACCGGGCTGTCGATGACGGTCCAGGACATGTCAGTCCTCCTTCTGAGCGGGGATGGCGGGCATGAGGGTGTTCCAGAGGTGCATGAGGGCGTAGGAGCGCCACGGCCGCCAGCGGTCGCTGTCGGCGATCACCGCGGCCGGGTCGTGGCCGAGACCGGCGATGCGCGTTGCGGACGCCGATGTCGGTGGGCAGGAAGACGTCGGGGTGCGCCGAGCGCGCGCATCGCGACGTAGTCGGCCGTCCACGGCCCGATGCCGGGCAGCGCGAGCAGCGCCGCGCGGACGTCGTCGCGGTCGGCACCGCGGTCGAGGGCCACGTCGCCGGCGCCAGCGCCGCCGGCCAGCCCGGTCAGGGCCCGGCCCCGCGCGCGCGGCATCGGCAGCGCCTCCGGGTCGACCTCGGCCAGCGTCGCGGCGGACGGGAACAGGTGGGTCAGCCCGGGATCGTCGGTCTCGACCGGCGTGCCGTACGCCGCGACGAGCCGGCCGGTCACCGTGCGGGCGCCGGCCACGCTGACCTGCTGGCCGACCACCGTGCGGATCGCGGTCTCGTCGCCGTCGACCTGGCCGGGCACGCGCAGCCCGCGGGTCGCGCGCACCAGCGGGCCGACGACCGGGTCGCCGAGGAACTGGTCGTCGACCGCCATCGGGTCGCAGTCGGCGTCGACCAGCCGGCGCGCCCGCTCGACCGCGGCGGTGGTGTCGCGCAGGTCGTGCAGCCGGAACTCGGCGGTGACGAACGCGGTCTGCCCGGTCGCCGGCGCGTCGTCGAGCTCGAGGCGGACCGTGCCGGGGCCGTGCGGCAGGTCGAGGGTGCGGGCGTACCAGCCCGGGCCGGCCGACCTCGACGCCCGGCACGAGGTGGTAGGCGAGGAAGTCGAGCAGCGCCCGGCCCGCGAACGGCGTGCGGACGGCGAGCCGCATGGTCACCGCGCCCTGGGTCGGCGAGCCGCCGCCGCGCCGGCCGCGCAGCTCGGTGGGCGTCGCGGCGTAGACCTCGCGGACGGTGTCGTTGAACTGCCGGACGCTGGAGAAGCCCGGCGGCGAACGCGACGTCGGCGAAGCCGAGGTCGGTGGTCTCGACGAGCACCCGCGCGGTCTGCGCGCGACGGGCCCGGGCCAGCGCCAGCGGGCCGGCGCCGAGCTCGGCGGTGAGCAGCCGGGTGAGGTGTCGCGGCGTGTAGCCGACCCGGTGGGCCAGCCCGTCGACGCCCTCGCGGTCGACGACCCCGTCGGCGATCAGCCGCATGGCGCGGCCGGCCGCCGTCGCGGCGACGTCCCAGTCGGGGCTGCCCGGGGTGGCGTCGGGCAGGCAGCGCTTGCAGGCGCGGTAGCCGGCGGCCTGGGCCGAGGCGGCGCTCGGGTGGAAGGTGACGTTGTGGAACGCCGGCGTGCGGGCCGGGCAGGACGGGCGGCAGTAGATGCCGGTGGTCCGCACCGCGGTGTAGAAGACCCCGTCGAAGCGACGGTCGCGCGACTTCACCGCGCGGTAGCAGGACTCCTCGTCCAGGGAGCGGGGCTCCGGTCATCGTTTCCATGCACCCATCCTGACCCACGGCACCGACAGTCTCTGGCGGGAATCGGACACCACCACCAGTCACCCTACGACGCCCGTTCGCGCAGGCCAGGGCGGTCGCGGGGCGCGCTGCTTGGCGCGGTCTGCCACGATTCGGGACGTGACCGCCGAGCGGCTCGAGCCCGCGCACCGCCGCAGTCGTGCTGCTCGTCATCGTCGTCACCCAGCTGGTGGTCGCGCTCGCCACGGGCTGGTCATCTGGACCGCCTACGACAAGCTCAACCGGAACATCGAGCCGGGCGGGAGACCGAGCACCAGGTCAAGAAGCAGCCGCTCAGCGGCGGCGAGCCGCTCAACATCCTGGTGATGGGCTCGGACTCGCGCGACGGGCCGGCAACGACATCGACAGCCAGACCGGCATCGGCGAGCGCTCCGACACCACGATCCTCGTCCACATCTCCGCGGACCGGAAGACGGTCTACGGCGTCTCGCTCCCCCGCGACGCGATGGTCGCCCGGCCCGACTGCGAGGACGACGAGGGCAAGACCGTCCCCGGCGCCGACCCGGTGATCTTCAACGAGGCTTACTCCCTCGCCGGACCGACGTGCACCGTCGGCCAGGTCGAGTCGCTGACCGGGATCTACATCGACCACTACGTCACCGTCGACTTCAACGGGTTCAAGGACATGGTCGAGGCGGTCCACGGCGTCACGGTCTGCATCCCCGAGGACGTCGACGACAGCGCGCACGGCATCACCTTCGAGGCCGGCACCCAGGAGCTCGACGGCCAGCAGGCGCTCGACTACGTCCGCGAGCGCTCCTCCACGCCCAACGCCGACATCGGCCGGATGAAGCGGCAGCAGGCGTTCGTCGCCTCGATGATCAACAAGGTGGTCAGCGCCGGCACGCTCACCCAGCCGACCCGCGTCTACTCCTTCCTCAAGGCCGTCACCGGTTCGGTCGTCACCGACCCCGACCTCGCCTCGCTGAGCAAGCTGGCCAACCTGGCCTACCAGTTCCGCAAGACCAACCTCGACGACATCACGTTCATCACCGTGCCGTTCGAGGAGTACGCCCCGGACCCCAACCGGCTGCAGTGGTCGGACTCGGCGGCCGGGCTCTGGAAGATCCTGCTCAAGGACGAGCCGCTGCCCAAGAAGTATCGCGAGGACAAGATCTCGGCCGACCAGACGCCGGGGGCGCTCGGACGGCGCGGTTCGGCGTCCGGTTCGGCGTCCGGCTCCCCTCGTCGCCGTCGACCGCCTCCACGGAGGGCAGCGCGACCGGCGGCGAGCAGGAGTCGGACGCCAACGGCCTCTGCGCCTGAGGGCCGGAGCCGCTGCCGGGACGGCCGAGGAAGCGCCTTTGGCACCTCGTGCCAGGAGCGCCGGGTCGGCGGCTGCTGGTCTTGCCTGGTTGGTACCCCCGACCGGATTCGAACCGGCGCTACCGCCTTGAGAGAGGGATCGAGGGGTCGACGGACGACGTTGAAGATCACTGAACCCGCAGGTCAGCGGCACAATTGGTGATTGGCCGTCATTGGCCGTTTCGGGCTGTTTCTGGACCTCGTGTTGCCCCAGTGTTGCCCGAGAGCCTCGACCGGGACGTGCGGGCCTATAGCAGAAACTGCTATAGTTTCGCCATGAGCGGTCGGGGCGACGTGCTGCGCGAGGTGATGCTCGAGACGGGCACCACGCAGTCCGACCTGTCCCGGCTCAGCGGCGTCCGCCAGCCGAGCATCAGCCAGCTTCCTCTCCGGCCGGGTCGACGTCAGCGACGAGCAGCTCGACCGGCTGCTGTCGTGCATGGGGTGCCGGCTCGAGGTCGTACGGCGGCCGGTCGTGCCCGAGCTGACGCGCTCGGAACGCCGCTCGTGGCAGCTGCATCGCAGGCTCTCCACGCTCCTGACGCCGCGAGACCTTCGACGAGTGGCGACCGACGATCGAGCGCAACCTGGACCGCCTGCGGGACGGCGTGACGGGCCAGCCGCACGAGCGCAACCTCGACCGCTGGCGGCGGCTGGTCGACGGACGGCGACGTGCCCGGGCTGCACCGCGTCCTGACCGGCCTCGACCGCGACTCGATCGAGATGCGCGAGGTCTCCCCCATGGGCGGCCTGCTCCCCGACGAAGAGCGTCCGCGAGTCCTGGGCTGGCGGGCTGATGCGCCGCGACCAGCTCGAGCACGCGATCCGCACGGCCTGCCAGATCATCGAGCAGCACGAGGTGATCGTCGTCGGCTCCCAGGCGATCCTGGGCACCTACAGCGAGGACCAGCTGCCCGCCGACGGCCACGATGTCCGTCGAGGTCGACATCCTCCCCATCGCCGACGACCAACGACGAGACCGCCCGGCTGGCGGACCTGATCGAGGGCGTCGCCGGCGAGTTCTCGCCGTTCGAGGAACTCCACGGCTTCAGCATCGACGGGGTCGACCTCGAGACCGCCGTCCTGCCCGACGGCTGGCGCGACCGGCTGGTCAAAGTCCAGAACGCCAACACGGCGGCCCCGCGGGCGAGCCGCGGTTCACCGGCTGGTGCCTGGACAAGGAAGACCTGTGCGTCGCCAAGCTGTGCGCCCTGCGCGAGAAGGACCGCAACTTCGTCGCCGCGCTGCTCGATGCCGGCCTCGTAGACGTGACCTGATAGCGACGCGGCTATCAACGGTGTCAGAGGAGCACACCGCAGCCACCGAGCAGGCACTCGCCTGGCTCAACTCGAGGCGCTGAACATTGGACCGTGGGACGATGGGCTGGTACCAGGGTCCCCTACGGCGTGTGGATCCGCACGAATTAGCCGCGCGGAGCGCGCGTCGGCGCGCGGGTCTGCTGCTGTCGGCCCTTCTCTACGGTTTCCTGTCCAGGACTCAGTTTCTGGCGGGGGCTTCATCCTTTCGGTCCTGCCGGGGCGTTAGATGGTTGTGGAAGGTGCCGATGCTTGAGTCCGGGCGCGAATCGTTCGAGACTTGGGCGCGCTCGCGCCAGCAGGGGCTCGTACGCACGGCGTACCTGCTGACCGGCGACTTCCACCGCGCCGAGGACCTAGTGCAGGACGCGATGGTCAAGGCCGCCGCCCGCTGGGACACTCTCGCCGCCGGAACCCCAGACGCGTGGATACGAACCGTCGTCTACCGCGACCACGTGTCATGGTGGCGCCGCCATCGGCGCGAAGTGTTCACGACCCCACGCGAGCAGCCGGTCCCGGCCGTCGACGAGACGGCGTTAGTGCTGAGGCAAGCCCTTACCCGGCTCACGTCGCGGCAGCGCGCGGTCTTGGTACTGCGCTACGTCGAAGACCGGTCGCTGGCCGAGACCGCCGAAGTCCTCGGGGTAACCGTCGGCTCGGTCAAGAAGCACGCCTCGGTGGCGCTGTCGCGGCTGCGCGCGATCGCACCCGAGCTCGAGGAACTGGTGGAGGAACGCCGATGAAGCTCGCCGAGTTGCGAGAGCTGAGTCTCCCGCCCACATCCGTGGCGGAGGGCGCCTGGGACCGAGCCCGTCGGCTCCGCCGCCGGCAAGCGGCCGCGGGAGTGGCGGGCGTAGTGGTGTTGGTCGGTACGGCTGCGCTCGGGGTCGGCGCTGTCCGGGGTGGCGACCACTTGCCTGCTCCAGCACCTGCGCCGGCACCCGCCCCGTCGCCTTCGTCCACCTCGACCGCACCCCTGGTCACCGACCTCCCGGACTACGCGGCACTCGCGGCCTCGGTGCCGGGGGTGCACCGCACGACGTCACCGAGCTCTCTGAGGATCCGGTGGACCGGGCAGTCGTTGCCGTGGTTCCGACCTACGGCGGGCCAGAAAGCCAGACAACGGTGGACGTCCTCGGGGATGACGGTCGATGGCGGCATGTCGACGTGCCCGGGCTGGAGCCGACGCGGGACCGGGGAGGCAACACGGGGAGCGTGCTGGTGCCGACCGGACTCAGCGCCGACGGCGCCCTGCTGGGGCTCCCTCGAGCCCGACCGGGTAGTGGTGGTCGACCTGCCCACAGGGCCAGTACCAAGACTATGAAGTGCCCGGCCTCAACAGCGCGGTGGTCTGGCAGGACGCCGAGCATCTTGTGGTCACCGAAAAGAGGGGGCTGGCCCCGGGCGTGTCCTCGACATCAGCGATGGGTCGGTGTCGGCTTCACGTTTCTCGGCCAACACCGGGTTCGCACCAGACGGATCGTGGGTGACTTGGGGACGAGACCGGCTGCTCGTCTCGAGCGACGGGACCCGGTAATCCCCGACCGTTGGCCAACTACGGCGGGCTGCAGCTCGCCTCCCCACTGGTCGACGATGAAGTCGCAGTGGGGCTCGGAGGGCTCGACCTCACCGAGGGCCAGATGACCTACGTCGGCGTCGCCGGCATCCCTGTCGTCGATCGGCGCACCGGCAACCTGCGCAGCTTCCTCTACACCGAGGGGCCGGACACCAGCCTGGTCCCGACCTACCTGCTGGGGCTCGACGGCGACACCGTGACCCTCGCAGTGGCTTTTCCCGCCGGACTACAGCGAACTACTCGTCGTCCGCTGGTCCTGGCGGACCGGTCAGCTGGCCCCAGTGTCCAGTATGCCGGTCGCAATGCTGAGCGGCACACTCCCCTAGCAGCAGCCAACGGGGCCCACCGCGCACCTTGGGCTGAGAGAGAGCTCCGCCAGTTCGGAGTGTCCAGCGACCCGCACGCACTCACTGCCGATGCCGTCTCCGCCCGAGCCATCCGCGCGTTGGAGGCAGGGTGTGGTACACCACCCCACCGCGTGCCACTGATGCTCCATGGTTCGGGTCCGTCCCTGCTGAGCGGCTTTAGAGAGGTCCTGCTGTGCCCGCGCTACCGGCCGCAGAGCAGGTCTGGCGCGGCGGTGTAGCCGTTCGTGCTTCGGTGGCGACGGCGATGCTTAGCGCGGGCACGCCGTTCTCGGCGGCGACCCAGGTCTGTGTGTCGGCGCCCGAGTAGCCGGTCGGCGCGGGGTCGGCGGTGTAATCAGGGCCGAGGGAGCTCGAGCAGGCTGTCCACCGCCTCCTCCGCCGTGCTCCAGTTCCGGGGTCGATCGCCCACGAGGGCTGCGCGGTGCTGGCCCGGCAGCCGTAGTTGACGAGGGTGTCCTCGCGCCAGTAGCCGTGCGGGTCAACGACCTCGACGGTGCCGGTCCCGATGGCATCCATCCCGGGCGGACTGGCGCAGTTCAGCGTCACCTCGCCGGGCGGGAAGGCGTACGTCGTCGTGCCCTTCGCAAGGTCTCCGCCGCTGGGTCCACCGCCGGCAGAGTTGTAGGTGAGGTAGCTGCCCTTGGGCAGGGTGCTGTCGACGACGAGGACAACTCCCCGGTTCTGTGCCGCGACGGTGGTGGTGTCGACCTGGGGACCTTGGTCGGTGCAGGTGACGTAGAGCTCGTTGGGAGCGGTGCTGGCGGGGTCGGCGGTGGTGTCGGCGGGCGAGGTGTCCCGCCGGTATCGGAGGTCTGTGACCAGGTCGTCGGGCGCGGTTAGTACGCCGGCCAGAGTGCCGTCGTCCTGCGGGTCGCCGGGGGCGCTGGTGAATGGGTCGCCGGTCAGCCGCACGTCTTGGCACCCGAAGTCATCGACCGCGGTCCCGGTCAGGTCGCCACCGGTCGAGGTGACCAGCAGCCACCGGAAGCCGAGGTTCGCGGGGCAGACCCTTTCGCTGGCATCGACCTCCATCAGTGTTGAGGAGTTCCCCGGCTCGGGACAGCTCGACGCCGGCCAGGCGACGCGGTTCGTCGGTGCGCGCCCACTGGTACACGGTCCCGCCGTTGGTCGTCCGGCCGATGTCGCGGGTGCCGTACCGGCAGATCCACGCGGTGTCCGACTCGGGGTACCGCGGTACTTGCTTGGCCACGGTGTCGGTCCCGAAGCCGTGGCCGTTGTCGTCCGTCGGCGCCGGGAGCACGGCAGGACAGGGCCGCCGTGCAGCGCGAGCTCATATTGTGCCGGTGGCGGGGCCGGGCCGCTGTCGCCGCCGATCAGCCTCGGTGCCACGACGCCGGCCGCGATTACGACCGCCGCGGCGCCGGACCGCGACTCCCGACGTCACAAAGAGGCGCCGACGCCACGCCGACTGTCTGGCCCGGAATGAGCAGGTCGAGCGGCAGTTCGACGGCGCGCCCCTCGGCGGCGTGGGCGCGTACAACGAGTTGTGCGAGCTCCTCGGCTTTCATGGCAGTTGCTCGGCGAGGTCGCGGTGGTCAAGTGCGGCAAGGGCCCGCGAGACGCGGCTCTTCACGGTGCCGAGCGGGACGTGCAGGGCGTCCGCGGTCTGCTGCTCGGTCAGGTCACCGATGAAGCGCAGCACCAGCACGGTCCGGTGGTCGGGGGACAGTCGTCGCAGCGCTCGCACCCAGGTTCGCGCGGGCGTTGCTCTCCACATCCCGTTGCAGGGCCGCCGCTGTCGGGCAGGTCTGCAGTGGGAAGCTTGCCCGTGCCAGCGCCGCCTACGGGCCTTAGCCAGGGTGGTGACCAGTGTGCGGTGCACGTACGCGTCGACCCGCTCGGCCCGGCGAACCCGCGTCCAGGAGCGGCAGCAGCGCAGCAACGCCGTCTGCACCAGGTCCTCCGCCTCTGCCTGCGAGCACCCGAGGTAGACCCCGACCCGCACTAGCGCCGCCCACCGGGCAGCGACGTACGTCGAGAAGTCCTCGTCGTCCGTCGGCACACCAGTCTGACCCCCTGGCACGCGCGAAAGGTTCCCACAGCCCTGCCAACGATTTCAGGTCGACCGGGCCGACCAGCGGATGCGCCTTGGACCAGTGTGGCGGGCGAGTGCACGACCACAATGCGCCCGCTGGCATGCCGGGATCTGCCGCACTGAGGGCGGCGATGCTCGCCCGGATCTTGCGCGACGACCACAACTTCGATCCAAGACAGCCGAAGCCCGCGGGAGTCAACCGTGTCGGGTCATGGCTGCGCAATGTCGACGAACGACTCTTCAGCATGGGTGCGAACCACGCCATCACCCGGTTTCTCGACGTCCCAGGCGACGACATGCGCAGCCGTCGGCGAGGCACCGGCCTCGGGCATCGAGAACGACGTAGTCGAGTCAGTGGCCCGGCCCGATCACCCGTCCGCCTCCACCGTTGTTCTCCGTGCCCACGACCGGGAGCAGCGCGAGCAGCACGACCCTGATCGTCGAGGACGACGAACCCGCTCCCGTCCCAAGGACGATCCGCCGGGAACGTGGTGAGCTGACGCAGCGCCGCCCACCGCTGCCCTCGTCCTGCCGGTTGGTCGAGGACGGCGTACGCGTCGCAGCTCGCCCAGCGCTGTCGCGGCGCCCGACAGGCCGAGACCGAAGCCACACGTGACCGTGGAGGCCGCCGGCCTCGCTCCAGTGGTCCGCCACCACCGTGCCGTCCTCGAGGAGTGCGGCGTAGCTCGGTGAGAATCCCAGCCTGGTCACGGCCCCGTCGTCGATATCGATGCGCCAGCCATTGGTGTATTCCAGCGGCTCACCCAATGCCACCCACGATCGCCCGAGCAGGACGGCGGCACCATCGGGGGTCCAGTAGGTCTCTCGGCCGGTCCACACTTCGCCGAGCCCATCAACCGGATAGGACTTCGACTCGGTGGTGGTGAGGTCGATGACCACGACGCCTTCGGCCTGTCCGATCGCGAGCCAGGGTGCCGTCCGGGGACAGCGAGCCGCGATCCAGACCCAGTCTGTAGTCGCCGAACTTGTCCGTCAGGTCGAGGCCAGAGGTGTCGAGGGACCGCCAGTGGCCGTCGTCGCCGTAGACTCAAAGGTTCGCCGCCTCAGGTCCAGGCTGATCTGCACCGCCGCCGTGGCACTCGACACCGGTAATCGACCAGGGGCACTGGGAAGTCGGGCGACGCCCACCACCCCCAGTCGCCGGGGTCCTCCGGCAGCGACTGCCAGTCGGCGGGGTCGTAGGCAGGCAGGATCTGGTCCCGCTCGATCGATGTCTCCGTTCCGTCGACCGTCCCGGGCGAGGTCGGTACCGACGGTGCCGGGGTGGGCGAGGGCGCTGGGGACGGCGACTCGCCCGGCAGGACCGCCCAGGTGACCACGCCGACCAGGGCAAGCGCCGCCGCGGCGGCGGTCGCCGCGGGCGGCGGTACCCCGCCTGCGGCGGCGTA
>CAWBZR010000010.1:0-239112 GCA_963793315.1 uncultured Actinomycetota bacterium | reverse complement strand
CCTCCTGCCCGACCGCTGCCTGGCCCCGGCATCCCTGGCCGGCATCGCGCCGTACGACGGTGAGGGGCTCGAGCTGGATGGCGGGCATGGCCGAGGAGAACGTCGCCGAATACACCGCCGCCGCGGCCGGGCGGGAGGCCTACGACGCCTACCTCGAGGCGGAGTTTCTCCCGGTGCTGATGGCCGACGCCGACGACCTCGCGGAGGCGTTGGGCGGGCTGCTGCCGGAGGCCGACAAGGCCGCGATGGACCGCGGTTTCACCGAGTGGCTGACCGAGTCCTTCCACCGTGCCGGCACCCAGCGCACCGCCGGCGTCCTCGACGACGGGCAGGCTGCGGTGCGCTCGTGGGGCTTCGACGTCGGCGACATCCGGGTGCCGGTCGCGGTCTACCAGGGTCGGCAGGACGCAATGGTGCCGTTCGCCCACGGCGAGTGGCTGGCCGCGCACGTGCCCGGCGCCGAGGCACACCTCACCGATGACGACGGCCACCTCACGCTGGTGACCCGGCTGCCGGAGATCCTCGCCGACCTGAAGCGGATCGCTGGGCTCTAGTGCTGCGCGATCCGGGCCGCGACGGTGTCACCGAAGGTGACGTGCCCAGCGGGCGTCATGTGCAGCCGGTCGTGGAGATAGGGCAGCTGCAGGTCGACCATCGAGATGTAGGCGACGCCGTACCTGTGCGAGAGGTGGGCCAGCAGCCGGTCGACCCGCGGCACCTTCCCAGCGCGTGCGGGAGCCGTCGCCGGGCCGACGACGACGGTGCGATAGGGCGCAGCGGTCCTGATCACCCGCGCGAACCCGGCCTTGATCTCGGACCGGCTGCGGTCGTAGTCGTTGAGTCCGCCCTCGACGACCACCAGATCGGCGCCGCCCTTGAGCGCGGCAGGTGCGCGGTCACCGAACGAGACCCGGCCGCACTCCGAGGCCCTGGCGCTGAACCCAGAGCCGGAGAAGCCGGCCACGTGGACCCGACCCGGCAGCCGCGACGGCCACGACTTCGCCGGCTGGTCGAGGCCGAGCCCGGCGGACCACGAGTCGCCGATCACCACCACCCGCTCGCCCGAGCCGGTGACCATCGCTGCGCGCTTGATCGAGGCGGCGCTGAACCGCTCGCACTTCGACTGGTGCGCGCTGGCCCGGGCCGCGATGACACCGGTGGCAGTGAGGGCGCACACACTGCGACGACCGTCGTGAGGACGGTACGGCGGCGCGTCAGCAGGACCCGAGGAAGCACGTCGCCAAGTGTGCTGAGGAAGACCGCCACAGCCCATGGCTCAACAGGGTCATTCCGGTGTCATTCGTGTGTCATCCGAGCCGGCGCACCACCGGTTGGAGCCGGTCAGACGGCGTACGACGCGAGCTCGCCGGCGAGGTCCTCGTTGGCTCGGCCCGCGACGATGGTGCCGTCGGCGGTGTGCTCCATCGAGTCGATCTCGCCCTGCTGGTGGAGCCGGTTGATCAGGTCGCCGCGCTCGTAGGGCAGCAGCGCCTTGAACTCCACGCCCGGCCGGGGCAGCTCGCCCTCGACCACGGCCAGCGCCTCGGCGATCCCCTCGCCGGTCTTGGCGCTGACCACGACCGAGTGCGGCTCCTCGCGGCGCAGCCGGGCGAGCACGAGCGGGTCGGCGGCGTCGGCCTTGTTGATGACCACGATCTCGGGCACCTGGCTGGCGCCGATCTCGGCGAACACCTCGCGCACGGCGGAGAGCTGGCCCTCGGGGTCGGGGTGCGAGCCGTCGACGACGTGCAGGATCAGGTCGGCGTCGGCGACCTCCTCCAGCGTCGAGCGGAACGCCTCGACCAGCTGGTGGGGCAGGTGGCGGACGAAGCCGACGGTGTCGCTCATCGTGTAGACCCGGCCGTCGGCGGTGGTCGTACGCCGGGTGGTCGGGTCGAGCGTCGCGAACAGCGAGTCCTCGACCAGCACCCCGGCGTCGGTGAGCCGGTTGAGCAGCGAGGACTTGCCGGCGTTGGTGTAGCCGGCGATCGAGACCGCCGGGATCTGGTGGCGCCGCCGCTCCTGCCGCTTGGTGTCGCGGGTGCCCTTCATCTCGCGTGAGCTCGCGGTTGAGCTTGGCGATCTTGGTGTTGATCCGGCGCCGGTCGGTCTCGATCTTGGTCTCACCGGGGCCGCGGCCGCCGATGCCGGCGCCGCCGGCGACCCGGCCGCCGACCTGGCGGGAGAGTTGCCGCCCCAGCCGCGCAGCCGCTGCTTCATGTAGTTGAGCTGCGCGAGCTCGACCTGCGCCTGGCCCTCACGCGACTTCGCGTGCTGGGCGAAGATGTCGAGGATCAGCGCGGTGCGGTCGACGACCTTGACCTTGAGCCGGTCCTCCAGGTTGCGCAGCTGGCTCGGCGCGAGCTCGCCGTCGCAGATCACGGTGTCGGCGCCGGTGGCCTCGACGATCTCGCGGATCGCGTCGACCTTGCCGCGGCCGACGTACGTCGCGGGGTCGGGCGTCTGCCGGCGCTGGTAGATCGCCTCCAGCACCTCCGAGCCCGCGGTCTCGGCGAGCAGCGCCAGCTCGGCCATGGAGTTCTCGGCGTCGGCGACCGTGCCCTCGGTCCAGACGCCGACCAGCACGACCCGCTCGAGGCGGAGCTGGCGGTACTCGACCTCGCTGATGTCCTGGAGCTCGGTGGACAGGCCGGCGACGCGGCGCAGCGCGTGGCGCTCGGCGAGCTCCATGGCACCCGCGGTCGGCACCGCCTCGGGGTCGTCCTCGTCCTCCCAGCCGGAGGTGGCCTCGAGCGCGTCGTCGAGGTCGAAGTCGTCGAGCTCGATGGTCGAGTCGGCGGGCTCGAGCTCGTCGAGCTCGTCGGGGCGTGAGGTCAGGTGCGTTCGTCATACGCCGTCCAGCGTACGGGCGGAGGGTCCACGCCGCACAACGGTTTCCCCTGGGCGGTCGATGGTGCTTGACTGCGATCCCCATCACGCAGCCTTGGGAGGCCCCCTCGTGCGCCGTCCACTCCTCGCTCCGGGCATCGCCATGGCGTGCGTCGTCGCGTCGGCCTCGCTGCTGGCGACGACCCCGCCCGCCGCGGCCGACACGCTGCGGGTCATCCCGGTGCCCACGGCGAATGCGGGGCTGGGACGGGTCACGTCCCTGCCCGACGGCACCGTCTTCTTCCAGGAGGCCGACGGCGGGAAGTTCGGCTACTTCGGCTCCGCGGGGACTGTCGCCGAGACCGCCCTCTTCGGCGGTGCCGGGCCGACCAGGTGACTGCCATGGACGTTGCCCCCGACGGCCGGGTCTGGACGTCGCTCAGGAACCCCGAGACCATCGTGACCAGCCAGACCCGGACCGGCACTGAGGTCGGCGTCCTCGGCCCCCAAGGCCCCCCGGTGTACAGGAACATCCGGAACACCGCCGACAGCCACGCCTGGCTGGCCCGCGCGGGCGGCGGAACGGTCGTCATCGCGGAGATCAACGACAGCGGTGGCGGGTGGGAGCTCCTCCGCGTTGGGGCACCGGGCAGCAGCGGCTGCAGCGAGCTTGTCGGGCTCGGTGGAGACGGCCACGTCTGGTGCGCCACCAGCGCCGGGCTGATCAGCCTCACCACCTCAGCGGCCGGTCCGGTCCGCGCGGTGCCGGGCGGCGCGGGCTTCGTCCGCGCCATCGCCCCGGGTCCAGGGGGATCGACCTGGTTCGCGCGCTACGAGGGCGGCGCGCTCGTCACGCCCGTCAACGGCGGATTGGGATGGGTCGACACCGCAGGCGCGGTCCACACCGTCAACACCGGTGCCCGGACCGCGCCGACCGACGTGGCGATGGGTCCGGACGGCACCATCTGGTTCACCAGTGCCGGTGACGCCGCCGGTATCGGCCACATCAGCCCGAACGGCACCGGCGCCCTCACTGCCCTGCCCGGCTACAGTCCCCGGCACCTGACCGTCCTCGCGGACGGGACCATCGTGGCCACGGACCCGGTCCACAACGTGGTCCTCGCCGTCTCCCCGAGCGTGCTGCAGACCACCAACGTGGATCCCGGCGCCGGATCGGCTTCAACCGACCCGTGGAGTCGGGCGGCTTCAAGGGCGGGAAGAAGCCGCTGAGGATCAAGCACGGGCGCGTCAGCGTCCCGCCCGCCTGCCCGACCACCGCCACAGCGGGCTGCGCGGGCACGGCGGTCCTCATCGCCCGCAAGCGCAAGCACCCGGCGCTGACGAAGGTCGCGGCCTACTCGCTCGTGGTCGGAGCGTCCGGGAAGGTGAAGCTCAAGTTCTCCGGAAGGGGCTCAAAGCGGTGCACCGCGGCCGGACGACGACGCTCCGGCTCGAGCTCTACGCCCAGAGCGCCATGACGCCCTCCGTGGTGCAGGTGGTCAAGGTCCGCCGCTAGAGTTGCCGATCGAGACGAAGTCCACACCGTCGCCGGCGTTGGTGTTCACGCTCGAGCCGGCGGCGTCGCCTGGCTGCCGTCGATGCGCCATCGCGGCTGCCCTGTGTCCGATGCCTGGGCGATGCTAGCGCCGTGAAGGTGTCCCCGGATGGCCACGAGATCGCCGGTCTGGTCGCGGCGCTGCCGTCAGGGCGCTTCGTCCTCGGGCTGTCCGGGTCACCTGGCGCCGGCAAGTCCACGCTGGCCGCTGCGCTGGCCGCGGCGTACGGCTGCCCGGTGGTGCCGATGGACGGCTTCCACCGACCGAACGCCGAGCTGGACACGATGGGCCGGCGCGACGCCAAGGGCGCGCCTGACACCTTCGACGCCGAGGCGTACGCCGCTCTGCTGCGGCGGCTGCAGTGCGGAGGAGACGTGCTCGCGCCGGCGTTCGACCACCGCCAGCCCGACCCGGTGCCCGACGCCATCGAGGTCCCCGCGGAGGCGGGGCTGGTGGTCACCGAGGGCAACTACCTGCTGCTGGACGAGCCGCGGTGGCGCGCCGCACGCCGGGAGTGCGACGCCGGTCTGGCACCTCGTCACCGACGAGGCGGCGCGGATCGAGCGGCTGGTGCGGCGGCACCACGACTCGGGCAAGGACCCGGCGTACGCCCGGGAGTGGGTGGCCCGGGTCGACCAGCCGAACGCCGACCAGGTCGAAGCCGCGGCGGGCCGCGCCGACCTGGTGCTCGACCTGTCGGCCTGGGCGGGCGGGCTCCCGTCTAGCCGTCGAGCGGATTGACGATCCTGACCCCACGCAGCTCGGCGCCCGTCGCCAGGTCCTCGGTCCACAGCTCCTCGCAGCCGGCCTCACGCGCAGCCGTCACGATGAGGGCATCCCACACGGAGAGCTGGTGGCGGGTGGACAGCGCAACGGCTCGCTGCACGAGATCGGCGTCCGTGCCGACGACTGGGAGCCGGCTCAACGACGTGATCACTTCGGCTGCCGCGGCGTCGGGCAGGGCAGGACGCAGCTTGCGAGTGATCACGACGTAGAGCTCGAGCAGGACCTGAGTGCTGATGACGAACTCATGATCCGGTCGAGCCAAGGCGGCGCGCGCCTTCAGCTGCTTGTCGGGGGTGCCGGCGTCGAGGTCGTAGGCGAGGATGTTGGTGTCGAGGAAGACCCTGGGCACGGCGGTCCCTCACGCTCGGTGCAGACCGTCGCGCGTCCATGTGCGCGGGCCACTGGCCGTGCCGAGCGAGTGCGCGTCCGCGACAGCCTCGACCGCGGCAAAGACGTCACCGGGCCGGGTGTTGTCCGCATAGCGACGCAGCGCCTCGGCCAGCATCGCGTTGACGGACTCGCCGCGCTGCACCGCTCGCACGCGCGCCCGACGCAGCGTCTCGGCATCGACGGTGATGGTCAGGTTGGGCACCCGATCAGTGTAGCGCTGATTCGGTGTAGCACGGATGACTCCGATCGAAGGGTCCGAGCGCTCGACCAAGGCGCAGGACCTGCGATCCCGCAGGAACTGCACATACGCATTATTTGCGTTTCCGCAGTTTATGCGGCACTCTCTCCATGGCACCCGACCCGAACCAGCTCGACGCCGTGCGCGAGGCCCTCGAGGCCGCCGTGGACAAGGACGCCGGCGAGGCGCTCCCCCACCTGCGCGAGGCCGCGACCAGCTCACCGCGCTCATCGACGAGTCGATGGCCGAGGCGCTGCTCGCGGGGAAGGTGTCGCTGCGGGCCGCCGGCGCGGCAGCCGGGCTCACCGAGAACGCCGTACCCCCTCGGCTGGCCCGCACCCAGACCCTCGGCGCCTACGCCAACCGAGGACGGCGGGTGACCGCCGCCGGCGTCGAGCGGGCGAAGTACGACCACGAGTCCGGGACGCCCAAGCCCGCCCCGGCTCCCGCAGCAGCACCGATGCGGTTCAAGCCGCGCCGCCCCAGCCGACCAGCCATGAGGAGAACGCGATGACTCGCTCCGACCTGACCCACCTCTACTTCCTGCTCGACCGCTCCGGGTCGATGCAGTCGATCAAGTCCGACATCGAGGGCGGCTTCGCGGCGTTCGTGGCCGAGCAGCGCAAGGGCGCCGGCGAGTGCCGCGCGACGCTGGCGCAGTTCGACGACGTCTACGAGGTGGTCTACGCCGACCGCGCCGATCGCCGACGTACCGCCGCTCGACCTGCAGCCGCGCAACATGACCGCCCTGCACGACGCCATGGGCCGGCTGATCACCGACGCCGGCGCCGAGCTCGCCGCGCTGCCCGAGAGCCAGGCGCCCCGGCACGGTCATCGTCGCGATCATGACCGACGGCCTGGAGAACGCCAGCAAGGAGTGGACCAGCGCCTCGATCAAGTCGCTGGTCGGCCAGCAGAGCAACGTGCTGGGGCTGGACGTTCATGTACATGGGCGCCGACCAGGACGCCGTCGAGGTCGGCGCGTCGATCGGTGTCGACCGGGACCTCTCGGTCACCTACTCGCGCGGCAAGTCGCGCGAGGCCATGGGCGTCGCCTCGGGCAAGATCGCCAAGCTGCGCGCGGCCCGGATCTCCGCACCGGCCGCGCCGATGGAGGCGTTCACCGACGCGGAGCGCGCCTCGCTGGCGGAGTAGCCGCTACTTGGGCGGCATCCGGATGCCGCCGTCGACGCGGATCACCTCGGCGTTCATGTAGCTGTTGGTGAGGCACTCGACGACCATGCTGGCCAGCTCGTCCGGCACTCCGAGGCGCTTGGGGAAGAGCACGCTCTCGCCGAGCTTGGCCTTGAACGCCTCGGAGTCCGGCCCCTCGCCGTAGATCGGGGTGTCGATCAGGCCCGGGCGCGATGGTGTTGAGCCGGATGCCGGAGGCCGACAGGTCGCGGGCGACCGGCAGCGTCATGCCGACCACGCCACCCTTGGAGGCGCTGTAGGACGCCTGGCCGATCTGGCCGTCGAAGGCCGCCACGCTGGCGAGGTTGACGATCGCGCCGCGCTGGCCGTCGGCGTCGGGCTCGTTGCGGCTCATCACGGTCGCGGCCTGGCGGACCATGTCGAAGGTGCCGACCAGGTTGATCGCGATGACCTTCTTGAAGGCGTCGAGGTCGTGGGCCGACTCGATCTGGCCGTCGCGGCCGATGGTGCGCTGGGCCCAGCCGATGCCGGCGGAGTTGACCACCGCACGGAGCGGGGCGATCTCGGCGGCGGCGTTGACGGCCGCGGTGATCTGCTCGGTGTTGGTCACGTCGACCAGGGCGAAGATGCCGCCGATCTCGGCCGCCAGCGCCTCGCCCTTGTCGGCCTGGAGGTCGGCGACCACGACGGTCGCGCCCTTCGCGGCGAGCTGGCGGGCACAGGCCGCGCCGATGCCGGAGGCGGCGCCGGTGACGATGGCGGTCGATCCACTGATGTCCATGGCCCGGGAGCCTAGTAGCGGGTCGCGGCTAAGGCTTGTGGTCTGGCGGCGTCCGGGTGCGTGCATCGCAAGACGGCGGAGCGACGGCATACCGGGTCGTCTGTCGAGCTTCGCCAACGCAGCGAAGTGCGTGCCCGGGCGTCGCCAGGACCAAGAATTAGCTGCGACGCGCTGCTAGCGACGGCTTTCGTCAGCTACAGGTCGGTGGTGCCCGCGGGCGACCACGACGGCCGGGCCGGTGAGGAGGACCCGGTCGTCGGCGGTCCAGGTGACGGTGAGGGTGCCGCCGGGGACGTCGACGCGGTAGGCGACGTCCTCGCCTTCCGGACGGTCGCCGTCCGCGGCGGCGGCGGCCACCATCACGGCGCAGGCGCCGGTGCCGCACGACCGGGTCTCGCCGGAGCCGCGCTCGTGCACGCGCATGGCGACGTGCCGCTCGCCGCGGCGTACGACGAACTCGACGTTGACGCCGTCGGGGTAGACCGCCGGGTCGTGGGTGGGCGGCTCGTAGAGGTGGCCGGCGTCGTCGAGCGAGTCGACGAAGGCGACCGCGTGGGGGTTGCCCATGTCGACGTGGCGAGCGGGCCAGCTGCGGTCGTCGACCGACGACCTCGGTCTCGCCGAGGATCTTGGGGCTGCCCATGTCGACGGTGATGAGGTCGCCGTCGAGGGTCAGCGTCTTCACGCCGTCGCGGGTGTCGACCGCGATCGGGGCCGAGCCGTCGGCCAGCCCCTCGTCGACCAGGTAGCGGACGAAGAGCCGGATGCCGTTGCCGCACATCTCCGAGAGCGAGCCGTCGGCGTTGCGGTAGTCCATGAACCAGGCGGCGTCCGGGCTGAGGGCGCGGACCACGCGCAGGACGCCGTCGCCGCCGATGCCGGCCCGCCGGTCGCAGAGCGCCCGCACCCGCGCGGCCATCCGCGCGGAGTCGAGGTCGCCGTGCACGCTCCCGTCGAGGTCGGGCAGGAGCACGAAGTCGTTCTCCGTGCCGTGCCCCTTGAGGAACTCGTAGGCCATCAGCCGTAGAGCCCCTTGGCGTAGTTCTCCGGCCGGTAGTAGTCGTCGAGCTGCTCGACGGTCATGCCGTTCGGCTCGACCTCCTTGGCGATCACCGCGCGGCGCGGCACGCGGGCCTCGGGGTCCCAGGTCTCCGGCTTCCAGAGCCCCGAGCGCAGGAACGCCTTCGCGCAGTGGAAGAAGATGTCGTCGATCTCGACGACCACCGCGAGCACCGGCCGGTGCCCCTTCACCACCATCTCGTCGAAGAACGGCGCGTCGCTCACCAGCCGGGCCCGGCCGTTGATCCGGAGCGTGTCGCCGCGGCCGGGGATGAGGAAGTTCAGCCCGACGTGGGGGTTGGTGAGGATGTTGCGGTAGCCGTCGGCGCGCTTGTTGCCCGGCCGCTCGGCCAGCGCGATGGTGCGGTCGTCGATGACGTGCACGAGCTGTCCGGCGGGGTCGCCCTTGGGCGAGGCGTCGCAGCTGCCGTCCGCGTCGGAGGTGGCCATCACGCAGAACGGCGAGGAGGCGAGCCACTCACGGTCGACGTCGAGCAGTGCGGTGCGGCCCTTGTTGGCGGCCCGCTCCCCCGGCAGGCCGAGCAGCGAGACCAGCTCGTCGACGCTGTCGATGGTGGTCCACGTCTGCTGGGGCTCGGTCGCGGTCACCCGTCAAGAATAGGCGTGGCCGCAGGTCGCCGGCGGCGGGTCAGCGCCGGCGCACCACGCCCGCCGCTCCACCGCCCCGCCGGATCGGCTCCGCGGCCGCGGTGAGCCGCCCGTGGCGGCCGAACTCGATCGCGGTCGCCGCACCGATCTCGGCACCGCTCGTGCCGGGAGCGCCGACCGGTGTGAGCGTGTGTCCGAGCGCGGTGAGCGCGGCCTGGTAGAGGTCGAGGTAGGCCTGTTCGGCCTTGACGGGAGTCGTGTTGTTGGGCGCCACCCGCGGCGCCGCGACGGCGTCTGCCAGCGACAGCCCGAGGTCGAGCCGGTTGACCAGGATGCCGAGCACCGTCGTGATGATCGTCGAGCCGCCGGGCGAGCCGAGGGCCAGCGCCGGACGCTTGTCCTTCAGCACGATCGTCGGAGACATCGAGCTGCGCGGACGCTTGCGGGGCTCGATCCGGTTGGGGTCGGCCGGGTCGTAGACCGGGCTGAAGTCGGTCAGCTCGTTGTTGAGCAGGAAGCCGCGCCCGGGCAGGACGATGCCGGAGCCACCGGTCTGCTCGATGGTGAGCGTGTACTCCACGACGTTGCCGTGCCGGTCGGCGACGGTGAGGTTGGTGGTGTTGACGCCCTCGGTGTCGGGTGCGACCTCGCCCTTGCTGGTGGGCGTCGCGCACGAGCCGTCGGACGCCGCGACGTTGCCAGCCGCGGTCGGCGGGGTGAACGCGTGCAGCGGGTCGATCTGGCACGCCCGCTCGGCGGCGTAGGTGTCGGAGAGCAGGGTGTCGACCGGTACGCCGGCCTGGTCGCCGACGTACTTGGCCCGGTCGGCGAAGGCGAGGTGGGCGGCCTCGATCACGAGGTGCTGCACCTCGGCGGGCGTCATCGCCTTCAGGTCGTAGCGCTCCAGGATGTTGAGCGCCTCTCCGACGGTGGTGCCACCGCTGGAGGACAGCGGCATGCCGTAGACGTCGAGCCCGCGATAGCTGACGTGGGTCGGCCGGTGCTGGATGACCTTGTACTTCGCGAGGTCCTTGGCGCGCATCCGCCCCTTCGGGACGGGCAGGTCGGTGCGGCCGCTCTTCGGGGGCTTGCGCACGGTCCGTGCCAGCTCGCGGGCCAGGTGGCCGCGGTAGAACGCCCCCGTGCCGCGCCGGGCGAGGAGGTCGTAGGTGTCGGCGAGCTGGGGGTTGCGGAAGCGGCTCCCGACCCTGGGCGCCTTCCCGTGTCGGAGGAACAGCTTGCGGGTCGAGGTGAAGGTCTTGAACCGCTCGAGGTTGTCCTCGGTCTGCTGGTGGAAGGTCGGGTCGACCTTGAAACCCCGGCGGGCCAGCGCCGCCGCGGGAGCGAGCACGTCGGCCAGCGGCATCGAGCCCCACCGGTCGAGGGCCGCCTGCCAGGTGGCCGGGGTGCCGGGCACTCCCACCGACACGCCGCTGGTCACGAGGTCGGGCGTGAACGTGTAGGGCTTGCCGGTCGCCGGGTCGATGAACGCGTCGTGCTTCATCGCGGCCGGCGCGGTCTCGCGCCCGTCGAGCGTCTTCACCTTCTGGCGCTTGGCGTCGTAGTAGACGAAGTAGCCGCCTCCGCCGAGGCCGGAGCTGTAGGGCTCGGTGACGCCCAGTGCCGCGGCCGTGGCGACGGCGGCGTCGACGGCGTTGCCGCCGTGCCGCAGGACCCGTAGGCCGATCTGCGAGGCGTAGGGGTCGACCGAGGTGACGGCTCCGCCGCGACCCTCGACCGTGGCCCTGCGGGGCGGCTCCTTGACCCGCTCCTGGGTGCGCTGCGCAGGGGCAGCGGGCGGGCTCTCCTGGGCAGTGGCCGGGGCCTGGAGGGTGACGAGGGTGAGCGTGGCGGCGCCGAGCAGCGCAAGTGGACCCGAGAACATGTGCGGTTCAGTACCCCCTACTTCAGCCCGGGATGCGTCCTCAGCACCGGCAGCAGGAGCGTGCGGGGTGTGACCTGGGCGAGCACGGCCGCGACGCGGTTGGCGGCGCCGGGGATCACCACCATCCGGCCCTTGTCGAGCCCCTCGACCGCCGCCTTCGCCACCGCGGCGGAGTCGACCCACATCACCGACGGCAGCGCCTTCTCCGCCTCCTCCTTGGTGAAGCCGGCGCGCTCGCCGAAGCCGGTGTCGACCGGTCCCGGGCACAGGGCAGTCGCGGTGACGCCACTGCCCTTGAGCTCGCCGACGAGGGACTGGGTGTAGGAGAGGACGAACGCCTTGCCCGCGCCGTACCCCGCCTGGCCCGGCAGGGGCTGGAACGCCGCGGTGGAGGCGACGTTGAGGATCGCGCCGCGGCCGCGCTCGACCATGCCGGGCAGCAGCCGGGTGCAGAGGTCGACCACGGTGACGACGTCGACCTCGACCATCCTGAGCTCCTCCTCGACGTCGGCCTCGGAGACCCGGCCCATCGTGGAGAAGCCCGCGTTGTTGACCAGGATGTCGACGGTCACGCCGAGCTTGATCAGCCGGGAGGGGAGGACGGCGCGGGCCGAGCGGTCGGCCAGGTCGGTCGCGAGCACGTCGGCGCGGCCGCCGGCGGCGGTGACCTCCTCGGCGAGGGCGTCGAGCTTGTCGCGGCTCCGTGCGACGAGCACCAGCCGGTGGCCGCGGCGGGCGAGCTCGCGGGCGATCTCGGCGCCGATGCCCTGCGAGGCGCCGGTGACCAGGGCGGCCCGGTCCGGCGCCGGGGAGGGAAGCGTCATGGGCCGAACCTAGTGTTCGGCCGGCTGGCGCGGACCCTTCAGGTCGAACCTCGCGGCGATGAATGCCTTGTTGTGGTGCACCTCGACCAGCTCGAGGTCCCAGCGCCGCGGGAAGACCGGGCGGCCGGCGCCCAGGGTGACCGGTGCGATGTAGCAGATCAGCTGGTCGAGCCGGCCCGCCTCGGCGAACTGGGCGGCCAGGTCACCGCCGCCGACCACCCACACGTCCTTGCCGCCGGCGGCGGCCACGAGCTCGTCGTGGAGCGGAGCCACGTCGCCCTGCGCGAACCGGATGTCGGCGCCCTCGACGTCGGGGAGGTCGCGATGCGTCACCACCCAGACCGGCAGGTCGTAGGCCCACGGCTCGCCCGTGCCGGCGTTGTGCCGCAGGACCCACTCGTAGGTCGTCGCGCCCATCACCATCGCGCCGATGTCCTTGATGAACTCGTCGTAGTTGAGCGGCCCCTGCTCGTCCTGGTCCTGCACGAAGAGCCAGTCGAGCTTGTCGTGCTCGTCGGCGATGAAGCCGTCGAGGGTCATCGCGGTGTAGTAGGTGGTGCGAGTCATGGGTGCCTCTTCATCCAGTTGAGCGGGTCGCCCGAGAGGCCGGGCGAGTCGGGCGGCTCGCCGGCGAAGACGTCGTCCTCGATGAGCAGCTGGCGGACGAGCAGCCGTCGGGCGGCCGAGTGGGTCAGCACGTGAGCGACGATGCCGCCGAGCACGAAGCTCTCCGGCGGGTCGCACAAAGCGTCGACGACGCGGTCGGCCCACGCGTCGCGGCGTTCGATGTCGCGGACCACGGCCAGCCATGCGGCCGCCGCCTCGTCGTGGCGCTCCACCAGCGCTGGGACGTCGTCCTGGGTGCGGTCTGGAGAGTCTGCACCCGTGATCGAGGCGACCCAGACCTCCTTGGTGAAGACGAGCCGCTCGAGCAGCGCGGCCAGGGACTGCTCCGGCTTCTCGAAGAAGGTCACCTGCCGTGGAGGCAGTCGGTGCTCGCGGAACCGCTCGTCGGACAGCCGCTTGGCGGCCTCGAGCAGCAGCCGGGTGTCGGCGACGTCGTGCTGGAGCATCAGGGTGGTGACGCTCCCGCCTCCGCTGGCGCCGCGGCCGGGCTCGGCCTCGACCCACAGCGAGAACGGCGGGTGGAAGTGGATGCCGTTGGGAGCGGTCAGCCAGTGGGCGGTGCCGCCGCCCTTGAGTGCGCTCGGCGGGTGGCCGTAGGCCCGGGCGAAGGCCCTGCTGAACCCCTCGACCGACTCATAGCCCGCCTCGAACGCGGCATCGGTGACCGAGGCGCCCTGGCGCAGCTGCCAGGCGGCCCGCTCCAGCAGCACCCGGCGCTTCATCGCGACCGGCGGTTCGCCGGCGCTGCGGGAGAGCTGGCGGTTGAAGTGGTAGGGCGAGGAGTAGGCGTCGCCGGCCATGTCGTCGAGGGTGCGGTTGTCGTCGTCGAGGACGGCGTCCAGCAGCTCGCGCAGCCGGTCGCGGCCGCCGACGTTCCCGGGCTCGTCGCTCATGGGTCCAGTCTCGCCCAACGCGCGCCGGGTGAGCCCGACCGATCTTGCTCAGCCGACTCGATGGCCAACCGGGTCAGGGACTGAGCATCTGCACGCTGAGCGACACCTCCGGTACGCCGCCGAAGGCCGACGTCGCCGCCGGCGCGCCCGTCCCGTTGACGGCGCCGAGGGTGACCTTCTGGCCGGCCGTCAGCGCCTGCACCGAGGTGATCTGCTGGCCGAACTCGGCGGGCGTCGAGTGGTCGACCACGACCTGCTTCATGACATCGTCGACGTAGACGCGGAGCTGCCGGGTGCTGGTTCCGGCACCGCCCCAGGACACGTAGCCGACGATCAGGTAGGTGCCGGTCCGGGGGACGGTGATGAAGTCGTCGCCGGGTGAGTACATGGTGCCGGTGTCGAACCCCTCCGTGGCCAGGTCGACGGCGGTCGTGGTGCCCGTGGGGATGGTCCCGTCCTCGCGCTCCGCCCGCGCACCCGGGAGCGCCCCGGGGCGCAGGTCGGCGGCGTCCAGTCCCGCGATGTCGTCCGGGCCGAGCCCCGCGATGTCGTCCGGGCCGAGGCCGGAGACGTCCGCGCCGGTCACCGAGCCGTCCTTGAGGTCCGCGCCCTTGAGCGACTTGTCCTTGACGTCCTTGCCGGTCAGCGAGCTGTTCTTCACGTCCTTGCCGGTGACCTGGACCGCGGCGTACGCCGTCCCGCCCAGCAGCATCACGAGGCACAGCGTCGAGACGACGTCGGCGTAGGTGGGGTGTCGTCGCATCGTGGCCTCCTGGCGATTACCTGTCACCCGACCGTAGGGCGTCAGACGAGCAGTGACCAGACCGAGCGCAGGGCCTTGTCGACCAGGTCCGGGTCGTCGTGGGCGATCCAGACGATGCGCGGGTCCTTGCGGAACCACGAGTCCTGGCGGCGGGCGAACCGCCGGGTGGCCTGGGCGGTCTGCTCCTTCGCCTGCTCCTCGGTCAGCTCGCCGCGCAGGAAGGCGACCACCTCGCGGTAGCCGATCGCGCGTGGGGCGGTGCGGCCCTCGGCCAGGCCGTGGTCGAGCAGGTGGCTCACCTCCGCCACGAACCCGCCGGCGAACATGGCGTCGACGCGGGCCGCGATCCGCGCGTCGAGGGTGTCGCGGTCGATGTCGACGCCGATCTGGACCGTGCGCGGGTCGGCGTACTCCAGCACCGGGAGGCTGGCGCTGAACGGCCGGCCGGTCAGCTCGACCACCTCCAGGGCGCGGACGATCCGGCGGCCGTTCTCGGGGAGGATCAGCGCGGCGGCGTCCGGGTCGCGTTCCTTGAGGACGTCGTGCAGCGCCTGCGGTCCGCGGTCGGCCAGCTCCTGCTCGAGCCTGGCGCGGAGCGGCTCGTCGGTGCCCGGGAACTCGAACCGGTCGAGGATCGCGCGGGTGTAGAGCGCCGAGCCGCCCACCAGGACCGGGGTCGTACGCCGCGCGCGGAGCCGGTCGATCACCTCGCGCGCCCAGCCCTGGAACTCCGCGACGGTCGCCGGCTCGCGGACGGTGAGCGTGTCGAGAAGGTGGTGCGGGATCCCCCGCCGCTGGTCCTCGGGCAGCTTGGCGGTGCCGACGTCCATGCCTCGGTAGACCTGCATCGCGTCGGTGTTGACCACCTCGCCGTGCAGCCGCTCGGCGAGGTCGAGGGAGAGGCCGGTCTTGCCCGAGGCCGTCGCCCCGACGACGGCCACGATCGGGACCTCGTCGCCCGTGGTGTCGTTGGCCGCCATGTGGCTAGTCGCTAAGTCCATCGCGCCGGGCACGCACCTCGCTTCGTTGCAGGCTCGCGATACGCCGGTAGCCCTTCGCTCCGCCGCCTTGCGATGCACGCACTCAGACCACGACCTATCGCACTATGTCTGGCGAACGCTGCGGCGTCGCTGGGCGCCGCTCGAGCACAGGAGTGCGATATGGGCTTTCTCGACGACGCCAAGGACAAGCTGCACGACGCCAAGGAGAAGATCGAGGACCTGATCGAGGGCCACGAGGACAAGGTCGACGACGGCATCGACAAGGCCGCCGACCTCGCGGACAAGGCAACGGGCGGCAAGTTCGACGACCAGATCGACGCAGGTGCCGAGAAGGCCAAGGACGCACTCGGCGTCGACGACGCTCCGGCCGCTCCCAGCGCCTGATCGCGGGTACCTGCCAGACGTGACTTCGAGCGACGAGCCTCAGCCTCCGGGCAGCCCCCTCCGCGAAGACCAGCCGGACGGTCCTCTTCAGCCGTCCGGCAGCGATCACGGTGCCCGACCGGACACTGACGACGAGGCACCGGCGGGATCGGTGCCCCCGGTCCACCAGGAGCCGGTGCAGTCGGAGGCCGAGGCCGCCGCCCAGGAGGAGAACGCCGAGACGTCGATGGACCAGCCGTCCTCGTGACGGCCCCGGACCCACCGGTCACAGGGATCGACCAGCGGTTCGTGGTCGTCCCCGCGGCCTACGTCTTCCTGCTGCGCGACGGCGCTCTGTCGCCTGGAGGGGGCGGCACGGAGGTGCTGCTCCAGCTGCGCCGGGGCACCGGCTACATGGACGACCACTGGGCCGCCGCCGCAGCGGGCCACGTCGAGAAGGGCGAGACGGCCTACGACGCGGCGCGGCGCGAGGCGCTCGAGGAGATCGGCGTCGCCGACGTCGCGCTGGAGTTCGTGACGTCGATGCAGCGCACCCGCGGCGGGGAGCCGATCGACGAGCGGATCGACTTCTTCTTCACCGCGAGGTCGTGGTCGGGAACGCCGCGGATCGTCGAGCCCGACAAGAGCGCCGGCCTCGAGTGGTATCCGCTCACCGCGCTGCCCGATCCGGTGGTGCCGCACGAGCTGCAGGTGCTGAAGGGCATCATCGAGGGCGAGCTGCCGGCGTACACGACCTTCGGCTTCTGAGCCTCAACCACGGGAGAGATCGATGAGTGACGAGAACCCCACCCAGACCGGCGACCTCGGGGAGCAGCCCGAGCCGCAGATCGAGCCGGGCGAGCCCAACCCGGGCGGCGCCGACGCCCTGCCCGAGGACGACGACGGCAGCGTGCCGGCCGACCTCGGCCCCGAGACCAACCCCGCGGTCGAGGAGACGCCTGACCCGCTGAAGGCGGTGCTCGAGGAGGGCGAGGACACCCACACCGAGGCGACCAAGTCCTCCGACGGCGCGGACGACGAGGAGGAAGCCTCGTCGGACGACAAGGAGTCCCCCGCCTAGGGTCGGGTACCGCTCTGGCATGAGCGGCCACGAGCACGACACCGACATCCGCGACTCCACCCCCAACTCCACCGGGCCCGCTCACGCCGCCGGCGGCATGGGCGTGAGCAGCGAGCGGGTCGGCCCGACCGGCCCGGGCCAGGAGGCGACCGACGGGGTCCGCGACACCTCCCCGGCCGCTGCCGAGGGGGACCGCCGCCCGAGCAGTCGGCCGGCGGCGACGAGCCCCAGCCCGAGGGCGTGGCCCCCGCCGCGGGCTACCCCAGCCTCGACCCACGCTCCGCCGACAAGCCCTACAAGGACGCATAGCCGTAGCCAACGAGGTGAAATGGTTCCTCGAGCCCGCTCTCGGGCGGCGCGGCAGCCCGGGCAGCGCCGAAGCACGCGTCGCGACGCCTCCCAGGCGCTCCAGCGACTCCACGACCGACACGCGTCCATCTTGTGACGGACGGGCGGTCAGCCGCAGAAGCTATCCACAGGTGGCGAATCAGGTGCGCCGACGGTCGGCATGCCCAGGCCGACGCCGACCGAGGCCGGCTGTTGGGTGCGGGCCTCCCAGGCGTCGCCGCTGCGCGTGCGGCGTACGGCGACCGGGCCGTCGGCGACGAGGTGGTGCGGGGCGGCGTAGGTGACCTCGACGGTGGCGACGTCGCCAGGGCGGACCTCGACATCCGGCGCCTGGAAGTGGACGAGCCGGTTGTCGCGAGCGCGGCCGGAGAGCCGGTGGGTGGCGGCGTCCTTGCGGCCCTCGCCCTCGGCGACCATCACGTCGAGGCGGCGCCCGACCTGCAGCTTGCCCTCGTCCCAGGCGACCTGGTCGGCGACGGCGACCAGCCGCTGGTAGCGGTCCTTCACGACCGCCGGGTCGATCTGGTCGGGGAGGGTGGCGGCGGGGGTGCCGGGCCGCTTGGAGTACTGGAAGGTGAAGGCGCCGCTGAACCGCGCCCGCTCGACGACGTCCAGCGTCTGCTGGAAGTCCTCCTCGGTCTCGCCGGGGAAGCCGACGATGATGTCGGTGGTGATGGCGGCGTCGGGGATGGCGGCGCGGACCCGGTCGATGATGCCGAGGTACTTCTCCGAGCGGTAGGACCGCCGCATCGCCTTGAGCACGCGGTCGGAGCCGGACTGCAGCGGCATGTGCAGGCTCGGCATCACGTTGTGGGTCTCGGCCATCGCCTCGATGACGTCGTCGGTGAACTCCGCCGGGTGCGGGCTGGTGAACCGCACCCGCTCCAGCCCGTCGACGTCGCCGCACGCGCGGAGCAGCTTGCCGAACGCCTGGCGGTCGCCGAACTCCACGCCGTAGGCGTTGACGTTCTGGCCGAGCAGGGTGATCTCGCTGACCCCCTCGGCCACCAGCGCCTCGACCTCGGCTGAGGATCTCGCCGGGCCGGCGGTCCTTCTCCTTGCCGCGCAGCGCCGGGACGATGCAGAACGTGCAGGTGTTGTTGCAGCCGACGCTCACCGACACCCAGGCGGCGTACGCCGACTCGCGCCGGGTCGGCAGCGTGCGACGGGAAGACCTCGAGCGACTCGAGGATCTCGACCTGCGCCTCGTCGTTGACCCGCGCGCGCTCGAGCAACGCCGGCAGGCTGCCGATGTTGTGGGTGCCGAAGACCACGTCGACCCACGGCGCCTTCTTGGTGATGGTCGCGCGGTCCTTCTGCGCCAGGCAGCCGCCGACCGCGATCTGCATGCCGGGCCTCGCGGCCTTCTTCGGCGCGAGGTGGCCGAGGTTGCCGTAGAGCTTGTTGTCGGCGTTCTCCCGCACCGCGCAGGTGTTGAAGACGACGACGTCGGCGTCGCTCGTCCGTCGGGCACGCGCGACGTAGCCCGCCTCCTCGAGCAGCCCGCTGAGCCGCTCGGAGTCGTGGACGTTCATCTGGCACCCGTAGGTGCGGACCTCGTAGGTGCGCATGACCGGTCAAGGGTAGGCGGGGACCAGCGGCGCGCCATACTCGTCGCGTGCGTGCACGACTGGAGATGTTCACCAAGGAGCAGGGCGGCCGACACACGCCGGCGTTCGACGGCTACCAGCCCGGCTTCCGGGCGTGCGACCGATGGTCACGGCGACTCGACCTGGGCGTGGCGACGGTCGAGCTGCCCGCAGGCAACCCGATGCTCGTGCCCGGGACCGAGGTCGACGTCGACCTGGCGCCGGTCGATGCGTCCGCAGTGGGTCAACGTCACCACCGGACTGGTCCTCGGCTTCTTCGAGGACCAGGCGCAGTCGGTACGGCGACCGTGCTCGACCTCTGAGCTCGCGCTGGTCGATCGGGTCGACCGACTCGGTGCTGTCGCTCTGGTCGGACCACTCGGTGCTGTCCATCGGGTCGGTGGGTTCGTGCGCGAGCATCGGCAGCGTCGGGTCGTTCGCGTCGGCGTTCTCGATCGGGTCGTCGCAGAGCGTCGGCTCGTGGCTGTCGCACCAGTGCACCGGCTCGGTGCTGTCACACCAGAGCGGACGGCTCGGTGCTGTCGAGCCAGGCGACCCGGTCGCTGCTCGGGCCGGCGTACGGACGGAAACCTGCCGCGGAGCTCGGCGGTGGCCCTCGCCGCGCTGCTCGGCGGTCGCCGTCGGCGGACACCTGTGGTTCTGGCGTCCCGACGCCAGGCCGGCCTCGTCGGCCGCCTCGTAGTCGGCGAAGGCGAGCTCGAGCCGCCGAGCAGCACCGTCGTCCTACGGTCGTGCGAGAGGGCCCGCTACACCCTGCTCTCGACCTTCGCCGCGCTCGCCGCGGCGGCGCTCAGCGCGGTCCAGTGAGTCGCGCCCGCGACCTTCGTCGATCGTGCCGGTCGGTCCTGACGGCGGTGCTCGTCGCGATCGATGGTGGTGCATGCGCTCCACCGTGCGACCGGTCGTCAACCGACCGCTCGATCCGCCTTGCTCTTCGACGGCGCCTTCTCGGTCACCCAGAGGTTGATGACGCCCTCGATGACCACGGTGCCGTCGGCCATCACGCCGCGGACCCGCACCGGGAGGTCGGGGTCGGTGGAGGTCCACTGGCCGGCGTCGGTCTCGGCGATGCAGGTGATGTCGCCGACCGCCTTGGCGGTGTAGGAGACCGTCATCCCCTTCGGGATCCAGCGCTTCGTCGCCGGGATCGTGGCCTCGGCGAGGGCGCCCATCGCGGCCTCGAGGCCGTTGCACAGCGCGATCGCGTGCACGGTGCCGAGGTGGTTGTGGACCCGACGGCGGTCGGGGATGACCAGCTCGGCGTGGTCGGGCTCGATGACGGTGAACCGCGGGCGGATCGAGGAGAAGTACGGCGCCTTCTGGCCGAAGGCGAACGAGAAGACGCGCGCCGCCGACCACACGGGATCGAGGCTGCACGTCTGCCACAGGCGAGAGGACCTGGCTCATGCGCCCATGTTACCCACCGGTAGCAGATCGCGCTAGGCCAGGGAGAGGAAGAACCTCTCCAGCTGGTCGAGCTCGCTCCTCGGCTCACCGACCCCGTGCGGGCCGCCTCGCGCAGCTCGACCGCGATGATCGCGAAACCGGCGCGGTCGAGCGCGCGCGACACCGCCTTGAGCTGGTTGACGACCTCCTGGAGGTCGCGCCCCTCCTCCAGCATGCGGAGCACGCCGGAGAGCTGCCCCTGCGCGCGCTTGATGCGGTTGACGACCTGAGTCGTGCCGCTGGACGTCGGTGTGGCTGCCTGCGTCATGCCAGCATCACTCCCCCCGAGAAAGACGTCTGGCCCATGGACCTCTCGCCCGGAACAACGTGCTGTCAAGCGGGCGGTTACGGCCTGGACCCCGGATCGGTGCAGGTCAGGCCAGCAGTTCCACCCGGTTGCCGTGTCCGTCGCTCCACGTGCACCCTGCGGTACCCGGGGAAGGTATCCCACTCACTGCGGTCCACCTCGATAGCCCAGCCGACCCAGCCGCCGCGCCACCTCCGTCCAGAGCCTCGACCGACGCCAGCAGCGAACGCCGGGTGCGCCTTGCGGGCCGGGCGCGAACGGCTCCTCGACCCCGACGTGGAGCTCCGCGGTGACCGCGCCGTCCTCGTCGTACGCGCGGAACCACGCGCCGCCGCGGCCGGCCAGCTCGGCCGGCTTCTCGACCTCGCTCAGGCCCAGCCCCTCGCCGTAGAACCGCCGGGCGTCGTCCTCGCCGCCGCGCGGGCAGGCGACCTGGACGTGGTGCAGCCGCATCGCCGCTCACGCCCGCGACCTGCGCCACCGCGAAGACCCGCCGGAACGGCAGCAGCACGGTGCCGTCGTCGCGGACGGGGTAGGCCGCGGCGCAGCCGGCGCTTGAACTCCGCCTCGAAGCGCTGCCCGCAGGCCGTCCGGCAGCGCCTGCAGCGTCGGCCGGGCGCCGGTGCCGGAGACCCAGGTGAAGACCGGGTCGGCGCCGCGTGAGCACGTGCGTGTAGGTCGTCTCCCAGACGTCGACCGCGCAGCCGGCCGCGCCAGCGCGTCGTAGTAGACCTCCGGGTCGTGCGACGCCGGGCGCGGCGACGCCGGCGGTGTGCGCGGCGTACGGCGCGCTCGGCGGCGAGCTCGCGCGCGGATCGTGTGGCTGGGCTCGTCGAAGTTGCCGGGCACCTGGAAGGCGAACCAGCCGCCGGGCGCGACCGCGGCGACCAGGGCCGGCAGCAGCTCGAGGTGGCCGGGCACCCACTGGAGGGTGGCGTTGGAGACCAGCACGTCGACCGGCCGCGTCGGGCGCCCAGTCGCGCAGGTCGGCGACCGCGTAGTCGACCGGCCCGGCCGAGTCGCTCGCGGCCTTCGCGATCATCTCCGGGCTGGAGTCGAGGCCGACCACGTGCGCGTCGGGCCAGCGCTCGGCGAGCAGCCCGGTGAGGTTGCCGGGGCCGCAGCCGAGGTCGACGACCTCGGCCGGCGCGCGTCGGCGCCGATCCGGGCGACCAGCTCGACGAAGGGCCGGCCCCGCTCGTCGGCGTAGGTCAGGTAGCGGTCGGGGTCCCAGGTGTGCGTCATGGCGAACACTCCTTAATATCTTGACGTCAAGATAGTTCGATCCTCCCACCGACTCTCTTGATGTCAAGATTCTCGACCGAGCGCGGTTACGCTGGCGCCATGCGGGACGAGGTCGACGAGCTCACCGAGGCGTGGGCCCGCGAGCGCCCCGACCTCGACCTCGGCGCCGTCGCGCGTCTTCAGCCGGATCTCGCCGGCTGGCCCGCCACCTCGACCTGGCCCGCCGCGCGGCCTTCACCGCGCACGACGATCGAGTCGTGGGAGTTCGACGTGCTCGCCGCGCTGCGCCGCGCGGGCGCGCCCTACGAGCTCTCCCCCGGCCGGCTGCTGCGCGCCACGCTGGTCACCAGCGGCACCATGACCAACCGCGTCGACCGGCTCGCCGACCGCGGGCTTGTCGAGCGGCACCCCGACCCCGACGACCGGCGCGGCGTGATCGTGCGGCTCACCCGCGAGGGCAAGGCGGCCGTCGACGGTGCGTTCACCGGCGCTCATCGACGCCGAGCGGGCGCTCCTCGCCGACCTCCCCGCCTCCGCCGCAGAAGGAGCTGGCCGGGCTGCTGCGCCGGCTGCTCGCGCCGTTCGCGGGTCGAGGCCCTGACTCGAGTCCAGCGCCTCGGCCGCCTCGAGCCACTCCAGCTCGAGCTGGTCCCGCTCGGCCGAGACCCGCTGGAGCTCGGCGCTGAGCTCGGCGAGCCGCTCGTAGTCCTGGCCGGCGTCGACGATCGCGGCGTTCAGCTCGGCCTCGCGTGCGGCGACCCGCGCGAGCTGGCGCTCGATCCGCGCGATCGCCTTGCGCGCCTCGCGCTCCTCGGCGCTGCCCCGGGCGGCGCGCGGCCGCTCCGCGACCGCCGGCTGCCGGCCGCGGCCGACAGGCTCGACTCGAGCTGGAGGGCCTGGGCGCGGCGCTCGAGGTACTCCTCGACCCCGCGGGGCAGCATCGAGATCTGGCCGTCGTCGAGCAGCGCCCAGACGGTGTCGACGGTGCGCTCGAGGAAGTAGCGGTCGTGGGAGACGACGACCAGCGTGCCGGGCCAGCCGTCGAGGAAGTCCTCGAGGACGGTCAGCGTCTCGATGTCGAGGTCGTTGGTGGGCTCGTCGAGGAGCAGCACGTTGGGCTCGGTGAGCAGCAGCCGCAGCAGCTGGAACCGGCGCCGCTCGCCACCGGACAGGTCGCCGAGCCGCGCGGTGAGCCGGTCGCCGGTGAACCCGAACCGCTCCAGCAGCGAGGTCGCCGTGATCTCGCCGTCGACGGTCTTGGTCACCCGGCGCACCGACTCCACGGTCGGCCAGCACCCGCGCCTCCGGGTCGAGCTCGTCGATGTGCTGGGTGAGGTGCTGGAGCGCGACGGTGCGGCCCTGCCGCACCTTGCCGGCCGTCGGAGCCAGCTCGCCCGACAGCAGGCCGAGCACCGAGGTCTTGCCGGCGCCGTTGACGCCGACGAGGCCGACCCGGTCGCCCGGCCCGAGCCGCCAGGTCGCGTGCGACAGCAGCATCCGCTCGCCGCGCTTCAGGTCGACGTCCTCGACGTCGATGACGTCCTTGCCGAGCCGCTGGGTCGCGAACCGCTGCAGCTCCAGCCGGTCGCGCGGCTCGGGCACGTCGTCGATCAGCGCGTTGGCGGCGTCGATGCGGAACTTCGGCTTGGAGGTCCGGGCCGGCGGGCCGCGACGCAGCCAGGCGAGCTCCTTGCGGACCAGGTTGCGGCGGCGCAGCTCGGTGGCCACGCTCTGCCGCTGGCGCTCGGCCTGGGCGAGGACGTACGACGAGTAGCCGCCCTCGTAGACGTCGACCGAGCCGTCGTGGACCTCCCAGGTCCACTCGCAGACCGCGTCGAGGAACCACCGGTCGTGGGTCACGACGACGAGCGCCGACGCTACGCCGGGCCAGGTGGCCGGCCAGCCAGGCCACCGCCTCGACGTCGAGGTGGTTGGTCGGCTCGTCGAGGATGACGAGGTCGTGCTCGCCCAGCAGCAGCGCGGCCAGCGAGCAGCGGCGGCGCTCGCCGCCGGAGAGCCCGGCCACGGCCCGGTCGAGGGTCACGCCGGCCAGCAGCACCTCGACCACCTCGCGGGTGCCGGCGTCGGCGGCCCACTCGTGGTCCGACCGGCCGGCCAGGACCGCCTCGCGGACGGTGTGGGTGTCCACGAGCTCGTCGGTCTGGCGCAGGTAGCCGACCAGCAGCCCGCGCTGCCGCGACACCCGGCCGGAGTCGGGCTCCGCGGCCCCGGTCATCACGTTGAGCAGCGTGGTCTTGCCGTCGCCGTTGCGGCCGACGACGCCGATCCGCTCACCGGCGGCGACGCCCAGGGAGACGTCGGTGAGCAGCGGGCGGACGCCGTAGGCCTTGGACACCCGCTCGAGGTTGAGCAGGTTGGTGCCGGGGCTAGACATAGGTGACCACGTGGGCGCCCGCGACCGGGCCGTTGGTGACCAGCACGACCTCGTGGTGCTCCGACAGCCGGCCGGCGACACCACGGGCCGCATCGGAGTCGTCGGTGAGGAACAGGCAGGTCGGACCCGAGCCGGAGACCAGGCCACGCAGGGCGCCGCTGCGCTCGCCCAGCTCCAGCAGGTCGGCGAGGTCGGGACGCAGGTCGAGGGCGGCCGACTCGAGGTCGTTGTGGAGCGCGCCCGCCAGGATCTCCGGGTCGCCGGTCGAGAGGGCGAGCAGGACGGCGCGGGCGCCGGGCGGCTCGGCGGGCGCATCGGGGGCGAGCTCGTCGAAGCGTCGGTAGACCGCGGGCGTCGACAGCCCCACCGGCGAGGGGACGACGACCCACCACCACGTGGCGGGATCGGACACCGGCTCGACCAGCTCGCCCCGGCCGGTGCCGAGCGCCGTACCGCCCAGGAGCGCGAACGGCACGTCGCTCCCGAGCCGGGCCGCGATCGCGAGGAGGTCGTCGTCGGAGGTCTGGAGCTGCCAGAGCCGGTCGAGGGCGACCAGCGCGGCAGCCGCGTCCGCCGAGCCGCCGGCCATGCCGCCCGCGATCGGGATCGACTTGGCGATCGACACCGAGGCCTGCGAGGCGATGCCGTGGTGCTCGGACAGCAGTCGCGCCGCGCGGTCGACGATGTTGTCGCCGGTCACGGGTACGGCGTCGACGTCGATCCAGTCGGGCACGGTGACGCCGAGCGTCCAACCGGGCGAGGGCTCGACGGTGACGTCGTCGCACAGCCCGACCGCCTGGTAGACGGTCACCAGCGGGTGGAAGCCGTCGTCGCGTGGCGCGCCCACGCCGAGGTGGAGGTTGATCTTGGCCGGCGCCCGGACGGTCACGCGTCATGCGGGCACCTGCTGGGCGAGGGCCTCGGCGATGCGGGCGTACGCCGTCACGTCGAGCACCTCGCCGCGGGCGGTCGGGTCGACGCCGGCGGCCCGCAGCGCGTCCTCGGCGGCGCGCGGCGATCCGGCGATGCCGGTCAGGGCGCCGCGCAGCACCTTGCGCCGCTGGGCGAAGGCGGCGTCGACGACCGCGAAGACCTGCTCGCGGCTCGCGGAGGTGGCGGGCGGGTCGCGGCGGGTCCAGGCGACCAGCCCGGAGTCGACGTTGGGCGCCGGCCAGAAGACGTTGCGGCCGACCGACCCCGAGCGGCGTACGTCGGCGAACCACGCGGCCTTGACCGACGGGACGCCGTAGGTGCGCGAGCCGGGCGGCGCCGCCAAGCGGTCGGCCACCTCGGCCTGGACCATGACCAGCCCCTTCTCGAGCGACGGCAGGACGGTGAGCAGGTGGATGAGCACGGGCACGGAGACGTTGTAGGGCAGGTTGGCCACCAGCGCGGTCGGGGGCGGGCCGGGCACGCCGTCGACGCGGAGCGCGTCGGCGTGCACGACCTCGCAACGCGCGGCCCGGTCGCCGGCGTGCTCCGCGATCGTGGCCGGCAGCCGGCCAGCGAGCAGGTCGTCGACCTCGATCGCGACCACCCGGTCGGCCACGTCGAGCAGGGCCAGCGTCAACGACCCGAGCCCGGGGCCGACCTCGACGACGACGTCGTCGGGGCCGACCCCGGACTCGCGGACGATGCGGCGCACGGTGTTGGCGTCGATGACGAAGTTCTGGCCGCGCTGCTTCGTGGGGCGCAGGTCGAGCTCCGCGGCCAGCCGGCGTACGTCGGCTGCGCCGAGGAGATGCACGCCGCCTTCACTTGTCACGTGGGTGAGGTTAGTTGGGCTGGTTGCGTCGGCCAGTTGTGGTCACCTCGGGAAGCCGGTGGGGCTTGCGGGGCGGTTGGCCGCGGACAGCAGTACCGCCGGGTCGGCGATTCCCGCTATCGCGGGAGGCCGAGCCGAGCGGCGCAGGCCGGCCAGGCGCCGTAGCCGCCGGAGGCGTTGCGGAGCTTGGTGGCGATGGCGATCTGGGTCTCGCGGCTGTGCTGGCTCGGGAGCCCGGAGCCGCCGTAGGCGTGCCAGGTGCCGAGGCTGAACTGGAGGCCGCCGTAGTAGCCGTTGCCGGTGTTGATGTGCCAGTTGCCACCGGACTCGCACTGGGCCAGCGCGTCCCACGGGCCAGCGGCGACCTTGGTGCCGATGCGCACGACCTTGGCGCGCGGCTTCTTGAGGACGTGCTGCTTCGTCACGCGCTTGGCGGCGAGCTTGCCGTTCTCGTAGACCAGCGTGTAGGTCACGTTGCGGACGCCGGGCCTGCCCAGCCGCACGACCTTGGTCTCGCCGGCCTTCATCGTCTTGTCCTTCTTCTCGACGACGTCAGCGGCGAACTTCTCGTGATCGACGTGCTTCTCGACGGTCTTGATCGAGACGAATTCTGCGGGGGCGGACTCGACTGCCTGGGCCGGGGCCGAGACGGCGCTCGCGGTGCCCGTCAGGACGACCGCGGTGAGGGCCCCGAGGGCCGCCAGACGTACGCCGGAACGGCTCGTGGTGGTGCTTTTCAGAGACTGCATGGGACACGAATAGACCAGCGTCTCACTACAGGAATCAAATCCCGACACCCCTGTGTGACAAGCCTCTCCACGGCCGTCAAGACACCCCGGGCAGGGGCACGCTCGGGCCTACCAGGCCCCGCCGAAGGCAGCTTCGGTGTTGGCGTCGATGGCCGCGCAGAGCGCCTCGAGGTCGTCTTTGCGCAGGTCAGCGAGGGTGCGCACGGTGTGCGGCACGAGGTAGGACGCGTTGGTGCGGCCGCGGTGCGGCATCGGCGTGAGGTAGGGCGCGTCGGTCTCGACCAGGATCCTCTCGATCGGCGAGATCCGGGCGGCCTCCCGGACCTGGTCGGCGTTCTTGAACGTCACCGTGCCGGCGAAGCTCAGGTGCGCCCCGCGCTCGAGACAGGCCCGCGCGAACGCCGCGTCGCCGGAGAAGCAGTGCATCACCCAGCGGTCGGGGGCGCCCTCGTCGTCGACCACCCGCAGGATCTCGTCGTGGGCGTCGCGGTCGTGGATGACCAGGGTCTTGCCGAGCCGCTTGGCCAGGTCGATGTGGCGCCGGAACGACTCCTCCTGGACCGACCTTCCCTCCTCGCCGGTGCGGTAGGTGTCGAGCCCGGTCTCCCCCACCGCCCGCACCTTGTCGTGCGCCCCGGCCAGCCGCTCGATCTCGGCCATCGCGGCGTCGAGGTCGGCCACCCGGGGCGCCTCGTTGGGGTGCAGCGCGACGCCGGCGACGAGCGCGTCGTGGGTCGCGGCCGCCTCGACCGCCCACCGGGCGCCGCGGAGGTCGCAGCCGATCTGCACGATGCGGGGCACGCCGACCGCGGTCGCCTCCGCCAGGGCCTCCTCGACGGGCAGCGGGTCGTCGTCGCCGCGGCCCATGTCGAGGTGGCAATGGTTGTCGACGACCGGGTGCGGCAGCGGTTCCGGAGCAGGCGGCCTTTCAGTCATGCCAGGGAACCGATCCGCGACAGCACCGCTTCCGCGACCGCCTGCGGCGCATGCGTGGGGATCCAGTGGCTCACGCCCCCGAGAACCCGGAGCTCGTAGGGGCCGCTCACGTGGTCGGCGCAGCGGTCGACGGAGATCCGCTTGATCGCGATGTCGCCGTCGCTCCAGACCATCGTGGTCGGGACCGACACCCGGCCGTCCAGCCCGGCCTGTTTCGTGAACGGCATGGCGCGATACCAGTTGAGCCCACCGGTCAGGGCGCCGTAGTCCACGATCTCGCGGCGGAACCGCGCCACCTCGTCGCGGGTCATCCCGCCCTTGCGCAGCTCGCGGTCGAAGCGACCGCCGGGCTTCGCGGCCAGCCGCTCGGGGAGCCCCGGGGTCTGGAAGGCACCCATGTACCAGGACGAGAAGGCCTGGCGAGTCGTGAACATCGCCTTCCGGAACGCCGCGGGGTGCGGGACCGAGACGGCGGTCCAGCTGCGCACCAGGTCAGGACGGTGCATCGCGACGAGCCAGCCGTTGTTGGCACCCCAGTCGTGTCCGACCAGGTGGACCGGTCGGCCGATGGTGTCGATGAGCGCCACCACGTCGGCCTCGAGCTTGTCCATCGTGTAGTCGCGGCGCCGCGGTGGTCGCGCGCCGGGCGAGTAGCCGCGCTGGTCGGGCGCGTAGGTGCGGAACCCCTCGGCGTGCAGGAGGGGCGACACGTCGCGCCAGCAGGTGTTGCGCTCCGGGAAGCCGTGCAGCAGCACCACGGGGTCGCCGTCTGGCGGCCCCTCGTCCTGCACGTCGAAGGTGAGGCCGTCGTGGCGGAAGCGGAGCAGTCGGGTCATGAGGCGTTCACGCACCGTGAACGAGGTTGTAGACGTTTCGTTTCGGCACCCCGGCGGCGCGGGCCACCTCCACGATCGCCTCCTTGCGGCTCATCCCCGCGGCCTCGCGCTCGGCGACGGCGGCGCGGAGGCTCTCGTCGTCGACCGCTACGCCGGCCGCCGGGTCGACGCCCGCCACGACGATCGTGACCTCGCCGCGGATGCCGTCGGCCGCCCAGGCGGCGAGCTCGGTGAGCGGCCCGCGGCGTACCTCCTCGTGGGTCTTGGTGAGCTCGCGGCAGACCGCTCCGGCGCGCTCACCGCCCCACGCCTCAGCCATCGCGGCCAGCGTCACCTCGGTCCGGTGCGGCGCCTCGAAGAAGACCATCGTGCGCTGCTCGTCGGCCAGCGCCGCCAGCCGGCGCGCCCGCTCACCCTGCTTGCGGGGCAGGAACCCCTCGAAGCAGAACCGGTCGACCGGCAGCCCCGACACGGCCAGGGCGGTGAGCACCGCGGAGGGTCCCGGGACGGCGGTGACCGGCACGTCGACGGCCACCGCAGCGACCACCAGCCGGTAGCCGGGGTCGGAGACGCTCGGCATGCCGGCGTCCGTCACGAGCAGCACGCGGTGCCCGGCCGCGAGCTCCTCGAGCAGGGCCGGCGTCCGCTGCGCCTCGTTGCCCTCGAAGTAGGAGACGACCCGGCCGCCGATCGTGACGCCCAGCTCACTTGTCAGCCGCTTGAGCCGCCGGGTGTCCTCGGCCGCGACCACGTCCGCCTCCGCGAGCTCCCGAGCCAGCCGCGGCGACGCGTCCTCGACCCGCCCGATCGGCGTGGCCGCCAGCACCAGGGTCCCCGGGAGCTCGGCCATGCGCCGATCATCGCAGCCGCACAGAAGGGCGCGCGCTCTCGCCTATGCGCCAGCCCCCGCGGCGCGATCGGCTCGGACGGCGACTGCGACACCCGCGAGGCGAGCTAGTGTCCCGCGCGCGGAGTTCGCAATATAAGTCGTGCTCCCAGTGCGTGCATCGCGAGACGGCGGCGCGCCGGCAGACTGGGCGTCTTTCCAGCGTCGCCGACGAAGTGAGGTGCGTGCTGGGGGTGCGAGTTATGCAGCGAACTTCGTGTGCGGGGCACTAGGGCGCTTTTCGCGAGCTCCGCTCGCGCGCCCCGCGATCGGCCCCGGTGGCCGCGGAGACTGCGAAGCCCGCGCAGCGGAGCGAGCGTCGCCGTGGACCCGGGGTCGAGTTTGCGGGGGTAGACAATCAAGTGTCGAGGTTCACCGCGAGCCGCTTGAGGGCGTGGCTGAGGTCGTCGGCCTCGAACTGGGCGGTGAGCACGGCGCTGCGGGGAATCCACATCAGCGTGCGCTGGCCCTGCTGGGTCACCGCGCACCACGCGCCGCCGTCGCGCAGGAAGCTCTCGTGCATCCGCCGGACCAGCTCCTCCAGCTGCCGATCGTCACGCTGGTGGAGCACGGTGCGGGATCCGTCGACGTCGATGTGCAGCTCGGCCACGGCTCGACTCTGCCATCCGGGAGCGCGGACGAACAGACCTCCCGCGTCCCCCGTACAGTTCCGGTCGTGACGAGCACGCCGACGCTCCCCACGCGCGAGCAGGCCGGACTCTCGTCGGACGCGTCGGGACGGAAGGTGCCGACGGCCTGGGAGCGGGCGCGGCGTCGTGTCGACCTGGAGGACCCGGTCGTCGGCTGGACCGCCACCATCGGACTGACCCTGTTGGCGCTCTTCCTGCGGCTCTGGAAGCTCGGCTCGCCCAAGGTCTTCGAGTTCGACGAGACCTACTACGCCAAGGACGCGTGGTCGCTGCTGCACTTCGGCTACGCCCGCGGCTACGTCGACGGTGCCAACGAGAAGATCCTGGACGGCACCACGACGGGTCAGTGGACCGACGGGCCGTCGATGATCGTGCACCCGGAGGCGGGCAAGTGGCTGATCGCCCTGGGTGAGAAGGCCTTCGGGATGGACCCGTTCGGCTGGCGGATCGCCGCTGCCGTCATCGGCTCCCTGATGGTGCTGGTGATGTGCCGGCTGGCCCGCCGCATGACCGGCTCGACCGCGCTCGGCCTGGTCGCCGGGCTGCTGCTCAGCCTCGACGGCCTGGAGTTCGTGCTGTCGCGGCTGGCGCTGCTCGACATCTTCCTCGCGTTCTTCATCCTCTGCGCGGTCTCGTGCCTGGTCGCCGACCGCGACTGGTACCGCGCCAAGATGGCGCGGCTGGTGCCCGACCAGGTCACCGACCCGGCGTCGTACGGTCCGGTGCGGGGGCTGCTGTTCCGCCCGTGGCTGCTGGCCAGCGGCGTCTGCTGGGGGCTGGCGATCGGCACCAAGTGGACGGCGATCTACCCGCTCGCGGCGTTCGGGATCATGGTCTGGCTCTGGGGGTCAGGGGCGCGACGATCGTTCGGCGTGCGCTGGCCGGCGCTGCGCTCGATCGCTCACCGACGGGGTGCCGGCCTTCGTCCACCTCGTCGTCGTCGCCGGGTTCGTCTACACCGCGACCTGGACCGGCTGGCTGATCCATGCCCATGAGTACGAGAAGTCGCTGTCCTCGACGCAGTACACCCAGTTCGTCAAGGAGCAGCCGTGCACCTTCGACAAGGACGGCAAGCCGCAGGAGAACAACATCGACGACAGCGGCAAGCGCTGGCCGACGGCGAGCGAGCCCGACGCCCACGGGCCCGGTGAGCTGGTCCAGTCGCTGAGGTCGCTGTACTACTACCACCGCGACGTCTACACGTTCCACACCCACTACCTCAACTGCTCGACGCACACCTACGCCTCGAAGCCCTCGGGCTGGCTGTTCCTCAACAAGCCGGTCGGCGTCGCTGCCGACACCGACATCAAGCCCGGCACCCGTGGCTGCGATGCGCCCGAGGGCAGCAGCTGCCTCAGGCAGGTGCTGCTGATCGGCACGCCGACGATCTGGTGGGGCGGCATCGTCGCGCTGCTGTACGCCGTCGCGATGTGGGTCGGCGGCCGCGACTGGCGGTTCGGCGTCGCCGTCGTCGGCACGGCGTCGACGTGGCTGCCGTGGCTGCAGTACGACACCCGGCCGATCTTCCTGTTCTACGCCGTCGCGATCCTGCCGTTCGTCGTGCTCGCGCTGACCCTGGCCATCGGGAAGCTGATCGGCAGCTCCCGGGCGCCCAGCGCGCGGCGCACGGCCGGCGTGGTCGTGGGCGGGTCGTTCGTGGTGCTGACCTTGCTCAACTTCGCATGGTTCTGGCCGATCTTCACCGACCAGCTGCTCACCCACTCGGAGTGGGTGGGACGGATCTGGTTCGAGCGGTGGATCTGACTGCGCGGAGCGGACTACTCGCTGGCGTTGGCGGTGCCGCCCCCGGGCACGACCTGACCCTTCTCGTCCTCGCAGCTCGCGGCGAAGGACAGCAGGTCGTCGACGTCGAAGTGCGACGGGTCGTCGTGGGTGCCGTGCACCTCGAAGACGCTGGCGTCCGCGCCGCGCGCCTGGAGTCCGGCGGCGAGCCTGCCGGAGTTCTCCGACTCGCGGACCCACGTGTCCTCCGGCGAGGTGACCATGCGGTAGCGGGTCGCGGTCGGCAGCTCGTCGATGGTGTTGACGGGGTTGCGGTCGAAGGGCACCTCACCGCCGAACGCCTCGCGGATGATCCGCGGGCCGCCGGGCACGTTCTGCATCTTGGTGAGGTCGAGGGCCGGCTTCACGCCGTACCAGCAGGGTGGGACGAGACCGGCGTGGGTCATCGCGTTGAGCGAGACGGTGCCACCCATCGAGCCGGAGACGTAGAGCTTGATCGGCAGGTTGTCGGTCTGCTCCTCGGCCCAGGTGATCAGGTTGGTGGTGTCGAGGGTGGACGCCTCGTTGCCCCAGGAGTCGGTGTGGAAGTCGGAGGAGGCGACGACCCAGCCCGCGCGGACCAGGGACTGGAGCCACGGCTCGTCCATCCGGTTGTCGACGCCGCCGTTCTGCCCGTGGAAGTAGACGGCGATGCCCTTGGGGTGCTTGGTCGGCGGCATCGAGAGCCGGACGTCCTGGGCCTTGATCCGCCCGTAGATCACTGACCCGGTGGGTGCCTCGGCGGTGGCCGTCGCGGTCGCGAAGACGAGGAGGAGGGCGATCAGCGGAGCGAGCGGGCGGAACCGGAAGATGCGGCCGAGCACCGGGTGCGTACGCACACGAGCAACCAGCTCGGACACCGACATGCCTCCAGTATCGCGTTCACGGACGGGCCCCTCCGTCCCGACGGGACGATGCTCACACAACGACCGTCCCGCGGTCCAAGTCACGGCCGACCTGGCGACCGGGGCGAGCCCGAGCCTGGGGTCAGCCGACTCCTTCGATCTCGATCTCGTGAAGGTGGGTGAGTCCGACCAGGCCGCGCAGCTGGGCGACCATGTTGGCCAGCGAGGAGCCCTTGCGAATGATGCCCGCCGCTCCTCCCAACAGCGCCGCGTCCAGCTGGGCGCCCGACGACATGGCAGTGAGCATGACCACGGTCGACCACGGCGAATGGCGGAGGACGAGCGGCAGGGCCGCGAGCCCGTCCATGCGCGGCAACTCGAGATCGAGGAGCACGAGGTCGGGACAGAGCACGGCCGCGACCTCCACGCCGGCCGCGCCGTCAGCGGCCTCACCCACGATGCTGAACTCGCCAGTCCGCTCCAGCTGCCGCCGGATGATCCATCGGAAGTCCGCGTCGTCGTCGACCAGGACGACCGAGGTCACCTCGGCCGGGTCGGGACCCGAGAGTGGGAGGTCCCCGACGGGGAACTCCGGGATCACGCGCCCACGTCCTGTGGCCGGCGGGCCAGCCTGGCCTCGGCGGTGTTCGGGACCCGGTTGTTGGTCCGTGACGGGAGCAGGTCGACCAAGGATCTCCGCCGGCGTCTCGGCACCGGGGCGCGAGGGGAGGGCGTGCGAGGGCCGGGAGGTCGGATGGACCACGACGACTCGAAGGTCGTCGGATCCACCACTCGAAAGGGGGTGGGGTTCACAGCGGGCACCGCTCTCTCAGGAGAGCCACCGAGAAATGCGCAACGGCGGAGGAACGCCTGCCGATTGCAACGCCAGACCGTGGGAGTCGAGGGGCAACGAGGTTTGGGTCACCGTCCTCACCGGGGACTGTACGCCGTGCTGCCGTGGTTGTCTGCAGCCACCTTCGGGCGCGGCCGAGGGCGGGAGGTCAGGGCCGAGACCTCAGAGGCCGGGCGGCTTCAACCCGCTGACCAGGTCGATGGCGAGGTCGTGGACCTTGCGGCCGCTCTCCTGCGAGATCCGGCGCAGCACCTCGAAGGCCTGGTGCTGGTCGAGCTGGTAACGCTCCATCACGATGCCGGTCGCCTGGCCGATCACGGTCCGGCGGACCAGTCCGAACTGGATCGCCTCGTGGTTCTCCATGGCCCCCAGCGCCACCGCCGCCTGCGCGGCGATGCCGAGCGCCTCCTCTGACGCCTCGGGGCCGAAGGCGTGCGACCGCGTCGCGAACAGCTGGAGCGAGCCGAGCTCGTGCTGCTCGTGGGTGAAGAGCTGGACGCAGAGCACGCTGCGCACACCGAGCTGGTCGACGACCGCTCGGCTCCACGCCGGCCACGCGCCGTCGGCCGGGAGGTCGTCGGCCCTCAGCAGCGGAGCGTCCCAGGCGCTGTCGAGGCAGGGGCCCTGGCCGAGCTGGGCCTGGAGCTGGTCGGCCTGCTCGGCGATGCCGACGCCGAGCGAGGCGCGGGTCTCGACCGTGCCGTCGGGGCGCGGGATGGACACGGCGACGTCGTCGCAGTTCTTCACCATCTCGTGGGCCGCGGTGACGATGTAGTGCAGTGTCTGCAGCGAGTTGCGCTGGGAGCGGAGGTTGCGGGCGAGCTCCGCCATGCGGGCGGCGTACTCGCCGACCGGGCTCACCTCCAGCCTGGTGCGGGGGTGCCCGTCGAGGATGCTCGTCTCGTCGTCCATGCGAGTGCTCCGAGGGGGTCGTGCCTGTTCATCTGCGGCAGAAGTATTACCCAACGGCCCACCTTGTCAAGCGCAGGATCATGCGTGGCCGCGACGGGTCAGAGGGACAGGACGGCGCCCACCGGCTGCGGGGTGAAGCCCGGGAAGACGGCAGCGGACGAGGCTCCGAGCCGCTTGGTCACGACCTCGCTGAGCACGCTGCGGTAGTCGGTCGTGACCAGCAGGTCGGCGTCCACCGTGTTGGCCAGCCCCGGCCAGGTGCCGTAGTAGCCACCCTTCACGCCACCGCCGAGGAGGAACATGACGTTGCCGTAGCCGTGGTCGAGCCCCTGGTTGGCGTTCTCCTTCACCCGGCGGCCGAACTCGCTGACCGTGACGACGGTGACCTTGGCCGCCAGGGTGGGACCGAGGTCGGTGAGGAACGCCGCGAGGCTGAGCGCGAACTCGTCGGCCATCTGGCGCAGGTTGCCGGCGTCGGGTGACCCGATCCACGTGTGGTGGTCCCACGAGCCGTGGTCGACCGCGATCACTTCGGCGCCGACGTCGGCCCGGATGGTGCGCGCGGCCGCCTTGAGGGCGCTGCTCAGGTCGGAGCCGGCGGGGTAGGCCGCCCCGTTGGCCGGGGTGGCGGAGCCGTCCCGGACGGGCTGGAACTCGTCGACGACCTCGAACGCGTTGCGGGCACCGGTGGCGAGCGGGCCCGGGACGCCGTCCCACAGCGCCGCCAGCGAGGCCCGGCGCTTGGCCTCCGAGTCGTCGTCCCAGTAGCCCGCGAGGCTGACCGAGTCGACGTCCGTGGTGACCAGCGCCGGCTCCGGCCCGGCGAGCGCCGTGATCGGCACTCCGCCCCCGAACTGGATGGCCTCGATGGGCGTCGCGGTGGCGTTCTGCCCGATCAGCCGGTTGAGCCACCCCACACGGGCCGAGGAGCCGGGATCGGCGTCCTCGAGCTCCTCCATCGCCGAGAAGTGCGAGCGGTTGGGCGCGGGCAGCCCGGCGGCGTGCACGGCGGCGATCGACCCGGCGGTCCACCAGGGCAGCAGCGGTGCCAGCGCGGGGTGCAGCCCGAAGAAGCCGTCCTTGGCCAGCAGCCTCGCCGACGGCACCTGGATCGACGGCCGAGCGGCGTAGTAGGTGGGGTCGCCGTGCGGCACCACCAGGCTGAGCCCGTCGCAGGCGCCCCGCATCGACAGCAGCACCAGGACCCGGTCGACGGGGGCGGCGGCGTACGCCGTGGAGGTGAAGGCCGTGCCGTACGCCGCCGTGACGGTGGCGGTGCCGCCCACAGCGGCGAGGCCGCGCAGGAAGCCACGGCGGCTCAGTCCGGCGGCACGGGCGAACTCCGCGCAGCAGTCGGGCTCGGAACGGGCGGTGGTCATCAGCGGCTCATGTGTTCGGGGCTGTCCAGCACGGTGGTCAGCAGGACGGGCATGCCCCACTTCACGAGGGCGTGGTTGAGGGTGATCGAGGTGGCCCCGGTGAGCCCGGTCGCCAGGCAGCACGCCTGCACCAGCCGGGTCGGCGCGGTCCGGCCGAGGAAGGCCCGCGACAGGTGCTCCACCAGGGCGTCGAAGCGCATCGACTGGCCCGGCAGGAGGGGCACCCATGACGCGACCGGGTGGTAGGTCGTCTGCGCCGTGGGCCACCACCCGCCGCAGAGCGTGTAATGGGTCTCGAAGGAAGCCAGCACCCTCGAGACCGACGACCACGACGCGCCGTCCTCGGGCTGCCCGTCCGGGCGGGCCCAGTCGAACGGCGCCTGGCCGAGCCCCACGGTCTGCCAGAGCACGGCATTGGCGCCCGAGCCGTCGCCCGTGGGCGCCGCGGCCTGGACGTCGAGCACCCGCCAGGTGGCCACGACGTCGTCGGCGGGGTTGCGGACCTTCAGCCCCTTGGCCGCGATGAACTCCGGGTGCGCCACCAGAGCCCTGAGCACCGGCACGATGGCGGTGTCGTTGGCGAGATAGACCTGGGCCAGGTGGTCGATCAGCGCCGCGGACGGGCTGTCGGACACGTAGCGGACGGCCAGCTTGCGCGCGAGACGGTGCGCGGTGGCCGGGTGGCGGGCGAGGTAGGTCAGGTACGCCGCGACCACCGGGCGCCCGTCGGCGTCGGCGTTCGGGTGGCTGAACCCCATGACCTGCACCGGCCCGGTCCAGTGCGCCGCCGGGTTGTAGGACGTGGCCCACGTCGTCCACATCGCGACCTTGTAGCCGGTGAGGATCCGCGCGGACGCCTTCACGTCGTCCTCGGTGTAGTTGCCGCGGCCGACGGTGTGCAGCTCGAGCAGCTCGCGGCCGAGGTTCTCGTTGGGCGCGGCCTTCGTCGAGTTCGCGTTGTCGAGGCTGATGCTCATGGCGGGGTGGGTGATCGCGGCGACCAGCATCTGGTCGAAGCGGCCGAGCGCGTGGGCGCGGATGGTGCGGCCGTAGTCGGCCCGGAAGCCGAACACCCCGTCGTCGTGGACCGGGACGTGCAGGTGGTTCTCGAAGAACTCGGTCACCGACTCCAGCAGCTGTCGCTTCGAGCGGACCCGGCGGAGCAGGCACCACCGCTGGTAGTCGGCCATCGCCGTCCAGGTGCCTCGCCGGCCATCGCCTGCTCGTGCGCCCACATCGTCGGCGCGTCCCAGGCCAGCCGCGGCCACCAGCCGTCGACGGCGTCGCCCGCCGGGTCGGCGAGCGCCGCCGGCGCCAGCTGGGCGTCGAGCCAGCCCTGGACGGTCGGGTAGCCGCTCATCTCCACCAGCAGGGCCGGTGTCATGCCGTAGGTGAACCGGCTGGCCAGGTGCAGCGCGAGAGCGGTGGCCAGCCCGTTGGCGGCCGCCGGCTCGTCGTACGCACCGGGCACGGTGGGCGTGCCCGGGCCGGGAGGATCCGTGGGCGTCGGGCGGGGCGCGGCTTGTGCTTGCGGTGCCGGCAGGTGCGCGCATGCCAGCACGTGTGCTTGTGTGGACCTTGCAGCGGTGCCACTTGCGCTTGCCCTTGGGCTTGCGTCGCTCGGTGGCCTCAGCCGGGTCCGTCAGCGCCGGCGCCACTGCCAGCGCCGCCAGCCCGCCCACGGCCGCGCGGCCGACGGCACGCCGGCCCTGAGGCGGCACGGCGGGCAGCGACGAGAGACGTGTCATGGGGGAACTCGCTCGGCATGAGGGGTGGGGGTTGCGAGCGGCGCCGACCTGGAACGGGGGTCAGCCGGGCCGGCGGGGGATCCGGCTCGGCGCGTCGACGAGCGGTGCGCTGCCTGCTCAGGCTGGCACGCGAGGCGAGGCGGTGAGGGGGAATCCCGAGAGGCCGGTCGGTGGTCCATACAGCGGGCGGTGCCCTGGCAACGGCGAAACCACAGGGTGGCGGTGGCTGGGCAACCGTCATCCACAGTGCGGCGGTGCCCAGGCAACCGTCATCCCCGTGGAGAACGGGTCGCCACCCACCGCTCCCCCTGGTGGCCACAGCGATTCGGGGAGCGCCGGAACCGGCTGATACCGTTTCCGCTCGCGTCTCCGGACGCAGTTGGGGCTGTGGCGCAGCTGGTAGCGCACCTCGTTCGCAACGAGGGGGTCAGGGGTTCGAATCCCCTCAGCTCCACCGACTCAGAGGCCCGTGCCGGCCCCTTCGCGGTCTCAGGCGGAGGTCAGGACCTGCTCGAGCATCGCCAGTGAGCGCCGCGCGTAGGTCTGCCACATCCGGCCGACCAGCCGGACCAGCGGGGCGGTGAGCGGTGAGGTCGGGGTCAGCTCCCACGACCAGGTGATCCGGGTGCCGGCGCCGTCCGGCTCGAAGGTCCAGGCTCCGTCGAGGTGGCGCACCAGCGGCCGCATCGGACCGCGGACCCGGTCGATCCGGTAGCCGAAGCGGCGCGGCCGGTCGAGCTCGCGCAGCGTCTCGTGCAGGGCGCCGCCGTCGGACGTGCGGATCGTGCGGGTCTGGCCGACCTCGCGCCCCCAGACGCCGTCCTGGTCCTCGACGCGCACGACCGGTGGCATCGCCAGGTGGCGGTGGCCGAAGATGTCGGGCAGCGGGACGACGATCGTCCCGTCGTACGCCGCCTCGAGGGCGAGCGGCAGGGTGCGGGACTCGGCGACGCGAATGCTCACTACTCGAGCGTAGAGCCGGTGATCTGCGGCTCGCCGTGGCCCAGGTAGAAGATGCCGGGGTAGTTCTCGAAGCCCAGGCTCGGGTTGTCGCGCAGCGTGGAGTCCTGGATGGCCAGCGTGCCGGTGCGGTCGTTGCTGACGAAGAAGACCGCACCCCCGCCCTCGCGGGCGACGTTGTCCTCGATCGTGGTCCGCACCAGGCGGAGCGTGAACAGGTTGCCGTCGAGGTAGATCGCGCCGCCGCTCCCGCCGCCGGGCGAGCCGGCACTCGCGGGGTTGGCCCCACGGCCGATCGCCTTGTTGCCTCGGAACTCGCTGTCGGTCACCAGCCAGGAGACGCCGATGCTGGAGAGCGCGGCGCCGTTGGAGCAGCGGCCACCGCGGAAGGTGCTGCCGGTGATCTTCACCGGCTGGTCGCGGAACTGGTCGAGCACCCGGATCGCCGCGCCGCCCAGGTCGGGGCCCGTCTTGTCGCAGCGGTTGCGGGTGAACGTCGAGTCGATGACCGAGAGCCGGCCACCGCGCACGAACACCGCACCTCCTCCACCGCCCTCCTCGCGGGAGCCGGTCGAGTTGCCCCGGGTGAAGGTGAGGTGACGCAGCACCAGCTTGGGTGTGGCCTGGTCCTGGCAGTGCGAGCTCGTCCAGGTCAGCCGCTGGTCGCAGGTGTTCTGGTAGAGGATCCGGTGCTTGCCGCCCCCGCTGAGTGTGACCAGCCCGCCGCCGTCGATGACCACCTTGCGGGAGGCGTCGTTGTGGACCTCGGCCTGCTTGTCCATGACGATCGTGACCGGGTGGGGGCCGCAGTCGAAGGTGATGGTGCCGCCCTTCGCCACCGCCTTCCGGAACGCCGTTGCGGTGCAGCTCGCGGGCGTGCCGTGGCCGACGACGTGCCGGCTGCCGGCACGGTCGCCGACGCGCACGGTGGCGGGCGCGACCCCCGCCGGCCCGGCGTACGCCGGCACGGGTGGGAGGAGGATGGCGGCCAGGCCACCGAGGAGAAGGACCGAGATCGCGCGGGGCACGCCCTCGAGACTATGCCCCGGAAGCTCGCCGCTCTGCGGAGTCGGACGAGCCGGACCGCTCGACGGCCTCGGCCTCGCGCGCCAGCTTGCTGTCGGCGGCGTTGTGGCCCGAGCTCCAGACGCCGGTGGACTCGAGGTCGATGGTGCTGACGCTGCGCTGGGCGACCGGCTTGGAGACGTAGGTGGGCAGGGGCACGTCGACCGGGTCCCAGCTGTCGGGGTCGATGTCGGCCGGCTCGTCGCCGAGCGGCGCCGTGACCCGTGCGATCTCCTCGGTGGAGCCCGTGTGCTGGTGACCCGGCTCGGAGGGCACCTCGGCCGGGATCCGCCCACGCGGGCTCTCCGCCCGCTCGCGCTTGACCATCAGCCGGCAGGCGACCAGCCAGGCGACGAGCACGCCGACCGGGGCCGCGCACCAGATCGGATCGACCAACGTGAACCACGCGAGCGCCCCGACCGCGACGTTCGCGACCAGGATCAGCGCCACGACGCGGAGGCGGCGCTTGGCCGCCCGCGCGGCGGCCTGGCGACGGCCGCGCAGCTGGGCGGGGGTCGGCTTCTCGTCGAGTGACGTCAGAGTGCTGCTCTTCCGGCGATCTGAGCGCACCTTCGCGTCACTCGACGGCACGGTCGACGGAGCACCGGAGGCGGGCACCAGTCGGGCCTTGCGACGGTTGATCGGCTCGCGGCGGGCGAGGACCCGCATGGTGTGGGAGAACCGCTCGACCGTGCGGGTGCGGGCACTCTCCTCGTGGTGCTCGAGCGCCTTCGGGATCAGGTAGACGGCCCAGGCCACGGCCAGGGCCACGAAGATCAGTGCGCTGGGATCCACGTTGCTGAGGCTAGAAGCCCCAGCGCATCACGGGGCGCATGTCAACCCGTGTGTCGCAAAAAGTCTCGTGTGACAGGTGTGGCTCTCGGTCGCTGGTGGATGCCGGGCGGCGACCGGCGCCGCCATGAATCGAGAGGCGCGCCTCACTGGGGTTCGGGATTGGGGGCGGCGTCAGCGTCCCCGGCGGCGCGCAGCCGGGAGAGCACGCCGGCGGGCACCTCTTCCTTGGTGATGGCGTAGATCCGGTGGTCGCGCCAGGCCCCGTCGATGTGGAGGTAGCGCGGCGCGTAGCCGACCTCGCGGATCTCGAGCTTCTCGACCACGCGCAGGGAGTTGGAGTTCTCCGGCCGGATCGCGATCTCGATGCGGTGCAGCCCCGCGGAGAAGAAGCAGTGGTCGATCACCATGGCCACCGCGCGCGGCATCACGCCGTGACCGGCGTAGTCCTTGTCGAGCCAGTAGCCGACCGACGCGAACTGCGCCGAGCCCCGGACGATGTTGTTGACCGTCACCTGGCCCGCGAACCGGCCGTCCACCTCGACCGCGAAGGGAAACGTCGCTCCCTGGCGGGCCTGCTTCGAGAGCCGCCGCACCAGCTGCTTGAAGCTGGTCGGGCGGGCCTCGCCGCCGGGCGGGACCGTCGCGTCCCACGGCACCAGCCACGCGGCGTTGCGCTGCCGGGCCCGGCGCCAGGCGTCGTGGTCGGCGGCCGACAGCGGCCGCAGGGTCACCTCGCGGTCGACCAGCCGCACCGGCCAGTCAGTGGTCACTGCCCGCCACCTGCTCGACCGCGTGCACCAGCACGTGCTTGAGCACGGCGATCGCGTCCTTCACCCCGCCTCGTGAGCCGGGCAGGTTGACCACGAGGCAGCCGCCGACCCGACCGGCCAGGCCGCGGGACAGCACGGCGGTCGGCACGCCCTTGCTCACGCCGTAGGCCCGGATCGCCTCGGCCAGCCCAGGGATCTCGGCGTCCAGCAACGGCCGGGTCACCTCGGGGGTCTGGTCGGTGGGCGTGAGCCCGGTGCCGCCGGTGGTGAGCACGACGCGCGCGCCCGCGGCGACCGCGGACCGGATGGCGTCGCCGACCGGCTGGCCGTCGGGCACGACGGCCGCGGGGCCGGTCTCGAAGCCCAGCCCCGAGAGGAACTCGACGAGCAGCGGGCCGGTGGCGTCCTCGTAGACCCCGGCGGCGGCGCGGTTGGAGGCCACGACGACGGCGCCGAGCAGCGGCCCCGCGGTCATCGCGACCAGTCCCCCGACCGGCCGCCGGACTTCGACTCGACGCGTACGTCGGTGATCACCGCAGCCTTGTCGACCGCCTTGACCATGTCGATGACGGTGAGCGCGGCGACCGAGACGGCGGTGAGGGCCTCCATCTCCACGCCGGTGCGGTCGGTCGTCCGCACGGTCGCGGTGATGTCGACCGAATCGTCGGTGACGGCGAGGTCGACGGTGACGCCCGAGATCGCGAGCGGGTGGCACAGCGGGATCAACGAGGGCGTCTGCTTGGCCCCCATGATCCCGGCCAGCCGAGCGACTGCCAGGGCGTCGCCCTTGGGCACGCCCTCCCCGCGGAGCAGGTCGACGACCCGCGCGGAGACCAGCACCCGGCCGGTCGCGGTGGCGGTGCGGGCGGTGACGTCCTTGTCGGAGACGTCGACCATGCGGGCGGCGCCGGACTCGTCGACGTGCGTGAGTCGGTCGGCCACGTCAGCACTCTGCCATCAAAGGTCGGAGTCCAGCATCAACACCTGCACCCGGTCGCCCGCGTCGAGCGCGGTGACGTCCTCCGGCACGACGATCAGGCAGTTGGCCGCCGACAGCGCGCCGATGAGGTGCGAGCCGGGACCGCCCACCGGCTCGACGTACCGGCCCTGGGCGTCGGTCCCGGTCTGGCCGCGCATGAACTGGCGGCGTCCTTCCGGTGAGGTCATCGCCGCGGTCAGGCGCGCGTCGAGCCGAGGCCGCGACACCGGGGCCAGCCCCATCAGGGTGCGGATCGCGGGCAGGACGAACACCTCGAAGGAGACGTAGGCCGAGACCGAGTTGCCGGGCAGCGTGATGATCGGAACCGTGGCACCGGCGGGGTCGGGACCGAGCAGCCCGAAGCCCTGAGGCTTGCCCGGCTGCATCGCCACCCCACCGAACCAGACACCCTCCTGGCGCAGCGCCTCCTTCACGACGTCGAAGTCGCCCTGGGAGACCCCGCCGGACGTCACTGCGAGGTCGGCGCCGGCCAGCACCCGGTGCAGCGTCTCGAGGAAGACCCCCGCGTCGTCGGTGACGATGCCGACCCGGTGCGGGACCGCGCCGGCACGCAGCGCGGCGGCCGCGAGCATGTAGGAGTTGCCGTCGTAGATCGAGTCGTGCCCGAGCTCCTCGCCAGGGTCGCGGAGCTCCGAGCCGGTCGAGAGGATCACCACGCGGGGCCGCGGCCGGACCAGCACGGTGGCGCGACCCACGTTGGCGAGCAGACCGAGCTGACGCGGGCCGAGCACGGTCCCCCTAGCCAGGACCAGGTCGCCGGCCGCCACGTCGTCGCCGGCCGGCCGGACGTGCTGGCCGAGCCCGGGGGCCCGGTCGATGCGGACCTGCTCCGCGCCGCGGTCAGTCCACTCGTAGGGGACGACGGCATCGGCGCCCGCGGGGATCGGCGCGCCCGTCATGATCTTGGCCGCGGCGCCTGGTGGCAGCTCGCGCAGGGTCGCCTGGCCGGCCCCGATCTCACCCACGACCGGGAGGACGGTCGGCCGGTCGGCGGTCGCGCCCTCGACGTCGGTGAGGTGGACGGCGTACCCGTCCATCGCGGAGTTGTCGAAGCTGGGCAGGGAGATGTCGGCGACGACGTCCTCGGCGAGGGCGAGGCCGAGGTTGTCCAGCAGTGGCTGGACGACAGGCGCCATGGGCCGGACACCGGCGAGCACCCGCGCGAGGTGCTCCTCGACGGTGCAGGGCTCGGTCACGTCAGGAATCTGCCGTCAGCACGGCGTCGTCGGGCACCCGCTCCGCCGAGCTCGTCGACAGCTCGACGTCGCCGACCACCTGGACGTGCGCACCGAAGGTGAAGTCGCCGTCGACGGTGAGGCTCGTGGCCTTCTTCATCGAGGGGGTGCCGGCGGGGAAGCGCTTGTCGAACTCGGACACCACTCGGTAGACGGTGCCGTCGAGGTCGACGAACGGGATGTCGACCGCGACCTGGTCGAGCACGAAGTCGGAGCCGATGTCGTAGACGTCGGAGCGGATCACCAGCAGGTCGTTGGTCGTCTTGACGGGGACGAAGCGGTCGCGGCCGACCTCGATCAGCCGGGACTCGGGGAACACCTCGACCGCGGCGCCCATCGCGGTCTCGACCTGGATCACCGTCGGGCTGGTGGGATCACTCGGATCGACGGTCTTCTCGTTGCGGATCAGTGGCAGGCCGAGGATGCCGTCGCGGACATCGAGGGCCTGCTTCATCTCACGGATGTCGAACCACAGGTTGTTGGTCGAGCAGAAGCGGTGCCGCTCCAGGTCGGCCAGGGCCTCCTGGTCCTCGGGCGGCGTCTGCGCGCTCTCCCGGAGCACGATCCGGCCATCGGACCTGCGCCGCGCGAAGTGGCCGCCCTTGCGGTCGCTGGGCGTGCGTCGCACCGCCTCGATCGCGAACGGCGCCCCGCTGGTGGCGAACCACCCGGCGACCCGCGCGTCGGGCACGGCACCGAGGTTGTCGGAGTTGGAGACGAAGACGCGCTCGTAGCCGGCGTCGAGGAGCCGCTCGAGCAGCCCGGTGCCGCGGAGCGCGGTGTAGAGGTCGCCGTGGCCGGGTGGGCACCACTCGAGGTCGGGGTCCTTCGGCCAGCTGACCGGCGCGAGGTCCTTGGGCAGGAGCTTGGGCTCCTTGTTCTGCAGGAACTCCAGCGGCAGCCCCTCGACCGGGAGGTCCTCGTAGCGCGCGAGGGCGGCCATGGTGTCCGACGAGGTGCGGAAGCTGTTCATGAACAGCAGCGGAAGCGGGGCGTCGTACTCCTTGCGGAGGTGGAGCACCTGCCGGGCGATGATGTCGAGGAAGGAGAGGCCGCGGCGCACGCACAGCAGCGACTTCGCGCGATCCATGCCCATCGAGGTGCCGAGACCGCCGTTGAGCTTGATCACGGCGGTCGTGCGGACCGCGGCCGCGGCGTCGTCGGCACTGACCTCGACGTCGCGCAGGGACTCCATGTCGACGGGCTCGATCGCGGACTCGGGGATCATCCCGGTCTCGCCGTGCTCCAGCAGCCGGAAGTAGTGCGCGAACGTCTCGATGGCCACCTCGTCCACCCCGGCGGCGGCCATCTTGTCGCGGGCCTTGTTGAGCCCTGCACTACCCATGCTTCGATCGTAGGCTGGCAGCGTGGCTGGTGCGAAGACCCGCCACGGCGATGCGAGATCAGCTGCTGACCGCCCGCAACCGGCGCCCGTTGCTCGAGCGGTCGGAGGTGGCCCGCGAGATCGCGCTGCGGCTCACGGCGGCCCCCGAGGTCCGGCGCGCCGCCACCGTCGCGGCGTACGTCGCGGTCGGCTCGGAGCCGGGCACCGCTCCCCTGCTGCGCGCGCTGGTGGCCGCGGGCAAGCGGGTCGTGCTGCCGGTGTTGTTGCCCGACGGTGATCTCGACTGGGCGGCGTACGCCGGCGACCAGGACCTCGCCCCCGCCCGCTACGGGCTGCTCGAGCCGGTCGGCACCCGGCTCGGGGTCGACGCCGTGGCGACTGCCGACGTGGTGCTGCTGCCCGGGCTGGCGGTCTCGGCCCGCGGAGAGCGGCTCGGGCGCGGCGGCGGCTCCTACGACCGGGCGCTGGGACGCGTGCCGGTCGGCACGTTCACCTGCGTGCTGCTCCACGACGACGAGGTCGGGATCGACGTGCCGTGGAGCCCCACGACCGTCCCGTGACCGCGGCCGTCAGCCCCTCGGGAATCGTCCGCTTCGCGGCGACGTTCTGACGGGGTACCATCTAGCAGTCGACCCGGTCGAGTGCTAAACCCTCCCGAGGAGCTCCGTTGCCCACCTACCAGTACGCCTGCACCGAGTGCGGTCACGCCTTCGATCAGGTCCAGAGCTTCAGCGACGACGCGCTGACCGTCTGCCCGGAGTGCCGGGGCCGGCTCCGGAAGGTGTTCAACGCCGTCGGCGTGGTGTTCAAGGGCTCCGGCTTCTACCGCAACGACAGCCGGGGCAAGCAGGCGTCGTCCGAGCCGGCGGCGTCCTCGAGCAGCTCGTCCGGCTCGTCGAGCGACTCCTCGTCGACCTCGTCCAGCGACTCGTCGTCCGGCTCTTCGTCGGGCTCGTCGTCGAAGTCCTCGGGCGACTCGTCGTCGTCGACGTCCACGAAGTCTCCCCAACCGACCGCCAGCTGAGGGTTCTCCACAGCCCGGCCGACGTCGGCTGACCGAGGTCGGCGCGCGTTCGTAACGTCCTGGGCATGGCCACCGTCCTGCTCCGGCTCCGCGCCGTCACCCGGCGCGTGCGGCGCGCCGTCCTGCGCCACCGGCGCCTGCTCGCTGCCCTGTGCGCCCTGGTCGCGGTGTGGACCGGGCTCCGGGCCACCGCGGCGCCCGCCCCGGCACGGGTGCCGGTCACCGTCGCCGCCCACGACCTCGGCGCCGGCACCGTGCTGGGTTCCGCCGACCTGACCACGGTCGCCTTCGCACCGGGCACGGTGCCCGACGGCTACGTGCGCGACCCGGTGGGCCGCCAGCTCGCCGGCCCGCTCCGGCGTGGCCAGCCGGTCACCGACACCGCCCTGCTGGGCGCCTCGCTGGTGCGCGACCGTCCCGACCTGGTGGCGCTGCCGGTCCGGCTGCCCGACACCGCGATGGCCGAGCTGCTCCGCGTCGGCGACGAGGTCGACGTCATCTCCGCCGACCCCCAGGGCGGCCCGGCGTCGACCGTGGCTCGAGCGGCGCTGGTGCTCGGGCTGCCCCCGCCCCCGGCCGACGCGGCTGCCGACGGCCTGCCCGGCCGGCTGGTGGTGCTCGGCGTGCGAGAGACGGACGTCCCCTCCGTCTCGTCCGCCACAGTGACGCACTTCCTCACCGTTGTCTGGCCGGCTAGCGTCAGCCGAGCCTCGCTGCCCCGGCAGCTCCGTCCAATGGTCTCGAGGGGGACTCCACATGAACGGCTTCAAGAACTTCATTCTGCGCGGCAACCTGGTCGACTTGGCCGTTGCGGTCATCATCGGCACGGCGTTCGGCGTGGTGGTGAAGACGTTCACGGACTGGCTGACCAGCCTCCTCCCCGACAGCCTCGACGAGGTCTTCTCGAACACGACCTACTTCGGCGCCTTTGTGAACGCCGTGATCGCGTTCGTCATCCTGGCCGCGGTCGTCTACTACCTCGTGGTCACCCCCTACGTCGCAGCGAAGGAGAAGTTCTTCCCGAGCGCCCCTCCCGGCACCCCCGAGGACATCAAGCTGCTCCAGGAGATCCGCGACCTGCTGGCGGCGCAGCAGGGCGGCACCACCCCGCCCAGCGCCTGAGCGCGTCGGACAGCACTGGGCTGTCCCTAGTCGCCGTGGTGCGGCGGCACCTGCTCCTTGAGCCAGGTCTCGCCGCGCTCGGCTGCACCATCAGACCGCTCAGCGGGGTCACGCTCGTCAGAGGTCGTGTCAGGCAGGACGTCGCCGAAGACCTCGGCGAGGCGCCGCTTGCGCTGCCAGTCGGGCTCGGGATGCTCCTCGGTCACGCGCACAGGCCGGCGAACTCGAGGTCGTCGGCGCTCGCGTCGACACTGTCGCCGTCGTCCGTCGCGTCATCGCTGGGCGAGGCAGTGTCGGACGGCGAGGCCGTGTCGGACGGCGACCCGCTCGACGACTCGGAGTCGGAGGGCGAGGAGCTGCTCGAGCTGGGGGTGCCGGACGAGCCGCCGCCGCTCGGCACCTGGTTGGCCCCGAGGGAGCCGTCGCGCAGCTTGCCCAGCGGCAGGTCGTTCGCGATCCGATTCCAGAGCGTCGCGGCATCCTCGGTCCACTCGACCCGGCCGGGCTGGGCGGTGCTGTAGACGAACGGCACGGTGAGGAACCGGATCCGCTTGAGCCCGATGTCCTGGAACTGCAGGCCCACCTTCGCCATGTCCTTGATGCTGGCGATGTCGGTCGTGAGCCCGTTGGTCGCGGCGTTGAGGAAACGGACCAGCCGGTCGAAGCGGGTCAGCGTGCCGCTGGAGAGCACCTTGCCGACCAGGGCGCCGATGAACGCCTGCTGCCGCTTGATCCGGCCGATGTCGCTGCCGTCGCCGACGCCGTGCCGGACGCGCACGTAGGCGAGGGCCTCCTTGCCGGACAGGGTCCGGGTGCCGGCGGGGATGGTGATGCCGTACTCGGAGGAGTCGATGTCCTCGGGCACGCAGACCTCGACGCCGTCGACCGCGTCGACCATGCCCTTGAAGCTGCCGAAGTCGACCACGACGTAGTTGTCGATCTGGATGCCGGTGTCCTGCTCGAACTGCTGGATCGTGCAGGCGGGGCCGCCGTAGGAGTAGGCGGCGTTCCACATCACGTTGCTGGCGCCCGGGATGGTGTCGCCGTCATCGGACTTGCAGTCGGGACGATCGACCAGCGAGTCGCGCGGGATGGAGACGCCGTAGGCCGACTGCCGGTCCGCGGAGAGGTGGAACAGGATCGTGGTGTCCGACCCGCCGCCCGCTTCCTGGTCGATGTCGCACCCGTCGCAGTCGCGCGAGTCCGAGCCCATCACGAGGATGTTGAGCGGCTGCTTGGGGGCGTCGATGTGCACCTTGGCCGGCCGGTCGTAGAGCTGGTCGGTGACCTCGACGACGTTCACGTTCCCGTTGAGGTGCCGGTAGAGGAAGGCGACCGAGAGGCCGCTGACCATGCCCAGCGTCAGCAGCGTCGCGAGCAGCACCTTGGCGACGGTGTGCGTGCGCCGCGCGCGCCCCCGCCGCTTCCCGGGCTGATAGGGGGACGGCAGCTCGGGCTGGGCAGGGTGCTGCGCAGCGTCGGGCATCGTCACCTTCATATCGGCCGGTGTCAGACTGACGAGGAGGACGATTGCGCACGGAGCTACGCGCTCGTCCGCGCCAGATTACGGGTGTATGGCAAATGATGGCCATGACCGGCCGGTAACGCCAAACGTCGCGGCCCGCACATCTGCCCCCGCCTGACCCGGCGGCCCTCAGCCGGCGGGGCTTTCTGCGCGGTGCCTGGGCTGGTAGTTCTCGACGAACGGACGCCTCAGGGTGGCCCGCCTCTCCAACCACTCCGGCACGCTGTGGACAGTGGTTTCCTCCTCTTCGGCGTCGATGTCGACCTCCGCGAGCTCGGGCTCACTTGCACGTTCCGCGATCATGTTCATCCCCTCGGTTGACACTTTGTTGTCCGTTGCATCGACACGCCGTACTGCTCCCCCGGCGTGCCTGTCTGTGAAGGCGCCCTCAACGTCCCGCCCGGTACGACGCCAGCACCTGCGCCTGGCTCAACGCGGTGCTGAACACAGCCGCCTCGTCGACCGTGCCTGCGAAGAAGTCGCTCGTGGGCTCGTCGGGCCAGCCCCCGAGGTTGTCGTAGCCGACCCGCCACCATCCCGAGTAGCTCTCGGCGACGGTGATCGCGCCGTTGGTGGCCAGGAGCTCCCCGTCGACGTACAGCTTCATGCCCCCCGAGCCGACCTGGCCGACGGCCTGGTGCCAGTTGCCGTCGTTGTAGGCCGCGGTGGAGCTCAGGGCCTGGAACCCGCCGGGGTAGACGCCGAAGACGATCCGGCCCGCGTCGGTCATGTAGAGGTGACGGTCGTACTGGCTCGAGGCGCCCGTCCGCGCCAGCCCGAAGCCGATCAGCTTGCCACCGCGCGTGGTCGTCGTCCGGAACCAGATCTCGACCGTGAAGGTGTTGAGTCCGGCTGTGGCCGCAGGCTGTCCGGCCGCCGAGGAGTACACGTAGCCGCTCGATCCGTTGAGCGTGAGCGCCGCTGCCGGTGTCGCGGCCGCACGCGCGGGTGACTCCCTTGGTCGTCCCACCGACATAGGTGCCCGTGCGGCCGTTGCCGGAGCTGTCTGCGCGCGGTGGCCCCGGAGTTCTCGTCGAGCCGCCAGTAGAGCCACGGGTTCGCGGCGGCCAGAGCGCTCTGGCAGGTGAAGTAGGTGTTGGCGGCGGCAGTGCCGGTCATCGTGGCGGTGTCGCTCCAGTAGGCCATCGTGCGGACGACCGGCGCGCCGAGCAGCAGGACCAGTGCCAGGCCCAGAGCGAGGGAGCCACCGCCCCGGTGTGGACCCTGCCCGTGCCGATCGCGATTCCCGGAGCGTCGCCATCGCAGGCGGCACGAAGACCAGGGCCAGGGCCAGGGCGGCGAGCGCCGCGGCGACCAGGAGCGTCCAGCCGCCGGAGACGCGGTCGAGCATCGCACCGGCCTTCGGCACCGAGAACAGGACGACGTCGGCGGTCTCCACGTCCACGCAGCTCGCCGTCCGGCGCCGGGTTCGCGTCACCCTTGAGCAGCAGCCCGTCGGACGTCGCCTCGACCAGCCGGTGGGTGACCCGCACGCCGTCCGGGTCGACGACGCTGACGACGTCACCGGGTCGCAGGTCGGCGACCGGTCGCTCGACCGCGAGCGCGAGGGCGCCGGTCTCGATCGCCGGCGCCATCGACCCGGAGCGGAAGGCGAGCAGGCTGACGCCGAGGAAGGTGTGAGCCAGCGCGGCGAGGATGCAGAGCAGGCCCAGCACGGCGCCGACGTCGAGCAGCACCTCCCGGCCCAGGGCCTGCCGCGAGCGCGCGGCCGGGGTGGTCACGGGTTGACCTGCTGGGTGGCGGTGAAGACGTAGGACAGCGACGCGGTCGTGTCGGCGTACGCCGTGGCGGCGGCCGGGAGGGCGACCAGCACGCAGACGTTGACCGAGCCGCCGACGGCCAGTGGCGGCCTGGGTGGTGATCACGGTCTTGGCGGTCGCGTTCAGGGTCTGCGGTCGTGGGAGGCGGTGCCGCTGCACGACCCGGTGCGGACGTCGAGCACGCTGGTGGCGTTGGTCGCCATGCCCCCGACATAGCTGCTGACCGTCAGCCCCGGTGCGAGCGCACCGCTCGCGGTCGCGGTGGCGAGCCAGGTGAAGGGGAAGCTGCCGTCGTTGCGCACCGGGAACGAGACCGCGACGCTCTCGCCGGGCACCAGCCCGACCGGCGCCAGGTCGGTGTTGGCGAAGGTGCCGCCCGGACCCACCGTCGTGCTCGCGTCACGCAGCCTCAGGTCGAGGTTGCCGCGTGACCAAGGTGCCCGCACTGACCGTCGCCGACGACCGCCACGACGCCATCGTGCCGGTGTGCGCGATCCCGAGCAGCAGCCCGAGCGAGAGGAGCCGGTCGCGCACCCGGCCGGGCCGCCGGCGCGCTCGCCGCTCTCGCCGCTCAGCCATCGTCTGCTCCACGGCGACGCCTCCGCAGGGCCACCACGAGGAGGGCCAGGAGCCCGCCGGCCCCGGCTGACGGCAAGCCGGCGCGTCGAGGAAGTTCCGTGGCTCGACGCCGCGTGACGAGCGCGTGCGACCGCAGCAGAGCACGTCGAACGCGAGGTCGACCGGCTGGGCCATGGCCACGTTCCCCGACGCAGGCTCGAGGCTCGCCCGCACCTCGCACCCGCTGGCCGTCCTGGTCCGAGGCTGCCCCCTCACCGCGCGAGGGTCAGCCGGGCAGGTTCGGAGCCTGAGCGTCCAGGGACCGTCGCCGGCCCTGGCCTGCAGCCGGACCCGGCCCGCCGCGTCGGCCTGTCCTTCGCCCGGTGCCGCGACGCCGACGAGCGATGCCGGCAGGCCCGTCGCCGCGGCCCCGCACCCAGAACGACGCGCGAGCGGGTGTCGCCGGGGACCCAGCGCACGCCGGTGCCGAAGAGTGGAGCCTCCAGGTGGCCGGCCCAGTGGATGCCGTCCGCACTGACCTCCAGGTCACGCGGGCGACGGCGGCGTGGCGGCGGTGCCGTGGTGCGCGTCGGGACCACGGGCAACGCCGACGCGAGCAGGATCGCGATCCCGGCGACCAGAGGCGCGGCCCTCATGCCGGCACCTCGGTCGGGGGTCCGTCCACGGTCTGAGCGCGGCCACGCTCGGCGGCCCGGCGCCGTCGGCTCACGCGGTCCCGCAGCGCGCCGGCGTACGCCAGCGCGGCGTAGCCGAACAGGCCCCCGCCGAGCAGCCAGCCCAGCAGCTGGCGCTGGTGGTTGTCGAACATCGAGGTGACCCGGCCGACCCACGGGATCGCGTACCAGACGTGGCCGCGCACCTGGATCTCGCGGACCGGCTCCGCGTCGGGCAGCGAGTTGCGGTCGCCCTGCGTGGTGAACTGGTAGTGACCCGCGGTCGTGAACGGCGACGCCCACCACGCGGTGGGTGACCGTCTCGGGCTCACCGGAGCGCAGCTGGTAGGTGATGACGTCGCCGACCTCGATCGTGTCGGGTTCGACCGGCCGGGTGATGACGATCGTGCCCGGCGGCAGCGAGGGCCGCATCGACGAGTGAGGATGACGTACGGCGTCGCGCCGGTCGCCCGCGGGGAATCGACGACCCCGACGACGAGAAGAAGTGCCACCCCCAGCATGAAGGTCCCGCACAGGAGAAGGACCAGCCAGGCGCAGACGACGAAGCCGACGTTCGGAGGGAGTGCTGGCGTTCATGCTGGGGGCGGCCGTTCTGGGACTGAACCGGGCGGCTCAGTTGGGGTTCGCGCCCAGGGAGTCCTGGGTCAGCGAGACGGTGAGGGCATTCAGGGTGGCCGTGAGGTTCTGGGTGTCGTTGGTGTTCACGGTCGTGCTGCCGTAGGGCATGGTCACCACGAACTTGGCGGTCAGCGTCTTGCCGTTGTCGGTCGAGGTCAGCTTGTCGCCGTTGACCAGGGTGGCCACGGGGGTGCGGTCGATCGTGTACGTCGTGGCGACGGTGAGCTGGTCGCTCGTCGCCGTCGTCGGGTTCTTGCCGTACGTCGTCGTGGCCGGCGCCCCCAGGCTGGCGCTCAGGTGGTCACCCGACGCACCGACGGAGAAGGTGCAGCTCTTGGTGATCGCGTCACCGGGCACCACCTTCACCACCGTCTGGCCCGGCCGCGGTGCCGTTGCTGTAGACCCAGTTGGCGCCGCAGCGTGCCGGCACCCAGGGTGAGCGAGCCGGTGGTGATGGCGCCTCCGTTGACCGTCGCGCTGGCGTTCCAGTAGGCGAGCGAGCCTGTCGCCGCCGAGCAGGAGCACCGCTCCGGCCGCCGCGGCGAAGGTCCCCTTGGTGGACTTCTTCATGGTGTCTCTCTCCGATCGGTGGGGTGAAGCCTTCGAGAGACCCATGGAAGCGAGACGCCAGACCCTGTGACTGCGGAGTTACCGCTACGAGGGTCGAGCGTGGATAAAGACGGGATCCGGCCTGCCGACGCGACCGACGGGATGCCAGCCTGTTGTGGATGTCCGTTCACCTTGGCGCGCCGGTCCTGGCGCGAGCCGGAGGTCCCCCTCGCTGGCCCGCTTCGGGTCGCCGGTTCGAACCTCGATCCGCGCCCGGGCAAGCGCTCGCCCGATCATCGATCATCCCTTGTCAGCGGCCTGTAAGGGCATCCATGACAGGCTCGATGACGCGCTCGGTGCGGTCGATCAGCCGCTCGCTGCTAGCTCCAGCTAGCGCGCTCCCGAGGGCTAGACCAGTCCGCGACCCCTGGGACAGATGGATACAGGTGAGTTTCACTTTTCAACCAGAAAATACCCGGCGGAGCACAAATCCGACCCACAGATCCCCGTTACCTGATCAAAGAAGTAACAACGGCACGGTGCGCATTCCGTTACCGCTGTCATGGCCATCTCCCACTTCGACTCTGCTACCACAACAGGAACGGAATGGCCATGACGACTGCTTGGACGCACTCGGGACCGAGGCTTGGCACGATGGATCGACGGCCTCGACTCCCGCGCCCGCAGCTGTGGGAGGAAGCGTGGCCGGCCCCGAGCGCGAGGAGATGGTGGCGCTCCTGAAAGCCGAGATGAGGGCGCCGCTCGTCGCCCTCAAGGCGCTGCGGGCCTCGATCGACGAGGGCGACCTCTCCCCGGAGCTGGCCAGCCGGATGCGCCGGCACACCAAGTCGCTGGCCCGGCGCCTCTCCCTGCTGCTCGAGGACCTCGTCCTCGTCTACACCTGGGGGCACCGCCGGCTCTCCCTCGACCTGCAGGACCTCGACCTCGGGGACCAGCTGCGGCGCGCCGCCGACCTGTTCCCGGACATGCTGATCCACGTCCAGGCGCCCCCGCAGGTCCGGGTCCAGGCCGACGCCATGCGCTTGCAGCAGCTGCTGGCCAATCTGATCCACACCGCCCAACGAAGGGGCGACCGGCCGGTCTGGCTCCACGTCACCTGTCTCGAGAGCCTCGTGACGCTCCGCGATGATCGGCGCCCCGCCCGAGGGCGGCTACGAGCTCGAGATCGTGCGCCAGATCGTCGAGGCCCACGGTGGCCGGCTCCGCCACCACCCCTCCCAGGGCGCCGTGGCCGTGACCCTCCGCCGGGCCCTACCCCCACAGACGTAGGGCTTCGAAGGTGTTGCGCCTAGGCTTTCGGATCGCAACGCCCCAGTAGCTCAGCGGATAGAGCAGCCGCCTCCTAAGCGAAAGGTCGCAGGTTCGACTCCTGCCTGGGGCACCACTGTGTGGTGGACCTGCGCCTACGCACGATCTGCCGCGGGTGCAGCGGGTTGGTCCCTACAAATGGGCCCACAGTTGCCCGAGACCACAGAGACGCCGACGCCTCGACCCATCGCCGGTTCCTGAGTGGCAGGTGCTGTTTGCGCAGGACTACTTGGGCCGTCAAGCCATCAACTGTCTGCGACACGCTCGGATCGCCGCCCCGCGAACTGGCTGACAATGGGTTCGAGGCGAGCTGGTGCGACGCCGCCAGCGCCCTGGGTCGTGGCGCTCAGCCGTCGGAGATCGGTGGATCCAGGCCAAGCCTGGATTCACCAGTTCCCGGCTAAGCCTCGCCCGCTGATTGCTGAGCGGGCACCATGGTCTGCTCGTCCCCGGTGAAGATCATCCGACGGCCCCGCATCGAGCCGACGTGGGCGACGGCCGCCCGCCACTCCTCGCTCGCGAGTGCCGCGTCGAGGGCCTCTCGGGAGTCGAAGCTCAAGGTGGACATGCCGTCCCAGCCGGCCGACTTGTCATCGATGCCGTCTACGAGCTCGGTGTGCAGCCAGCGCCGCAGCCCCGGTAGGGGGTAGGTGACCTCGGCGTGCTCGCCGCGCCACCAGTCGATGAACTGTTCGTGGCTCCAGTCCGCCGGTCGGGCCGCGAGGACGATGAGGTTGTACATGGTCAGCGACTCACGACGCGCAGGCAGGCGTCGGTGTACATCTCACGCACCTGGTCGAGGGTCATCGGGCCCCCCGGGCGATACCAGCGCCACACGCTGACCACCATGGCGAGCACCAGCGTCGCCAGTGCGTGGGCGTCTGCCTTGCGGAAGGTCTTGGACTTGATGCCCCGGTCGATCAGGCCCGTCCACTCGGACTCGATGTCGCGCACGAGCGCGCGGGCCTTGAGCCGCTCGGCCTCCTCCCTCTCGGAGGGGCGCGGGGTGGCCAGGAGGTCCATATGACTCTGCAGGATCCGCATCTGCAGCACCTCGCGCGGGCTCACGGCGTACGCCGCGGCGATCGCGGCCTCGAGCGCCTTGTCGGCCCGGTCGACGTCGGCTGTCTCGTCCCTGACGGCCTGGAGGGAACGGGCGAGCTCGAGGCTCATGATCGTGAGCAGGCAGTGCGCCTTGGACTCGAAGTAGTGGTAGAGCGCGGTCTGCCCGATGCCGACCTGGTCGGCGATCGTCGCCCACTTGGTGTGCTCGTAGCCGTCCTTGCCGAACTTCTCGATCGCGGCGGTCAGGATCAGCGCGCGCTTCGACCGCGGGCCCTCCGTCTCAGGCGGCTCCAGCGTGGCCGCGCCGTGGGAGGAGGCTCTGCGCGCCTTGGGCACTGCTCTTGCCACTGATATCTCCGATCGTCAGGCCAACCCTACCAAGATGAGATGAACTCAGGTCATTCCGTGCAGCTCCGTCGCGAGCCGGACGGCGTCGGGTCGCGAGAGTTTCCCGACCCGGTTCTGCGGCAGGTCGGCGACGTCGAAGACGAACTCCGGCCACTTGCCCTTCGGAAATCCTGCAACCTCCAGCGCCGAGGTGACGTCGGCCAGGCGCAGCGCCGGACCGGTGCTCACCACGAGGGCGGCGACCCGCTCTCCCAGTAGCTCGTCAGGCAGCGGCACGACGCAGACCTGCGCCACCGTGGGGATCCGGGCCAGCGCCGCCTCGACCTCGTTGACGTCGATGTTGCGGCCGCCGCGGATGATGATCTGCTTCTCGCGGCCCAGGATCGTGATCGTCCCCTCGGGGTTGACGCGCACCAGGTCACCCGTCGGCAGGAAGCCGTCGGCGGTGAGCGCCGGTGGCATCGGTCGCCCCGACCGTGCGTAGCCCACGAACATGCTGGGGCCGCGCACCTGAGCGGCGCCCACCTCGCCCGGGCGCAGCGGTCGTCCGTCCTCGCCGACCGCGCGCACCACCGTGCCGGGGAAGGGTCGGCCGTCGCAGGCCAGCCTCGCCTCGGCTTCCTCGTCGGGCCGGGTCGTCGTGTGGCCGAGACACTCCGACATGCCGAAGACCCGGATCAGCTTCGTGCCGAGGACGTGCTCGGCCCGGCCGAGGGCACCGGCGTCCATGGGGCCTCCACCGACGGTCATCGCCCGCAGGCCGGAGAGCCGGCCCTGGGCGCCCGGGCGGATCGAGAGCTGCAGCGCCATCGTCGGCACCAGCATGGTCCAGCGGACGTCGTGCGCCGCCATCGCGTCGAGCGCGGCGTCCGGCTGCCAGCTCTCGATGCAGACCATCCGACCGCCCAACATCGCGGGGAGATACATCCCGAAGCAGAACGCCGCCACCGAGGACAGCGGGACGAACGCCCCGACAGCATCGCCCGGCGAGAGTCCGATCGCGTCGATCGTCGAACGGCCGGCGTAGCGCAGCGCCTCCTCGGACTGCACCACGCACTTCGGCCGGCCGGTCGACCCCGATGTCATCGCGACCGCCGTACCTCCGGCCCAGCGCGCCACGTCGCTGACGGGCCGGCCGGAGGTGAGGAGCGCCCAGCCGTCGAGCACCGCGCGCTTGTCGGGGAAGGCCGAGCCCGACACGACCCAGTGCTCGAGGACCCCGTCTGCGGCGACCACCGCGTCGGGCTCGATGTCCTCCATCGCCAGCTCGACCTCGGAGGCCACGGCGTGGCTGCTCAGCACCGCCACCATCCCGCCGCGCAGCCCCACGGCGAGGGCGGTCACCAGGGTGCGCCAGGTGTTGTCGGCCTGCACCAGGACGGTCGGCGAGCCACCGAGCGACTCCTCGAGGGCACCGGCGAGCTCGCGGGCCGCGGCCATCACCTCACCCGCGGTGTGCGTGCCGAGCGCGTCGACGACCGCCACGTCGCCGGGCGTGCGGTCGGCACGCTCGGCGAACTCCCGGACCAGCAGCTCCATGTGTCCCTCTCCTCACTGGGGTCAGTGTCTACCGCGCGGTCCAGCCGCCGTCGACGACCAGCGCGTGGCCGGTCACATAGCTCGACGCCGCCGAGGCCAGGAAGAGCAGTGCGCCGTCGACCTCGCCGGCCTCGCCGCCCCGCCCCAGCATGGTGTTGCGACGCACCCACCCGGCCGACCTCTCGTTGGTGAAGAGGCCCTCGGTCATCTCGGTGTCGAACCAGCCCGGGACGATCGCGTTGACGCGGATCCCGCGCCGACCCCACTGGCCGGCCAGCTCGCGGGTCAGGCCGATGGTCCCGGCCTTGGACGCGGCGTAGCCCGCGCCGCCGATCGGGGCCGTGGAGACCAGGCCGATCACCGAGGAGACGTTGACGATCGAGAGCGAGCGCGTGCTCGGGCACGCCGGGCCGCCACCTGGCGGCCAGGTGGAAGCCGGCGGCGAGGTTGAGGTCGAGGAGGGCGGCGAACCCCGGGACCGTCTCGTCCTCGGCGTCCGGCACTCCGGGCATCCCCGCGTTGTTGACGAGTACGTCGACCCGTCCGGTGATCCCGGCGGCCACCTCGACCAGCCGGGACCGGTCCGCCTCCGACGTGACGTCGCAGCGCACCGGCACGAGGCCGTCGACCTCCTGCGGCGAGGACGTCGAGCCGGTCGAGCCTCCGGGCGGCGGCGACCACGGTGGCTCCCGCGCCGGCGAGCGTGCGCGCGAACCCCTCGCCGAGCCCCGACGAGGCTCCGGTGACGATCGCGACCCGCCCGGTGAGGTCGAAGAGCCGAGACGCCATCAGTAGACCGCCGTCCGGCCGCCGTCGACGGGGATGACTGCTCCGGTCGTGTAGCCGGAGGAGTCGCCGGCCAGGTGGAGGACCATGCCGACCACCTCGTCCGGCCGGCCCAGCCGACCGGCCGGGAGCCGGTCGATGACCTTGCCGACGAACTCCTCGTCCCACCCGTCGGCCATCTCGGTGGCGAACGCCCCGGGCATCACGCAGTTGACCCGGACGTGCGGGGCGTACTCCTGGGCGAAAGCCAGGGTGAGGGCGTTGAGCCCGCTCTTCGACGCGGCGTACATCGCCTCCGGCGGGCTCGGCCGCACGGCGCCGATGCTCGAGATGTTCACGATCGAGCCACCCCCGGCGGCGGCCATCCGCGCGCCGGCCACGGCCATCAAGCGGAACGGGCCCTTGAGGTTGACCTCGATGGTCTTGTCGAAGAGCCCCTCGGAGACCGACTTCAGCGTGGGCGAGAACGGGGCGATGCCCGCGTTGTTGACCAGGACGTCGAGGCGACCCAGGTCGGCGTACACCCGTCGAGGGCAGGCTCGATGCTGTCCCACTCGCCCACGTGCAGGGCCAGCGGCACGGCCGCGACCCCGGTCGCCCTGGTGATCGCCTCGGCGGCCCGCTCGCAGGAGTCGGCCTTGCGGCTCGACACCACGACCGTGGCCCCGGCTCGGCCAGGCCGAGCGCGATCGCGTGGCCGAGCCCGCGGGTGGCCCCGGTGACCAGTGCGACCCGGCCCTCGAGTCCGCTGCCGGTCGCGTCACGACCGGTAGCCCGCGAGCTCGAGGTTGCCGATCGTGCGCAGGTGCACCTCGTTGGGGCCGTCGGCGATCTGCAGGGCGCGGGTGATCGCGAAGAGCCGGGCCAGCACCGTGTCCTCGCTGACCCCGGCGGCGCCGAAGGTCTGCACCGCGCGGTTGACCGACGGTGTGCGCGACCTCCATGGCGACGACCTTGATCGCGGCGACCTCGGAGCGCGCGGCGGCGTTGCCCCGGGTGTCCATCAGCCACGACGCCTGGAGGGTGAGCAGCCGCGCCTGGTCGATCTCGACGCGGCTGCGCGCGATCCACTCGCGGACGACGCCCTGGTCGGCGAGCGGGCCGCCGAACGCCTCGCGCTCCACCGCGCGCCGGCACATCATCGACATCGCGCGCTCGGCGAAGCCGATCGCCCGCATCGCGTAGTGCATCCGCCCCGGGCCGAGCCGGCCCTGGGCGATCGCGAAGCCGTCGCCCTCGGCGCCGAGCATGTTCGAGGCCGGCACACGCACGTCGGTGAACTGCACCTCGCCGTGGCCGAGCCGGTCCTGGTAGCCGAACATCGTGAGGTCGCGCAGCACCTCGACGCCCGGGGCGTCGGCCGGGACGAGGATCATGCTCTGCTGGCGGTACGTCGGCCCGTCGGGGTCGGACTTGCCCATGAAGATGATCAGCTTGCAGTCCGGGTCGAGGACGCCGGAGGTGTACCACTTGCGGCCGTTGAGGACGTAGTCGTCACCCTCGCGGCGGATCGTCGCGGTGATGTTGCGGGCATCGGAGCTGGCCACCGCCGGCTCGGTCATCGCGAACGCCGACCGGATCTCGCAGTCGAGCAGCGGGCGCAGCCACCGCTCCTGCTGCTCCGGCGTGCCGTACATCGCCAGGATCTCCATGTTGCCGGTGTCGGGAGCCGAGCAGTTGAGCGCCTCGGGGCCGATGATCGACCGGCCGGCCAGCTCCATCAGCGGCGCGTACTCCAGGTTGGTCAGCCCGGCTCCCCAGGAGCCGTGGGTCATGAAGAGGTTCCAGAGGCCGAGCTCCCGCGCCGTCGCCTGGAGGTCGCGCATCACCTGCGGCTGCTCGTGCGGGTTCGCCGCGGCGGCCACCTGCGCGTCGTAGACCGCCTCGGCGGGGAGGACGTGCTCGTCCATGAACCCCTGCAGCCGAGTCTGCAGGTCTCGCGTCCGGGCGGATGGCTCAAAATCCACGGCAGGCCTCCAGCCCGGTCTCGATGAGCCGGCGCACCGTCTCGGGCAGCCGCTCCTGGTCGGGGTCGTGGTGGCGGCCCTCGAGGTGCCGGCGCAGGTTGTGGCCCATGATCGCGGCCATCTTGTAGCGGCCGAGGGCGTCGAACCACGCAAGGTCGTCGACGTGGCGACCGTCCGCGGCGTACGCCGCCACGAGCTCGTCGGCGGTGGGCAGCCCGGGCACCTCCCGGCCCACGCCCGGGAAGTTGGCGCCGTCGGCGAAGACCAGGAACCAGCCGAGCTCGACCCGCGGGTCGCCCGCGCTCCAGATCTCCCAGTCGATGAGGGCGGCGGGTTCGGTGCCCCGGAAGATCAGGTTTCCGAGGCGGTAGTCGCCGTGGACCAGCGTGGGCGTCACCGCCTCGGGCACCGCGCGGGCCAACCGTCCGCGCAGCCGCTCGGCACCCGGCACCAGCTCTGCAGGGACGGCCGCCATCGTGCGGGCCCAACGGTCGAGCTCGTCGAGAGGGGAGAGCGGTGCCGCATCGACCGGCACCTTGTCGAGGGGCACATCGTGCAGGGCCGGCAGCGTCTCGGCGGCGCGCAGCATCCGGGCCGCGGCGAGCGCCGGCTCCACCGCGGGATCGTCGAGCACCGGCTCCAGCGAGTCGCCGGCGACCAGCTCCATCGCGAACCACGCCGGCTCGACGTCGTCAGTGGCGACGATCGCGGGGACGGGCACGGCCGTCGGCGCGAGCGCGTCGATGATGCGGGCCTGCCGCAGCATGTCGTGCCTGCCGATCGCCCGCTGGCCCGGTGGCACCGACTTCACCACCAGCGAGCCCTCGCTGGTCTCCACCCGATAGGTCAGGCCCGAATGCCCGCCGGGCATCCGCGCGAAGAGTCCGACCTCCAGGTCGGGCGACTGCCGGCGCAGCGAGGCCGTGACGCGCTCGCACAACCCGTGCTCGTAGGTCTCGGTCGTCATGCGCGAGGCTCCCTGGGAAGTCCGAGCACGCGCTCGGCGATGATGTTGTGCTGGATCTCGTCGGTGCCGCCGGCAATGCGGTAGCCCGGGGCCCCGAGCAGGTGTTCGGTCCACGCCCAGGTGCCCCAGCCGCCGGAGTCGGCCGCGAGCTCGGGGCCGAGCAGGGTCCGCACGACCTCCGAGGTCCGGGCCATGGTGTCCGTCGCGAGCAGCTTGCCCACCGAGGCCTCGGGACCGGGATCACGGCCGGAGACCAGTGCCGCGGCCACCCGCATGCCCGTCAGCCGCTGGACGTAGCTGCGGGTCACCAGGTCGGCGACCCGGTCGCGCTCGAGCTCGGTGAGCGGGCGATCGAGGTGGCGGGCGAGCTCGACCGCGCGGTCGGCGTTGGCCAGCCCGAGGCTGCCCGAGTCGAGCCGCTCGGCGGCGAGCACGGTCAGCGCGACCTTCCACCCCGCGCCGACCGGCCCCAGGCGCAGGTCGTCGGAGAGCTCGACGCCGTCGAGGTAGACCTCGTTGAACGAGCTGCCCCCGGTCATCTGCCGGATCGGACGGACCGTGACCCCGGGGGTGTCCATCGGCACCAGGAAGACCGTCAGCCCGGCGTGCTTGGCTACCGCCGCGTCGGTGCGGGTGACCGCGACGCCGAGGTCGGCGACAGGTGCCCCGGAGGTCCACACCTTGTGGCCGTCGAGCACCCAGTGCCCGTCACGCTCGACCGCCCGGGTGCGGACGGCGGCGAGGTCGGAGCCTGCCTCGGTCTCGGAGAACAGCTGGCAGGCGATCAGGTCGGCGCGCAGCATCGCCCGGACGTAGCGCTCCCGTTGCTCGGGTGTCCCCCACTGGGCGATCGCCGGAGCGACGAGCTGCTGGGTGACCGAGAACATCTCGGTGCGCCGCGGCACGTCGAAGGCGTCCTCCTCCTGCCGGAAGGCCAGCGCGTACGACGTGGGGAGGTCGCGGCCGCCGTACTCCTCGGGCCAGGTGAGCGCTCCCCAACCGGCGTCGTACTTGGCCCGCTCGTAGCCCCGGATCCGGTCCGTCTCGGCGCGCTCCTGGTCCGCCGTCCAGTTCTCGAACACGGCCACTGAGTCGGGCCCGACGCCCCACTCGGCGTGTGCGCGCGGCGCCGCGACGGTGGACAGCCACTGCCGGGCGCCGGCAGCGAAGTCCTCGAGGTCGGGCAGGGCGGTCATCGCCATCGCTCAGACCGCCAGCACGGTGCAGGCGCTGATGCCGGGGGCGCCGTAGACGTGGGTGAAGCCGATCCGCGGTCGGGCGACCTGGCGGGCGCCGGCCTCGCCGCGGAGCTGGGTGACGATCTCGTGCACCTGGCGCAGTCCGGAAGCGCCGATGGGCTCGCCGTTCGCGATGCAGCCGCCGTCGGTGTTCACCGGCAGCCGGCCCTCGATCTCGGTCTCCCCGCCGGCCACCATCGCCTCCTGCTCGCCGTCCTTGCAGAAGCCGCACTCGGCGAGGTGCATCACCTCGGCGCCGCTCTCGGTGTCCTGCAGCTGGGCCACGTCGACCTCGTCGGGGCCCACGCCGGCCGCTGCGAAGGCGGCGGCGGCCGCGTCGGAGCTGACGCTCGCGGGACGGCCGGTGCCCTGGATCGCGGGGCTGAAGACCTCGAAGGAGCCGAAGCGGCGGGTCCGGCTGGCCGCCCCGAGCAGCTGCACCGCACGACCGATCCGGTCTGCGACGGCGTCGCTGGTGAGGATGATCGCGGCGCCGCCCTCGCCGGGCGAGCAGAACATCAGCCGGGTGAGCGGGTCGTTGACCATGTCGGCGGCGGCGATCTCGTCGGCGGCGACCGGCTCGCGGCGCCAGGCGTTGGGGTTGAGCGCGCCGTTGCGGTAGGCCTTCTCCGCCACGAGGGCCAGGATCCGCTCGGAGATGTGGTGCTCGCGCAGGTAGCGCGCGATCTTGATGCCGAAGAACTGCGTGGTCACCATCAGGCCCGCCTCGCCGTATGCCGCGGGCAGCCCCCAGTCCTCGGGCCGCGGGTCGAACGCGCCGCGCGGGTGCTTGTCGAAGCCCACGGCCAGGGCGATCTCGGCGGTGCCGGACCGGATCGCGTGCACCGCCGCCATCAGTGCGCTGCCGCCGGTCGCGCAGCCGTTCTTCACGTTGGTGAACGGGATCCCCGTGAGGCCGAGGTCCGCGACCAGGGTGTCGGCCAGGCCGGCCCCGTCGCTGCCGCCGAACGCCACATCGACGTCCGTCCACTCGAGGCCGGCGTCGCCCAGGGCGGCCTCGATGGCCTGGAGTCCCATCTCGCGGCCCGTGAGCTCCGGCTGCCGGCCGAACCGCGACAGCCCGGCCCCGACGACGGAGACGCCCGGTGGTCACGGCAGCGCTCCTGGTGCGGTGGCCGTGGCGAAGCGGGGCACCGGCAGCGAGGCGACGAGCGTGACCTCGGCGTCGCCCTCCAGGTCGGAGAAGTCGGCGCAGTCCAGGACGGCCTCCACCTTGACTCCTTCCGGCAGCTCGACGTAGCCGACGGCGAACGGGACGAACCCGCCCTCCGGGGCGACGTACGGCGGTGACTTGGGCGCGAACCGCTGGACCGTGAAGGCCCACACCGTGCCGTGCGTGCCCAGCTCCAGCGCCTCCGTCGACTGGTGGCCGCAGCGCTGGCACCCGCGGGCCGCGGGGAAGGCGACGTTCCCGCAGTCCAGGCAGCGGCTCCCCGTCAGCGACCGACCCACTTGGGTTCACGCTTCTCGAGGAACGCGTTGACGCCCTCTTTGGCGTCCTCGGACTGCAGCGCGTTGCCGACGGCCAGGTGCTCCATCACCATCAGCGACTGGATGTCGGCGTCGAGGCCGCGGTCGATGGTCATCTTGGTCAGCCGCATCGCGAACGGGCTCTTGTCGATGATCGGGGCGATGAAGTCCTTGACGAGCTGGTCGAGCTCGTCGGCCGGCGCCGAGGCGTTGATGAGGTCGAAGTCGACCGCCTCCCGGCCCGACAGCAGCTTGCCCGTGAGCATCAGCTCCTTGGTCTTGCGGATGCCGATCATCCGGGGCAGGCGGTAGATGGGCCGGCGCCGCCGAAGAGCGCCCGGCGGATGTGGAAGTCACCGATCTGGGCGTCGTCCGCGGAGACCGCGAAGTCGCAGGAGATCATCAGCTCGAACCCGCCGGCGGTGACGTAGCCCTCGAGCACGGCCACGGACGGGGTGTTCATCGAGTAGAGCCGGTCGCACACCTTGGCGGAGAGGACGGCCACCTCCATGGCGGTCGTCGTGCCGACGTAGTCGGCGAGCAGCTCGTCGAGGTCGAACCCGGAGCAGAAGGTGCCCTCCCGTCCGCGCAGGATCAGCACCCGGATCTCGGGGTCGCTGTCCACCTCGCGGATGATCTCGTCGAGCCGGTGCAGCAGCTCGACGGTGACGGCGTTCTTCTTGTGCGGGCGGTTCAGCCACACGCGGGCGATCTCGCCGTCCTTCTCGAGCACGACGTGGTCGGTGACAGGCATGGCCGGGTCCTCTCCGATGAATTGAACTGAACTGAATCCACTTCAGTCTGCGCTCGCGTCAGGACAAAGTCAAGGCGGAAGCTGAATCGGCTTCAGTGACGCGCGACCGGAGCACTCGCCGGGCGATCGCCCAGCGATGCGTCTCCGACGAGCCGTCGTAGATGCGGAAGGGGCGCACCTCGCGGAGGTAGCGCGAGAGCAGCGTGTCCCCCGAGATCCCGAGCGCCCCGCAGATCTGCACGGACCGGTCCACGACCCTGCCCACGGCCTCGGCGACGAACGTCTTCGCGATCGAGCTCGACTGGGCGGCGCTGCGACCCTGGTCGAGCTCGGCGCACGCCTGCCAGATCAGCAGCCGGGACGCCGCGAGGTCGATCTCGGAGTCGGCGACCATCGCCTGCACCATTCCGAGGTCGCCCAGCCGGGAGCCGAAGAGCTCCCGCTCCGTGGCCCGGGCCACCGCGATCTCCTGGGCGTGCCGGGCAATGCCTAGCCAGCGCATGCAGTGGGTGAGCCGCGCGGGCGCCAGCCTGACCTGGGCGTGGGTGAACCCCTCGTCGACCGCGCCGAGCACGGCCTCGTCCGGGACGAACACGTCGTGGAGGTCCAGCTCGCAATGACCGCCGAAGAAGCCCTCGTCGAGGGTGTCGATGTGGCGGGTGATGCGCAGGCCGGGTGCGCTCGCGTCGATGAGGAACATCGTGGCGCCGCCGCGGTCTCCTGGCCTCCCCGAGGTCCGTGCCATGCAGATCGTGTACGCCGCGCCGTCCGCGCCGGTGATGAACCACTTGCGCCCGTTGACGCGCCAGCCTCCCGTGGTGGGCGCGGCGCTGGTGGTCAGCGCGGCCGGGTCGGAGCCGGCGCCTGGCGCGGGCTCGGTCATCGCGAAGCACGACCGGACCGTGCCCAGGGCGAGCGGACGCAGGTAGCGCTCCTTCTGCTCGGGGTTCGCCACGGCGTCGAGCAGGTGCATGTTGCCCTCGTCGGGAGCGGCGATGTTGAGCGCGAGCGGGCCGAACAGCGACCACCCGGCCTCCTCGAAGACCACGGCCCGGCCGCGCATGTCGAGCCCGAGCCCGCCGTACTCCTCGGCGACGTGGGGCGCGAAGACCCCGGCCTCCCGGGCCGCCTGCTGGAGATGGGTTCTCAGCTTCTCGCCGCCGGCACCCACCACCCCGGACAGCCGCTCCTCCTCGGGCCCGACGATGGCGCGCACGAAGGCCGCGGTCCGGACCGCCAGCTCGGCGACGTACGGATCAGGGGTCAGCTCGATGGCCATCAGGTCATCCTCTCGGCGAGGGCCAGGGCGCGGTCGGCGATGGCGACCGCCTGCTGGCCGCGGGCGGACATCCGGTCATCGGTGCTCTCGCCGCGGAGGTGGCGCACGTAGAGCTGCTGCATGATGATCGCGGTCTTCCAGCAGCCGAACGCCTCGTACCACGTGACATCCGCCCGGGAGAGCCTCTGCCTGGTCCGGACGGCGTAGCGCTCGACGACCTCGTCGCGGCTGGGCAGCCCCACGTTCTCGACGCCGGGGACGCCCTCGGCCGGCGTCGCGCCGTCGGGCCAGTAGTTCAGCAGCGTCCCGAGGTCGGTGAGCGGGTCGCCGAGGGTCGCCATGTCCCAGTCGAAGACCGAGACCACCCGGTCGGGGTCGCCGGGCGCGAACTGGCAGTTGTCGACCTTGAAGTCGTTGTGCACCAGGGCGGGCTGGCCGGACTCGGGCAGGTGCTGGGCGAGGAGCTCGGCCACCCTGTCGGCCGCGCGCAGCCCGTCGGTCGCGACTGCATCCCAGCGCCCTCGCCAGCCGCGCAGCTGCCGAGCCAGGTAGCCGTCGGGGCGGCCGAGATAGCCGAGGTCGCAGCCCGCGGGGTCGACCAGGTGCAGGTCTGCCAGCGCGTCGACGACGGCGAAGCCGATGCGCCTCCCCGGCTCGTTGCCGACGGCGAGCGACTCGGGCACGCGGTCCCAGACCACGACGCCGGGGCGATACTCCGAGACCAGGAACTGGGCGCCGATGACAGCCGGGTCGGCGCAGTAGTGCAGCCCCAGAGGGGCTCGCGGATACGCCGCGTGCAGCCGGGACAGCACGGTGTACTCCCGGAGCATGTCGTGGGCCCCGGCCGCGATGGTGCCGAACGGCGGGCGCCGGACGACCAGGGCATCGTCGCCGACGCGGACCAGGTAGGTCAGGTTGGCCGACCCGTTCGGGAACTGCCGCACGGAGAACGTGCCCTCGAGGTGGGGCAGCCGCTGCCGCAGGTGCCGCTCGAGCGACGGCCAGTCGAGCTCCTCGCCGGGACGCACCTCGGCGACGTCGCTCAGCACGTCGCTCATCACAGGTCCAGCAGCTCGGCGACCAGCGCGCGATCGGCCCGCGCGGATCCGAAGGCGGCTTCGTCACCCAGCGCCCGCCGGAGGTAGTAGTGGGCGGGGTGCTCCCAGGTGAAGCCGATGCCGCCGTGGAGCTGCACCATCTCCTGAGCCACCCGGATGACCGCGTCCGTGCATGTGGCGGCCGCGACGGCGGCCGGCAGCTCGGCCGCGAACGGGTCCTGGTCGAAGACAGCGGCGGCGTAACGGGCGGCCGAGCGGGCCCGCTCCAGGTCGACGAGCACGTCGGCGAGCCGGTGCTTGATCACCTGGAACGACGCGAGCGGCCGGCCGAACTGGTGCCGCTGACCCAGGTGGGTGCCGGTGAGCTCGAGCATCGCCTCGATCATCCCGACGTGCTCCGCAGCCAGGCCGATCCGTCGCAAGATCGCGAGCTCGGTCAGGAGTGCGTCCGCCTCGTCGCGGCCAGCGATCAGGTGGCTCGGCGCGTCGTGGAGGTCGATCCGGGCCTGCCGGCGGGTGAGGTCGAGGGTCTCGAGCGGCGAGCGGGTGGCCGCGTCCTCCGCTCGGAGGTCGACCAGGTGGATGGTCTCCCGACCGAGCGGGCCCACTGTCGCCACCACCAGGTCGGCGGCGGCTCCGAGGGGGACACGGTCGAGCCGGCCGGGATCGGTCTGCACGCCCGGGGCCACCGTCGCGACCAGGGTGCCGGCCATCAGCCCCGGCACGAGCTCGTCGGGCAGCGCGCCCGCCGGAGCGGCCAGCGCGGCGCGCACGCCGAGGACCGAGGAGAGCAGGAGCGGCTCGGGCAGCAGCGCCCGGCCGGCCTCCTCGAGGACCACGGCCAGGACCGCGACCCCGAACCCCTGCCCGCCACGCTCCTCCGGGCACCGCCAGCGAGCCAACCTCCATCTCCTCGTTCAGCAGCGACCAGAGCTTGGGCGACCAGCCGTCGGGGAGGTCGGCGGCCCGGCGTACCTCGTCGTGCGGCGCGTGGGTCTCCAGGAGGTCTCGCAGCACCCGGCGCAGCTCCTCGTGCTCCGGCACGGGTGCGAGCACCGCTGCGTCGGCGACGGGCCACGGCTGCGCGGTCACTGAGCCTCCTGAACATGAACTGAATTGACTTCACTTTAGATGACGAGCGTCGCATTCGGCAACCCCGTGCTCGACACCACCGACGGATTGAACTAACTTCAATTTTATGCTCGAGACCACGCTCGCGCGCTACTACCGCACCCTCGACGAAGGACGCATCGAGGACGCCTTGCAGCTGCTCCACCCGGACGTCCGCTTCGTGATGGTCCTGCCCGCCGGGACGCGGCGCGGTCACGGGCGCGACGAGATGGGCGGCTACCTGGGCAGCCGCGGAGTCCCCGACCGCAAGCACGTGGTGCTGCGGCAGTCGCGCGACGAGGACGTCGAGTTCCTCTACGGCCGCGTGACGGACGGCGGCAACACGACCGGTCGGTTCCTGTCCGGCGCCCATGTCGGTGCGGACGGGCTGATCGCCAGCTATGAGGTCACCTTCGACACCGAGCACGTCCTGGTGGAGGGCTGATGACCGCGACGCCCTTCCTGGAGGCCTGGTTCGAGATCATGGACTCCGACGAACCTGAGCGCGTCCTCGATCGGATCACCGACGACTTCGAGATGTCGATCCAGTTCTCCAAGGGCGACGGGCAGGCGGCCGAGTTCCTCGGCGACCGCGCCGGCCTGATCGCCTACCTCGAGCAGCGCGAGAAGAGCGTGCTGGTCCACGCGATCACCCAGGGTGCCTTGGTCGACGACGTCGAGCTGGTGCTGGGCCGCACCACCCGGGACGGCGCCTTCGAGGCGTCGTTCAACGCCTCGGCCCTCATCGACCCGGCGACCGACCGATGCCGGCGGCTGCTGATCGGGCGTACGCCGCGGATCGAGTTCCCGGCGTAGGACGCCCGGCCCGTCCCGCAGATCAACAGTTGGGTAACAGTGCCCGGAATCCCTGTGGATACAGGGAAATCGGGCCCTCGACTGTCGGCGCCGGGTGCTTGGCTTGATCCATGAGCACGGCACTGGCAGAGATGGGTGAGGACGGTCTCCTCGCTGCTGCCGAGGCCTGCGCCGACACCATCCGCGAGGGTGAGGTCGAGCTGCTCCGCATCGCCTACCAGTGGGCCATCGTCCACGCCCCGGCCCGCCTCGACCCCGCGGAGTCCGCGCTGCCGGGTCGCGAGAAGGCCAAGCTCTACGGCGGCGCCGGCACCCCCGAGGTCTGCGAGTTCGCCGCGGCCGAGCTCGGCGTCCGGATCGGCCGCTCTGCCTACGCTGCCGCAGCGATGATGGCCGACGCTCTCGACCTCCACCACCGCCTCCCCCAGCTCTGGGCCCGGGTCGAGCGGGGCGAGGTCAGGGCCTCCTACGCCCGCCACGTCGCGGCCAAGACCCGTGACGTGACACCCGAGCAGGCGGCGTACGTCGACGCCGGCGTGGTCGAGTCGGCCGACGGCCGCATCAGCTGGTCGCGGTTCGAGATCCTGGTCGAGGCCAAGGTCGCCCAAGCCGACCCGGTGGCCGCCCGCCAGCACGAAGAGCGTGCCAGCCAGGCGACGTTCGCCAAGAAGGTCCGCACCGAGGGCCACGGGATGGGGACCTTCATGGTCCGCGCCGACATCGCGACGATCGACCAGATCGACGCCGCGGTCACCGCCCGGGAGAAGACCCTGGTCGAGGCCATGCCCGAGGCCGACCAGGACCAGCGACGCGTCCACGCCGTGCTGTTGCTGGCCAACCCGGGCGCGGGCCCGGAGACCGACGTCCGCGACCTGCTGCCGACCGTCACGCTCTATCTGCACCAATACGCCGGCCTGGACGCCGAGCCCGTCGCTCGGCTCGAGGGGCACGGCCCGGTCACCGAGGCCTGGATCACCCGCGTGCTCGGCCCCCGATGCACCATCAACGTCCAGCCCGTGCTCGACCTGGCTGGCCAGGCCCCGGTCGACGCCTACGAGATCCCGGACCGACATAGACAGGCCGTGCACCTCATGACGCCGGCCGACACCTTCCCCTTCTCCTCCAGCCTCTCCCGCTCCAAGCAGATCGACCACACCGGTCGCCTACGACGACGGCGGGGAGTCAGGCGTGGGCAACTACGGGCCGATGACCCTCTTCCACCACCGCATCAAGACCCACGGCGGCTGGCAGGTGCAGCAACCCTTCCCGGGCATCTTCATCTGGCGCGACCCCCACGGCCGCTACGCACTCGTTGACCACACCGGCACCCGCCGGCTCGACAACGACCCCACCCAGCCGCCGCCAAGAGTCATCGAGATCTGGCGCACCACCGATGTCCACCTCGAGCTCGACTGGCCCGCCGCGTAGCGATCGACAGCGGTGCTCGCGGGTGGTGACCGCGGGCGCTCCGCCCAGTGATCGCGTAGGAACGGGGCGCTGCACACCGCCCACAATGACGCAGTCGCACTCGGACCTCGAGACGCCCGAGTCCGATGGTCGCGCAGTGAGGGGAGTACATATTCAACGACTGCGAGTTATGCCGGGGCGGGCTACGGCGTCAGAGCGGCTGACGACAACGTCGGCTCGCCGGTCAGGCGTAGCCCTACGCCATCCGATGTCGAATCGAGACGTCGAGCGTGAATGCGCTTTGCGCGGCCACTCCAGTACTCATTGCGCGGCTCTTTCGCCGACGCGGCTCGCACTACATGTTCGGTGTCCCCTCCCCGGGGTCTAGACCTAGAGCGAGCCCGTCGCGTGGGAACTGGGGTGAAATTGGGCCGTTCGCCTCTCCATACGTCGGCGCGCAAGTATTCACCATGGGGCGATGAGCCGGTCCGCTCCGCGATCCTCCCGCGATGACCGCGCGCCACGATGCGCTAGAGGAGTTGGGACCGTTGGCTGCCCCGGGCAGCGGCAGACGTCTGGCGCCGTTCTTCGCCGTGGTTGGCGGTGGCGGTGGTGTCAATGCCGTTCAATCCTGAGGTCAGCATCGCGTCCACGATCTTCACTCTCTGTGCTGCGGCGGCGGTCATGGCCATGATGCTGTGGCTGCCGTGGCGCCGCTATCCGCGATGGACGCAGGCCGCGGCTGGGGTACCTGCACTGGTGCTGATCGACGGGTACATGCACTCGGACAAGGGAGTGCACTCCCATCTGCTCGCGTTGATCCTCGTGCCGCTCATCTGGTTCGCGCTGTATGAGACGCGGCGATCATCTGTACTTCGCGCTCTCGGTCGCCGCGGTGTTGCTGGCCGCGTTGATGGTTCCGCCGCCGACGGCCGACGATTTGCTGCGGGTCGGCGATGTTGCTCGCTGTCGCATTCGTCCTGCTACCAGCGATCCGTGGGTTGGTGGCCGGGCAGCGGGTGGCACTCGCCGTGGCCGACGAGAAATCGGCCGAGCTGGAGTATCTGGCCCTGCATGACGCGCTGACCGGGCTGCCCAACCGGGCGTTGATCCTGGATCGGCTCGACCAGGTCGCGGCCCGGGTCCGTCGTGATGGTGGCGACTGCGCGGTGCTGTTCCTGGACCTCGACGGATTCAAAGATGTCAACGACACCCTCGGCCACCAGGCCGGCGACACGCCTGCTGCAAGCCGTCGCAGCCCGCCTGAGCAGCATCATTGCGGGAAGTCGACACCGCGGGGCGTCTCGGGGGTGACGAGTTCGTCGTGGTGATGGACTGCTCATCGGGCCCCCATGCCGCCGAGCTCCTCGCAGAGCGGTTGCTCGACGTGCTGCGTCAACCCTTCACCCTCGACACCGATTCAACGACACCGAGACCGTCACCGTCCCGGTGACCGCGAGCATCGGGATCGCGTTCGGCTACGGTGAGCAGGGCGGCGCCGCAGCTCCTCCGCGCCGCCGACATTGCCCTCTACCACGCCAAGGCCGCCGGCCGAGACCGCTACGAACTGTTCCGCCCCGCACTGGATCAGGAGCAATGCTCGCGGAGCGCGGTGGACGCCGACCTGCGCGTCGCGTACGAGCAGGAGCAGTTCCGTCTGGTCTACCAACCCATCTATAGCCTAGCTGATCTCACCCTCGTCGGCGTGGAAGCACTCATTCGCTGGCAACACCCGACCCGGGGTGAGCTGGCACCCCAGGAGTTCATCGCCGCGCTGGAATCCAGCGGCGAGATCCTCGAGGTCGGTCGCTGGGTCCTCGTCCAGGCCTGTATCCAGATGCGAGGCCTGGAAAAGCCGCCGGTAATGACCTGAGCATGTCCGTGAATGTCTCCGCCCGCCAGCTCGACACCGACACATTATCGCCGACGTCCGCGACGCGCTCACCGCCAGCGGCCTGCCGGCCTCCGCGCTGACCCTCGAAATCACTGAAACCGCACTCATGCGCGACCTGGACGCGATCGCTGTGCGCCTGAACGAGCTCAAGCAGCTTGGCGTGCAGATCGCCCTGGACGACTTCGGGACCGGCTATTCCAGCCTTGCCTACCTACAACGCTTCCCTGTCGACACCCTCAAGATCGACCGGCCTTCATCGACGCCATCAGTCGCTCCCGCGACTCGGACGCCATCATCCGCACCCTCGTCCAACTCGGCAACGACCTCGGCGTGAGCACCATCGCCGAGGGTGTGGAAACTACACAGCAGCTCGACGATGTCCGCCGCCATGGCGTTGATGAAGTCCAAGGCTTCCTGCTCTCCAAACCCTTCGACGCCGAAACCCTGAACCGCCTCGTTCTTCAACCGCTTCGGCCAGCCGGCGCCACTGCGACATGAGGTCGCGCCTCCTCCTGGCCAGGGTGTCAAGCAGGGACACCTAGGGTCTGTGCACGACGGCAAGTGTCAACAGCACCGCTCCAATCGCGACGTGTGCATCTGATCCCGTGCCAATCTGGTGCCGGCGTCGAGATTGGCTTGAACTGGATCCACTGGTTCTCGTCGTTGGCGTCCGTGTTCTCAACAGCGTCCAGCAACTTGATCCATCCGACCGCCCCCGTCGGCAAGCCCGCCTCAGTGTCGTAGCTGATCACCACGTCTTGCCCCTTGCTCATTGCGTCCGTTCCGCTCTGTCAAGGAGCGAGCAATCGTCCAAGCGTTGCCCACCCGATGAGCGCCGACCGACACTATGAGACAAAGTCCCGACAAGGCCGACCACCTCGGGCTACCGCCAGCCGCGCAACCGGTCGCGAGTGCGGTCTCCCGGAGCCGCATAGCCTGCGCGTCAGAGCTCGCGGATTTCCGCGCTGTCGGCTCCCGACCGACTATTGCCTCGAGTAGCGCACTTCGCAGGGGCGTCATACCGCGAAGCGGCCACGTCACACCGCCGCGTAGCGGCGCGTCTGCATGCGTCATCTCATGCCGAGCTCAGTGCGGTCGCGCGCTCGGCCGGTACGCCGGGAGTCGAACGGTCAGTGCTACAGCAAGGACTCCGAATAGCCCTGCAACCCCGGCCCCACCCACGTTGAGAGCTACGTCGGAAGTCTGGCAGGTGCCCAAACCAGTGGCGCCCTGAACGAACTCGACCAACACACTCAGCGACGTGGCCAATATGAGGACGATCACGATGCGTTGAATCGCGAGCACCGCGAAGAAGCAGGCAGGTCCGAACAGCAACGCGTTGAGTCTCGCCTCCGGTGTGTCGAGCGATAGAACCGGCCGCCCCAAGCAATGAAGGTCCCATCCGCGGACCGAGACTCCATTCGCGTAACGCCCGAGCGTCGCCGCGACGACAATCGCCGTACCCAAGCCAGCAAGTCCCGCCACCGCAACGCGCCACCACGACCAGCCAGCACGGGCCGCCAACGCTGTGGCCAGTGGCATCAAGAGAACCGCCGACAGCGCCAGGGTGACCTGGGTCTGCCGCTGGGAGAAGACGATCCTGACCAGCGTCACGATGTCCTGCATGCCGAAAAGCGTAGGAGTTCACGCCGCGGTCGAGGTGAAGTGTCGGGACCTGCCGCGATCCGGAGCCCTTCGTCTACCCGCGTCCTACCGCCGCTAACGTCGCTCTCTCCAGACGCTCACGAGGAGTTGGGGGTCAGTGGCCGGCCGAGAGGTTCTGCACGTTCAGTTACGAGCAACGAGGCGGCGCTCGCCGGATCTGCCGCGATCCGCTCGCCCGGAATCGTGCGTCTAACCGTTCACGCGCTCGGCTGGGTTGACTGCCAAGGGGTCGCGGGTCCATGCCTGTCCCTGTTGCCAACTCAAGCATGCCTGATCAGCGGAGATGCCGGTCAGAGATGCGACGGACTCGCGAGTCGTCGGGCAGCCTCGACGATGAAGGCCCGGCGTCGCGCACGCTCGATCTCATCGTCGGGTCCGGCGCCTGTGATCATGGACGCGAGCTGGGGCACCGTTTGCCACCAGGCGGCAAGGGGATGAGCGAGAAGACTAGATGGGCGGCGTCGAGGCCATCATCGAGCAGGCCGGTCCGTTGCGCTTCGGCGAACCGCTCGACCTTTTCCCGGTAGTGAGTCGCTCGACCGGCCGCATCTGCAGGCGGACCTCCCTGCAGGCCCTCCCACTGCAGCAGACGGCCAAGTTCAGGGTGGGCCGCGTGATAGTCGAACATGGCTCCGGCGAACGCACCGATGTCGTCCAAGCCAGTGCCGGTGAGTGCGACCGCTGATGCGAGGCGATCCAGCTCGGTAGCCAGAACAAGCTCCCACAGGGCCTTCTTGTCACCGAAGTAGCTGTAGAGGCGCTCCTTGTTGACTCCGGCTGTGGCCGCGATCGAGGCGACCGTGGCTCCGTCGAAGCCTCGTGCGGCGAACTCGACGAGTGCCGCGTCCCGCAGCCGCCGTCGCGTACCTTCCGTGTCCCATGCCATGCCATGAAAATACCAACTATGCGGTTGGAGAATCGATAGCTCGGCGGTAGCATTCCAACTACATCGTTGGAGTTGGGGGATCCATGAGAGAAGAACGAGACCTGGAGCTGAAGATCGGCTCTGTGGAACCGGGTTCAATCGCGGTCGTGACCGGGGGAAACACAGGCATCGGTCTTGAGATCGCACGCCAGCTGATCGACCACGGGGTGACGGTCTGGATCGGCGCGCGCGACGTGTCCAAAGGTCGCCAAGCGGCGGATACCCTCGGCCCGACCGCCCGTGTCGTCCAGCTCGACGTCACCGACACGGCGTCGGTGGATGCCGCGGTCGCGGGGGTTGGCGAGGTGGACTTCCTCATCAACAATGCTGGCGTGAATCCCGGAGGAGGGGCATCGCCAACACCAGCGTCGAGCAGCTGCGCCTCGCCTACGACACGAACGTCGTCGGGCCAGTCGCTGTCACCCAGTCGTTCCTCCCGGCACTCAGTCGGTCAGCGCATCCCCGGATCGTCAACATCTCCAGCGGCACCGGATCCCTGACTTGGACCGGCAGTCGACAATCCCCAGTTCGACTGGGAGCGGGTGCAGGGAGGCGGCCTCGCCTACCGCAGCTCCAAGACGGCGGTCAACGCGGTCACGCTCCTCACGGCTCAGGCGCTCGGCGAGAGGTTCAAGGTCAATGCGCTCGCACCGGGGCTCCGCCGCACGAGCCTCGTGCCCGGGATGACCGTCGGAGGGGACCCGGCCGAGGCAGCGACGGAGCAGTCCGCCTCGCACTCATTTCCGACGACGGTCCGACGGGATCACTCTGGTCCTGGGACGGCAGCCGCGTTCCTTGGTAGGTCGGACGGGCAGATACCTCGATGACCTGGAAGCCGCGCCTGAGCGACAATCTCGCACCCGGTTCAGGGACCTCTGACTGGGACTGAGCGCCCCGTCACAGCCCAATCCGTGCACCGCCTTCGAACGTGCGGCAACCGCCGCGACAGCGCCGAGTCATAGCGTCGAGTCATGGCGCCGAAGGCGGTCCGCACCGCGCGTCCGTTCCTCGCGAGGTCTGCCTACGCGACGATGGCTTCATGGACGAGCCCACCTTCCGCACGATCTTCGAGCCGTTCCGCATCCATTCGGTGGAGCCGTTGAGGATGAGCACCCGCGCCGAGCGTCGCGAGTACCTCCGAGAAGCCGCCTTCAACCTCTTCCAGATACGCGCGGAGCATGTCCTCGTCGACCTGCTGACCGACTCGGGCACCGGTGCCATGAGCAGGGACCAGTGGGCGGCGATCCAGCACGGTGACGAGTCGTACGCCGGGTCGCCGTCGTTCTACATCTTCGCCGACGCGGTCCGCGAACTGTTCCCGTTCGAGCACGTCATCCCGGTCCACCAGGGCCGGGCAGCAGAGAAGATCCTCTTCTCGGTCATCGGTGGCCCCGGCAAGGTCGTCCCGAACAACACCCACTTCGACACGACCCGGGCGAACGTCGAGGCGACCGGTGCGCTGGCCACCGACATCCCCATCCCCGAGGGCCGTGACCCCTCCTCCCAGCACCCGTTCAAGGGGAACATGGACCTGGCGGCCCTCGAAGACCTGCTGGCGAGCCGGGCAGACGACGTCCCGTGCGTCTTCGTCACGATCACGAACAACAGCGGCGGCGGGCAGCCCGTCTCGCTGGCCAACTTGGCGGGCGTTCGCGAGATCTGTGACCGCTACGGCAAGCCGTTGTTCCTCGACGCATGCCGGTTCGCCGAGAACGCCTGGTTCATCCGCGAACGCGAGGAAGGCCAGGGCGACCGGGAGGTCGCCGACATCGTGCGCGACATGGCCTCCCTGGCGGACGGGATGACGATGAGCGCCAAGAAGGACCCCATGGGCAACATCGGTGGCTGGCTCGCCATGAACGACGACGACCTCGCCGAGGCCTGCCGCAACACGCTGATCCTCACCGAGGGCTTCCCGACGTACGGCGGCCTCGCGGGGCGCGACCTCGAGGCGCTGGCCCAGGGACTCAAGGAGGTCGTGCAACACGACTACCTGAGGTACCGGATCCGGTCGACCGCCTACCTCGGGGCGGCACTTCAGAAGCGCGGCATCCCCGTGCTCAGCCCCTTCGGCGGGCACGCCGTCTACATCGACGCGCGGGCGCTGGCCTCCCACCTGGACCCGTTGGAGTACCCGGGCCAGTCCGTAGCCATCGCTCTCTACGAGACGGGCGGGATCCGCTCGTGCGAGATCGGCACGGTGATGTTCGGCAGGCAGCCCGATGGCACCGAGGCGCCGGCCACCATGGACCTGGTCCGGCTTGCGATTCCGCGGCGCACCTATACCCAGAGCCACATCGACTACGTGATCGAGGTCTGTGAGGAGGTGGCCACGAAGGCCGACGCACTCCCGGGATACCGGATCGCCCTGGAGCCGAAGACCCTGAGGCACTTCACCTCGTGCTTCGAACCACTTGTCTAGTGAGGATCTGCCCACGGGTGCGTCTTACCCGCCGCGACACCGACTGAAGGGTGCTGGATAGTTCAACTATGGTTGCGGTCCCCTAACGCCTCGACTACAACGGTGGGTATCTCGTCGAGGCGCCTCGCCGCCGCTCACGCAGCCAGGTGTCACGAGGCGCCTCGCGACCTCGAAGCCCAACCTCGCCAAGACCCATCGTCACGGAATCGCTTGTGCGGTCTTTCCGCATAGGACGTGCCGCCCCACGGTCTCACCTCCACCATGACCACACACCGCAGCATCACCGGGCGGTGTAGCCACCGTCGGCGTAGACCTCCGACCCCGTCATGAACGTCGAGTCGTCGCTGACCAGGAACGCGACGACCGCCGCGATCTCCTCGCCGGTGCCGAGCCGTCCCATCGGGGTGTTGGCCAGCATCGCCTCGTGCCGGGGCGTGCCCTCGTAGCGCTCGAGCAGCTGGGCGGTGCCGATGAAGCCTGGGTGCAGGGAGTTGACCCGGACGCCCGCGGTCGCCCAGTGCAGGGCGGCGTTCTTGCTCAGGGTCCGGACCGCGCCCTTGGCAGCGGCGTACGCCGCGCTGTTGCCGAGCCCGCCGACCGTGCCGAGGATCGAGCTGAGGTTGACGATCGAGCCACCGCCGGAGGCCGCGATCAGCGGCCCGAGGTGCTTCATGCCGAGCCACACCCCGGTGGCGTCGACAGACATCACCGCGTCCCAGCGCTCGGCCGTCTCCTGCTCCACGGTCGCGAGGCTGCCGATGCCGGCGTTGTTGACCAGCGCATCGAGGCGGCCGTGCTCCCGCTGGACGAGCTCGGCGACCTCGACCCACTGGGCCTCGTCCGCGACGTCGAGCCTGGCGGCGAGGTGCCCACCGAGCCTGTCCGCCAGCTCCTGGCAGGCCCGCTCGTCGAGGTCGGTCAGCACCAGGTGCGCGCCCTCCTCCGCGAGCCGCTCGGCCATCGCCTGCCCGAGCCCTCCGGTGGCGCCGCTGAGAAGCACCACCTTGTCGCGGATCCGCTCGTCGACCTTCGTCATGCCGTCCTCACCAGCGTCTTCCCGGTCGTGCGGCCGGCGAGCATCTCGGCCAGGGCGTGCGGGGCCGACTCCAGCCCCTCGAACACAGTCTCGCGGCTGACCAGCTCGCCGGTGCCGAGCCAGCCGGACACCCGGCGCCGCATCTCGGGCAGCAGGTGCAGGTTGCTGCTGCCGCGGAAGCCGCGCAGCGTCAGGTCCTTGGAGACGGCCAGGAACAGGTTGCGAGGTCCTCTCGGCGCCGACTCGTAGTCGGAGACCGAGCCGCAGATCGCGACCCGGCCGCCGCGGTTCAGCCGGTCGAGCGCCGCCTCGAGGTGCTCCCCGCCGACCGAGTCGAAGTAGACGTCGATGCCATCGGGGGCGTGGACGGCCAGCTGGTCGACCAGGTCGCCGTCGCGGTAGTTGAACGCGTCGACGCCGAGCTCGTCGCGCAGCCACACGACCTTCTCGTCGGAACCCGCGCTGGCGACCACACGGTGGCCGCAGAGCCTGGCGATCTGGGCCGCCAGGCTGCCGACCGCACCCGCGGCCGCCGAGACCCAGACCGTCTCCCCGCCGGTGAGGCCGTCGACGACGTGCAGCCCGGCGTACGCCGTGAGCCCCATCCCTCCGAGCGGGCCGAGGTAGGCCGACGGCAGGGCCCGGCTCACGTCGAGTCGGGCGAGGGTCCCGACTCCCCCGAGCTGGACCTCGTCCGGGTCGACGACGGCGTAGTCGCGCCAGCCCTGGGCGTGCGCGACCACGTCGCCGGCGGCGAAGCCCTGGGCGCGCGACGCCACCACCTCACCGACCGCCATGACGCCGTCCATGGCCCGGCCCAGAGGAAACGCCGCGAAGTAGCCGGCCGGAGCATCGCTGCGCAGCCGCAGGCGGAGCCCCGGGTCGACCGAGGTCCACGTGTTGCGCACCAGCACCTGCCCCGGGGCCGGGTCGGGGACAGGGACGTCGACCACCTCGAAGTCATCGACGGTCACGGCGCCGGTGGGATAGCGGCGGACGCGGATCTCCCGGCCGGTGCGGGTCACGGCTCGAGGTCGGGGACGACGACGAGGCGCCCGGTCACGGCACCGTCGCGCAGCCGCTCGTAGGCCGCGGCCACCTGGTCGAACGCCACGACCTCGACGACGGGGGCGAGGAGCCCCTTCTCGGCGAGCTCGATCACCGCGACCAGGTCCTCGCGGGTGCCCCAGAACGGCGCGCTCACCTGCCAGCCCAGCGGCAGCTCGAGCCCCTTGCCGACGACCATGCTGCCGCGTGCTCCGCCGACCACGACCAGACTCCCGCCCGGCTCGAGCGCGGCCGCACCGGCACCCATGGTCTCGTCGGAGCCCACGAAGTCGAGGACGACGTCTGCTCCCGAGCCGGCCAGCGCCTCCTCGACCGAGGCGCCCGCGCGGTGGGCGCCGAGGTCGACGGCGAGCGCGCTGCGCCTCGGGCCGTGGGTCGACCGCCACCACCGTCGCGCTCGTCGTCGCGCGGAGGATCTGCACGGCGAGGTGTCCGAGACCGCCGACGCCGACCACCAGGGCCGTGCACTCCCCCACGAGCGCGTCGCGCTCGGCGCGGATGGCGTGATAAGCCGTGAGTCCCGCGTCAGCCAGTGGTGCGAGGACGGTCGGTGCGACGCCGTCGGCCGCGACGAAGTGGCGCTCGTCGGGCAGCAGCACGTAGTCGGCCAGCCCGCCGTCGCGGCCCAGCCCGCACCCGACCCGCCCGTCGAGGGCCACGCAGTGGTTGTCCCGGCCGCGCCGGCAGTTGTGGCACTCGCCGCACGACCACACGCCGTGCACGACGCCGTCACGACCGACGAGCGAGGCGTCGACCGCATCGCCGACCGCGACCACCCGGCCGGCGACCTCGTGGCCGAGGGTCAGCGGCAGGTCGTAGGGCAGCGTGCCCGGCGCGCACGTCATGACGAAGAGGTCGGAGTGGCACAGCCCGACGGCCCGCACCTCGAGGAGCACCTCGCGCCCCCGGGGCGTGGGCACCGGCAGCTCGACCAGCTCGACCGGCCGCTCCCAGTCGAGCAGCCGGTAGGCCGACATCACGGCCAGAACGGCACCTGCGGACCGCGGCCGCCGACCGAGGCCAGGTAGCCGGCGGTGTCCGACCGGCGCTCGCCCCACATGATCTCGAAGACGAGCCGGGAGATCTTCCAGGTGCCCTCGTGCCGGGTGAGCTCGTCGTGGTAGCGGCCGACGAGGACGCAGACGTCGTCGTCGCCCTCGAACTTCTGGTACGACGTGTGGTAGACGAGCGCCGTCGCCCGGTCGCCCTCCACGTCGACGTGGTAGACGCTGAGCAGGTGGTGCTGCCAGACGCAGGCCTTGGTCGCGTCGCGGATCCAGCCGATCACGGTCGCGGCGCCCTCGGCGGGCTCGGCGTTGCCGTACTGCGCCCACAGGTCGGGGTGCAGGACGTCGGTCAGGCCGTCGGGGTTGGCCGAGTCGATGCATGACGCGTAGCGGTAGAGCGTGTCCTCGATGAGCATCCGCTCCTCGACTGTGGTCATTGGTCAGCCTCTTCCTGTGGGTGCTGGGTGGTGCGCATCAGACGGTCGCCCCGAGCCGGTAGCCCTCGGCAATGGCGTGGCCGATCCGCCGCGGGGTCACGCAGTCGCCGATCGCGGTGAGGGTCGTGCCGGCGGGTGTGCTGCGCGTCAGCTCGTCGGCACCGGCGCGCGGCTGGTGCCAGACGAGAAGGTCGGGGTCGAGGCCGACGGCGGCTCCCCCGAACACGGGTCCCAGGGCCAGGGGCTCGGTCGGGTCCTCCGGGATCACCACTCGGGTGGCGACGTGCATCGTCACTCCGGCCTCACCGAGCCGGCCCAGCAGCGGGCCCACGCTCTCGTGGGGCACGCGCCCCGCGAGCGCCGTCAGCGCGGTGGCGAAGGTGACCTCCCAGCCTCGCTTGGCCAAAGCCTCCGCGGCGCTGTAGGCCGGCCAGAAACCGTCGCTCTCGTCGTAGACCACTGCTGCCCCCGGCTCGCGGCTCGCGAGCCTTCCGGTGAGCACGTCGTCGACGGAGACGGCGCCGCGGGACTCCGGCCCCGGCGGGAGCGCGGCCACGCGCGACCCGGTCGCGAGCACCACGTGGTCGGCGAACCCGCGGATCTCCTCGAGGTCGTCGGGGGCGATCGAGGCCCCGAGGTTGATGTCGACCTTGAGCCGCCGGGTCTCCCGGTCCAGGTAGTCGATGATGTCGATCAGAGTCGCGCGGTGCGGCGAGGCGGCCGCGACCCGCACCGCTCCGCCGAGGGTGGTGTCGCGCTCGAAGAGGGTCACCCGGTGGCCCCGCTCCGCGCTGACCCGGGCTGCCTCCAGCCCGGCCGGGCCGCCGCCGATCACGTAGATGTCCTTGGGTCGCGAGACCTGGACGCCGACGGTCGCGGGCCGGACCCGGCCCACCTCGGCGTTGACCGCGCAGTGCAGGTGCGGGTCGAACGCGCGGCAGTCCTGGTTGATGCCCAGACAGCCGCGGACCTCGTCGAGCCGGCCGGTCTGCGACTTGACGGGCAGGTCGGGGTCGGCGATCAGGGCCCGCGCCATGCCGACGAGATCGGCGTGACCGGCCTTGATGGCGTGCTCGGCGGTGCCCACGTCGCGGATCCGCTGTCCGACCAGGGTCGGGACGCCGGTCGCGGCCCGCACCCGGGACGCCGAGGGGACCGCCACCGCATCCGGTCCGGTGGAGTCCTTCACGTAGGTCCCGCGCGTGCCGTGGGTGATGCTGAAGTAGTCGACTCCGCCGCGCCCGGCGAGGTCCTCGGCGATCCGGACGCAGTCGTCGATGCCCATGCCGCCGACGAGGTCCTCCTCGCCACTGAGCCGGACGCCCAGGGCGAACCCGGCCGGGCTCACCGACCGCATCGCCTCGATCACCAGGTGCAGGAAGCGCATCCGGTTCTCGAAGGAGCCCCCGAAGCTGTCGGTGCGCCGGTTGGTCAGCGGTGACATGAACTGCGCCGGCAGGTAGCCGTGCGCGGCGTGGATCTCGGCCCCGTCGAGACCGGCTGTGACGAGATGCTCCGTCGAGAGCCGCCAGCCCTCGATGATCGCGTCGATCTCCTCCACCGTGAGCTCGTGCGGCGGGTACGCGTCGCGTGCGGTCTTGATCGCGGACGGTGCCATCGGCGGCTGGTCGGACTCCCCTCCGATGAACTCCCGGCCGAGGTGGCACAGCTGGCCGACGAGTCGCGCACCGTGCCGGTGGACGACCTCCGCCTTCTCCTTCATCGCGGGCACGACGGCGTCGAGATGGGCCTCCACGAGCTTCCCCGACCGCAGCGCGGACGTGGGGTGGACGACCATGGCGCCGGCGATGACGAGGCCGACGCCGCCTCGAGCCAGCCGCTCGAAGTGGTCGACGTCGGCATGCGTCGGGACGCCGCCCTCGACGAGGCTGGTCCCGGCCGGCAGCGCGACGAGCCGGTTGCGCAGGTCGAACCCACCCAGCCGGAACGGCGAGAAGACGTGGGGGTAGCCGGTGTCCATCAATGCGTGCCGGGGCCCGTCCCGCGGCTGACGCCCGTGGTGACGGACTCCGGGAGCTGACGGCTCGGGTCGACCGAGATGGTCTTGTAGTGGAGGAACTCCTGGTAGGCGGTCGGCCCGTGCTCACGACCGATGCCGGACCTCTTGTAGCCGCCGAACGGTGAGCCCAGGTCGGCGGCGAAGGTGTTGACCGAGAACGTCCCGGTCCGCATCCGCCGCGCGATCTCGAAGCCGTGGGCGTCGTCCGCGGTGAAGACCGCCCCGGAGAGGCCGAGCTCGCTGTCGTTGGCGATGCGGACCGCGTCCTCCTCGCCGTGGTGGGGGATCAGCGAGGCCACCGGGCCGAAGATCTCCTCGCGGCTCACGCGCATCTGGTTGTCGGCGTCGGTGACCAGGGTCGGCTCGAAGTACCAGCCGCGGTCGAGCCCCGCCGGGCGGCGACCGCCGGTGGCGATCGTGGCGCCCTCCTTGCGGGCCAGCTCGACGTACTCCTCCACGCGGTCGCGCTGCCGCTCGGTGACCAACGGGCTGATCACGGTGTCGGCCTCCATCGGGTCGCCGATCTTGAGCGACCGGAACCCCTCGACCAGCGCCTCGGCGTAGTCGTCGTACTGCTCGGCGGGCACCACCAGCCGGGTCAGCGCGACACAGCTCTGGCCCGCGTTGGTGCCGACGCTGGCGCCGATCAGCACCGGCAGCGCGTCCTCGAGCTTGGCGTCGTCGAGCACGATCGCGGCCGACTTGCCGCCGAGCTCCAGGACGCAGGGCTTGATCAGCTCGCCGCACGCGGCGGCGATCCGGGCGCCGGTCTGCACCGACCCGGTGAAGCTCACCATGTCGACGCCGGGGTGACGCACGAGGTACTCGGCTTCGGGCGCCCGCGCGGCGACGATGTTGATGACGCCCGGCGGCAGGCCGACCTCAGCGCAGATGTCGCCGTAGATGAAGGTGGCGAGCGGGTTGGGCTCGGTCACCTTGACCACCGCGGTGCAGCCGGCGATGAGTGCCGGCGCGACCTTCTGCGGGACCGCGGGGAAGGCGAAGTTGAACGCCGGGAACGCCGCCACGACACCGACCGGCTCCTGGACGACCAGGCTCGCGCCGGCCATCGGGATGATGCTGCCGCCCTCGGAGCTCGCGGCCAGCGGACCGAGGTCGCTGAGCCGCACCTGCTCGGTCTCGAGGCTGCGCCCGATCTCGGCGTTGTAGTTGAGGCTCATCACCGGCGAGATGACCTGGTAGACCTGCGAGAGGAACAGCGTGCAGCCGAGCTCCTCGGTGATCAGCTCGGCGAGCTCGTCCTGGCGCTTGGCGATCGCGTCGGCCATGCGGGTCAGGTAGTCGGCCCGCTCGGCCGGGGTCAGCCGCGGCCACTCCCCCTCGTCGAAGGCCCGGCGAGCCGCAGCGACGGCTGCGTCGATGTCGGCCTTCGAGGCCGCTGGCACGTGCCCGATGACCTGCTCGGAGCGCGGGGAGACGATGTCGAACCGGTCGTCGCTGCCGGCGGGGCGCCACGCTCCGTCGATGAAGAACGCCTGGTGATCGATGGTTGTCATGGGCCGACCTTCCACTCACTGACGGGGCCTGGAAGGTCTCGAACCCTTCCCAAACCAAACTTAGTTCGATTCAATCTAGCGAGTCGTGACGTCGACCACAAGAGCTCTCGGCTCCCGAGAAGTCGGCGGCTCCTTGTGGTTGCCATCACAGGCAGAACATGCCTATTCTTCAAACTGAAGTGAACTCAGTTGACCTACCGTTCGACGGAAGGCGAGGGTCGAGATGAACGCTCCCCAGGCGGAGATCCGACCGGTCCTGCACGTCCGCAACCTCTCCAAGACCTTCCCCGGCACGCGGGCCCTCGACGGCGTCTCGCTCGACGTCGCGCCGGGCGAGGTGCACGCCCTCATGGGTCAGAACGGCTCGGGAAAGTCGACGCTCATCAAGCTGCTCGCGGCCTACCACTCGGCCGACCCCGGCGCGCACGCCGAGCTCGACGGGGAGCCCTTCGAGGTGGGCCGCTCGGTGCCCGACGGCCTGCGCTTCGTCCACCAGGACCTCGGCCTGATCCTCGAGCTCAGCGCCCAGGACAACCTCGCCCTGCACGGCGGCTTCGCCCGCGGTCTCGGTGGCCGGGTCCTGTGGAGCCAGCAGGAGGTCGAGACCCGCCGGGTGCTCGCGGCGTTCGACGTGGACCTCGACATCCACCGGCCCCTGGCCGCCGCCACGCCCGTCCAGCGGACCGTCGTGGCGATCGCCGCGGCGCTCCAGGGCTGGGAGGGCGGCGGCGTGCTCGTGCTCGACGAGCCCACGGCCGTGCTCCCCCACGAGGAGGTCGAGCGACTCTTCGAGGTCGTCGCCGAGGTGCGGCGCCGCGGCATGAGCGTCCTCTACGTCTCACACCGGATGGACGAGATCTTCGCCATCGCCGACCGGGTGACCGTGCTGCGCGGCGGACGCCGGGTGGGCACCTACGACGTCGCCAGCCTCGACCCGAGGACCCTTGCCACCACGATGGTCGGCGACGACGTCGACCCCGACTTCCGCGCGAGCGTGGTCGACCAGGTCGACCAGCCGGTGACCCTCGAGGCTCGCGGGATCCGCGGCAAGTGGCTGCGCGGCGTCGACCTCGAGGCCAGGGCGGGAGAGATCCTCGGCATCGCCGGGCTCGCCGGCGCCGGCGCGCTCGAGCTGCCCTACGTCCTCGCGGGCAAGTCCGACGAGCACGCGAGCGGCGAGATCCGGCTCCCTACGGTCTCCCCCGAGTGGCACGACGTGGGCCGGGCCGGGCGGCTCGACATCCCACTCGTGCCGGCCGATCGCCAGACCGAGGCGGTGATCGCTGAGTTCACCGTCGGGGAGAACGTCTCGCTCTCGGCGCTGCGGACCCTCGGCGGTCGGGGCCGGCTCGCGGCGAAGGAGGAGGCGAGCCTCGTCGACTCCTGGAGCTCGCGCCTCGGCGTCGTGAGCGCGGGGCCGAAGGCCCCCATCTCGACCCTGAGCGGCGGCAACCAGCAGAAGGTCGTCCTGGCGCGCTGCCTCGCCGTCGGCCCGCGGGTGCTCGTGATGTGCGAGCCGACGGCCGGTGTCGACATCGGCACGCGCGTGTCGATCTACCAGATCATCGCCGACCTCGCCGCGAGCGGGCTGACGGTGGTCGTCGCCTCCTCCGACGAGGGCGACCTGCTCGCGCTCTGCACCCGCGTCGTCGTCCTGCGCGACGGCGTGGTCGCCGAGGAGCTGCCCGCGGACGGGCTGACCAAGAGCGTGCTGATCAGAGCCATCGAAGGAGCGGAGCAATGAGCGTGAACGTCGACGAGAGAGCCGGGTCCGCGATCGAGCGTCGCGAGCCAGGACGCACCACCACGACCCACGCCACCGGCTGGGTGTCACGGCTGGCCTTCGACAAGGTCGGCGCCGTCTACGTGTGGCTGGCCATCATCGCGGTGTTCTCGATCTGGGTCCCGGAGACGTTCCCCAACGCGACCACGGCCAAGCAGATCCTCAACTCCAACGCCATCACCGCCCTCGCCGCGCTGTCGGTGACCATCCCGCTCGCGGCGCGGGTCTTCGACCTGTCCTTCGCCCTCAACATGACGCTGTGCGGGGTGGCGGTGGCTCACTTCGTCGTGGACGGCGTCCCTCTCGTGCTCGCGGTCGGCCTGGGGGTGCTCATCGGGCTCGCCGTCGGTCTGATCAACGCGACCGTCGTGGTCGGCATGAAGATCGACTCCTTCATCGCCACGCTGGCGACAGGCTCGCTGATCCAGGCGTTGATCACGCTGGTCACCAACGACACCCCGATCAGCGACGTCAAGCTGGCAGGCGGCTTCTCCAAGATCGGTCAGACCACCTCACACGGCCTCATCCTGCCGGTGCTCTACGTCGCCGTGGTCGCCGCCGGCATCTGGTACCTCCTCGAGCACACCGCCACCGGCCGGCGCCTCTACGCCGTCGGCTTCAACCAGGACGCCGCTCGCCTCGCGGGCGTCAAGGTCCGCCGGCTGCAGTTCCTGGCGCTCGTGACCTCGGGTGTGCTGGCGGGCTCCTCGGGCATCGTGCTCGCCTCCATCCTCGGCGGGGGCTCGCCGACCGCCGGCACGCCGTACCTGCTGCCCGGCTTCGCCGCGGTCTTCCTCGGCGCCACCCAGCTCAAGAACGGGCGGTTCAACGCCGGCGGCACCCTGATCGCGGTGCTGCTCCTCGGCACCGGCACGACAGGGCTCGGGCTGGCCAACGCGCCGCAGTGGTCCGGGTCCCTGTTCGTCGGGATCGTGCTGATCGCCGCCCTGACCGTCACCGGGCTGCAGCGGCGGACGACCCTCGCCGCGCGCCCCGTGACCACCGACGACGCCGCCACCACCCAGGACGGCCCGGCATGACCGCTCGCCCACCACAGCGAGGGATCCCTCAGCGTCTCGGGACCCAGCAGTCCATACAGAAAGTAGGAACCATGTCCGCACAGCGCTCTCGAACCGTCGGGAAGGCGAAGTGGGTGGGCTCGGCCGTCTCGGTCCTTGCCCTGCTGCTCGCCGCCTCCGCCTGCGACTCCAAGAGTGACGCCTCGGCCGGGCCCGTCGACGCCGACGGCCTCAAGGCCGCCGAGGCGACGATCGCCAAGGCCGCGGTGCGGCCCACGACCATCCCCGTCACCACGCCGATCGACAAGCCGATCCCGACGGGCAAGAAGGTCACCTTCGTCAGCTGCGGCGTGGAGGCCTGCGCCATCCAGGGCCCCATCCTGGCCGAGGGTGCGGCAACGCTCGGCTGGACCGTCGACCAGGTCGCCACCGACGGCTCTCCCGAGAAGGTCCAGGGCGCCATCGACGCCGCGATCCGCAACGGTTCGGACGCCGTCATCCTCAACGCCGCCGACCGAGACGCCTACGCGAAGCAGATCGCCGACGCGGCGAGCGCGGACGTGCAGTTCGTGACGTGCTGCTCGCTCGCCACAGCCGGCGACGGCCTCCTCTACAACACCGCGACCGACAAGCAGAACGGTCCCATCGGTGACTACCTCGCAGCCGAGGTCGTCAGCGACAGCGGCGGCAAGGCCAACGCGCTCTACGTGAACATCTCGGCCTTCCAGATCCTCGAGCAGGTCGGCAGCACCTTCGCGGACGGCATGAAGAAGTACTGCCCGTCGTGCAGCGTCGACTCCCTCGACATCCCGCTGACCTCGCTCGGCAAGGACGCTCCCGACCGGATCATCTCCTACCTGCGCAGCCACCCCGACGTGAACTACCTCGCGCTCTCGGTGAGCGACGCTCTGGGCGCAGGTCTGCCGGCCGCCCTCAAGGCCGCCGGCCTCGCCGACAAGGTCACGATCGTCGGGCAGGGTGGCGGCTCGCAGAACTTCGCCGACATGCAGGCCGGTGCGATCGAGGCACTGGTGCCTGCCGACCTCTTCTCCTACGACTACCTGATGCTCGACGCACTGGCCCGGCACTGGGCCGGCGTCCCGCTCGTGGACGCGGGACCGCCGTACTGGCTGGTGAAGAAGGACACCGCGCCGGCCGACACGTCCAAGCCGTTCCCGGTGATCGAGGACTACGAGGCGCAGTGGCAGGCCCTGTGGGGCAAGTCCTGACCCGCTGACCCGCTGACCCCGGGCCCGGCACCGGAGGCTCCCGGTGCCGGGCCTGGCTCATAGGAGCTCACATGTTCGTTCTCGTCCACGGTGCCGGCGGAGGCGCCAACTCTTGGGACAGGCTGCTCCCGCACCTGGACCGGCCCGCCGTCGCGGTCGACCTGCCGGGACGCGGCAGCCGCGCCGACGTCGACCTCACGACCGTGACCCTCGACGACTGCGCTCGCGCGATCCTCGACGACGTCGCCGCGGTCGACGCAGATGACCTGGTGCTCGTCGGACACTCGTTCGCAGGCGTCTCGGTGCCGCGCGTGATGGCAGAGCTTGCACCGAGGCTGCGCCACGTCGTCTTCCTCTCCGCGGTGGTGCCGCCCGACCGCACCGCGGTGCTGGACCAGATCGACCCTGGGGTCCGCGAGCTGGTGCGGGCCGCGATCGTCGGTGGCGTCTACTCCCAGGACCGCGAGGGAGCGCGGGCCATGCTGTGCAACGACATGGACGACGAGCAGACGGAGTGGACCCTCGACCGGATCGTCGACGACTCCGCGGCCCTGCTCACCGAGATCGTCGACCTCAGCGGCCTCTCGATCGACGTGCCCCGCACCTACGTGCGGATGACCCAGGACCACTGCTACCCGCCGGACCTCCAGGAGCGGTCTGCCGCCCGCGTCGGTGGTGACGTCCAGTACCTCGCGACCGGCCACATGGCGATGGTGTCCGCGCCGGAGCAGGTCGCGAGGCTCCTGAACAGCCTCCCTGATGCCGCAGTCTGACGCCCCGGGGGGTCGCTGTCAGGGCATGACCGCGCTGGTCACGGGAGGAGCCTCAGGCATCGGAGCGGCAGTGGCGCGGCGGCTGCACCAGGAGGGTGCGCGGGTCCACATCGCCGACGTCGCCACGGAGGCCGGCGCGTCGCTGTCGCGGGAGCTCGGGGACGGCGCCCAGTTCGTCGCGCTCGACGTCACCGAGGAGGAGTCCTGGGCCTCGGCCGTCACCGGCATCGACAGGGCCGGGCCACCGCTCACGACGCTGGTCAACAGTGCGGGCGCAGCGCTGAGCCAGTCGTTGCTCGACACCTCGCCAGCCGACTTCCGTCGGATCCTCGAGCTCAACCTGACCGGCACGTTCCTGGGCCTGAGCATCGCGGGGCGACAGCTCCGGCGCGGCGGCACCATCGTGAACATCTCCTCCCTGAACGGCGTGCTGCCCACCGCCGGGCTCGGGGCGTACGTCGCCTCGAAGGCGGGCGTCTCGGCGCTGACGCGCGTCGCCGCTCTCGAGCTCGCGGGGCGCGGCATCCGCGTCAACGCCGTCTGCCCGGGCAGCATCGACACCGCCATCACCGACGCCCCCGGCTTCGCCGACGTCGACTGGGACGCCTACGTGCGGACGATCCCGCTCGGGCGCCGCGGCACCCCCGACGAGGTCGCCCGAGCCGTGGTCTACCTCGCCTCGGACGACAGCGGCTACGTCACCGGCACCAACCTGCTCATCGACGGCGGCGTGGCCGCGGGGCGCCCCGCAGTCAGCCCTCGATGAGCGCTATCGCCCGCTCGGGGCAGGAGCCCGCGGCGTTGCGGGCCGCGTCGGCCTGGTCCACTGGCACGTCGATGGTCTGACCGCGGACGGTCACGAAGCCCTCGTCCTCGTCGTCCTCGAGCAGGTCCGGGGCGACGGTGTAGCACCGACCGTGACCGCGGCAGAGCTTGGCGTCCACGCTCAGCTGAAGGCCGGGCTTCATGCGGTCACCTCCCACGTCAGGGGCAGGCTGAGCAGCGTCATCATGGCGCCGCCTCCCCTTTCCATGAGGGGGGCCTCGGACGCGACCTCGAAGTCGGGGATCACCTTCAGCCACTCCTCCACCGCGACCTGCATGACCATGCGGGCCAGGTGGGCACCGAGACACCGGTGCGGCCCGCCGGCGAAGCCGAGGTGGTTGTTGGCCTTGCGGTCGACGAGGAACTCCTCGGGGCGGTCGTAGACCCGCGGGTCGCGGTTGGCGCCGGAGACCAGCCCGTAGACCATGTCGCCCTTGCGCAGCGGACAGCCGTGGAACTCGGTGTCCTCGGCGACCTTGCGGCCGTCGCCGAAGATGATCGTGTAGAGCCGCAGCGACTCCTCGACGGCCGACGGGATGAGCTCGGGCTCGGCCACCAGCCGGTGCCGGTCGTCAGGATGGTCGGCGAGGTGGCGGAACAGGTAGCCCAGCTGCCCCCTCGTCGTGTCCAGCCCGGCCAGCACGAGCACGGTGAGGATGTCCAGGATGAGGGCGTCGCCCACCGGCTCGTCGTCGATCGTGGAGTGCAGCAGCATCGAGACGAAGTCGTCGTCGCGGGGGTCGGCGTCGCCACGGCGAGCCTCCAGGACATCGACCCAGTACTGCCGGATCCCGCCGAGCGCGGCACCCATGGCCTGCTGCTGCTCCAGGTCGCCGCCGAAGCCCGCGAAGAAGTCCTCGACCCACGGGACGAACAGGTCGGCGTCGGAGTTCGGCACGCCGAGGATGGTCAGGAAGATCTCGGTGGGCAGCCGCATCGCGAAGTCAGTGACGAAGTCGCACTCTCCGCGCGGCGCGAGGCCGGCGACGAGGCGCTTGCCGATCTCGTGGGCCTGCGGGGCGATCCGGTTGACCGCGTTGGGGGCGAACCAGCGGCTGACCAGCTGGCGGTACTTCGCGTGCTCCGGCGGGTCGATCTGCGTGGGGACGAACCGGTAGGCGGGGTCGGGCTCCCAGGGAGTGATGGACTCGCTGGAGAAGATCTCGGGGTGCTGGTACATCTCGCGGACCTCGTCGTACCGCGTGAAGACCCAGTAGCCCTGGGCGTGGGTGTTGAAGAACGCCGGGCTGGTTTCCCGCAGCTCGTTGGCCTTCTGCCAGTGGCTGCCGGCCTCGAGCGGAGGGGAGGCGTCGAGGTGGATCACGGGGCACCCGCTGGGCACCCGGTCGGGGACCTCCACGAGACCCTCCGCAGCTGTGCTGGTCATCGCCTTCTCGCTTCCCGCCCCCGATGGCTGTGTTGTGCGGATCGAACTGAGTTCGGTTTGATTCGAAGAGTAACGACGCTCACACACGTCCGCAATAGCTGGAGGTGGAACGGCGGACCTGGCGCGAGTCGGGGGACCCCCCGCCAGGCCCGCCGGATCGGGGGAAGAGGTCACGAGTGGTGGGGAACGACGCGTCAAGAGTCGGCCACGGACCCCGGCTGCCGAATCGGGACAGATACGGGGATCACTACCTAGATTGCGGCTTGATCGCGGCTACGCAGAGTCACCCTGCGCTGCGACCCAGCTCGCGACCTGGGCACGGGACGTCAGTCCCAGCTTTCCGAGGACGTGGTCGACGTGGGTCTCGACAGTGCGCTGGGAGATGACCAGCCGGGTCGCGATGTCCTTGTTGCTCAGCCCCTCGGCGAGCAGCCCCGCGACCTCCCGTTCGCGCCGGGTCAGCCCGCCAGCGGCCCCCGCTCGTCGTCCCGTGGGCGCGGCGGTCGCGCCATCCGCGTCGTCGTCCTCACCGAGGGCGAGGGAGACGGCCTGGTCGAAGGAGTACGACGCGCCCTCGGCGAAGGCCTGCTCGAAGCTCGTCGTCTCGAACACGCCCGGGCCCCTGGCCCCGCGCAGCGCGTCTGTGGAGCGCTCGTCGAACACGCTGTAGGCCGTCGTCTCGTCGACCTTCGCGCCACTGGTGCGCCAGACCGCCTGGGCGGCCCCCAGCAGCCGCGCCGCCCGCTCCCCTGGCTCGGCGAACGACGCGCACCAGGACAGTGCCTGGACGCCGAAGCTGATGCCGGTCAGGTCGTGCATCGGCAGGAACAACCGCACGGATCTGCGCAGCGACTGGGTCGCCTGAGCGAAGTCGCCGGCCCGCCACTTCGCGATGCCGACCGCCCAGAGGGCGTAGGCGGTTGAGGACTGCGCACCATGGTGCTCCGCGAGCGCCAGAGCCAGCCGGCTGAACTCGTCTGCTCTCGGGTCGTCGAGGAAGAAGGTGGACGCCGTGAGCAGGATCAGCGTGTCGAACTCGCCGAGCGGGTCCCCCAGCGCCCGGAACTCGCGGCGGGCCTGCTCCAGCAGCTCGATCGCCCTCGGGATGTCGCCCTGGTAGAGGGACGCCTGTCCCCGGCACTCCTTGATACGGGCATGCAACAGCGCGTCGTCGAGGCGCGCGGCGATCTCGTCGCACTCGGCGAGCATCGCGGTGTTGCGGTCGACGTCGGTGGCGAACATGGCCAGGTAGCTGGCGGCCCACAGGCCGTAGGCGCGGGCCCTGGTCTGCTCCGGAGCCAGCTCGAGCGCGCGGACCAGGTGCCGGTAGCCCTCCCTCAGGAACCCCGCGAACCAGAAGTTCCACAACGGCGCGGCGATGTCGAAGGCCGCGGCGGCCTCCTGTCGGTCGCCGAGGCAGAACTCCAGGGCCGCCCTGATGTTGCCGGACTCCCGGCGCAGCCGGAGGAACCAGTGCGCCTGGTCGGGGCCGAACCCCTCGGCGGCGAACTGCGCGGCCATCGACCGGTAGTGGTCGCGGTGCCGGACCCGGAGCGCGCGGACCTGGTCGGCAGACGTGAGCCGCTCGGCGCCGTACTGCCTGATGGTCTCGAGCATGTGATACCAGGCCTGGCTGTTCTCGGTTGCCTGCTTGCGGACGATGATCGACTTGTTGACCAGGCTCGCGACCAGGTTGAGCACCTCGTCACGGTCGATCTCGCCGTCCGAGCAGACGTCCTCCACCGCCTCGAGGTCGAACCCGCCGGCAAAGACCGACAGCCGTGCCCACATCAGCTGCTCGGTCGCCGAGCAGAGGTCGTGGCTCCAGCCGACGGCGGCGTCGAGCGCCTGCTGCCGGGCGGGCGCGGCCGGCCGGCCGCTCGAGAGCAGCCGGAACCGGTCCTCGAGCCGATCGAGGATCTGCTGGGGCGACAGGGCGCGCAGCCAGACCGCAGCGAGCTCGATCGCCAGCGGGATGCCGTCGAGCCTGCGGCACACCTCGACCACGGCATCCCGGTTGGCGTCGGTGATGGCGAAGCCGGGCGTGACCGCCGACGCGCGCTCCAGGAACAGCTTCACCGACTCGTAGTGCGTGGCGTCGCCGCCCAGGACCGCGGAGTCAGGGGTGGAGAGTGGCGGTACCGAGAGGATCTGCTCGCCTTCCACGTCGAGCGCGTGGCGGCTGGTCGCGAGGATGCGCAGCCCGGGTGCCGCGGCCAGCAGCTTGCTGACCAGCACGGCACACGCGTCGGTGAGGTGCTCGCAGTTGTCGAGCACCACGAGCAGCTGCTGTGGCTCCAGGTAGGCCGCGAGGTCGGCGGCCGGATCGGCCGAGACCTGACGCAGGTCGAGCGCGGTCGCGACGGTGTGCGGCACCAGCTGCGGGTCCCCGAGCGAGGCCAGCTCGACGAACCACACGCCGTCGGGGAACGTGCGACGTACCTCGGCCGCCATCCGCAGTGCCAGCCGGGTCTTGCCGACCCCGCCCACCCCGGTCAGGGTCAGGATCCTGCTGCCGGCCAGGAGCCGGCGGGTCTCCTGGAGCTCGTGGCGGCGACCCACGAAGGTGGTGAGCTCGGCGGGCAGCGAGCCGCGGCCCGTGCCTGCCGGCTTCGCACTCGCCATCCGGACTCCGCCTCTGCCGTCCGCCCGAGCCAGCCACCGGGTCGCCCCATCACCCGCCAGTCTATGGACTCGGAGCCTCCGGGCGCTCCCGGTCACCACCGGCCACCTCGTCCTGGCGTGACGTCCGCACGATGAGCACAGAGCCGCCACGGTACTAGGACGTCCTAGCATTCCTCCCGTGCCCCGCTCACCCGCCTCGTCCTCGGTGACGTTGCGCAGATCTCAGGGCGTCGGCCACCTGGAGCTCAACCGTCCCGACGCCGCCAACGCCCTTGACCTCGCGATGGCTCGCCAGCTGGTCGAGCTCGTGACGAGCGCCGGAGTGGACGACGACATCGCGGCCGTCCTGGTCACCGGCGCCGGAGCCAGGTTCTGCGCCGGCGGCGATGTGGTGGCGATGGCGGCCCATGGGGACCCGACCTCGTACGTCCAGGAGTTGGCGGACACGGTGGACACGGCCCTCAGGCAGCTCTCCGAGATCTCGAAACCTGTGGTGTGCGCAGTCCACGGAGCGGTGGCAGGTGCCGGCATCTCCGTCATGCTCAGCTGCGACGTGGTCATAGCCGCACCAGGCACCACGTTCAGCATGGCCTATTCCAAGGTCGGCCTCACCCCCGATTGCGGAGCGTCGTGGCTTCTGCCGCGCGCCATCGGTCTGCAGCGGGCCTTGGACGTGAGTCTGACTGGTCGAGCCCTCTCCGCCGAGGAAGCCGCAGCCTGGGGTCTGGTCTCCGAGGTGGTCGCCGAGCCGGCCGCCGCTGCCCGGCGGATGGCGGTGGAGATGGCCGCGGGTCCCGCCGAGGCGCTGGGCCAGACGCGACGGCTGTTGCGCAGCTCCTACACCAGGGATCGCGCCGCGGCCGGGGTCGACGAGAGCCAGACGATCGCGCGATCCGTGACCACCGAGTTCGCGCAGCAGTCCCTGCTCAAGTTCGGGTCGACCACGGGATCGAGGCGCGGCAGCTGGGGTCAGGTGCGTGCCCGGGGTGCGGGACACCCGAAGAACTTCCGGAGATGACCACTGGCTTCGCTAGTGTCCCGCGCGCGGAGTTCGCAATATAAGTCGTGCTCCCAGTGCGTGCATCGCGAGACGGCGGCGCGCCGGCAGACTGGGCGTCTTTCCAGCGTCGCCGACGAAGTGAGGTGCGTGCTGGGGGTGCGAGTTATGCAGCGAACTTCGTGTGCGGGGCACTAGTGCCCCGCGTGGGAAATAGTCATTGGGTTGCTGGAGTGAAATCATGGGGTCATGGCGAATCGACCTGCCCCGGCGTTGGTGCTGCGTGATGGAGACCGGGAGCGGCTGGAGCGGCTGACGCGGTCCTCGACGGTTTCGGCTGGTGCGGCGCAGCGGGCCCGGATCGTCTTGCTGGCCGCCGAGGGGGTCGCGAACGACCAGATCTGTGACCTGGTCGGCTGCGGCCGGCAGAAGGTGCTGCAGTGGCGTGGCCGCTATGAGGCCAAGGGTCTGGCCGGGCTGGCCGACCACAAGCGCCCGGGTCGTCCCCGCACGATCGACCACGCCAAGATCGTGACCGAGACGTTGAAGCCCCCGCCGAAGAAGCTGGGGGTCACCCATTGGTCGACCCGGCTGCTGGCGGCACGGTTGGGCATCAGCGCGTTCACCGTGGCCGAGGCGTGGCGCGACTACGGGATCAAGCCCTGGCGCTCGGAGTCGTTCCGGTTCTCCACCGACCCCGAGCTCGAAGCCAAGGTGATCGACATCGTCGGGCCTGTACCTGGCGCCCGCCGGAGAACGCGATCGTGCTCTGTGTGGACGAGAAGTCCCAGATCCAGGCGCTGGACCGCACCATGCCGGTGCTGCCGATGCAGCCCGGACTGGTCGAGCGCAGGTCCCACGACTACGTCCGCCACGGCACCACGACCTTGTTCGCCGCACTGGAGATCGCCACCGGGAACGTGACCGCGGCGCTCAAGCCGCGGCACCGCAACACCGAGTTCCTGGCGTTCCTCAAGCAGGTCGAACGCGCCTACCGCGACGTCGTGGACGACCAGGGCGAACCGGTCGAGCTGCACCTGGTGATGGACAACTACGCCGCCCACAAGCACGCCAACGTCAAGGCCTGGCTCGCCCGGAACCCCCGGTTCGTCATCCACTTCACCCCGACCCATGCGTCCTGGATGAACCTGGTCGAGGTCTGGTTCTCCCTGATCGAACGCCAAGCCATCCGCCGTGGCGTGTTCACCTCGGTCAAAGACCTCAACACCAAGATCCGGACCTACATCGACGGCTGGAACGACCGCTCCCATCCGTTCATCTGGACCAGAACCGCCGACGACATCCTCAAGAAGGCCAACCGGATGAAGACTTCAAATCCGGGCCACTTCGCAAGACGGCGGAGCGACGGCATACCGGGTCGTCTGCGGTCATCACGACCTGCAGCCAGGCATTGCTTCTCGTTGAATGCCCGGCAGGGGAAGTTGCGCAGCCCGGTGGCCTTGGCCTCGCGGATCCGGTCCTCGACCCGGGCGTGCTGACGGTGGCGTAGCTCGAGTCCGGGGGCCTGGCCGGGCACGATCCCGGGTCGGGGTGTTGGTCAGGATCGCGGTGACCCGCATGCCCCTCGACATCGGTGAAGGTCAGTTGCGCGCCGGGGTGGGGGCGTTCCTTGCGCAGGATCAACCGGGACCCATCAGGCCAGGTGCTGAGGTCGATCATGCCGGTGGCCTCGGCCACCCAGGCGCCCTCACGGAACTCGTTGCCGCTCGCCGCGGTCGGTCTGCAGGGCGGGGTGCCAGCAGGTCTCGGGGATGCGCGTCGACGATGTCCTGGATCCGTCCATCTACGGGGAATCCGAAGGAGAACCCGACCCCACGCTCGACACAGGCCTCGGCGAAGGCGTGGGTCGCGCCGGCCGAATCGCTGCGGGCCAGCAGCCGCGGACCGTCCAGGTCCCGGGCTCCTGGCCGGGCCGGGGCCGGGCGTGTTCGGGCAGCGCCGCCAACGCCTGGTCCAGCACGATGATGTGGTCCGCGGCGGTGTTCGACCCGGCGTTGCCCGGCACGCAGCAGCCCGGCCAAGGCCTCCCCGCCGGCGAGGTCGGGACGGTCCAGGAAGCACAACAACGGGTGGAACCCGAATGTGCTTCTTCCAGGTCGCCGTCGCCAGGACCAAGAATCCGCTGAAGACGCGCTACTAGTAGCGGGTCGCAGCTAAGGCTTGTGGTCTGGCGGCGTCCGGGTGCGTGCATCGCAAGACGGCGGAGCGACGGCATACCGGGTCGTCTGTCGAGCTTCGCCAACGCAGCGAAGTGCGTGCCCGGGCGTCGCCAGGACCAAGAATTAGCTGCGACGCGCTACTAGGTGCCGAAGGTCGCGAGGGACTGCTCGCGAAGGGGCGCCAGCGCGGCGCTCCAGCCGATCACCTGGTCCAACAGCGTCCCCAGTGAGTGCGCATGGTGGTCCGATGGCGTGAAGACCGTGTAGTTCTCGAAGTCTGTCAGCATCGACAGGAGGACCTGCTGGGGGACGTCGGCCATGCCAAGCTGACCGCACATCTGCCGGAGCTGGCCGGCCGCGCCGAGACCGCCCGACAGTCCGTAGGAGACCAGACCGACCGCCTTGTTGCGCCATTCCGCGTGCAGGTAGTCGATGGCGTTCTTCAGGGCCGCGGAAGTGAAGCGGTTGTACTCGGGGGTGACGAACACGAACCCGTCGTACGTCGCGATCAGGCGTGCCCACGCGCGGGTGTGGTCGTGCTGGTACTGGCCGAGGAAGGGCGTCAGCGGCTCGTCGAACAGTGGGAGCGGGTGATCGCGCAGATCGATCAGCTCGTAGGTGGCATCCGTACGCCGGGCGGCGATCTCGTGGACCCATGTGGCCACCTGATGGCCGACCCGCTGTGGGCGAGTGCTGCCGAGGATGACGGCGATCCTGGTCATGGCAAGTCTCCTGAGGATGGTTTCGTCGTTGGTGGTCGTGCCGGGGTGAGCTCACCGATGCGTGGGAGCTCGGTCTGCTTCACAGACCTCTGAGACGGCGATGCCATCGGATCTGTGACTGTGCGCGTCTCGGTGGAGCCGCCGGCTCAACAGACCCACAAGGCACTCCGTCCGAACGGTGTGTGAGCCCGGACGTCTCACGCTCGTCGCGCCAGCTGTCTCTTCGTCCGGTGGTGATCAGGTGCGGCTCAGGCCTGTCGCCTGATGCGGTCCGCCTCGCGGGCCATCGCGAAGGCGTCGACGACAGGGCCGAGATGGTGGAGCTTCTCGGGGTTGATCACCGACCGGACCGTCTGGATGTTGCCGTCGCGGATGTCGAGGGTGAGGACATTGAGGATGCGGCCGTCTGCGGTCCGCACAACGGCGCCGGGTTGCCCGTTGACGAGGGTCCGGTCCAAAAGGAGCTGGAGGTCCTTCCATGCACGGGCCAGCGTGGCGAGCAGCCGCAGGACGTTGTCGCGTCCGTTGAGCGGTAGGCGCAGCGCTGGGCCCTTGCCGCCCCCGTCGCCGTACATCACGACGTCTTCGGCCAGCATCGCGACCAACGGCTCGACGTCGCCCTCTCCGACGGCGGCGAAGAAGCGGTCGGCCAAGGCTTCACGGTCGGCAGCATCGACCTCGAACCTGGGGGTGCCGGCTTCCAGTTGCTGTTTGGCGCGGTGCAGCAACTGACGGCAGTAGGTTTCGGACTTGTCGACGATGCGCGCAACCTGGGGATAGTCGAACTCGAAGACCTCGCGCAGCAGGAACACCGCCCGCTCGGTTGGGGTGAGGGTCTCCAGCAGGACGAGGAAGGCCATCGAGAGTGTGTCGGCCAGCTCAACGCGTTCGAAGTCCACGATCGAGCTGCTGTCGACCAGCGGCTCGGGCAGCCACGGGCCCACGTAGCTCTCACGCCGAACCCTGGCCGACCGCAAGTGGTCGATACTGAGACGAGTGACGGCCGTCGAGAGGTACGGCTTGAGGTTGTGGATGCGCCGGCCGTCGTCGGCGGCACGACGCAGGCGTAGGTAGGACTCGGACACCACGTCCTCCGCGTCGGCCACGCTCCCGGTCATCTGGTAAGCGATCGAGAACAGCAGTGGCCGAAGTCGGATGAACTCCGCCTCCTCCTCGGAGGGCTCGCCGAATGGCTGAGGCTGCGATTTCCTGAGATCCGCCGGGTCCTGTGATCCCAACTTCGTCTCCCTTTCGGTGGTCATGGACCTATGACGTGCCCGCGAGGCGCCGCGTGACAGTGACCCCGAAGGGGGCCGGTGTCCGGACGCGGCAGCGAACCGAGCACACCGGTGCATCTGACCGGTGCAGGGCTGTCACGACACCCGCCCCCACCCCGTCATGGGTTGGGGCCAGCGAGCTCCGATGTCCGCCGGCAACGAGCCCACCCGAGAGGATCCACCGATGTCCACACCGGCTTCTACCGAAACCCTGGCCCAGTCGATCGCCGACCGCGTCGAGATCGACGCCCTCCGCGCCGAGTTCGCAGACGCGGTCACGATGAACGACTACGAGCGGCTCGCCTCGCTGTTCGTCGAGGACGGTGCATTGCGGATGCCCGACATCCCAGCCGAACTCTGCGGGCAGGAGGCGATCCGCGCCTTCGGCAGGAACCGGCCGGCCGCCTGGCTCGTGCAGACCAGCCACCCCGGGGCTCTGCGTGTCGAAGGCGACACCGCCACCGGACGCGCGCACATGCACGAGCTCGCCCAAGCGCGCGACGGCCGGTCGGGAACCAACTTTGCGATCTACCACGACCGCTACCAACGCACTCCCGGCGGCTGGAGGTTCGTCGAGCGGGTCTACGAGATCAGATACCTCGACATGACCCCTCTGGCCGGTTCGCCCAATGCCTCCTGGAGAGACTGACCGACGCCGGGCTACCCGGCTGCCGACCGACCGAGGCAAGATGATCGTTCGCCTCTCGCAGGACCCCTAGTAGCGCGTCGCAGCTAATTCTTGGTCCTGGCGACGCCCGGGCACGCACTTCGCGGCGAAGCTCGACAGACGACCCGGTATGCCGTCGCTCCGCCGTCTTGCGATGCACGCACCCGGACGCCGCCAGACCACAAGCCTTAGCCGCGACCCGCTACTAGAGAGTCAGGGACGTGAGCACCGAGGATCTGCTGGGCGCTGGCAATATATGTGTCTCAGGCACAATGCTCGTGTGAGCGAGGACCTTGCCAGACTCCTGTCTGCTGTCGATCCGGCCGTGCTGGGCAAACGGATCAAGCAGGCTCGGGTGAAGGCCGAGCTGACGCAGGGCCAGCTCGCCGGCGATGACGCCAGCATCGGCTACGTGTCGCGCATCGAGTCTGGTCAACGGCGCCCCGAGCTGACCTTGCTGGAGTCGTTGGCCACGCGGCTCGGCACCTCTGCGTTGTCACTGCTGACCGGCGCGCCCGACCCGACCGCGGACCGGATCCGGGTCGCGCTGGACCACGCCGACCTGGCGCTCCGCGGCGGTGGGCCCGACGAGTCCGCAAGGTTGCTGGACGACATCGGCTCCGAGGTCGACGGTGCGGGCTTCCCGGAGCTGTCGCGCAGGTGGCGCTACCTGCGCGCCCTCACGTCGGAGGCCAGCGGCAACCTGGACGACGCCATCGTCTCGTTCGAGGACCTCCTCAAGGCCGAACCCGAGGCTCCCGACGCGACCCGGTGCGCGATCGCCCTGAGCCGCTGCTACCGGGAGAGCGGCGACTTCTCACGGGCGATCGAGACCGGCCAGAGCTGTCTGGAGGCCTTGGAGGCCAGGGACCTCGACGGCTCCGACGACGCCGTGCAGCTCGCTGTCACCGTGGCGGCCGCGCACTTCACGCTCGGCGACGTGGCCCACGCCGTCCGCCTGTGCCGCCGGGCGATCGCTCGAGCCGAGGAGATGGGAACGCCCGTCGCGATGGCGTCGGCCTACTGGAACGCCAGCATCATGGAGTCCGAGCGGGGCGCGTCGCAGGCCGCGGTCGCTCTCGCGGAGAAGGCCCTCCGGCTGCTCGACGCAGCAGAGAGCAACCGCAACCTCGCCAGACTCCGGAGCGAGATGGGCATCTTCCAGCTGCGCCTCGACCCACCGGACATCGACGGGGCCACGGCAAACTTCGAGGCCGCCGCCCGCCAGTTCGACTGGTCGAGCGCGAGCCCGATCGACCGGGGGCGCAACACCGTGGCGTTCGCGCGGGCCAAGCTGATGGCGGGCTCGACAGACGAGGCGTTCGCCGACGCCTCCGCGGTGCTCGCCGAGGTCCGCGACAGCGTGCCTCTCCTCGCCGTGGGCGCGCTGATCGTCCTGGGCCAGGCGTCGTTCGAGCGAGGGGACGGCGCCGACGCTGCTGCCCACTACCGCGAGGCGGCTGCGCTGCTCAGCGGCGTCGGGTCGGACCGGGCAGCCGCCGAGTGCTGGTTCGAGCTGGGGGTGCTGCTCGATGAGCTGGGGTTGGAGGCCGACGCCCACGACGCCTACCGCAGCGCCGCCGCCTCGACGGGCCTTGTGTCGTTGTACGGCCTCCGCCAACGCTCGGCTCCGCCGGCGTCGTAGCGCTTCACGGCCGGGTCCAAGGGCGGCGGCCCCTGGCCCCGGCCACGGCCAGCGCTGACCCGGCGCGACTAGGGCGTGTCCCGTAATTGCTGGTGGATGCCGGCGTCGTCCAGGTGCGGCCTGGCCAGTCGCCGGCACGCGCGCAGACTGGGCGTCTTCGAAGTGTCGGCGACGCCGCCCAGGGCGTGATCTGGGCGGCGTCCGGCGCCGCCATGAATTACGGGACACGCCCTAGACGGTCCCGCCCTAGCAGCACCAGTGGTGGTCGGCCGACACGGTCTGGCCGGGGCTCTGGAGCGAGACTGCCGCTCCGACTGTGGCGCTGAGGATGATGGCGAGCGACGCGACGTACCGCTTCATGAGATTCCTCCAGTGGACTGGCAAACCTCGCTGATCGAGATTTGACAACTGAAGGAAACATTTGTGACAAGACGGAGTAGCGCGCCACGCGGGCGCGGCGACGCCATTCCGGAGGCCGGCGCGCCAGGGCGACCTTGCCGGCTACGACGGGACGGTCAGGAAACGCTCGTGGCCGACCGCCCGTCCAGCGGTCTGGACTGGGGCGACCGGCCACAAGCGAAACATGCCAGTCTGCAGACGGGGGGCGTCTGCGGTCCGGCACGATTCGTGCGGAAGTCTAGTCATAAATGTTGCCAGGCGTATCCCCCACCCCCACCCGGTCCATCACGTGGGCTCTACCGCTGCCAAGGAGCAACCGGGAGCCAACCGCGCGCCCCTAGGTTGCCCCCGTGGGGGACCGTGGGGGGACGGGCCAGTCATCGGCGCTGCCGTTCGACTGGCCGTACTGGGAGCACGGAGAAAAGATCTGGCCTTGCGAGGACTGCAAGCCATGGCATGTCGAGCTGTTCGAGGAACCCGTCTCCCGTGCCCTCTGGGTGCGGGAGTGGCACGCGGACGACTGCCCGATGTGGACGCGGATCAGTGAGGAACCTCCCCGCCCGGCGCCAGACGACGCGGGCGGCGACTCAGCGTCGGCCTGAGCCTGTCAGGACCGGGCGGGAGTGCTGCGTCAGATCTCGGTACGCCGTTCGCTGACGGTCTCCGAGCCGTCGCTGTGGGTCGTCGTGGCGACGCTGCTGGTCCCGCGTCCGCGGTTCATGGTGAGGGCGGCCAGGACGATGAGCCCGACTCCTACCAGCGCCATGATCCAGCCGACCATGGTGAGGTCGACGCCATTCACCTGGTCGGTGACGGCAAGAGCCAGCACGAGGCCGACCACCAGCAAGAACCCTCCGAAGCCGTAACCCATGCCAATCTCCTCATCTTCCGGCCGGGGTCCGGAGACCACGGTCCGTCCCTGCGATAACCGGATTGCGCGCTGGCCAAACCCCTGCCAGCCCAGGCAGCGGCACAGCCCGGCGCCGTGCGGCGTCGCTCAGAGAGTCTCGAACCTGATGCCGGCGGCGATCAGGCGGGCCATCAGGTTGTCGCCCATGGCCTGGGCGGTGGTCACGCAGCCGGAGGTCTCGGGGTTGTCGTCGAAGGCCAGGCACAGGGCCGACTCGGCGAGCATCTTCGACGTCTCGCCGTAGCCAGGGTCGCCGCCGGAGACCCGGGTGTGCACGGTCCGGCCGTCACCCTCGCCGACGAAGTCGACGGTGAACCACGACTTGGCGCGCCGGTCCTCGTCGGGCCCCTCGCCCTGCTTGACCCGGCCGAGCAGGAAGTTGCGCAGCGGTGAGACCTGGGCCGCGGCCGCGATCGCACCGGCCCCGAGCGCGACGCCCGCGGCGTTCCACGGCCGCTTGGCGCCGGCGTAGTGGGAGTAGGTGAACCGGGGGCCGTACGCCGGGAGCGCGGCACCGCTGCGGGCCACGACCGCGGGGTCGATGGTGGGCAGCGGCAGCAGCCACCAGCCGAGCACGCCGTCGCGCTTCGGCTTGCCGGCCACGGCCTTCGACGAGCGGCCCTCGGGGCGGAGCTCGACCCGACGCCGGGCCTTGGCGGCCTCCCGCGACTCCCGCGGGCGCGGACATGATGTCCATCGCGGAGTGGAAGGTGCCGCCGGAGGGCATGCCGCCGGCCCGCACCACCCCGCGCACGGCGACCGGTCCCTTCGCGGCCAGCTCCTTGACGGTGTAGTAGGCGCCGAGGTCGTGCGGGATCGAGTCGAAGCCGCAGCAGTGCACGATGCGGGCGCCGGACTTCTGGGCGGCGGCGTGGTAGGCTGACATACATCCGGTCCACGAACAGCGGCTCGCCGGTGAGGTCGACGTAGTCGGTGCCGGCCTCGGCGCACGCGGCGACCAGCGGCTCGCCGAACTGGAGGTAGGGCCCGACCGTCGAGATCACGACCTTGGTGCGCACGACCATCGCGTCCAGAGAAGCGCGGTCGGCGCTGTCGGCCTCGATCAGCTCGAGCTCGGCCAGCGTGGGGTCGAGCTTGGCCAGCCGGTCGCGCACCGCCTCGAGCTTGCTGCGGTTGCGACCCGCCAGCGCCCAGCGCAGCCCCGACGGCGCGTGCTCGGCGAGGTACTCCGCGGTCAGCGCCCCGGTGAAGCCGGTGGCGCCGAGCAGGACGAGGTCGAGGTCGCGCGGTTTCGCAGGCGGCATGACCCGACTCTCCCACTCGCGGAACCGCTCCCCCGATCGCCCCGTCCGATCAGCGGACTCCGCTGATCAGGGCGGCAGCCGCGCCTCACCCCCAGGTCGATCCAGAAGGTCCAGCCTCATGCCTCTCCGCCGCACGGTCACCCGCATCCTCGCCCCCGTCACCGCCCTCGCCGGACTCGGCGCCGCGTTCATGGTCGGGACGTCCTACGGCGGCACCGACCACCCCGGTGGCGCGGTCAGCCCCGGATCGGGTGCGGAGGTCTCCCCCGCGGCGTACGCCGGCTCCGACCTGACCCTCCCGGACTCCTGCGACGACCTGCTGGCGTGGTACGTCGAGCGGGGCGTGGAGCTCGTCGGCCCCTACGGCTGGGGCGGCAACCCCACGTCGTCTACGACTTCGCGGAGAGCTCGGCCGGCGGCGGCGTGGCGCTGCCGCACGCGTCCGACGGCGTCGCGAGCCCGTCGGCGCGCAGCCCACTGGCCCCGTCGCCGGTGCGCTCCACCAACGGCGAGACCGGCACCAACGTGCAGGAGGCCGGCGTCGACGAGCCCGACGTCGTGAAGACCGACGGTCACACCCTGTTCCGGATCCAGGACGGCGACCTGGTCACCTACGACCTGAGCGGCGCCGAGGTCGAGCGGCTCACGTCGCTCGACCTGCCCGGTGCCCCGGGTGCGGACGGCACCGAGCTCCTGCTCTCCGGCGACACCGTGGTCGCGCTCTCGCAGCGCAGCACCGGAGAGAGCGGCCGGACGGTCACCCACCTGACGACCGTCGACGTCTCCGACCCCGCCGCCCCGGACGTCACCCACACCGTCGACTACGACGGCGCCCTGGTCACCGCCCGGCTGCACGACGGCGTGGTCCGCGTCGTGCTGCAGGCCGCGCTGCCCGACCTCGACTTCACCGTGCCCAACAAGACGACCACCGAGTACGAAGCGACCGAGGCCAACCAGGCGGCGGTCCGAGCGAGCACCATCGAGGACTGGCTGCCCACGTCGTCGCTCGACGGCGCCGAGGAGGCGCCGCTGCTCGGCTGCGACCAGGTCGCGATCCCCGACGACAGCGCGGCGCTGGGCACCATGGCGGTCGTCGGCTTCGACGCGTCGGCGCCCGACGCGCCGTCGGTCACCGGCCTGGCCGTCGCCACCGACCTGGTCTACGCCTCGACCGACCAGCTCTACCTCGCCACCAGCCCGTCGCAGGGCGTGATCACCGGCGGCTGCTTCGACTGCTGGGAGTCGCCTCCGATGCCGATGCCCGAGTCGGACAGCTGGCTGCCCGGCTGGCTCGGCGGCGGCGACTCGGGCGACGGTGTCTCCTGCTGCACCCCGCTCCCCACGCCGCCGGGTGGCTACGACGACGCCAGCCACCTCTACGCCTTCGACCTCGACGGCATCGACACCACGTTCGCCGCCTCCGGCCAGGTGGACGGCGCGATCCGCGACCGCTGGTCGATGGACGCGGTGGGCGGCGGGGACGACGCCGTGCTCCGGGTCGCGGTCGGGCCCAACAGCGAGCACCGGCAACTTCAACTCGGTCGTCACCTTCCGCCAGGAGGGCAACGACCTGGTCGAGTCCGGCCGCCTCGACCGACCTCGGCGTCGGCGAGCAGATCGAGTCGGTCCGCTGGTTCGACACCCTCGCGATCGTCGTCACCTTCCGCCAGGTCGACCCGCTCTACGCCGTCGACCTCACCGACCCCGACCAGCCGCGTGCTGATGGGCTCGCTGAAGATCCCCGGCTTCTCGGCCTACCTCCACCCGCTCGGCGAGCACCGGCTGCTCGGCCTCGGCCAGCGTCCAGGGCGAGGGCGGCAGCTGGGGCGCGCAGGCCGGCTTGTTCGACGTCACCGACCTCACCCACCCGCGGCAGCTCGACGTCGTGGACTACGGCCCGGACAGCCAGGCGCTCGCCGCCCAGGACCCGCGCCAGCTCACCTGGCTGCCCGACGGCCGCACCGTGCTCACCGTGTCGCCGACTACGGCAACGCGCGGCAACGTCGGCTACGTCTCGGTGCTGAGGCTCGGCGACGGCACGGCTGACCAACCGGATGGTCGAGGTCGAGTACGGCGACGAGGTCGGCGCCGTCCGCCTGGTGCCGCTCGCCGACGGCCGGGTGGTGCTGGTCACCGGCGACGAGGCGTCGTTCTTCGCCCTCTGAGACCTCGCGATGGCTCGACGGTGCACGGCCAGTTCGCTGGCGCGAGCGCGCAGCGCTGTCGCACTCAGGCCGACCGTGACCGCCGACGTAATCTCTGGCGCCATGTGCCGCAACATCCGCCCGCTCAACAACTTCGAGCCCCCGGCGACCGACGACGAGGTCACCGCCGCCGCGCTGCAGTTCGTCCGCAAGGTCAGCGGCACGACCAAGCCGTCGCCGGCCAACCAGGAGATCTTCGACCAGGCCGTGCACGAGATCGCCCACATCATGCGGCACCTGCTCGACGACCTGGTCACCACCGCGCCGCCCAAGGACCGCGAGGTCGAGGCCGCCAAGGCGCGCGAGCGGGCGGCGCTGCGGTACGCGCCAGTGACCCTCGCGCCGGCGCGTCGACCGCCACGGCGCAGGTCGAGCGAGGTCCTGCGACTTCCTGCGCGGACCGGCCGCTGGTGGTGCTCACCGGCGCCGGGGTGCTCCACCGACTCCGGCATCCCCGACTACCGCGGCCCGGGCAGCCCGCGCCCGGATGCCGATGACCTACCAGGAGTTCGTCTCCGGGCCGGAGGCGCAGCAGCGCTACTGGGGCCGCAGCCACCTCGGCTGGGGCCGGATGAGGGGCGCCGACCCCAACGCCGGCCACCACGCGCTGGCCCGGCTCGACCCCGAGCTGCTGATCACCCAGAACGTCGACGGCCTGCACGAGCGCGCCGGCTCGCGGCGGCGTGGTGGCGCTGCACGGCCGGATCGCCGACGTGGTCTGCCTGGCCTGCCGCGCGGTGACCGCGCGGACGCGCCCTGCACCAGCGGCTCGACCGAGCTCAACCCCGGCTTCGCCGAGCGGCACGCGCGAGGCCGAGGTGCGGCCGGACGGCGACGTCGAGCTCGACGACACCGACGGACTTCGTGGTGGCCGGCTGCGCGGGAGTGCGGCGGCGTGCTCAAGCCGCACGTCGTGTTCTTCGGCGAGAACGTCCCGGTCGACCGGGTCGAGCGCTGCTACGCGGCGGTGGACGCGCTGGCCGACCGACGGCGGGCGCGCTGCTGGTGGCCGGCTCGCAGCCTGACGGTGATGAGCGGGCTTCCGGTTCGTACGCCGGGCGGCCAAGGCCGGCACGCCGGTGGTGATCGTCAACCGCGGCGACGACCCGCGGGCGACGAGCTGGCGACGTACCGCCTGGACGTCGGCACGCTCGGAGTTCCTCACCGCGCTCGACGCGCGGCGCAGGAGCTAGCAGCCAGTCGCTCAGGCAGCGGCTGACCCCGGACGTGCGCGGTGCCGCGGGCACGTCAGCTCCGGCGAACTCGGACGCGAGCGACTCGGCAGTCGACAGCCAGGCGCCGACGCCGGCGACGGTCGGCTTCTCTGCGCGGTCCAGGTCCGGACCACGTCGGACCGCTTGACGATCGTCAGAGCATGTGCACGCCTCCAAATCCCCTGAAGCTGCCCCCACGGCACCTTCGCTCCGTCACGCAGACGTTAGGAGCATGCCGGCCCTGCGGCCAGCGAGAACAGCGGTACTCGGCGGTCGCTGGTCTACGCCACGGATCCGCAGCCAGGAGCCGTCAGAGCCTGCGGACGAAGATGTGCTCGGCGGCCTCGGGCACGATCTCGGCGGTCTCGCCGCCGGAGCCGACCAGCACGCCCTCGGCGGTGGACACCACGGTGATCGTCTTGTCGGGCAGCGCGCCGACCCGGCGCAGCGCGCTCATCAGCGACTCGTCCTTCTGCATCTCCTCGGAGATCCGGCGGACCAGCACCCGGCCCTCCTCGACGGACGGCCGCCTCCGAGAGCGACTCGACGCCGTCCATGAACTCCTCGCCGACCTTGGCCTCGCCCAGCTCGTCCAGCCCCGGGATCGGGTTGCCGTACGGCGACTCGGTCGGGTGGTCGAGCAGCTCGACCAGGCGGCGCTCGACGGTCTCGGACATGACGTGCTCCCAGCGGCACGCCTCCTCGTGGACCAGCTCCCAGTCGAGGCCGATGACGTCGGTGAGCAGCCGCTCGGCCAGCCGGTGCTTGCGCATCACCCGGGTGGCGAGCCGCATGCCCTCGTCGGTCAGCTCGAGGTGGCGGTCGCCCTCGACGGTGAGCAGCCCGTCGCGCTCCATCCGGGCCACGGTCTGGGAGACGGTCGGGCCGCTCTGGTGCAGCCGCTCGGCGATCCGGGCGCGCAGCGGGACGATGCCCTCCTCGACCAGCTCGTAGATGGTCCGGAGGTACATCTCCGTGGTGTCGATCAGGTCGCTCACCGGCCCATTCTGTCCTACGAGTGGGTACCGGGTCCGGCACGCACGCCGGAGGGAGACTGGCGCGATGCCGACGAGCGTGATGTGGTTCCGCCGCGACCTGCGGCTCGGCGACAACCCGGCGCTGCTCGAGGCCGGCCGGCCGACGGACCGGTGCTGCCCGCTGTTCGTCCTCGACCCGGCGCTGTGGGGGCCGGCCGGGCCGTCCCGCCGCGCCTACCTCGGCGCCTCGCTGCGCGCCCTCGACGGCCAGCTCCGGCAGCGCCGGACCCGGCTGCAGCGTGGTGCGCGGCGACCCGGTGCGCCGGGTGGTGCTGGCCGCCCGGGCGGTCGGCGCCGAGCGGGTCCACGTCGCCGCCGACTTCGGCCCCTACGGCGCGCCAGCGCGACCAGCGAGGTCGAGCAGGCCCTGGCCGAGCCGGCATCGAGCTGGTCCGCACCGGGTCGCCGTACGCCGTCGCGCCGGGCCGGGTGACCAACGGCTCGCGGCGACCCCTACAAGGTCTACACGCCGTTCTGCAAGGCGTGGGCCGACCACGGCTGGCGCGGCCCGGTCGACCCGCCCGACGGGCGCGAGCTGGCTGGACGCTCGAGACGGACACCACCGAGATCCCCGACCCGGCGCTGCCCGACGGGCTCGAGCTGCCCGAGGCCGGCGAGGCGGCCGCGCGGCGGCGCTGGGAGGAGTTCCTCGACCGGGTCGACGCCTACGACGACGACCGCGACCAGCCCGACGTCGACGGCACCTCGCACATGTCGGTGCACCTCAAGTGGGGCGAGATCCACCCGCGCACGATGCTCGCCGACCTGGCCCGCAAGCGCAGCGCCGGGCGCCGCGACCTACCGCAAGGAGCTGGCCTGGCGGGAGTTCTACGCCGACGTGCTGTTCCACCAGCCGCGGACCGCGCGCGACTACCTGCGCGCCGGAGTTCGCGCGGATGGCCTACGACGCGCCCGGGCGAGCCAGCTCGAGGCCTGGCAGCGAGGGCCGCACCGGCTTCCCGGTCGTCGACGCCGGGCATGCGCCAGCTGCGCGCGACCGGCTGGATGCACAACCGGGTGCGGATGATCGTGGCCAGCTTCCTGGTCAAGGACCTGCACCTCGAGTGGCAGCACGGCGCCCGGCACTTCATGCACTGGCTGGTCGACGGCGACCTGGCCTCCAACCAGCACGGCTGGCAGTGGACGGCGGGCTGCGGCACCGACGCGGCGCCGTACTTCCGGGTCTTCAACCCGACCAGCCAGGGCCGGAAGTTCGACCCCGACGGCGCGCTACGTCCGGCGGTGGGTCGCCGGAGCTGCGCGACCCCGACCGGGTGCCCGACCCGCACGAGCCCGACCCCGACACCCGCGACCTGGTCGGCTACCCGCGCCGCGATCGTCGACCACCAGGAGGAGCGGCAGGAGGCCCTCGACCGGCTGGGAGGCGATCCGCTGACCGACTAAGTCTGAGCCGGTCGCCGACCGCGGTCGGTTACGGCGGTCGCGCGCGTGACCTAGCGTCGTCGGCATGCGCACCCGCGTGGCTGCCCGGTCCTCGTCCTCGCGGTGCTCGCGCCGGTGTGCGCGGAGTACCTCTGGGGCTACGACGACTCCACCGGCCACCCCGGCACCGCTCGCTCGGCAACCTGATCGTCTTCGCGCCCGCTCTACGGCTGCCCGGCGCTGCTGATCCGCGAGGTCGCGCGCCGCCGCGGGCTCGGCTGGCCCGGCATCGTGCTGCTGGCGGCGGCGTTCGGCGTCGTGGAGGCCGGGCTGGTCGACCAGTCGATGTTCAGCCCGGACTACCGCGGCATCCCCTACTGGTCCGACATGGCCGACCCGACCTACGTCGCGCCGATCGGGCTGAGCATCTTCCTCGCCGTCACCTTCGTCGGCGAACCACGTGCTCGCGAGCATGGCGGCGCCGATCGCGGTCGTCGAGGGGCTGGCCGGGCCGCGCGGCCAGCGACCCGTGGCTGGGCCGGCCGATGATCGTGGTCGCCGCGCTGCTCTACGTCGGCGCCTCGGCCCTGGTGCTACGCCGACATGCTCGACACCGACGGCGCGACCATCGCCTCTCCCGGCCAGGTGGTCGGCTGCCGGCGTGGTGGCCGCTGCTGCTGGTCGCCGCCCTGGCGCTCGGCCGGCGCCGACGGCTCCCGTGCCACCTCGCCGCCGGCCGGTGCCCACGTCCCGTGGCTCGTCGGCCTGCGCCGGCGTCGGCGCTCGGCGCCACGCTCGCTCTACGGCCCGTCGCCCCTCGGCACCGACGCGCTGATCGCGACCTACGCCGGCGCCGCCGGCTCGTCGTCTGGTGGGTCTCGCGCGCGGCCGGCCTGGTGCGCGCGGCACGTCGCCGCCCTGGCCACCGGGTGGCTCACCGCCTTCGCCGTCGGCGCCTTCGCCACCGACCCGATCGGCCACGTGACGCGACGCCGAGAAGCTCGGCCACAACGTCGCGCTGCTGGTCTGGTGGCGGCGGTCGGGCCCTCGCCGTCCGGCGTGCCGCTGTCAGGCGACGCGCGCGCGTTAGCGTGGCCGGGTGACCTGCTGACCCCGTCGAGCACAGCACCGTCGACACCGAGCTCGTCGTCGCCGCCGGTTCCGCGGCCCGGCCCGGCTCCGGCAACGGCGGCTACACCGTGCGGGCGCCCTGGCCGCGCTGGCGCCCGCCGGACTGGCCGGCGGTCACGGTCCGGCTCAGCCAGCCGCCGCCGCTCGACGTGCCATGACGGTGGCGCGCACCGACGACGCTGCTCGTGGCGTCGCTACGACGGCCGCGAGGTGGCCCGGGCGACCAGGGCCGACCACGAGCCCGGAGCCGGTGCCGCGCGGTCGACGCGGCGACGGCGCGCACCGCCGAGGCGGCGTACCCCGGGCTGACCGCGCACCCGTTCCCCACCTGCTTCTCCTGCGGCACCGGCCGCGAGCCGGGCGACGGGCTGCGGATCTTCCCCGGGCCGCGGTCGCCGACGGGCGGGTCGCCGCGACGTGGACCCCGCACCCGAGCGTCGCCGGCGACTGGCACGAGTACGCCGACGCGACCCGCGAGGTCGGCCACGCCGTGACCTGGGCGGCGCTCGACTGCGCCGGCGGCTGGGCGGCCGACATCGGCGAGCGGCTGATGGTGCTCGGCACGATGACCGCCCGGCTCTACTCGCTGCCCGCGGTCGGCGAGGAGCACGTGGTGGTCGGCGCGGCCCGCGGCGAGTCCGGCCGCAAGCGGATGAGCGCCGCCTCGCTCTACGACTCCGACGGGCCGGCTCGTCGGCGCCGCCGAGCACGTCTGGATCGCCGTCGACCCGGCGGACTTCAACTGAGCGAGCTGCCGATGCCGCATGGCTGAACGATCCGGCCTGGTGGCGGCACGCGGTCACCTACCAGGTCTACGTGCGCAGCTTCGCCGACAGCGACGGTGACGGCGTCGGCGACCTGCCCGGCATCACCTCGCGGCTGCCCTACCTGCGCGACCTCGGCGTCGACGCGCTGTGGCTCACGCCGTTCTACACCTCGCCGCAGCACGACCACGGCTACGACGTCGCCGACTACGAGGACGTCGACCCGCTGTTCGGCACCCTGGCCGACGCCGACGCGCTGATCGCGGCCGCGCACGACCTCGGCCTCAAGGTGATCGTCGACCTGGTGCCCAACCACACCTCCAGCGAGCACGCGTGGTTCCAGGCGGCGCTGGCCGCCGCGCCCGGCTCGCCCGAGCGGGCGCGCTACCTGTTCCGCGACGGCCGCGGGCCCGAACGGCGACGAGCCGCCCGAACAACTGGGCGCTCGGTGTTCGGCGGCGCCGCCTGGACCCGGGTGCCGGACGGCCAGTGGTACCTCCACCTCTTCGACGACTCCCAGCCCGACCTCGACTGGCGCAACCCCGAGGTCGGCGACATGTTCGAGTCGGTGCTGCGGTTCTGGCTCGACCGCGGCGTCGACGGCTTCCGGGTCGACGTCGCGCACGGACTGGTCAAGGAGGCGAGCCTGCGCGACCAGGTCGTCGCCGAGGGCGAGGAGCCGGCCAGCGGCGCTCGACCTGACCGGCGAGCACGCCATGGTCGAGCGGACGCTCGCGCGACGAGCCGATGTGGGACCAGCCCGAGGTGCACGACGTCTACCGGCGCTGGCACCGGGTGCTCGCGGACTACCCCGGCGACCGGATGACCGTCGCCGAGGCCTGGACCCAGAGCGCGGAGTCGATGGCCCGGTTCGTCCGCCCCGACGAGATGAGCCAGGCCTTCAACTTCTCCTGGCTGCTCGCGCCGTGGTCGGCGCGGGCGTTCGCCGGCGTCATCCGCACGACCCTCGAGCAGCTGGCCGAGGTCGACGCCGCCCCGACCTGGGTGCTCAGCAACCACGACGTGGTCCGGCACGCGACGCGGTACGGCGGCGGGCCGGTCGGCATCGCCCGGGCCCGCGCCGCGACGCTGGCGATGCTGGCGCTGCCCGGGTCGGCGTACCTCTACCAGGGCGAGGAGCTCGGCCTCGAGAACGTCGACGTCCCCGAGGAGCAGCGCCAGGACCCGGCCTGGCTGCGCACCGACCGCGACTGGCGCGACGGCTGCCGGGTGCCGATCCCGTGGTCCGGCGACGCGCCGCCGTACGGCTTCGGCCCGGGCACCGGCCAGCCCTGGCTCCCGCAGCCGCCCGACTGGGCCGACCGCACGGTCGCCGCCCAGGAGCAGGACCCGGACTCGACGCTGGCGTTCTACAAGGCCGCGCTGGCCGCCCGCCGCAAGCACACGACCGACGCGACCGAGGACGTCGAGCTGCTCGACGCGGGCGCGCGACGTGCTGGCCTTCACCCGCGGCGGGCTGACCGTGGTGCTCAACGCCGGGCCGGACGCGGTGGAGCTGCCGGCCGGCGAGGTGCTGATCGCGAGCAGCGACGCTCGAGGGCCGGCTGCTGCCGGCCGACACCGCGGTCTGGCTCAGCCAGGTCTAGGCGTTGAGCGACGGTTGTACTTCTCCAGCGTGGTCGCGAAGGTCTCGAGCTCCTCGGTCGTCCAGTCGCCCAGCTGCTCGTCGAGCCACTTGCGCCGGTGCTCGGCCACGTCGGCCAGCCGGCGCCGGGCGTCGTCGCTGGCCGACGACCAGCGTGGCGCGGCCGTCGGCGGGGTCCGGCGTCCGGCTCGACCAGGCCGAGGTCGTCGAGGTGCTGGAGCTGGCGGCTGACCGCACCCTTGTCGATGCTGAACTTCTCGACCATCGCCGAGGCCCGCACCGGTCCCTCGTCGACGAGCCAGGACAGCATCAGGTAGGACGCCGGCTGGAGGTCCTCGTGCACCGCGCGGGCCCGCTCGCCGATGACCCGCTTGATCCGCCGGATCAGCACGCCGACCTCGCGCTCGAGGTGGCGCAGGGAGTCGGCGCGGTTCGTCACCGGACGCCCGCCTCGACCGGTGCCGGCTCGGCCTGGACCTCGGTGTCCACGGGGCCATTGTGGCCGATCGCGGCGTCCGTCGCGGTCCAGCGTCGTGCGCAGCGGCACCTCGCGGATGAACAGGACGCAGACGAAGGCGAGCAGCGCGAACGGCGCCGCGACCAGGAACAGGTGGCCGGTGGCCTCGCCGAACGCGCCCTCGTAGAGCGCCCGGACCGGTGCCGGCAGGGCGTCGAGGTCGGGGATCGTGCCGGTGCTGTGGCCGCCCTCGATGCCGAGCGCGGCGAGCCCGTCGGTGACCTTCTGGGCCACCTGGTGGCTGAGCAGCGCACCCAGCGCGGAGACGCCGATCGAGCCGCCCATGGAGCGGAAGAACGAGACCACCGAGCTGGCCGCGCCCATGTCGGCCTGGGCGGTGTTGTTCTGCACGGCGAGCACGAGGTTCTGCATCGTGGCGCCGAGCCCGAGGCCGAGCAGGGCCATGAACGCGCCGACCTCGACCAGCGGGGTGGTCGCGTCGATGGTGCCGAGCAGGGTCAGCCCGACGACGACCAGCACCATGCCGCCGACCAGGTAGCGCTTCCACAGGCCGGTCTCGCTGATGATCCGGCCGGTCAGCGATGCTCGAGACCAGCAGGCCGCCGACCATGGCGACCGACATCAGGCCGGCCTCGGTCGGGGTCATGCCGCGGGCGTTCTGGAAGTACTCGCTGAGGTAGACCGTCGCCCCGAACATCGAGACGCCGATGAGCACCGACGCCGCGGTGGCCAGCGCGGTGGTGCGGTCCTTGAAGAGCCGCAGCGGGATGATCGGCTCGACCGCGACCCTCGCCTCGACGTACAGCGCGGCGGCGATGACCACGAGCCCGACGACGACCATCGCGGCGGTGGTGGCCGAGATCCAGTCGAACTGCTGGCCGGCCAGCGAGACCCAGACCAGCAGGATGCTGACGCCGCCGACGATCAGGGTGGCGCCGAGGTAGTCGATCTGGACCTGGCGCTTGACGACCGGCAGGTGCAGCTTGGCCTGGAGCACGGCGAACGCCGCGACCGCGATCGGCAGCCCGACGAAGAAGGTGCCGCGCCAGCCCAGCGGCGAGTCGACGATGAGGCCGCCGATGAGCGGGCCGGAGACGGTGGCCAGGGCGAACGTCGCGCCGATGTAGCCGGAGTAGCGGCCGCGCTCGCGCGGGCTGACCATCGACGCGATGACGACCTGCACCAGCGCGGTGAGGCCGCCGACGCCGAGCCCCTGCACCACGCGGGCGCCGATGAGGACCTGCATGTTGGGCGCGAGCGCGGCGATCAGGGAGCCGATCGTGTAGATCACCAGCGCCGACTGGACGAGCAGCTTCTTGCTGAACAGGTCGGCGAGCTTGCCCCAGATCGGGGTGGTCGCGGTCATCGCGAGCAGCGTCGCGACGACGACCCAGGTGTAGCCGGTCTGGCTGCCGTGGAGGTCGCTCACGATGCGTCGGGAGCGCGTTGGTGACGACGGTGCTCGAGAGCATCGCCACGAACATCGCGAGCAGCAGCCCGGACAGTGCCTCGAGCACCTCGCGGTGCGACATCTGCCCCGACGCCTCGACGGGCGCCTCGTCGACGAGGGTGGTGGGGCTGGTCCTAGCTGGACGGGGTTGGTCTGGGTCACGGGATCCTGGTCTCGGTCGGTGGTGCGCATGTCAGTCATAAGGTTGTCGAGTCAACTGTATTCCAGAAAGTTGACATCCGGCAACGAATGAGAGGCGTGAATCACGGTTGACCGAATAGCACGACCGTGCGATTCTGGATGCATGACCAAGGGAGAGGAGACCAGGGCGGCGATCCTCGACGCCGCGGTCGCGATCGCCTCCGAGGTCGGCTTCACCGGGCTGACGATCGGCCAGCTTGCCGAGCACACCGGGATGAGCAAGAGCGGGCTCTTCGCCCACTTCAAGTCCAAGGAGGCGCTGCAGCTCGAGACGCTCGAGTGGGCGCGCGAGCGGTTCACCGACCTGGTCGTGCGCCCGACGCTGGCCGCACCGCGCGGCGAGCAGCGGGTCCGCGCCCTCTTCGACCGCTGGCTCGAGTGGGAGACCCGAGGCCCTCCAGGGCGGCTGCATCTTCGTGACCGCCTCGGCGGAGTTCGACGACCAGCCGGGCGCGATGCGCGACGCCGTGGTGCGCAGCCAGCAGGACTGGATGGAGTTCGTCGCCACGGTGGCCGGCACCGCCGTGACCGATGGCGACTTCCGGGCCGATCTCGACACCGAGCAGCTGGCCTTCACGCTCCAGGGGCTGATGCTCGGCTACCACCATGCCGCCCGGCTGATGCGCGACCCCAAGGCCCGCGACCACACCCGACAGGCCCTCGACCAGCTGCTCGCGGCCAGCGCGGCCTGAGCGGCGCAGCCCCACTCCAGGAAGGAACCATCCCGTGGCATCGTTCAAGAAAAGCACGATCGTTCGTTTCAAGAATGGGCTGATCCGCACCCGCTTCCGCGTCGCCGAGCGCGTCGCACCCGGCCGGGCCGGCCGGGCCGCCTGCGACCTGTGGTTCACCGCGCCGCCGCGGATGGCCGACCGCGCCGGTGCCCGAGGGCGGCACGCCGTTCGAGGTCCGGGCCCAGGGGCACGCGGTCCGCGGCCTCGTCTGGGGCGAGGGTGCGCGGACCGTCTACCTCGTCCACGGGTGGGGCGGGCGCGGCGCGCAGTTCGGGGCGCATGGTCACGCCGCTGCTCGAGGCCGGGCACCGGGTCGTGATGTTCGACGGCCCCTCCCACGGCGACTCCGACGCCGGACCGGCCGGACCGGGCCGGACCCACGGGGTCGAGCTCGCCAGGGCGCTGGACGAGGTCTTCTGCCGCTTCGGGCCGGCCGAGGCCGTCGTCGCCCACTCGATGGGCACCATCTCGACCTACCTCGCCCTGCGCTACGGCTGGCTCGGCGCGCAGCGCCTGGTGTTCATCGCGCCGATGGTCGAGTCCGAGTCGCTCTTCGACCAGTTCCAGGCGGCCCTCGGCTTCGGCCCTCGCGTCCGCGCCGCCTTCGACCGCGCGGTCGACGAGTTCATCGGCGTCGGCGTGCGCGAGTTCGACGCCCGCGTCCAGGCCCGGCACGTCGAGCCGCATGCCGACGCTGGTGATCACCGACCGCGGCGACCGCCAGACGGCGTACGCCCACGTGGTCGACTTCGCGGAGTCGATCGGTGCGCCGCTGGTCACGACCGAGGGGCTCGGCCACCGCAAGATCCTGCGCGACCCCGCCGTGGTCGAGCGGGTGGTGGAGTTCATCGACCGGGTCGACGAGCTGCATCGAACGGCCTAGGGAAGCGCTTCCCTAGCGGGTTCGGACAATCCTCGACTGTCGAGCATCGTCCGAGGTCGGGGGCCTCGACCTGGATCTGCCGAGATTCCTCGGCACCAGGTGCCGACGATGCTCTGCGAACAGCGCGGCCCAGGGCGGGGTTCGGCCAGCACTCGACAGTCGCGTATCTTCCGAACGCCGACGACGTCGGGGAGTGCCGTCCCGGGAAATGCAGCAACCCGCAGGCGTGGCCCCTGTGGAGGGGCCGCACCGGGGGACGTTCCCGGTTCACCTGCGGGCCGGGTAGCTGCTTGAGATTCGCCAGCAGCTCAGCGGACGATTCCATCCGCCGTGTTGCTGGGGCTGCTAGCGGGCAGCCACCTCACGCGTCCTCAAAGAATTCATTCTTCGGACCACCTCCTTTCCCGTGTACGACGAGAGTAGGTCGGCGATCTCGGACGATCAACGAGTTATCCGTCGGCACGCAGCGCCTCGACCGGTGCGACCGCGACCGCGCGCGACGACGGCACCCAGGAGGCGGCGAGGACGAGCAGCACGCCGGCCACCGCGATCGCCGGCCAGGACGCGCACCGGGCACGCCCCAGACGAAGCCGTCGGTCTGGAAGCCGACGAGCGACTGGGCGCCGAGCGCGCCGTAGGCCAGCCCCAGCGCCATCCCGAAGACCACCGCGGTCGCTGACAGGGCCACCGACTCCTTGGTGATCATCGTGCGCACCTGGCCCCCCGTGAAGCCGAGCGCGCGGAGCAGCCCGATCTCCCGGGTGCGCTGGATGACGCCCGAGCGACATGGTGCTCACGAAGCCGACCGCGGCGATCGCCGAGGAGACCACCACGACGCAGATCATGATCACCGAGATGTCGCGCAGGATCCGGTCGGTCTGCACGGCCTGGGCGGCGGTCTGGTCCCACGAGTCGGCCGCCGTGCGCAGCGCGGCGAACCCGGCCGCGAACGTCGTCACGAGGGTGACGCCGATGACCAGTCCCATGGTCGAGCGGGTCGTGCGCCCGGGCTCGCGCACGGCGTTGCGTGCGGCCACCTTGCTCGGCGGGTCGGTGCCCAGCAACCGGCTGGCCAGCGCCGACCAGCGCCGGCACCACGAGCCGGGCGCCGACCAGGATGCCGGTGCCCGACACCATCGCTCCGAACGCGGCCAGCAGGAAGCCGACCGCGGTGCCTTCCTCGCCGAGTGCAGCAGCGACGACGAGGAGGACGAAGCCCGCCCCGATCAGTCCGGCGGTGGCGATGCGGCGCAGCCGTCCCGTCCGGACCGTCTCGGGCGCCGGAGCCGCCGCGCCCGTGCAGGGCCTGCACCGGCGTGGCGCGGAGCACCGCGCGCGAGCCGACCCAGGAGGCGGCAGCGGCAGCGACGGACACCACGACCGCTGCCGGCAGCCGCGAGCACCGGGAACCACGAATAGTCGCCGTCGGTGAAGGCGGCCCGCCCGCCACGAGCATCACCCGGGTGAGGTCGCCGACCACCGCACCGACCAGCACACCGACGACGGCCCCGCCCGTGGCGATCACCGTGGTGCCGCGCACCACCGCTCGGCGCAGCGAGCCGGCGTCGGCACCCAGCAGCCTCAGCAGCGCGATCTGCCGCAGCCGCCCGGCGATCACCGTGTCGACGCCGTTGACGATGACGACGGTGGAGACGTAGACGGCGACCGCGATGAAGACCGACGACACCACACCCAGGACGCACCCCGACGGCGGTGATGTCGCCCGCCTGGTCGGAGTTGACCTTGAGCAGGTCGCTGGCGACCAGGAGCGCGCTGGCGTAGAAGCCGCACATCGCCGGCCACCAGCCCGACGGTGCCGAGCTCGCGCCGCGCAGCCGAGGACGAGGTCACTGCGGACTGCCTTCATGCGACACCCGCCTCGAAGCCGATGAGCAGCTCGGCGATCTGCTGCGGCGACATCGCGGCGTGATCGCCGACCAGCCGGCCGTCGGCGAGCACCAGCACGCGGTCGGCGTAGGACGCCGCGACCGGGTCGTGGCTGACCATCACGATGGTCTGGCCGTACTCGCGGGCGGCCGTGCGGAGCAGCCCGAGCACCTCCCGGGAGCTCCGGGTGTCGAGGTTGCCCGTCGGCTCGTCGGCCAGCACGACCGCCGGCCGCGGGGCCAGCGCCCGGGCGATCGCCACCCGCTGCTGCTGCCCGCCCGACAGCTCGCCCGGCCGGTGGTCGATCCGGTCGGCGAGCCCGAGCACGTCGACGAGGTGGTCGACCCAGCCCCGCTCCTCGGCCGACAGACGGCGGCCGGCCAGCTCGAAGGGGAGCAGCACGTTCTCCAGCACGTCGAGGGTCGGCACCAGGTTGTAGGACTGGAAGACGAAGCCCACGCGCGCCCGGCGCAGGAGGGTGCGAGCGCGGTCGTCCATGCGGTGCACGGGCTGCCCGTCGACATACACCTCCCCTGCGGTGACGTCGTCGAGCCCGGCCGCGACGTTCATGAACGTCGACTTGCCCGAGCCGGACGGGCCCATCACGGCGGTGAAGCCACCGCGCGGGACGACGACGGTCACCTCGTCGAGGGCGCGGACCTCGCTGCCGCCGTGGCCGTAGACCTTGCTGACCGAGTGGAAGGAGACGACGGAGTCCGCGAGAGGTTCCATGCCCTCGACGCTAGAGACGCAGACCGCTGCGCACATCGGCCGCGAGCGGGGTCCTGCCTACATCGCAGGATGTACGTGCGGCGACTGGGATGCCTCGCCCGAAACATTCCACCAAGCGGTTCGCGAGCGGAGCTCGCGCGCCCCGCGATTCGACCTCGCGCCCGTGACGACGGCGAAGCTGGCGAGCGAAGCGAGCGTCGTCACGGGGGTGGGGTCGAAATTTCGCGGGGGTGTTCAGAGCAGCCCGTGCTCGTAGGCGTAGACGACGAGCTGCACCCGGTCGCGCACCCCGAGCTTGGCCAGGATCCGGGAGACGTGGGTCTTCACGGTGGCCTCGGACAGGTGCTCGACGGCCGCGATCTCGGCGTTGGAGAGCCCCGCCGCGGCCCGCAGCAGGATCTCGCGCTCGCGGGGGGTGAGGCCGTCGTACTCGCGGCCGGGAGTGCCGCGCACCGAGCGGAACTGCTCGAGCAGCGACCGGGTGGCGCCGGCGGCGACCACCTGGTCGCCGTCCGCGATCGCGCGGATCGCCGCCAGGAGCAGCTCGGGCCGGGCGGTCTTGAGCAGGAAACCGCTCGCGCCCGCCTCGATGGCCGAGACGGCGGCCTCGTCGAGGTCGAACGTCGTCAGCACCAGCACCCTCGGCGCCGCGTCACCGAGCCGGTCGCACAGCCGCCTGGTGGCGGTCACGCCGTCGACCCGCGACATCCGCACGTCCATCACGACCACGTCGGGCTGGACGCGGTCGACGAGGGCAGTGACCTCGTCGCCGTCCGAGGCCTCGCCGACCACCTCGAGGTCGGGCTGGCTCTCGAGCACCATCGCGATGCCGGCGCGGAACATCGCCTGGTCGTCGACCAGGGCGACCCGGATCACGAGCCCGGAAGGACGGCGGCGACCGTCCAGGTCTCGCCGGACGCGCCGGCCGCGGAAGGTCCCGCCGGCCAGCTCCACCCGCTCCCGCATCCCGGCGACGCCGTGACCGGTGCCGGGCTCCGACGAGGAGCCGCCGACCCGGTTGCGCACGACCAGACGGTAGCCGCCGCGCCAGTCCTCCTCGACGTCGACCGGGTGAGCGAGGTCGCCGTGCTTGAGCGCGTTGGTGAGCGACTCGGCCAGGAGCCGCTGGGCGGCCACCGCGAGCGCTCCGGACGCCGATGGCTCGCCCTGCTCCGCGAGGCGGACGTCCATCCCCGAGGCCCGCATCCGCTCGACCAGGGCCGCGCGTGCTCCGCGGCCGGGCGGGGTCGGCGGGCTCCTGGTAGCGCAGCTCGGCGAGGAGGTCGCGCAGGTCGGCGATGGAGCCGCGCGCGGTGTCGGCGATGACGTCGAGCGCCTCCTTGGCCTTGCGGTCGCCATCGGGACCGTCGAGCGCGTAGCGGGCGCCGTCGGCCTGGGCGGCCACCACCGCCCACGTGTGGGCCACCAGGTCGTGCATGTCGGCGGCGATCCGGGTGCGCTCCTGCTCGAGCCCGGTGCGCACCTGGGCGGTGATCCGGGCGCGGTTCTGCCAGCGGACGAACCCGGCCGCCCACCCGCCGCCGGCGACCAGCGCGGCCAGCGCCGCCGAGCCGAGCACCGCGAACAGCCGTGAGCTGCCGGTCGCCGCCTCGCCCATCGTGCCGGTGCCGACGGCCGTCGCCAGCACCGCGGCCGCCACCGCGACGCCGGCCAGCCCGAGGCGGCGTACCCACCTGCGCGGGTGCGCGCCGAGCACGAAGAAGACGCCCAGGTAGCCCAGGTCGGCCAGGAGCACCAGCTCGCCGCCGAGGAGCTGGCAGACGCCGGTGGTGACGGCCAGCGCCACCATCGCCGGCCACGCCAGGCGGCGTACGGCGAGGGCGAGGCCCATCGCGACCGTGCCGATCAGCGCCTCCGGCGACTGCTGGGTGGCGGGGAGCAGCGCCAGCAGCGTGAACACGGCCGCGGCGGTGACGTCGAAGAGCAGCTGGCGCAGCCGGGGTCGGCCGCGCTCGTCCCAGAGGTCGTCCGGGCCCGCCACCCTGTGCAGGCTAGTGGTCAGGCCACGGCGGCCGCGAACTGCGACTGGTAGAGCCGCGCGTAGGCACCCCCGCGCGCGAGCAGGGAGTCGTGGTCGCCCTGCTCGACGATCCGGCCGTCCTCCATCACCAGGATGAGGTCGGCGTCGCGGATCGTGGAGAGCCGGTGGGCGATGACGAACGACGTCCGGTCGGTGCGCAGGGCCGCCATCGCGTGCTGGAGCAGCAGCTCGGTGCGGGTGTCGACCGACGACGTGGCCTCGTCGAGGATCAGCAGTGCCGGGCCGGCCAGGAAGGCCCGCGCGATGGTGAGCAGCTGCCGCTCGCCGGCGGACAGGTTGTCACCGTCCTCGTCGACCATCGTGTCGTAGCCGTCGGGCAGGGAGTGGACGAACCGGTCGACGAACGTCGCCCGCGCGGCCTCGAGCAGCTCCTCCTCGGTCGCGTCGGGGCGGCCGTAGAGGATGTTGTCGCGGATCGTGCCCTTGAACAGCCAGGTGTCCTGGAGCACCATCCCGATCCGGCCGCGCAGCGCGGCGCGAGGCATCGCGGTGATGTCGGTGCCGTCGAGGGTGATCCGGCCGCCGTCGAGCTCGTAGAAGCGCATCACGAGGTTGACCAGCGTGGTCTTGCCGGCGCCGGTCGGCCCGACGATGGCGACCGTGTGACCCGGGCTGGCCACCAGCGAGAGGTCGTCGATCAGCGGCTCGGCCGGGTCGTAGCTGAAGGAGACGTGCTCGAACCGCACCTCGCCGGGGCCGTCGGCCGGCACCGCCGTCGTGCTGTCGGGGACCTGCTGGTCGGCGTCGAGCAGCTCGAAGACGCGCTCGGCCGACGCGACACCCGACTGCAGCAGGTTCATCATCGAGGCCACCTGCGTGAGTGGCTGCATGAACTGGCGGGAGTACTGGATGAACGCCTGCACCTCGCCCAGCGTGAGCGTCCCGTGCGCGACCCGGAGGCCGCCGACCACGGCGACCACGACGTAGTTGAGGTTTCCGATGAACATCATCACCGGCATGATCAGGCCGCTCACGAACTGCGCCTTGAACGACGCCTCGTAGAGCTCGTCGTTCTCCACGGCGAAGGCCCGCTCGACCTCGGCGCGGCGGCCGAAGACGGTGACCAGCGCGTGGCCGGAGAACGACTCCTCGATCTGCGCGTTGAGCTTGCCGGTGCGGCGCCACTGGGCGATGAACTGGCCCTGCGACCGCTTCATGATCTTCGCTGTCACGAACATCGACAGCGGCACCGAGACGAGCGCGATGAGCGCCAGCAGCGGCGAGATCCAGAGCATCATCGACAGCACTGCGACCACGGTGAGCAGCGAGGTGAGCAGCTGGCTCATCGTCTGCTGCAGGGTCTGGCTGATGTTGTCGATGTCGTTGGTGACCCGGCTCATCAGCTCGCCGCGCGGCTGCTTGTCGAAGTACTCCAGCGGCAGCGTGTTGACCTTGTCCTCGACGTCGGAGCGCATCCGGCGCACCGTGCTCTGCACGACGTCGTTGAGCAGGTAGCCCTGGCCCCAGGAGAGGAGCGACCCCACCGTGTAGACGGCCAGGACCTGCAGCAGGATCGTGCGGACCGCGCCGAAGTCGACCGCCTGGCGGGCCAGGAAGGCGCCGAAGATCTCGTCGGTGGCGTGGCCGAGCAGCCGCGGGCCGTAGGCCAGCAGGAAGACGCTGACCACGGCGAGGACGATCACGGCGTAGGCGCGGTTGCGCTCGGGCGCCATCCGGCGCAGCAGCCGCTTGGCCGAGGGGCCGAAGGTCATCGCCTTCTGGCCGACCATGCCGCCGCCCATCGGGCCGCGGCCGGGGCCGCCCATCGGCGCCTCGATCCGCTCGGTCTGCTTCATCGCCGCCCCGCCCTTGGGAGCAGCGCCCTTGGGGGCGGGCGTGGTGGTCGTCATGCTGCCTCCTCCGCGGTCAGCTGCGAGGCGACGATCTCCTGGTAGGTCTCGTTGCTCTCGAGCAGCTCGGTGTGGGTGCCGCGGCCGACCACGCGGCCGTCCTCCAGCACCAGGATCAGGTCGGCGTCGCGGATCGTGGAGACCCGCTGGGCGACCACGACGACGGTCGAGTCGCGGGTCTCGGGCCGCAACGCCGCGCGCAGCCGGGCGTCGGTGGTCAGGTCGAGGGCGGAGAACGCGTCGTCGAAGAGGTAGATCTCCGGGCGACGTACGAGCGCCCGGGCGATGGCGAGCCGCTGCCGCTGGCCGCCGGAGACGTTGGTGCCGCCCTGGACGATCGGGGCGTCCAGCCCCTCCGGCATCCGCTCGACGAAGTCGCGGGCCTGGGCGATCTCGAGCGCGCGCCAGAGCTCGTCGTCGGTGGCGTCGGGCTTGCCGTGCAGGAGGTTGCTGCGGACGGTGCCGGTGAACAGGAACGCCTTCTGCGGCACCAGCCCGATCCGCGACCACAGCAGCTCGGGGTCGAGGTCGCGGACGTCGACCCCGTCGACCCGCACCGCGCCCGCGGTCGCGTCGAAGAGCCGCGGCACCAGGTTGACCAGCGTGGACTTGCCGGCACCGGTCGAGCCGATGATCGCGACGGTCTGGCCAGGGCGGGCGCTGAAGCTGACGTCGCAGAGCACGGGCTGCTCGGCGCCGGGGTAGGTGAAGGAGACGTCGCTCGAGGTCGAGCTCGCCGTGGCTGGTCAGGTCGACGACGCCGTCGCGGGGAGGTACGACGCTCGAGCCGGGTGTCGAGGACCTCGCTGATGCGGTCGGCGCACACCGCCGAGCGCGGGATCTGCATCAGCATGAAGGTCCCCATCATCACGCTCATGAGGATCTGCATGAGGTAGCTGAGGAAGGCGGTCAGCGCCCCGACCTGCATCTGCCCGTCGTCGACCCGGTGGCCGCCGTACCAGATCACCGCGACGCTGGAGATGTTCACCACGAGCATCACCAGCGGGAACATCGTCGCCATCCAGCGGCCGGCGCGGATCGAGACCTCGGTGAGCCCGTCGTTGGCCTCGGCGAACCGCTGCCGCTCGCGCGGCTCGCGCACGAACGCGCGGACCACGCGGATGCCGCTGATCTGCTCGCGCAGGATCCGGTTGACGTCGTCGATGCGCGACTGCACCTGCGCGGAAGCTCGGCACCATCTGCGAGACCACGAGGCCGACGGAGAGGAACAGCGCGGGCACCACGACCGCCAGCAGCCACGACAGGCCGAGGTCCTCGCGCATCGCCATCACGATCCCGCCGACCATCATGATCGGCACCTGCACGGCCAGCGAGCAGGTCAGCAGCGCGAGCATCTGCACCTGCTGGACGTCGTTGGTGTTGCGGGTGATCAGCGACGGCGCGCCGAACTGCGCGACCTCGCGGCCGGAGAACGCGCCGACCCGGTGGAAGACCGCGGCGCGCACGTCGCGGCCGAACGACATGGCGGTGCGCGACGCGCAGGCGACCGCGACGACCGAGCAGAGGATCTGCAGCAGCGAGACGCCGAGCATGATCATGCCGACGTGGCAGGATGTAGTCGGTGTCGCCGACCGCGACGCCCTGGTCGATGATGTCGGCGTTGAGGCTGGGCAGGTAGAGCATCGCGACGGTCGCGGTGAACTGCAGCACCACGATGGCGGCGAGCCAGGGCTTGTAGGGCGCGAGGTGGGTGCGCAGGAGGCGCAGCAGCATCAGGCGTGGTTCCTTCCTTCATCGGGGCCTTCGGGGCGCAGCAGCCCGTGCAGGAGGGTGAAGACGATCTCCTCGGGCGTGAGCATCGCGCCGTCGGAGATGTGCGGGTGGCTGCCGGCGAAGGTGAGCAGCCGCAGCCGGTGCACGAAGTCGCGGGCCGGCACCGACAGCCGGGCGGCGTCGGCGCCGACGACCGCCTCGAGCAGGGCTTGCATCCGCTCCCGGACGGCCACCGCCTCGGGGCTGTCGTGGACGTGGTCGGCCGGGCGGACCATGCCGACCTTCTTCATCAGCTCGAACGTCGCCCGGAACCGCTGCTGGAGGATCGAGGTCAGCGTGAGCAGCCGCGCCTCGAGCGGCAGGTCGGGGTCGATCTCCAGGATCCGGTCCGCCAGGGCGCCGGGCTCGAAGGCCCGGGTGATGGCGAGCTCGACGAGCTCCTCCTTGGACTCGACGACCCGGAAGATCGTGCCCTCGGCCACCCCGGCCGCCTCGGCGATCTGCCGGGTGGTCACGGCACGGCCGTGCTCGCGGAGCAGGCTGAGGGTGGTGTCGATGAGCGCGTCGAGACGCTCCTCCGGCGACATCGGCCGGGCGCGCTCGCGGCGTACGGCGGTGGAGTCCATGCCGGACAGCGTAAGTGAGTGAGCACTCACTCACAAGCGATTTACCTGCGAGTGCCGGTCCAGCTCACCGTGTAGCCGCAGGTCTGGCCCCCGGTCACCGCCGCCACCACGTCCGCCTCGAACCCGTTGTCGTCGAAGGTCCCGGTGACCGCCAGGGAGTGGGTGTCCGCGCCGACCTCCACCGGGACCGCGGCGGTGGCGAAGCTGCCGTCGGGCTGGAGCGGGCCGACGTAGCTGATCCCGACGTGGGTGAGGGTGACGGTGTCACCGTCCTGCTCGACCGTGGTCTCGTTGTCGGCCACCTCGATGCCCTCGCAGCTGCTCTCGAGCAGCGCCACCTTCGTGTCGTAGGCGCCCGACACGCCCCCGTCGGTCCCGTCCGAGGAGTCGGCAGCGGCGCTGGGTTCGTCGGTGGCTCCGGACCCGTCGCCGCCACCGCACCCGGTCAGGACGACAGCGGCCGCGAGCAGCAGGGCGGCCAGAGGGTGCGATGCGATCCTCAAGCGGCGGCTCCGCGGCGGCGTCGGCCGCGGTGGCGACGGGCGGCGCGGCGGCGGCCGCCGCGGCGCGCCGGGGCCGCGGGCGCAGACCCGTCGAGGGTTGCGAGCAGCGCACGGAGCCGGTCCTGGTTGCGCTCGAGGACGCCGAGGTCGACGTCGGCGGCGCCGGGCTGGCCGTTCGGGTACTCGAAGGGGTTGTCGAGGTCGCGGATCAGCCCGACGAGGTAGAAGAGCAGGTAGGTGATCAGCCCGACCAGGCACAGCGTGGGCGCGAGGTCGACCGAGGTCGGTCAGGATCATGACGACCGACAGGAGCACGGCGGTGACCTCGGCGATCAGGTAGCCGGCGGCGACGTAGGACGTGCGGCGCATGGTGTCCATGCGGACCACGGTCTTGCGGATCACCGCCTGCTCCGACTTGAGCCGGGTGGTGAAGCCGGCCTGGATCGCGGGCGCCATCACCCTGAACGGGCCGTTGAGCGCGCGCAGGTCGGCCATGACGTCGTCGAAGCCCTGGTCGGTCATCAGCCACGTCCGGATCGAGCGCTGAGGTGCACGAGCAGCTGCAGGCAGGTGCGCGCCTCGGGCAGCTTGATGTCCTCGTAGGTGATCAGGCACTCGTCGGCCATCGTCTCCAGGCTCGCCGCGACCTCCCCGGGCAGCCGCTCGGCCTCCTTGAAGTCGCCGGCGGTCCCGGCTGAGCAGGAAGCCGAGGATGAAGACCTCGGCCGCGATCGCGCCGGCCAGCAGCGGGCTCAGGTTGAGCGGCTGGACGTCGGCGACGTCCGCGAGCCACTTGAGGACGACGACGCCGACGGCCCATGGAAGCGCGCCGAGGAGCAGGCGCGGGTTCCCTCGGAACAGGTGCTTGGTCACGAACGTCGAGGTTATGTCGCGCTTCGCCCCGGGGCCCATGGTCCGTGTGGGCCATATGGGGCGACACTTCAGGGCGCCAGCCGCTCGGTCCGCCAGCCGTCCGGCCCACTGTCGACGCTGCGCCGGTAGACCAGCCGGTCGTGCATCCGGCCGGGCCGGCCCTGCCAGAACTCCACCGACTCCGGGTGCACGAGGTAGCCGCCCCACTCCTCGGGCGTCGGCACGTCGCCGCCGGCGTAGCGCCGCTCCGCCTCGTCGTACGCCGCGCAGCAGCTCGTCGCGGCCGGCGACCACGCTGCGACTGGTGCGAGGCCCAGGCGCCGAGCTGGGAGCCGCGCGGGCGGACCGCGAAGTAGTCGTCGACCGCCTCCCGAGGCAGCAGCGTGGCCGTGCCGTCGACCCGGACCTGGCGCTCGAGCGGGTGCCACGGGAAGAGCAGCGAGCAGCGCGGGTTGCCGGCCAGGTCGTGGCCCTTGCGGGAGCCGGTGTTGGTGTAGAAGACGAAGCCGTCGTCCGAGACGCCCTTGAGCAGCACCAGCCGGGCACGACGGGCGCGAAGTCGGCTGACACGGTGGCGACCACCATCGCGTTGGGCTCGTGCAGCCCGGCGGCGTGCGCGTCGTCGTACCAGCGGCGGAACATCGCGACCGGGTCGGGCAGCAGGTCGGCCTCGACCAGCCCGCCGCGCGGTGTACTCCGCCCGGGCGGCGGCCACGGAGTCGAGGGCGTCGTTCATGAGTGCAGGCCGTCCGTCCTGAGGAAGGCCCGGGCCTCGCCGCCGGACTCGGAGAGGTGGTCGCCGAGCCGGGCCAGCGCGGTGCCGACCTTGGCGAGGGCGTCGGCGATGACGTCCATCGAGCCGGCCAGGTCCTTGACGTTGCCGATGGCCGAGCCGAGCTCGTCCGCAGCGCCCGAGAGCCGCTTGGCCGGGCGAGTCCATCAGGGGCACCTTGCCGATGCCGTCGGCGGCGTCGCCGATCAGCCCGACCCCCTTGCCGAGCGAGCCGGCGAGGTCGCTCATCGACTCCCCGACCTCCAGCAGCTTGCCCCTGACCCCGTCGTCCCCGTTCGGGCCCTACCAGCGCGAGCCCGGCGGCGCGCGCCTGGTCGGCAGCGGAGTCGAGGCCGTCGGCGAACGACGCGAACAGCTCGGGCAGCTTGCTCAGCTGCTCCAGCAGGCCGCGGTTCTTGCGCACCAGCTCGACGACGTCCTTGATCTCGTCACCGTCGAGCGCGCCGAGGAGCTTGCCGAGGTCCATGGACGCACAACATACGGGCACCCTCGCGTCCGATTCGAGGTACCGGCACAATGCGCGACATGGCAGAAGACGGTGCTGACGTAGAGGTGCACGAGGGTCTCGAGGGCGTCGTCGCGTTCCGGACCGAGATCGCCGAGCCCGACAAGGAGGGGTCGGCGCTGCGCTACCGCGGCGTCGACATCGAGGACATCGTCGGGCGGGTCCCGTTCGAGAACGTCTGGGGCCTCCTGATCGACGGCGCCTACACCCCCGGCCTGGCGCCCGCCGAGCCCTACAACCTGCCGGTGCACACCGGCGACGTCCGGGTCGACGTGCAGGCCGCGGTGGCCATGCTGGCGCCGGCGTTCGGCTTCGGGCAGACCTACGACATCACCGACGAGCAGGCCCGCGAGGACATCGGCCGGCTGGCCGTCATGGTGCTGTCGTACGCCGCGCAGTCGGCCCGCGGGCTGGCCCAGGCCGTCGTCCCGCAGAAGACGGTCGACCAGGGCGCGCACGCTGGCCGAGAAGTTCCTGATCCGCTGGAAGGGCGAGGCCGACCCCAAGCACGCCCACGCGATCGACGCCTACTGGTCCTCGGCCGCCGAGCACGGCATGAACGCCTCGACCTTCACCGCCCGCGTCATCACCTCGACCGGTGCCGACGTCGCGGCGGCGTTCTCCGGCGCGATCGGCGCGATGAGCGGCCCGCTGCACGGCGGCGCCCCGGCCCGGGTGCTGACCATGATCGAGGAGGTCGAGAAGTCCGGCGACGCCGACGGCCTACGTCAAGGGGCTGCTCGACCAGGGCGAGCGGCTGATGGGCTTCGGCCACCGGGTCTACCGCGCCGAGGACCCGCGGGCCCGGGTGCTGCGGCGGACCGCCAAGGAGCTCGACGCCCCGCGCTACGAGGTCGCCGAGGCGCTGGAGAAGGCGGCGCTGGCCGAGCTGCGCGAGCCCGCCGCCCCGACCGGGTGCTGGAGACCAACGTCGAGTTCTGGGCCGCGATCGTCCTCGACTTCGCCGAGGTGCCCGCCAACATGTTCACCTCGATGTTCACCTGCGCCCGGACCGGCGGCTGGTCGGCGCACATCCTCGAGCAGAAGAAGACCGGCCGGCTGATCCGGCCCTCGGCGATCTACGCCGGCCCGGCCGCCCGGCCGGCCTCCGACGTCGACGGCTGGCAGGCGGAGTGGGCGGAGTAGGCCGCGCCGACGTGCGGGAGCGGTTCGCGGGCCGCTCCGCGATCGTCACCGGTGCCGGCTCCGGGATCGGTGCGGCGCTGTCGCGGGCCCTGGTCGCGGCCGGCGCCGATCGGTCGTCTGCGCCGACCTCGACCTCGCCGCGGCCGAGAAGACGGTCGCGTCGGTGACCGGACCGGGCTCGGCCCGGGCGGTCGCTGCTCGACGTCACCTCCGCCGCCGACGTGGCGGCGCTGGTCTCGTCGGTGGCGGCCGAGCACGGGTCGCTGGACCTGATGTTCAACAACGCCGGCATCAGCATCGGCGGCGAGACCCAGGAGCTCACGCTCGACCACTGGGACTCGATCATCGACGTCAACATCCGCGGCGTCGTGCACGGCGTCCACGCGGCCTACCCGGTGATGGTCGCGCCAGCGCAGCGGCCACATCGTCAACACCGCCTCGATGGGCGGGCTGATGGCGGCCGGCCTGCTCACGTCGTACGTCATGACCAAGCACGCCGTCGTCGGCCTCTCGCTGGCGCTGCGCTCCGAGGCCGCGGCCTTCGGGGTCGGCGTCACCGCTGTCTGCCCCTCGGCCGTGGACACCCCGATCCTCGACAAGGGCGCGGTCGGCCGGTTCCACGGCCGCGACTACTTCCTCAAGGGCCAGGGCGTACGCCGCCCCCTCGACCCCGAGGTGCTCGCCGCGCAGGTCCTCGAGGCCGTCGCCGAGAACAAGCCGCTGCTCGTCACCCCGCGCACCGCCCGGATCGCCTGGCGGATCGGCCGCCTCTCGCCGTCGTTCGTCGCGTGGTCGTCGATCCGGTTCGTGGCCAAGCAGCGCAGGCTCCAGGCGAAGCGGGCGTCGCTCAGCTGAAGCAGTCCTGCCTGATCAGGCGGATGCTCAGGCTCTCGACGATGTTGCCCGGGCCCAGCCCGAACTCATACTCGCCTCCACCTCCGAGTGAGACTCGGAACCACCCGGTCTCGGAGTCACCGGCTGGGTAGGCGGCCCGAAGCTCCGCGAGGGTCGACCCCTCACCGACCCCCTCAGCCGTGCTCAGTCCGGGCCGGGCGAAGACCGCCACCAAGCCGTACTTCTTCGACACGAAGCCGTCTGTCGCGGAGTCGACCTCCGCTGCCGGGAGATCGTCGGTGAGGGTGAAGGTGCGGCACAGACCACCACCATCTTCGTGCAGCGCGGCGTCACCACTGGCGCGGACCTCCTCGACCGACATCCCCAACCGCAGGCCAGCGAAGCCGTCCGGGCCGATCACCAAGGCTCGGGTTCCGTCGTCGGGAGCGTCGGTGCTGGACGGGGTCGGCGAGATCGGCGGCGTCGCGCCTCGACCGTCAAGTTCATCGCTCGCGCACCCGACGGCACCACCCCACGTGAGGACGGCCGCACAGCCCACGATCAGGGTCTCCTGCATGATCCCGAATCGCCGCCGCCCATGCCGCCGAGCGGCCGACAGACGCGTCATGGCTCTCACCCCCGGTCCGTAGCCTTCCGCCAGGTCGGAGCACCCGACAGAGGCGAAGGGCACGCGCCGCCCGGGACGCCGTGCGCGCGCTCCAGGCGACTATCCCGCCACGGGCAGATACGGTCGCCTCATGCATTGCGCCTGCATGACGAGCGGACGAACCCGCAGCTGAGCGGGCGGCCTTCCGCGGCCGCAACGTGCCGCCCGACCACTCCGGTCCGGCGGCTGTTCCCACGCACTCATGAAGGACACAGCTCAATGCGCATCCGTGGATTCCAAGAGACAGACCTGCCCCAGCTGATCGACCTGACCATCGAGTCGTTCCGACCGCTGTTCGAGCGGCACCTTCCCGAAGCCATCGGCCCGGAGGTCCTCGCGCACGACCACGGCGACTGGGAGAACGACTACCGCCACGAGGTCCCGACCCTTCACGACCCCGAGCACGATCGATTCGTCATCCTCGCCGAGGATGAGGGCCGGATCGTCGGCTACGTCGGCTGGAACATCGCGGAGAGCGGTTCCGGACGCCTCGAGATGGTGGCGGTTCACCCCGACGCCCGGCGCCGCGGGATCGGCCGCGCACTGTGCCGTGACGCTCTCGATCAGCTTCGAGACCGCGAGGTGTCAGTGGTCCACATCGGCACCGGGGGCGATGCGTTCCACGCGCCCGCCCGCCGCCTGTACGAGTCGCTCGGCTTCTCAGGACTCCCCGTGGTGGACTACAGCAAGGCGCTCTAGCGCCTGGGCCGGGCCACGCCCCCGACAGCGCGCCGGCTCCCCGCCGGCGTGGTACCGGGGCGGGCTGTGGGGCGAGGTGATCAGGGCTCGGGGTCGGTGGGCCCGAAGTGGTGGCGAACTCGCGGGCGAGTCTGCGGCGATCCGGGTCGGGGTGACGTCGAGGGTGCCGGTTGGGGTCTTTGAGGTACTCATAGCCCAGGGGGCTGCGCCAGAGGTGGACCGCCGGGCTCGATGGTGACGTGGGTCCAGCCGGCGCTCGCACTGAGGCGCGAGCGCAGCGAGCCTCGAAGGGTGGTCTTCGCTCATGGTGGCTCCGACAGGCCGGGGCGAGGTTGCAACTACGTTGCTATCGATGCCCTGCACGATGATCGCTGCTGCCAACGTGCACGACCATGCCGACGACCGGGCGCGGCGCTGCGAGACTGAGGCCATTACCGCCGAGTTTCCGCGGGACGTCTGTGGGAGGACATCCTCCGGTTCTACCGTGGCCTCGCAGACGATCGTCGGTACGTGGATTGCACCGAAGCTGGAGATCGCGCAGAGCGTGCAGACGAGGGCGCGACCAAGGACCTTCTGGCGTACCGTCCATGCATGACCTCGTGGTCACGATTCCGCCGCGTCGGGCACAGACAGAGACGGACTTCGTGCGCGTGGAGCATCTTTCGCGTGAACGAGGGGCCCGGATCTCGCACCGCCCGCTGGTCGGACTGGCCGACGACCTCACGCGGCCCAGATGCCGAGGCTGTATCGCTCTTCTGGCGCTTCATGACGGCAGTACGGCCTCCACCCGGAGCCAGCCAGGCACTACGAAACGTCCGACTCATGCCGCGCTGCGGGCGGAGCCCGACCATGGCCGCCGCCGGCGCGCCGACTCCCCGCCGCGGGTGCCGGGCGGGGTGTGGGGCGGGGTGGTCAGGGTTCGGGGTCGGTGGGTCGCCGAAGTGGTGGCGGAACTCGCGGGCGAGCCTGCGGCGTTCGGGGTCGGGGGTGACGTCGAGGGTGCCGGTGGGGTCCTTGAGGTACTCGTAGCCCAGGGGGCTGCGCCACAGGTAGACGCCGGGTTCGACGGTGACGTAGGTCCAGCCGCCGGTGGTCTTGGCGCGGTGGTGGCCGCGGCAGGCGGGGGTGAGGTTGCACGAGCAGGTCGGTCCGCCTCGTCCGTCGGGTCGTGCGGGACGCGGTGGTCGCAGTCGCACTTCTCGGCGGGTCGGAAGCAGAACGGGAAGGCGCAGATCAGGTCGCGGAGCTGGGTCTGCAGCTTGAGCCGCGCGCTGGCTTCGTAGGCAGTGACATGGAGGTGGTCGGCCAGGTCGAGGACCGGCTGCACGGTGATCTGGGCGTCGGGGTTGGGCGCACCACTCCCGGACCTGCTCGGCGGTGACCGGGCCGGGGTCTCCTGGAGCCGGGCGAGGCCGCCGGCGCCGAGGACCGCGGCGTGCTCGAGGTGGACGTGGAGCACCACCTCACGCTTCCGGCGCGCGGCTGCGGCTTCGGTCGTCGCTGATCTCGTCGCAGGTCGAGGGTCGCTTGGTGGCGGGCCAGGTTGCCCACGCGCCTTGGCGCGGCGTACGTCCAGGGACTCGGTCGACCCGAGCAGCAGCTGCTGCGTGGGCATCGGCGGCGACGGCGGCTTCGAGGTCGAGGGCGTCGGCCAGGTCGACGTCACCGTCGACCCGGACCCGGCCGGTCACACGCGACGTCGGCCAGCCCGACGTCGAAGTGCCCGGCCTCGGCCGCGGCGAGCCGTTCGGCCTCCAGCGCCTCGGGGTCGAACCTGGCCTTGGCCTCCTCGATCAACCGGTGCCAGCTGGGCGGGGCCGATCTTGTGGGCGACCGCCGCGACCTCGCGTCGACGAACGCCGCCGCCTGCCGGGGACAGGCACAGGGTGAGGTCGGCGATCTGGCCAGCTTCCACGCCGGCAGGTCACCGGCCACCAGCCGGGCCCAGCACGCCTTCAGCCGGTAGAAGCCCTCCACCGCCTGGGAGAGATACCGGCGCCCGGACTCGGTGGTGCGGCCCAGCGCCGCGGCGAACTCGGTGACCGCGAACTCCCGCACCTCCGGGCACCCCTGGCCACCCAGCGGCAGCACCGACTCGTGCCACTCATCCACCGGCCGACCAGGACCGTCGAGTGCATCGACGCCCACCGGCCGCCGCGATCATCACCTGCCGGGCCGCGTCGTCCTCGGCCCGCTTCGCGGGCCCGCGCGCAGGCCAACACCGCGGCGGGGTCATCGGCTCCCGAGAGCGCGAGCGGGTCAGGCGTGGAGGTCATCGTGGGACCCACTCTACCACCGACCACCGACACTCGGAGGCCCGAGATCCCCTTGTTCCACAGGGATTCCGAGACCGTGACCCAACCGTGATCTGCTGGTCCGGGTCGGCTCCCAGCATCGGCCGCGGAGGTCTCGACAAGCTCGACCAACGACGGGTCCAGCAGGTGCCTTGCCTGCGGAATCGGCCCCGCTGGGACCGCAGCGAGCCGGCCTGTGACCCTCAGCTATCGAGTTGCCGGCCTACCTGGCCTGTCAGGCGACCCTCGGTGCCGCGCGGCCCATGTGGACGTATCGAGCTCGGCCGTTGTCATCCTCGCCGATGAACTCGACCGCACCCGCTCGCCGGCCGGCCGCATCGAAGGAGGCAAAGGTGTCGTGGCCGATGCGACGCAGCTCCCGGACGAGGGGGACGAGCCCCTCCCCCGCCAGGGCGGCCATCGTGGCGGCCTCGTTGCGTTCGGTCCCGGTGAGCCAGAGTCGGCCGGAGTCGTCGGCGGTCACCTCGGTCACCTGGTTGCGGAGCGCGTAGGTGCCGCAGTAGCGGTCCGGGTCGCTGATCGGTGCCGCGTCCGGCGCGGGCGGGACCTCGGGTGGAGTCACGCCGGCGAGACGGCTCAGCAGCTCGTCGCTCAACGTGGCGAACAAGGCCGACATGTCTCCACCGTTCGCGAGCGCAGCGATCGCGACGCCGTGGTCCGGCAGCAGCGTGAGCATGCAGGCGTTGCCGGGAGCGTCACCGCCGTGGTCGACGATGTGTGGCGAGTGTCCGATCCGCCATCCCAGCCCCTGGGAGCGGCCCTGACCCACCGCCGGACGGAGGTCGACGTGGGGTTGGCGCATGAGGCGGGCGCTCTGCTCCGACACCAGCCGTACGCCGTCGGGCGTGCGTCCGTCACCGAGGTGCATCGCCGCGAACGCGACGAGGCCCCGAGCCGTCATGGCGAGCCGGTTGCCGGCCGCCGGGTTGGAGGGCGGCATGACCGCCCAGGTCCGCAGCGGGCGCAACGGCGCGCGTGGACCGGAGGAGACGTGGCCGATCGCCGTGCGGAAGGCTGGTGCCTCGCCGGCGTCCACCACGACCTCGTGCAGACCGAGCGGGTCGGCCAGGTGATGACGGAGCGCCTCGTTGAAGGTCACCCCGCGCAGGAGCTCGACCACGCGACCAAGAACGCCCATGCCGGCGCTGCAGTAGGAGAAGAAGCGGCCTGGCGCGACGTGCTGCTCTGCCTGCGACACGTGCTCGGCGACGAACCGCTCCAGTGCGTCGTCGCCGTCACTGGTCGGTGACCAGAGGTCGCCCTCGAACCCGCCGGTGTGGGTGAGCAGGTGGCGCACGGTGATCGTCGAGCTCACCTGAGGATCCGCGGTCCGGAACTCAGGCAGGTGCCGGATGACCGGGTCGTCGAGCTCCACCAGCCCCTCGTCGACCAGCTGCATGACCAGCGTCGCGGTCCACACCTTCGTGGTGGACTGGATCATGAACGGCGAGTCCGCCTGCACCTCGACCTGGGTGCGGAGGTTGACAACACCCGCCACGGCGTCGGTGACCGCACCGTCGTGGAGCACCGAGACGGACGCTCCCGGCACACCGTGCTCCTCGATCAGGGCGGCAAGACGCTCCTCGAGCGTGCGCAGTGCTGGAGCCACGACGACCTTCCAGGTGAGGGTTCGTCGCCTCCCGGTACCCGACGGGGCAGGCTCAAACTGGCCCGTTCAGTCGGGTCGGGGCGGCCCGCAGCAGGTCGATGTAGAAGCTGGTCAGCCCCTTGGCGCCGGCCTTCGAGAGCGAGATGTGCATGTGGTCCTTGTGGCGGAGGGTCTTGGAGCACTTCCGCTTGGAGCGGCACGAGGACGACAGGTAGCTCTCGGGCCGGAACTGCTCATAGGACGGGTAGAAGCGGTCGTTCCAGATGACGTACATGATCCCCATCCGGCGGGCCAGCGCGGCCTGGTTGCCCTGGGCGTCGGTGGCGAAGGCGGCGGCGAGGAACGTCCTGGCGATCTTGCGGTCGGCAGGGCTGCCGGCGTTCAGCGTCCAGTCGACCGCACGGCCGTCCTTGTGCTCCGACGAGCCGGAGCCCGAGCAGGGCCGGTTGACCGCACCTCCGGCGCCGCCGTACGTCGCGACCAGCCACTCGCCAAGGGCCATGGTGCCGGCGCGCGGCTTCTTGGTGCACGTGGTCTGCGGGTCGTAGGTCGCGTAGTCCTCGACCGGCTGGCCGCCCCCATCCACCGACGCCACGGCAGGGGGACAGACCAAGGCGGCGGCACACAGCGACAGTGCGGCCGCGACGAGGAGCGCGCGCATGCAGAAACGGTAGGTTCGCGACGGCGGGTCGGTGGGTGGAACGAGGTGAATTTCATCCGAGTGGTCAGCGGCGAGTAGTGCGGTTGAGGTAGGCCAGTCCACGCGGCGAGACCTCGTAGCCCACAGCGAAGGAGATCGTCAGGCCGAGGTTCTTCAGCTTGCGCACGTCGATCTTGAACGGCGCCGTCTCGCGGCCGACGACCTCGGCCAGGTCCGGCGCCCGCCGCTGCGGATGCTCCCGGATGAGCTCGAGGTAATGCAGCGTCCAGGGGCCGTGCGCCGCCGCGCGGTCCAGCCGCTCGAGGCGCCGGTCGAGGTCCGCGACGTCGTCATCGGTGAGCTCGTCCGAGGCCCGTAGCGCCACCCGCGGGTCGGGTCCCGCCCACGACAGCTCGACGCGGTAGGTCTCGCCCTCGGGGGCCAGCCGGCGACGGAGCCGCTCGGCGTCGGCCCAGCCCGCCCGCACAGCGTCGTCGTCGGTGATCGCCTCGAGCGTCGACCACGGTCACGTCGTCGACCCGCACCAGGCCGGCCGAGGTCGTGAACACCTGTCCGGGCACGACGTCCTGCTTGCGCCAGCGCCGGAAGGCGAGCGACACCGACCCGTCGGCGACGCCCTGCGCCACCTTCATCGGGAGCAGCACGCGGGCCTCAGATCATGCCCTCGACGGCGTCCTTGGCCTCCTTGAGGCCGACGTTGGTGTGCTCCCGGTAGACCTTGATCGCGTTGATGAGCTTGCCGTCGTTCTTCAGCCGGCGCACCTCGTCGAGCCACGGCCCGCCCGCCAGGTTGTTGCCGTAGGGGATCGCGCCGGGATCGGTGCCCGCCATGGCGTTGGGTGGTGGGCCACCCGCGGCCACCGCGCCCGTCGTCAACGCCGCCACCTGTCCCTGCAGCGACGCCAGCGCCGACTCGAGGCGCGCGAGCCGGTCGTTGATCGCACTGAGGTCGACCTGGTCCTGCGCTGACCCACCGAAGATGCCCATCAGGCAAAACTAGCGGTCAGGGCCTTGCCGTAGCACCGGTTGAGCGGCTCGTCCTTGTAGTAGCCGAACGACGGGATCCGTCCGTAGCCCGAAGACTCGTAGAGCGCCATCGCCTCGGGCTGCGCGGTGCCCGTCTCGAGGATCATCGCCTCGGCGCCGGCCTCGGCCGCGGTCCGCTCCAGGTGCGCCAGCATCACGCGGGCCAGCCCCTGCCCGCGGACCGCGGGTGCGACGTACATCCGCTTGATCTCGGCGGTGCGCCGGGTGCCGAAGACCTCGACGTCGTCATGGGCCCGCCAGGCTCCGCTGGCCACCGGCCGCGGCTCACCCTTCGAGGCTCGCTGCGCTCCCACCTCAGTGTGAACGTCGAGCTTCCGGTAGCCCACGTAGAAGCTGCCGGCCGGCGGCAGGAACATCAGCGGGTCGAGCGGGGTGTTGTCGGGGCCGCCGTAGCGGACGACGTACTCCGCCTGGACCTCCGCGATCAGCAGCATGGCGTCGGGGTGGCCGTAGTCGACGCGCACGATCTCCAGACCGGGGCCGGGCTCAACCAAGGGGGTGCCCACAGTTGTCGCAGACCTCTGCGTCCTCCGGGTTGCGGGCCACGCACTCCGGGCAGAACCTGCCGCGGCCGTCGTCGCGGGAGACGACCAGGCACGTGACGGCGAAGGCCAGGAGCACCGGTCCGGCCACCAGCCCCCAGCTGTCGGCCAGGAGTCCCCACACGCCTACGGCGACCCCGGCCAGCCCGACCAGGACGCCGCCCAGCAGGAGGACGCGCTGGAGCCCCTCGTGGTCGCGGGCGGAGCGCCCTCCGGGCATGTGGACTCCTGCGGGTCGAGCGGTCGGCGGCTGCCAGAATAGGCGGCGTGAGCGACGACCTGGACAAGGCACTGAGGATCCCCTCCGAGCTGCTGCCCGCCGACGGGCGGTTCGGCGCCGGCCCCTCCAAGATCCAGCCCTCCCACCTCGACGCGCTCGCGGCGACCGGCTCGTCGCTGATGGGCACCTCCCACCGCCAGGCTCCGGTGCGCAACCTCGTGGGCCGCGTGCGCGACGGGCTGGCCGAGCTGTTCTCGCTTCCCGACGGCTACGAAGTGGTCCTCGGCAACGGCGGGGCCACGGCGTTCTGGGACGTCGCGACGTTCGGGCTGATCGAGCAGAAGAGCCAGCACCTGACCTTCGGTGAGTTCTCCAGCAAGTTCGCGGCCGCGGTGAAGGCGGCGCCGTGGCTCGACGACCCGTCCGTGATCGCCAGCGACCCCGGCTCGCGCCCGGTGGCGCAGGCCGAGGCCGGCGTCGACGCCTACGCGTGGGCGCACAACGAGACCTCCACCGCCGTGATGGCGCCGGTGGTCCGGCCCGAGGGTGCGGACGACGGCGCACTGGTGCTGATCGACGCCACCTCCGGTGCCGGCGGCCTGCCGGTCGACCTGACCGAGACGGACGTCTACTACTTCGCACCGCAGAAGTCGTTCGCCTCCGACGGCGGCCTCTACGTCGCGACCTTCTCCCCCGCCGCCATCGAGCGGGCCGAGCGGATCAACGCGTCCGGGCGCCACATCCCGGCGTTCTTCGACCTCAAGATCGCCATCGACCAGTCCCGGCTCAACCAGACCTACAACACCCCGGCCGTCGCCACGCTCTTCCTCATGGCCGAGCAGCTGGACTGGATGAACAGCCAGGGCGGCCTCAAGGGCATGGTGGAGCGGACCACGCAGTCCTCGGCCACCCTCTACGGCTGGGCCGAGAAGTCCGACGCGGCGTTCCCCTACGTCACCGACCCGGCCCACCGCTCCCTGGTCATCGGCACCATCGACTTCAACGAGGGCATCGACGCCAACGCGATCGCGGCCACGCTGCGGGCCAACGGCATCGTCGACACCGAGCCCTACCGCAAGCTCGGCCGCAACCAGCTCCGCATCGCGATGTATCCCGCGATCGACCCCTCCGACGTCGCGGCGCTCACCGCCTGCATCGACTGGGTCATCGAGCGGCTCTGATCACGCGCAGCCGATGGGCTCCTTCTCGGCCGGCCAGCGCTCGGCGTCCCCGTCAGGACCGACCAGGTACGCCGCCTCGTCGGTGACCCACAGCTGCCTGCCGTCGCGCTCGTAGCCGGTGTCACGCGCGCCGCCCGGCAGCACGGCGTGGGCGGCGTAGGTCGTCTGGAGGAGGTCGGCGAAGTCCGGGCTCGGGTTGCCCACGAAGATCGCCATCCCGACCGTCGTGGCCGAGGAACAGGAAGGTCGAGTCCTGCCAGTCACAGTGCTGCGCGCCGGCGAAGGAGTGGATCAGCGACGTCGGCACCCGGTCGCCGTCGGCATTGGACCACACCTGGTAGCCGGCCGCATCGCTCAGCGTCGCCGGCCACTCGGAGGGGTCGCAGATCGCATACGACGCCACGCCCCACCCCCGGTCGCCGTCTGCGCCGTCCACCCCCTCGCGGACCACGAACGCCCCGAGCCGGCTGGCGCCCTCGCGCCAGGTGAAGAGGACCTCGCGGCCCCGGCGAGCCGTCTCCTCGACGTCGACGTCCGGGAGCAGCGCACCCTCCTCGTCCAGCCAGTCGTCGACCGCCTTGCGGGCGTCGTCCTGGACCGACTCCGGTCCCGTGTCGTAGTTGCCACCGCCCTGCTCCCAGGGCTGGCCGGGGCAGTCGAGGCCTCGCGCGCCGTGCCGGGAACGTCGGCACCGTGGTCAGCGGGGGAACCTTCGCAGCCCATGACGGCGGCGCTCAGCACGACCGCCAGCAGCCACCTCACGTGGGTGGGACGCCCTCGCCGCCGATCTGGTTCAGGATCTGCTCGTAGGTCGGCATGGTCGAAGGCGACCAGCCGCGCCTCCTCGACCGCGGGTGTCGGCGGCTGCGGAACACCTCGAGGGGCGCCGCGATCGCGTCGTCCTTGGGCCAGCCGTAGGCCCCGGCGCAGATGAGTGGGAAGGCGACTGTCCGGGCGCCGAGCTCGTCGGCCACCTCGAGCGCCCGCGAGTAGCAGGAGGTGAGCAGGCGACCGGTCGGTCTCGCCCGCGGTTGCGGTTGGGCCCGACCACGTGGATCACCCACCGCGCCGGCATCTCGCCGGCCGTCGTCCAGCCCGCGTCGCCGGTGGCCAGCCCCTGCGGGAACCGGCGGCGGCAGTCCTCGAGCACCGCGGGGCCGCCGGCCCGGTGGATCGCGCCGTCCACGCCGGCACCGCCGCGCATGGCGCGGTTGGCGGCGTTGACGACCGCGTCGACCTCCTGCCGGGTGATGTCGCCCTCGACGACCGTGACCTTCACTCGAACTCCCTCAGCAGCTTCAGCGTGGCCCGCTCCAGCGCGGCCTGGCGCTCGTCGGTGGTGTCGTAGCGGCGCCGGGTCGCCCGCTCGATGGTCTTGCCGCGCTGGTAGGCGTCGACCACCCGCGGGTCGACGTACGACGACTTGCGCCAGCGCCGGGGTGTTGCCGAGGAACTGCGAGACCTCCTTCATCGCCGCCGGACACCGCCCGCTTCTGCGAGGCCTTCGTCTCGCCTGGCTCGGGCGTCTCGGCCAGCGCGGCGGCAGCGAGCACCGTGGCGTGCCAGGTGCGGAAGTCCTTCGCCGTCGACTCGAGCCCCGTCGAGGTCGCGGACGTAGTCGTTGACCAGGTCCGGGCAGCAGCGAGCGCCAGCCGCGGCCGTTCTTGTAGGACAGCAGGCCGGGTCGTCCGGCGCCTGCGACGGCGACGCATGATCTCGATCGCCTCGATGACCACGAGCGTCGTCGATCTGATCTCGTGCTCGACGCCGGACTTGCCGACGAAGGCGAAGACCAGCGCGTCCTGGTGCCTCCGGACGTGCCGCCGCTCCAGCGTGGTGAGCCCGAAGCTGCCGTTCTCGTCGGCGTAGACGTCGTTGCCGATCCGGAAGTAGCCGAGGTCGAGCAGCCGCACCGCCGCGGCGCACGCCCGCTCCAGCGGCATGCCCTCGAGGCCGAGGTCGAGCAGCACCCGCTCGCGGGCCTTGCCCAGCGCCTTCCCGAACAGCAGCATCCGGTCGAACTTCTCGGCGTCGCGCCGCTCCCGCCACTGCGGGTGGTAGAGGTACTGCCGCCGGCCCGCGTCGTCGGTGCCGACCGCCTGGAGGTGACCGTTCTCGAACGGCGTGATCCAGACGTCCTCCCAGGCCGGCGGGATCACCAGGTCGCGGGCCCGCTGCGCGTCCTCCCGGGAAAGCCGCCGGCCGCGCTCGTCGAGGTAGACGAACCCCTTGCCGGAGCGACGCCGGGTCCAGCCCGGCTGGTCGGGCGAGGTGCGACGCAGGCGAGGCATGGCGGGACAGTAGCCAGAAGGGCCGCCGGACTATCGGCGGCGCAGCGAACGGGTCAGCACCACGAGGCAGCCGAGGCCGATCAGCCCGCCGAGGAACCACGGCCAGGCGGGACGCTGGGCCTCGGTGGTCGCCGGGCAGCTCGGAGTCCTCGCGCGACTCGGTGTGGCGTGGAGGGAGACGCTGACGACGGGCTCGCTCGGCGCGGGCGAGGCAGGTGCTCGCCGGCAGCGACACCCGGAGCACCTTCGAGTGCACCCCCTCCGAGCTGAGCAGCAGGCTGCCGTCGGCGTCGACGGCCAGCCCCTCGCCCTGCGGCTGGGAGGGCAGCTGGAACTCGTCGACCCGCTCCAGCGACGGGAACGCGTAGACGGCGGCCACCGCGTAGTTGCGGATCACCACGTGCTTGCCGTCGGGCAGGAACGCGCCGTCGGTGGCGATCGGCAGCACCTCGCCCAGCGGCTCGAGCTGGTTGGGCCGCGCCGCGTCGAGCGCGCTGGGCGCGGCGTACAACGTGCCGCCGAGCACGCCCTTGGTCGCGACGTAGAGGCGGCCGGTGGTCGGGTCGCTCATCAGCGTCTCGGCGTTGTGCGGCCCGTCGGGGTAGACGAGGTCGTAGATCGGACCGTCGAGGTCCCTGTCTCCTCGGCCGACCGGCACCGGCGCGACCTGGACCGAGTCGCGGGACTCGGTGTTGTCGCCGATGTCGCCGACCCAGACCTGGTGGTCGTCCAGCGGTGCCAGCGCCTCGACGTCCTGCACGTCGTTGGCCCAGCCGGTCACGCCGACGGTCGCGCCGGTCGCCGGGTCGACGGTGAAGACCCGGCCGGTGTCGCCGGAGTCGTTGGTGGTGACCACGAGACCGTCGACGACGACGAGCCCGCTCGACTCGATGATGTCGGCGTCCTGGAAGGAGAAGACCACCTGCGCCTGGTCGACGGGGGCCACGGCGGCGCCGAGCAGGAACGGTACGACGAGCAGCCCGGCGAGGACCCGCTCAACCATCGGCGTCGTGGAGCAGCTCGGCCAGCTTCGGGCTGGATGCCCCACGCGGCGACCAGGTCGTCGTAGTCGCGCCGCAGCGAGCCGCCCTTGACCGGCGCGCCGGTGCGGGTGGCACGGAGCAGGGTGTTGCGCGGGGTGTGCTTGCTCTCGACGAACTGCACGACGTCGACGCGATAGCCCTGCAGCCGCATCAGCGTGGCCCGCAGCGCGTCGGTCAGGGTGTCGGCCAGCCGCTCGCGCAGGATGCCGTGCCGGGTGAGCATGGCGTACGGCGCGGGAGTGGGCGTCCTGCGCAGCTGGGCGGCCACGTCGTGGTGGCAGCAGGGGGCGGCCAGCACCAGGGCGGCGTCCCACTCGACCGCGCGGGCCAGCGCCTCGTCGGTCGCGGTGTCGCAGGCGTGCAGCGCGAGCACCACCTCGGGCGACGGCGCCAGCTCGGCGTCGGAGATGGAGCCGACCACGAAGTCCGCGTCGACCCCGAGCTCGCCGGCCACCTTCGCGTTGTGCTCGCGCGACTGCTCGCTGACGTCGACGCCGGTCAGCCGCACCGGCAGCCCGCGGACGACGGTGAGGAACCGCTCGCGCGCGAAGGTGAGGTAGGCGTTGCCGCAGCCGAGGTCGACCACGCGCAGCGGGTCCTCCGGCGTCGGGCGGCGCAGGTGGCCCTTGTCGATGGCCTCGGTGATCGCGGTGTCGAGCAGCCGCAGGAACTCCTCGACCTGGCGGTACTTCGCCTGCCGGCTCGGCTTCATCCGGCCCTCGGCGTCGGCGAGCCCGAGGACCCGGAACACCGGGTCGTCCTCCGGCAGCAGCCGGTCCTTGTCGCGGTCGTGGCCGCGGTCGAGCCTCGGCCGGCTCGGCGCGCGGCGTGGCGTGCACGAGCGCCTCGCCCTTGCGGGTCACCCGCAGCTGGACCGACTCCGTCGTCGTGTCGACGTGCCAGTTGCCGAACGGCTCGTCGAGCAGCTCGTCGACGGCGTCGCGGGCGGCGCTGGGTCCGTCTTCTGGGGCCACGGCGTGGTTGCTAGGTGTGCGCCTGCGTCTCGTCGTACGCCGTGACCTGGAGGTGCCGGCCGGCCTTGAGGTCGACGTAGCGCAGCTCGACCCGGCGCCAGCGCGGCCGGCCCGACCTCTGCTTCCCGGACGCGACGGCGCGGACCAGCGTGTCCGGGTCCAGCAGCGCGGCTGCGGACCTGCGACAGCGCGCGGAGCAGGTTCTCGGCCACCTGCACCGACCGCGGCGATGACGACGATCAGCGAGCAGCCCCACCAGCGCCACGGGGATGACCAGGCGGCGGTAGCGGGGGTTCACCCCGAAAGTCTAGGGAGACGGTGCGCGGCCGGGTGGTCACGGGTCGGTCGCGGACCGGTCACGAGTTGCACGTGGGGCTGGTCCGGAGCCCGCTGAGCGGACACTGTCGGAGCATGGACGACCCCGCCCACGCCTTCGACTTCTGGCTCGGCGAGTGGGAGGTGCACGACCCGGAGGGCAAGCACGTCGGACGCAACTCGATCACGCGCTCTTCGCCACCGGCGCCCTGGCCGAGCACTGGCGCGGCGACGGCGGGGTCGAGGGGCACAGCCTCAACTCCTGGGACCCCGAGCGCGGCTGCTGGCACCAGACCTGGATCGACTCGACCGGCGGCATCCTGCTGCTCGACGGCGGGTCGCAGGACGGCGCGATGGTGCTCGAGGGCATCGACGCGGACGCGCGGCAGCGGATCACCTGGACCCGCGACGGCGACGGCGTCCGGCAGCTCTGGGAGACCTCGAAGGACGACGGCGAGACCTGGAGGCGGCGTTCGACGGCCGCTACACGGCAGGGCCTGAGCCAGCAGCTCCGCGAGGTGCAGGGCCGGCACGCCGGCCAGGTCGTCGAGCTGCACCCGGCAGGACATGCCGTCGGCCAGGACGACCGCGTCGGGGTGGGCGCGCACCGCGGGCAGCAGGTGGGTCTCGGCGACCGCCACCGAGACGTCGTAGTGGCCCTTCTCCATGCCGAAGTTGCCGGCCAGGCCGCAGCAGCCGGCCACCCGGGTGACGGTCGCGCCCGGCACTCTCCAGCAGCGCCTGGTCGGCCGCCCAGCCGATCACGGCGTGGTGGTGGCAGTGCGGCTGGGCCACCACCTCGACCCCGGTGAGGTCCGGCACCGGCAGCCGCGTCGCGCTGGATCAGCTCGGCCAGGCTCAGCAGGTCGACGGTGCTGGCCGGTCAGCTCGGCGGCATCGCTGCGCAGGGTGGCCAGGCACGACGGCTCCAGCCCGATGACGGGCACGCCCGACGCGACGTACGGCGCCAGCGTCGCCACCGTGCGCGTCCATGATCCGCCGGGCCTGGTCGAGCTGGCCGGTGGTGATCCAGGTCAGCCCGCAGCAGGCGTCGTCCGGGATCACCCGCGCGGTCAGCCCGGCCGACTCGAGGTAGCGGATCGCGGCGTGCCCGTTGGCGGGGAAGAAGTGGTCGCTGAACGAGTCCGCCCAGATCCAGACGTCCGGGGTCTCCTCTGGACCGTGGCGACCGACTTCCGCAGCGTCTTCGGCGCGAACGGCGGGATCGAGCGGCGCTGGTCGATGCCGGCGGTGGCCTTGGCCAGCCGCGCGAGCGGGCTTCCAGCCGCATCATCCGGTTGGCCAGCGGCGCCATCGGCGCGGCCCGGTCGGCCCACCACGGCAGCCGCCCCAGCAGGCGGTGGCTGCGCGGGCGGCGGACGCCCTCCACGTCGTGCTTCTGGTGCAGCGCCTCGGACTTGTAGGTCGCCATGTCCACGCCGGTCGGGCAGTCGGAGGCGCAGCCCTTGCAGGCCAGGCAGAGGTCGAGCGCCTCGGTGACCGCCGGGTCGGCGAACCCCTTGACCAGCGTCCCGTCGATGGCCTCCTGCAGCACCCGCGAGCGGCCGCGGGTGGAGTCCTTCTCGTCGCGGGTGGCGAGGTAGGACGGGCACATCACGCCGGTGGTCGACGGCGCGACGCACCTGCCGACGCCGGTGCAGCGGTGCACGGCGTTGCCGAGCTCGCCGCCGTCGTGCGGCAGCCGGAGCAGCGGCGTCACCGGGAGCCGGGGCCGGGCCGGCCGCAGGTCGGCGTCGAGCGGCGCCGGGTCGACCAGGTTGCCGGGGTTGAGCAGGTTGCCGGGGTCGCAGATCGCCTTGACCGCGGCGAAGAGCCGGAGCGACTCGGCGTCGTACATCAGCGGCAGCAGCTCGGAGCGGGCCCGCCCGTCGCCGTGCTCGCCGGACAGCGAGCCGCGGTGGTCGCGCAGCTTGAGCGCGCAGGCGGTGAGGAAGTCGCGGAACACCCGCGCGGAGCCCTGCTCGCCCGGCTGGAACGGGAAGTCGATCCGCACGTGCACGCAGCCGTCGCCGAAGTGGCCGTAGGGCACCCCGTCGAGGCCGTGCTCCTTCAGCAGCTCGTCGAAGTCGCGCAGCCAGGCACCGAGCCGGTCGGGAGGGACGGCGGCGTCCTCCCAGCCGGAGTAGGCCGGCGTGGTCAGGCTGCGGGCGGCCAGCCCGGCGCCGTCCTCGCGGATCCGCCACAGCGCGGCCGCCTCGCCGGCGTCCGTCACCAGCCGGTGGCCGAGCGCGCCGCTCGCGGCGACGACCGTCGTGGCCAGCTCCGGCGCCGCGCCCCCGACGAGCTCGACGAACAGCCAGCCGGCGCCCTGGGGCAGCTCGGGGACCGCGCTCCCCCGGGCCCGGACCAGGTCGACGATCCGGGCGTCCAGCCCCTCGCAGGCCACCATGGCTCCGTCGGTGGCGGCCAGCAGGGCCGGGACGGCGTCCGCCGCCTCGACCATCGACGGGTAGCCCAGCACGACCAGCAGCCGGTCGGCGGTGTCGTCGACCAGCCGCACCGTGGCCTCGCGGACCACCGCGAGCGTGCCCTCCGAGCCGACGAGGAACCGGTCGATGCTGCGCCGCTCGGGCAGCAGGTGCTCCAGCGAGTAGCCGCTCACCTGCCGGCCGAACCGGCCGAACTCGGTGCGCACGTGCGCGAGGTGCTGGTCCACGAGCGAGCCGAGCCGCGACTCGACCTCCGACGGCGCCGGGCCCCCAGGCGACGTCCAGCCCGACGACGTTGTCGACGTCCGGCCGTAGCCGAGCGCCCGCGAGCCGCAGGCGTTGTTGCCGATCATCCCGCCGATCGTGCAGCGGGTGTGCGTCGAGGGGTCGGGGCCGAACCGCAGCCCGTACGGCGCCGCGGCCCGCTGCAGGTCGGCGTGCACGACGCCGGGCTGGACGACCGCCGTACGCGCCTCCGGGTCGACCGAGACGACCCGGTTGAGGTGCTTGAGCGTGTCGACGACGATGCCGGGACCGACCGCGTTGCCGGCGATCGAGGTGCCGGCGCCGCGCATGGTGACCGGCACGCCGGTGGCCCGCGCCACGTCGAGGATCGCGTCGAGCTCGTCGGCCGCCCGCGGCCGCACCACCACCCGCGGGACCACGCGGTAGAGCGAGGCGTCGGAGGAGTACAGCGCCCGGGTCAGCGTCGAGTCGTCGACGTCGGTGACTCCCCGCGGTGGAGCTCCGCGACGAGGTCAGCGGAGCCGGCGGTCACCTCACCAGTGTTCCATCGAGGCGACGAACACCTGGGCCAGGTCTTCGTCCGTGGGCGGCTTGGGTGACGTCGCCAACAGCCGCTGCTGCTGGGTGGCGCCGGCGACCAGGTCGTCGACGTCGGCGGCGCCGTAGCCGACCTCGGCCAGGCCGTTGGGGATCCCGATGTCGCGCATCAGCCGCGGTGAGCACGCCGGCCAGCCGCTCCGGGCCGTCGCCCTTGACGTCGGGGTCGAGCAGCCGGGCCGCGCGCAGGTGCCGCTCGGGCGCGGCGTCGAAGGTGAAGCGGAACGCCGCCGGCGCGGTGAGCGAGACCGCCATCCCGTGCGGCACGATCGGCTCGCCCTCGGGGTAGCCGTCCGGCACGTAGTCCCGGACCCGGCCCGCGATCGGGTAGGCGTTGGCGTGCGGGATGTGCACGCCGGCGTTGCCGAAGCCCAGCCCGGCGAAGGTGGCGGCCATCGCCATCTGCTCGCGGGCCTCGGTGTCCGAGCCGTCCTGCACGGCCCTGCGGAAGGCCGCGGCCAGCAGGGTCATCGCCTTCTCCGACCACATGTCCGCGATCGGGTTCGCGCCGCAGTAGGGCACCCGCTGCTCGGGCTGCTTGGCGTCGAAGTCGGCGTACCAGCGCGCGGTGTAGCTCTCCAGCGCGTGGCAGAGGATGTCCATGCCCGGACGCAGCGGTGACCATCGCCGGCTGGGTCACGGTCAGCCGCGGGTCGACGATCGCCAGCTTGCGGGCGGAGCGCGACGTGGCTGATCCCGGTCTTGACCTTGAGCGCCAGCACGTCGAGCACGCAGATCGTGGTGCTCTCGCTGCCGGTGCCGGTGGTCGTCGGGATCGCGACCAGCGGCAGCAGCGGCCGCGTCGGGCGGCTCGCGCCTTGCCGACCGGGGCGTTGATGTAGTCCATCAGCTCGCCGGGGTTGGTGAGCAGCAGGTTGACCGCCTTGGCGGTGTCGATCGACGAGCCGCCGCCGACCGCGACGACCGCGTCGAACCGGCGGCCGGTCGACTGCGCGTCGCGGGCGAAGGCCACCGCCTCGTCCATCGACTCGTCGGTCGGCTCGACCCGCGCGCGGTCGAAGATGACGGTCTCGATGCCGTGCTGCCAGATCTGCTCGGCGATCCGCGTCGGGTGGCCGGTCTCCATGACGCCGGCGTCGGTGACGAGCAGCACCCGGCGGGCGCCGAACGCCGCGAGGTCGTGGCCCACCTCGGCGGACGCCCCGGGCCCGAACTTGAGCGCGGGCGCGGCGTAGGTGAAGACTGTCTCGCTCATGGTCGCAACCTACGCTCGCGGGCGGCGAGCGCCGACCGGACCACGTCGCGGACGCGGTAGGCGCGTCCTCGCCGAGGCTCGACACGGGCACCCAGGCGGCCGCGTCGGTGGTGCCGCCGACCTCGAGCGACCGCGGCTCACCCGGCGACGACCGTGGCCGTCGAAGACCAGCTGGAGCGCAGTGGAAGTCCTCGCGTCGCCCCGACGGCGCGGTGCCCTCGAAGTGGGCGGAGCCGACGTCGAGCACCTCGCCGAGGGCGTGCAGTCGAGCCCCGTCTCCTCCTTGACCTCGCGGACCAGCGCGCCGCGGGCCTCCTCGCCGTGGTCGATGCCCCCGCCCGGGCAGCGTCCACCAGCCCGGGTGCGGACCCGCGCGGGGAGTTGCGGGTGAGCAGCACCTCCTGGCCGGCGGCCCCGTCGCGCACGACCAGCGCGTACGCCGCGACCCGCTGCACGCTGGAACGGCTGGTGCTCCTCGAGCACCTCGGTCACCAGGCTCACCACCGGCACCGTCCCGTCGAGGACGGCAGCCACCGGGTGCCAGGCCGCGTCCATCGTCGAGCCGTCCACCTCGACGACGTGCGGCTCCGGGCTGTCGACCGGGACCCAGCCGTCGTAGACGATCCGCAGCGCGTGGGCGTCGGCTCGCCGCCCCTGCCGCCAGGTGTTGCGCTGGTGGTGGGAGTAGACGTGCGCGGTCTCGTCGATGACGCACGTCCAGCCCGGTCTCCTCGTGCACCTCGCGGACCACCGCGTCGCGCGGGTCCTCGCCGTGCTCGAGGCCCCCGCCCGGGAGGGTCCACAGCTCCTTGCTGGTCAGCCGCTTGGCCAGCCGGCTGAGCAGGATCTCGGGCCGGTGCCCTGCGGGTCGCGCAGGATGACGGCGTACGCCGCCACCCGCTGCACCCGCCGCACCTGTCGGCCCGCTCTGCCATGCTGCCGACCCTATGTTCCCGGGCCCCAGTCGGGGACGACCGCGCCGCGCGGCATCCCGTCGAGCGCGAACGACGCGGTGCGCTCGACCCCGTCACCGCCGAGGTGGGCCGGGTGCCACGGCGCCCACTCCCCCGGCCGCGGCCGGTGCTCGGGCAGCCGCTGGAGCGCCTCCAGGCCGTCGTGCAGCCGACGGCCGAGCTCGCGGGTGACCTCCCGGACGTCCGCGTCGGGCGCGATGGTCATCGGCGCGCCGAACCGCACGTCCACCAGCCGCCCCCGGGTGAGGTCGGGCCTCGGGAACGGCGCGTCCAGCGCACGCTTCTGACCCCACAGCCGCTGGCTGCCCCAGACGCTCACCGGCACCAGCGGCGCGCCGGTCTCGCGGGCGAGCGCGACCGCACCCGGCATCAGCGCCCGGACGACGTACGCCGCCGAGATGCCGCCCTCCGGGAAGACGCAGACGACCTCACCGTCGCCGAGCAGCCGCCGGGCGCGGAGGTAGGCCGCGGCCGGGGCCTGCCGGTCGACCGGGATGTGGCCCATCCGGTCCATCGCCCAGCCGACCGGGCTTACTCCCAGATGTCGTGGCGGCACATGAACCGCACCAGTCGGTGGTTGCCACCGCTGCGCCGGCAGCATGGCCTGCTGGACGAAGACGAAGTCGGGGAACGACACGTGGTTGCTCGCCAGCACCACCGGCCCGGTGGCCGGCACGTGCTCCTGCCCCTCCGACCGCACCGTGAGCCGCAGCGCCCGCAGCAGCCCTCGGCCACCGGTGATCACTCCCCGGTAGAGGTGGTGGTTCACGTGACTGCTTCGGAGCCGATCACGCGAACGGCGGGCGCGCATCCAGGGCGATCGAGCGGCGGCCCGCCCAGCGCCAGACGCGGGCCGCACGGTCGCGGTCCTCGTCGGTGACCAGGTTGCCCATCCACCGCAGCGCGAGGGTCATCAGCCAGTCGGACCGCATGCCGGCCGGGCCGAGGGTCTTGAGCAGCCCCGGCACGGTGACCAGGCCGGCCAGCCGGCGCGCGATGGAGAACGACTCGCCGTAGTGCTCGGTCAGCAGCGCCGGCCAGGCGGTGGCGAGGTCGGCGCGGTCCGCCCCGCCCGTGGACAGCAGGTCGGCGACCAGCCGCCCGGTCTCCAGGCCGTAGTCGATGCCCTCGCCGTTGAGCGGGTTCACACAGGCGGCGGCGTCGCCGATCAGCGCCCAGTTGGGGCCGGCGACGTTGCTCACCGCGCCGCCCATCGGCAGCAGCGCGCTCGTCGGCAGTCCGCAGGTCGCCGGAGAGCTCGAACTCCTCGCGGCGCAGCTCGGCGTACTGCGCCATCAGCGGCTTGACCGCCAGGTCGGCGGGGCGCTTGCTGGTGGCGAGGGTGCCGACGCCGATGTTCACCTCGCCGGTGCCCAGCGGGAAGATCCAGCCGTAGCCGGACAGCACCTTGCCCGCCTCGTCGCGCAGCTCGAGGTGGCTGCTGATCCAGGGGTCGTCGCTCTGACCGCTCGCGATGTAGGACCGACCCGCGACGCCGTAGACGGTGTCGCGGTGCCACTCGCGGCCGAGCACCTTGCCCAGCGGCGACCGGACGCCGTCGGCCACCACGAGGTGGCGGCAGCCGATCTCGACCGGGCCCTCGTCGGTCTTGAAGACCACCGCGGCGACCCGGTCACCCTCGCGGCGTACGTCGACCGCGCGGAACCCGTCGACCGCGGTGGCGCCGGCCTTGATTGCCGTGGTGCGCAGGTGGTCGTCGAGCTCGGTGCGCGCCACCGCCGAGCCCCAGTCCGGCAACCCTGAGCTGGACTGTCCGGCGCCCGGCCAGGGCAGCAGGAGCGTCTGACCGAAGCCGTGGGCGCGGAGCCCCTGGTTGACCGTGTGCGCGCGCAGCCAGTCGTCCAGGCCGAGCCGCTGCAGCTCGCCGACCGCGCGCGGGGTCAGCCCGTCGCCGCAGGTCTTGTCGCGCGGGAAGACCGCCGCGTCGGCGAACACCACGTCGGCGCCACCGCGAGCCGCCCAGGCGGCCGCGGCCGACCCGGCGGGGCCGGCGCCGACGACGAGGACGTCGGCGTGCAGGGGCGGGCTGGTCACCCTCTCATTGTCTCAGGGGGCGGGCCGGGTCGGTGAATCCGGTCGGCGGCCGGCAGGCAGCTGCCAAGGGCCGCCACGATGGACGGCTAAGCCTGGATCCGTGGATGGCCGCCTGCTACGCGCCACCGCAGGGGCGCGCTGGCGGCGTTGCCGACGCTGGAAAGACGCCCAGTCTGACGGCGCGCCGGCGCCTTGCCAATCACACCCCTCTGGTGCCGCTCGCTACGCCGCCCATCCACGGATCCAGGCTAAGCCTCGATCCGTGGATCGAGCGTCGTCGTGGACCCGGGGCCGAAGCTGGCGGGGGAGACGACTACGCGCCCTGTCCGCCCAGGGGCGGGAACCTCTCCTCGGCCTGCTCGTAGCCCTCGGAGTCCTGGAACATCCCCTTCTCGGCGTCGAAGTCGCGCTGGGTGTTGTCGACCTCGACGTTGTCCGGGCGGTTGTCGGGATCGAGCCGCTCCTGGCGCTCCTCCTCGATCTCCTCCTCGTCCTCCGGGTCCGCACCGGGCTGCCGGGTGCCGCCGGACGCCCCCGACTCCTCGGAGCCCTGGGCCAAGGCGGGCTCCTCGCCACCCTCGTCGGGCGGACCGTCGGCGGAGTGGTCGCCGCCCTCACCGGCCACGGGCGGCGGGTCGCTGTGGGGGTCGTCGTCGGGGGCGGCGTGCTTGCCCGGGCTCTCTGGCTGGGACTCACTCATGGGTCAGATGTACCCCAACCGATGCTCTCGTTCACCCGTGGCCGCGGCGTGGGTCGACGGCCACCCGGCGGTCGCGGCCGGTCCCGAGGGTCGGGTGGCCGGCGCGCACGTGCACCTCCCAGCTCTCCACGTGGAGGAGCCACAGCCGCAGCGTGTCGTCGCCGGTCAGCTCCTCCATGCTGAACCGGCGTCCTCCCCTGCCCTCGGGGTCGAACGCCCGGGGCAGGTGCTCGGCCAGCTCGTCGCCCGGGACCTCCCGCGCCGTGCCCGTCACGTAGACCGCGCTGCTCTCGCCCGGCGGGCGCGTCGAGTCGAACACCACCCCGCCCACCCGGCTGTCCCTGCCCACGTTGTGCGAGTGGTGGGTGTCCGCGTGGGAGACCCAGTAGAGGTCCTCGTAGCCGTGGGGCGTGAAGTAGACCGGCGAGGTCCGGGTCCGCCCGTCCTCGTCGACGGTGCCCAGCACGACGTAGCGGATCTCGTCCAGGATGTCGCGGGCCAGCTGGTCCAGGTCAGGGGCGGTGCTGTCGCTCATGGCGCATCGCCGACCGCCCCAACGGCCCGGACTCATCGGCACGGCCTCAGTGATAGGCCTTGTGCTGGAGCAGGTGCACCTTCGGGTTCGCGCAGCCGGTGGTCGGGTGCTCGATGTAGATCGAGCGGGTCTCGTCGGGCACGTAGAGCCTGAACCCGTCGACCTTCCTCGGCCGGCAGTCACGTTTCGAGTACGCGCCGTAGGACGCCTCGGACACCGCGCTGCGCACCTTGTCGCCCGGCTGCCAGCACCGTCCGGGGCGTGGCGCTGGGGGTGCGGTCCGCCGGGGCACCGATCTGGGTGCCGTTGCCCCCGCCGACGTAGGAGAGCCCGCCGTAGCCCCTCACGAAGCAGCTGGTGTCGGACGTGTTCCGAAGGACGATCCGCCCGAAGACGTGGCTCATCCCGGCGTCGCCGCCGCGGTACTTGGCGCTGAGGTCGGCCTTGGTGCACTCCGCCACCCGACGCTCCCCCGCTGCCTGCCCGGACGCCGCCGTCCCGCTCGGCGCCATCATCAGCATGCCACCCATCGCCGATCCGGCGATCACGGTCGCCACTCCGCTCCAGAAGGGAACCTTCATCCAGCGCTCCATGACTCTCACTCCTCACTTCTCGGGACATGACGCCCCACTCAGGAGTGTGACCCTCGAAGGCCTGCGGAGGTTGCTGGTGGGCTGAGTTTCGGCTGAGAATCAGGCGGCCACGAGGACGGGCTGCGGGCCCGTCGGGGGCTCCGGGTCGGAGGGGCGCACCGGCAGCTGGCGGACAACGGCGAGGCGCTCACCTCGGCGCTCGCGCAGGGTCGCGACCACGGAGTGTGCGGCCACCACCGACCAGAGCAGGTTCGCGAACACACTCGGCCAGGCGCCGTACGCCGCAGCGGCCGTGGCACAGAGCAGACCACCCACCCCGTTGATCGCGGAGTAGCGCAGGGAAGCAACGGTCCACCTGCCCTTGCTCAGCATCAGATAGGCGCTGATGGTGCCCAGCGTCCCGATCCACCCCATGGCCGACGCGATCATTCCGTGTTCCTCGATGTCTCTCATACCTGGCCGCCCATCGGCCCGACAGGTTCCATGGTGAGCCTCGCCGATAGTTAGCGCAATTGCACTCTGATTGAGTCTGGATTTAGCATTGCTAATGTGATCCTCGACCCGCGTCGGCTGCGCTTCCTGCTGGCCGTCGCCCGCTACGGCGGGGTCCTCGCCGCGGCCGACGAGCTCGCCGTGACGGCGTCCGCGGTCTCCCAGCAGCTCGGCAAGCTCGAGCAGGAGACCGGTCACACCCTGCTGCAGCGCACGCCCACCGGGAGCGTCCTGACGCCAGCCGGACTGGCTCTGGCCGAGGCCGCCGAGGATGTGGAGCGGACCCTGGCGCTGGCCCGGGCCCGGCTGGAGCAGGACGACGCGACCGTGAGCGGGACGGTCCGGATCGGCGGCTTCCAGTCCTTCCTCGCCAACGTCCTCTCGCCGGCCTTGCCCGAGTGGCGCGGCCGCTATCCCGCCCTGCGGATCGAGACCTGGGAGGCCGACGCCGACGTGCTGATGAGCGCCCTTCGGGCCGGTGGGCTCGACGGCATGGTCGTCGAGCTGGACGCCGGCGAGAGCTACAGCCCGCCGCGGGGCACCACCGACGTGCCCCTGCTCGACGAGCCATGGAAGCTGGTGGTCCCCGCCGGGGCGCTCCGGAGCTCCGATGTCATCGACTTCACGCGGCTCGGCCTCCCCTGGCTCGGGGTCGACCCGACGGCCGCGAGCGCCAAGGCGATCACCCGGGTCCGGCGGCTGCTGGGCGGTGACAGCTCCAGCGTGCACACCTACTACAGCTTCCAGAACGCGCTGGCGCTCGTCGCCGCTGGTGAGGGCGTGACCCTGCTGCCGGCGCTGGCCCTGGAGGGGCTGCCGACCGACGGCGTCGACGAGGTCGACATCCCGGGGCTGGGTATGCGCCGCGTCGCCCTGCGCCACCTGACCCGCAGCCGCGCGGCCAGCCCCGCCCTCGACACCGCCACCGAGCTGATCCGGGAGGCCTCCGCGGCGTTCTCCTACGACTCGTCGGGCATCTGACTGGACTTCAGGTCGCCCTGAACTGGCAGGCTGGCCACATGCACAGTGACGACGAGGCCGCGGCCCTGTTCGAGCCGCACGGTTGGGAAGAGCGGTACGCCGGGGCCGAGCAGGTCTGGAGCGGCAACCCGAACGCACAGCTCGTCGCGGAGGCGTCGCGGCTCACGCCCGGCACCGCGCTCGACGTCGGCTGCGGGGAAGGTGGCGACGTGATCTGGCTGGCTCAGCAGGGCTGGCACGTCACGGGCGCCGACTTCTCGGCCAACGGGCTGGCCCGTGCCGCGCGCCACGCCGAGGAGGCCGGCGTCGCCGACCGCACCGACTGGTGGCAGGTCGACGCGCGCACCTTCGACGCGGAGGGCAGGACGTGGGACCTGGTCACCACGCACTTCCTGCACCCGCCCGGCGGTGAGATGGCCGACGTCGTACGCCGCCTCGCCACCGCGGTCGCCCCCGGCGGCCACCTCCTGGTCGTGGCCCACGCACCGTCGGAGCACCTGTTCGCCGGCCATCCCGAGAGCCAGCGGAAGGCGATGTTCGAGGCAGCGGACATCGTGCCCGCCCTCCCCGACGACTTCGAGCCCATCGTCGTCGAGCAGCGGCCGCGCACGGTCACCCGCGACGACCGCACCTTCGAGATCCACGACTCGACCCTGCTGGCCAGGCGGAACGCCTAGAGCAACGCCGAGCCGTCGTTACCCGTGTCGGGTAACGACGGCTCGGCGTCTCTTGTGGCGTGAAACTTGCCCGTTTGTGCACAGGCGACGCTGTGGGCGGGTCTTCTCCACAGCCTCACCTTGGGTGCCAGGCGCGCCGGGTCGGCGAGTACAGACTGAGCAGACGGCACGGCCCCCAGCAGCCAGAGGCTGCTGGGGGCCGACCGTCGTGCGTCAGTTCTGGTAGGACCCGAAGTCGAAGTCCTCCAGGGCGACTGCCTGCCCGCCGGCGCCGGCGAACTCGTAGTCGTAGGAGTCGTAGCCGGTCACGGAGTACGCCGCGGCGCGGGCCTCCTCGGTGGGCTCCACCCGGATGTTGCGGTAGCGCTCGAGGCCGGTGCCCGCCGGGATCAGCTTGCCGATGATGACGTTCTCCTTCAGACCGCGCAGCGCGTCGGACCGTCCGTGGATCGCCGCGTCGGTGAGGACGCGGGTGGTCTCCTGGAAGGAGGCCGCGGACAGCCACGACTCGGTCGCGAGCGAGGCCTTGGTGATGCCCATGAGCTCGGGCCGACCCGAGGCCGGCTTGCCGCCCTCGGAGACCACGCGCCGGTTCTCCTCCTCGAACCGCACGCGGTCCACGAGGTCGGAGGGCAGCAGATGGGTGTCACCCGACTCGAGCACCGTGATCCGGCGCAGCATCTGCCGCACGATGATCTCGATGTGCTTGTCGTGGATCGCCACGCCTTGCGAGCGGTAGACGGCCTGCACCTCGTCGACGAGGTGCTGCTGGGTCTTCCGGACACCGAGGATGCGCAGGACCTCCTTGGGGTCCGGCGTACCGACGACCAGCTGGTCGCCGACCTCGATGTGGTCGCCGTCGGCCACCCGGAGCCGGGAGCGCCGGCTGACGGGGTACTCCTGGACGTCCGAACCGTCATCGGGAGTGATCTTGACGACGCGCGCCTTGTCGGTCTCCTCGATCTCGATCCGGCCGGCGACCTCGCTGATCGGCGAGACGCCCTTGGGCGACCGCGCCTCGAACAGCTCGACCACGCGGGGCAGACCCTGCGTGATGTCGTCGGCCGAGGCGACGCCACCGGTGTGGAAGGTGCGCATCGTCAGCTGGGTGCCGGGCTCACCGATCGACTGGGCCGCGATGATGCCGACGGCCTCTCCGATGTCGACCAGCTTGCCGGTGGCCAGGGAACGGCCGTAGCACTTGGCGCAGGTGCCGGTCTTGGCGTCGCAGGTCAGCACGGAGCGGACCGACAACTCCTCGACACCGGCGGCCACGAGCTCGCCGATCTTGACGTCGCCGAGGTCCTCGCCTGCCGCGGCCAGCACCTCGCCGGTCTCCGGGTGAGTGATCTCGACGGCTGCGGACCGGGCGTACGCCGCGGTCTCGGCGTTGTCGTCCTTGCGGACGGTGCCGTCCTCCCGCTTGACCCCGATCCGCTTGACCAGACCCCGCTCGGTGCCGCAGTCGTCCTCACGGATGATGACGTCCTGCGACACGTCGACGAGGCGACGGGTCAGGTAGCCCGAGTCCGCAGTCCGCAGCGCCGTGTCCGCGAGACCCTTGCGGGCGCCGTGGGTGGCGATGAAGTACTCGAGGACCGTGAGGCCCTCACGGAAGTTGGACTTGATCGGGCGCGGGATGATCTCGCCCTTGGGGTTGGCCACGAGGCCACGCATGGCGGCCACCTGCCGGATCTGGTTCATGTTTCCGGAGGCGCCGGAGTCGACCATCATGAAGATGGGGTTCGACCGGTCGAAGTTCGCCTCCATCGCGTCGCCGACCTTGCTCGACGCGTCGGTCCAGATCTCGATGAGCTCCTGACGACGCTCGTCGTCGGTGATGAGGCCACGCTCGAACTGCTTCTGGATGTTGGCGGCCTGCTTCTCGAAGCTCGAGAGGATGTCGGCCTTGTTGGCGGGCGTGACGACGTCCTCGATGGACACCGTGACGCCGCACCGGGTGGCCCAGTGGAAGCCGGTGTCCTTGAGGGCGTCGAGCGATGCGGCGACCTCGACCTTGGTGTAGCGCTCGGCCAGGTCGTTGACGATCGCACCCAGCGCCTTCTTGCCCACTTCGTAGTTCACGTAGGGGTAGTCGGCGGGCAGCGTGTCGTTGAAGATCGAGCGGCCCAGCGTGGTCTCGAGGATGAGCGACTGGCCCTCCTCCCAGTCCTCGCCACCCTCGCCCAGCGGCGGGACGACGTCGGAGAGCTTGATCTTCACCTTGCTCTGCAGCGAGATCTCCCCGTGGTCGAAGGCCATGACCGCCTCGGCCGGCGACGAGAACGCCCGGCCCTCGCCGGGCTCGCCCTCGCGGTCGGTGGTCAGCCAGAACAGGCCGATGATCATGTCCTGGGAGGGCATGGTCACCGGACGGCCGTCGGACGGCTTGAGGATGTTGTTGGTCGACAGCATCAGGATCCGGGCCTCGGCCTGCGCCTCCGCGGAGAGCGGCAGGTGCACGGCCATCTGGTCACCGTCGAAGTCGGCGTTGAACGCGCCACACACGAGCGGGTGGATCTGGATGGCCTTGCCCTCGATCAGCTGCGGCTCGAAGGCCTGGATGCCGAGGCGGTGCAGCGTGGGTGCGCGGTTGAGCAGCACCGGGTGCTCCATGATGACCTCTTCGAGCACGTCCCAGACCATCGCGTAGCGCGAGAGACCGGACGTCGCCCGCTCCACCATCCGCTTGGCGGACTTGATGTTCTGGGCGTGGGAGAGGTCGACCAGCCGCTTCATGACGAAGGGCTTGAACAGCTCGAGCGCCATCATCTTGGGCAGGCCGCACTGGTGCAGCTTGAGCTGCGGACCCGACACGATGACCGAACGACCGGAGTAGTCGACGCGCTTGCCGAGCAGGTTCTGGCGGAACCGGCCCTGCTTGCCCTTGAGCATGTCGGACAGCGACTTCAGCGGCCGGTTGCCCGGGCCGGTGACCGGACGGCCACGGCGGCCGTTGTCGAACAGCGAGTCGACGGCCTCCTGAAGCATCCGCTTCTCGTTGTTGACGATGATCTCGGGCGCACCGAGGTCGAGGAGCCGCTTGAGCCGGTTGTTGCGGTTGATCACCCGGCGGTAGAGGTCGTTGAGGTCGGACGTCGCGAACCGGCCACCGTCGAGCTGCACCATCGGGCGCAGGTCCGGCGGGATGACCGGGACGGCGTCGAGCACCATGCCCTGGGGCTTGTTGCCGGTCTTGCGGAAGGCGTCGACGACCTTGAGCCGCTTGAGCGCCCGGACCTTCTTCTGGCCCTTGCCCGTCGCGATGGTCTCGCGCAGCGACTCCACCTCGGCGGCGATGTCGAAGTCCTGGAGGCGCTTCTGGATCGCCGTGGCGCCCATGTAGCCCTCGAAGTACTTGCCGAACCAGTTCTTCATCTCGCGGTAGAGCATCTCGTCGCCCATGAGGTCCTGGACCTTGAGCGCCTTGAAGGTGCTCCAGACCTCCTCGAGGCGGTCGAGCTCGCGCTGGGCACGGTCGCGCAGCTGCTTCATCTCCCGCTCGGCGGCGTCCTTGACCTTGCGGCGCTGGTCGGCCTTGGCCCCCTCGGCCTCCAGGGCCGCGAGGTCCTCCTCGAGCTTCTTGGTGCGGTCCTCGAGGGAGCCGTCGCGGCGCTTCTCGAGCCGCTCCCGCTCCAGGCCGACCTTGTTCTCGAGCGAGGAGAGGTCCTTGTGGCGCGCGTCCTCGTCGACCGACGTGATCATGTAGGCCGCGAAGTAGATGACCTTCTCGAGGTCCTTCGGGGCCAGGTCGAGCAGGTAGCCGAGCCGGCTGGGGACACCCTTGAAGTACCAGATGTGGGTGACCGGCGCGGCGAGCTCGATGTGGCCCATCCGCTCGCGGCGGACCTTGGAGCGGGTCACCTCGACGCCGCAGCGCTCGCAGATGATGCCCTTGAAGCGCACTCGCTTGTATTTGCCGCAGTAGCACTCCCAGTCCCGGGTGGGACCGAAGATCTTCTCGCAGAAGAGGCCGTCACGCTCGGGCTTGAGCGTGCGGTAGTTGATCGTCTCCGGCTTCTTGACCTCGCCGTGGCTCCACGTGCGGATGTCCTCCGCAGTGGCCAGGCCGATCCGAAGCTGGTCGAAGAAGTTCACATCAAGCACGGTGGCTGTTGTCCTTCGTTAGTTCTGTGGTGTTGCACGTGGCGACTGATTCGGGCGGTACGCCGGCGGGGCCGGCGTACCGCCGTCGAATCAGACTTCTTCGACGGAGCTGGGCTCGCGACGGGACAGGTCGATGCCGAGCTCCTCGGCGGCGCGGAAGACGTCTTCCTCCGCGTCACGGAGCTCGATCGACGAGCCGTCCTGGCTCAGGACCTCGACGTTCAGGCAGAGCGACTGCATCTCCTTGACGAGCACCTTGAACGACTCGGGGATGCCCGAGTCGGGGATGTTCTCGCCCTTGACGATCGCCTCGTAGACCTTGACGCGACCGGGCACGTCGTCGGACTTGATCGTCAGCAGCTCCTGGAGGGCGTAGGCGGCGCCGTAGGCCTCCATCGCCCAGACCTCCATCTCGCCGAACCGCTGGCCGCCGAACTGAGCCTTACCGCCCAGGGGCTGCTGCGTGATCATCGAGTAAGGGCCGGTGCTGCGGGCGTGGATCTTGTCGTCCACCAGGTGGTGCAGTTTGAGGATGTACATGTAGCCGACCGCCACCGGGTCCGGGAACGGCTCGCCGGAGCGACCGTCGAAGAGGGCGGCCTTGCCGTCCTCCTTGACCATCCGGACGCCGTCGCGGTTGGGGAAGGTCGCCGACAGCAGGCCGACCAGCTCGTCCTCGCGGGCACCGTCGAACACCGGGGTCGCGACCTTGGTGTTGGGCGCCGCCTTCTCGGCGTGGATGTCGATGAGCCGCTGCTTCCAGTCGGCCTTCGACTTGTCCGCCGCGATGTCGAGGTCCCAGCCCTGCTTGGCCAGCCAGCCCAGGTGCAGCTCGAGGATCTGGCCGATGTTCATCCGGCGCGGCACACCGAGCGGGTTGAGCACCACGTCGACCGGGGTGCCGTCCTCCATGAACGGCATGTCCTCGATCGGCAGGATCTTCGCGATGACGCCCTTGTTGCCGTGGCGCCCGGCGAGCTTGTCGCCGACGGAGATCTTGCGCTTCTGGGCGACGTAGACGCGGACCAGCTGGTTGACGCCCGGCGGGAGCTCGTCGCCCTCCTCGCGGTCGAAGACCCGGACGCCGATGACGGTGCCGGACTCGCCGTGCGGGACCTTCATCGAGGTGTCGCGCACCTCGCGCGCCTTCTCACCGAAGATCGCGCGGAGCAGCCGCTCCTCAGGGGTCAGCTCGGTCTCGCCCTTGGGGGTCACCTTGCCGACGAGGATGTCACCGGTGGTGACCTCCGCGCCGATCCGGATGATGCCGCGCTCGTCGAGGTCGGCCAGCATCTCCTCGGAGACGTTGGGGATGTCCCGCGTGATCTCCTCGGGCCCGAGCTTGGTGTCGCGGGCGTCGACCTCGTGCTCCTCGATGTGGATCGAGGTGAGGACGTCCTCTTGCACCAGGCGCTGGCTGAGGATGATCGCGTCCTCGTAGTTGTGGCCCTGCCACGGCATGAAGGCGACGAGCAGGTTGGTGCCCAGCGCCATCTCGGCGTTGTCGGTGCAGGGGCCGTCGGCGATCGGCTGCCCCTCCGCGAGCTTCTCACCCTCGCTCACCAGCGGACGCTGGTTGATGCAGGTGCCCTGGTTGGAGCGGCGGAACTTGTTGAGCTTGTAGGTCGTGTAGGTGCCGTCGTCGTTCATCGTCTCGATGACCTCGGCGGACACCTCCTTGACCACACCGGCCGTCTCGGCCACGAGCACGTCGCCCGCGTCGACAGCGGCGCGGTACTCCATGCCGGTGCCGACCAGGGGCGAGTCGCTCTTGATGAGCGGCACGGCCTGGCGCTGCATGTTGGCGCCCATGAGCGCACGGTTGGCGTCGTCGTGCTCGAGGAACGGGATCAGCGCGGTCGCGACCGACACCATCTGGCGTGGCGAGACGTCGATGTAGTCGACGTCGTCGGCCAGGACCTCGGACACCTCGCCGTCGCGCTGACGGACCAGCACCCGCTCGTCGGTGAGCTTGCCCTTGCTGTCGATCGCGGCGTTCGCCTGGGCGATGACGTAGCGGTCCTCGTCGTCGGCGGTGAGGTAGTCGACCTGGTCGGTGATCTTGCCCTTCTCGACCTTGCGGTAGGGGGTCTCGACGAAGCCGAACGGGTTGATCCGCCCGTAGGACGCCAGCGAGCCGATCAGACCGATGTTGGGACCCTCGGGGGTCTCGATCGGGCACATCCGGCCGTAGTGCGACGGGTGGACGTCACGGACCTCCATGCCGGCGCGGTCACGGGAGAGACCGCCCGGGCCGAGCGCGTTGAGCCGGCGCTTGTGCGTCAGCCCGGCGATCGGGTTGGTCTGGTCCATGAACTGCGAGAGCTGCGAGGTGCCGAAGAACTCCTTCAGCGCCGCCACGACCGGTCGGATGTTGATCAGCGACTGCGGCGTGATCGCCTCGACGTCCTGGGTCGTCATCCGCTCGCGGACCACCCGCTCCATCCGCGCCAGGCCGGTGCGGAGCTGGTTCTGGATCAGCTCGCCGACCGTGCGCATCCGGCGGTTGCCGAAGTGGTCGATGTCGTCGGCCGAGATCTCGAGGGCACCCTGGGGCGCCTCGACCTCTCGCTGGCCGTCGTGGAGCGCGACGATGTAGCGGATCGCCGCCACGATGTCGCTGAGGGTCAGCGTCTGCTGGTCGAAGGCTTCGACCAGGCCGAGCTTCTTGTTGACCTTGTAGCGGCCGACCTTGGCGAGGTCGTAGCGCTTGGGGTTGAAGTAGTAGTTGTTGAGCAGCGTCGTCGCCGCCTCGCGCGTCGGCGGCTCGCCCGGGCGCAGCTTGCGGTAGATGTCGAGCAGCGCGTCGTCCTCGGCCACCGTGTGGTCCTTCTCGAGCGTGAGCTCGATGGACTCGTAGGCCTTGCCCTCGGTGCTGTTGGGGTCGGCGAACTCGCGCCGGATGTCCTCGATGGACATGCCGAGCGCCTTGAGCAGCACCGTGACGTTCTGCTTGCGCTTGCGGTCGAGGCGGACGCCGACCATGTCGCGCTTGTCGATCTCGAACTCCAGCCAGGCGCCGCGGCTCGGGATCAGCTTGGCGGTGTAGATGTCCTTGTCGGACGTCTTGTCGGCGGTGCGCTCGAAGTAGACGCCGGGCGAGCGGACCAGCTGGGACACGACCACGCGCTCGGTGCCGTTGATGATGAAGGTGCCCTTGTCGGACATGAGCGGGAAGTCGCCCATGAAGACCGTCTGGCCCTTGATCTCACCGGTGTCGTTGTTGGTGAACTCCGCCGAGACGTAGAGCGGAGCGGAGTAGGTGAAGTCCTTCTCCTTGCACTCGTCGACGGTGTACTTGGGGTCGTAGAAGACGGGGTTCTCGAACGAGAGCGACATCGTCTCGGAGAAGTCCTCGATCGGGGAGATCTCCTCGAAGATCTCCTGGAGTCCGGACTTGCTGGAGACGTCCTCACCCTCGGCGCGACGGCGCTCCACAGCCTTCTCCCAGGCCTCGTTGCCGATCAGCCAGTCGAAGCTGTCGGTCTGGAGGGAGAGGAGCTTGGGAACTTCGAGCGGCTCGCTGATCTTCGCGAAGGAGATGCGGCGGCCAGCGCCGGATGTCGCGGGGTTTGAAGCGGACGTGCGGGGAGTGGTGCGCGCGGCCAAGAGTTGTCCTCATGCGGGCTCGTGAGCGGAGAGGCACCCGACCACCACAACATCACCCATCCGGACAGGGCGAGGAGCATTTGAGAGCAGGCGCAAGGACCCACGATAGCGGATCAGCGGGCAGCCTTCAAGACCGCGCCACGGCTGACCCGCATGGCGTCCACCGAGTGTGGTCCGAAGCGAGGCCAAGGTCAAGCGTATCCGCGCGAAACTGGGGACAAGGCGGCCGACCCAGCCGCTTGCCGTTGGCTGTGTTGGATACCCCGGCAAGTTCGGCCTGCATGTCCCCGACGACGCGGGCTTCGCCCGCAACAGCCCCGGTCGCTCGCTGCCGCTCGCACCCGGGGCTGTCGTCGGGGCCACCAGGCCGATCGCCGGGCGCCGCGCTTCGCGCGGACAAGACCGGGTCGCTTCGCTCCCATCCACTGGCCGATGACCGGCGTCAGTGGGGAGCGCGACGTCACCCCGGTCGCCAGCCAGTGGACGGGAGCGCAGCGACCCGGTTTGTCGCGCGCAGCGCGCGCCCGGCGATCGGCCCCATGGCCGTGACGACAGCGCCGAAGCGAGCGCAGCGAGCCAGGCGCCTGCGAGCGCAGCGAGCTGTCGTCGCGGACTGGGGCCGAAGCTCGCCGGGGTATTCAGCCAGCCAGGTTGTTGGTGTCCATGTCGTCGACGAGCCAGTCGCCGTCGGTCTTCACCATGGTCAGCACGACCTGGTCGCGGTAGACGGTGGGGTCGGTCTTGTCGGCGCGCAGGGTCGGCCGGTTGACGAACACCAGCACCTGCACGCGGTCCTCACCGGTGCGCACGATCCCCGAGGCGACCAGGTCGACGGTCACCACCGCCTTGAGGGAGGGCGCGTTCGCGGCGATCTGGGTGAACAGGGCGTCGTACTTCTTCTGGTACGACGCCGTCATCAGGTCATCCGCGGCCCGCTGGTCCTCCTCGAGGTGGCGGTAGTCGTAGGCCAGGATCGTCGTGACCGCCCGCTCGGCCGCCGCCTGACCCTCCTCGGTCGCGTCGGCGATCGAGTCGTCGGAGGGCTGGTTCACGAGGTAGCCGGCGCAGGCCAGGAGTGCCGCCACGAGGATGGCCATGGCCGCGAGCAGCCAGGCGGGGACCTTCAGCTGGGTCGTGGTCCGCGAGCCCTGCACTTCTTGCGTCGCGCCAGGCGCTTCCAGCTGCGCTTCGGTTTCCCCTGACCCGTCAGAAAGTGTCGGCAGCGGTGCCAGTTCGGTCTGGTTGTCCGTTTCGGGTTCCAGGCCGCCGTCGTAGGCGGCCCTGCGGTCTTCGTCGAGGAGGACCTCGGCGGCCTCGTTGAGGGCGCGGAACTTGCGGTCGCCGGGCTCGAGGTCGGCGATCCCGGCCTTCCAGGCCTCGCGGATCTCCTCGGCCGAGGCGTCGGGCTCGACGCCGAGGAGGTCGTACCAGGTCGGGGTCACGGCGTGGCCCCCTCGGTCGGGGTGGCCCCCGGGGCATCGGTCCCGGGCGTCGCCGACGGGACCGCGCCGGTGCCGGTGCCCGGCTCGTCGTCGGTGCCGGTGAGCGGGCTGAAGTCGTCGACCAGCCAGGTGCCCTTGACCTTGACCAGCTTCACCTGCACGCGGAACGGCGCGGGCTCGGTCTCCACCCGCTCGTCGGAGCCCGGGCTCTTCGGGTAGGACTGCGTGATCGAGCCCGCGACCAGCGCGGTGGCGGAGTCGGAGTCGATCGCGGAGACGGCGGTGCAGAACACCGCCGCGGTGCGCGCCAGCCCGGCCTGCTTGACCGTCTGCTCGGCGAGTGGAGCGTTCTTCTCGAAGTCGGCGGCGAACTTCGAGGTGATCACCTCCTCGACCAGCTCGCGGTACTTCGGCATGGTCTCGCCCTCGAGCAGGTCGGGGCCGTAGGTGTTGATCCGGAGCATGAACTGCTCGGCCTGGGCCCGCACGCTCTCCCGCTCGGACTGGAGCGCGTCCTGGTCTCCCTCGATGCCGAGGGCGGAGACCGGCCGGGTGGCACCGAGGTAGGCGACGGCCGCCACGGACGCGAGCAGGAGCACCGAGAGCACGGCGAGCAGCGCGAGCCGCAGGGAGTACGAGGTGCTGCCCTCGTCAGCGTCCGGGGTGGCGGCTGCGCGCTCCTCAGTCACTCCTGACCGCTGGTCAGGGGCTGGAGGAACAGCCACTTCCAGGACTCCTCTCCTAGCGACGGCGGGGCCACGCTACCGGTCGAGGACAGGCCCGCGCCGCCCGTGGCGGTCGGGTCGCCCCAGGTGACCTTGCCGGTCTCGGGGTCGTAGGAGGCCACGACGGGCGCGTCGGCGTACGACGTGGCGGCTCGCGGCGCGTTCTGGGCACCTCGGGCGTTGCTCTCGCTGGCGGACTCCGCGCAGCGGGCGTTGACGTTCATCGGCCTGTTGCCGCCGTCCTGCGGCGTCCGGGTGTCGGTGGACTCGTAGCCCTTGTGGCAGACCTTCTGCGTCGTGAGGATCAGGCCGAAGTGCGCGTCGTAGAGACCGGTGTCCGGCGACTTCGAGACCACCGTGAAGCCGCCCTCGACGGCGTAGGGGTAGACGACCAGCAGCTGCTTGATGCCGTCGAGGTGCTTGACGATGACGTCGCCGGTGGTGACCAGGTTGTTGATCAGGTCGCCGAGCTCGACGCGGTTCTGCTCGAGGAAGGTCCGCAGCTGGGTGGCGGCGACCCCGCCGGTGTCGATGAGGGTGCGCAGGTCGGCGTCGGCGCCGGCCAGCACGTTGCTGAACGCCTGGAGCTGGGCGGAGAAGTTGCGGATCGCCGACTCGCTGTCGATCTGGCCGTGGAGGACGGTGTTGCTGTCCCTGATCAGCGCTGTGGTCACGTCGAAGTTGTCGTTGGCGGCGTTGATGAAGGAGTTGCCCGAGTCGATGATCGTCTGGAGGTCCTCGCCGGTGCCGCCGAACGCCGCGCCGAGCTCGTCGACCGTGGTCTTCAGGTCGTCCTTGTCCACCGACTCGACGGTCTCGGACAGGTGGGTCAGCAGCGTGTCGGTCGGCGATGGGGAGCCGGGTGTCCTCCTGGTCGATCACCGAGTCGTTGTGGAGGTAGGGACCCTCGTCGCGCTGCGGCTGGAGCTCGACGTACTGCTCACCGACCGCGGACCGGTTGCCGACCACGGCGAGGGTGTCGGCGGGAATCTCGTCGAAGCTGTTGTCGATGTCGAGGACGACCTCGACGCCGTCGTCGGTGAGCACGAGCTTGTCGACGGTGCCGACGCTGACGCCGCGGTAGGTGACCTCACCCCCGGCGAAGATGCCTCCGGAGTCCTCGAAGTTCGCGTTCACCGTGTAGGTGTCGTCGTAGAACATCTTGTCGAGCTGGGCGTAGCGCGCGCCCACGAACGTCACGCCGAACAGGGTGATGACGACGAAGATCATCAGCTGGATCTTGGTGCGGCGGGTGATCACTTCGTCGTCCCTCCGGCCGGCTCCACGAGCGTCGGCACCAACAGGTTGACCAGCGAGGGGTCATAGACCGTCTGCAGCTGGGCCATGGTCGGCCCGCCGTGGGCCTTGTCCTTCCAGGGTCCGGTGGCGCTGCGCCCGAGCCCGAGGTTGCCGAGCAGGCCGCCCACCTCGTCACCGAGCTGGCTCAGCGGGTCGCCGGGCGGTGCGCCGGGCACCCCCGGCAGGCCGGGCAGGGTGTTGACCAGCACGCACACCGTCTTGTTCTTGTTGGCCGGCTCCTGGCAGATCTCCTTGAGCTTGAGCAGCGCCTCCGGAGTCTTGAGCACCTTCAGGCAGGCCGGGCTCGACAGGTTGCCGCTGGCGATGCAGGCGAGCACGTTCTGGACCAGCTGGCTCGGGTCGAGCTCGGTGGGGAGCACGTCGGTGGGGTTGGTCGGCAGCCCCTTGGTGAGGTCGAGCTCGAGCACGATCGACAGGTTGGTGTAGTCGCCCATGTGCAGGTTGCGCGCCACCTGGGGGTCGCGGCCGACGACCTCGTCGACGAACGGGTAGGTCAGGAACACGTTGAAGGCGTTGACGAAGTCGTCACCCGATGCGGCCAGCTGGTTGAGCACCGGCTGGAGCTGACGCAGCGAGTCGATGGTCGCGACCTTGGAGCTCTTGATCACCCGCACCCCGACGTTCGAGAGCTGGTCGAGCGCCTGGAGCATCTTGACGAGGTCCTCACGCTGGCCGTCGATGCTGGTCAGCGCGCTCGGCAGCTCCTCGAGCGCCTCGTCGATGTTGCCCTCCTGCTGGTGGGCCGAGAGCGCGAGCCGGTTGAGCGCCTCGATCGCGTCGACGATCTGCGCCTTGTTGGTGTCGAGGCTGCCGGTGAAGGTGTCGATCTGGCTGAGCACCGAGCGCACGTTGTCCTCGCGGCCGGTGACGGCCTTGTTGAGCTCCTGGGTGATCGTCTTGAGCTGCGCGACGCCGCCGCCGTTGAGGATCAGGCTCAGGGCGCCGAGCACCTCCTCGACCTCCGGGTTGCGGCCGGTGCGGTCGAGGTCGATGACGTCCCCGTCACCCAGCGGCTCCTCGCTGGCGCCCGTCGGCGGGGCGGACAGCGAGACGAACTTCTCGCCGAGGAGGCTGGTCTGGCGGATCTCGGCGATCGCGTTGTCCGGAAGCTTGGTGTCGTTGCGGAGCTCGAGGGTCACCTCGGCGTGGTAGCCGTCGAGCCTGATGTCCTTCACCTGGCCGACGCTGACGTCGTTGACCTTGACCGTCGACTTGGGGACCAGGTCGAGGACGTCCTGGAACTGGACGGTCACCTTGATCGGGTGGTCACCGACGTCGGTGCCACCGGGCAGCGGCAGCGAGTAGACGTCGAAGTCGCAGCCCGAGAGCACGACGCTGCCGAGCAGCAGGCCGAGGAACGTCGTGATGGGTCGGCTCAGCCGCTTCATCGCTCGCTCCCCTCGTCCGTGGCCACCAGGCCGCCGAGTGTCTGGTCGAACTGCTGGCCGTAGGCCGTCCCGGTGCCGAACGGTGCCGAGCGCTTGAGCACCTGGCTGGCGAGGTCGCACAGCTGACCGCTCTTGTCCGCCTGGCCGAGGAAGCCGCACACCAGGGTCGCCGGGTCGGACGCGATCTGGTTGACCAGCTCGCCGAGGTTGGCGTTGGTGTCGAGCGTGCCGGCCTGCGGGTTGTAGGTCAGGGCCAGGTTGTTGAGCGCCAGCGGGGCGGTCTTCAGCGTCTCGTCGAGCGCTGCGCGCTGCTTGACCAGGACCTTGGCGACCCGGTTGATGTGCGTGATGTTCTTGCCGAGGATCTCGCGGTTCTCCTTGACGAAGGTCGCGACATCGCCGAGGCCGACCGACAGGTTGTGCAGCGCGGCGGCCAGCTCCTCCTTCTCACCGGAGAGCATGTCGGAGACGTTGGACAGTGACTGGTTGAACTGCCGCACGGTCTTGTCGTTGGTGGCCAGGGTGCTGAGGAAGCCCTCCAGCTCACGGGCCGAACCGAACAGCGCCTCCTTGTTGTCGTCCAGCGTCTGGCTCAACGTGCTGAAGTCCTGGATCGTCTGGTGGAACTGCGCACCCTCGCCACCGAAGTTCTCGGCCGTGGTGGCGAGCAGGTCGGACAGCGCGCCGAACTTGTTGGCACCGTTGGGGCCCAGGGCGACGTTGAGCTGGTCGAGGCTGGAGTAGATCTGGTCGAGCTCGAGAGGGACGCCGGTCTCCTGGTCGTCCAGGACGGCGCCGTCGGCGAGCTTGGGGCCCTCCTCGTAGACCGGCGTGAGCTGGATGTAGCGGTCACCCACGATGGACGGCGACACGATCACGGCCTGGGCATCCAGCCGGGATGTCGACCGTGCTGTCGTAGTGCATCTCGACGACCACGTCGGTGCCGGTCGGCGTGACCTTGTCGACCGCCCCGACCTGGACCCCCAGCACCTTGACCGGGCTGCCCTCGTAGAGGGAGATGGTGCGCGGGAAGTGCGCCGTCAGCTTCTTGGTGTCGTCGCCGCCGAGGAACATCGTGAACCCCGCCGCCACGACGAGCGCGAGGAGGCAGAGCGGCACGATCATCCGCTTGACCAGGTCTGTGGAGTGGCTCATCCGACCCCACCGCCGTTCAGCAGGTCGGGCGCGGGAGGCATGTTCTGGATGTAGGTGTCGAACCACGGCCCGTTGCCGAGGGTGTTGGCGAAGACCCGGTAGAAGGGAGCCATCAGCCGCAGGCTGTTGTCGATGTTGTCCTCGTTCTTGTTGAGGATGCCGACCACGTCGTCGAGCTGGGTCAGAGCCGGCTTGAGGTCGGCCCGGCTCTGCCGGACCAGGGCGGTCAGCTCTCTCGAGAGCGTCGAGGTCGACACCAGCAGGTTGTGCACCTGCTCACGCCGGGCCACCAGGGCCTGGAAGAGGGTGTCGGACTCCTTCATCAGGCCGATGATGTCCTCGTCGCGATCGTTGAGCACCGTGGAGACCCGCTCCAGGTTGGTGAGCAGCAGGTGGATCCGGCTGTTCTTGTCCGCGATGTTGGCCGAGAGCCGCGAGACGCCGGACAGGGCCGCCTTGAACTCCTCCGGGGTGTTGCGGGTCAGGTCGGACAGGGTCGTCAGCGACCGGGCCAGCTGGTCGGTGTCGATCTGGTCGGCCGTCTCGGCCAGGCCGGAGAACGCCTTGACCACGTCGTAGGGCGAGCTGGTCCGCTCGACCGGGATCTCCTGGCCGGTCTTGAGCTGGCCGTCGCCCGCCGGCTCGAGGGCGAGGTACATCGCGCCCAGCAGCGTGTTCACCCGGATCGAGGCGCCCGTCTCCTCCCCGAACTCCGAGTCGGTCTTGACCCGGAAGGACACCTTCACGTGGTCGCCCTCGAGCTCGATCGACTCGACGCTGCCGACCCGGACGCCGGCGATGCGGACCGGGTCGTTGGTCTTGAGCCCGCCCGCCTCGGAGAACGCCGCGGTGTAGGTCTCGCCACCGCCGATCACCGGCAGGTCCTGGGCGCGGAACGCCGCCAGGATCAGCACGGCGATGACGGCGAGGCTGATCGCCCCGATGACCACGGGGTTGCGCTCGCGGAAGGGCTTCATCCGAGATCACATCTCTGGGAGCCGGTGTTGTAGGTGACCGGGACCGTGACACCGGGCAGCTTGATCTTGCCCTGGAACTGACAGAGGTAGAAGTTGAACCACGAGCCGTAGATCGCGGTACGGCCGACCTTCTCGAGCTTGATCGGCAGCACCTGCAAGGCCCGGTCGAGCTCGCCGCGGTTGCGCTGAACGTTGGCGGTCAGCTTCCGCAGGTTCTTGATGTCGTCGACCAGCGGCGAGCGGATCCCCTTGACCAGCGAGGCCGTCTGCACCGACAGCTCGGAGATCTGGTCGAGCGAACCCAGGATGGCCTCACGGTCGCTGTTGAGCCCGCCCACGAACTGGCGGAACGTCGTGATCAGCTGGTTGAGCTGCTGGTCGCGGTCGGCGACGTGGTCGAGCACCTCGCTGAGGTTGTCGACGAGGTCGCTGATGACCTCGTCGCGGTCGGCCAGCGTGCTCGTCACCGACGCGGTGTGGGCCAGCAGGCTCTCGAGGGTGCCGCCCTCGCCCTGGAAGACCTGGACGATCTCGTAGGAGAGCTGGTTGATGTCGGCGGGGCTGAGCGCCTGGAAGAGCGGCTTGAACCCGTTGAAGAGCACGGTCAGGTCGAGGGCTGGCGCCGTGCGTGCGATGGGGATCGTCGCCCCCTCGGACAGCTTGCTCGACGAGCCGACCTCCTGGGTGAGCGCGATGTAGCGCTGCCCGACGAGGTTGCGGTACTTGATCGTCGCGTGGGTCGCCTCGGTCACCACCGTCGAGTCGTCGACGGAGAACGTGATCATTGCGCGGGTGCGGTCGGTGATCGCGACGTTCTTGACGGTGCCGACCTTGACGCCCGCGACCCGGATGTCATCACCCTTGTTGACGCCGGTGGCATCGGCGAAGACGGCCTTGTACGTCGCAGCTCCGGAGAAGCTCAGGTTGCCGATCGTGACGACCAGCACGCCCGTCGCGAGCGTGGTGACCACCATGAAGATCACCAGCTTGGTGAGGTCGCCGGCCGTCTTCCTGTCGAGGAGCTTCACGGCGTCTCACCCCCCTGCGAATCTCCGAGCGACACCGTCGCGCCGCGGACCATGGGGCCGAGCAGCAGGCCGCCGAGGTCGGGCACCTGCTCCGCTGACGTTCCGAGGCTCGGGGCGAGCAGGTTGTCGAGGAGGTCGGACTCCTGCGGAGAGCCGGCGTAGCCGCCGAAGTCACCGAGCTGGACGCCGGCGTCGTACGCCGTGCCGACCCGAGACGTGCCCTTACCGGTCGGGGTGTCCACACCGTCGGCGAAGTCGGGCTGGCGGCGGACGGGGTTGGACTGGTTCCACGGGGGGTTGGGCAGGTGCAGGCAGGTGGGTCCACGGTCCTCGCCGTAGACAGGCTGGTCGGCGGCGGTGTAGCCGCGAGGCTGGTTGGGCAGCGTCTCGAGCACGATGTGCAGGGTGAAGCCACGGAAGGCCGCGGCCTCCAGCTTGCCGCCGCGGACGAGGCCGCCGAGCAGGCACGGGAACTCCGTCGAGTAGCGCGCCAGGACCCGGAGCTGGGCCCGGCTGACCTCGCCGAGCCGGATCAGGTTGTCGCCGTTGTCGTCGAGGAAGGTGCGCGCGGTCCCGGAGAACTGGGTGACGTCGTCGAGGAGCTGGTGCAGCCGGGCCTCGCGGGTCTCGAGGGTGCCGGTGGTCGTGACCGTGTTGTGGAGGATGTCGCCGACCTGGGGCAGCACGTCCGCGTAGGTGTCGGAGACCGATGCGGTCAGCCGCAGGTCCTCGACCAGCGCCGGGATCTGCGGGTTGAGCCGCTTGAGGTAGCTGTCGATGGTCTCGAGGTTCTCGCCGATCTGGTCACCGCGGCCCTCGAGCGCAGTGGCCAGCGCGTTGAGGGTCTGGTTGAGCTCGGCCGGCTCGACCGCGCGCAGCAGCGGGTAGAGGTCGGAGAGCACCTTCTCGACCTCGGTGGACACCGCCGTGCGCTCGATCGTGTCGCCGGCCTTGATCGGCGCCGTGGACTCGTCGTTGGGGATGATGAGCGAGACGTACTTCTCGCCGAAGAGCGTCTTGGGCACGATCGAGGCGGTGACGTTGTCGGGGATCGTGTCGGTCTGGCTCGGGAACAGACCCAGGGTCAGCTCGGCCCCGTCGGAGGTCGCGCTCATGTCGAGCACCTCACCCACGATCACGCCACGGATCTTCACGTCGGCGCGCGCGGGCAGCTGCAGGCCGATGTTGGACGTCTCGACCTTCACCCGGTCGTAGGCGGTGAACTTCTTGGTGAAGGTCGCGTAGACGAGGTAGCCGCTGAGGACGACGAGCGCCAGGAAGACGACGCCGAGGACCTTGTGCTGGCGGGTGAGGAACGTCATCCCGCCAACCTCACGGTCGTGCTGGCACCCCAGATCGCCATCGACAGCAGCAGGTCGAGCACGTTGATCGCGACGATGCTGGTGCGGACCGCGCGACCCACGGCCACGCCCACGCCCGCGGGGCCACCGCCCGCGTTGTAGCCGTAGTAGCAGTGGATCAGGATCACGACGACCGCGAAGACCAGCACCTTGCCGAAGGACCACAGCACGTCGCCCGGCGGCAGGAACTGGGTGAAGTACTGGTCGTAGGTCCCGCTGCTCTGGCCGAAGAACTGGGTGATGACGAGCCGGCTGGCGAAGTAGGACGAGAGCAGGCCCACGACGTAGAGCGGGATGATCGCGATCAGCCCGCCGATGATGCGCGTGGTGACGAGGAACGGCAGCGACGGGATCGCCATCACCTCGAGCGCGTCGACCTCCTCGGAGATCCGCATCGCGCCGAGCTGGGCGGTGAAGCCGCAGCCGACTGTGGCCGCGAGGCCGATGGCGGCGACCAGCGGGGCGATCTCACGGGTGTTGAAGTAGGCCGACACGAAGCCGGCGAGCTGGGCGGTGCCGAGCTGGTTGAGGGCGGCGAAACCCTGGAGCCCCACCTCGGTGCCGGTGAAGAAGCACATCGCGAGGATGACGCCGACGGTGCCGCCGATGACGGCGAGAGCGCCCGAGCCGAGGGTCGTCTCGGCCAGGATCCGCAGGATCTCCTTCTTGTAGCGCACGACCGTGCGCGGCGTCCACGCGAGCGCACGGACGTAGAAGCTGAGCTGGGCCCCGAGGTCGTCGAGCATCCCGGCCGGCTTCGTGTAGATCGACTTGAGGTTCGCCACGGCCGCTAACCCGTCTTTGGAGGGACGAGTTGGAAGTAGATGGCGCTCATCACGAAGTTGACGACGAACAGCAGCATGAAGCTGATGACCACCGACTCGTTGACCGCGTCGCCGACGCCCTTCGGACCCCCGGCGGCGTTCATGCCCTTGTAGCAGGCCACGATCGCGGCGATGAGCCCGAACACGAGCGCCTTGGCCATGCCCTGCCACAGGTCCGGCAGCTGGGCCAGGGCGGTGAAGCTCGACAAGTAGGCGCCCGGCGTGCCGTCCTGCAGGACGACGTTGAAGACGTAGCCACCTGCCACGCCGACCACCGAGACCAGGCCGTTGAGGAAGAACGAGACGAGCATGCAGGCGAGCACGCGCGGCACGACGAGGCGCTGGATCGGGTCGATGCCCAGCACCATCATCGCGTCGAGCTCTTCGCGGATCTTGCGGGCGCCGAGGTCGGCGGCGATCGCGGAGCCGGCTGCACCGGCGATCAGCAACGAGGTGGCGATCGGTCCCGCCTCGCGGACCACCGCGAGGACGGCGGCCGAGCCGGTGAAGGACTGGGCTCCGAACTGCTTGATCAGCCCGCCCACCTGGAGCGCGATGACCGCGCCGAATGGGATCGCGACCAGAGCCGTCGGAATGATCGTCACCGACGCGATGAACCACGCCTGCTGGAGGAACTCGCGGGTCTGGAAGGGCCGCCGGAACAGTCCGCGGCCGACATCGAGGCCGAAGGCGAAGAGCTTGCCCGCGGTCCCGACCGGCGCCAGGATGCGCGTTGCGGTCGTGGATGCCATGTCGCCAGGCCCTAGCCCGCCCCGGGAGCCATGGACATGTTCTGGTCGAACGAGCCAGGCGGCGGGGTGATGCCGTTCTCCTGGCACCAGGCACCGGGCTCGCGCTGGCTGCGCCGGGCGATGCCGTTGGAGGGCTCGAGCTGCATCGGGATCGGCGGCAGCGGCGGCATCTCCTCGTCCTTCTCGGCCTCGAGCTCGTCTGCGTCCTTCTCCTCCGACATGCCGATCGGCCCGACCTTCTGGGCATTGAGGAACTGGCGGACCACCGGCTCCTCGGAGGAGAGCAGCATCTCGCGCGGGCCGAACATCGCGAGATGGCGGTGGTAGAGCAGACCGATGTTGTCGGGCACGGTCCGCGCGGTGTTGATGTCGTGGGTGACGATGAGGAACGTCGCGTCGATCTGGGCGTTGAGGTCGACGATCAGCTGGTTGAGGAACGCCGTGCGGACCGGGTCGAGGCCGGAGTCCGGCTCGTCGAAGAGCACGATCTCGGGGTCGAGCACCAGGGCTCGGGCCAGGCCGGCCCGCTTGCGCATGCCGCCCGAGATCTCACCGGGGAGCTTGTCCTCGGCGCCGAGCAGACCGACGAGGTCCATCTTCTCCATGACGATGTCGCGGATGTCGGACTCGGACTTCTTGGTGTGCTCGCGCAGCGGGAACGCGACGTTGTCGTAGAGGTTCATCGACCCGAACATCGCGCCGTCCTGGAACAGCACGCCGAACAGCTTGCGGATCTCGTAGAGCTCTTTCTCGGAGCAGCTCGCGATGTCGGTGCCCTCGATGACGACCGAGCCCTTGTCGGGCTTGAGCAGGCCGATGAGGGTCTTGAGCAGCACGGACTTGCCGGTGCCGGACGGGCCGAGCATGACCGACACCTCGCCGGCGGGGATCGTGAGCGTGACGTCGCCCCAGATGAGCTGCTTGCCGAACGACTTCGACAAGTCCTCGATCTTGATCTCCACGCCCATGCCGTGCACTCCCATCGACCGAGTTGGCCGTCGCTGACTCGGTCCCCTCCGGTGGGCGCCCGACCTGACCCCACACTGACCAGTAACAACGGTGCTGACGCGGCGAGGTTACGCGCTGTTCACGCGGGACGTCTTCGCATCCGAACCGTTCGCACCCCCGAGGGACAACCTGCCTTACCCGCGAGTACGGCGCCTGAAACCCGGCCTGGTGGAGACACGGCTGCGGCGGTCGTCCCCCGGAGGGAACGACCGCCGCAGCGGGGTGATGCACAGGCGGCCGGGCCGCCTCAGCCCACCCCATGCACCCGTGGGGAGGGCCCTCCGGGATCAGCCCACGCTTGCGCGGGGACCCCGGAGAAGCGTCACTTGACCGTGACGGTGGCTCCGGCGCCCTCGAGCGCCTCCTTGGCCTTGTCGGCGGCAGCCTTGTCGACGCCCTCGAGGATCGGCTTCGGCGCGGCCTCGACGAGGTCCTTGGCCTCCTTCAGACCGAGGGAGGTCAGCGCGCGCACCTCCTTGATGACGTTGATCTTCTTGTCGCCGGCAGCCTCGAGGACCACGTCGAACTGGTCCTGGTCGGCAGCTTCGTCGGCAGCGGCGGCACCGCCACCGCCCGCGGCGGGAGCAGCGGCCACGGCGACCGGGGCGGCCGCGGTGACGCCGAACGTCTCCTCGAACTGCTTCACGAACTCGGAGAGCTCGATCAGCGTCATCTCCTTGAACGCGTCGAGCAGCTCGTCGGTGTTGAGCTTCGCCATGGTGGCGTTTCCTTCCAGTCGGTGGCCCGCGACGTACGCCGGGAGCCGGTGTTCTTCAGGTGGTGGTCAGCCCTGGTCAGGCTTCGGTGGTCGCGCTCTCGTCGTCGGACTCGGTCGCGGGGGTCTCCTCCGCGGCCACGTCGCTCGACCCGGTGTCCTCGGTCGCCTCAGCGGCGGGGGCCTCGTGGGCGTCGGCAGCGGTCTCGCTGCTGTCGGCCTCCGGGGTCTCCTCCGTGGTGGTCTCCTCGGCCACGGCGGCCTCCTCAACGGCGGGCTCTGCCGGCTCAGGAGTTGATTCCTGGCCAGCTCCACCTGCGAGGATCGAGGGGTCCTGTTGCGCCTTCGCCTCGAGCGCACCGACGAGTCGGGCGGCCTGGGCGAGCGGGGCGTTGAACAGGGAGACGGCGTTCTGGAGCGACCCGAGCATGGCGCTCGCGAGCTTGCCCAGCAGCACCTCGCGCGACTCGAGGTCGGCGAGCTTCGCGACCTCCTTCGCATCGATGGCCTTGCCGTCGAGGTAGCCGCCCTTGATGATCAGGGCGGGGTGGGCCTTGGCGAAGTCACGCAGTCCCTTAGCGGCCTCGACGACGTCCCCGCTGAGGAACGCGATCGCGGTGGGACCGACCAGGAGCTCGTCGAAGCCGGCCATGCCGACCTCGGACGCAGCCAGCTTGGCCAGCGTGTTCTTGACCACGGCGTAGTCGGCGTGCTCGCCGAGGGAGCGGCGCAGGTCCTGCAGCTCCTTGACGGTGAGCCCGCGGTAGTCGGTCAGCACTGCGCCCACGGAATCGTTGAACGAGTCGACGATCTCCGCGACGGCGGCCTGCTTCTCTGCCCGCGCCATCGGTCTCCTTCTCTCTGTGGTCGAGACCGGCCCTCAAATGACGAACGCCCCGAGCGCAGGCTCAGGGCGTGGACGAATCCGAAACTGGATCCTTGCTCTGCACCTACGCAGGCCGTCCGCATCTATGCGGAACCTTCGACCGACTGCTTGCACAGCCGGACGACCGGCGGTCTCTGGTTACGGCGAGAAGACTACGGGTGGCTCGCACGCCGGGACAAATCGGGCTGCTTCTCTACCCCGGCGAGCTTCGGCCCCATGTGTCACGAGGAGGGCAGTGGGGCTGCCTGTTTACCCCGGCGAGCTTCGGCCCCGGTCCGCGACGACGCTCGCTGCGCTCGCGGCGCCTGGCTCGCTGCGCTCGCTCCGGCGCGGTCGTCACGGCCATGGGGCCGATCGCCGGGCGCGCGGGCTTCGCCCGCGACAAACCGGGTCGCTGCGCTCCCGTCACATGGCTGACGACCCGGGTGACGCAGCGCTCCCAGCTGAAGTCGGTCATCGCTGGTGTCACGGGGCTGGCGACCGGGGGTGACGTAGCGCTCCCCACTCACGTCAGTCATCGGCCAGTGGACGGGAGCGAAGCGACCCGGTCTTTCCGAGCGCAGCGAGGCGCCCGGCGATCGGACTGGTGGCCCCGACGACAGCCCCGGTGCGAGCGCAAGCGAGCGTCCGGGGCTGTTGCGGGCGAAGCCCGCGTCGTCGGGGACATTCCAGGCCGAACTTGCCGGGGTATCCAACACAGCCAGCAGTGCCATGTCCGTAGCCGGCAAGCAAGACCCAGCCCCGGAGCAAGAGGCTTCGAGGCTCGGCGCTGGCGCGCCTTACACCTCAGCCACCGTGGGGCGACGTCAGCTGATCACCCTCATCGGCTCGCCGGCCATCCAGGCGTCGATGTCCTGGACCGCTTCGGTGAAGTACGTCCGGTAGTTGGCCGCGGTCACGTAGCCGAGGTGCGGAAGGGCCAGCACGTTGGGGAGGGTCCTCAGGGGGTGGTCCGCGGGGAGCGGCTCCTCGTCGAAGACGTCGAGGCCGGCGCCGGCCAGCCGGCTCTGGCGCAACGCCGCGACCAGGGCGTCGTTGTCGACCAGGGCGGCGCGGGCGGTGTTGACGAAGTAGGCGTTGCGGCGCATGGCGGCGATGTCGCCGGCGTCGATGATCCGTCGCGTGGACCACGAGAGCTGGAGGTGCAGGGAGACGACGTCGGAGTTGAACAGCAGGTCGCGCTTCGAGGCGGCCAGCCGGACGCCGGCGGCGTCGGCCCGCTCCTCGGTCAGGTGCGGGCTCCAGGCCATCACGTCCATGTCGAAGGCCTTCGCGACCTTGGCCACCCGACTGCCGATCTTGCCGAGGCCGATGACCCCGAAGGTCGAGCCGGCGAGGTCGCGGCCGACCGTCGACTGCCATGGGCCGCCCGCGCGCATGGCCGTGGTCTCCTGCGGTACGCCACGGAGCAGGCCGAGGACCAGGGCCCAGGTCAGCTCGGCCGGGGGCGCGGAGCGCGACGCCGTGCCGCACACCGTGATGTCGCGGCCGCGGCAGGCGGCCAGGTCGATGGCGGCGTTGCGCGAGCCGGTGGTGACCACCAGCTCGAGGTCCGGGAGGCGGGCCAGGATCGACTCGGTGAGCGGCGTGCGCTCCCGCATGACGACCACGATCGAGGCGCCCTTCAGGGTGCGGACCACCTCGTCGGGATCGGAGAGGTGGCGACGCACCGACACGACGTCGACGCCCTGCAGGACCGACCAGTCGGCGAACTGCATCGCCACGTCCTGGTAGTCATCGAGGACCACGCACTTCACGTCTGCGCCACCGCCTGCTCCCCCCAGAGCAACCCGAGTCGACTTCGGACCAGGTTGGGGTCGGTCCGCCCGTAGCAACCTACGGGCGGACCGTCGGAAAATCCGCGAAACCCGGAGAAACCTGCCTCACGCCAGCCACCGGGAGATCACTCCTCGGACGCGCCGGACTCCTCGGAGGCGACGTTCTTGGTGCGGTTGGGGTCGACCTGGACGCCGGGGCCCATGGTCGTCGACACCGTCACCTTCCGGATGTAGCGGCCCTTGGAGCTGGCCGGCTTGAGCCGGAGCACCTCCTCGAGCGCCGCCGCGTAGTTCTCGGCCAGCTGCACCTCGGCGAAGGACGCCTTGCCGATGATGAAGTGCAGGTTGGAGTGGCGGTCGGTGCGGAACTCGATCTTGCCGCCCTTGATGTCCGTCACGGCCTTGGCCGGGTCGGGGGTGACCGTGCCCGTCTTGGGGTTGGGCATCAGGCCACGGGGACCGAGCACGCGACCGAGGCGGCCGACCTTGCCCATCATGTCGGGCGTGGCGACGACGGCGTCGAAGTCGAGCCAGCCGCCGTTCACCTTCTCGATCAGCTCGTCGCCACCGACGAAGTCGGCGCCGGCCTCACGGGCGGCCTCGGCCTTGTCGGCGTTCGCGAACACCAGAACGCGGGCCGTCTTGCCCGTGCCGTGGGGCAGGTTGACGGTGCCGCGCACCATCTGGTCGGCCTTGCGGGGGTCGACCCCGAGCCGCATGACGACGTCGACGGTCTCGTCGAACTTCTTCTTGCTGGAGGTCTTGGCGATCTTGATCGCCGTCAGCGGGGCGTAGAGCTCGTCCTTGTCGAACGTCTCGGCCGCCGCGCGGTAGGTCTTGCTGCGCTGCATGGTCTTCTTCTCTCTTCGGAAGTTGTGGTCCAAATGGGCCGCGCTTGGCCCTGCCACGGGGTGTTACTGGGTCGTGACGCCCATCGAGCGGGCGGTGCCCTCCACGATCTTCATCGCGGCCTCGATGTCGTTGGCGTTGAGGTCGGGCATCTTGGTCTGGGCGATCTCGCGCACCTGGTCCTTGGTCAGCTTGCCGACCTTCTCCTTGTGCGGGACTCCCGAACCCTTGCTCAGTCCGGCGGCCTTCTTGATCAGCTCGGCGGCCGGCGGGGTCTTGGTGATGAACGTGAACGAGCGGTCCTCGTAGATGGTGATCTCGACGGGGATGACGTTCCCGCGCATGGACTCGGTCTGGGCGTTGTAGGCCTTGCAGAAGTCCATGATGTTGACGCCGTGGGGACCGAGGGCGGTGCCGACGGGCGGCGCCGGGGTCGCGGCCCCGGCCTGGAGCTGCACCTTGACCAGCGCAGCGATCTTCTTCTTCGGAGGCATTCCTCTATCTCTTCCTTCTCGTGGTCATGACGAGCGCCGCTCCGCGTCGGGCACGGCACCCTGCCACCTGGTGTTGCTGCTCAGACCTTCTGGATTTGAGAGAAGCTGAGCTCGACCGGGGTCTCCCGGCCGAAGATCTCGACCAGCGCCTTGACGCGCTGGGACTCGGGGTTGATCTCGGTGATCGTCGCATGGAGCGTCGCGAACGGACCGTCGACCACCATGACGGAGTCCTGGACGTCGAAGTCGGCGACCTCGACCGGCTTCTTGCTCGCGGCGGTGCTGCCGGGCGCTGCGGTGCCGGCAGCCACCGCCTCGGCCTCGGCGCGGGCCACCACGGCGGGGGCGAGCATGTTCTCGACCTCGGTCATGCTCAGCGGCACCGGCTGGTGGCTGTGCCCGACGAAGCCGGTCACCGACGGGGTGTGGCGCACGGCGGCCCACGACTCGTCGGTGAGGTCCATGCGGACCAGGACGTAGCCGGGCAGGACGGTCCGCTTGACCATCTTGCGCTGGCCGTTCTTGATCTCGGCGACCTCCTCGGTGGGGACCACGATCTCGTGGATGTAGTCCTCCATGTTCAAGGAGATGATGCGGTTCTCGAGGTTCGACTTCACCCGGTTCTCCATGCCGGAGTAGGTGTGGACGACGAACCAGTCACCCGGCTTGGCCCACAGCTCGCGGCGGAACTCCTCGAGAGGGTCGGACGCGGCGGGCTCGCCGTCCTGCTCCTCGTCGACGTCGACGTCGACCTCGGCGGCGTCGGCGCTCACGGGCTCGTCGTCGCCGCCGTCCGCGGGCTCGTCCTCGAGCTCCGCGGCAACTTCCTCGGAGAGCTCGGCGTCGGCCTCGTCGGCCAGCGCCTCGGGACCCTCGACGCCCTCGGCGTCCGACAGGTCACGCGAGGTGGCGCCGCCGTCCTCGTGGTCGTCGAGCCCCATCTCGAGATCGGAGGTCTCGTCGGTGACCTCGGTGTCGAGCCGCGGGTCATCCTCGATCTCGGGGCCGTCATTGGCCTCGCCGTACTGGTCCTCGAGGTCGGCGTCGGGGGCCTCGCCGGGCTCGAGGCCCGACTCGGTCTCGTCAGCCTCGCCGGACTCGACTGCCTGGTCCGTGGTCTCCTCGACGTCGGCAGCGGCCTCGGCGGTGTCCACCGACAGCTCGTCCTGCTCGTCGTACTGCTCCGACACGTGTCGCTCCATCACTCGCTGCTTCTGGGGGGCCGCCCGACCCGGGTGGGGTCCGGCGGGCTCTGGCTGGTGGTTCGGGCCTGGTCGTCGAGCCCGGTTAGTCGGTGCTCTTGCCGTCGAAGATCTCGAACGCCAGCTTGCCGAGCCCCAGGTCGAGCAGCGAGACGATCGCCATCATGATCAGCACGAAGACCATCACCACGATGAAGTAGGTGACCAGCTGGTCGCGGGTCGGCCAGACGACCTTGCGCAGCTCGGCCACGACCTGCCGGTAGAAGACCGTGGGGCTGGTGCGCTTCTCGGACCCCGAACGCTCGCGCGGTCCGCGAACCGCCTTGCTGTCCGTCACGCTGTTCGCCTCGATCCTTCGTGTGTGTTGCCTGGTGTGATGCTGTGTGTGGTGCTCAGTCGCTTGGTCCGCTTCTTGCAGGGCACGAGGGACTTGAACCCCCAACCTTCGGTTTTGGAGACCGATGCTCTGCCAGTTGAGCTAGTGCCCTCCGGGTCGTCCCCCACCAAGCAGGTGGGCATGGCAAAGCCTGTGGGAAACCACCAAACGGGGAGTCTACGGTCTCCACCCGCGCAGATTCCAACTGGCGCTGGTCTGCGAGCATGGGACCGTGACCTCCACCGGGACCCCGCAGGCTGGATCTAGTCGTGGACAACGCACGCGGCTGGCTGAGCGTTCCCCTGAGGAGCTCGCCGAGTTCCTCCGCGACGAGCGTGCGGCCTACGACGAGCTGGTGGGCCGCGGGCTGAAGCTCGACCTGACGCGGGGCAAGCCGGCGGCCGCCCAGCTGGACCTCTCCAACGGCCTCCTGGCCCTGCCCGACGGCGTCCTCGACCAGGCCGGCGTCGACACCCGCAACTACGGTGGGCTGGAGGGGATCGCCGAGCTCCGCGCGATGTTCGCGGACCTCCTCTGGATCGAGCCTGAGCAGATCGTGGCGGGCGGCAGCTCCAGCCTGGTGCTGATGCGCGAGGTCCTCACCGACCTCTGGCTCAAGGGCGCGGTGGACGGTGAGCGACCGTGGGGCCAGGAGGAGAAGGTCCGCTTCATCTGCCCCGTCCCGGGCTACGACCGGCACTTCACGCTCCTCGAGTGGTTCGGCATCGAGATGGTGACCGTGCCGATGAACGACGACGGGCCCGACGCCGACGCCGTGGCCGAGCTGGCGGGCAAGGACCCGAGCATCAAGGGCATCTGGGTGGTGCCGACCTACGCCAACCCGAGCGGCTCGATCGTCAGCCAGGAGGTCGCCGAGCGGCTCGCGTCGATGACCACCGCGGCGCCGGACTTCAAGATCCTCTGGGACAACGCCTACGCGTTCCACCACCTCACCGAGGCCGAGGCCAAGAGCGCCGACATCCTCTCCCTGGCGTCGGCCGCGGGCCACCCGCACCGGCCGGTCATCTTCGCCTCGACCTCCAAGATCACCTTCGCCGGCGCGGGGGTGGCCTTCCTGGGTGGCTCGGTCGAGACCGTGAGGTGGTACGTCGGGCACCTCGGCAAGGGCGCGATCGGCCCCGACAAGGTCAACCAGCTGCGCCATTCGCAGTTCTTCGGGTCACCGCAGGGCGTGCGCGACCACATGCAGAAGCATCGGGCGATCATCGCGCCGAAGTTCGCGTCGGTGCTCGACGTGCTCGCCGAGCAGCTGGGGGGCCTCGGGATCGCCAGCTGGACCGAGCCCACCGGCGGCTACTTCGTCAGCCTCGACGTCCTCGACGGCACCGCCGCCCGGGTGATCGAGCTGGCCAAGGCCGCAGGGGTCGCGCTGACGCAGGCCGGCTCGTCGTTCCCCTATGGCCGCGACCCGCATGACCGCAACATCCGGCTGGCGCCGACCTTCCCCGAGCCGGCGGAGGTCGAGGCGGCCACCCGCGTGGTGGCGACGTGCGCCCGGCTCGCGGCCGCGGAGCAGCTGGTTGGCTGACTCCCCGCCGGCCACGGGGCCCGTCAGCCGGTCGCTCCGTGAGCTCCCCAAGGCACACCTGCACCTGCACTTCACGGGTTCGATGCGGCACGCGACGCTGCTCGAGCTCGCCGAGCGCGACGGCATCCGGCTGCCCGACCAGCTCGTCTCCCAGTGGCCGCCCCAGCTGTCGGCGGCCGACGAGAAGGGCTGGTTCCGCTTCCAGCGCCTCTACGACGTGGCGCGGTCGGTGCTGCGGACCGAGGCCGACGTGCGCCGACTGGTGCTGGAAGCCGCGGAGGACGACGTCCACGACGGCGGTGGCTGGCTGGAGATCCAGGTCGACCCGAGCGGCTACGCCGCCCGCTTCGGCGGCATCACGGCGTTCACCGACCTGGTCCTCGACGCGGTCCGCTCCGCGTCGGAGCAGACCGGGCTGGCCATGGCGGTGGTCATCGCCGCCAACCGCACCCGACACCCGCTCGACGCGCGCACCCTGGCCAGGCTCGCCGGTCAGTACGCCGGCCGCGGCGTCGTCGGCTTCGGCCTCTCCAACGACGAGCGGCGCGGACGCACCGCCGACTTCGCGGGGGCGTTCCGGATCGCCGAGCAGGCCGGGCTGCGACTCGTGCCGCACGGCGGCGAGCTGCGCGGGCCGGAGCACATCGCCGCCTGCCTCGACTCCCTCCACGCCCAGCGGCTCGGCCATGGCGTCCGGGCCGCCGAGGACCCTGTCCTGCTCGACCGGATCGTCTCCGCCGGCGTGACCCTGGAGGTGTGCCCGGTCAGCAACGTCGCGCTCGGGGTCTACTCCGACCTCTCGTCGGTGCCGCTGCCCACCCTCCTCGAGGCCGGCGCGACCGTCGCCCTCGGCGCCGGACGACCCGCTGCTCTTCGGCTCCCGCCTGCTCGGGCAGTACGCCGCCATGCGCGCCGCGCACGACCTCACCGACGAGCAGCTCGCCGAGCTGGCGCGGATGTCGGTGCGGGCCTCGTCGGCGCCGGACGACGTGCGCACGCGGCTGCTCGACCGGCGTGGACGCCTGGCTCGCGGGCAGTGGCTGAGCCCCTGCGATCATGTCGGCGTGAGCGACCCCGAGGAGACCGCGCCGTTCACGCACCAGCCCTATGGCAAGGACGCGGACGACAACTCGTTCGTCTCGCCCTCGGGACCGGCCTCGCAGCCGTCCGGGCCGGGCTATGTCACGCCCCCGCCCCCTCCGCCGCCGACCGTGGGCCGGGTGCCGTACGGCGCGCCATCCGGTCCGCCGTACGGGTTCCAGCCCGGTTGGGCGCCGGCCTACGGCGCGCCGTACGCCGGGTCCCAGAACCATCAGGGTGCGACCACCTCGCTGGTGCTGGGCATCATCGCGATCGTGTCGCTGCTGCTCACGCCGTTCTGCTGCATCACGATCCCCGGGGTCTTCTGCGCGCCCTTCGCGTGGGGGATCGGCGCCAAGGCGAAGCGGGAGATCGAGGAGCGCCCGGGTCTCTACGGCAACCTCGGCGCGGCGCAGACGGGCATGTGGATGGGGATCGTCATGACGGTGCTGGGCGCTCGCGGCCATCGTGCTCTTCGTCGCGCTCGCCGCCTGGATCGGCTACGCCGACTACTCACTGGTCTGAAGTCACCGCGGATGTCATCGAAGCCTCGATCCGTGGCTCAGAGCTCGCAGCCGACGAGCACCGGCTCGTTGACCAGCCGGATGCCGTGGGTGGCCTCGACGCCGTCGCGGACCTCGCGAGCCAGGGCGAGCAGCTGCTCGGTGGTCGCGCCGCCTCGGTTGGTGAGCGCCAGCGTGTGCTTGGTGGAGAGCCCGACCGGCCCGGCGCCGTACCCCTTGTGGAAGCCGGCGCGCTCGATCAGCCACGCGGCACTGGTCTTGACCCGGCCGTCGGGCTGCGGCCACGCCGGCGCACCCGCGGGGAGATCGGCCTCGTCGACGACCGGGTTGGTGAAGAACGAGCCGGCGCTCCAGGTGTCGTGGTCGTCGGCGTCGAGGACCATGCCCTTGCCCCGTCGCAGTTCGAGCACTGCGGCTCGTACGTCGACCAGCGGGGCGCGCTGCCCGGGCTCGACGCCCAGCGTGCGTGCCAGCTCGGCGTAGTGCACCGGCGCGCCGAGGCTGCCCTGGCGCAGCTGGAAGGTGACGTCGAGGACGACGTGCCGGTCGGGGTCTGCCTTGAACCGCGAGGTGCGGTAGCCGAAGCCGCAGTCGGCGTTGGCGAAGGTGCGCACGCCCTTCAGCACCCGGTCCCACACCCGCACCCGGGCGATGGTCTGGGAGACCTCCTGGCCGTAGGCGCCGACGTTCTGGATCGGGGTGGCGCCGACCCGGCCGGGGATGCCGGCGAGTGCCTCGACGCCGACCCAGTCGCTCTCGACGGCCCGGGCGACCAGGCCGTCCCACGACTCCCCAGCCGCGACCGTGACCAGCGCCCCGCCGCAGGTCGGGTCATCGAACGACTCCACATCAGCGCGCATGCCGGACGTCGCCACCTCGATCACAGTGCCGTCGAAGCCGCCGTCGGCGACCACGAGGTTGCTGCCGTCGCCCAGCACGAGGACCCGTCCCTCGACGCTCCCCAGCGCGTCGACCAGCTCCTCCTCCGTGGTCGCCCGCACCCAGGCCGTGGCGGGGCCACCGAGCCGCAGGGTGGTGTGGTCGGAGAGGAGCTCAGCCATCGGAGGACGCGCGGACGACGGCCCTGGGCATGCCGAGCACCTTCTGGCCCCCCGAGGTGACCGTCAGCGCGATCGTGGTCAGACCCTCCTGGGGCTCCTTGGCCTCACCGGCCACCTCGATGTCGACCCCGCCCTCGGCCGGGACGACGATAGGGGCGGTGAACTTGCAGCCGAGCGAGACCACCTCGGCGCCCGGGAACCACTCGGCGACGGCCCGCGCCGCGAGCGCCATGGTGTACATGCCATGGGCGATCACACCGGGCAGCCCGACGCTGCGAGCCACCTCGTCGTCCTGGTGGATCGGATTGTGGTCGCCGCTCGCCTCGGCGTAGGCAACCAGGTCGGCGCGGGTGACCGTGAAGGTCCTCGTCTCCTGGACTCCGCTCATGAGGCGTCGGCCCCCCGGTGCACGAGAGTGGCGCTCGTCGAGCAGACCAGCTCGCCGTCGGCGTCGGTGATCTCGCTGGTGGTCCCGATGATGTCGTTACCGGCGATCTGGCGAAGCGTCGCGACCGTGAGGGTGGCGGTGAGCACGTCGCCGGGCGCGATCGGCCGCTCGTAGGTGAACCGCTGCTCGCCGTGGACGATCCGGAACAGGTCGACCTGCTCGGCCTCGAGGAAGGCGTTCATCGCCTCGAAGGCCAGCACGATCGGATACGTCGCCGGCGCCGGTCCCCCGTCGTAGGCCGAGCCCGTGGCCTCCGCAAACGAGCGCACCTCGGCCTCGGTGACGGGATGCGGTGTGGTCGGTGGGAAGGACCGGCCCACGAGCGACTGGTCTACGGCCATGGGAAGTCATGGTGGCACACGCCGCGGCCTGGTCCACGAGTCCGCTCAGCCACCCTCCTTCCCACAGAGCCGGGGCAGCCACTCGCCGCGAGCTACGGTTCGAGGCCCGCGTCGACCGCTTCGACCTCGAGGTCCCCGGCCAGGTCCGCGTGGTGGTCGGTCAGCCAGCGCGCGAGCTCGGTCCGAGACCGGACACCGGTGTCGCGGAAGAGGCGTCCGAGGTGGCGCTCGACCGTCTTCTCGCTCAGGAAGAGCTCGACGGCGATCTCCTTGTTGCGCGCGCCACGGGCCACTGCCTCCGCGATCCGACGCTGCTGTGCGGTGAGGGGGGACCGAGGCTGAGCCGGCTCGCTCGCCTCGAGCTCGACGCTGGCCCGGTCCGCCCACACCGTCGCGCCCACGGCACGGAACCCGTCGCGGGCCAGAGCCAGCTGCTGTCGCGCCAGCGGCGTGCGACGGCGGCGACGCAGCTGCTCTCCCCAGGCGAGCCTGGTCCTCGCCGTAGCGAACGGGAGCCGGGCCCGTTCGTGGAGCTCGAGCGCCTCCTCGAAGTCGCTGTCCTCCCCGCTGAGCAGCCCCCTGCAGCGCGCGAGGGCGGCCCTCGCTCCCGACGAGTCCGAGTCAGCGCCCAGCTCAGCCAGGCTGTCCAGGGCCTGCTCCGCGTCCTCGCGCCGGTCGAGCCGCACGTAGGTCTCGACCAGATCGGGCAGCCACGGTGACGCCAGCGGCTCCCGGTAGCCCATGGCCTCCGCGACGCGCCCGACCTCTTCCAGGATCCCCGCCGCCTCGCCCCAGCGCTGGCCGCCCAGGGCCAGCAGGCCGAGAGCGCTGCCGGCGTGGATCCGGGCGCTGTCGGCCCTCAGCTCGCGTCCCAGGTCGATCGCCCTGCGCGCCGCCTCGCGGCACCCCGCCTCGTCGCCTGCCGTGGCCAGCAGCTGGGCGCGCGCGCACTCTCCGAGCATCTCGGTGGCACGTTGGCCGGTGTCCCTCGCCGCTCGAACGGCCTCCTGGATCGCCTCGGCCTGGCCGGCCATCCGCCCCAGCCGTCGGCCGGCGTCGGCCGCCACGATCGCCGGCAGGGACCGGCCGGCCGCGAAGCCTGCCTCCTCCGCGGCCCGTGCGAACACCCGGGCCAGCACAACGGCACCCTCGTAGTCCTCCATCTGGACCCGCAGGTTGAGCCCCCAGGGCACCCACAGCGCGCTCGGCGACTCCCGGTGGATCGCACCCAGGAGTGGCTCGATCTCCAGAGCGAGCTGCTGGGCCTCACGACCACGCCCCCGGAGCACCAGGCACCAGCACCGGGCCAGGCCGACGACGGCCCGCACTGCGGCAGGGTGCCCTTGGGCGATCATGGAAGCGGCATCGGCGAGTCCGATCGCCAGTCGGCAGTCCCAGCTGCTCGCAGCCGAGGCGGCATCGGCCAACATCAGGGCCGCCATCCCCGGAGCGTCCGTGACGGCGAGTGCGGACGCCCGGCGCAGCCGTTCGCACCCCACGCGGGCATCGACCGACCACGCCTCGATCACGCCGGCCAGATGCTCCACGGCCCACCAGGTCGGCCCGGTCGCGTGGACGCCTGCCTCCTCGAGCACGCGCAACGCACGGTTCGCGTCGCCGGCTGCGAATGCCGCGGCCGCGGCCGCCCGAAGCCTGACCGTTGCGCGGTCGGCGTCCTCGCTGAGCGACGCGGCCCGGGCGTAAGCGTCGGCCGCCAGGGCCGGACCCTGCCTCGCGAGGGCCTGGTCGCCCACCGCCTCGAGGGAGGCCGCTACGTCCTCGTCGGGGCCCAGGACCGCCACGGCGAGGTGCCAGGCCGCCTCCGGGCCGGGTAGCACCGCGGCAAGCTGCTCGTGCGCCCATCGCGTGCGACCCGCGCCGGCGGCGTCGATCACGGCCAGCCGGACCATCGGGTGCGCGAAGGTCACCCGACCGTGGCGCAGCGCGACCAGGCCGTCGTCCAGAGCGGCGTCGAGGACGCCGTGGTCGTACCCTAGCCTGCGCAGGATCTTCGCCAGGTGGTGGTTGCCGGAGTCGCGTCCGAGCGCGAGCAGCAGCAGGACCGCGCTCGCGCCTTCGGGGAGGCGCGCCAGGCGCACGGCGAAGCCGGCCCGGAGCCGAGACCCGATCGGCAGGTGGTTCGGCAGTGGCTCCGCGCCCGTCAGCTCCGCCTCGCGAAGCATCGACGGCAGCTCGGTCAACGCCAGCGGGTTGCCCTGGCCCAGGGCCAGAAGATCCCGCTCGACGCCTGGCGACAGTGACGCGGCGGCCACCCGCAGGACCCCGAGCGCCGAGGGGTCGTCCAACGGCCCGAGGACGAGGGTCGGCAGGTCGAGCAGGTCGGGCAGGTCGAGCAGGTCGGGCAGGTTGTCGGTCGCGGGCGGACCGGCCGAGGCGAGGAGGCCGATCCGCGCTTCGCGAGAACGTCGCACGACGTGCAGCAGGCAGTCGCGCGAGTCCGGATCGAGCCACTGCAGGTCGTCAACGGCGAAGAGGACCGGCGCCTCCTCGGCCAGCCGTTCCGCGAGCTCGCCCACGCCCTCGAACACGCCGAGACGGTCCGCGCCGCTCGCCGGCCCAAGAAGGAGAGCGCTGGTGAGCGCGGCCGCACGCACCGGAGCGAGCTCGCCCACCCGGTCGAGGACGGGTCCGAGCAGGTCGACGATCCCGGCGAACGCGGGTTGTCCCGGTCCCGGCTCACCTGCCGATCGAAGCACGGTGATCCCGCGGGCCCGTTCCACCGTGTCCGCGAGCAGCGCCGAGGTGCCGATCCCGTGCTCACCGCGCAGCAGCAAGGCCGCGGGTGGACCGGATCCGTCGCCCGAGGGCGCGCGGAGCAGGGACAGGAAGTCGTCGACGACCGCCTGCTCCTGAGCGCGTCCCAGCAGCACGAACCGCATCGTAACGGCGCTGTCGGGTGAGGGATTTCCCCGATCCCACCCATGCTGCGCGTCACTAGGGTCGCCCTCACCCAATCGAGGGAGGTACGGCGTGGCCGACCATCGGGCAAGCTCCGAGACTGCCCTGAGCCGGCGACGCGTCATTCTCGCCGGCGGCAGCGGAGCCGCCCTGCTCGCCCTTCCCGGCCGCTCCACGCCGTCGATCATCGATCCCGACCTGCGGCCCGCCGCGCTGAGACTGCCTGCCGGGGCGACCCTGGAGATCACTCGGGCGGCCGACCAGCTGCGGCTCCGCGTCGAGCTGGTCAACCTCAAGCGGTCCAAGCAGCGCCTGGTGAAGATCAAGGGTTCGAAGCCGGCCTACCTGCGCTTCCTCGTCCCCGCCCAGCACGTCGACGAGCAGGCGACCACCGCCGTCGGCAGCCCCACCAAGATGAAGCACCGGGTGGCGGGAGAGACTCGAGTGGTCCTGGCGGTCCCGACGCCCCTCCCGTTCACGCTGGAGGCGCTGCTGGACTGGTCCGGCCTCGCGTTGTCGCTGGACCCTCGTGCTGCGCTGCGACCGGGCGGCACCTTCCCGACCGGCGCTCCGACGACCGAGGTCACGGCGCTCGAGCTCCCCGAAGGCCTGCTGCTCACCCCGCCGCCGAACGGGCGCTTCACCAGCCAGGTGTCTCCCGTGACACGCGGCGCGGTGACCGAGGAGTGGACCGCTCGGCTGGTCGTCCTCACCGGCAGCACCCTGCACGAGCCGACGGTCGACGACCCGGTCGAGGTGCGCGCGATCTGGACTCCGGGCTACCCGACGGCTCCTGCGGCCATCGGGGGGACGGACCCCTACCTCCGTCCGGTCTCCACCCGCAACCGGCGGCACCTCGTGCGAGCGATGGGAGACGCCAAGGACACCACCGAGTACCCGCTGCACGAGGCCGCCGACGCCACCCGGCTCTGGCTCGGCGCCACGGGGGGATGGCTGGACCTGGAGGCCAGCTGGGAGGGCGCCGGTCTCGTGGCCGCCTGGCTGCACAAGGCGACCACCGGCCGCGACGTCAGCGTCACCATCGTGACCAGGGGCTACCTGGCGCCGTTCGGGGTCCCGGCCAGTGTCCTGACCGTCAGCGAGCGGGTGTTCGCCGTTGCCGCCAACGGTGATGCGTTGGCGCAGCTCGAGCAGAAGGAGTACCTGGCGATCACGCCGACCCAGGTCACCTCACCCCGTCCGTTCGCTCCCGACGGCGATCGGCGCGGCCTCTTCTCCAGCATCCGGGCCTCGGGTGTCTTCCAGGTCGCCCGCAGCCAGGTCAACGGCATCGATCCGACCTTCGCGTTCCTGCCGGTGGGCACCAACGGCAACCCGGTGAAGGTCCCGTACACCGCCGTCGACCGCGCCGGGCGTCAGGTGACGTTCTCGATGGCCAGCCCGTTCGTCGACATCGAGCACGCCTTCGGGACGGGTGCGGCCGCGATTCCGCAGCAGCTCGTCAACTACCTCACCGACCCGGCCTCGGAGTCGGTCCGCGACGTGCCGTTCGACGACCAGCGCGTGGCGTACGCCGACGAGATCACCCCCGGCGACGGGTCGACGACGCTCACCACGGCGAAGGTCGTCTTCAGCGCCAGGAGCGCCTCCGGCCTGGGTGCGTCGGAGAGCCAGCTCAGGATCGCCGGGCAGCCGGCGTTCTTTCCGACGGTGGAGTTCGCCCGGGTGCGCGACGACACCAGCGAGGCGCTCACCGGCCAGATCGGGGGGACGGTCAAGGTCGTCCAGTCCGACGGGTGGGTCGATCACGGCAATGCGGCGGCCAACTTCGGCGCCACGTTCCTGACCATGGTCAACCCAGCCTCCCTCGGCTTCACCGGGGACAGCAGCGGCCTGATGTCGCCGTCGTTCCGCATGGAGCAGTTCGGCCAGGCCATCGGGCAGTCCGTCACGCTGCCTGCCGCCGGCACACAGTGGGACCCGGCGACCGCGCTGGCCGGCCTGCCCAAGCTCTTCGGGGCGATCTCGCTGAACTGGATCCTCAGCGCGTTCAACGTCGCGGCGGACCTGGCCGGTGACCTGCGGCTGCCGCGGTTCAGCTTCGACGTCGGCGGCCCACCGAGCCTGCCCGACGAGATCTGTTACGGCTTCGACTGGGCACCACCCATGAGGTCCGTGACCGTTGGCGGCACCAAGATCTTCTGCATCGCCGACGACATAGGTACGGCGGGCGCCACCGAGCTCAGCAACCCGTTCGGGTCCGCCGACTCCAAGGTCGAGCTGCACCTACAGACCTGCGTGTCGCTCGACGTGGGGTCGGCCGGCGAGACCCAGGAGTCGGTGCAGTTCAGCCTCTCGAACGTCGCGCTGCAGTTCCCCCCAGCCGTCCCGATGCTGGCCGTCTACCTCTCCCGGCTGAGCTTCACCACCGGCTCCGACGCCAAGCCGGAGTACGACGTCGACATCCGTGGCATCGAGCTGGTCGGGCCGCTGAACTTCGTCGACGCCCTGGTCGACCTGCTCCCGGACAAGCTCGCCTCCTTCGATGTCGACCAGCTCGCGGACCGGGTGGACGTCGCGACCGACATCGCCCTACCCGGCTTCGGGATCGGCGTGTTCAGCCTCACCAACCTGCGCTTCGGGATGGGGGTCGACATCCCCTTCGGCGGCAGCGACCCGGTCACCACGACACTGTCCCTCGGCACGCGCGACAACCCGTTCACCCTCACGATCATGGGCATCGGCGGGTTCGGGTCGCTCGAGATCGAGGCGGCTCCGCACCCGGCAGGGCTGGTGCGGATCGAGGTCATCGTCGGGGTCATCATCGAGATCGCCATCGACGTCGTGGTGGCGAAGGGATCCCTGAGCGCCGGATTCTCGCTCGCGCTCGAGGTCGAGAAGAAGAACGTCCTCAACTCCGCCACCGGTCAGCAGGAGGAGGTCGACGAGGTCACGGTGACCGCGGCACTGGACTGCGTCGGCGAGGTCGAGGTGCTCGGCCTGATCACCATCACCATCGAGTTCCTCCTCGCCCTGGAGTACCAGGTCAACAACAAGCTGTTGATCGGCACAGCGCGAGTCACCGTCGAGGTCGACGTCGCGATCGCCAAGAAGTCGGTCAGCTTCGGCGTCCGCCAGGAGTTCGACCTGGACAAAGCCGGAGCCCGGCCGGCTGGGGCGCTCGCCGCGAGGTCCGCAGCCCGGGCCGGAGCCGGCGCCCTCGGCTTCGCCGACCGGTTCGCCAGCGGGGCCAGCTGGAACGAGTACTGCGAGGCCTTCGCATGAGCCGCCCGGACACCGCCCACCGAGAGGGGCACTGATGGCGCTCGTCCGCATCCTGATGCCGATCGCTTGCCCGAACGGCTTCAACACCGCCAACGGCAAGCGCCGGGTGTCGGTCTACTTCGCCCCGCGGATCCTCAGCATCCCCGCTCCGGGCACGTTCGGTTCGCTCCCCGACTGGAGCAACTGGCCCACCGCGCTCGGCTCGATCACGGTGTCGTTCACCACCAACAACGGCCTGGTCAACGCGGCCAACGTGACCCAGGTCAGCTCCCCGAGCAGCGCACGGTGGTCCGCCGTGTTCGCGGCGGACACCCCCGTGACGGGGTACTCCGCCAACGACTACCGGGGCACCCCGTTCCTCGGCTTTCCCGAGGGCGCGGTGGCCGCCGACATCATGGCGCTCTACCGCGACGTGGCGGTCAACGTCCCCCTGGATCCGCCCAGTGCGGCGGAGCTCCTCAGCCGCCCGGCCACCTCCGAGGTGCTGTCCAGTGGCCAGCTCGCTGCCGACCTGGCCGCAGCGCGGGCCTACCAGCGCCGCCTGGGCAACCTGCCCAACACGCCGCCGGCCGGCCCGGCCTGGGACTTCCACCAGGCGATCAGCCTCCTCGGCCGCCACCCCGCGCTGATGCGGATGCTCGGCCTGGTCGTGGACTACGAGCTGCCGTCCGGTGGGAGCGTGAACTGGATCGCGGCCAGCTCGGACTGGGAAGGCGTCTTCGCGCCCGCCCCCGCTTCCGGCAACACCATCAAGGAGGTCAGCCCCCAGGTCATGGTGGACGCGGACTTCCTGCCGCGCACCAATCCGGCCTGGGCCACCGTCAACTCGCCGCGGACCGGGAGCAGCAAGGGTTTCCTGGCGCTCGCGAACGGTCCCTACCAGCTCTCCTCGCTCGACGTGACCACCGCGGTCCAGCGTCTGGGGGCGCTGGCCCGCGAGCTCGCGGGCGACTCGGCGACCGGGTCGCTCCCGGCGCTCACCGACTCCGGACTCAACCTGCTGCGCAGTGACCGGACCGCCGATGTCGCCGCGCAGTTCGCCGACGACTGGCGCGTGGAGACCGAGATCGCGACCTTCATCGCCCAGAACGACACGCCGCCGCAGCTGTGGGCCGAGAACCTGCGCGTCGGCTATCGGGTGGATGTCCGCCGGCCTCTCGTGAACGGTGGCAGCGAGCCACCCAGATCGCTCTTCGCCCGGCAGTCGACCGGCTACGTGTTCCCGGCGAACACCTCGCTCAACACGACGCCCGCTGAGGACGAGGGCTGGGTGGGTACGTCGTACTCCACCGACCTGGTGCAGGGCGGCGGTGGCGCGTCGACCAACCGCCTCCCGTCGAGCCTGGCCCGGTGGCGGGGCTGGGGTCTGGCGATCCGGCCGCGCGGCACCGTGGTCGACACCAAGAACCAGAGCGCGACCACGACGGACGGCAACGCCCTGCGCGCCGGCGACAAGGTGCGGTTCACGACCGAGTACGACGCCGTACCCGGGACCCTGCCGAGGCTGCTCTACGGCCAGACCTACCTGATGCGGGCCCGCAACGTCGACATCACCGGGAACTCGGTGCCGCGGTCCGCCACGGCCCCGGTGAGCGCGCCGACCGATGATGCCGTCTACGGGCGGCTCGACCCCTTGCCGCCTCCGGTGGTGGTCCGCCGGTCGGCCAAGCCCGTCCCGGGCGTGGCCGACAGGGTCGACCGCATCGTCATCAAGAGCAACTACAACACCCTCCCAGCCGCGATCCCGAGCAACGACCGGTTGGTGTTCCCCCCGGCCACCAGCCAGGCCACCTGCGAGCGGCACGGGTTCCCCAACGGTGGCACCTCGGGGTCGTCGGGCGACTACTCGCTGCTCGCATCCCGCGACGGGCTCGACCCGTCGGACCAGTGCGTGGTCGACCCGACGACCGGCGAGGTGGTCGCCGGCGTGCTGGACAGCGGCGCGGTCACCCCCGGCCCCACGATCCAGGCGGCGGCGTACCTCCCGGAACCGGCCGGACCCACGCTGAGCATGCGCGACGTGCCCGGCGCCGCCGGGCAGCTCCTGGCCGCGTTCACCGGCTCCTGGCCGTCCTGGAACGCCCGACGGCTGGTGGTCGAGACGGCCCCGTCCGTCGCCCAGCCGGCGCCGGTGGTCGACGCTGCCGGGGTCGACGTCACGATCAAGCTGCCGAAGGCCGCGCAGGGGCTGATCGAGCTCAGCGTGGCACCGGGCGAGCTCCTGGCCACTCACTTCGCGATCATGCACGAGATCCTGGCTGCCAACCCGGGCAACCTCGCGGTGCTCAGGGCCTACGTCGAGAACGGTCGGCACTGGATGGTGTCCTCGCGGCGCAAGGTGCTGGTCGTGCACGCCGTGCGTCAGCCCCTGTCGATCCCGTCGTTCGCATCGCTGACCGCCGACCGGCCCGGCGTCGGGTCACACCGATTCGAGCTGACCGGTGTCGCCAACCTCGACCGGCCGAGCACCGGCCGGACGATCCTCACCGGCACGTGGACCGACCCGATCGACGACGTGACGCAGCCCGGTCCCGGGGTGCGCACCGGCAGGATGCTGGTCGGCACGCAGAAGGTCGCCCTCGGAGGCGCGGCGACCACCGCGGACATCGCGTTGGAGAACCGGTTCCCCGACGCGCGCCGGCACGAGCTGCTCGTGCGCCAGGAGGCGTACACGCGCTTCGCCCGCGACTTCACCGAGCAGCAGACGCTGACGTTCAACGGCGCCAACCCGACCCGGACGCTCAACGTCCTCGGCGTCCTGGCGGCGTCGGTGAGGCTTTCCTCGGGGGACGTGACCCACACCGAGGGCAGCGACTACACGCTGGATGCCGCGGCAGGCACGGTCACCAGGGTCGTCGGCGGCGGGATCGCCGACAACGCACCCGTGGTCGCGCAGTACGTCGCGCTGCCCCTGTCCCGCTTGTCCGATGAGGCCGGCGCCGCAGACTTCCAGCTGACGGTGCCCAACGCCAAGACGCCTGCGCCCCTGCCGGTGCACTCGGTCATCCCGTCGTTCAAGCGCGGCCTCAAGAAGAAGAAGGCGAAGATCACCGTGGTCACCGACCCCCGGGTCGTCCGCGTCTACCTCGAGCGGCCCTGGTACGACACCGGCACGGGCGAGCTGCTCGGGGTCGTCCTGGACCGAGCGGCCGGCGCGCCACCGGCCGTACCGCCGCACACCCGGTTCGCCCGCGACGCAATCCTCGCGGTGGGTGACGTGCCCCGCCCGCGCATCCAGCAGTTCACCGGCGCGGTCCCCGGCGTGTCTGACGGCTTCCAGATCGCGGGCTACCAGGTGACCTACGACGCCGTACGCCAGCAGTGGTACGCAGACATAGCGATCAACGCCGCCCTCGGCTACCGGGCCTTCGTGCAGCTGGGGCTGGCGCGCTACCAGCCGGAGGCCATCGGCGGCGCCGGCCTGTCGCGCGTCAACCAGCAGGACCCGGTGCTGCTCGGCGCACCTCGTCTGGTCGCGGTGGCGCGGAAGCGGACGAAGGTCCAGATCCAGGTCAAGGGCGTCGACCACGAGGGACGCAGGGTCGGCCGGAAGAAGAACCTGTTCAACATGGTCACGGTGAGCGTGCAGGGGATGGACCGGAAGGTGAAGGACGCCGAGCTGCGCTGGTCCGGACGCCCGTTGGGGACCGAGGAGCTCGAGCTGACCCGCAAGGCCGGCAAGCGTGCGACCACGTGGAAGGGGTCGCTGAGGGCGGCCGACGTGGCCCGGGGCAAGAGGCTGCGGCTCGTGATCACGGAGTGGGAGCCGATGTCGGGCACCAACGCCGCCGGCACCAGGGAGGTGCTCGAGTACCGGCCGGTCTTCACCGAGGTCGTGCCACTGCCGAAGTCGTGGACCAAGAAGCGCAGACGCGCATCGCGTGAGGCGGACCCGCGGAGCGTGAGCGTCGTCACGTGACGAGACCCGGCAGGAGATCCTGCCGGGTCGTCAGAAGAGGTCGCGAGCCTTGCGCGAAGGCCGCTGGGGTCAGCGGGTCTCCCGGTGCAGCGTGTGCCTGCGGTCGCGCGGGCAGAACTTCATCATCTCGAGCCGGTCGGGGTCGTTGCGCCGGTTCTTCTTGGTGATGTAGTTGCGCTCCTTGCACTCGGTGCACGCGAGCGTGATCTTGGGGCGAACGTCGGAGCTCTTGCTGGCCACGGTAAGTCCTTGTTGTCGGTGCTGCTGGGTTGTCGCGCGAAGCTGGGTAGTAGCGGGGGCGGGATTCGAACCCGCGACACCACGATTATGAGCCGTGTGCTCTAACCACCTGAGCTACCCCGCCACGGGGGACACGGCCTCGCCGTCGAGCGTCGTGAACAACGCCCAGCAGGTCTGACTGTGCCAGAGCCCCTCTACGGAATCGAACCGTAGACCTTCTCCTTACCATGGAGACGCTCTGCCGACTGAGCTAGAGGGGCCGGTGGGTGACACCGACGGAGAACTTTACACAGCCTCTGCGGTCTGGCCGAATCGCCCGGGACGGTGACTGGTCAGCCCTGGATCCGGGCAAATGGGACCGCCTCCTCGAGCTCGTAGGCAAGCTCGATCAGGGTGGCCTCGCGGCCGGCTCCGGCCCCGAACATCATCCCCTGCGGCAGCCCGGCGGCGGTGGTCGCGAGAGGCAGCGAGATGGCCGGGTCGCCAGTGGCGTTCTGGAGCGGGGTGAAGGCCACCCAGTCGAGCATCCGGTCCATCACCTGCTCGTAGTGCAGGGTCGGGTCCAGCCACCCCACCCGCGGGGTCTCCGCGGCCAAGGTGGGCGTGAGCACGACGTCGTAGCTCTTGAAGAACTCGGCCGACAGCTTGCGGCTGCGGCGCAGCCGGCGGATCGCGCCGGGCATGCGGTGCAGGTTGCGGCGGGCATGGCCGGCCAGGCCGTGGCTGATGTTGTCGAGCTGGTCGGGGTTCCACGAGGCGCCGTGCAGCCCGCGGCCACTGCGGAGCAGGAAGTAGGCCAGGCTCGACCAGTAGAGGAGGAAGTCGTGGGGGAACGACGCCTCCACGGGTGCGTCGACGTGCTCGACGCGGTGGCCGAGCCCCTCGAGGGTCGCGGCGACCTTCAGGGTGAGCTCGGTGACCTCGGGGCTCGCGCTGCGGCCGACGCCCTCGGTCGCCACGCCGATCCGCAGCCGGCCGCGGCTGGGCCGCGTGAGGTCGCCGATCGGCCGCAGGTGCAGCGCCCGGTAGACCTTCTCCGCTTCGCGGAAGAACGCCGCGGTGTCCCGCACGCTCCTGGTGACCACGCCGTCGCTGATGATCTTGACCGGCATCTGCCGCATCACGGCGTCCTGGGCGAGCCGGTCACGGGTCGGCTTCAGCCCGACCAGCCCGTTGACGGCCGCCGGGATCCGGATCGATCCACCACCGTCGTTCGCGTGGGCGATCGGCACCACCCCAGCCGCCACCATCGCCGCCGAGCCGGCCGAGCTCGCGCCCGCCGTGTGCTCGGTGTTCCAGGGGCTCCGGACCGGCCCGATCCGTGGATGCTCGGCACTCGGCGAGAAGCCGTACTCGCTCAGCTGGCTCTTCCCCAGCGGGATCAGCCCGGTGGCGAGATACATCCGCGCGAAGTCGCCGTCCCGTTTGACCGGCACCGGCGTCCACGCATCGGTGCCGTTCATGGTCGCCAGCCCGGCCAGGTCGACGTTGTCCTTGACCCAGGTCGGCACGCCGGCGAAGAAGCCGGGCCGCGGCTCCCGCGCCTCGGCCCGCGCCCGGTCGAACGCCTCCTGCGCGATGCCGTTGAGCTCGGGCTGCACCCGCTCGGCCCGCGCGATCGCGGCCTCGACCACGTCGGGGATCGACACCTCGCCGGCATGCAGCGCCTCGACCAAACCCACCGCGTCGTGCTCTCCGAGGGCGTCGTCTCCGAAGGCGTGCACGCGGTGATCAGTCACGTCGAAGAATCTAGCGACCCACGACGGCTGAGGTACGAGACCGTCCACGGTGGCTGAGGTGCGAGGCCTCAAGAGGCTCAGCCAGCGACATGGTCGACCGGCGGTGGCGGCTAGAAGATCGCTCCGGGGTTGAGGATGCCGTGGGGGTCGAGGGCGTCCTTGATCTTCTGGTTGAGGGCAAGCGCGTCGGGGCCGAGGTAGTCGCCGAGCCAGGGGCGCTTGAGGCGCCCGACCCCGTGCTCGCCGGTGATGGTGCCGCCGAGCGACATGGCGAGCTCCATCACCTCGCCGTAGGCCGTGCGGGCGCGCTCGGCCATGGCGTCGTCGGCGGGGTCGAAGACGATCAGCGGGTGGGTGTTGCCGTCGCCGGCGTGGGCGACCACGGCGATGGTGACCTCGCGCTCGGCCGAGATGTCGGCGATGCCGTCGACCAGGGCGCCGAGCTGCGGGAGCGGGACTCCGACGTCCTCCAGCAGCAGGGTGCCGGTGCGCTCGACGGCGGGGATCGCGTTGCGCCGGGCGACGACGAACGCCTCACCCTCCTCGGCGTCGTCGGTGGAGAAGACCTCGGTGGCGTTGTGTTCACTCGCACAGCCCGGCGATCAGCTCGCACTCGGCGGCGGCGTGGCCGGCCGGCTCGTCGGACTGGATCACCAGCATCGCGGCGGCATCCCGGTCCAGCCCCATCTTCGTCATGTCCTCGACCGCGTTGATCGTCGGCTTGTCCATGAACTCCAGCATCGACGGACGCAGCCGCCGGGTGATCGCGAGCACGGTGGCGGTGGCGTCGTCGAGGGTCGCGAACGTCGCGACGAGGGTGGCCGGCGGGCGCTGCTTCGGCACCAGCCGCAGGATGACCTCGGTGATGATCCCGAGCGTCCCCTCCGAGCCGACGAAGAGCTTGGTGAGCGACAGCCCCGCGACGTCCTTGAGCCGTGGCCCCGCCCAGCCGGACGGCGGTGCCGTCGGCCAGCACCACGGTGAGGCCGAGCACGTAGTCGGTCGTCACGCCGTACTTCACGCAGCACAGGCCGCCGGCGTTGGTGGCGATGTTGCCGCCGATCGAGCAGATCTCGTAGGACGACGGGTCGGGCGGGTACCAGAGGTCGTGCTCGGCCGCCGCCGCCTTGACCTGGGCGTTCATCAGCCCCGGCTGGACGACCGCGGTGCGGGTCACCGGGATCGACCTCGATCGCGGTCATCCGCTCCGTCGAGACCACCAGGCACCCCTCGACCGCCGACGCCCCGCCGGACAGGCCGCTGCCCGCGCCGCGCGGCACGACAGGGATGCCGCGCGACGCCGCGAACCGCACTGCCGCCTGCACGTCCTGCGTCGTTCCGGGCCGCACCACGGCGAGCGGGACACCGGCGTCGGGATCGTTGGCGCGGTCCCAGCGGTACTTCTCCATCCGCTCCGGATCGGTGACGACCATGTCGTCGCCGAGCTCCGCCAAAAGGGGTCCGAGGTCGACCTGTGCGTCCACAGTCATGTAGGCAAGACTTACCCGTTCAGGGCAAAGAAGCCACAGGGAGACGCACCCTGGAAAGGACTCATCGTGGTTGACCGCATCGACGTCGGAGGGCTCCAGGTCGCGGAGGTGCTGCACGCGTTCGTGCGCGACGAGGCGCTTCCCGGGTCGGGCGTCGACGAGGCCGCCTTCTGGGGCGGCGTCGAGGCGATCCTCTCCGACTTCGTGCCGCGCAACCGCGACCTGCTGGCCCGTCGCGGGGAGCTCCAGAAGCAGCTCGACGAGTGGCACACGGAGCACCCGGGCCCGGTCGCGGAGGTCGAAGGGGGTCAGGCGGCGTACGTCCGGCTGCTCCGCGACCTCGGCTACCTCGTCGACGAGCCCGCCGACTTCCAGGTCGAGACCGAGAACGTCGACGACGAGGTGGCGGTCCAGGCCGGTCCGCAGCTCGTCGTGCCCGTGCTCAACGCGCGGTTCGCGGCCAACGCCTCCAATGCCCGCTGGGGGTCGCTCTATGACGCGCTCTACGGCACCGACGCGCTCCCCGAGGACGAGGGCCAGGAGCGCGCGTCGTCGTACAACCCGAAGCGCGGGGCCGCCGTGATTGCGACGGCCCGGGCCTTCCTCGACGAGCACTTCCCACTCGAGCAGGGCAGCCACGTCGACGCGACCGGCTACTCCGCCGAGGACGGCACGCTCACGGTCCGGCTCGGCGATGCGACATCGACCCTGGCCGACCCGGCGCAGTACGTCGGCCACCGGGGCGGCCCGGCCGACCCCGAGGGCGTGCTGCTGGTCCACCACGGCCTGCACGTCGAGATCCAGGTCGACCGCGACGACCAGATCGGGAAGACCGACGCGGCCGGCGTGAAGGACCTCCTCCTGGAGGCCGCGGTCTCGACGATCATGGATCTCGAGGACTCCGTGGCCGCGGTCGACCCGGACGACAAGGTCGCTGGCTACCGCAACTGGCTCCAGCTCAACCAGGGCACGCTCACCGCCGAGGTCAGCAAGGGCGGGTCCACCTTCACCCGCGGGTTGTCCGAGGACCGGCTCTACGACGGTCCCGGCGGCCAGATCGTGCTGCCCGGGCGGTCGCTGCTGTTCGTGCGCCAGGTCGGCCACCTGATGACCACCGATGCCGTGCTCTTCGAAGGCGCGGAGGTCCCCGAGGGGGTCCTCGACGCGGTCATGACCGCGCTCTGCAGCCTCGTCGACATCCAGGGCCGCAGCGAGCTCTCCAACTCCCGCACCGGCTCGATGTATGCCGTGAAGCCGAAGATGCACGGCCCCGACGAGGTCACCTTCACCGACGACCTGTTCGCCGCCGTCGAGGACCTGCTCGGGCTCGGTCGGGGCACCATCAAGCTCGGGATCATGGACGAGGAGCGGCGCACCTCGGCCAACCTCAAGGCCTGCATCCACGCCGCGCGCGGCCGGGTCGCGTTCATCAACACCGGCTTCCTCGACCGCACCGGCGACGAGCTGCACACCTCGATGCTCGGCGGCGCGATGATCCGCAAGGGCGACATGAAGTCGACCGAGTGGATCAAGGCCTACGAGGACCAGAACGTCGACATCGGCCTGGCCTGCGGACTCAAGGGCAAGGCCCAGATCGGCAAGGGCATGTGGGCGATGCCCGACGAGATGGCCGCGATGCTCGAGCAGAAGATCGGCCACCCGCAGGCCGGCGCCTCGTGCGCGTGGGTGCCGTCACCGACCGCGGCCACGCTGCACGCGCTGCACTACCACCAGGTCGACGTCGCGGCCCGGCAGGACGAGCTCGCGGCCGGCGGCCGTGCGGACGACGGTCGAGCAGCTGCTCACCGTCCCGCTCGCTCGCCCGAGATGGCAGCCGACTGGAGCGACGAGGACCGGACGGCGGAGATCGAGAACAACCTGCAGGGCATCCTCGGCTACGTGAAGCGCTGGATCGACGACGGCGTCGGCTGCTCCAAGGTGCCCGACATCCACGGCACCGCGCTGATGGAGGACCGGGCCACCTGCCGGATCTCCTCCCAGCACGTCGCCAACTGGCTGCACCACGGCGTGGTCGACCGCCGACGAGGTCGAGGCGGCGTTCCGCCGGATGGCCGACGTGGTCGACGAGCAGCAGGGCTCCGAGCCCGGCTACCGGCCGATGGGCCCGACCTACGACGGGGAGGCGTTCGGCGCCGCCCACGACCTGGTCTTCGAGGGGCTCGGCCAGCCCTCGGGCTACACCGAGCCGATCCTGCACCGGCGCCGCCGCGCCCTGAAGGCGGCCCAGAGAGGCGAGTCATGACCCTGTCCCTGTCCCAGGCCCGCGCGATCATCGCCGGCACCCTGGCCGCCGGCAGCAACGCGGCGTTCAAGCCGCTGACCGTGGTGGTCCTCGACGCCGGCGGGCACGTGCTCGCCGTCGAGCGGGAGGACGGCTCGTCCAACAAGCGGTTCGAGGTCGCCTACGGCAAGGCGCACGGCGCGGTGTCGATGGGCATGGGTTCCCGGTCGCTGATGGAGCGGGCCGAGCAGCAGCCGTACTTCGTCTCCGCGGTCACCCACTCGATCGGCGCCCTGGTGCCGGTGCCCGGCGGCGTGCTGGTGCGGGCCGCCGACGGCACGCTCCTTGGAGCGGTCGGCGTCTCCGGCGACACCTCCGACCACGACGAGGAGGCCGCGCTGGCGGGGATCGACTCGGCGGGGCTGGTGGGTCAGGCCGACTGACTGCCTGTTCGCTGCCGTCTCACTCCTGAGCTGGCGAGGGGAGGGGCGGGCTGGAAATGTCTCCACTGTCGAACATCGTCCGAGCCGCCAGCTGGCCCACCCGGGTTTGCCGAGCAGGATCGGCACCCACTGCCGCCAACACTCGACAAAGGCAACTGCGGCGGGGTCGGCTTCGGAGAATGCTCGACTGTCGAGGGCCGTCCGAGGAGGAAGAGGCGTCCAAGGCCGCGAATCGGCCAGCCCCGCGGCGATCAGCCAGCGGCGCCCCGCCTGTGACAGCCCACCAGGTGGGGGTCGAAGACGCCGATCGCCTCCATGAGGGCGAACATCGTGGTCGGGCCGACGAAGGCGAAGCCGCGCTTCTTGAGCTCCTTGGAGAGCGCCAGCGACTCGGGTGAGGTCGTCTGCATCTCCTCGGTCGACGCCGGCGCGGGCGGCTCGTCGGGGGCGAACGACAGCACCAGCGCCTCCAGCCCCTCCGCCTCGCGCAGGGCGACGGTGGCCCGCGCGTTGACGACCGCCGCCGAGATCTTGGCGCGGTTGCGGACGATCCGGGCGTCCTGCATCAGCCGGGCCTCGTCGTCCTCGCCGAACGCCGCGACCTGCTCGGCGTCGAAGCCGCAGAAGACCTCGCGGAACGCCTCGCGCTTGTTGAGGATCGTCGACCACGACAGCCCGGACTGGAACGCCTCGAGGGTGAGCCGCTCGAGGTAGGCCGACTCGCCACGCACGCGGTTGCCCCACTCGGTGTCGTGGTAGTCGCGCATCACCCCAGGGCCGCCACCCCACGGACAGCGCGCGACGCCGTCCTCACCCACCACCGGACCCATGCCCGACATCCTGACCTACGGCGCCGACAGCCCTTAACGCCGTTCCTTCAGTCGGGCGTTCGGCAGAGGCGGAGCGGGGATGGGCGGCAGGTCGTCTCCGACCGGGACGCCGAACCGGCCGTCGACGTACCCGCCGTCGGCGAGCTGGGCCATCCAGTCGTCGCGGAAGCCGACGACCTCCTCGTGGCTGCGGCCGACGAAGTTCCACCACATCACGATCGCCTCGCCGAACGGCGGCCCGCCGAGCAGCAGCACGCCGCGCGTCGGCGACCGCCTCGATCGTCAGCCGCTGGGAGCCGGGCGGCAGGTAGGCGAGCTCGTGCTGCTTGGTCTCGACGTCGCCGAGGGAGACGACGCCGGTGTCGACCAGGACGCCGTGCTCGAACGACGGATCGACGTCGAGGTGCAGCTCGGTGCCGGCGGTGAGGAGCAGCTCGGCGCCGAGCAGCGGCGTGGCGGTCGCGACCGGCGAGGTGTCGCCGAGCAGCGAGCCGAGGAAGACCCGCGCCTCCCAGCCGTCGCCGGTCAGCGGCGACGGGAGCGTAGTGGTCGAACCCCGGCGTGCCGTCCCGTGCGTCGCGACGGCAGCGCGACCCAGAGCTGCGCGCCGTGCAGCACCGTGGTCTCCGGCGTCGAGACCTCGGAGTGGCTGATGCCGTGGCCGGCGGTCATCAGGTTGAGCTCGCCCGGCCGCACCATGGCGTGGTGGCCGGCGCTGTCGCGGTGCTCGACCTCGCCGGTGAACAGCCACGAGACCGTCTGCAGCCCGGTGTGCGGGTGCGGCGGCACGCTCATGCCACCGGTGTCGGCGACGTGGTCGGGGCCGTAGTGGTCGAGGAAGCACCACGCGCCGATCAGCGAGCGCTGCCGCTGCGGGAGCGTCCGGCGCACGGTCATGGCACGCGGACCGCCGAGGGGTACGTCGCGGGGTGTCATCACCTCGACCCCGGTCGTCGGGTGTGCTCGGCACTCGACCTCGTCGGGCTTGTCCTCGAGGTTGCTCATGAGTCAATTCTGTCCCAGCGCACCGGCAAGAGCTGCCATCACGACTGGTGGATCGGGTCCGTGGCCCGCTTGTGGCCGACCTCGTGGCCCTCGCCGTCCTTGATCACGCCCGTGCGCCGGCCGGCGGGCTTCTCGAGCCGGATGATCACCGACTTGGAGGTCGGGGTGTTGCTGCCCTCGGCCTTGGAGTCGAGCGGGACCAGCGGGTTGGTCTCCGGGTAGTAGGCCGCCGCGCAGCCGCGCGGCTGGTCGTAGGCCACGATCCGGAAGTCGGTGGCCGCCCGCTCGGAGCCGTCGTGCCAGACGCTGACCAGGTCGACGTGGTCGCCGTCCTTCCAGCCGAGGTGGCCGATGTCGTCGGGGTGCACGAAGACCACGCGGCGGCCGTTCTTGACGCCGCGGTAGCGGTCGTCGAGGCCGTAGATGGTGGTGTTGAACTGGTCGTGCGAGCGCAGCGTCTGCAGCAGCAGGTGCCCCTCCGGCACCTCGAGCACCTCGAGCGGGCTGGCCGAGAAGATGGCCTTGCCCGTCTCGGTCGGGAACTCGCGGCTGTCGCGCGGCGGGTGCGGGAGGGTGAAGCCGCCCGGCTGGTCCACCTTCTCGTCGTAGGACGCGCAGCCCGGCACCACGCGCGCGATCCGCTGCCGGATCGTGGCGTAGTCGGACGCGGAAGACGCCCCAGGGGATGCCGTGCTCGCCGCCGAGGGTGGCCAGCGCGAGCGAGCAGACGATGTCGACCTCGGAGCGGAGCTGCTCGGAGGCCGGGTCGAGCGGCCCCTTCGACGAGTGCACCGCGGACATCGAGTCCTCGACCGTCACCCGCTGCTCTCGGCCCCCGGTGCGGTCCTTCTCGCTGCGGCCGAGCGCGGGGAGGATCAGCGCGGTGCGGCCGTGGACGACGTGCGAGCGGTTGAGCTTGGTCGAGACGTGGACGGTGAGCTCGGCCTTGCGCATCGCCTGCTCGGTGACGTCGGTGTCGGAGACCGCGGAGACGAAGTTGCCGCCCATCGCGAAGAACACCTTGGCCCGGCCGTCCTCCAGGGCCTTGACGGAGTCGACGGTGTCGAAGCCGTGCTCGCGCGGCGGCTCGAAGCGGAACTCGTCGCGCAGCGCGTCGAGGAACGCCGGCTTGGGCCGCTCCCAGATGCCCATGGTCCGGTCGCCCTGCACGTTGGAGTGGCCGCGGACCGGGCAGAGGCCGGCTCCGGGCTTGCCGATGTTGCCCTGGAGGAACGCGACGTTGGCGATCTCCTTGACCGTGGCCACCGAGTTGCGGTGCTGGGTCAGCCCCATCGCCCAGCAGATGACCGTGCGGGAGGAGTCGCGAAACATCGCCGCGCACTCCTCGATCTGCTGCACGGGTCAGGCCGGTCGCGGCGCCCACCTGCTCCCAGTCGAGCTCCTTCACGTGGGCGGCGTACTCCTCGAAGCCGCTGCTGAACTGCTCGACGAAGTCGCGGTCGACGGCGTCCCACTCCAGCAGCAGCGCACCGATGGCCTGGAACAGCGCGAGGTCGCCGTTGACCCGCATCGGCAGGTGCAGGTCGGCCAGCATGGTGCCCCGGCCGACCACGCCGCTCGGCTTCTGGGGGTTCTTGAACCGCCCCAGCCCGGCCTCGCGGAGCGGGTTGATCGAGACGATCCGCGCGCCGTTCTTCTTGGCCTGCTCGAGGGCGGTGAGCATGCGCGGGTGGTTGGTGCCGGGGTTCTGGCCGGCGATCACGATCAGCTCGGCCTGGTGCACGTCCTCGAGGGTGACCGACCCCTTGCCGATGCCGATCACCTCCGCGAGAGCCACCGAGGTCGACTCGTGGCACATGTTGGAGCAGTCGGGCATGTTGTTGGTGCCGAAGGCACGGGCGAAGAGCTGGTAGACGAACGCCGCCTCGTTGGAGGTCTTGCCGGAGGTGTAGAAGATCGCCTCGTCGGGGCTGGCCAGCTCCCGCAGCTGTCCGGCGACCAGCTCGAACGCGTCGTCCCACGAGATCGGCTCGTAGTGCGTGGCCCCGGCGCGGAGCACCACCGGCTCGATGATGCGGCCCTGCTGGCCCAGCCAGTAGTCGGTCTTGTCGTGCAGCTCCGACAGCGGGTGGGCGGCGAAGAACTCGCGGCCGATGTGCCTCCGGGTGGCCTCCTCCGTGACCGCCTTCGCGCCGTTCTCGCAGAACTCGGCGGCGTGCCGGTGCTCGGGCGAGGGGTCCGGCCAGGCGCACCCCTGGCAGTCGAAGCCGTCGACCTGGTTGAGCCTGCGCAGCGTGCGGCTGGCCCGGCGCACGCCCATCTGCTCGATGGCGCGCTTCATCGCCACGACCACGGCCGTCGGGCCCGCCGCGTGGTCCTGCGGCCCCTTGATCTTGAGGTCGTTCTCGTCGATGTCCTGACGAGGAGGCTTGCGGGTCATGTGCTCCATCCTTGCTCGCCGGGCGTGTTCGGGCACCGGCGGCCGGGAACCGACCTCACGAATGGCCCGTCTAGGTCCTGTCATGTGCTTGTCGGAAGGGCTATGTTCAGCGCGATTCGCAACGAACGCCGCCTTTCTGCGGACGGCACCCGTTGCCCTGTTGTTACCCCTTGAAGGAGCACTGCATGAGCAGCACAGAGCCTCCCGCAGGGTCGACTCCGCCTCCGGGCGAGCCGACTCCTCCGCCGCCGGCCAATCCGGCCACCGTGCCGCCGCCGCGACCAGTCCATGGCTCCCCCGCCGCCCCCGCCGCCTCCGGCCGGCGCGGCGGCCCCGATGCCCGGTGCGCCCGCAGCGACCGGCGTACCGCGAGCCCGGTGAGCTCGTGGACCGGTTCCTCGCCAAGCTGATCGACGGCGTCATCCTGGGCGTCGTCTACGGGATCATCGCCGGCATCGTCGGCGGCGCTCTGATCACCGGCTACCGCAGCGGGTCCGAGGTCTACTTCTACTACCTGATCATCGGGGTGCTCTCCAGCGTCCTCTACCTCGGCTACTTCGCCTACATGGAGTCCTCGCGCGGCCAGACGGTCGGCAAGATCGTCATGAAGCTCAAGGTCTTCGGCCCCGACGGGGCGAGCAACCCGACGATGGAGCAGGCGGTCCGCCGCAACATCTGGGTGGCGACCGGCATCATCTCGATCGTGCCGTTCGTGGGCTGGTGGCTCGGCGGCCTCGCCTCGCTGGGCGCGGTCATCCTGATCGCTCATCGGCATCAACGGCGACCCCGTGAAGCGGCAGCACTGGTTCGACAAGTTCGCCGGTGGCACCCAGGTCATGAAGATCGGCTGACCCGTCGCCAGCTGACACAGCTCGACGCTGACCCGCCCGAACTGTTCGGGCGGGTCAGCGTCATTTCAGCTGTTGGAGAAGACCGCGGGGCTGTCCCCGCCCTCTGCTGATCCCTGGGGGCCGCGGCCCGCCCAGGTCCAGGCGTACGCCGGGTCCTCGACCGCGAGCCCGCCCTCACCGAGGTCGAGCGGGGCGAAGGTGTCGACCATGACGGCCGACTCCTCGAAGTAGTCCACGCCCAGCGAGGCCTCGATCGAGGAGGGCTGGGGACCGTGGGCGTAGCCGCCGGGGTGCAGCGAGATCGAGCCGAGGCCGATGCCCGAGCCCTTGCGCGCCTCGTAGTCGCCGCCGACGTAGAACATCACCTCGTCGCTGTCGACGTTCGAGTGGTAGTAGGGCACCGGGATCGCGAGCTCGTGGTAGTCGACCTTGCGCGGCAGGAAGTTGCAGACCACGAAGTTGTGGCCCTCGAAGACCTGGTGCACCGGCGGCGGCTGGTGCACCTTGCCGGTGATCGGCATGTAGTCGTCGATGTTGAACGTGTAGGGGTAGAGGCAGCCGTCCCAGCCGACCACGTCGAAGGGGTGCGTCGCGTAGGTCATCCGGGTGCCGACGATGCCGGCGCTGGTGCGGTGCTTGACCAGCACCTCGACGTCCTCGCCCTCCTGGAGGAAGGTCTCGGTCGGGCCGTGCAGGTCGCGCTCGCAGTACGGCGCGTGCTCGAGCAGCTGCCCGTAGCGCGACAGGTAGCGCTTCGGCGGCGCGACGTGGCTGTTGGCCTCGATCGCGTAGAGCTGGCTCGGCTCGCGACGGCACCCAGCGGTGGGTGGTCGCGCGCGGGATGACGACGTAGTCGCCGGTGCGGTAGCTCACCACCCCGAGCACGGTCTCGACGGTGCCGGAGCCGGCCTCGACGTAGACGCACTCGTCGCCGATGGCGTTGCGGTAGTAGGCCGACGGCTCGACGCCGGTGACGACGTAGCCGATCCGCACGTCGTTGTTGCCCAGGACCAGCCGGCGGCCGGTGACCGGATCCTTGCCAGAAGAAGGGTCCGTCGCGAGCTCGTGCAGCTTGAGGTGACGCGGCTTGAGGGGGTGGTTGGGCGTCAGGCCGTGGTCGGGCAGCTCCCAGACCTCGCTGCCGACGATCGCCGACGGCACCCCCCGGTGGTAGAGCAGCGAGGAGTCGGAGGAGAACCCCTCCTCACCCATCAGCTCCTCGCGGTAGAGGTTGCCGTCGGGGTCGCGGTGCTGGGTGTGTCGCTTCGGCGGGACCTCACCCAGTGCTCGGTAGTGCGCCATGGCACCTAAGTTAGTCCCGTGCCACTCAACGACGCGTGGGTGCGTCTGGTCGACGACGCAGCCATCTTCCCGCCGGGCGACGCCCCTCTCCACGACGCCACGGCGGCCTACGCCGCGCGGTCGACCGAGGAGGGAGCCGAGCTGGTCGGGACCTTCGTGCTCAAGGACACCGACCTGCCGCTGGTCCGCGGCTTCGGCGGCCCGCTGTCGGTGGTGGTCACCGGCGGCGCGGGGCAGCTCGCGGGACCGATCGGGCTCGTGCGCGAAGCTCGGGCTGAACCTGGCCGGGATCGAGATCGCCGTCCGCGACCTCGATGACCCGGCCGGCAACGTCCGGCGGGTCGTGGCCGCGCTGCGTGAGGTCGAGACCGAGCGTCCCGGTCTACGTCGAGCTGCCGGCTACTGCGGCGGAGGCCGGCTGGCTCGCGGCCGCCGACGTCGTCGCCGAGGCCGAGCTGCTGTTGAAGTTCCGCACCGGCGGGCTCGACGCGGCGGCCTACCCCACCGCCGAGGTGCTCGCCGGCTGGATCGACGCCGCGCTCGACCGCGAGACGGCGTTCAAGTGCACGGCCGGTCTGCACAACGCCGTCCGGCACACCGGAGCCGACGGCTTCGAGCACCACGGCTTCGTCAACGTGCTGCTCGCGACCCGGCAGGCCTTCGACGGTGCGGCGGTCGCCGAGGCGGCGCAGCTCCTCGACAACCGCGACTCCGGCGTGCTGAGCCAGCACTGCCAGTACGAGGACGTGGCGAGCGCCCGGCGCTGGTTCAGGTCGTTCGGGTCCTGCTCGGTCGCCGAGCCGTTGGCCGACCTCACGTCGCTGGGACTCGTCGCGTGAACGGGTTCGGGCTCGACCACCTGCCCTACGGCGTCTTCTCGGTCGCGGGTGGGCCGCGCCGGGTGGGGGTGCGCTTCGACGACGAGGACGGCTCGTGGCTGCTCGACGTGCACGCCGAGACCGGGCAGCCGGAGTTCGCGCAACCGTCGCTCAACGCGCTGATGGCGCTCGGGCCGGAGGTCTGGCGGCAGACCCGCGACGAGGTCCGAGGGCTGATCGAGGGTGGGGCCGAGCTGCTCCCGCTCGAGGAGGCCGTCCTCCACCTGCCGGTCGAGGTCGCCGACTACGTCGACTTCTACGCCTCGCTCGACCACGCGACCAACGTCGGCAAGATCTTCCGCCCCGACTCCGAGCCGCTCACCCCCAACTGGCGGCACCTGCCCATCGGCTACCACGGCCGCGCGGGCACGGTCGTGGTCTCCGGGACCCCGGTCACCCGGCCGAGCGGCCAGCGGAAGGCGCCCGACGAGCCCGCTCCGACGTACGGCCCCTCCCGGCGGCTCGACATCGAGGCCGAGCTCGGCTTCGTCGTCGGTGCGCCGTCCGAGCTGGGCTCGTCGGTGCCGGTCACCGGCCTGGCCGACCACGTCTTCGGCGTCACCGGCCTCAACGACTGGTCCGCGCGCGACCTCCAGGCGTGGGAGTACGTCCCGCTCGGGCCGTTCCTCGGCAAGTCGTTCGCGACCTCGATCTCGCCATGGGTCACGCCGCTGGCCGCCCTCGACGCCGCGTGGGTCGAGCTGCCCGGCCAGGATCCCGAGCCCCTCCCCTACCTCGGCCCGGGCGCCACCCACGGCCTCGACATCGACATCGACATCGAGCTGAACGGCGAGGTCGTCAGCCGGCCGCCGTACCGCTCGATGTACTGGTCGCCCGCCCAGATGCTCGCCCACATGACGGTGAACGGCGCCTCGCTGCGGACCGGTGACCTGTTCGCGTCCGGGACGGTCAGCGGTCCGGAGCCCGGCCAGCGCGGCTCACTCCTCGAGCTGTCGTGGGGCGGCAAGGAGCCGTTCTCGATGTCGGACGGCACCACACACGCCTTCCTCGAGGACGGCGACGAGGTCGTCCTCCGCTACTCGGCGCCGGGCACCGGCGGTGGCCGGATCACCCTGGGAGAGGTGGCCGGACGCGTTGTCCCCGCCCGGTCCTAGGGTCGACGGCATGACCACGTTGCACGCCCATTTCACCGTCAACGGTTGGGACGAGCGCACCATCGACGGCCTCGAGGGTGGCTGGATGGGCGCCGTCGAGATGCGCAAGGAGTTCACCGAGGGGCTGACCGGCACGTCCGTCGCACTCTTCGTCTCCTCCGGCGAGACCGAGGGCCAGCGCTCCTACTTCGCGGCCGAGCGGATCACCGCCACCACCGACGACGGCCGCTCGGGCAGCGTGACCGTGCACCACGGTGGCCTCGAGTCGGCGCCGGAGAGGTGGGTGGGCCACGTGGTGCCGGGCTCGGGCACCGACGACTTCGCCGACTGGTCGGGCTCGGCCCGGATCGAGCACGACGACGCCGGTCCCTATTTCGTGTTCGAGCTGGACTGACCGACCTCCCCATGCGTCTCTACCTGTCCTCTCAGCGACTTGGTACGGCGCCCGAGGCAGTGGTCGCCCTGCTGCGAGGCGAGACGCGCATCGCGGTGATCGCCAACGCCGCCGACGACCTCGCGCCCGCCAAGCGGGACACACGGGTCCAGCGCGAGCTCGCCGACCTCAGACGCATCGGGCTGGCCCCGGAGGAGGTCGACCTGCGCGAGCACTTCGACGGTGCCGGCCGGCTGGCCGCCGTGCTCGACGGGTTCGACGCCCTCTGGGTGCTGGGCGGCAACGCCATCGCACTGCGGACCGCGTTCGCGGCCAGCCGCGCCGATGCGCTCGTCACCGATCGACTTCGGGACGACTCGCTCGTCTACGCCGGCTACAGCGCCGGCGGCTGCCTCCTCGGCCCACGAGACGCGTTGTCGGTCGCGTCGATCGGCGATCCGCCTCCCGGCTATCCGGAGGACGTCGTCGACACCGGCCTGGGGCTCCTGCCGTTCGCCATCGTCCCCCACTTCGACCGCGGGGTGTCCGCCTCCACCGGGCTCGTCGACCACTACCTCGACCACCACATCCCGGTCGTCGCCCTGCGCGACGGCCAGGCCATCGTGGTCGACGGCGATGTCGTCAGGGTCGTCGAATAGAACTTGTTCCAGCTGCTGCCTAGGCTCGTCGCATGGGCCCGCTGACTCCCCTCGCCGTCCGCATCGGAGCCATCCCGTGGATGCCGAAGCTGCTCCCCCAGATCGTCTGGTTCGACACCAGGCTGCACAAGGTGACCCGTGGCCGGGTGACCGTGCTCGACATCGCGGGGCTGCCCAACCTGAACCTCACGGTGAAGGGCAAGAAGTCCGGCATCGCGCGCAACACTCCCCTGCTGTGCGTGCCCGACGGCGACACGATCCTGATCGCCGGCTCCTACTTCGGTGGGCCGAAGATGCCGCTGTGGGTCGGCAACCTGCGGGCCGCGAACGGCGAGGCACGGGTCGACTACGACCGGAAGTCGTTCCCGGTGCACGCCAACGAGCTCGAGGGTGCCGACCGCGCCGCAGCCTGGCAGACGATGCTCGAGACCTGGCCCAACTACGCGAAGTACGAGGAGCGCACCGACCGCATCATCCCGGTGTTCCGGCTGACGCGGCTCCCTGACTGACGACGATCAGGGCCGGAGGTCGATCTGGCCGCCGACGGTCAGCGTGTCCTCGATGATGAGCAGTTCGGCTGCGTCGCTCCGCTTGTCGATGAGCGCCGAGCTCACGACGAGCTTGCCGGCGTCCGGAGGCAGACACCGGTCGGGCACCACGATGCTCACGACCTTCCCGCCCTTGCTGGCGTACAGGTGGCAGATGAGCGGCTTCACCCCGTCCTCCTCGCCGTCCGGTCCGTCCGGAAGGACGTCGTCGACGTAGAACGCCTGAGAGCTGCCCAGGTGCTGCGGCGTGGCGAGGGCCAGGAAGATCGAGCCCGGCGCCGACCCGACCCACGTGGGCGCTCCGGGCTCGAACAGGGAGATGCCGACCAGCTGGAAGAACCGCCCCCTGGGTGGGAGCACCTTCTTCAGCCGGACCACGACCCGTACGCCGTGTGGTTGTCGGGTGACGGTCACGTGCCGCAGGTCGATGGAGTCGATGACCGCGGGATCGAGGTCGGTGGCGGGACCGTGGACCTTCACGTCACCGTGACGGTCGGTCTTGTCGACGATCGGAGGGGCGTCGGCAGGAGCGGCTGAGGCCGGCACCCCCGAGACGAGGACGCCGGCGGCGACGATGACGGCGCAGGGGGTCTTGAGCACGGACGCATTGTGCGCCCCCGCACCCCGGTTGTCAGGGTGATCCGGTCGGGCGAGTCCGGGGTTAGCGTCTGCGGGTGCAGTACGGCCAGTACCCCGCCCCCCGGTTCACCGTCGCGCACCTCAGCGACGTCCACCTGCTGTCCGACGGCCTCAAGCAGTACGGCGTCCTGGTGCCGGAGGACGGGCTGCAGCTGGCCCTGGAGCGGCTGCGCCGGCTCGACCCGGTGCCGCAGGCGCTGGTCTTCACCGGCGACCTCGCCGACAAGGCGCAACCCCACGCCTACGCGCGGCTCAGAGAGCTCGTCGAGCCCGCCGCCGCGGAGCTGGGCGCCGAGGTGGTCTGGTGCATCGGCAACCACGACGAGCGGGCGGCGTACGCGAAGGGGCTGTTCGACTCCGACGACGACGGACCGCAGGACCGGCTCTACGACGTGGGTGGGCTGCGGATCGTCGCGCTCGACACGAGCGTCCCGAGGTATCACCACGGCGAGCTGACCCCGGAGCAGCTGGACTGGCTCCGCGACGTCCTGAGCACACCGGCCGAGCACGGCACCATCCTCGCGATGCACCACGCGCCGATCCCGGTGCCGACCCTCGAGCCGGCGGCGATCATCGAGCTGCTCGACCAGGACCGGCTGGCCGAGGTGATCGCCGGCACCGACGTGCGGCAGATCCTCGGCGGCCACTTCCACTACACGTCGCACTCGACGTTCGCCGGCATCCCGGTGTCGATCGCGTCGGCGTCGTGCTACACCACCGACCCGGCACCGGTCGACCGGCTGATATCCGGCGTCGACGGGCACCAGGCGTTCAACACCGTGCACGTCTACGACGACCGCATCGTGCACACGGTGATCCCGATCCCCGAGGCGCCCGAGGTGAGCGGCCAGCCCGCGGCGTTCCGGGACGCCCTGGAGGCGCTGTCGTTCGAGGAGCGCCGCGAGATCATCAGCCGCAAGGACTCCGACTTCAACAACCACACCGAGTCCCAGGAGCCGCGGGACCCGCTGACCGACCTGTAGTCGGCAGCGGGTCCCGCCGCCGGTTCAGGACGTGCGGTCGCTCGAGTCGCCGACGATCACCACGAAGAAGCGCTTGCGGTTGGTGTCGGTGGTGAACCCGCCGTCGCTCAGCCGAGGGCTGACCACGAACACGCTGGGCACGGCCGCACCCGGAGGCGCGCACGCCGTGATCGGGGTGCCGCACTGGCTCACCGCGATCTCGCCGGAGAACTCCGGGTTGGCGTCGCTGCCGGGCGCGCGCCCACTGGTGACCGCATCGCCGTTCTGGTCGACGGTGTTCTGCAGCACCACGGTGGCGGTGATCGCGTTGTTGGCGAGCGGCTCGTTCGCGTTGATGTAGACGTTGCCGTTGGCGCGCAGGCTGTTGTCGGCCGGCGGCGTGGCGGTGTTCGCGAGCGTCGGATAGCCGGCGACGACGGTGAAACCGCCCGACTGCGCCTCGATCTGGCCGGCCGCGTTGACCAGGGCCCATCGGGCTCCGGTCGGAACGCTCGGGATCACTCCTGCTGCGAGGTCGGCGGTGCCGATCGTTCCGTCCTTGATGTCCTTGCCCTTGAGGCCGTCGTTCTTGACGTCAACACTCCTGATCGTGCCGTTCTTGATGTCCCCCGAGGTGACCTGGAGGGCGGCGTACGACGTCCCGCCGAGGGCGACGACGAGGGCCGCCGTGGAGACGAGGAGGGACGGGCTTGCCCGAAATCTGCTGAGCCGCATGCTGGAACCCTTTCGTGGGCGGGCACCGGAGCGGCCCGCGTGCTCCGGTTCATGGCCGCCGGGGCCGGAACGTCACACCGGCGACCAGCCCGAAAAGTCGTCGGTAACGAACGACGGTCGTGGGTCATGAACAGGCGATGGACGACGAGACGCACGTGGTCGACCGCGCCCGCGCGGGCGACCCCGACGCGTGGGAGCTGCTCTACCGGCGCGGGTATCCGCAGCTGATCGCCTACGCTCGGCGGCGACTGGCCACCGCCGAGCAGGCCGAGGAGGCGGTGAGCGAGACGATGGTGCGGGCCATGGACCGGATCGGCGACTACCGACCGAGCGCGGCGGGCATCCAGCCCTGGCTCTTCGGCATCGCGCGCAACGTCGTCCTCGAGACCTACCGGGCCGGTGGCCGCCATCGCCAGGCGGACCCCGCGGCTCTGACGTCGGTGGCCCCGGTGTCGGAGGGCGACCCGGTGGGCGTCGTGCTCCAGAGCGAGGAGCGCCGGCTGCTCGCGGATGCCTTCGGGCGGCTCTCGGCCTCCGATCAGGACGTGCTCGAGCTGCGGGTCCTCGCCGGGCTCGGGGCCGATCAGGTCGCTGAGCTGACCGGCCGCCAGCCTGGAGCGATCCGCACCGCGCAGTCCAGGGCGCTGGCCCGGCTCCGCGTCGAGTTCGAGGGGCTGATGGCATGACCGACGAGCACCCGTGGGACGTGGGACGAGACCAGCACTGCTGGAGGAGCTGGGCAGAGCCTTGGGACACGACCCGGACGCCGTACCCCCGCCCGACCGCGTCGCCGCCATCCGGGCCGCAGCCGCGGCCCGCGACGCCGCCATGCAGCTTCGACCGCGGAGCGGCCCGGCGCGCCGGTTCTTCCTCACCGGCGGCATCGCCGCCGGTGTCGGCGGGGTGGCCGGCTACCTCGGCCGCCGGGCGAGCGAGCCGGAGCCCGTCGCTGCGCCACCCGCTCCCCCGATGGAGCGGATCGCGTTCGACCGGTGATGCGGAGGTGACCACGTCGGCGCTGGTCAACCACACCTGGGGCACCGAGCTCCTCCTCGACGTGCGGCGGCCTGACCGAGGGCGCGACCTACGACGTCGTCTACGACGCCACGACCGGCGAGGTCGTCGCGGGCTCGCTGCTGGCCGTGGCCGACGTCGTGATGAAGTGCCGGTTCAACGCGGCGACCCTGCGGACCGACGTGCGCGCCATCGAGCTGCGCGGCCCTGACGGATCGGTCGCGCTGCGGGCCGAGCTGCCGTCGACACCGGCCACGTGAGCGGCCACGATGGGCGCATGAGCGTCGAGACAGAGCGGGAGCGGATCCGGGCGGCACACCTCAGGCCGCCCGGCGAGCGGGCGGCGTCGACCGCCAGGGGCCTCCACCACACGGCGCTCATCAGCAGCGACGTCGAGCGGACCGTGCGCTTCTACCAGGACGTGCTCGGCTTCCCGCTCACCGAGCTGATCGAGAACCGCGACTATGCCGGCTCCTCGCACTTCTTCTTCGACATCGGCAACGGCAACCTGCTCGCGTTCTTCGACTTCCCCGGGCTCGACGTCGGGCCCTACGCCGAGGTGCTGGGCGGGCTGCACCACATGGCGATCTCGGTCGAGCCCGAGAAGTGGGAGCGGCTGGTCGCGCGGCTCACCGAGGCCGGTGTCGAGCACGAGGTGCACAGCGGGGTGTCGGTCTACTTCCGCGACCCGGACGGTGCCCGGATCGAGCTGATCGCCGACCCCCTCGGCGAGATGTACGGCGAGCAGGTGCTCTAGGCGTGACTTCGTGACGGTCGTCGTACGCCCGGCGGCGGAGCCGGACCGCGAGCGCTGGGCCGAGCTCTACCGCGGCTACGCCGCGTTCTACGACGTGGCGCCTCCGGACCTCGACCACCTGTGGCACCGGATGACCGAGCTGGCTGACCTGGAGTGCTTCGTCGCCGAGCTCGACGGCGAGGTCGTCGGCATCGCGCACGTGCGGGCGTTCGCGCGGCCGCTCGAGGGTGACTGGGGCGGCTTCCTCGACGACCTCTTCGTCGACCCCGCCAGGCGGGGCACCGGCGCGGGCGAAGCGCTGCTGGAGCACCTGCGTGGGCTGGCGCGGGAGCGCGGCTGGGGCGTGGTCACGTGGATCACCGGCGCCGACAACCAGGTCGCGCGACGGCTCTACGACCGGCTGGCCGAGGCACAGCCGTGGGTCACCTACGACATGGCCCCGTGACGGCGCTCAGCCCCGCGCTCAGCCCAGCGGTGCGTCCGGCTTCGGCGCGGCGGCCAGCATCTCGCCGAGGGTGGTGGTGGTCCGCCAGTTGCGCAGGGTCAGCGACGGGTAGACCGGGGTGCCGATGACCTTGTTCACCCGGCTGCGGGAGGCGAGGGCAGCCACCCGGCGGTGGTAGAACGCGCGCTCGCCGACCAGGACGTCGTCCACCTCGGGGTTGACCGGGATGTGTGGCTCGACCTCGGCTGCGGTGACTCCCATGTAGAAACCCACGTCGTAGCGGTAGGTCGCCGGGTCGGCGCCGAACCCTGACGGCGCATCCGCGATCACCTCGCGATAGGCATCGGGATCGAGCACGAGGGCCCGGATCAGCTGCGAGTCGAGCTCGAAGGCGGTCGGCAGGAGGCGCTCGATGTCGGCGGCCACGTCGGGCGCGGTGCGGTCGGAGTCCAGGAGCACGTTGCCGGACTGGATGTAGGTCTCGACGCCCGCGTAGGTGGCTGCCAGAACGCTCCTCAGCGCCGCCATCGAGACCTTGTTGCGGCCCCCCACGTTGATCCCTCGCAGCAGGACCACGTATCTCATGACAGGACACTAGTAGCGCGTCGCAGCTAGGAGCCTGGACCCGGACTTGCGGAAGACTGACTACTTGAATACTTCTTCAAGTAAGGTCTCCCCTGCACGGGGCGCACTCGGACGTCGATCAGGAGTCACGTTGGACAGGTTCATCACCATCGCCGGGCTGGCCCTGAGCGGTGTGTGGCTCACGGTGCTCGCCCTCATGACCATCCTGCAGCGCTTCTGACCGCGGACGGCTCAGCAGCCCTTCTGCGCCTTCACGTCGGCGTTCGTCATGACCAGGTCATCGGCAGGAGCGGTCACCTTCGGGGCGTCGTCCGGGCCGGGCTTGTAGCTCAGGGCGATCCGCAGCTGCGTCAGCGTGGCCTCGGCGTCGGGTGGCACCTCGCCGCCCGCCGTGCGCACAGCGTCGATGAGGTCGGTGCCCCTGAGCTCGACATCGGAGAGCACGCCCTCGGTGACCTTGACACCGACCAGCACCGAGGCGCCGTCGAGCTGGCTGGCGTCGAGCTGGAGCAGGCCCAGCACGCCGGTCGTGAGCAGCTGCAACCCGACGCGTAGCGGCACGTCGGCGCCGATGACGAGCTTGTCGCCGTCCTGGGCCACCACGGCGTTCGGCCGGAGCGCGCCGAGCATCGTCACGTAGCCGGGCACGCCCGGCGTCATCGCGAGCTGTCCGCCCGGCACCTGGCCCGCGTTGGTGCGCAGCCAGCAGCCGGCCAGGGGCTTCTCCCACGTCGACAGCTGCATGAAGATGTCGTCGGCGACCGCGCGGACCTGCATCGACCCCTTGATGTCCTCGCCCGTCGGCGCCTCGGGGCTGCTGAGCTCCTTGGGTGACGTGGTCGTCGACTGCCAGCCCACCTGCTGGAACGCCCGGCCCTTGGTCTCGATCGCCAGCGCCTCCCCGGAGAACACGTCGTGGCGGAAGTCGATGACCGGCTTGTCCAGCAGCGGCTCCACCGCGGCCTTGAAGACCGTCTTGACGTCTTCTCCAGCAGTCGCGGGGGCCGAGGTGCTGGTCGACGGCGAGGGTGACTCCGCCTGCGGCGCAGCACTCGAGTCGTCGTCGCCACCACAGCCGGCCAGGGCAGTCACCAGGGCGAGCGCGGCCAACCATGCCGTCCGCCTCATACCGTCCGCCTCATGCCGTCCGCCTCACCCCCCGAAGGTACGGCGCCCGCGCTATGGCGGTCTCGGCACCCTCCTCGACCTGCTCAGCCGCTGGCCTCGCCGCTCGGCGCCGGCGGACCGGACGGCAGGGAGATGCCGCAGGCCTCGAGCGCCGCCTGGAAGTCCGCGTCCTGGAGCGCACCCAACGGACCTCCGGCGCCGGGGCCGCTCGGCAGGTCGCCCGGGAAGTCTGTCGGCATGCCACTCGACCTGCCCGAGCCCGAGGCACCCATGATCGCGACGGAGTCGCCGCGCTGGATGGTCAGGTCGACCCCGGTAAGCGCACAGCGTGTGTCTCCTCGGGGTGGGCCGGCACAGACCACCGAGTGCGCCCATGAGCGACATGGCAGATCCCGGTGGATCTCCTGTGAATCGGCGCGGCCCGGTGCCCAGGAGGCCCCCTCCGGCCCAACCCGACCGGGGCACGCGCAGTTGAGGATCCGCGCGATCACTCAGCTGATCGCGCGGGCGAGCCGGTCCATCGCCTCGGCCAGCCGCCGGTAGTACGTGGCGCGGCTGACGCCGAGGTCGCGGGTCAGCTGCGCCACCGTCCGGGCCTCGCCCAGGTAGGTCCCCTCGAGTGCCGTGCGCAGCTCGACGTCGGCCGGGCGGGTTCCGAAGGCCGTGTCCAGTCCACGCCCGATCAGCCAGCGCACGTAGTCGGCACGCTCCCTTGTCGTGGTCCCCCGGGCGAGCGGGCTGGCCGCCAACGCGCCGGCGTCCTGGTAGCTCCGCAGCGCGTCCCGGACCACCCCGGAGAGGTCCCCGCCTGGCAGCACGGCGGGCACGGGCAGACCGAGCTCGGCGTGGATCAGTCGCCACACGTGCGCGACGAGTCCACCCTCGCCGTAGTCGAGCAGCCAGAACCGCCGATCCGGGCCGGCTGGCAGGCCCGACACGGGGTGATGGCCAGTCGCCTCGAGCCAGTCCACGATCCTCCGCTGTGCCGGGTCGTCGCGGATCGCGTAGTAGCAGTAGCGCTCCCGGCTGACGCCCATCCCCCGCAGGAACCAGGCATGGCTCCAGCCCACCATCGCCGCCACCGGGTCCCCGGCCGGGCCGAAGTCCGCGATGTCGCGGACCAGGAACGCGTCGCCTGCCTGGTGGTGGGCGCGCACGTGACGAAGCCACGGCCCGACGACCGGGTCCTCGTCCGCCCAGGCGGGACGGCTGACCGGCGATACCGCTAGCAGCCAGCTGAGCAGGGAGCCGTCGGGGGCGCGGACGACCACGACGTACTCGGGGCTCTCCTCGAGCCAGCGCCGCAGCTGCTCGCGCTCCGGAGCCGGGTACGCCGCCGCGGTCGTGAACTCCTCGAGCTCCTCGCCGCTCGCGACGCTCAACCGAGGTGCCAGCTCCGGCAGCTGGACCAGGGCGGGCATCAGCCGCTGGTCCTGCAGGAGCGCGCACTCGTCCATCAGGGCGCGCGGGTCGCCGCCGACGGCCCGCCGCAGGAAGTGGTCGGCCAGGTTGCGCCGGATCACCACCGCGTTGGGGGCGTCCGCCGCGACCACGGCCCGGGCGGCGATCCCGCGCACGCTGTTGACAAGCCTGAGCCGGGCGCCGTGTGGTTCGACGCAGGTCAGGTCGCGCAGCCAGGCCTCCCCGAGACTCGAGTCGGCCTCGGGCAGCGCGGCACCGATGGAGCCCTCGTCGAGCTCCGCGGCGATCGCGGCGGCGAGGAAGAGCAGGTGTCCGCGGCCGCCGGCGTCCGGGCCGACCAGGTGCCGCACGATCGTGGCGGCCAGGTCGGGATCGTGTGGCACGCCCGCTGGGTTCGCACCCTCTTCGATGCGGTCCGCGGCCAGCGAGAGGCCCAGGGGGTACCCGCCGGACCACTCCACCAGCCGGGACCTGTCGGCGGGATCGGTGACGCCCCGCCGGCGGAGCAGGTCGTCGGCCGCGGCGGGGTCGAGCGCATCGAGCACGAGGACGTCGACGTCCGACTGCCAGCCGGTGGCATGCCACAGCCGCTCCGGGGACAGCCGCGAGGCGATCACCAGCTTCGCCGCCGGGTCGAGCCGGGACCGCTGCTGCCGCAGAGACTCCGCGTCCGCCGGGAGGTCCACCTCGTCGACCAGCGTGAGGGCGCGGCCTGGCCCGGCCAGCTCCGCGGGGTCGACCTCGGGGCCGAGCTGGCGTCGTACCGTCCAGCCGGTGGCCGCCGCAACCTCGGCGTACGCGGCCAGGAGCGCCGTCTTGCCGATGCCCGCCGGGCCGTGCACCGACAGCACGCGGGCCGCGTCCGGCCCCGTGCCGGCCAGGAAGGTGGCGAACCTCTCCAGCTCACTCACCCGAGCGACGGCGGCAGCTTTCCCACCGCACTCGCCCCACGGTGCGGCCACGAGGGAAGGCTAGCCAGGGTGCGGCCGCTTCGCGAGCCGCGCACCGACGGGCTGTCTCAACGTTGTCTCAGCCCTGGAAGCATTCGAGCCGGGTCGTGGTGCCGATCCGGTCCTGGCCGGCGCCGGTGACCGGCACCCTGCGGATCAAGGTCGTCTCGAAGGGGAGGCCCGTGGTCATCGACGGCCTTCTACGTCGACGGCTGAGCCGCGAGCGGTCGTGAGCCCACGCAACCCGCATCACGGGTCGCGAAGGTCAGCGGGCGGGCCTCAGCCTGGATTCACCGATGGCCGGCGAGCTGAGCGCCACTAGCCGGGTGTGATGGCCAGGCGCAGGCGCGAGCGTCGTACTGGTTGTCCGTTGAGCGTCTGCGACGCCGCCAGCGCCCCGGGTTGTGGCGCTCAGCCGTCGGAGATCGGTGAATCCAGGCTCAGCCAAGCTTGACCTTCGAGGTCTTGGCGAACGGACTCACCGCCGCGTTCCCGGGGAAGCCGACCTTGAGCTTCACCTTCGTGCCGGCGAAGGTGCGGGGCAGCTTGAAGGTGAGCTTGGCCGAGCAGGTGGCGCCGGCCACGGACAGCGCCTTCTTCGACGTCGATGCCTTGGCGAGGCCCTTGGGCTTCGTCGAGCCGGTCATCTTGCCCAGGCAGGCCACGGCGCCGGACTGGCCGGCAGGGATCGGGAACCTCACCTTGACCGCGAACTTCAGCATGGCACCCTTCACCTTGGTCTTGCCGGCCTTGACGACCTTCGGCGCGACCGCGACGGGCGTGGTGCCGCCTCCCGGGTTCGTGCCCGGGTTCGTGGCCGGGTCGGTGAGGTTGAAGCCGAGGTAGGCCTCGTTCGGGTGACCCCCGTCCTCCTCCTCCGGCTCCGCCGACCAGGGACCGAACACCGAGACGGCAGCGACGGCACTGCTTCCGGTGCTGCTGTTGACCACCGTGACGGCGGCGTCGAACGGGACCCCGCCGACCAATGTGCCGACCACACAATGCGCCACCGTCGGCAACGGCGCCATCTGGAGGACCGCGCAGCCTGCTGGTGGGGTCGGGACCGCTGTCCCTGGGGACAGCGTCAGGTCGTAGCTCACGTCGCTGGTGGTCTGCCCCGAGTTGGTGACCCGGAAGGTGTAGGTGCCACTGCCTCCCCTCGCCGTCGAGCCGGTGTGGGCAAGGTCGGTGACGCCGAGGTCGTTCGCCGTCATCACGGTGAACTTCACCGTGATGTAGGCCGTGTCGTAGGCGATGGTCGAGTCGCTGTTCAGCCAGACGATGTGGACCCGGTACCAGCCCTGTCCCGCGATGCGGTCGTCGGTCGGCATGTAGAAGTTGGTGCCGTCGGTGGTGTAGCTCGGGCTCCACCCCGGCGGTGGCGCCGGCTCGTCCGGGTCGAGCTCGAAGCCAGTGATCTCGGGGTGATGCCCCGTGACCCCATCGGAGCAGGAGGTGTTCGCGTAGAGCTCGTCCTCACCCCTGATCACTGTAGAGCTCATCGTGGCGCACTCGCCCTGGTCCACGGCGTGTGCCGGCGGCGCGGCCACGGCGAGGGGCGAGACGGCGAACAGCAGCGGCAGGGACCAGCGCAGACGAGCCACGATCGCAACCTAGGACGCCGCGCAGGCGGCGGACACCCTGCGGGTGTCTCGTCTGTGTCTCAACTTGACGACAGCACCCGGAGCGACCTTCGACACCTCATCGCCGCATCGCGTGTCCCAACGCCGCGAACCCGGCCATCCAGATCCCGATGGCGACCCGACCTGCGACGAACCCGCCACTGGCGAGGGCCGGTGTCAGACCCACGAACACCCACAACCCGAGCCCGATCAGCAGCGCCGGAACGGGACGCGTCAGTGCGCCAGCGCGAGCGGCAGGTGCTGGAGGAAGAACGTGGCCTGCGCGACAACATGCCACGATGCGTCGAAGGGGTAGCTGAAGCGGGCCGACGAGACCTGGTGCGGCCAGGCGAGGACGACGGCCGCCTGCGCGACCCCGACGATCCCGGCGAGGAGGCACCAGAAACCGGCACGGCGGATGGCTTCGGAGCTGCGCGAGGGCGGAGCGACGATGATGTTGGTCATGCCGACGACGCTAGGAAGTCGGCGACACCTCGCTGACGGAACCGGTGCTCTACTTCGCGTACGCCGTCATCCAGGCCGCGGGCTGGACATCGCCGACTCGAGGGATGCGCATCGGCGGGTGCTCGCCGTCCTCGCGTGACTCCGGTCCCGTCCCTGAGGCGACAGTGGCCACCGCAGTCGCGGTGAGCCCACCGAGGCATGGGTCCTCCAGGGCACGAACCCGCGTCCTGCTGAACGTTTGGGTACGAACCTCTTGACAGATCGGTCGCAACTGGGCCAACCTCAGCAAAATCATTTGTGTCCGAACGAGATAACTCGGGGGCTCGGTCGCGACCCGCGCTGTGCCTTATAGGAGAGACGCATGAGCCAGCTCCAGCCAGCCCCGAAGGAGACCGCGGAGAGCGCGCTCCACCGTGGGCGCCTCGGGATCCTTGGGATCGTCTTCTTCGTCGTGGCGGCTGCCGCGCCCCTGGTCGGGATGACCGGCGCGGTGCCGGTCGCGATCGTGCTCGGCAACGGTGCCGCCGCACCGGGCGCCTACGTCGCGGCCGGTCTCGTGCTCCTCCTCTTCTCGGTCGGGTACGCCGCCATGGCCACGAAGGTCACCAACGTCGGCGCCTTCTTCGCCTTCGTGGGCCGTGGCCTCGGGATCGTGCCCGGTGTGGGGTCGGCGTTCGTGTCGCTCGTCGCCTACCTCGCCGTGCAGCTCGCGGTCTATGGCTTCTTCGGCGGAGTCGTGACCGCGCAGATGGCCGACAAGGTCGGCGTCCACTGGTCGTGGTGGGTGTGGACGCTCATCGCCTGGGCCCTGGTCACCGGCCTGTCGGCGCTGTCGGTCGACGTCGGCGCCAGGCTCCTGGGCGTCCTGATGACCCTCGAGCTGCTCTCGCTCGTCGTCACCGCGACGGCGGTGTTCGTCTCCGGCGACAAGCCGGACGGCATCCACTTCGGCGACACGTTCGCACCGTCCAACATCTTCGCCGGCGGCCTGGCCAGCACGGCGGGCATCGCGATCGCCTTCGCGTTCGCCTCCTTCATCGGCTTCGAGGCGACCGCGATCTACGGCGAGGAGTCCCGCGAGCCCCACAAGACCGTGCCTCGGGCGACGTACCTCGCCGTGGTCGCCATCACTGTCGTCTTCGGCTACACCGCGTTCGGCATCGTGACCGGTCTCGGCTCTTCGCAAGTCGTCGACCAGACCGTGCAACTCTCCAGCGTCGACGACGTCCCGCTGGCCAACCCGGCGAACGTGCTCTACTCGGTCGCCACCACGTTCGTCGGGTCGTGGATGGCGACCCTGATGAGCTGGCTGGTCATCTCCTCGCTGTTCGCGGGCCTCCTCGCCTTCCAGAACTCCGCAGCGCGCTACTTCTTCGCGATGGGGCGGGCCGGAGTGCTCCCCCGGGCACTGGACAGAGTCAACGGCCGTGGCGCGCCGGTGACGGCCACGGCGGTCACCTCGGTGATCTCGTTCCTGGTCATCGTCTTCTTCCAGCTCAAGGGCTGGGACCCGGTGCTCAACCTGTTCTACTGGTTCTCCGGGCTCGCAGTCATCGCCATCGCCTTCGTCGAGATCCTGGTCTCGGTCGCCGTCATCGCCTTCTTCAGCCGGCACCGCGGTGAGGCATCTCTGTGGGCGTCGCTCTTTGCGCCACTCCTCGCCATCGCGGGGCTCGCCGTGGGCCTGTACCTGCTGATGTCGCGCTTCGCCCTCCTGGCGGGCACGGTCAAGGAGGGCGTCGACCCGGTGGCGGACAACTGGGCGCTCAACACCACCGGCTGGATCCTGGTCCTGACACCGTTCGTCATGTTCATCGTCGGGACGATCATCGGTCGGTTGCGGCTCTCGGAGGAGAACGAGGACGCGATCGCCGACCTGGTGACCTGACTGGCTCCCCTGACTGGTTCACCTGACTGGTTCACCTGACTGGTTCACCTGACTGGCTCACCTGACCGGCTCACCTGACCGGCTCACCTGGCTGGCTCACCTGGCTGGCTCACCTGGCTGGCTCACCTGGCTGGCTCACCTGACTGGCGGGCTGGCGGGGCGCCTCAGCCGAGCCGCTGGGCCTCGGCGACCAACCGGCGGCAGACGTCGGGGACCTCGTCCACGGTTCGGCAGAACATCGCCGGCTTGAAGCAGATCGTGGTGAACCCCTGGTCGACCTGCCGGGGCAGGTCGGCCAGGGCGAGGTCGAGGTCAGCAACGTCGTCCACGCCGGCGAACCGCCCCCGGATCCCGCCCACCATCTCGAGGTCGGACAGGTCGCGCCCGGCGGCCCGCATCGCGTGAGCGAGCGCCTGCAGGTCGCCGGCGGACAACGGACCGAAAGGGTTCAACCCGCGCCCGTGGCGGACCAGCCGCCGGACCAGCGGTGGGTGCATGCCCTGGCCACCGAACCAGAGTGGTGGACCCGCTGAGGTGTGTGCACCGGGCTCGAGCCACACCTCGGTGAACGGGAACCGCGGGCCGTCGTGCGAGATGGGAAAAGGCCCCCACGCACGCGTCAGCACCTCGAGCTGCTCGTCGAGGATTCGGCCGCGCTCCTCGAAGGGCACCCCGAGCGCGACGTACTCGTCCTTGCTCCAGCTGACCGTCGGGAGCACCACGAGCCGGCCGCCGGACAGGATGTCGAGCGTGCCGAGCTCCTTGGCGAGCAGGAGTGGGTGCCGCAGTGGTGCGATGACGGCACCTGCGACCAACCGCAGCCGCTCGGTGGCGTGGGCGATGGCGGAGAGCAGCACGATGCTGCTCGGCCAGGGGTATGCCGGGGACTGGTTGCCGGGGGCGGCATAGTCGCGGCGGTTGCTCATCTCACCCGCCGAGCCGGCGTCCCGGCCGAGCACGACGTGCTCGCTCAGCATGACACCGTCGATGCCGTTGGCCTCAGCGGTGACTGCGAGGTCCACCATGCCCCCGAGGTCACGGGGGTCGATGATGGCCTCGTTCTCGGTCAGGACCATCAGCCAGCGGATGTCCACGAGTGCCTCCCGTCGGGACAGGTCAGCGGAGGCTGATCCAGGTCGTCTTGAGCTCGGTGTACTTCTCGAGAGCGTGCCGCGACTTGTCCCGCCCGTTGCCACTCGACTTCGTGCCGCCGAACGGGACGGTGAGGTCGCCCTCCTCATAGCAGTTGACCCAGACCGTTCCCGCGGGGATCGCTCGGGAGACGCGATGGGCGGTGCGGAGGTCGGCGGTCCACACCGCGGCGGCGAGCCCGTACTCGGTGTCACGCGCCAGCCGAACGGCCTCCTCGGCGTCGCCGAAGGGCAGCACGGCGAGCACCGGCCCGAACACCTCACGCTGGGCGAGCTCACTCCCGGGGCGTACGCCGTCGAACACGGCGGGAGCGACGTACGAGCCGCCGGTCTCGGTCAGCACGCGCGTACCTCCGCTACGCAGGTTGAGCCCCTGGTCCTGGGCGCGGCTGACGTGGCCGAGGACGCGGGTGAGCTGATCCTCGCTGACGAGAGGGCCGAGTCTGGTGGCCGGGTCCAGCGGGTCACCGGCGGTCCAGCCGGCGACCTGGTCGAGCACCTTGGCAGTGAACTCCTCGACGACATCGCGCTGGACGAGGAGGCGGGACGCGGCCGTGCACATCTGGCCGGAGTTGAAGCAGATGCCCCAGGCCGCCGCGGCGGCCGCGGCGTCGAGGTCGGCGTCGGCGAAGACGATGTTGGGCGACTTGCCGCCGAGCTCGAGCCACACGCGCTTGAGGTTCGAGTCCGCGGCGTAGCGCAGGAAGTGGCGCCCGACGTCGGTCGACCCGGTGAAGGCGAGGACGTCAACGCCCGCGTGGAGCCCGAGGGCGCGACCGGCGGTGACCCCCGTGCCGTTGACGACGTTGAGGACGCCGGCGGGGAGACCGGCCTCGAGCGCGAGCTGCGCGACGACGAGCGCGGACAGTGGTGAGAGCTCCGACGGCTTGAGGACCACGGAGCAGCCCACCGCCAGAGCAGGGGCCAGCTTCCAGCCCGCCAGGGTCAGCGGGAAGTTCCAGGGGACGACCGCGGCGACGACTCCAGCTGGCTCGCGCGTCACGAGGGCCAGGTCGTCCTCTCCGACGGCGGGGATCTCGCCGCTCTCCTTGTCGGCCAGCTCGGCGTAGAAGCGGACCGTGTTGACCAGGGCGCGGAGCTCGATGGTCCAGGCCTCGCGGATCGGCTTCCCCATCTCGAGGGCGATGGTGAGCGCGACCCGATCCCGGTCCCGCTCGATGAGGTCTGCCCATCGGTGCAGCACCGCAGCCCGTTCCCGGGGCGGCAGTCGCGGCCAGGGGCCCTCGTCGAAGGCCCTACGCGCGGAGGCGACCGCCAGGTCCACGTCGGCGTCGGAGGCGACCGCGACCTCGGCCACCGCGCGCCCGTCGCGCGGGGAGCTCACCGCCAGCGACTCGGCCGAGTCGAGCTCGACCCCGTCGACCAGCATGGCGGAGGGCATCGTGAGGCTCTCGGCCAGGGCGGCCCAGTAGGACGCGTCGTCGCGGAACTCGGCCACCGCGCGGCTCACTCGCCCGTCTCGACCGTCGAGGGATACAGGTCCTTGCTCGGGGTGCGGACGCCGCGGTACTCCCAGTCGCCGCCGAGTGCGGTGGACACGACCTCTTCGCTCTCGGTGGGCTGCGCGCCGACGTCGCTGCGGATCGGGGTCGGCCCCTTCACGACGGTGTTGGTGAGCCGCCCCAGCCCGTCCACCTCGACCTCGACGACGTCGCCGGGCTCGACGGGCCGGGAGTTGGCCGGCGTACCGGAGAACAGGAGGTCGCCCGGCGAGAGGGTGATTGTTCGCGCGATGTCGGCCACCAGGTAGTGCATGTCCCATTCCATCTCGTCGGTGGACGCCTCCTGCTTCACCTCCCCGTTGACGAGGGTGCGCAGGGTCTTGCCGCGGAAGTCCCAGTCCGTCACCAGGCCGGGACCCACCGGGGCGAGGGTGTCGGAGCCCTTGACGCGCAGCATCGACCCGGCGTCGGTGTCGCGGAAGTCGTGCAGGCCGTAGTCGTTGCCGATGGTGTAGCCGGCGATGAAGTCGCCAGCCTCGTCGGGGGAGACGTTGCGGCAGGTCCGGCCGATGACGATGACGATCTCGCCCTCGTAGTTGAGCCACCGGCAGCGCTCGGGCCGGACCACGTTCCCCTTGTGAGAGTTCAGGGCGGTGACGGGCTTGTGGAAGTAGGTCGGGGCCGCCGGGAGCTTCGTCATGAATTCGCAGGTCCGGCTGTCGTAGTTCAGGTGCACCGCGATGATCTTGGACGGCTCGGTCGGAGGCAGGTGGAGCGCCTCGTCGACGCCCACCTCCCGCCCGTCGGCGGCCACCAGGGTGTCCCCGTGGCGGATCACCTGGACGGCGCTGCCGTCGAGCAGGATACGTCGGTACTCGGTCACGTCGGGGTTCCTCGCTCCTGGCTCAGCCGGCGGCGGTGAGGTCGGGGCCGCTCGTCTGGCGGACGTAGTCGGGGTCGGTCGGCGTGGCACGCGGACGCGGGAAGCCACCGTCAGGCGCGTCGAACCACAGGTGCACCTGGCCGGTCCCGATCGAGTTCTCGTAGTCGCCGTACTGACGGGCCCGGGCGGTGTTGTCGCCCTCACCCACGGCGCCGGCCAGCATCAGGTAGTGCGCGAACATGGCCTCGGGGCGGTACCGCAGGAAGTCGCCCATCGTGTCCAGCACGCGCGCGTGGTCGCCGCTCTTGAACCACTCGATCCGGTCGAGGTCCGCGGCGTAGGCCTCCGGGGTGTGGATGTGCGACGGGTCGCTGGCCTCGTGGTCGCGCAGCTGGCGCAGCTTCCAGAACGTGTGCGACAGCGCACCCGAGGCCAGCACCAGGACCTTGCGATCGGTGCGCGCGATGGCCTCGCCCAGGGCGCGCCCGGCGCGGAGGAAGTCCTCGCCCTCGCCGGTCTGCGCCACGCTGACCGAGATCCAGCGCTTGTCCAGGCCCTCGCCCAGGAACTTCCACAGGTTGAGCGTGGCGTAGTACATCGGGAGGTAGGTGTCGTCGATCGCACTGACCCAGGTGCTGTGCTCGGCCCCTGCGTCCGCGATGGCGAAGGCCAGCTCCGGGTCCCCCCTCCAGTCGTAGGGGATGCGGCACATGCCGCGGGGCAGCTCCTCCGCGGTGAAGAGCCCCGCTCGTCTGTCCTGCGCGGTCACGACGAACTCCACGGTCGTGAACCAGTGTGAGTCGAGGACCACGACGGTGTCGTAGTCGAGCGTCTCGAACACGTCCTTGCGCAGCTGGTGGAGGGCCGGGACGAGGGTGATCTCCTTGCCTTGGTTGAGCTCCAGCCGGGTTTCCGGCGGCAGCATGATCGTGGGGACGTGCGCGAGGATCCCCGCGCCGACGACCTCGCCCATGTCAGTTCCATCCTTTCGGTGCGAAGACTGAGTTCTTCACGTCGCAGTAGAAGTCGAACGACCACGTCCCGCCCTCGCGGCCGATGCCGGACCGGCCGCTGCCACCGAAGGGAGCGGACAGGTCGCGGACGAAGAAGCAGTTGATCCAGACGGTGCCCGCCCGCACCTGCGAGGCCACCCGCTCGGCGCGCTCGGGGCTGCCCGTGACGATGGTGGCCGCCAGTCCGTAGTCCGTGTCGTTGGCCATGGCGACGCCTTCCTGCTCTGTGGCGAAGCGCTGGAGGGTCAGCACGGGCCCGAAGACCTCGTGGCAGGCGATCTCCATCGCCCGGTCGACGCCCTCGAAGACGGTCGGCCGGTAGTAGAAGCCCCCGGTCTCGGCGTTCAACTCGTTGTTCGGCCCGCCGCCCACGATGACCTGGGCGCCGTCGGTGATCGCCCGCTGGACGAAGCCGTCGACCCGCTCGAGGTGGGTGCGGCTCACCAGGGGCCCGAGGTCGACACTGTCGTCGCGGGAGTCGCCCTGCACGAGCTTCGCGGTGCGCTCGAGGAAGCGGGCGCGGAACTCGTCGTACACGCCGTCTTGAACGAGCAGGCGCACGGCCGCGAGGCAGACCTGGCCCGAGTTGTCGAACTGCTCCACCGCCAGGTCGACGGCCAGCTCGAGGTCGGCGTCGTCGAGTACGAGCAGTGGGGACTTGCCGCCGAGCTCGAAGCTGACGGGGGTCACGTTGGCGGCGGCCGACTCGCCGATCTTGACCGCGGTCGGCACCGATCCCGTGAAGCAGATGCGCCGTACGTCGGGGTGCGCCACGAGCGGCGCACCGGCCTCGGTACCGAACCCCTGGACGACGTTGAACACCCCCGGCGGCAAACCGGCCTCGTGGGCGATGTCGGCGAAGAGGGACGCGGTCAACGGAGCCCACTCCGGGGGCTTGGCCACCACGGTGTTGCCCGCCGCGAGCGCGGGCCCGATGCGCCACGTCGCCAGCATCAGGGGCGCGTTCCACGGCGTCACGATCGCAGTGACTCCGGCCGGGTCCCACGACACGTGGTTGCGGTGGCCACGGGTGTCGAAGTCCGGGTGCTGCAGGCTCAGCAGGTGTTCGGCGAAGAACCGGATGTTCTGCGCGACTCGCGGCATCACCCCGCGACGGTGCGACCGCAGCAGGGACCCGTTGTCGAGCGTCTCGACCTGGGCCAGGTCCTCGATGCGGGCCTCGACCCCCTCGGCGACGCGCTGGAGGATCGCCGCGCGCTCCGCGGGTGGGGTGCGCGACCAGCCCCTGAAGGCCGACCTGGCCGCGGACACGGCGGCGTCCACCTCCACCTGGCCGCCGCGGCTCACCGCGGCGATCACCTGGCCGTCGAGCGGGGAGACGTCCTCGAAGGTCTCCCGGCTCTCGGTCCGCTGCCCGCCGATCCAGTGCCGGGTGTCCACGTCGACGCCGGCGACGGTCACGATGGTCATGGGGCCTCCGGGTTGCGGGCTGGGCGGACGGGTGGTCGCGGACGCTCTGGTGGATGAGCCCCTGGCTGCGATATCGTTCGGACACAAACGTTATGGGTCAGAGGTGGAGGCGTCAAGAGATGGTCGCTCGCCCGTTGGTGGTGATCCCCGGCCGCTTCTCGGCCAGCGCGTCCGCACACCGCTACGCAGCCGTCAGCACCGCCCGCACCCTGTCCGGAGGAGTTCTGCGGGCCGGCGGTGAGCCGCTGACCGTGCACCCGTGGGCGCCGGCCGGCCGGGTCACCCCGGCCGAGGTGGGCGAGCGACTCACCTTCGCGGACGCGGTCCTGCTGCCCGGGGGCGGTGACATCTCGCCGTCGGCGTACGGCCAGGTCGGGTTGAGCGACGAGGTCTACGACGTCGATGAGGAGCAGGACGCCTTCGACCTCGCCGTCGCCCGCTGGGCGCTTGAGGACGCAGTGCCACTACTCGCGGTGTGTCGAGGCTGGCAGGTCGTCAACGTCGCGCTGGGTGGAGAGCTCGAGCAGCACATGGAGAAGCCGCATCGTCACGCGGTCCACACGATGTCGATCGCGGACGACTCACTGCTTGCACAGGTCATCGGCACGTCGGTCGAGATCTCCTGCTTCCACCACCAGCGCGCGAGCAGGCTCGGGAACGGGCTGGAGCCCTTGGCCATCGCCGAGGACGGCACGGTCGAGGCCGCCCATCGACCCGGTTCGCCGGGCTGGTTCCTCGGCGTGCAGTGGCATCCGGAGGACACGGCGGCGACGGATCCATCGCAGCTGGCGCTGTTCCGGGCGCTGGTCGAGGCCGGGCGCCTGCGTGCTGCTCAGCGCGACGGCGAGATCAGCCGCTCTCGACCTGCTTGACCACAGCACGGAGCGAGCGAGCCAGTTGCAGCACGCTCTTCTCGTCCAGCTGCGCGGTGACGAACCTCTCCTCCGCGTTGAACTGGGGGAAGAGCTCGCCCATCAGCCGCTGGCCAGCAGGGGTCAGCGACAGCAGGACGCGGCGGCCGTCCTCAGGGTGGACCGCGCGCTCGACGAGACCCTTTCCGATGAGCGTGTTCTGAACGCCGGTCAACGTGCCCTTGGAGATACCGGCCTCGGCAGCCACGTGACGGCTCTCGATCTCACCCCAGATCCAGATCACCCACAGCACCACCCAGGCCGTCCAGGTCAGGTCGTGAGGAGCCAGCACCCGTCGCTCGAGGTGGTTCCGCACCGAGTTGGCGGCGCGGTAGATGTTCGAGACCGCGGTCATCGCGGACATGTCGATGGCCATGCCCTGGAGCCGCTCGGCCACCGCGTGCTCGGTGGCCTCGAGGGTGTGCTCACCCGACCCGAACTCGTCCTCGGCGGCTGCGGTGGCCCGGGCATAGCGGCTGAGCGAGCACGCCGCGTCGTCGCACGGGCAGCGGGACGGGTCGCAGTCCTCCGGCAAGTGACTCCTGGGCATCGCTGGCACCTTAGCGTTCGGGCAATGACGGTCTCGTGGTCACACGGGCGCGGCGACCGAGTCGAGGAACCGGTCCACCAGCCGTCGCCCCCGCGCGGCGGCGTCGTCGGCCTGCTCGACCGTCTGCTTCATCAGCAGCTCGGCGTCGTGGCCGGTCGAGTCGAGGTAGGCCCGGCCCCCGTTGCCCAGCCACCCCTCGAGCATGCCGGGCGTGAGCTCGGGGTGGAACTGCACACCGAGGCTGCGCCCGATGACGAAGGCCTGCTCGGCGGCGTCGGTCCGGGCGACGACCCGGGCTCCAGGCGGAGCGATCCACTGGTCGTGGTGCCACTCGAACCACGGCCCCTCCTCGACCAAGCCGGGATCGTCGGTCGCCACGCGGAACCAGCCGACCTCCGGTTGGCCGGCACGGACGACCGAGCCGCCGAGCGCGGCCGCCAATGCCTGCCCTCCGAAGCAGATGCCGAGGATCGGCACGCCGGCCTCGTGGGCGCGACGCAGGAAGGTCACCTCCTCGAGCACCCAGGCGCCGATGGTCGCCTCGTCGTAGACCGACCAGGGCGCGCCCATCGGGACCACCACGTCGTACGCCGTCGGGTCGGGGAAGGTGACGGCGACGGTCGGGTCGAGGAACCGGCTCTCGGGGACCACGAGTTGCTCGGTCACCTCGTAGCCGCGGCGTTCGAACTGACCGCCAATGTGACCGACGGGTGACGCGTGGTCGTGCTGGATGAAGAGCGCGCGCACGATGGACCAAGCCTTTCGTTCGGATACGAACATTCTGCCATGCCGACGCGACCGGCGGGCCTCCCGACCCTTCCCAAGTTTCGGCCGCGCCGCTATCGTCCTGCCTATCGTTCGGTCCCGAACGAAGTGAGCCTCCAGAGGGGGACGGCAATGGGCACGACCGACGTTTCGGCGCTCGTCGAGGAGCTGAGGGCCAAGGGGGTCGACGTCATCCGCGTCTCCTACTCCGACTTGATCGGCGTTGACCGCGGGCGCGACGTCCTCCTCGAGGAGCTCGGCACCGTGATGGGCCACGGCATCGCCTTCTGCCGCGCGGTCTACCACACCACGCCGATGGGCGACGTGGTCCCGGTCCAGGGCGGCATCGAGAGCGGCCTTCCCGACATCTGCGCCCGCCCCGACCTCACGACGTTGACCAACCTGCCGTGGGAGCCAGGCGCGGCGTGGTGCCTCGCGGACACCACGGTCCTGGGGGGCGCCGCAGCCGAGGAGTCCCCGCGCGAGGTGGCCCGCAGGGTCGCCGGACGGCTCCAGGAGGTCGGGGTGCGAGCGGTCGTGGGACCCGAGCTCGAGTTCTTCCTGTTGGAGGAGGACGAGGGGTCGCCGACCGGGTGGCGGCGCTACGCCGACTCCCCCGGCAACGTCTACGTGGTGGGTCGCAAGGGCGACCCGCGCGGGGTGCTGCTCGCCATGCTCCGCCACCTCCGTGACGCCGAGCTCCAGGTCACCGCGGCCAACCACGAGTTCAGCCCGGGCCAGTTCGAGATCAACCTCAACCATTCCGACCTGCTCGACGCCGCCGACCGGGCCTTCCGCATGAAGTCGGCGGTCCAGGAGATCGCCCGGCACGAGGGGCTGCTCGCCACGTTCATGGCCAAGCCGTTCACCGACGAGGGCGGCAGCGGTTTTCATCTGCACGTCTCGCTGGTCGACGATGACGACACCAACGTGTTCGGGGACCCGGTCGGCGAGCACGGTCTGTCCGACACCGGCCGGCACGCCGTCGCCGGCGTACTCGCGCACGCAGCGTCGCTCGCGGCCCTGCTCAACCCGACGATCAACTCCTACAAGCGGTTCGGCCCCGACACGCTGGCGCCGTGGCTGGTCGACTGGGGGCTGGACAACCGGAGCGCGATGGTCCGCATCCCGCCCGAGCGCGGGAGCGCCGCTCGGATGGAGGTCCGCCTGGGCGACGCCACCGCGAACCCCTACCTGGCGATCGCAGGGGTGGCCGCGGCGGCCTACCTCGGCATCGTCGGCAAGCTCGAGCTCCAGCAGCCGCTGGAGGGCTACGGCTACGACCCGGAGTCCGCTGCGATGCTTCCCCAGTCGCTGCCTGAGGCGCTGGACGCGCTCGAGGCCGACGCGGAGATGCGTGAGGTCCTGGGCGAGTTCTTCGTCGGCTCGTTCCTCGCCTACAAGCGCAACGAGATCGAGCGGTTCAACAGCCACGTCACGGACTGGGAGTTCCGGGAGTACGCCTACCACCTCTGAGCAGGTTCTTCTGCCCTCACCGGTGCGCGAGCGTGGTGCCGCCGTCCCAGCTGGTGCCCACCTGGACGTAGTAGCCGCTGATGACGTCGCGCACGGGGAGCGTGGTGGCCACGTCGTCCCACGGGCTGTCGAACAGGTCGAGGGTGGCCTCGGCCTTCCACGCCTGACCGCTCTCGAACCCGACACCCCGCATCGTGAGCACCTCGTCGAGCGCCCAGCCCTCGGCCCCCCGTTCGATCGGCCGGACCCGCCGGTGGTGGAGCATGGGGAAGGCGTTGACGAACCCGTTGGTCTCGCTCGGCTCGGTCAGCGTGATGACCGCCTGCGCGAGGCGGTGGTCGTAGGCCGCGAGGGTGGCGCCGAACCGGCCGCCGGCCTCGATCCTGGGGGCGCCGCGGCCGTACGGCATGGGTCGGGTCTGCTGGATCGACCCGAGCTTCTTGGGGTAGCCCTGGTGCACTCCGCGTGCGATGGCGAAGTCGGTGGTCACCCAGATCAGCACGCACCGCGAGTAGGTGACGCCCTGATAGCGGCAGCGCACGACCGCGAACGCCTCCTTGTACTGCGACCGGGCGGGGTCGAGCAGCTCGGCGCCACCGTCGGAGCACGACTGCCAGTCGGCCCAGATGAACGCGACGGCGCCCGGGTCCTCCTCGGCGAGCTCGACGTCGTCGGGCAGGATCGCGCGGACCTTGTCGACATCCGTGCGGTACTCGACGGTGAGCAGGTCACCGCTGTAGAACCACGGGGGGCTCGGGATCAGCGCGCTCCTGCCGCTCGTGGTGTAAGGCGGGGCGAAGCCCTTGAGCTCGGGCATGGGTCACTCCTAGGTCTGATCGGTCAGAGGGAGGGCCGAGGACGTCGGCCGGCGGTGGGGACGCCCTCCTCGGCCAGCATGCGCAGCACGATGTCGCGCACCTTCAGCCCGGCGACGTCGGCCGCCACGTTCACCTCATGCCCCGGTCCGTCGAGGTCGAGGGCTGCCTGCGCGGTCTCCATCGCCGCGGTGACCCGGCCGTAGTAGTCGGAGAACAGGCCGAGCACTCGACCGTCGGCGGCCGGGTCGTCGATGGCGAAGTCACGACTCACCCGCCACAGCAGGCGGCTGCGACCCTCGTCCACGGGCGTGACGAGGTGACTGAAGCGCAGCCGCGCGACGGGTCCGGCGTCCGAGACCACGTCCCAGACGTCGACCCACGCCGCCGGCGAGAGGAAGTAGCCCTCCTGGACGGTGGCGTGCTCCCCGGGGTCGCCGCCGAGCAGCTCCACCTGCCAGGTCGGCATCGGCGACGGCGGAAACGTCCGTCTGAGCTCGACAGTGGTCTCGGTGACCACGACCTCCAACGGTGGTGGTGCGGCCGCGAGCGCTGAGGGCGCGATCTCGGGCGCAAGGATCGGCACCTGGGTGACGTCCGCGAAGTTCTCGTGCAGGAGCAGGAAGCCGGCCGCCACCTCGAAGCTGCCGGCCACCGTGGCCCAGCCGTCCTCCACGAGCCAAGGGAGCTCGGGCGCGCGGTGCAGCACCGCCCGGCCCGGCTCGCCGAGCCAGACCCACACGAGACCGTCGCGCTCGAGGGTCGGGTGCGCGGCAACGCTGGCGCCGAAGGGCACCCGGCGCTGGGTGGGCACCGAGACGCACTGCCCGTGCTGGTCGTAGACGAAGCCGCACAGGCCGCAGCTGACGTCGTCTCCACGCAGCGTCCCGGCGGATAGGGGGTAGGCGCGGTGGGCGCAGCGGTTCTCCAGCGCGACCGGGGCACCTGCCTGGGTGCGGTAGAGGACGACGGGCAGGCCGGCCGCCCGCACCGCCAGGAGCTCCCGCCCGACCGCCTCGGACGGCGCCAGGGCGTACCAACAGTCCGAGGGCACCGCCGCGGAGGAGGGTCGACGTGTCGTGTTCATCGAAGGCATCTCCTCACAGGTCCAGCACGAGACGGTCGGAGAAGCACCTCGACACGCACACCATCATGGCGTCGTTGGCGGCCCGCTCTGACTCGTTGAGCACCGAGTCGCGATGGTCGATGTCGCCCTCGAGGACGAACTGCTCGCAGGTGCCGCAGATCCCCTCGTGGCACGAGCCCAGGACGCTGATCCCCGCATCCTGGACGACGTCGAAGACCGACCGGTCCGGAGGGACCTGCAGGGTCACTCCAGAGGCGGACAGGACGAGCTCGAAGGACCGCTCTCCCTCGGCCGGCGCAGCCGCCTCCTTGGCCGCGAACCGCTCGAGGTGCAGGGCCCCCGGCGGCCAGCCTTCGGCACACCGCTCCTCGACCGCCTCCAGGAGTGCCTCCGGGCCGCAGGTGTAGACCAAGGTGCCCGCGGCCGGCTGCCCGAGGAGCGCTCGCCAGGTCGATGAGCCCGGCCTCGTCGAACGGGATGACGCTCACCCGGTCGGCGTACGCCGCGAGCCGGTCAAGGTAGGCCATCGAAGCGCGGGTCCGCCCTCCGTAGAACAGGTGCCAGTCGGCCCCGGAGGCGTCGGCCTCGGCGATCATCGGAAGCAAGGGAGTGATGCCGATGCCGCCGGCGATGAAGACGTAGGCGGGCGCCGCGACGAGGGCGAAGTGGTTGCGCGGACCCCGCACGACGACGGGGCTGCCGGCCTTCAGCTCGTCGTGAACGAAGGCCGAGCCGCCTCGCGACGCCGGCTCGCGCAGCACGGCCACGGCATAGGAACGACTGTCGGCCGAGTCGCCGCACAGGGAGTACTGGCGGACGATGTCGCCGAGGACCAGGTCGATGTGGGCGCCGGGGGTCCACGGGGGCAGCGGGCCACCGGCCGGGTCGGCCAGCCGTAGCTCGACCACGTCGTCCGCGACCGGCGTCAGTGCCTGGACGACGAGCCCCGCCTCGTGCTCGCGGACGGTCGTGCGCGTCTCGGTCATCGCTTGGTCGCCCTACTTGGAGACGATGCGCACCGGGAACCGCTTGATCCCGTTCACGAAGTTGCTCCGGACCCGGACGATGTCTCCGGTCTGCTCGATCTGCGCGATGCGAGGGAGCAAGGTCTCGAAGATGATCCGCATCTCGAAGCGGGCCAGGTTGGCGCCCATGCAGGAGTGGGGCCCCTTCCCGAAGGTCATGTGGTCGTTGGGCATCCGGTCCAGATGAAGGCCGTAGGGGTCCTCGAACCTCTCCTCGTCGCGGTTGCCCGACGCGAACCACATGACGACCTTGTCCCCGGCCTTGATCTGCTGCCCGTGCAGGTCGACGTCCTTGGTGGCGGTGCGGCGGAAGTGGTAGACCGGCGAGGCGAACCGGATCAGCTCCTCGATGGCCACCTGTGCCTTGTCCGGGTGGTCCAGGAACCACTGCAGCTGGACGGGGTTGTCGATGAGCGCCTTCATCGAGTGGCTGATCGCCTGCCGGGTCGTCTCGTTGCCAGCCACCACGAGCAGGAGGAAGTAGTTGTCGTAGTGCTCGGGGGTCAATGGCACGCCGTCCTCCGGCAGCCGGTTCACCAGCTTGCTCACCAGGTCCTCACCGTCGCCGCCGCGGCGCTCGGCGGCGAGCTTGCGGCCGTACTCGAAGATCTCCTGCGAGACCGGCGAGCTGAACGGGAGGTGCCGGTAGTTCTTGGCCTCCTCGGAGTTGACCAAGACGCGGGCGTACTCGGGGTCGGAGAAGCCCACGATCTCGTTGCCCCATTCGATCAGCTGGGGCGTCATCTCCTCCGGGGTGTCGAGGAGTCGGGCCAGCACGGCGATCGGGTAGTCGGCCGCGATCGCGTCGACGAAGTCCATCTCCTCCTGCTGCAGAGCGGCCTCGACTGTCACCGCGGCCAACCCGCGCAGGAAGTCCTCGTAGCGGCGCAGCTGGGCGACACTGAAGTCACGCATCAGCAGCTTGCGCAGCGCGAGGTGTCGCGGACCGTCGGTCTCGAGGATCGACCTGCGCAGCTCCTGGAACTCGGCCGGCGGCTCCTCGAGGTTGGTGAACTTCGTCGAGGTGAAGGTCTCGGGGTCCTTGTCGACCGCCTCGATGTCGGCGTACCGGGTGATCGACCAGAACCCCGAGCCCCCGTCGTGCTCCTCGTTCCAGTGCACCGGCGCCTCGCGACGCAGGGTGTCGAACATGCCCCATGCCTCGTCGCGCTCGAAGACGTCGAGGTCCGCGAGGTCGACCTGGTCGAGTGGCACGGGTGTGGGCTGCATGTCGGCGTCTCCCTCGGCTTCCGCAAGATCGTTTGGATCCGAACGTGATGCTAGGGGTGGCCGAGGAGGCCGTCAAGGGTGGGTCGTCGAACCGGAAGGTCCCCGACCGGCTACGGCGCCAATCGCGTGCCGCACCTGGAGACACCGAAGGCGCTCAGCCGACTGGCGAGGTCGTCCAGCACGCCGGCGCACCGGACGCAGCTGCCCCTCGGCCGATGGTCGGTCCGGGAGAGGGAGGTCTTCGAGCGGAAGGCCGAGGGACTGTCCAACGGCGCCATCGCCGAGCGGCTGACGCTCAGGGCTCTCGCTCGTGCGTGGCAGGTGCAGGATTCGAACCTGCGAAGGAATACTCCGACGGATTTACAGTCC